>CANLTZ010000012.1 GCA_947494145.1 uncultured Jannaschia sp. | reverse complement strand
TACTTGTTCGTCGTCTTGCTCATGATGCTCCATCCTACTCAGGAGTTGGAGCCTCCGGCAAACCCGGCGCGGTTCAAGTCTCGTCCAGCTGCCCTTCGGTCTGGTCGCCGAGCAGGGTCGATCGCCGGATTCTTTCGTCACTGATCCGTCGGGCGAGCGTTGCCGCCCTCGTCTTCATCTGGGCAACGAAGGTCTCATAAAGTCCGACGTCGAATAGCTGCTTAAGGATGGGCGACCGTTCGTCGGAGCTGGCCGTCAGGACGCGGCGGAAATCGCCTTGTGGGAGCAGGATGATCTGACGGAACTGTCTCGCGTTGTATCCGAGGAGTTCCTCAATCCTCGCATCGACCAGACCAACCTTCTTCTCAGCGAGTATCTCGCCCGCGTTGTCCTCGGTGATGTCCTCGAGCGCCATGCCGGTCGCGCGGAACAGATATGCCTCATGCGATTGAGTCGTCGTGCCGGACCCGCGGCGCGCAGCCCGCTGTTGGGGCGGGATCCGCCAGACAACATAACGTTCAGATCCCAGATCGAAGACGAGTTCGACGCGCGTGAGATCGGTGGCATGGGCGTGATGACACACCATGTCTTCGGGAGCCCGTTCCGCGCCGGAGGATTGGCCGAAGAGCGCGAAGGAGATGCCATCGAAGATCGTTGTCTTGCCCGCGCCGGTCTCGCCATAGATCCCGAAGATGCTCGCCTCGAGCGCGGAGAAATCGACGACCTCGGTCCCGGTGTAGGGTCCGAACGCGGTCATGGTCAGGCGGATCGGCTTCATTCAACCTCCTCCATGACAGGTCCGTCGAGCACGGCTTTGGTCACACCAAGCTCCGTTTCCGACGCGCCCTCCCCGCGCACGTATTCGAGGAACTCCCCGATCACACCGATTGGATCATCCAGCTTGGACGTTGCCCGTCCGGCGCTCGTCGTCACCAACTCGCGGGTAGTCTCCCGCAACGTTTGCAAGATGTTCGGGAAATGCGGTCGTAGCTGCGCGGCAGGTTCGATCAGCGCGCCCTCATCGAGTAAGATGGCACGGATGTAATCTTTACTCGGATGCGCCTCAGCCTCGGCGACAAGGTCTGCCAGATACCCTCGCACCTCGCGCACCTGACGTAGCGGATGGAAGGCTATGAGTTTCAGATCCTGGACACGCCCTTCCGCATTCAGGTCGAAGAGGGTCATGGATTTTGTGGTGCCAGCTTCGTCGAAGCCGAAGGCGAGCGGCGCACCACTATATCGGATCGTGTCGTTTCCTGCGCTCTGGGGGCGGTGCAGATGCCCGAGCGCCACGTAGTCGGCCCCATCAAAGATGCTCGCCGGAACGGTTTCGACTGTACCGACCGACAATGTGCGTTCGCTGTCTGTCGGCTGGCAGTTGGTGACGAAGGCGTGCGCGACAATAATCCAGCGCGCGCCTTCGGGAACTTGTGCGCGTGCCGCGCCGATCTGCGCGCGCAACACATCCTCGGGCGAGCGGATGGCCTCGTCCGCGAAGGCGCGGCGCGTGGCATAGATTTCGGCGTATGGCAGAGCTGAGATCGCGACCGGACCTGCCCCGTCGTCGAGGATAAGCGGGGGCTCGTCGCTCGAGACCGGCCCTCTAACGAGAATGCGTTTAGGATCGAAGAGACGCGAGGCGGTGCCGAGCCTCTGGGCGGAATCGTGGTTCCCAGCGATCACGACGATCGCGGTGTCGGTGTCCCGATACACCCGTTCCAGAAAATCGCTGTATAGTTTGACGGCGGCCTCCGAGGGCGAGGCCTTGTCGTAGACGTCCCCGGCGACGATCAGGAGATCGACCCCTTCTGCGACGACCGTACGGAAAATCTGATCGAGGACGTGGGCCTGATCCTCGTGAAGCGACAAGCCCCGCAAGGTCTTTCCAAGATGCCAGTCGGCAGTGTGAAGTACCCTCATTTCTGCACCAATAATTATTATACGTATATTTTTTAGATGGACAGTTTTTAGGAGTCAAGGTAGAAGTGACCATGGCCTTTGAAGACCTCAAACACGCCCAGCGGGAACGCCTCGAATACCTTGATCGCCTGCTGTTCTGGAACGGTGCGGCGACGCGTGCCTCTCTCATTGACCGGTTCGGTATCTCGAATCCGCAGGCGGCGCTGGACTTCAAGGTCTACTTGGAGGCATCGGACGCAGAGGCTTTGCGATACGACCCCTCCTCGAAAAGATATCTGACCACAGACGATTTCACCCGTTTGTGCGGCCGGGCTTCCACGGACGAGCTCGAAGAGCTTCTCGGCGTGCAAGACCGGGCCTTGATCGAGACGCTCCCGGACCTGCAGCGCATGCAGACTGTAAAGACGTTCAGACCACTCTACCGCGCACTGCTGGCGGGTGAAGCCATCGAGATCGTCTATCAATCGATGCGAGATCCGGACCACGAAACCCGGTGGATCGCCCCTCTCCGCTTCGCCTCGGACGGTGTGCGGCTTCATGTGCGAGCCTGGTGCTACACGCGCCAGGACTTCCGGGATTTCATCCCGTCCCGGATCGATCCGTCCAAGTCCTTCGCCAAACGCCGGGAGGCGTCGGACATCCCCGAGGACGTGGACTGGAATACCTGCGCCATCTTGAAACTGAGACCGCATCGCGATCTGACGGAGCAACAGAGGCGGGTTGTGCGTATCGAGTTCGGCTTCGAGGGAGAATGCCTCGAACTACGTGTGCGGAAGGCCCTCGAATTCTACACAGCGCGGCGATGGGGACTCGATCAGGAGAACCCGCGCCTCGAATGTGTTTCTCGAGACTATCAGCCGATGACCGTGGGAGGGCACCATGCGGATTGACCTGGCGCGGACCGATCCCGATGTGAACATGGATCGCTTCTACCACGTAGAACTGACGGACGGGCTATTTGACGTCGCCGGCGTCGAGCGCGTCTGGGGCCGTCGCGGAACACGCGGCCGGCATCGGGTGGATTGGTACACGTCACACATCGAGGCGGTTTCGGCAATGTCGGCACTTGTTAAGGAAAAAAAGGCCCGAGGTTATGTCGAGATTGGCGCGACGAGCGATCAGGCTTTGCCAACGCATCGGCGGCGCGAAATGCGTAGTCAAACATAGCTGAAACAAGCAGCTCAATTTTCGTTACCAGTCGCCTCGCATGTACATGGCACTCTCTCGGAGCTCTTCAAGGTGGAGGAAGATCAGCAATCACCTTCGAAAATACGTGCTCGATATCTGCGGCTCGGGCTGTCAGACGGCCATCGACGTAGTGCGAGTGTCCCTGTTCTTCTTCAAAAGCGTATGATGTGGCTAGACTTCTGACGTCATCATCGGGCGGGTTAATTCCGAGCGCAATCAGTTGTTCGTAGACACGAACGACGAGGTTGAAAATACAAGGATTTATGTTGATCGCCTCGCCGTACCAGTGAAAACGGGCTTCGCAAGCGTCGCGGCTCGGTACCTGCCACTTGCCATGGATGCTCGCAATAGCGCGCTCGATCTGATCACGCCTGACGATGCACATTGTCATTAGATCACTTTGAGCGGGTGTCGGGACAATACGAACGTTCGAGCGGACTTCTTCCTGATGATGCGCAAAGTTGCGAAGTACCTTTACCGCGATGAACTCCTCGATGTCGTGAAGGTCGCGACCTACCACTTTCTGCAGCCGGTCGTTGAGGCTGTGCAGGGCATTCAACAAATTGTGGAGCGTGTCCAAGTCAGGCCTGAAGCAGTGTCGTTCATACACGCGGAACACGCGCCCGGCCGCTGTTTCCGCAGCGTCGCGCCGAATCTCTTCTTTCAAACCAACCTCTCCCACTCGAAATTCTATCCGCTGCTTTGATGTCATTGGCCTTCAACGAGGCGCGCGCGACCCGGTGTTTGCACTTCGTTGACACGATCCTGAAGGTCTGAAAGCCGTTCCATCAGAGTTTCGAAGTCAACGGCATCCGATTGAAGGAGACCGGCATCGAGCATTTGCCGGTAGTCGCGCGCCAGAGCTTCGAGTGCTTCTCCGGACGGTATGAGGCACAATGCTCCGGACACTGCTACTTGGTAATCGATGACATTGCCGTCGAGATCATTTTCCCGAAAGAAGTGCTGCTTGTGCTTCGCCACATCCTCGGCGAGGTCGCGATCAAGGATCGCATTTGAGGCTATGCTGGTGTGATTAAGGCAGTCGAGATCGTACCAGTGCCGAGCGTAGCGGTCGCCTCCGCGAAAAGCGCCCCTTAAGCAATAGGCATGGATGGCCGTCGCTTTCTCCCAGAAGGTACGTTCTGCGCGCATGACGCGCGGATTGGCGATCGGCATCTGCAGATCGTTGATCGCATCGGAAACATCGCAGGTAACCCTATGGCGCTCTGCGGGTTCACCTGTCGAGCGAGCACCGAATTCCAAGAGCACGGCGGGACGGACATAACCTGTTCCACTGCGAACCGCTTCGTACTCCAGGACGATGTTGTCATCGTTCACGACCGCATTCGCGTCCACGCCTGACGTTTTTATTCTGTCAGTCAGAATCTGAAGGGGTTCGGCATCGACCCACGTCGAAAGACGGGCCCTGACGGTTTCCGTCCATTTTCTGGCTTGTGAGCGGCTCGGCGGATAGGGACTGCCTGGGTCATCAATCAGGTCGGGAATGATTTGCCTGATGTCATAGGTGAGATCGACATCTTCGGAGAACCGATCGATTGCGCGGTATACTTTTGAGAGCGATGTTCCGCCTTTGAAGACGAGGTGATCTCCGACTGAGCTCTCAAACAGCGCGTCGAGTGCCCATACGACCCAGATATCTTTTTCAAGCAGATCGGCTGGCCGCCCCAGGATGGAGGCGGCCGTTTCTAGCGCATCGATTTTGTCAGCAGACGAGAGCCCAAAATAGTCCGTCACCTCAAACTCACGATGCGCGAGAAGGAACTGCGAGGGCGCTCAGTTCTTTCGCCATCCAGGTCGGCGCATTGGCACGCAACCCGAAAAGTTCGCTCCGCTCTTCTTCATTGAGACTCGGTTTTATCTTGTTCAGGGTCTCGCGAGCTTCCGACTGGCCAAAGTAGGCAAGCGCACGAAACGCGTGGCCTGCCCGGCTGTTTGGCGCGCGAAGTTGCCAACTGGGAACGTGTTTGAGTTCGACCTCCTGGGCGCCCAGCTTCAAGTGACGACTGGGACCGGATGTCCAGAAGACCTGACGCGCCGGGTTCTGCGTTGACAGCCCAAGAATATTGGCGGCTGCAGCACCGCTGATCGACACGCGCTCTCCGGTCGTACTGGCGATACTTTCAACCACTGTGCTGGCCGAAGGTGCACGCTCGCCGAAGCGAGTCTTGACCGGCAGGGCGAACAGACCACGCCGGACGCGCAGAAGCTCGCCGCGCTTAACCAGCCGCGACAGCGCCTGGTCGACGGCCGCCCGCTCGCCGAGATGCAACAACTCCTTCGCCGACAGGGTCGCCCCTTCCGGCAAAGCTTCTGCATAGGCCTTGATCGCTTGTGATGTGGTGGTCATGGTGTGCTCCTACTGTCAGATATATAGCTTGTTTTCTGACAGTATGCAAGTTAGAAAGAAGTTCATGTGCGCACGAAAGAAGGCGTTAGAAGACCAAGCAACAAATTGATTTGAGGCGATTATCGGCGCGATATGGACATCGAACCACTGCGAAAACGCAAAACCAGCGGCGAGATTTACACACGTCGACCGTTGATAACTGAATTCATCAAGAAAAGCCTGCAATGGCCTTTCGAGGATCTGCTTGAGCGGGCGTCGATACGGGATCGCCGACACAGTGATTATGTGCCGTCAGAAGTCCTTGTCTGCCATTTGCGCCGCACGAAGTCTGACAACTCGGACGGACGGTTCGTCGACCTCTACAATATCCTACGCGATCGGGTTGAAGCTGCATGTCCACGCCCAGACAAACATGTTGGCGAAACCATTCACATAAATGCTCTTCTTGCAGAGATCCGCGACGCCACGGTCGACCACGTCACCGAGCTCATATTCACGGACCGGGAAGACTACGACGAGCAGCTCGATATCTACGAGGTCGTATTCGATAAGGCCGTCAGGTCGGCTCACATCACCAAACTGCGCAAGGTGAACCGCAAAAACAATGCAAACGAAGACCTGCAAGACCCTGTCTCCGGAGATGTTCGTGCCGTCGTTGAAGCCGCGCTCGATCGATATAGGAAGCACGGGCTCACAGACGAGGAAGATTTCGATTACCGGATTCACCTGCGCCGCGCGATTGACGCTCTACCGACAGTCGAACGAGAGGTGATTGATTTGATGCTTGCTGACATTCCGATTGAGACAACGAAAGATGGCGAACCGTCGATGACGGAGCTCCTTGGCTGTGTCGAGAAGACCGTTCGTAATCGCCGGGACCGTGCCATCGAGAAGATCAGGCAGGCGCTGATGTTGGAGGTCGAAAATGGCGAATAGAGATGACGTTCTCAGCGATTTCACGGTGGAGGAGGAACTGTCGCCTTCGGTGTTGAAGGCATACCTTCAACGCTATCCCGAATACGCTCAAGACCTCCTGGCGCTCTTCAATGAGCTATCGATGACCGACCTTGAGGCAACAGAGGCCAGTCTACCGCTTGAAACCAAGGCGATGAACGCCGAGACACTACGTGTCCAACATGTCCGGCAATCCCTGTTCGGCAGTGGCGTAAAAGATTTCGCACGCGAACTCGGCCTTCCAAGAGCTTTCTTCACTGGTCTGAATGCAGGCGTTGTGCATTTAGCCTCAATGCCCACGGGATTGCTGAAGACACTCGCGAGAAAGCTAGATGTGCACATCCAGGATGTGATCAATGGAATGCAACAAGGGGACGGACAACCCGTTTCAATGAAGTCCGACGTCAAACCGGGCGGCGAGACTCCAATCGAATTTGCCGACTATGTTGCTCAAGCCAATCTCAGTGAGGAGGAGCAACGCGCGTTGCAGGCGTTGCTTGCAGGTGATGGATCGGATTGAGGTCATACGGGCACGCGCAGCTGATCTTCATGCGCAGCGCATCGAAAAAGGTGGCGATCCGACCCAGCCTTATCAGTTCGCCCTGCGGGAAGCGAAAGCTCGCGATCTCGAGGTCGGCAAACGACCCGCGGGACATCCACAGCTCAAAGGTGGCCGCGCCATTCTCCAGAAGGCGTCCGCAACAATATTGCACGAGGACACTGGAAACGCGTTTCTCGACGCCTTTTTGGTCGCCCATGAGATCGGTCACGATGAATTTGGCGGTGAAGTCGAAATTCCACCAACGTTGGAAATCGATCCTGCGCGCTCTGCGGATCCCTCATCGGGCGGCGCCGACCGTGTCGTCGACTACAGCAATCGCGCCCGCCAAGAGGTCCAAATGGATTTGTTTGCGCGGGAATTTCTGTTTCCGCGTAGCTTGGCCTGGTTCTGGCATGTCGATGAGGGCCTGAGTGCAAAGGACATTGCCGACCGGCTTGGAGCGCCCTACCCGATGGTCGCTGTTCAACTTTTCGACGCATTACTGTTGCCGCCCGTCGAACCCGAAGAACAAAAAGCGTCGGCGCCCAAGCCGCTAAATGATGAGCAAAAGCGCGCGGCAGAGCACGATGGAAAGGCCCTGCTTTTGAAGGCTGGGCCGGGAACCGGTAAGACGCAGACACTCGTCGGAAGGTTATCGGTTCTCAGGGACCGTAGTGTCGACCCGGAAAGTATTCTGCTTCTGACCTTCTCCAACAAAGCTGCCGGCGAAATGACGGATCGCGCGATGATGGCCTGGCCAGAAGCGGCCGGGTCCGCATGGATTGGGACCTTTCACTCCTTCGGGCTCGATCTGTTGCGCCGGTTTCACGATCGCGCAGAGTTGCCGCAGGATCCGCGGTTGATCGATGCGACCGAAGCCATCGCGCTTCTTGAGGATGAGTTTCCGCGCCTGCGGCTAACACATTTCAATGATCTGTGGGATCCGACCGATAACTTACGATCTATCTTGTCGGCTATCTCACGCGCAAAAGACGAAGTAGTCGATCAGCATCGCTACCGTGCACTTGCACAAGACATGGCTGATAGGGCAGCCACTGAAGAAGACCAGCTGGCGGCCGAGAAATGTCTCGAGATCGCTTCGGTGTATGATCTCTATGAGCAACTGAAATCGGACCGTGGAGCCGTCGATTTTGGTGATCTTGTTGCCCGTCCAACTGCGTTGGTCGAAACCGACGAGGCGGTGCGAGCTGAGTTGCAAGAGCGATATGAACACGTCCTTGTAGACGAATATCAGGATGTGAACCGTGCTAGTGTAAGGCTCCTGCGCGCCATGAAACCGGATGGCGGAAACCTCTGGGTCGTGGGCGATGCAAAGCAGTCCATCTACCGGTTCCGCGGTGCCTCCTCTTACAATATAGACCGGTTCGAAACTGAAGACTTTCCAGGCGGAACGTCCCTGCAGCTGAGCACGAACTATCGGTCGTCTCAGGAAATATGCGACACGTTTGCCCAGTTTGCCAAGACACGGATGGAAGCTGCAGATTTTGAGGCGGAGGCATTTAATGGAAAGAATGGTGTAGAACCATCGTTCGTTTCGGTTGAATCGAAAGATCATGAGATCGACGAGATTGCCGCCCGAATAAGGTCCGCTTGCGCCGACACAATCTCGTTTCGAGATCAGGCGGTCATTTGTAAGGGAAATGCGCGATTGGCAGAGATTGCCTCAGGCTTGGAGGCTCGTGGCATACCGGTTTTGTTCCTTGGGCCTTTGTTCGACCGACCGGAGATCAAGGAAGCTTTGTCACTTTTGTCGCTCGTGGTTGATCCCCGGGCCATGGGCCTGACCTGTATTGCCGCCTTGCCACCCTTCCAGATGCCCATCGAGGACATCAGCCGCGCCATAGAGGCAATCCGCGACATAAAGAAACCCCTTCCTCTCGACTGGCGGACGATTCTGCCCTCGGTGCCCGAGCTGACCGATCACGGCCAAGCGGCTGTCAAAGCACTCATCGACGCATTTGACGGAATCGAACCGACGGCAAGTGCGTGGCAGGTCATTACAAGTATTTACCTCGATCGGACGCGGCTGGCTGCGGACATCGCTACCTCGGCACGATCAGGGAATGCCAACCCCGCACTTGCGCTCTGGCAGTTCCAAAACTTCTTGCGGTCTGCTTTGCCGGAAAAATCCGGATACCCGATCCGCGATCTGCTTGAGCATATTCGGCGTCTCGTCATCCTGTCGGATGAGCGAGATTTACGCGATCTTCCAAGTGCGGCTCAGAGCATCGACGCCGTGCGCCTGATGACCATTCACGGAAGCAAGGGGCTGGAATTCAAGGCCCTTCACCTGCCATCATTGACGAGCGGCTCCATTCCTCGATCTGCCAATCAAAGCCGGAACCTTGCGCCGCCGGACGGGATGATCGAGGGCGCGCCGTTTCGCGGAAGCGAGGCGATAAAGGCCGGCCATGATGAAGAACAACGATGCCTGTATTTTGTCGCTTTGTCTCGGGCGGAAGAGCGGCTTACACTTTATGCGCCAAACAAGAAATCCAACGGTCATCGACAAAGCCGATCCAGCTTTGTCGACGATATTTCCGGTCAGCTCTCACAACCGCAGCCGATTGCTCCAGTCACAGATGCTGCTGCGGAAGTTGAACGCTTTATGTTGGAGCTTGATGGGATAGCCCGTATTTCCCCATCTCAACTCGCCACCTACGACAAATGCCCCCGGCGGTTCTTCTTTGCACATGTGCTGCAAGTCGGCGGTCGGCGCATGGAGTCCGCTCCCATGCGTATGCACAACGCGGTTCAAGCCGTGGTTGATGAACTGACCGGTCGCCTCAACGATGTGCCGACTGAAGCTGAACTGCGAACGATCGTCGACGCGGCCTGGGCCGCACACGGACCGACTGATCACGGCTATGCCGAGGAGTACCGGCAGATATCGGAAGACTTGCTGCAGTTCTTCGTCCAGATGCGGCAGGGTGAAACTCGACGCGCGCCAAAATCGCTTTCACTGCGGTTCGACGATGCCGAGATCGTGGTAACAGCACATGAAGAGATCGATACCGGACGCTCGACCGTATTCCGGCGTATCCGCACGGGGCGCAAAACCAGCACTGCCGTCACTGCCCTTGACGCGGCGGCATTTCAGATTGCGGCGGACGGACGTGGTGAGGCGGAATTTGTTTATCTGACCGGCGGCGAGCGTGATTTTCTGAAGATGTCAGATCGCCAATTGGGTTCGAGAAAAAAGAAGATCGCAGATGCCGCGATCGCGATCGTCGAGGGGCGGTTTCCACCCAATCGCAGCGATCGGTGCGCGCGTTGCCCCTATTTTTTCCTCTGTAATTCACCGCCCGCCGGCACGCTCAGAAAAAAGATCGGTTCCGGCTTACCGGTTTCTTCCTGACGCCGCGATTGTCCTTGTGAAGGCGCAGACATGGTGTCTGCCGCCTGTAACTGCATAAGGACGAAAACCATGAAATCGCAAGGAAATGATCCTCGCTTCCGCGTCCTCATCGCCGATGAGGACCTCAACTTCAAGAAACATGTCTTCGACGACCCTAAGGTCTTGGGTCGTCAGTTGATCGAGGCCGCGGGCGGGCACCCCGTCGATGAGCATGTCGCGATCGCGATGTTGCCCAACGGTGACTTTGAAGACATCCGCCTTGACGAAAGCTATGACCTGCGCGATCGCGGTGCCGAGAAGGTACTCGTTGCCCGCACGGATCGCAGCTTCAAGTTCAAGATCGACGACGCTGACCTGGAATGGCCGCATGCCTGCGTCAGCGGCTTCGTGTTGCGCAAGCTGGCCAAGCTGCCTGCCAACTATAATCTGTGGCAGGAAATTCCCGGTCAGCACGATAAGAAAATCACTGATACGGACGTGATCAATCTGGCCAATGCCGACGTTGAGCGGTTCGTATCGCTGATTGACACGACGACGGAAGGGGACGCCCTTCCGTCGAAGGACCAGATCTACCTTTCCGGTCACGGATACACGTTTGAGGTCCTGACGGAAGATGGCCACACTGGCGTCGTCCTGAAGGATCTGCTGCTTCCGGCGGGCAAGTTCAACTGTGAGACAGCAGACGTCCTCATTTTGTTGCCCAGGGGGTATCCGGACTGTCCGCCCGACATGTTCTATGTCTCACCGAAGCTTGTGCTTGCGGGCACTGGTCAGATTCCGAAGGCCTGCACCGCAGAACACCGCTTTGGCGGACGCGTATGGCAGCGCTGGTCGCGGCACAACAATGCCTGGCGCCCAGGTGTCGACGGCCTTCAGACCATGGTCGCCCGGGTGCAGACGGCCTTGGCGGGGGCACGGGCATGATGGCTGCTCTGGATATCATCTTTTTGGACCCCCACGAGGCAAAAATCCGGTCCCTGCTGACGCAAGGGGCCGGAGAAGAACGCTCGGCGTACATGCAGTTTGGCATTGCCGATATAGACGCTGATCCTTGGACAGGCCAACCACGGCGACGTCTGGTGTCTCATCGCTTTGATCCGATCGGCGAAGCCGATTTGATCTCAGCGTCTGGCAGGCACATCACGTGGCAGACCGACGGTTTCATGCGCCTACTGGGTGAAGCGAAGATTGGTGGTTTTGTTCCAGCCCTTGTTCACACGCATCCGAAGGGCAAGGCCAAGTTTTCCGATCAGGACGATCGGAACGAAGCCGAGCTCGCGCGGACCGCCCTGCTGAAGGGTGTGCCCGGTCTCGTCAGCATTGTCATCGCGAAGAATGGCGACATCGCAGCACGCCTCTGGACAGACACGGAAAAAGCCGTCGCTATTCCACGCATTCTTCATTCTGGGCCACGGCTGCGCATTTCCGGTCTCAGCGGGACGCCGGCGGACTATCTGGATCGCCAAGTCAGGCTTTTTGGAGAAGAGGCATCGCGGCAAGTGTCAGGTTTTCGGTGTGGAATCGCCGGCGGCGGCGCTACGGGAAGTGCTCTTCTGCCGTTATTGTTGCGGCTCGGGGTCCAACAGGCCGTCCAATTCGACAGAGACATCGTGGACGAGACCAATCTCAACCGCCTGCACGGTGCGCGGCGTTCAGATGTTGATGAAAAAATGCCGAAGACTACGATTCACACCCGAACCGTCGAGGAATCGGGTCTCGGCATGACGCTGGTGACGATGGATGCTTGGGCGGGACACCCTTCAACATGGGACGCGCTCAAGGCCTGTGACGTGATTTTCTGCTGTACGGATGACCATGCCGGCCGTCTGTTTCTGAACCGCTTTGCCCGCTTCTACGGTATTCCGGTCATAGACGTCGGGCTCGCCATGCAGCGGCGCGCAGAAACGGCGTATGATCTCTTTGCACGAGTTTCAATACTGGTACCCGGCCATCCCTGCCTGTTGTGTGGTGGTTATGTCGATCCGGGGCGGGCGCGTGAAGAAGCCCTGCGGCGAGATGATCCCGATGCTTACCACCGACTGAAAGAGGAAGCCTATGTCCTCGGCGAGGGCGATCCATCCCCTGCGGTAGTCACCTTCACGACCGAAGCGGCGACAATGGCGGTCAATGAATGGCTGGCGGGCGTGACTGGGCTCGCTGGAGGATCCGGCATGGTGCCGACGCGCATGCGGCGCTTCCACGCGCGCGATGAGCGGAAGCCGAATGTGGAATCTCACCCAGGCTGTCCCTGTTGCGATGAGCCAGCGACCCTCGGCCGCGCGGATGTGCAGCCTTTTTTGGACATGGTGACCTGATATGAAAAAGACAATCGCTCATCTTCTTCGCAGATTGCGTCTGCTGCCTTTTGATTTCCTGACGACCAAGACATCTTCCTTGCCAAAGCCGTCAACTGTCTTGCCGGAGTCGCTTGCCGTTGTCGAAAGCGGTAACATCAGGAAATGGGCCTGCCTTAAATGTCCAGGTGGCTGTGGGGAGGTCATCAGTCTTTCCCTGAATCCCAACCAACGCCCTCGGTGGGGCGTTGAAGAAGATTTTTGGTCACGGCCGACAGTTCATCCTTCAATTCACCAAAAGAATGAGTGCGGGTGTCATTTCTGGATTATGAAAGGGCAAGTGAACTGGTGCCGAGGGGGTCGCCCGAACCGACTGGCAGATGATGGCGACGACGCTAGGCCGACACGAGCTCAGGGATAGTGGTATGCGCTTTGCGGTACATGGACATCAGCGCATCGAAGCGACACCGGGCGCAAAAGGCCAGTGCCCGGGTTGTGGCGCAGAACTGATCGCCAGGTGCGGAACCCGGAAAGTCTGGCATTGGGCACACAAGGGTCAGCGGCACTGTGACAACTGGTGGGAAAACGAAACCCAGTGGCATCGCGACTGGAAGAACCACTTCCCGACAGATTGGCAGGAAGTCGCCGCCAGGGATGATCGTGGTGAGCTCCACATAGCCGACATCAAGACGCCCAAAGGCCTGGTCGTCGAATTCCAGCATTCATACCTGAAACCCGAGGAAGCAAGGATACGCACTGAGTTTCATCAGCCGATGTTCTGGATCGTGAACGGATTACGGCGACAAACTGATCTCAAACAGTTTAGGGCAGCTATCCGCGATGGAGTAAAACACCCGACCAAAGACGGTATTGTCCATCAGGTTTGGGTCTTTGACTCCCGCTTGCTGAAAGAGTGGGTTCACGTTGGGGTCATCGTCGCGTTCGATTTCGGGGAAGAGTGTGTTTGGCTTCTGAGGCGCATCAAAGACGATTGGGTTTATGGCTTTGAGTATCCGAAGACTAAACTTGTGGAACACATCAAAGAGAGTACTCCCCTACCGGACGTGCTATTCGATCTCCCTTCACGTAGAACCATCCGATATCGGGGACGGCGCGCCCGTTTCTAGTTTTTTTTGATGCGGTCAGGTGAACCGCGGAGTGCTGGCAGCCGCAGCGAAGGTCTCAGTGAGCGCAAGTTGGACGATGTCCGGAGCGCTCGAAATATTTCGGACATCACGGCTCCGGCAAATCCCGCAAGCTTTGTAGATCAAAGGTCACCAGAAACGTCTCCGTCGTCACGAAGGTGTGCGGCGCCCCGGGGCGTGGCGACCGCGGGCCACTGGCGATCAGGTCCTTGTAGCGTAGTCGGGCCAGTAGATCGCGGCTCACCTCCTTACCGAAGATGTCCTTGAGCCCCGCCCGATCGATGGGCTGGTGATAGGCTATGGCGCAGAGCACGCCCATCTCCATCTCGGTGAAGGCGAGGGATTGCTCGCCAAGGTCTGCAGCGGCCTTGATCGCGTCGGCAAACTGGGTCTTGGTCCGGAACATCCAGCCGCCGGCCACTTGGGCCAGCTCGTAGGGGCGTCCGGTCAACTCGGCCTGGATGTCGTCGATCAGCATCTCGACCGAGGCCCCCTGCCCCACCACGCAAGCGAGGTCGTCGCGGCTCACCGGTGAGGCGCTTGCGAACAGCACTGCCTCAATCCGGCCCATCCATTCGCGCCAGCGCAGCTGCTGCGGCAGGTCGTCGAGCTCCCTGTCAAAGGTTGCGTCGCCCTCGTCTGCCGGTTTCCGTTTTCTGGTCGCGACATTCATGATCCGATCCCGTAGAGCCGGAAGGTCGGTCGCCCCGTCAGTTCCCGCGCCACACCCAACTCGACCAGCCGGTCACAGAACCGCCGCGCAGCACGGGACGTCATGGAGATGTTGGTCCCTTTGATCTTGGGCGATAGCGCCGTCGACGGCACCACCGCATCCTCTGTCAGAAACAGATCGACCGCCGCCTTCGATCCCTTTGCCCGCAGCGTCGGGGCGACTCTGCGAAGCGCCTCCGCGCTGCGGGCGAGGTCCCGCACCGACCGGATCGTATCGTCGATAGCCTCGATGATCCGCACCTGAGCAGTCAGCTCGGCCCCCTGCCTGTCTGTGGTTAGGTCGCGCAGTGACGTCTTTGCCAACCGCCGCGCAGTGATGGGCAACACCGTCTTCCAGTTCAGAGTTCGCGCCAACGCGACATCCGAGAGTAGGCAGGCGATCCGCTCCGCCCGATCGTCAGCGTCGAGCACAGCGCATAGGACGGCCACACAACCCGCCAGTGGTCCATGGGTTCGGGCCCGCTCCAAACCCGCATCGATCCAGACGCCCACCTCGTCCGCAAAGTCGGCACCGACTAGTTCGGTGATCTCGCCAATCCCGTTTGCACGAAGCCGGACCGCCTCGCGCCAGAACGCCAGCAGATCACCGTCTGGGCCTCGCGCTTCACCCGGCGGTGTCAAATGAAAGGCGTCTCGGATATCCGCCTCTCGCGCCAGTCGTCCTTCCAGCTTCGAGGTCGACGTCGCCGCACTCAGCGCCAGCCGGTTGGCCAGTAGTCTCAGCGGCACGTCTTGCCTGGGGTCACCGATCAGCTGGTCCAGCACCATGAGTGCCGCCCCTGACCGAAAGGCCACATCTTCAAGGGTTTCGGGCTGCGCCGAGGTGACCCAGACAGGCATCTGGGGTATGGTCTGCTGGTCGTCAGTGAGTGCGTGTCGGGCGTATGTCATGCCACAAGACTATCGCACGACGGCGCTTTCGTCCACAATATGATGTGCAAACCGCCCCACTCTGCGGTTCTCACATATGTCCAATAAGCTTGCCTTATTGGACACTCTGAAACCATGCCGGAACCCAAGCGCAATTCACCCGAAAACGGCGCCTGAAAACCCGGCACCACTCCTCAAAAGCCGTCGATCAGGATGTCCAGCGCCCGCTTCAGCGTATCACGCCAGTCCGTCGGCGACCCGACCGGTGTGCCAAGCGCCCCGACCGGAACCGCCACCAAGGCCGACGAAGCCCTCATCCAAAAACACCCCCGGCCGCGCCTCCCCAGACATGACATGACAATACCAACGAAACAGAGACAGGTTTAGGGTCACCCTCACCAAAGCCGCACGCCCGTGAAAGAGCCGAAAGGTCCCCGCAACCCAACGTTCAAAACGCCTCAGGGCCGAGGGACCTTCACAATCCAGCCGCTATTCAGACGTCAGCGCTGGCGGCTTGACCTATCGGAGCGGGCTCCGTCGAAATGGTTTCGGCTGCGGTGCGCTGACCAAGAAAGCCCCAAAGGAAGCCGCCCATGATGCTTTGCACGCCGAGGGCGGAACAGACCACTGCGAATGAACTTGGCCGCGCGATCATGCTGGCGGACAGGTCACCCCAAGCGGCCTGCTGCCAGATCGCAACGGCCCAGGCCGCGGACACCACGCCTGCCAGAAGTAGGATGCCACCGACCTGGCAACAGCGGTCCACCGTGATCTGCTCCGACCATTGGCGGAAACGCTCGGTGCAAGGGAGCAGCCCCGCATTGACCGCGTGCCGACGCGCGAACCCGTAGAAGCCAATTAGCTGAGCCCCAACCAGCATAAGCGCGCTGCTCAGGATCAAGGTGCCGGTGTCGAACGTCACCGCGCCCAATGTGACGGGGCCGCCCAAAACGGTTGCGTAAATGGCCGCCCCAACGAAAAGCAGCGCCAGGCCCGGATAGAGGAACAGCCAGTTCGGCGCATAGGTCAGCAGAAGTTTCAAGTGACGCCATCCATCGCGCCAGCTGCGCAGATGGGGCGGCCGGGTCCGGCCGTCCGGTGAAAGTGTCGTGGGCACCTCTTCGATTTTGAGCCCCGTCACCGAAGCGCGGATGACCATCTCAGACGCAAATTCCATGCCTGGCGCGGAAAGGTTCAGCCGCTGGATGGCGCGGCGGGAAAACCCGCGCAGGCCGCAGTGGAAATCCCCGACCGGCGCGCGGAAGAGGACCCGGCCAATCGTGCTCAGCACGGGGTTGCCCAGATAGCGATGCAGCGCGGGCATGGCACCACGTGCGATCCCGCCGCGAAAGCGGTTGCCCATGACAAGATCGGCCCCGCCGCGCAGGGCTTCGACGAAGGCGCCTAAGCGAGAAAAGTCGTAGCTGTCGTCGCTGTCACCCATGATGACATAGGTTCCATGCGCCGCGTCTATGCCCGCCATCAAGGCCGCACCATAGCCGCGAACCGGCACATGAACCACGCGGGCGCCAAGTGCCTCCGCCATGGCCTGGCTGCCATCGGTAGAGCCATTGTCGGCAATGACGACTTCCCCGTCGATACCGTTCTCGTCGAGATAGCGCATCGCCTTCGACACGCAGGTCTCGATCGTTTCCGCCTCGTTGAGACAGGGCATCAAGATAGTCAGTTCGGTCACGCTATTCACCCATTCCAATTGGGCCTCCAGCGACCCTTGCGTCGGGAACGTGCCAAAGGTTTGAGGCAGGAATTGGGGGGCACGGTGACCGCGCGGGGGCAAGTTGAAAGCCATTCCATGGTCGCAACAGACCGGATGAGAGACGGCGGATTGTCCCGGATGCGTCATCATTTGGCCCATATCCCGTGGTGAAGCACCCAGCGGATAAATGCGCGCGGAAACCAGACATGAACTCCAATTCAGCCAGTGCCCAAGCGCAGATGACTTGGCGACTTGACCTTTTGTGGGGCGCCGTGGCGGTTGCGACCCTGCTCGTCCTGACGAAAGTCGTCCTTACGTGGCAGGCGCCTGTCGACAATCTGGCGCGCATGGCCGGCGATGAGGTCATGCGCCTTGAATTCGTGCGCGAATGGCTTGCCGGGGCAAGCTGGTTCGACACCACGATTGACCGCGCCGCCCCGCCAGACGGGTTGTCGCTTCATTGGTCGCGATATGTCGATGTGCCAATGGCAGGAATGATCTTGGTTTTGTCCACATTTCTGCCGCCTGAGACGGCCGAGGCCATTTCCATCGTGCTGTGGCCAACCCTTCTGTTGGTGGCCTTCATCGCCGTGTCCGCGACCGCGGCCAAGCGGCTGTTCGGGCGCACGGCCGCAGCGGCGGCGATATTTGGCGTGATTCTTTGGGAGGCGACCGCGAATGTCCGGTTCGGGCCGATGCGGCTTGACCATCACGGATTTCAGATCCTGCTGATGGCGGTCGTGATCCTGACGCTTGTATCCAAGGATGGCGGTCGTCGCGCGGGGCTTTTGGGCGGCTTGGCCGCTGCCCTTTCGCTAGCCGTGGGGCTGGAAATGCTGACTTCCGTCGCGCTTGCCGGGACGATCCTGTTCGTTCGTTGCATCCTATCCCCGCAAAAGGGTTCGGCGCAGCTTGCTGCGTTTGGCCCGGCGCTCGCGCTCGGCTCGATCGTTCTGTTCCTCGGTCAGACGCCACCGGCTGAATGGGCCGCGCGGCGATGCGATGAACTGGCCGGGTCCATTCTTACCCTGGTCGGTGCCGGTGCCGTGGCCGCGTTGGTCATGTCCCTACTCGCCGGGCGGGTCAGCAATGTGGGCAGTCGGGCGCTTCTAGGTATCGGGGTGGCCGCGGGCGCGATGCTCGCCAGTTTTCCCGCGCTCGGCCCGTGCTTCGAGGGCCCATACGGCAACCTGCCGGAAGACCTTCAGCACTTGATCACGTCCAACATAACGGAAGCGCGTCCGGTCTTTGCCTATATCGGTATCGGCAAAGATATATTCTATGGCTACATTTTGCCCGCGGTGATGACCTTGCTGATTGCGACGGCGATCTTGCTGCGCGGGGCACTGACCGGCAAGGGCCAGTCCGACCAGCTATACGCAGTCGCCATCCTGTTGTGCTTCGCTTGGCTCGGCGTTCTGCTTTCCGGCCTGCAATTCCGTCTTCTGGTCATTGCCGAGCCGATCATTCCAATCCTGATGGGATACGTGGTCGCGACCCTGGCTGCCGCTCGAACCGCAAGGCCAGGGTCGAGTTTGTCAGGATTGGCCTTGGTATTCGGGGTCGCTGTGACCCTTCTTCCGGGGCAGCTTCATCAAGGGGTGGAGCGGCTGGTGGGTGCCGAAGATCGCACCGGCGGCCCCGCCGCCGAAGGTCTGGTCGACAAGCGATCTTGCCGAGAGGCCGAGATCATCCGCAGCCTTCAATCGCTTCCACCAAGCCGCCTCATGCCGCTTGGCAACCTTGCGCGCCCGGTTCTTTTGCTGACGGATCACGACATCCTTGTTGCGCCATATCATCGAAGCGAGTTGCTGATGCGCAACCTAGCCCTCTTCTACGAACGGGAGGAAGCCGCGGTCCACACGGCGTTGCGAGAGTCGGGCGCAGACTACCTTGTGCTGTGCCGCAATGCGCACCACTGGGACGGGAAGAGCTTCGTGGATAGCTTGGCTGCGGGCGCCGTGTCCGAGGGGCTGACGCCGGTGGATGGGCTGCATCCCGCGCTCGCCGTCTTTCGGGTGGACCTGCAATGATCGGGACGTTTTCAGGCGCAGAGGCGCGCCGATTGCTGCGCTTTCTGGCGGTTGGCGGGGGTTTTGCCGTAGGCTATGGGGCCGCGACGGCTGTCCTGACGGGGCCCGTCGGCCTACCGGTCTATGCGACGTCTGTGGTGCTTTACGCGCTGTGCATCCCGGCAGCCTTCCTGATGCAAATGCGGGTGACCTTCGGCCTGAAACGAACATGGGCCGCCGGGTTTCCGGTCTACGCCGCCGTACAGATCCTGAGCCTGGCCCTGGTGACGGCGGTGACCACACGCTTTGTGACGGGGCATGTGCTGCCGGATACGCTGATCTTCCTTAGCTCCGCCGGGGCGGCCGCCGTGCTGAGCTTCTTCGTCAGCCAGAGATTTGCGTTCAGGCAAACAGGCCAGAACGGCTCCCGGAAAGTCTGAGGCTTCAGCCCGCGCGGCCGCCCTGCCCTATCCGTGCCGCTTGCGCGCCCGGCACCGGACGCGTGCCGCGGATCAGGCCTGCGATGCGTCAAGCCGCGCGACGAAGTGCAAACCGCGCCCAAAGACCCACGACAACGGCGCCGGATACAGAGGCACCTGCGTCGTGAAGGTTTCCGTCACGAGGCCAGCCTCAGAAAACCAATCCATCCACGTCGCGTGCGATGCGTAGTTGTAGGGCAGCACGACGCCATGCGGCGCGTTGCCGACCCAATCCATCAGCCGCAATGTGGCATGGTCCAGTGACGATTCCGACAGGTGATCCTTGATAAGCACCGCTTGGCTTGCGACACGCGCGGCTTCGGCGATCAACCGGTCCGGGTGGTCCGTGTGGTGCAACACGTCGACGAAGCTGACGACGTCGAAGCTGTTATCGGGATGCGGGATCGTCTCACCGTCGAAAAGCGCGACCGGAATATGCGTATGCGGGCGCTTCATCACATCGATACCTTCGATCGACGTGCCCACCTGCCGCGCCGCAATGCTTGCGGCGATCTGTCCATCGCCCGTCCCGACATCAAGCATGCGCGCACCCGCCGGCACCAGAGGGCCAAGGGTGTCGACCAGGGCCTGAACCCGGCGGTTGAAAATGGCGTGGTTGTGCACCCGTCCCAGCGTAGCGGTCAGCATGTAAGGTCCCTCAATTGACGCGGATCACCGATATACGGCGCGATCCTTTTGTATCGGAATGCCCAACAATGTCGGCGAGACTGTGGCATAGGCGCGACTTTCCTGGCCATCGCGGGCGCCATCGAAGGCATTGACCGCAGCCCGCACCATACGGCCTGGAAGGCTTGCCCACGATTTGCGTTTGCTTTCCAGCGACGCATGACGGCCCGTCTTGACTGCAGTCAAGATTGCCCCGTCAATGTTATCCACAGGCGGATGTGGAAAAATTGCTTGCCGAATCCCGCCTTCTCATGCGTATTTACGGAAAACAGCCGAAACAACGCACCAAAGCGTAACGGCACAGGCGGAGACTTGGCATGATCGACGGCGCGACCGGGCAGCCTGACGCGGATAATTCCGGCACGGCCGGTGACCCTACCACCCTGCCCCACACCGACCGCGACAGCAAGAGCGGCGAGCGGATTGACCTGGTCGTGGGCCAGCACGCAGCCGCCCTTTCGGCGCAGTTGCAAGAACACCGCGCCCGGCTTTTCCCACCCACGGCCAGCAAGGAATTGCGCAAGTTCACCTCGGGCGAGGTGGCCGACCTTCTGGGCGTCAAGGACGCCTATCTGCGCAAGCTGCATATCGACGGACGCGGGCCCGACCCCGAAGTGCGGACGGCCGGGCGGCGCTACTATTCGGCCGCCGAGATCCGCGAATTGCGCGTCATGCTGGAAGAAGGCGCCAAGACGCCCGGCACCTACCTGCCCGGCCGGCGCGACAGCGATCATTGCCAGGTCATCTGTGTCATCAACTTCAAAGGCGGATCGGCCAAGACCACCACGTCCGCGCATCTGGCGCAAAAGATGGCGCTGGACGGCTACCGCGTCCTGGCCGTGGACCTTGACCCCCAGGCCAGCCTTTCGGCGCTGCACGGCTTCCAGCCGGAATTCGACCTGCTGGATGGCGGCACGCTTTACGACGCGATCCGCTATGACGACCCGGTGCCCATCCGCGACGTGATCCGGCCCACCTATTTCGACGGGCTCGACATCATTCCGGGCAATCTCGACCTGATGGATTTCGAGCACGACACCCCCGCCGCCATCGTCCGGCGCGAGGAAAACCCGTTCTTCACCCGCATCGCCGCCGCCTTGTCGGAGGTAGAGGCCGATTACGACGTCGTCATCATCGACTGCCCGCCGCAACTGGGCTTCATTTCGATGGCGGCTTTGTCGGCGGCGACGGCGGTTCTGGTGACGATCCATCCGCAGATGCTGGATGTGATGTCGATGTGCCAGTTCCTGCTGATGACCTCGAACCTGCTGGGTGTCGTGGCCGAGGCGGGGGGCAATATGAACTATGATTGGCTGCGCTATCTGGTAACGCGATACGAACCCGGCGACGGGCCGCAGAACCAGATGGTGGGCTTCATGCGGTCGATTTTCGGCGATCATGTCTTGAATAACACCGTGCTCAAGTCGACTGCTATCTCGGATGCGGGAATCACCAAGCAGACGCTCTACGAAGTGGAGCGGGCACAATTCACCCGCACCACCTATGAACGGGCGCGGGAAAGCCTCGACGCCGTCAATTCCGAGATCGAAAGCCTGGTACAGGCGGCCTGGGGCCGCCCCACCGGGCATTGAGGAGGGCCGGCCATGGCACGAAAGAACCTTCTGACAGGCTTGACTGCAGTCAAGCCGACCGCCGCCGCGACGCCAGGGCAGGGGGCGCAGACGCCTCGCCGCACGGGCGGGGCCATTGGCGCGGTGGGCGAATCCTTTGCACAGATGCGGGCCAATGCGGTCATCGACGTGCCCGCAGATCTGATCGACGCCGCCGGGGTGGACGACCGCCTGGGTGACGACCCCGATCAGGCGGCGCTGGTCGAGTCGATCCGCGAATACGGGCAGCAGGTGCCGGTGTTGCTCCGCCATTCGCCCAATGTGGAAGGGCGCTATGACGTCGTCTATGGCCGCCGCCGCGTGGCGGCCCTGCGCGCCCTGAAGCGGCCCGTGCGCGCCATGGTGCGCGACCTGCCCGACCGCGACCTGATTGTCGCGCAGGGCCAGGAAAACACCGCGCGCAAAAACCTGTCCTTCATCGAGCTGGCCAATTTCGCGCGGCAGATGCGCGACATGGGGTTTGATCGAAAGGTCATTCAGGACGCCCTTCATCTGCATGAGGCCGTGGTTTCCAAGATGCTGACGGTGGCCGACAAGGTCCCCGAAGCGCTGATCCGCGCCATCGGGCCCGCGCCCGGGACTGGCCGCGACCGCTGGGTCGCTTTTTCGCGCGCGCTGGCCGGGCACGAGGATGCCGCGCTGACTGCCACGGCGGACATCCCCGACAGCGATGCGCGGTTCGAAGCGGCATTGGCCGCCACCCGCACCGCCGCCGCCCCGCCCAAGACCGCGACCCGCGCCCCTTGGGGCAGCGTCAAACGCGGAACCCGCGGGACCACGATTTCCGTCGACCGGGACAAGGACGCATTCGCGGACTGGCTGGTTGCACGGATGGACGCGCTGCATGCCGATTGGATGCAGGACACGAAACCCGAAACCGGAAAGGAGTAAGCCCAGAAAAGAAGAAGCCCCCCGAACCGATAGTCCGAGAGGCCTCCGTAGTCTGACAACTCGAAGGTAGGGACCGACTTGACTGCAGTCAAGATCCGCGATTCGGCGGCACGTCTTTTTGCGGCCAAATTGTACCATGACCCATCGAGATACCGCCCCTGGGCGACCGTCTTCGCGTGCGCAGGACCTGCGTTGGCGCCTTATGGATGACCTCACCGCCGCGCGCGCCGATTGGGGGCTGAAGGACCGGACCCTGTCGGTCTTGCGCGCGCTGCTCAGCTTCCTTCCCAAAGGGGAGCGTGTGCGCCTGACAGTGTTCCCGTCGAACCGCACCTTGTCGGACCGCCTGCATGGGATGCCCGAAAGCACCTTGCGCCGGCATCTGGCCAAGCTGGCTGAGGTGGGGCTTATCCAGCGCCAATCATCGCCCAACGGCAAACGCTACCGCATCGGCGACGACCTGGCCTTCGGGCTGGACCTGACGCCGCTTTTCGCTTTGGCCCGCACCCTGCGGGAACACGCCGAACAGGCCATGGCGCAGGCACAGCGCATCCGGCACCTTCGAACGCGCATCCGGGTCGTGCTTGACCGCATCGACATTCCCCAAAGTGAGCGGGCAGGGACCCTGCGCCTGCTGCGCCGCCGCGTCGGCCCCGACATCCTTGCCGCGGAACTGGCCCGTTTGCAGGACGACCTGCCGCCCGAAACGACTGCCTCTGCCGCCCAAAATGAATGTCACTTACAATCCCAAACAGAATCCAAAAAACAGCACGACGACACAACGGTCGCATTGGCTGCACTGTCGAAGGTCGAGAACATGATGGCCCAGCCGATCCGTTCCGATACGGACCTTCGGACAGTGGGTGAAAACGCGGCTCATCTGCTCTCTGTCCACGGTGCATGGACATTTGCACGACAGACCTTCGGGACGGCCTGGGCCACGATGGCCCTGGCCTATATTCTCAAACGACACCACCGTCTGCGCAAACCCGACCGATACCTTCAGACCTTGGCGCGGAAAGCCGGGGCAGGGGGGTTCGATCTGATCGCAGCGCTTCGCATGGATGGGGTGGCACCGACATGAATGGCCCATCCGCTGCGTTCCACCGGGCCCGGGCGTGCCTGAGATGATCCGATACACGCGCTATTCGGCTGAAGGTCGCGCCAGCGCATCGGATAGCCCCGTATCGGCGCCACCGCGCAGAAGAACGGGGCAGCGGTTGATGGGACAGCGCAGATCAACCCATTGGCCACCCGCATGATCCGTCCCCGTCCAGGGGTCGCGCCAATCCTGGCCAGCGGGCAGGTAAAGCCGCCGAATGGACGCGCCCGCCTCCAACACCGGGGCCACCAGGATATCGGGGCCGAGCATGAATTGGTCGGCGATATCCACGGCTTGGGCATCGTCGGGGAATTCCAGGAACAGGGGGCGCATGGGCGGCAGGCCCGTGCGGTGGGCGGTGGCCATCTGCCGGGCCAGATAGGGGCGCAGCCGCTCGCGCAGATGCAGGCAAGCGGTAAGATGCGCCTCGATCTCGGGTCCGAAGCTCCAGACCTCATTATCGGCGCCGCCGAACAGGAATTCGCGGCCAAGCCGAGGGTCGCCCGCACTGTCCTGCCGGAAGCCATGCAGGCGGAAGACGGGGCAGAACACGCCGTATTGGAACCAGCGCACCAGCAATTCGTGGAAGGCCGGGTCGCGGATATCGCCGCCCTTGAAGCCGCCCATATCGGTGGTCCACCAGGGGATGCCGCTAAGCGCCATGTTGAGCCCGGCGCGCACCTGGCGGGCCAGATCGGCAAAGGTGGATTTGACGTCACCCGACCAGACCACCACCGGATAGCGCTGCGTCCCGAGCCAGGCAGAGCGCGACAGCATCACCCCGTCGGTCAGCGCGTCCTGGGCCATGTGATCCGCATAGCCCTGCTGGTGGAGCACCGGATAGGCATTGGTCACCGCCCGCCCGTCGCCCAGGTGGTAGCGCATGTTGTCGGGATGGGTCGGATAGACCTCCGGCTCGTTGGCATCCATCCAGAAGGAGGCGAAGCCGTGTTTGACATAGCCATCCTTCAGCCGCGCCCAGTGATAGGCGCGCGCCTCGGGGTTGGTGGCGTCATAGAAGGACAGGGGCACCATGCCGTCGGACCCGGCATCCACGAAGACGGACGCGGCCTGCACCCCGCGGCGATGTTCGATCAGGAACCCGGCATCGCGCAGCTCGCCGAAGTTTTCGGCATTGGCGTTCACGGCGGGCCAGATGGAAACCATGGGCATGATCCCCATGGCCTTCAATTCCGCCACCATGGCGGCAGGGTCGGGGAAGTCTTCGGGGTTCAGGCGCCATTCGCCGCCCCGCGTCCAGTTGAAGAAGTCGATCACGAGGCAGGCAATGGGCAGGCCGCGATCGACATAGCCGCGGGCGATCCGCAACACTTCATCCTGGGTCGAATAGCGCAGCTTGCATTGCCAGAAGCCCATGGCCCAGTCGGGCATCATGGGCGGATGGCCGGTCAACGCGGCGTAGCCTGCCAGCACATCGCGGGGCCCCGGCCCCGCCAGCACGACGTAGTCGATCTGGGGCGACGCTTCGAGCGTCCATTTGGTGCGGTTGGCCGCCAGTTCCACGCGGCCGGTGCCGGGATTGTTCCAGATGAAGCCGTAGCCGCGGGACGACACCAGAAAGGGGATGACCACTTCGGTGTTCATCTGCAACAGGTCGATGACGCAGCCCTTCTGGTCCAGCCGCCCATGCTGGTGCTGACCCAGGCCATAGAAGCGTTCCCCGTCATGGGCTTTGAAGCGCGTCTCGATGCGCCAGAGGTGGCCGTCTTCGGCGTCGTAGTTGCGGGTGTTGGGATAGAGGATGTGGGGGATTTCTTCTTCCAGCAGTGTCTCGCCGGTTTCAGTGTCGAAGAAGGCAAGCTCCAACGTGGGCTCAAGCCCGCGGGGCATCTTGCGCACTTCCGCGCGCAGCCGTCCGTTCGTCACAATGGCCAGGTCGCCGTCGATGACGATGCGGTGCGGCTGGGTCGGGGCAATGTCCGGCAGCAGGCCGCTGGGCAGGGTGTCGTCGAACTGGGCGTTCTTGGTGGCCCGCACCCGGATGGCCGAGGGACCGACCGGCGAAAGCCGAAGCGTTTCGCGCCCGATGCGGCAGATAAGCTCATCGTCTTGGGTGGAAAAAACGGGAGGCAGCATGGGCGGGGCCTGTTCTGTCATGGGGTCCGCCGGGTTGGCGCGCCGTGGCGTGCAGTTACGGGCGGCGCCGGTGAAAACGCAAATGCAAAGGCGGGTCGGGGGGCGCGCGTCGTCGGGCGCCGTGCCATGGTCGTCCCGCAGCCCATCAATCGCGCAGCGACAGCCCGGTTTCCGGGTCGAACAGATGCACTTGGCCCGGCGCGATGGACAGGTCGATGGCGGCCCCGGCCCGCAGGGCGGACGTGCCATCGGTGGTGACCAGCAATTCCGGCGCGCCTTCGGTGAAGAGATAGCAGGATGAGCCCGTCTGCTCGACGGCGGCGACCTGCACGGGAAAGGACGTGCCGTGGCTGGCGCCGATGGCCAGATGCTCGGGCCGCAGGCCGACGTCGACGGCCCGGCCGGGCGCGGCGTCGATTTCGGTGGCAATCTCGGGCGCGCCGGGCATGTCCAGCCGCACGCCGCGACCCGTTTCGGTGACCACGCCGGGGACGAAGTTCATGGCGGGCGAGCCGATGAACCCGGCCACGAACCGGTTGGCCGGACGCTCATAAAGCGCCATCGGGGCGCCCTGTTGTTCGATCACGCCCGCTTGCAGCACGACGACATGGTCGGCCATCGTCATGGCCTCGATCTGGTCGTGGGTGACATAGACGCTGGTGGCGCCGATCCGATCATGCAGCGCGCGGACTTCCTTGCGCATCCGCACCCGAAGGGCCGCATCCAAATTCGACAGCGGTTCATCAAATAGAAACGCCTTCGGCTCTCGGATGATGGCGCGGCCCATGGCGACGCGCTGGCGCTGGCCGCCCGAAAGCTCCTTCGGTTTGCGGTCCAGCAGGTCTTGCAGGCCGATCACGCCCGCGACCTCTTGGGCTGCCTTGGCGCGGTCGGCCTTGGAAACACCCTTGAGCCGCAGCGCATAGGTCAGATTGTCCCGCACGCTCATATGCGGATAAAGCGCGTAGGATTGGAATACCATGGCCAGGTCGCGCTTGCGGGGCGGCATGTCGTTGACCACCGTGCCTTCGATGCTGAGCGTGCCGCTGGAAATCCGCTCCAACCCCGCGATGGAGCGCAGAAGCGTGGACTTGCCGCAGCCCGACGGGCCCACAAGGGCGACGAATTGGCCCTTGGGGATGCTGAGGTCGATGTCCTTGAGCGCATGGAAGGTGCCGTAATGCTTCTGGACGTTTTCCAGTTCGATCTGTGCGGTCATTTCAAGGCCCCCGCGGTCAGGCCATTCACGATCTGGCGTTGCAGCAGCACGAAAGCGGCGAGGATGGGGGTCACGTAAGTGGCGGCAAAGGCCATGATGGCGTTCCAGTTGACCTGATTGGGTTGCAGGTAATTCGTCATCCCGATGGAGGCGGGCTGCAAGCGATTGTCGGCGATGATCGAGGCGGAATAGACGTATTCGCCGAAGCCCTGCATGAAGACCAGCAGCGCCGAGATGAGCAGTCCGTTGCGGGCCAAAGGCAGCACGATCATGAAGAAGGCCCCGGCCCGGCTGTTGCCGTCGACCAGCGCGGCTTCCTCCAACTCACGGGGCACGGTCATGAAGGCCGCGCGGCAGAGGATGACGAAGAACGGCATGGTCTTGGCCGAGATGGCCAGCACGGTGGCAAAACGCGGATAATCCAGCAGCCCGGCCCAGGAAAAGCCCACGAAGATGGGTGTCACCATCAGCGAGGGCGGCAGCACCTGAAGCATCAGCACCGCAAAGAGGGCGGCGTCGATCCAGCCGTTGCGATAGCGCGCCAGCACGTAGGCGCAGCCCGACCCGAAGAGCCCAGTGATCAGCGTGACGCCCACGGCGATGACAAGCGAGTTCCACATGAATCGGGGGATGTTCGCCACCTCCCATATGGTGGCGTAGTTTTCCCATTGCGGCACGCCGGGCAGAAATTCCGGCGGCACCGCGAAGATCGAGGACTGGGTCTTCAGGCTGGTGACATACATCCAGTAGAGCGGGAACAGGTACACAGCCGCCAACAGCAAAGCCGCCAGCAGCATCAGCCGGTTGGTGAGCGCGGGGCTCACAACTGGGTCTCCGCCTTTGTGGAGCGGACATAGAACAGGCTGACGAACAGGACGACGACGATCATCAGCACCGAAATAACGGCGCCGCGCCCGAAGTCGAATTCGCGGAACGAAAGCTCCCACGACCAATATTGCGCCACGGTGGACGACCCGGCGGGCCCGCCCTGGGTGATCGCGGCGAAAAGGTCGAATTGCTGGAGCGTGAAGATGACGCCAAGCGCCAGCACGGCCCCGATGGTCGCGCGCATCATTGGCAGCGTGATGGTCCAGAACCGCTGGAAGGCGTTGGCCCCGTCGAGTTCGGCGGCCTCGTACAGATCTTCGGGGATGGCGGACAGGCCCACGGCCAGCAGGATCATGTTGAAGGGCGTGCCGTACCAGATATTGGCGATCATGACGGAATAGAGCGAGGTGTCGGGGTTGGACCGCCAGAACACCGGTTGATCAATGATCCCAAGGCTTTCCAGCACATGGTTGATCACCCCGAAATCGCCCGACAGAAGCCAATTCCACAAAACGCCCACCACCAGGCCCGGCATCACCCAGGCGGCCAGGAACAGGCCCCGGATCCACGTGGCGCCGGTGAAGTTCTGGTGGAAGAACAGCGCCAGGGCAAAGCCCAGCGTGAACTGGATGGCGACGGAACCCAGGGTGAAGATGATGGTGTTCCAAAGGACGGTGCCCGCCTGCCGGTCATCGAAGATGTTTTCGTAGTTTTCCGCCCCGGCGGACGGGTGCAGCAACGTGCCCAGGCTGAACACGTCCACGGTCTGGAAGCTGATGACCACGTTGTAGATCAGCGGCAGACCGGCGAAGACGAACAGATAGCTGAGCGCCAGAATCACCAGCATCGTGTCGAACCCGATCCCGTCACGCATGGACTGCAAGGCGCGTCGCATCTGGCCCCCTTCGGTTGTCTGGAATGCGGGCCGGGGTGCCCCCCGGCCCGGCGCGGGTTCAGTTGATGATGCTGTCGATGCCGTCGGCGGCGTCGTCGAGTGCTTCTTGCGCGTCGGCCTGGCCGGTCAGCACGGCTTGGAACGCATCTTGGATTTCCTTCGAGATGCGGGGCCAGTCGGGATGGGGGCCGCGATTTACGGCATAGCCAAGCTGTTCGGTGAAGACGGCCGCGGCCGCGTCGATGCGGTCATCGCCGGTGGGCGCAAGCTCAACCCCCGCGACCGATGGCAGACGGGTGAATTCGGGCCAGACGCGGTCCAGCTGGCTCCAGTAATATTCCAAGAACTGAAAGGCGGCGTCGGGGTTTTCGGAATTGGCGAAGACGGCGATGTTGAAGTCGCCCAGGGCCGAGGCGCGCGGGCCGCCTTCTTCCTTGACGGGCAGAAGCGTGACGCCCCAGTTGAAGTTGGCATCCGTCGCCATGCGCCCCAATTCCCAGGGGCCCGAAATCGCCATGGCGGCATTGCCCCCGTTGAAGGTGCCGGTGGAATCCCATTGGCCACGGGTCAGGGTGTCTGGCGAGGCGAGGCCTTCGTCCAGGAAGGTCTTCCACAGCGCCAGCGCGTCCGACACGCCATCGGCGTTGATATTCTCAAACCCGCCGCCGGCCATCTGGGCCCAGGGCAGGAACTGGAACGTGCCTTCCTCGGACGCGCGGGCGGAAAAGGCGATGCCGTAGACATCGTTGTCGGGGTCGGTGAGGGTGCGCGCGGCGTCCAGCAACTCATCCCAGGTGGTGGGCGGGCTGTCGGGGTCGAGCCCTGCGGCTTCGAACATATCGCGGTTGTAGTAGAGCGCGATGGTGTTGGACGCCCGCGGGATGCCATAGACCTGCCCGTCCCAGGTCAGGCTGGCGCGTGGGCCGGGAAAGACCGCCTCGATATCGATGACGTCCGACGCGGCCACCCGGTCGGTGATGTCCAGAAACGCCCCGCGCGAGGCGAAGGCCGCGTGGTCGGGGTTGTCGATGGCGATCAGGTCGGGGTTGGTGTTGGTGGCCACGGCGCGCAGCGTGTCGGTCACCAGATCGTCGAAGCGGATTTCGCGCACGTCGATGGTGATGCCGTTGTCCATCTCGGAAAATTCCTGCGCGAAGACCCCTTCGGGCGCCGTGGCGCTTTCGGTCCAGAGCGTCAGGGTCACGTCCTGCGCCAGCGCGCCGCCGGTGCCCAGCACCACGGCCAGAGCAGAGAGGCTGAGTGGGTGTTTCATATAGGGTCCTCCTTGTTGTCATTGCAGCGCCTGCTCGTCCGTCAGGCCTTATGGTCGTCTACGTCGCCGCTGTTTCAAAGAGCGGGGCCAGGGCCTTTGCCCGCGCGGCGCGCAGGAAGACGGGTATCTGGCCCCAGGGCGCATCGATTTCGGGCGATGTGCCGCCGGTATGGGCGGTGCCGGTCCAGGCATGGACCCAATCTTCCCCCTCGGGCAGCGCGACATGTCTGCCGGTCGCCCCGGGCTGCAACACGGGCGCGACGAGAAGGTCGGGGCCGAGCATGTAGGCATCGGCGCGGTCATGCAATGCGGGCTGGTCGGGGAAGTGGTAGAAGAGCGGCGCCATGACCGGGTCGCCCGTCTGGGCATAGTGGCGAAACGCGGCTTCGAGATAGGGCCGCAGACGTTCCCGCAGGGCCAGCAAGTGCACCAGGACGTCTTCGACGGTTTTCCCGAAGCTCCAAACCTCGTTGGAGCCGCCGCTATTGGTGAAGATGTTGAATGTGTCCTGCCCGTAGCTGACCGGCTGCCCCGGCGCGGGCGGCGGGACGTCATCGGGCACGCGAAAGCCGTGCAGGCGGCAGATGGGGGAAAACACCCCGAATTCGAACCAGCGCACCAGCAATTCGCGAAAGGCGTCGGACCCGCCATGGCCATCGTAGAAGCCACCGATATCTGTGGTCCACCAGCCCAGGCCAGCCATGCCCGCATGCAGACCCGCCGGTATCTGCGCGCGGAACCAATCCCAATCGGACCAGACATCGCCCGACCATAGGATCACGCCATGGCGCTGCGACCCGGCCCAGGCGGACCGGCAGAGAAGCACGCCGTCGCCTGCCCCCGCCTGTGCCAGACCTTCGCGGTAAGCCCCTTCATGGAGCAGCGGATAAGCGCATAGCATCTCGGCCCCATTGCCCAGGGCGGTGCGGACGTTTTCGGGATGGGCTGGGCGCATCTCCGGCTCACAGGCATCCAACCAGAAATGGCGGATGCCGTGGCCAAGATAGTTGCGCTTGACGATGTCCCAGTGGAAGGCGCGCGCCTCGGGGTTGAAGGCGTCGTAATAGGTGAAGAAGCCGGGCCCGAACGGGTCCTTGTCTGGGAAGGGGATGACCGCCGGGATGCCCCGTTCGGTTGTCAGAAGCAGGCCCCGTTCGGTCATGGTCTTGTAGTGTTCGGACGACGCCGAAACGGTGGGCCAGATGGACACCATCAGTTCCACGCCCATGTCGCGCAATTCCTGCACCATGGCCTTTGGGTCGGGCCAGTCGGCGGGATCGAACTTCCATTCGCCCTGGCGCGTCCAGGCGAAGAAGTCGATGACGATGCAGGAAAGCGGCAGGCCCCGGCGCTTGTAGTCCCGTGCGATGCCCAGCAATTCGTCCTGTGTGCGGTAGCGCAATTTGCATTGCCAGAAGCCCAGCACCCAGTCGGGCACATCAGGTGACCGCCCCGTCGCGCCCACATAGGCGCGCACGATCTGGGCGGGGGTGTCGCCTGCGGTGACCCAATAATCCAGGCCCCCCGTCGCCTCGGCCGTCCAGCGGGTGACGTTGCGCGCGAATTCGGCCCGGCCCACCGCCGGGTTGTTCCACAAGAGGCCATAGCCGCGCGACGAGATGACAAAGGGGACGACCGCATGGGCATTCTGCTGCAACAGCGTGGTGGACACGCCCTTGAGGTCCATGCAGCCATGCTGCGGCTGGCCCATGCCCCACAGGCTTTCGCCCTCATAGGCCGCGAATTGCTGTTCCAACCGCCAGGAGCCGGAAGCGATGGCCTTGAAGTTGCGCGTTCGGGGTCCGGCGAAATGGCTGCGCGTCTCGGCCAGAAGCTCGGCCCCGGTATCGGCGCGCAGGAAGCGGATCACCGCCTCGCGTTTGATGTCTGCGCCGTAGCGGGTCGTCAGCGTGATTTCGGCGCGCAGGCGCCCGCGCGTGATGCTGGCGCGATCTTCCCCGATCTCGATCCGGGCGGTCTGGTCCTGCACGGGCAGAAGCGCGTCCACGGGGCCGGGCACCAGCGCCGTTCCGGGCCGGGCGCGCACCCGCAGCGCGTCGTCGCCCCAGGGCGCGATGCGCAGCACCTCGCCCATGAAGCGGCATTCGAGCCCGCCATCGGTTTGAGAGAACGCTCCCATCCCAGCCACCCTAACGCCGCACTTCCGAGGCCAGCCGTGCCGCCATTCGTCCGATCATATCCCCCAGCCCTAAGCCCATGGTTCGAATGGACGCTGATTCCGGCATGTGGGTCAATACAAACGTTTGTATTGGCGCGGCACTGGCGCTGTGGCAGGTCCCGTCTTGGTAATCGCTTGGCCTGGAACCCATGCAGAAACGGATCGGATTGAAAACGCTGGCGGTGGAGTTGGGGGTGGATGTGTCCACCGTGTCCCGCGCGCTGCGTGGTGACCCGCGGGTGCGGGCCGAGACACGGGTGGCCGTGCGCGACCTGGCGGATCGCTACGGCTATCGCCCCAATGCCGCCGCCCGCGCCCTGCGCGGGGGCAAGACGGGGCGCGTGGCCGTGCTGCTGTCGCCGCCGCAACAGCGTTTCGCCTCTCCGATCTTTCTTGAATTACTATCCACCCTCGACCAGCACCTGCGCGACAAGGGCCTGAACCTGGCCGTCTTTGCCGCCCGCGCCCGCGACGAAGAAGTCGATATCGTGCGCCAGATCGTGGAGGAACGCCTGGCCGATGCCCTTGTGCTGGGCCGCACGCGCAAGGCCGACCCGCGCGTCAAGTTCCTGCTGGATCACGGCTTTCCCTTCGTCACCTTCGGCAAGACGGATTGGTCCCATCGACACCCAACGGTGGAGATCGACTATACCCAGGCGGGCCGCCTTGCCGTCAGCACGCTCAAGCCCGTGACGGCCGGGGGCCTGCATGTCCTGAGCGCGCCGGAGGGTCTGAACTTCGCCGACAATTACGTGGCTGGCGCGGTGGAAGAAGCCGCCCGGTCAGGCGCGCCGGGGCCCAAGGTCTGGCGGGTGGAAATGACCGAGGCGGCGGGCACAGATGTGGCCGCGCGCATCCTGGCCGGACGTGACCGGCCCGCCTTTGCGTGCATCCAGGATTCGCTGGCTTTCGGTGTCTACCGCGCCGCTGCCGCGGCAGGCTTGATTGTGGGGCGCGACCTGACGGTTTTCGGTGGGCAGAACTTTCCGGGGTCCGAACATACCGCCCCCCCGCTTTCGACGTTTTCGACCGAGGATGCGCGCGTGGCCCACCTGCTGAGCCAAGTGGTGATCCGCCGTCTTTTCCGAGACAGCAGCGAAACGGGCGATTTTGAGCATCACGAGATCCGGCCAACGCCGTTGCTGCGCGCCTCGCATCTGTGGACATAGCCCGCATTGCGCCAGGCCAACTCACGGCGCCGTTGCGGCGCGGGAGGGCAGAGTGCCCGCGCTGACCTGCCCAAACCTGACGATGGCCACCGCCATGGCGCGGGTGTCGTCGACCTGCGAAGGCGTTGAGCCAGCAGGTGCGACACCCGTCCAGACCGCATCGCAAAGACACCCCCCTCGGCATTGGGATCAGCCCCGCGTTCCACAAGCGGAACGCGGGCAATCACGCTGGCCACCGGTTTAGGTAAGCTCGGAGGACACATCCTGGAGGAAATCCAGGAGACTATCCGTGCTCACGGCCTCGGGGTTGACGTTGTTGGACGGGAAGTACCGCAGGAAGATGCTCTTCGTTTCCTCGTCCATGCCTTCATGCAGGCCCATCGACCAGGTGGGGAAGATCCGTTCGCGCACGTCCTGGCAAGAGATCAGGATGATGTTGATGTGGCGGGGATCTGCGGCAATGCGGTGATAGATCGCGCTGACTTCGGCCCGACCGCCTTCGAGGACCTGCAGGAAATAGTTGCCATTGTAATGCAGGATGCCGGTGACGTTCATCGGGCCATTATTGCGCTGACAGACGGCGAGCAGCTCATCCATGTTGAGCGACAGCGACGGGTTGCGTTGACTGTAATAGACGAGACGGGTGAGGTTCATGGGTCTTTATCCGATCTGAGATTTGAGGAATGGGAAGGGTCGGTGACTAGGCTGTCGCGGCGATCCGGTCGTCGGGTCGACGCATTTGGATAGGACGGTTCTTGAGGCGGGCATGGGGTTTGGAGCCCGCGGCCTCCCGCCGGCGCTTCTGGCGTTCACGCTCGATGGCCTGTTTGGCCTGGCGCAATTCGCCCCGCGCTTGCTGGGCGCGGCGGTTCGCGGTCAGCAATTCGGCGCGGTACAGGTCTTCGACTTCGCCTTGTGCGGCTTGGTTGCGGCCACGCTGCGACAAGGTCGTCGCCGCGACAGCCAAGGCGAAGGCACCCACAAGGGCGATATCCGGCACGGGCAGATCGACTGCCAGCAGCCAGCTGCTAGCCTCGACGGACCAGTCGCGTGCAGAGGAAAGCATGGGGCCTGCCGCAGCGACCCAGTCCGAGGCGGACTTCAGATATTCGGGAAAATCCATTCTGTAACCTTTCTCTAGTGAACGACGAACGTGACCGGCAATCCGTCTTCGGCAAAGGCGGCTTGTGTTTCCGCGGCTTCGCGCGGATCGATGACGCTCAAGTACAATCGGCTGGTGTCACGGTCCCACCTCACGCGGAGGTCGGCGATCCCTGCGGTGACGAGTTCAAGGCTGCCTTGGATTTCAAGCCCGGCCTCGCGGCAATCCAGTGTGCTTTGGACGAGGGACGACAATTGGTCCGAAGGTTCGGTCCCGCCGTCCGGCGACGCGGTCGGCCCGGCCAGCACCCTGAGTTGATTTTCGATCCGGCCCACGCAGGGGACGAAGCGGGCGCGGGAGGTGGGCTGCGGCGCGGCGAGCGGCGGCAGGTCCGCGAACTCCGACGATGCGAGCGCGGTGTCCGCCACAGCCACCAGACCATCGGCGGGGACGGACGGGTCCGAGGCGTGCCTTGGCGCGAAAATGCCGGCAGCCACAAGACCCGTGAACGCGACCCCGATGAGTATCGCGGGAAGCCGTGGCTTTCCCTGCGGCGTCGTGGATCGTGCGGCAAGCCGTTGCGCCCGCGCGAGCGGGACGCCGACCCGTGCGCCTGTGCCTGCACCGTCCGATATCTGTGGCTTCGCTGTCATCAGGCCCGACGCTGGAACTTGAACAGGACGCTGCCATCGGCGGCGGCCAGCTTCTTGACGTCAATGCCGAGGCCGTTGGCCACGTCGTGCAGCATCATCTCGTTTTCCTTCAGGCTGACCGGTGAAGTCCCGTCAGAAAGGATGAGGTCGAGACCAAGCTCGACCACCAGCTGTTGAAGGACGCTGGAGAAGCGGTGGGAGTAGACAATCATTCGGCTATCCTGCTCATGGGTTGGATCTGAGGGTTTCGGACGGGCGCGATCAAAGCGCGAGCGCCCGCTCTAGGTCGTCGGGGGCGCGTTCAAGGCTTTCTGCCGGTGCCGCGTCAGGGGGCTTGGGCGCATCGTCGATGGGAACTGCGTCGAAGACGGCGGGTTCTTCTGCCGCGGGCGCAGGCGCAATCATCTCTGCGCGCGGCAGGGGCTCAGACGTGCGCAAAGGGCGATCGGACAGGACCTTGATGGCCATGATCGCGACATTGTCCTGATCGGGCAGCGCGACTTTCTTGACCGCCTGCATCAGCGCCTGGGCGATGTCGGTCGCGCAGGCCTGGCGGTTGCTTGCCACGATCCGGCGGATTTCATCGTCACTCAGTGTTTGGAGCCCGTCGCTGGCGGCGATCACGACGTCGCCCAGGCGCAACGCGAAGGGGGTGTCCCGGCAATCCACATGGTCGATTGCGCGTCCGCAGATCGCGGACAGCAGTTGATTGCGGTCCGGGTGGTTCCGCGCCAGTTCCGCGTCGATCATGCCCGTGGCGGCCATCGCTTCGATTTGGGGGCGCATCGAATGATCTTCGTTGAGTTGTTCGAGCAAGCCATCGCGCACGAGGTAGAGCGGCGAATCTCCGACCGAGACCCAGTGCAGGTCCGGCCCGATGGTCAGGCAGGCAACCAGGGTCGAGCCCATGCCACGCAGGTTCCGGTCGGCTTCGATACGGGTGCGGACGGCGTCGTTGGCGACATCGACGGCTTCGCGCAAGACCGGCCCGACTTTGACCGCGCCCGTCGCCCCGGAGGCGAAACCGGCGCGGATTTCGGCGAAGGCGCGGCCGACGACGAGCGCGCTGGCGACATCGCCGCCATCATGCCCGCCCATCCCGTCAGCCAGGACGCCGATGCCGATCTCTTCGCCGGTGGAGAAGTTCGCAACGAGTGCGTCTTGCTGATAGGGACGCGCGCCGCAATCGGTCACGGTCGCCACATCGAAGCGGGGCTCGGATGTTCTGCGCATCTAATGTCCTCCGTCGTCTCGTCTGGTCAGTCCTGGGCCGCAGGCAGCGGCAGATCGGCGGACCACATCAATCCGTCACGGCGCACCGCGACTTTCAGGGCACTGGAATTGGCTTCGACACCGTCAGCGGCGGCGCGCGCCATGGCGTCCCCGCGTTGGAGCCGGTCACCCGTCCCCACAATGGCCACCACTTCGTCGCCCGCGCGCAGCGCGCTGGTGGATGGCGCGGCGACCACATGGCTTTGCCACCCGTCGCGTTGGGCCTTGGTTTCGACTTCGAGGTCCGCGCCAATGCTTGCCTTGTAGGTCAGCGGGGCCTCGACCCGGCTGATCGTGGTGGCGGCATCGCCAGGGGAGGTCGCCGCGACAAGGATGGTGGCACTGCGGCCGTCTTCGGAATGCGCGGCCGCGCGCAGCGCCACATCCAACTCGACCGAGGGATCGAACGGCACGCCGCCGATCTCGGTCACTTGCCAGCCGGGCGCGATGGGCCCGGCTTGCGGGCCGGACACGTCCGTCACGATGCCATCTGCATCGACCGAGAACGGCGCGGTGACATGCCAGTTCAGCGTCACGCGTCCGTCGGCCAGATCGCCGGGCAGATCATCCAGCGCGTTGGGCGCGTCCGATGGCAAAGGTGCAAGCGCCGGAAGCGGCGATGGGTCGGGCGAAGCAACGGCGGCGGCATCCGCCACTGGTTCGCCGCGTTCGGCTAGGGGGGCGTCGGTGGCTGTCGCATCGGCGGTCGCCATGGCCGTGTCGGCCACGCCTGTCGGACCCGGATTGACCGCCACTGCGGCCGTTTCGTCCTGTTGTGGGGCAAAGAACACGCCCGCTGCCACCATCGCGAGCGCGGCGCCTGCCAGCATCAGTGGGGCCTTGCCGCGCTTCGATGCCGCCTTGGCCTTGGCCTTGGGCGCAGGTTTCGGTGTCGGGGTGGCGACAGGCTTGGTGGGCCGCGACGCGGCGGGCGTGGTGGAACCGGTGCGCGGCTTGCTGATGGCAATCGGCACCGAGCGGTTGATCAGCGAGGACCGCTTCTTCGGCTCGGGCGTTTCGTTCATCATCCGGCGCCATGTCTCGGCGTTCTGGATACGGTCCTTGGGCAGGATCGCCATTGCGCGGTCGAGCGCGTCACAGAACGCGACATCGTAGGCCGAGGTCTTTTCGCGCAGGGGGATATATGGATCGGAATCGCCCGCCACATGGGCCGAAAGGCGACGCTGGCTGTCTGGGGGCACTTCGCCGGTGATCACGTGATAGAAGGTTGCCGCCAGCGAGTAGAGATCGCTGAAAGGGCCCTGGCCGCTGCCTGCAAGATAGAATTCCTGCGGGGAATATCCGTCCTTGACCACCCGAAGGGCAGACAGGGCCTGCGTCGCCTTCGTTGCCTGATCACGCGCCGCGCCGAAGTCGATCATGATCGGGTCGTAGTCGGCGGTGACAATGACATTGTCGGGCGAGATATCGCGGTGCAGCAACCCGGCCTCGTGCACGGCACCGACTGCGCTGAGCAGCTTTTCGAGAATTGAGCGTATCTGTCGTGGCGTGAGAGATCGGCCTGGCGAATTCACCAGTTGGAGCAAGTCACGCCCCTCGATGAAGTCGAGCGCCATATAGGCCGTGTTGTTGAATTCGAAGACCTGGTGCACGCCGACGATGTTGGGATGTTGCAGCTTCGACAAGGCGCGGGCCTCGCGCAGGAACAGCCCCACCACAGCCTCAAGCTCGGCCACATGCTGTTGCGTGCGGGCCTGAACCAGAAGGCCGTCGCGACGGCAGAACGCCCCGGGGAAACATTCCTTGACGACCACTGTCCGCTCAAGGCTGTCGACCGCCAGATAGGTGATGCCAAACCCGCCGGAGTTCAGGTATTTCGTGATCCGGTACTGCCCAAGCAACAGCTCCGTGCCCTCGGGGAGGTGCTCCGAAAAGGGCGTGGCAGGGGCCTTCTGGGACTCGGCACTCATAATCGGTTCTCTCGTTAACGCGACGGCTATCTCGTTTTTTGAGAAACACCTCTTTTCAGGCGAAATTATGGACGGAACGCAGGCGAATGCCGCTGGACGGGGGCGATTCCAGGGCATTTCAGAACCGCCCGGGCGCAGAATGTCGAAAAATGGGCGGACGTTACGGCAATTGCCCTGATTTTTCCTCACTTTCCGAGTGCTGCCGGTCCTATGCTGCTGGACGTGACGGGGTGACCCGTCCGCGAAAGATCACCGCATGAGGACCGGTATGCTCGAAGATCGGAATTTGATAACGGATACCGCTCCGCCTGAAATGGACTGCGTTTATCGCTATGTCGGCGGCAGGCTGCGGGGCCTGCGTGTCGCCCGCGGAATGACCCAGGCGCAGGTTGCGTCCATCATCTCTGTCAGCCCGCAGCAATATCAGAAATACGAAGACGCCCAGAGCAAGTGCAGCTTGCCCTATCTGCTAAAGCTGGCAGCGCATTACGGCGTCCACATCAACGACCTGCTGCCGGTCGAAACACCAACACCGGGTGAGATCGACCCAGATACGCAACTGGCCAATGAGGCCGATCTGCTTTCCCGTTTGGTCAGCGCCTTCGTTCGCATGGAAGATCGGGGGGGTAAGCTGCGGCTTGTGCAGCTGGTCGAAACACTCGTGCCCCCTCGACATCGCAACCCGGGCGAGCACGATGGCTAAACAGTTCAGCACCTTCGACACCTTCGTCGCCGCGCAAGACGATGCCGCGCTTCCCGACGACATGTCCGAGGCGTCTTCGGTCATCTGCCTCGCCACGGCAGGGACGCCGGTCATCTATGTCTCACCCGCCTTCGAGGCGCATACGGGCTACAGTCAATCAGACGCCGTGGGGCGCAGTCTGTCATTTCTGCAAGGGCCCGAAACCGAACCCGAGGCCGTCGCTCGGTTCCAGGCCCTGATCGCCGAGCGCAAAGCTGGTCTGGTGCGGATCACCAACTACCGCCGGGACGGAACCCGCTTCACACATATCTGCGAATTGCGACCCATCTGGAGCAGCGAAGGCGTCGTCACACATTTCGTGGCGGTGCAGCGCCCGGCATAGTCGATCGCAGACTGCTTTTTGCGTCTTTTACCCTAGGTTGGACGTCAATGGTAACGGCGCGTCTGGCCGGGACCGTCCCGGCGTTTCACGCCGCCACGCCATAGAGCGCTTGTAGGCGTCCATCGCGGCTTTCTCATTCAATATCCATAGAGATGTGGGCGAACGGAACATCCCCGAGGCGGTCTATGTCGACGGGCCCGCGCCGTTTATTTGCGTGTATGCCTGCCTACTGGTAGATAGGCGCGCATGCCGTCCGAACACTGACGCCAAGCTGCGCCCAACTCGAAAGGATAGAATGTGGAATTGAATGCCGACTTTTCGGAGCGGGTGGTCATCCACTCAGAGCAGATCGACTGGATTGCGTCCCCGATGCCGGGCGTGGACCGTCGGATGCTCGACCGGATTGGCGGCGAAGTGGCGCGCGCCACGACCATCGTGCGCTACGCGCCCGGCAGCACGTTCTCGGCGCATACCCATACGGGCGGCGAAGAATTCATCGTGCTGGACGGCGTGTTCCAGGATGAGCATGGCGACTATCCAGTGGGCACCTATGTCCGCAACCCGCCGACGACGTCGCACACGCCAGGATCGGCACCGGGCTGCACGATTTTTGTGAAGCTCTGGCAGTTCGACATGGACGACCGGAACCAGTTCCGAAAGGACATGGCGGAGGCGTTGGCTGCGCCGGTCGACGGCGTGGCCACGGCTGAGTTGCACCGAGATAGCCGCGAGACGGTGACCTTCAGCCATCTTGCGCCGGGTGCCACGCTCGACAACGCGGATATCGGCGGGAGCGAGATGCTTGTCCTTGACGGGTCGGTCAGCGAAAGCGGCGAGACGCTTGGCAAGGGGGCGTGGCTGCGCTTGCCCGACGGGCAGGGCTTGTCGGCGACAGCGGGACCCGAGGGCGCAAAGGTCTGGGTCAAGACCGGCCATTTGCGCTACGCCAAAGCACCTGCCACATGAGTGTGCTTATTGTGGGCGGCGGGCTGTCCGGCCTTGCGCTGGCCGAACGGTTGGAAGCCCGGGGACAGGATTACCTGCTGGTCGAGGCGCGACCGCGCTTTGGCGGACGGATCAAGACCGAACGGGATGGGGCGGGCTATTACGATATGGGGCCCGCCTGGTTTTGGCCGGGGCAGCCGCGCATCGCGGCGTTGATCGCGCGTCTGGGCCTGACGACGTTCGACCAGTTTTCCGATGGGGCGTTGCTGTTCGAGGATGAGCGCGGGCAGGTGCAGCGGGGCAGGGGCCATGCGTCGATGGAAGGATCCTGGCGGCTTGAGGGTGGCTTGGCCGCGCTGACAAGTGCCCTGGCCGACCACCTTCCCGACGCCAAGAAGCGCTTGGCTGCGCCGGTTTCCAGGGTCGAGAATGAGGGTGCGCGCTGCGTTGTGACCCTGGCGGGGGGTGAGAGGCTCAGCGCGGATCGGGTGGTTCTGGCCCTGCCGCCGCGCGTGGCCGCCCGCCTGACCTATGCGCCCACCCTGCCGGACCCGGTCGTGGGCGCCATGCGCAACATCCCCACCTGGATGGCGGGGCAGGCCAAGGCGGTGGCGGTCTATGACCAGCCGTTCTGGCGCGACGCGGGCCTGTCGGGCGACGCCATGAGCCGTGTGGGGCCGATGGTCGAAATCCACGATGCGTCGCCCGCGACTGGCGGCCCCTATGCCCTGTTCGGCTTCATCGGTGTCCCGCCCGGGGGGCGGGCGGATGAAAATCGTCTGCGCACCCATCTGTTGGCCCAGTTGACCCGGTTGTTCGGGCCCAGGGCCGGGGCGCCGCGGCATCTGTTGATCAAGGATTGGGCCTTTGACCCCCATACCTCGACGGATGCGGACAAGGCGCCGCTTTACACCCACCCGACCTATGGGCTGCCGCGCGAGATGGCCAATCTTTGGGGGGGACGGCTGCTTTTGGCAGGGACGGAGGTGGCCGCCCAGTTCGGGGGTTATATCGAAGGGGCCTTGGAAGCCGCTGAGACCGTATTGGAAACGCTGGACATGTCGCGGGCCCGCATATGAGCTTGGACACGAAGACGGCGCTGTTGGATGCCGCGGAACGCGCCGCGCGCAGTCGCGGTTTCGACGGGTTCAGCTATGCCGATCTGGCGGCCGATGTCGGCATTCGAAAGGCGAGCGTTCATCACCATTTCCCCAGCAAGGCGGCTTTGTCGGTCGCCTTGATGAAGCGCTACTATTCGGATTTGGAAGCGGCCTGTGCCGAAATAGATGCGGAATGGGCCAGCGGGGCGGGCCGCCTTGCGGCGCTGATCGACCGGTATCGCGGGGCGCTGGATGGGGGCCAACGCCTGTGTCTGTGCGTGTCTTTTTCCACGAGCGTGGAAAGCCTATCGTCCGATACCGTGCGTGAAATGACCCGTTTCCGGTCGATGATGCTGGACTGGTTGGCCAAGACCTTTGCGCGGGGCAAGGCGGACGGAACGATCTGGCAGGTGGAAAACCCGGCGGTGGAAGCCGCGGCGACGCTGCCCCTTTTGGAAGGGGCGCAATTGGCGGCCCGGGTCGCCCAAGACCCGACCCGGTTCGACGAGGCCTTGGCCCTGCTGTCCAGGCGTCTGGGCGCATGACGGATGCGCGGCCGGTCTGATGGGTCGTTGCTGGCACGGCGGGCGGATGGCCCACCGTGCCCGAGCAGCGGGCTTTAGCCCAGGAGGGTATCCTCCGGCTCCAGCCGTTCGAAGCGCACGCTGTCGGCGATCACGTTGCCGGTGACGCCATCGGTGTCGAGGCGGACGAACATCTGGCCATCGGTGGCAACCTCGATCACGCCGAGATCCAGCCACGGGCCTTCGACAGTCCGTAAGTCCACATCCTCGAACACGAAGACATCGTCATCCGTGCCGAATTCGACATCGACCTCGCGGCTATGTCCGCTGTTGGGTTGGCCGCCGCGTTCGTCGATTATCCGCAGAGACACCGTATAGCTGCCCGCCGCGACGGCGGTGGCGCTGTATTCGATGCTTGCACCGCTGTCGCCTTGGGCAAACAGGAAGTCACCGCCCAGAAAGCCACCCGGGAAGGACGTGGCACTTTGCCAGGTGCCCGTGGTCGAGGCATCGTCATTGTCGACGATGATGACCCGGTCGGCGATGACCGCGGGATCGAAGGCGGAATAGGCGTCGCCGCGATTGTTGTTTTCCTTGATGTTGCCTTCCCGCGTGACGCCGTCGCGGGTTTCGCGCACCAGATCGAAGTCTTGCGAGGCGGTGGAGCCGTCGACAATGGTTGTGAAGAAGCTCGCATCTTCGGTGATGAAGCGGGGAATGGAAACGTCGACGGGGCCGTTGTGGTAGGAGCCCATCAATTCGGTTTGGCCGCCATTGATCGTCTTGACGACTGTGCCGGGATCTTCGGTCTTCAGCCCCATTATCCAGACGGCGGCCCCATCGTTGAGCACCTTCGCCTCGATGCCGGTCTCTGCATTGTCGCCTTCGACGTTGAGTTGGCGGGCCCAGACGTTCTGGTCGTGGAAGGACATGTGTTTGCCCGTCACATTGGCCAGGTAGACATCGCCCTGCTCGCCATCGGCGACGGCCTCATAGCGCGTGGCCGCCATGTCGCGCATGACCACGGTCCGGTCGCTGTCATGCAGGAAGAGCGTCGCATCGCGGCCGTTCATGGGACCGTGGATGCCCTCGATCATGATCTGGTCGGAGGCACCCTCGGCGATGCGGAACACCGAGCCCGGCGCGGTCCTGGCGTAGCCTGCGCTCAGGAATTGCTCCACATTGCCGCGCAGCACAACCTCGCTTTCGAGGGTCCAAAACCCGTCGGGGACGTAGACCGTGGTGGCGCCGGAATCGATGGCGGCCTGGAATGCCGCCGACGCATCCTCGCCCTCGACGGCGCCGAAATCGCGCACATCGACCCAGGTGCCGACATTGGAGTTCCAGACTGTCTCAGGCGTTTCCCGAACGTCCAGGCCAAGGCCGGTTTCGGGGCTGTCGAACAGCTGGAACGTGCCGCCGCGTGCGGTGGGCGCGTCGCCGAAGGCCCAGTATTCGTCAACATCGCCGCTCGATTCGAGCCGGTTGCCCAGGAAATTGTTCGTTGTGTATTCGATGGACGTATCGAAGCCGGTGACGGCGACATCGGATGCGTAAAGGGAGAAGCCGTTTTCGATGGCCACTTGATCAGCTTGGCCCGGGTCCGATGATCGCAGATCACTGTCGATCAGCAGCATCCGGGACACGCCGTCATTGTCGACGGCGACGCCCGCGCCGTCGTAGTCGATGCCGCGAAGGAAGGCGACATGGGCCAGGGTGCTGACAATGCCGGTTTCCTGGCCGATCAGATCGATATCCTCCAAGGTGACGCTGTTGACCTGAATGGCCATGGAGATTCCGATGTCGAACCCCTCCACCGTGACGTCTTCGATCAAGGCGGGGCCGAATTGAGATTGGCTGGCCAGGTCCAGACCCACTGAGCCGCCATCCTCTGACCGGATGGTGACATCCTTAACGGTGGATTGGTTGTTGCCCGCGAATTGCAGGCCCGTGGCGTTCGGATTGCCGGTGCCGATATCGAACGTGAGGTCGCGGACGCGGTTGTTGAAGGCCTGCGCCACATTCCCCTCGGAGCCGAAGATCGGGCCTTGGTGGTCCAGCCCGTCGGCCAGCTTGAAGACGGTGCCGTCTTCGCTTTCGCCCTGAAGGGTTACGAAACTAGGGACGGAGGTGCCGCGGCCATCGGGGATGATGATCGTGTCCGAGATATCATAAACACCGTCCGAGAAGAAATATGTACTGCGGTCGGTGGTATCGAGCATGGCCTGGATGGCGGCGGTGTCGTCGATGCCGTCATCTGCAATGATGCCGAAATCGGCGACGTCGATGATGGTCGCGAAGTCGGGCATGACGATGGCATCGGGGTCGACATTGACAGGCGTCCCATCGGGGAAGGCGAAATCGTTTGCCGATAGATCGGCGGCGGCGACGCCTTCCAGCTGGATCGTGGTGTCGCCCAGGGTGACCGACAGGTTGGGCCCGGCATCTTGGATCAGAAGATCGGCGAAGCCCGCATCGACGCCTTCGAACACGATTGCGTCTTCGCCGCTGACGAAATCGGTGATGATGTCTGTGCCATCGTCGGTGTCGAAGACGAACGTGTCGGCCCCGGCCCCGCCGCTCAGCAGGTCATCCCCGGCGCCGCCCGAAATCTGGTCGTCGCCCGCGCCGCCCGCGAAGTCGTCATCGCCGCCGCCGCCCAAGATCGTGTCGTTGCCCGCGCCGCCGTCGACGGTGTCGAGCGCATGGGTGCCGGTCTGGTTGTTGTCCTGAAAGATGTCGTCGCCGTCGCCAAGCTGCACATCGTCGCGGCCATTGCCGCCCAAGACCACGTCGTCGCCGTCGCCCGCATCGATGGTGTCGTACTGGCTGCCGCCGTCGATGGTATCGGCGCCCGCCCCGCCGGTCAGCAGGTCTTGGCCGTTGCCACCATCGACTACGTCGTTTCCGTCGCCGCCGGAGATATCGTCGCGGCCACTGTCGCCGCGGAACGTGTCGTCTCCGCCGCCGCCCAGGATCGTGTCATCGCCCGCGCCGCCCTCGACGAAGTCGAGCCCGTGGATGCCGCCCTGGCCATTGTCGCGAAAGATGTCGTTGCCATCGCCCAACTGCACGCTGTCGCGCCCGTTGCCGCCATCGACATCGTCGTCGCCTGCGCCTGCATCTATCGTGTCGTATTGGCTGCCGCCGCGGATCGTGTCGTTCCCGTCGCCGCCTTCCAGAATGTCGTTCCCGTTGCCGCCGTCCAGGACATCGTCGCCGATGCCGCCCGAGATCTGGTCATTGCCGTCGCCGCCCAAAAAGACGTCATCGCCGCCAAGTCCGGCAATCGTGTCATTGCCCGCGGCGCCATCGACGGTATCGCGGCCATTGGTGTCGTTTTGTCCGTTATCTTCGAAGAGGTCGTTGCCGTCGCCCAGTGCGACGCTGTCGCTGCCCCACCCGCCATCGACCACGTCATCCCCGGCGCCCGCGTCGATCGTGTCCCATTGGGAGCCGCCATCAATCGTGTCGTCGCCGCCCAGGCCCGTGATGCTGTCGCGACCGGCTTCGCCGCTTATCTCGTCCGCTGCGTCCGTCCCGATCAGGGTGTCTGCGTCCGGGGTTCCGACCGACGGTGCCGCAGCATTGAAGAGCGGATCGGCAAGGATGTGGGAGCGTGCTTCTTTGACGGGCGCATTGCCTGAAATTTGGTCGTTCATTTGGGGGATCTTCTTTCTGTAGGTCGCTTGGCCGCGCAGGTCTTGGTTTGCGCTGGTCCATCGATCCTTCCGGCTTGGCATGCTTGGTCAATCAGGGCATCTGAGTGCAGGCAAGCTTCCGCTTAGTATCGGTAAGTCAGGTGCTTACGCATGTTCCCGCGCATCGGTATCTGCGGCGCGCTGCCTCGCGTCTGAGGCGAGTGGGCGGGCGGCCCGGCCCGGCAACATCCCGTAGGCCCGCGTCGGGGGGAGGTGCGCCAGGCCATGGCAAGGTATCCCGTCAGGTATTCGTCAGCTTCCGCCATCATACCGCCCTGACCAACGTGCCCTGGCGCGCTATTTCACATGGCATCCCGGTGCCCATCGGAGGAATTCGCATCATGCGTGTGCTGCTTGTCGAGGATCACCCACCGCTTGCCGATGCCGTCCGTGACGCGCTGCACCGTGCGGGCTTTGCGGTCGACCATGCCGGAACGGCGGGCGACGCGCGGGAGATGTCGGCGCTTGTGGACCATGATCTGGTGCTGCTGGATCTGGGCCTGCCGGATGCGGATGGCCTGCGCCTGCTGCCGTCGCTGCGCAAGGATGGGCGGGTGCCGGTCATCGTGCTGACGGCCCGCGACCAGTTGACGGACCGTCTGGCGGGGCTGGATGGCGGCGCGGACGATTACGTCGTCAAGCCGGTGGAGATGCCGGAACTCGTCGCCCGCTGCCGTGCGGTTCTGCGTCGCCCGGGCGACCGGTCCGGCACGACCTTGCAGCTTGGGCCCATCGCGTTGGACACCGCCGCGCGAAGCGCCAGCGTCGGCGGCGCGCCCGTGCCACTGGGCCGGCGGGAGGTCGCGGTTCTGGAACATCTCATCCGCGCCGCTGGCCGGGTCGCGCCGCGCCGCGCCTTGGAAGAAGCGGTTTACGGTTTCGACGACGAAGTCGGACCCAACGCGCTGGAAGCCTCGGTCTCGCGATTGCGCCGCGCGCTGGAGGCGGCGGAATGCCCCTTGCCCATCGTCACGGTGCGCGGCGTGGGTTGGATGCTGCCGCGAGAGGACGCGCATTGAGCCGTGTCGCGCCGCCGCACGGCCCACCCCTGGCAAAGGTTCTGGCACGCAGCCTGGCGCTGATCGCGGGTGTGGTCTTTGTCGTGAACTCCGTTGTGGTCGGTCTTTATTATGGGTCCGACCCCAGGGCGCTCCGCTCCGAAGTCGTCTTGACCCAAACCCAGCGGTTAGAGCAGGCGCTGGATGGGGTGACGCTGCCAGCGGATGCGCCCTTTCGCGCGATCTATGCGAATTATCCGCAGGCCTATGCCTTTGCGCTGGTGGGGCGGGGCGCTGTCATTTTGGACAGCATGAACCCCGATCTCATCCCCTTGGGGGCGGCGGAGATCGCCGCGGATGACTGGATCACGCGCGTCGACCGACCGGGCGACGGGCCGCTATTCGTGGCTGGGCACGCATTCGAAAGCCGCGATGACGGCCTGCGCATGGTCTTCGTCATGGTCGAGGATCCGGCCAGGCTGATGTGGCGGGCTTATCTGAATGAAATCTACGGTCATGTCTGGCTACCGATCCTGCCGCTGGTGCTGTTGTTGATCGGTGCGAATACCTTCCTGATCCGCCGCGGCCTGGCCCCGATTGGGGAAGCCGCCGCCTGGGCGCGCAATTTGCGCCCCGGCGCCCCGACATCGCCGCCCCCGGATGCGCGCCTGCCAGCGGAAATCGCCGATCTGGTCGAAGCGACGCAGCGGTCGCTTGACCGCCTGACCGAAGCACTGGCCACTGAAAAGCGCCGCGCCGCCGAGGCGGCCCATGCCCTGCGCACGCCCGTCGCCGTGCTGGTCGCCCGGATCGACGCGCTGCCGCCGGGCGACATGACCGATCGGCTGGCCGCCGATCTGGCGGCCTTGTCGCGGACGGTGCAGCAGGTGTTGGCCTCATCGCGGGCCGATGGGGTGCTGGTGGGCGACACCGACACGCTGGACCTGCGCCGCCCGGCCGAGACGGTGACGGCGGCATTGGCGCCCTTTGCCCACGGCAAGGGTGTGGCGCTATCGCTTGCCTTGCCCGACGACCCGGTCATGGCGCGCGCCGATGCGGAGGGTGTGGAACTGGCTTTGTCGAACCTGGTCGAGAATGCCATCTTGCATGCGGGCCAGGGCCCGGTGGACATCACCGTTGGTCCGGGCCCCGTCATCGACGTGCGCGACCATGGCCCCGGTCTTCCGCCGGATGCGCAAAACCGGCTGTTCGACCCGTTCTGGCGCGGGCGGGACGCGGCGCCGGGGGGCACGGGCCTGGGCCTGGCCATCGTGGACCGCCTTCAGCAGGCCCAGAAGGGCGGTGTGGAAGCACGCAATATCCCCGAGGGGGGCGCAGGTTTTCGCCTGTCTTACCCAAGCGCCTGATTGTGGTGCTTCGTCAGATTCCGGTCAGGGAAGGTGCCCATTTGTCGCGCCATCAAAGCCTGACCGAATCTCCGGTCAGCACCAATGGCAGGAGCACACGACATGGATATCTATGGCACAAACGGCAATGACACTCTGACCGGAACCGGCGCTTCCGACGATATCGAGGCGCGGGGCGGCAATGACGTTCTGTCGGGCCTGGGCGGGAACGACGACCTTTACGGCGGTGCGGGCAACGACACGCTGGATGGCGGGGCTGGCAATGACGACCTGACGGGCGGCGGCGGCGCGGATACGTTCATCTATGGCTCTGGCCGGGACTCCATCGACGGGTTCGCAAGCCAGGATCGCATCGTTCTCGACAGCCGATTCGGCATCTCGAATTTCTCAGCCCTGCTGGACGCGGCCCGGACCGTGGATGGCGGGGATAGCACGCTGTTCGATTTCGGGGGTGGAAACACCTTGCTGCTGGAAGACGTGCGCATCGCGCAACTTTCGGCGAATCAATTCGGCTTCGATGCCGACACACCGCCAACGCCCGTCACGCCCGAGCCCGGTGACGGCACCGCTGGTGCCGACCGGTTGGAGGGCACGGCCGGTCGCGACGACATCGATGGGCTTGGTGGCAACGACACGATCGACGGGCTTGCGGGCAATGACACGCTGGACGGGGGCGATGGCAATGACCGTATCATCGGCGGCCTTGGCCATGACGACATCGACGGCGATAGCGGCAATGACGTCGTCTATGGTGGCAATGGCCGTGATGAGATCGACGGCTCTGCCGGGAACGATGTTCTCAACGGTGGGGGCGGACGCGATGACCTGAGCGGCGGTGCTGGCCGGGATGTCTTGGATGGCGATAGCGGCAATGACACGCTGGATGGGGGCAGCGGCAATGACCGTCTGATCGGCGGTCTTGGCTATGACGAGCTGGATGGCGACGGGGGCGATGACCTTCTCTATGGTGGCAATGGGCGCGACGATCTGGACGGCGGCAACGGCGATGACCGTTTGGACGGCGGCGGCGGCCGGGATGAGCTGAGCGGCGGCGGCGGGCGCGACACACTGGATGGCAGTGCCGGGAACGACACGCTGGAAGGCGGCGCCGGTGCGGACACGTTCATCTTTGGTCGCGGCCAGGATGTGATCGAAGACTTCCGAGCGGGCGACGTGATCGAGCTTGACCGGGCCTTGGGTGTTTCGAGCCTGTCGGATGTTCTGGCCATCGCGCGCAGCGTGGATGGCGGTGATGACGTGCTGATCAATTTCGGGTCCGGCAGTTCCCTGCGGCTTGAAGATGTGCGGCTTGCGTCGCTGTCGTCGGACGATTTCATCTTCGGCTGACGGGGGACCAGCATCCCTTGGGAAGGCCGATCAGATACCAGCGAACCAGTTGTATCCCTGGTCTTCCCAATAGCCGCCCACCCAGTCGTTGGTGACTTTTAGGGCGGTCACGTGCTTGGCGTTCTTGAAGCCCAGCTTTGTGGGGATGCGCAGGCGGGCAGGTTGGCCGAATGCGCGGGGCAGGGGACGATCCAGGAAGTCGAGGGCCAGGATAGTCTGCGGGTGCAGGGCCGATGCCATGTCGAGCGACGTCCAATAGCCATCGGCGCAATGGATGGCCACGTAGCGGGCGGCTCTGTCGGCCCCCGCCGCTTTCAGTATGTCGGGTAGCGAAGGCCCCGCCCAGCGACCGATGGCAGACCAGCCTTCAATGCAGATGAGGCGCGTCGTCTGCGCCGCGGCCGGAAGGCGGCGCAGGGCATCGAGGCTTAGGGATAGCGGGCGGGTCACCCGGCCCGACACGTCGAGCCGCCAGGCCGCTGGGTCCACATCCGGGGCGAGTGACGGGGGATAGATGCCGTTGAACGGGAAGGGCGAGGTGATCTGGGCGGTGTCGTATTGCGGCACCGGGTCCGCATCGAACAGGGCGCCCTGCACCCGGTCATTCCAGCGAGACATCGCGTTCAGGGCCGGTGCGCTGAGACTGGGGGAGAGGATTTGGGTGGCCAACGCTCCGCCACCTGTGGCGAGCCCGGCCAATCCTGTCAGGACCGCGCGGCGGGACAGATCGGGTCGGGTCATGGTTTGGATTCCGTCTTGGTGAGGCCGAAGAGCATCGCGGCCAGGGTTCGGGGGACCAGCAGCGCCATGGTCACGTGCAGCAGGACGAAGGCACCGATGGCGGCCATGGCCCAGAAATGGACGCGGCGCGCGGCCTCATACCCGCCCAGCAGGTCGGTCAGGGGCGCCAGTTGGACCGGTTTCCAGATGGCAAGGCCCGACAGGGCGGACGCGGTGATGAGTGCGAAGACGCCGCTATAAAGCAGGCGCTGGACGTGGTTGTAGGCCGTCAGGTCGTGGCCAAGGCGGCCGCGCAGGGCAGCAGTGGTGTCCCGCAGGACGCCCCGCGGGTTCAGCGGGCGCAAGGGCACGGCGCGGCCGGGCAGCAAGCGGCGCAGAAGCAGGGTGATCGTCGCGAAGGTGCAAAGCCACATGGCGGCGAAGTGCAGGCGCAGGGCGGCGGTCAAATCGTCGCCCAGGGTCAGGGCCGGTGGGATGTCCAGCGGATAGAAGGGATCGGCCCGGAAGATTTCCCAGCCGCTTCCCATCAGGATCAGGATCGCGGCTGCGTTGAGCCAGTGAAGGATGCGTTCAGGGCCAGAGCGGATATGGCGGGTCATCGGATGTCTCCTGTGATGGTGGGGGCCGCCCGCGGGGAGTGGAGGGCGGCCCGCCGTGTCAGCTCAGAGCGGGGGGAGGGTTCCGTCCGTGCTGATGCCTGCCAGGCCGGCGCTGAGGCCGTCCCCGTTGGATTTGGCGAACAGGATGGTGTTGTCGCCCACTTCCAGCCGCCGCTCCGGGTCGGGGGCGAAGGTGACGACCGGCGCGCTGACGGGCACGGCGATGGTGTCGGTCATGCCGCCATAGCTGACCGTGACCTCGCGCCCGGCGGTCGTTGCGGTGATCTGTGCCAGCGACGCATTGGTCATGCGGCTGCCGGGGACCAGGTCCCAGGCGCCTTCGCCTTCGGCGAAACCGCGCATGGCTTCGGGAAAGACGATGACGGCCATCGCTTCCTTGCCGCCGCCGACCTTATGGATCGAGGGGATGGCAAGGTAGTCATCCATGTGCAGGTCGTCGAAGGTCATGGGGCTATAGACGAGGACGGTGTAATCCTCGGCCATGGTGACCTCGACGCTTTGACCGGACGCGGTTTCGACGGTGACGGCATCCCCGTCGATGGCAGTGATTTCACCGCGGATATGGGGGTCGTCGTCGGCGGTGGCGGAGACGGCGCTGAGCAGCAGGGCGGCGAAGGAAAGGCGAAGTGTCTGGGTCATGATCCTGTCCGGGTCTGGCGGGTCCGCGACATGCGGCCCTTGCCCGATCAGGATGCCCGGAGGCCCCGGCTGCCGATATCGGGCGAATGCCCGAGGGGGGTGTCAGGGTTCGATCAAGCGAAGCTCCAACGCTTTCAGCGTGGCGGTGGCCCGGTTGGTCACATCGAGTTTGCGGTAGAGGCTTTCGACATGGGTGCCGACCGTGCGCGGGGCGATTTGCAGGTCGCGGGCGATTTCCTTGTTGGACAGGCCCGTGACCAGCAGGGCCAGCACCTCGGTCTCGCGCGCGGTCACGCTTGGCCGTGCGTCCATAACCTGTGCCGCCGCGCGGCGGGGGGCGCCGTCGGCCCGAGCCGCGACCTGGGCGCGGGCGAGCGCATCGGCGTCCAGCCCCGCCGTGTCGTTTTCGCCCCGGGCCAGAGCCACACAGCATTGCAGCAAGCGCGCATCGAGGCCGATTTCGGTGCCGCGCAACCCGCGATGGTATCCGCTGCCATCCAGGCGTTCGAAGGCGAAGGAAGCCAGCCGCGCCTCGGCGGCCAGGTCCGGGAAGCGGGACAGGGCCCGTTCGGTCAGATAGGGGATCAGGCGGATCTGCTCTCGATCGGCTTCCGATGGGGCGGACATGTCCAACACCGCGTTTGGGACGGCGACTTGCCCCAGGCCATGCAACATGGCGGCCCGCTCAAGATGGGTGCTGGCCACCGCATCAAGGCCCGCAATCGCGGCGGCATGGCCAGCGATCTTGCCCGCTTTGCGCGCCTCGCCCACCCGCGCGGGGGTCTTGAGATCGGCGTAATCGCCCAGAAGCGTCACTGCGGCGTCCAGGTCGAACGCGCTGGCGGCGGCGGGTAGATCCGCCAGGCAGCGGGCCCAGGCATCGCCTGCGGCGGCCTCTGTCAACCAGGCCGCCCCGTGGGCAAGGACCTGCCGGACCAGGCCCGGGTCGGACCGGATGTCCGCCCCCGCCTCGACCAGGGCAAGGGCCTTTGTCGTGCCATAGATGCGCCCCCAGACTTCCAGATCGCCGCAGATCGTGACGATCTGCGCGGTAAGGGAGATCTCTTCCCCGCGTTTCGCAGCCGGATATCCTGACCCGTCCCATTGTTCGAAGAAATCGGGCGCGGCGTCTTCGATGCCCTGGCGAAGGGGGGCAGCCAGGGGCAAGCGGCCCGCAAGTGTGGCGACGGTGGCGCAATGCATTTCCGACAAGGGCGCGATCAAGCCGCCCAGGGGCAGACCCACCGGGGGCTGGCGCGCCACGAAGGGATTGCGCCCCGAGATCAGCGCGGCGCGCCCTGCCACATCGTCGCCGAAGAGGTCCGAGAATTCCCGCGCATTTGCGGTGCAGCCGCTCCAACGTAGAAGGGCCAGAAGTTGGGCCGTCGCGGTCGTGTCGGCGTCGAGCCCGAGGGCCCGACACAGCGCCCGCGCCAGCAGCGCGGTTCGCGGCGAATGGTCCACCGGCTGCCCCATGCTCAGATCGCCGGCGAAGGCCAGCGTGCCGATCATTTGCGCCAGTCTTGGGGGGGCTTTATTGGGGTCTGTCATGACCTGGACCTGACTGTATCGATCAACATGCGCGCCAGTTGCCCGGGCGCGTCGAGCATTGGCCAATGGCTGGTTCCATCCAGATACCGCACCGAGAAGGGGGCCCGGTGAAGATAGGCGACGGTCGCGGCGGATCTATTGGGTTTTGCCAGCCAGTAGTGCCGCGGTGGGCCTGGGGCGTTAAACGCGGTCAGAAAGGCATTTTGCCGTCCGATATCCATCAACTCTTTCGCCAGATGCCAGAGCATGCTTGGCGCGGCCTTTTCTGCCTGCGCACGCAAGACTGGGCCGTGCTTTGGCACAGCCGAGAGCGTGGCGCAGATATCGGCATGGAACGCCGCTTGCGCGGCGTGCTGGTCGGCCCGGTTCGACAATGCGCCGTCTTCGGGATGCAAGTTGCCTTCCAGCGAGACGAGGGCGACCGATGTCCCCGCCCACGCATTGGCGCAGAGCGTGGCGATATGGGCGCCCATGGAATGGCCCAACCACAGGATCGGCGGGGCATCGGGCAGGGCTTCGGCCACGCCGTGAACATGCGCGCAAGCGGCAGCGATGATTGATTGCTTTGCCGAAGGGTCCTGCGCCCCGAGGCGAGGCAGTGTCGCGGCCGTCAGGCCGACACCTTCGGTGGCCAGTGCCGCGCGCAGCGGGTCGAAAACCGCGCCCGTCAGCGCAAAGCCGGGAACGGCCACGACATGGAAGTCTTGCTGGTGATCCATCGGCGTGCGTCTTTCCTGGGGCTGGCCCAAGCTCACACCAAGGCAGGGCGGCGGCTATCGGGCAAATACCCGAGGGGCGGGCAGGGGCGCATCAGGGGCGTCGGGCCAATGCTTCGACCTCGACCAGGAAGTCCGGCCGTGTGAAGCCCGTCACGATCATCAGCGTGGAGGCCGGTTTCACCACCACATCGGCCAGCCAGGCATCGCGCGCGGCCATCCAGGCCGGGAAGTCGTCGCGCCGCGTGACATAGGCGTTGAGCCGCAGCACATCGGCGCGCGTGGCCCCCCCTTCCGCCAAGATCGCGTCGATGGCCGCCAGACAGATCTCTGCCTGGCCCGTGACGTCCGGCGGGCAGGTTCCGTCGGCGGCCAGGCCCAACTGGCCCGATGTCACGATCAGCCCGCCGGGCGGCACTGCGATCCCGTGGGAATAGGCGCCGAAGGGTGGGGCGATGCCCGTGGGGGTCAGGGCTGTCTTGTGATCATCCATGGGCGCATCTTCGGGTGCGCTCGCCGGACGCGCCAGAGGCCGCGTTAACAAACTTGCCCGAATCCCGGGACATGTGCACAAAGACTGAGCGCTCGCCTCGAAACCAATCACTCCGAGGTCGGCGCGCACGTCCGTCCGCTTCCCTTCGCCGCTTCGGCGCGGAGTCTGTCACGCGACGTTCAACGTGCCATTCTGGGGAGACTGCACAATGACGAAACTCACGCCCATCGCCGCGGCCTGCGCCCTTCTGCCCGCCGCCGCTTTTGCTCAAGACCTGACGCCCGTCACCTTCGGCACCAACTGGCTGGCCCAGGCAGAGCATGGCGGCTTCTACCAATCGGTGGCCGATGGCACCTACAATGAATGTGGGCTTGATGTGACCATCGTGTCGGGCGGGCCGCAGGTGAACAACCGCGCTCTGATGCTTGCCGACCGCATCCAGTTCCACATGGGCGGCGATATGTTGCAGGCCTTCAATGCCGTGAAGGAAGAAATCCCGGTCGTGGCCGTCGCCGCCATCTTCCAGAAGCACCCGCAGGTCATCGTGGCGCACCCGGATGTGGAAAGCTGGGAGGACCTGAAGGACAAGACCCTGCTTATCGGCGACAACGGCTTTTCCAGCTATTATCAGTGGATGATCGCGGCCCACGGCTTCACCGCCGAACAGCGCCAGCCCTATACGTTCAACCCGGCGCCCTTCATCGCCAATACCGACACGGCGATGCAGGGCTATCTGTCGTCCGAGCCCTATCTGGTACAAAAGGAAGCGGGCTTCACGCCCAACGTCTTCCTGATCGCCGACAATGGCTATTCGTCCTACGCCACCACGATCGAGACGATGCAGGCCACCATCGACAATTCACCCGAAGTGGTCGAATGCTTCGTCGATGGCTCGCTGACGGGATGGTACAATTACCTATACGGCGATTCCTCGGCTGCTGACGCGCTGATCCTGGAAGCCAATGCCGACATGACCCAGGACAAGATCGACTTCGCCAAGAACATGATGCGCGAAGAAGGCATCGTGGATAGCGGCCCCGCGCTAGAGCTTGGCATCGGGTCCATGACCGATGAGGTGATCGGCGATTTCTTCCAGAAGATGGTCGATGCGGGCGTGATCGAAGAGGATGTGAATTGGCAGGCCTCCTACACGCTTGAATTCACCAACAAGGGTGTCGGCAAGGAAATCAAGGACCAGTAAGGCCGACATCCGGGCGGCCCCCTATGGCCGCCCGAAGCCCGAGGTGAAGATGCGAAAAGTCGCCCCGTTCGATGATCGCGCAGAGGTTCTGCGCGTCAATGCCGTGGACAAGGTCTTCCCCGGTGATGTCCAGGCGTTGAAGGACATGTCGCTCAGTGTGCGTGCCGGGGATTTCATCTCGCTATTGGGGCCGTCGGGCTGCGGAAAGTCCACGGCCCTGCGCCTGATCGCCGGCCTGTCGGAGCCCACATCGGGCCGCATCGAATGGGACGAACCGCGCAAGGATGGTGACCTGGGCGTCGTCTTTCAGGAACCGACCTTGATGCCCTGGGCCACCGTGTCCCAGAACGTCTATCTGCCCTTCCGGCTGGAGGGGAAATCCTACACCAGTGTCAGGGATGACATTCTGGATGCGTTGAAATTGGTGGGGTTGGACAAGTTTCAGAATTCCTATCCGCGCGAATTGTCGGGCGGCATGAAGATGCGCGTGTCGATCGCGCGGGCCATGGTTACGCAGCCCAAGCTGATTTTGATGGATGAACCCTTTGCCGCGCTCGATGAAATCACGCGCTTCAAGCTCAACAACGATCTGCTGGAAATGCAGGCCCGCATTGGCTGTACCGTGATCTTCGTGACCCATTCCGTGTTCGAAAGCGTGTTCCTGTCTGACCGCATCGTCGTCATGGCCGCCCGCCCGGGCCGCGTGATCGAAGAAGTGCGCGTGGATGCGCCATATCCGCGCGACGAAGAGTTCCGAACCTCCGCCGAATACGCCGCCCATTGCCGCGCAGCATCCAAAGCGCTGGAACACGCCATGGAGGCCGCATGACCGACGCCCCCCTGACCGGACCAATGGGCAAGCCCGTGGTCGACGCCGAAGAAGCACGGCGTGCGCGCAAGCGTAAGATCGAGGCAACCGCGCGTTATCTGCTGCCCGTCGCCGTTATGATCCTGATGATCTGGCTTTGGGACCGCATTGTCGTCTGGAACGAAATCCCCCATTTCATTCTGCCGGGGCCGGACCGCGTCTGGGGCTCGCTGACCGGGGATTGGCCCATTCTGTGGGATGCGGCCCTGCTGACCGGGCGCATCACGCTCATGGCGCTGGTCATTGCCGTCGTGGGCGGCGCGGGCTTGGCGATTTTGTTCAACCAATCCAAGATGGTCGAACTCTCGCTTTACCCCTATGCGGTCATCTTGCAGGTGACGCCGGTCGTGGCCATCGCGCCGCTCATCTTCATCTATGTCGAATCCAAAACCGTCGGAATGCTCCTTTGCGCGTGGATCGTGGCCTTCTTTCCCGTCCTGTCATCCACCACGCTTGGCCTCAACTCCGTCGACCACAATTTGCGCGACCTCTTCCGCATCTATGGCGCGTCACGGTGGCAAAAGCTCTGGATGCTGCAATTACCGTCTGCCTTGCCCTACTTTCTGGGCGGGCTGAAAATCGCGGGCGGGCTCAGCTTGATCGGCGCCGTCGTGGCCGAGCTTGTGGCGGGCACCGGCGGTGTGGGCACGGGGCTGGCCTTCCGCATCCAAGAGGCGGGCTACAGGCTCAACATCGCGCGAATGTTCGCGGCCCTTGCCATCGTGGCCGCCATGGGGGTCTTCATCTTCGCGGCCTTGTCGCTGCTGTCGCATATGCTGCTGCGCAAGTGGCACGAATCCGCCCTAAAGCGGGAGGGTTGATGGACTTTCGCGCTTTGCCCAGCGGCCCTATCACCCTTTCAAACGTCACCGTCCCTGCCCACCTGCTCGACCAAACTGGCGATTTGGTCCGCACCGATCTGCATATCGCGGATGGTGTGATCACAGACCAGCCGGGCCAGAGCATCGACATGGGCCGTGCCATGGTGCTGCCCTGCTTCACCGACATGCACACCCATCTGGACAAGGGTCATATCTGGCCCCGCGCGTCCAATCCCGACGGGTCGTTCATGGGCGCGCTGACCACCGTGCGCGCCGACCACGCCAATTGGTCTGCCCAAGACCTGCGCCCCCGGATCGAATTCGCCCTGAAATCCGCCTATGCCCACGGGACGCGGGCGATCCGCACCCATCTGGATTCCATCCCACCCCAGCCGCAAATCACCTGGCCCCTATTCGCCGAACTGCGCGACGAATGGCGGGGCCGCATCGACCTGCAAGGCGTCTGCCTCATCGGCTGCGATAGCTTCTCCGAAGACGGTGATTTCCGTGTGACCGCCGATCTGGTGGCGGAACATGGCGGCGTGTTGGGCATGGTCACCTATCCGGTGCCCGACCTGAAAGACCGGCTGCTGGGCTTTTTCCGGCTGGCCGAGGCGCGCAACCTCCACGCCGACTTTCACGTCGACGAAACCATGGACCCGACCTCTGAGACGCTCCGCCTGATCGCGGAAACCGTACTGGAAACCGGCTTCGCCGCACCCGTCACGGTCGGCCATTGCTGTTCGTTGTCCACCCAGGATGAGGCCCGCGCGCTCGACACGCTGGATCTGGTGGCCAAGGCCGGGATCAACGTGGTCAGCCTGCCGATGTGCAACCTCTATCTGCAAGATCGCGGGCACGGCACGCCGCGCGGGCGGGGCGTCACGCTGGTCCACGAAATGCGCGACCGGGGCATTCCGGTCAGCTTCGCCTCCGATAACACGCGCGACCCGTTCTATGCCTATGGCGATCTGGATATGCTGGAGGTTATGCGCCAGGCCACGCGCATCGCCCATCTGGACCATTCGCGCACCGATTGGGTAGATGCCTTCATCGCTATGCCCACGGATACCTGCGGCTTCACCAAACAGACGTTTGCAAAGGGTGACCCGGCGGATCTGGTGATCTTCAAGGCCCGGGAATGGACCGAGCTTTTCGCCCGGCCGCAATCGGACCGTATCGTGCTGCGGGCGGGGGCGCAGATCGACCGCACCCTGCCCGATTATTCCGAACTCGACCATCTCTGGGGGAGCCTATGAATATCGACGCCGCAAAAGCCGCCCTGGCCCATCTCGATATCGAACAATCGGATGCAGCCATCCGCGCCAAATCGCGCGATTTCTTCTGGTATTCCCCCGTCCTCAAATCCCGCCTGGACCATGTGGAGGCCGATTTCGTCGTCTCGCCCAAATCCGAGGCCGAGGTGATCGAGGTGCTGAAGGTCTGTTTCGAACATGACGTGCCGGTCACCACCCGCGGCGCAGGTACCGGCAATTACGGCCAGGCCATGCCCCTGGAAGGTGGCTGCGTCCTGCATCTGCACCACATGAACAACGTCAAGGAAATCCACCCGGGTCGTGTGATCACAGAACCGGGCGTTCTGCTGAAAGACCTGGACGCGGCCTGCAAGGACCATTCGGGCCAGGAAATCCGCATGTTCAGCTCCACCTGGGCCACGGCCACAATCGGCGGGTTCATCGCGGGCGGGTCCGGCGGCGTCGGCTCCTGCACGTGGGGCAGTTTGCGCGATCTGGGCAACATCATCCGTCTGCGCGTCGTCACGATGGAGGCCGAGCCGCGCATCCTCGAATTCCGCGGCGAAGAACTGGCCCGCGTCAGCCACGCCTATGGCACCAATGGCATCATCACTGAAATCGAGATGCCGCTTGCCCCCGCCTATGACTGGGTCGAGATGTTCCTGACCTGCGACGACTTCATGGACGCCGCGCGCTTCGCCGAAGAACTGGCCAACGAAGACGGCATTCTGATCAAGCTGGCCACCGTGTTCGAAGCACCCGTCGCCAAAGACTACTTCCAGCGCGTCGCCCCTTACGTGGAACCCGGCGACAACATGATCGGCCTGATGGTGGCTCCCCATTCCATAGAGGGCTTCATGACTTTCTTGGGCCGCCGCCCGCATATGAAGCTGATCTATCGCCACGACGATCACGATTGGGCCCGCACCCCTGGCCCGGTTTTTGAGTATGGCTGGAACCACACGACCCTGCGCGCGCTGAAAGTGGATCCGTCCATCACCTATCTGCAAGTGCGCTACGGTTTCCCGCAGCATCTGGAATTGATTGAGCAGATGCGCGACGCGCTCTCGCCCGAGGTTTTGCAGCATCTCGAAGTGCTCAAGGAAAACGGGAAGGTCATGTTCGCGGGGCTGTCGCTGGTGAAGTTCACCACCGAGGAACGTCTCGATGAAATCGTTCGGATGCACGAAGACGCGGGCGCGATGATTTTCAACCCCCATCGCTACACGCTGGAAGAAGGCGGGCGGCAATCGGTGGATGACCGGCAATTGGCGTTCAAGCGCGAGGCGGACCCGAAGGGGTTGCTGAACCCCGGCAAGATGATCGCCTGGGACGACCCCGATTGGGATTATGCCGAGATGTACGCCTATCCGAAATTGCAGGCGGCGGAGTGATTTGAGCGGGGCGGAGCGAGGGGCCAGCCCCTCGCGCTCCCCGGAGTATTTGAGCCAGGATGAAGGAGGCAGCCATGACCCGGGCGCTTGTGCTCGCGGCCCACCCGGTGCCCGACAGTTTTAATGCGGCGCTTCACGCGAAAACGGTGGAGGTGTTGCAGGGCCGCGGATGGGAGGTGGACGATTGCGACCTGTACGCCGAAGGCTTCGACCCCGTGTTGAGTGAAGCGGAGCGGCGTGGCTATCACGATGAGCCCGGCAATATCGACGCCGTGCGGCTTTATGTGGAGCGCCTGCAAGCTGCCGACGTGCTGGTGATGGTTTTCCCGGTCTGGAATTTCGGCTATCCGGCGATGCTGAAGGGTTTTCTGGACAGGGTCTTTCTGCCGGGCGTGTCCTTCAAGCTGGTGGACGGGAATGTGCGGCCCAATCTGACCAAGATCAGGCGCTTGGCGGCGGTAACGACCTATGGCGGCACACGAATGCGGGCGATCCTGGCGGGCGATCCGCCGCGCTGCTGTGTGACGCGGGCGGTGCGCTATGTGTGCCAGCCGCGGTCGATGAAGTACCTTGCGCTTTATGACATGAACCGGGCCACCAAAGGGGACCGCGCCCGGTTTATGGGCCGCGTCGAGCGCACATTGGGGGCGTTTTGATGCGGGCCTTGATCGTGTTTGCCCACCCCAAGCAAGACAGCTTCTCCGCGGCCATTCTGGGGGTGGTGACCGAGCGGCTGGAGGCGGCCGGTGCGGAATACCGGGTGCGTGACCTTTATCGGTCGAATTTCTCACCGGTGCTGACGGCCCATGAATGGGACATCTATCTGGACGAGGCCGCCAATATCGAGCCCGTGGCCCAAGACGTGGCGGACCTGCAATGGGCGGATACGCTTATCTTCGTCTACCCGACCTGGTGGTATGGATTGCCGGCGATGTTGAAGGGCTGGTTGGACCGGGTGCTGGTACCGGGTGTGGCCTTTATCATGCCCAAGGACGGCGAAGATATCAAACCGGGCCTTACCAACATCACGCGGATGGGCGTCTTCACCACCTGCGGGGCGTCTTGGTGGTTGACCCAGATCATCGGCGCGCCGGGCAAGCGGACGCTGACGCGCGGGGTGCGGGCCATTTGTGCCAAGAGGTGTCGGACGTATTATACGGCGAATCATCTGATGGACAGCTCATCCGCCGAGAGCCGGGCGAAGCATCTGGCAAAGGTGGCCGCAAAGGTAGACAGGATGTGCGCATGATCCCCGTTCTTGATTGGGCGCGGTTTGGTACTGACCCCGATGGTTTTGTCACCGATCTGGGGCGTGCGGTGCGGCAGACGGGGTTCTTTTTACTCGCAAACCCGATGGTGCCGCGCGATCTGCGCGATGCGGTCTTTGCCCAGGCGGATGCATTCTTCACCTTGCCCGAGGTGGACAAGGGCAAGCTGTCGATCCTGAACACGCCGCATTTTCGGGGTTGGGCCAAGCCGGGCGATGAGTCGCTGGATGAAACCGCGCCCGAAGTGGATACAAAGCAGAGCTTCAACATTGGCTACGATCTGGCGCCCGATGACCCGCGTGTCGTCGCGGGCGAGCCATTTCGCGGCGTCAATCAGTGGCCCGATCTGCCGGGTTTTCGCGACACCATGCTGGCCTATTACGCCGCGGCTTTGGCCCAGGGCGTGGCGCTGCACCGTGCTTTCGCCCGCGACCTGGGGCTGGTGGACGACCACTTCGACCGCTTGTTCCAAGAGCCCCTGGCGGCCTTGCGGCTGCTGCATTACCCGCCAAGCACCGGGGCGGCGGGGGAAATCGGCGCAGGCGCCCATACGGATTATGGCGCCATCACGCTTCTCATGACCGACGGAGAGCCGGGGCTGCAGGTGCGCCCCCGCGGTGGTGACTGGGTGGATGTGCCCCATGTGCCGGGCGCCTATGTCGTCAATATCGGCGATTGCCTGATGCGCTGGACCAACGACATCTATGTTTCGACCCCGCACCGTGTGCTGCCGCCTAAGCGCCAGCGCCGCTCCGTCGCGTTCTTCGTAGAGGCGAACCCAGACACCATAGTCGCGGCCCTGCCCGGGACGGGCGAGGCGAAGTATCCGCCGATCCGGGCGGCGGATTACTTGATGAGCCGCCTGGACGCCACCTACGCCCCGAAGGCGCCGGTCGCATGAGCGCGCGGGACTGGTCCGATCTGCGGGCCCCTGACTTCGCAGGGCTGGATCCAAACCGGACGATTGTCGTTCTGCCTACGGCGGCCATCGAACAGCATGGGCCCCATCTGCCGGTGGGGACGGATACGTCGATCGCGGAAGGGATGCTGGCGGAGGTGCGGCGCCAATGCCCCGCGGATCTGGGTTTGCTGATCCTGCCGGTGCAGGCGGTGGGCAAGTCCAACGAACATCTGTGGGCTGCGGGGACCTGTACGCTGACGGCGGAAACGGCCTTGCGCGCCTGGACGGAAATCGGGCTGTCGGTGGCGCGGGCGGGATTGCGCAAGATTGTGATCGTCAATTCCCATGGCGGCAATCTGGATCTTGTGTCGATCCTGAGCCGGGAATTGCGGGTGCAGGCCGGGATGCTGGCGGTGAAGACGCAGTGGATGAGTTTCGGTGCGCCCGACGGCATGTTCAGCCCGCAGGAGGCGCAGTTCGGCATCCATGGGGGGGATCGGGAGACGTCGCTGATGCTGGCTTTCCGGCCAGAGACGGTGGATATGGGGGCCGCGCGGGATTTCCGTTCCACCGCCGAGGACGCGGCGATTGCGCCAATCGGACCAACCTCTTACGGTTGGATCGCGGCGGACCTGTCCGATAGCGGCGTGGTGGGCGAAGCGCATCTGGCCACGGCGGAAAAGGGCCGCGACTTGGCCGCATATCAGGCCGCGGGGTTCCTGGAGCTTTGCCGCGCCATGGTCTCGACCCCGGTCCCGCGCGCGCCGGCGCAACGGTGATTTTGGGGCGTGTTGATGGCCCGAAGGGCTGGGGTGCTTTTTAACTTCGTTGTCAAAGGGTTGTGTCGTCCGGATCGCCCGTGCGATCCGCGCCGGATGCCATGCACCCCCGTACACCCCCCCTGTCCCGAGTGCTGGCTGTCGGCATGCCTTGTCAAGGTGTGTCGCGACGTGTCACGGAGGATGAGTGGGGCTGGATCAAGGGGCTTTTGGGGGGCGGCGACGATAAATGTCCCGCGTGCGGACTTTGCCGAATTTCGCTGCAATTGGACCAATGGCTGCTTTAGTCATCTTTGTCTGGAACCGAAACGCTTACGACTACGACTAAATTGTTTTCAGTCGCTTAACTCCCAGTTCCGCCGAAGATAATCGTCAAACATTGGGACAGTGAAGTCTATGTCGCCATACTGAGGGCTATAGATCATACCCTTGTCGATAATTTGCGCTCGACGAGGCCCGAGTTTGGATGGAGGCTCACCTAAACGGTCAGCGACCTCTGATGACCGATAAGGACCCTTGCCCAGTTCAGCCATAGCAATCACGTACTCGCGCTCCTTCGGAGTTAACCTATCGAACCTGACTTGGAAGAACCCTTGATCCAGTCTCTTGAGAGCGCTTGCGGTGGCCTTGTTGACATCGCTAGCATCAATTGGCGACCCGTCGGCAGTATTCCAAGTCTGAAAGCCCCACTCTTGCAGAAAGTATGGGTAACCTTCAGTGATTTTGCATATTTCACTCAGAGCATTGCCGGTTATTCTTTCACCCTCTTCATTTATAGGTCCTTGCACCGCCTTTAAGGCCGCGCCTTCGTTGAGAGCCCCAACTTTTGGGTAAGAAAAAAGCCGTTCTGCATATGATTTAGCGTCTCCAGAAAGACCAGCTAGCTGTGGAAGCCCTGCGCCAAAAAAGATGACTGGAAGTTGTTTTTGCCCAACCTTGTGGATAGCAACAATAAGCGCCGCAAGCTCAGCGGATTTCAGGTATTGAACCTCATCAATGAGAAGACACCAACCCTTGTCAGCAGCTTTTGCCGCATGTCCAATCGCAACAAACATATCAGAAAGATCATATTCGAGATTTCCACTATCTGCTACGCCTGGCTCTGGATCGACAGAAACTGATAAATCGCCGATTTGCACTTTGAAAGCACTTGCAAAGCTTCTCAGAGCCTTCATTGCCGCGTGCGTTTTTGCTTTGGCGTTCTCTATCAACGACAACTTTCGGAGCACTTGCTGCATCTTTGGGTACAAGAGCTCAGCAAGCGGCTTGTCCTCCGGTGCTTCGATAACAGAGGTCAGATAGCCATTTTCTTCTGCTGCATTTTCGATAGTGTTGAGTAAAACGGTCTTGCCAGTCCCGCGTAGTCCAAGCAGCATTTGTAACTGCGCATGCTTGCCAAGCAACATTCTCTTCAAAGCAGTGTTTGCGTCTGAGATTATCTCATCCCGACCTGCAAGTTCCGGTGGTTGCGAACCCGCTCCGGGCGCGAATGGGTTTCTAACAGGGTCCATTGGTTTACCTACATCTAACCGGTTATACCCACAACAATGTATAACTAGTTAGATGTCGATACACTTATGGGCAACTCCGCAAAAGCTACCATTCGTGCAGCACGCAGCATCAGACGAACTGGGCTCGAAGCTGCCTTTCACCACGTCGAAGTTAAGCGACCGACTTGGACCATGCGCGGCAAAAACCGCTCTACCCCCGCTCAAACAGTTTTTGCAGCCCCGTCAGGATCAGGAAGGACCCGATGCCCCAAATCAGAAGCTCGAACGGGGCGAAATCGGTGCCGCGGAGCCATTGGCGCACCAAGCCGCCGCCGGGGGGCAGGCCGAAGAATTCATCGCGGCCCCAAAGGCGAAGCGGCCAGTAGCGCGAGGCGTAGAACAGGACCACGCAGGTGCAGACCGTGAGGGTCAGCAGAAGCACGCGGCGCGTCACGGCAAAAGCTCCATCGTGGTCGGGTCCATGCGCAGCACCAGAAGGTCGCCGCGCCGCTCCAACTGCCCTTCCAGGCTGATGAACTGGCCGATGCGGTCATAAGCCTCGACCGGCAGGGGGGTGGCGTCGGGCCCGGTGATCAGCATGAAATCCGTGCCCTCGACTGGCTGGCTCGACACGAAGACGGGCGGGACCTCGCCCAGGATGCACAGGTTCGCACAGGCCTTATGCGCCAGCCCGCGCCCGGGGCGCATGGCGCCGACCAGGCATTTGCCGTCACAGATTTCGCCCGCCAGGCGCCAGCGGCCCAGATCTTCGACCGGGATGTCGGGGGCGGTGCCCTCGGCGGGCGCCACGCCGCGCTGGCCGCCGCGCACTTGAAGCGCGTCGATCGTGCCCCGTTCCAGCGGGACGCCGGATACGGTGGCCAACTGCCCCTCCATCGGGGCAAGGCGTGTGTCGATGCCGGTCTTGCCCTGGCCCGACATCAGCAGGGACCGCCCCGCCGGAATGCGTTCGGTGCCTTCGGTGACATGAAGGATGGGGTAGGGCGACATTTCGATCACGCCGGTCACGGTCTGGCGACCGTAATCGAAGCGGAAGCCTGCCGCCTCGGGCGCGTCCTGGTTGCCGCCCAGCATGAAACCGACGGCTGCGAAGAAGGCCACGAAGGCCACGATCACGACGCCGTAAAGCGCCCGCCACGCCCGGGGCATGGGGGCGTATCCCACGAAGAACGGGTCGTCTTTCATGGGCTTTCCCCCAGCAGATGGGTGATGGAGAGTGGCGCGACGGGCGTGCCCGGCGCGTTGGGCGCAGGGTCGACCAGCACGCGCGCCCCATCGAGGCGCAGGTTGTAGGTGGGCACCCTTTCGGTGAAGGGCGCGGGCGAGCGGCCGTTGGTCACGTCATACTGAAAGCCGTGCCAGGGGCAGGTCACCAGACAGTCGATGACGCGGCCTTCGCCCAAGGGGCCGTTCTGATGGGCGCAGGCATTGGCGATGGCGCTGAGCGCCTCGCCCTGACGAAACACGGCCACCCGGTCGCCGCTGGGCAGCAGCGTGATGCGCGCGCGGCCATCGGCGATGTCGGTGGCGTCGCAGACCGGCAGCCAATCGGCGGGTGCGGGGGCGCGCGTGTTCCAATCCAAAGCAGCGGCCCAAATGTGCAGCCCCGCCACCAGGGCAGCGCAGGCGATGAAGATCACGGTGACCACATGGTTTTGCTGGTCCTGCAACACGCCCAAGGCCACATGGCCGACGACGGCGGCATAGGCCACGTAGATCAGCAGATGCAGCTTCTTCCAAACCGGCGGTGTCAGGAACTTGAGCCAGAAATCATGGCTTGTGGCGGCCAGCACCAGCAGGATCAGCAGGGCCGCGATGCCAAGGGCTTCGAACGGGAAACCGGCGATTTGGCCGTAGCTGGTGTTGGCGCGCAGCAGCGCCTCCATCCGGTCGGACGGTGAAAAGGCGAAATACCAGCCCAGGATGTAGCCCACATGGGTCAGCGCCACGAGCGTCGTCAGCACGCCGAAATGTCGCCGATTATAGAGAAGCGGTAGAAACCGCCGGTCGATCCGCGCCAAGGGCCCGATGCACAAGATCACCGTCAGCATCACGAAGGCGCAGGCCCCGAAGGCGCGGGCATTGTGGATCTGTCCGTTGATTGGAAACTCGTGGCTCAGCGTCTCGGGCGTGATGTAGAGAAACACCCACAGAAAGAGCCCCGCGCCGGCGATCAGAACGGCGTCGTAGACCCATTTGTTGGGGTTCCACTGGACGGGTATGTATTTGACGCTCATTGGGTATCCAGGCGGACGGGGGCGATGTCTGCGGGCCAGTCCTGGCGCACCGCGAGGCCTGCGATGATGAACAGGGCCATCGCGACCGCCATGGCCAGCACGCCCCATCGGTGCAGCACGCGCTTGGGCCGATAACGCGCCTGGGGCACGTCGCGCGTAGCTTCCAGTGCCCACCAGCGCCACAGAACCAAGGGCCAGATCAGCAGGATCGCGGGGATAAGCAGCGGGCGGAAGATATAGGCGCCCTGGGCGTCCTCATCCACGCGGTCGATCCCCCATAAAAGGAACACGACGGCCACTGCGGCCCCGATCCCCATCCAGATTTCGGTCCCCAGTATGATCGTCGCGGCGCTGTCCATGCCCCTTCGATGCCCGTCGCGGCGCTGAGGCGCAAGGCCCGCACACGGGTGATCACCTTTCGTTGACATCGCCGCCTTAACGCCCGGCCGCGCTTGACCGAATCCCGCCGACCTGCCCAAGGGTAACGGAGTGATGCTGCATTGCAGCGTCAGGCTGGCCTGACCAGTCGTGGAGGGGACAGAAAGGGACCGTAATGGCCAAGGGCAGCGGGCGTCAGCCCCACCACAAGAAAGCGATCAATCTTGCGCTGCAGGGCGGCGGAAGCCACGGGGCGTTCACCTGGGGCGTGCTGGATCGCATGTTCGAAGAAGACGCGCTTTGGATCGAGGCGATCAGCGGCACGTCCGCCGGTGCAATGAACGCCGTCGTGGCGGCACAGGGCATGTATGATGGCGCCGCCCTGGGCGCGCGTGCTGCGTTGGAAGCGTTCTGGAAACAGATCAGCCATGCCGGCCAATCGAGTCCGATGAAACGCACCCCGTTGGATGTCTTCCTCGGCTCCTGGTCGATGGAGCGGAGCCCGGGCTATCTGATGATGGACCTCGTCAATCGCATGGCGTCGCCCTACGATCTCAACCCGTTCAACGTGAACCCGCTGCGCGATCTGGTCGGCAATTTCGTCGATTTCGAAAAGGTCGCGGGCGAAGAGGATATGGGCCTCTATATCTCGGCTACCAATGTGGAAACGGGGCGCGCGCGCGTGTTTCACCGCCACGAGGTGACGCTCGATGTGGTCATGGCCTCGGCCTGCCTGCCCAATATGTTCAAGGCGGTGGAAATCGACGGCGTGCCTTATTGGGACGGGGGCTTCATGGGCAACCCCGTCCTGTTTCCATTCATCGACCATTCGCCCAGCCCCGATATCCTGATCGTGCAGATCAACCCGCTGATGCGGCCCGGCACGCCCACCCGGGCGCGCGATATCCAGAACCGCATCAATGAGATCACGTTCAACGCGTCGCTTCTGCGCGATCTTAGGGCCATCGACTTGGTGGACCGGCTGATCGAGGAAGGGGCGCTGTCGGACAAGCAATATCGCCGGATGTTCCTGCATCTGATCGATGGCTGCGACGATATGTTGAAGCTGGATGCGTCTTCCAAGATGAATTCCGAATGGGGGTTCCTGACCCATCTGCGCGACATCGGCCGCCACCATGCCGACCGGTGGCTGAAGGCGAACTTCAATGACATCGAAGTCAAATCGACCCTCATCCTGCGGGACCTGTTCGATGATTTCGGCAAACCCCGCGAAGGCAACGTCCTGGAATTGAAACCCGGAAAGGTGGGCTGACATGAAGACCGTTTTTTCTGCGCTGATCCTTGTTCTCGTGGCCACGCCTCTGATGGCCGAATTGCCCGAAGGGCTGCCCACCCGCGTCATCCATGGCCTGGAAGGACCGTCGCAGGCGCGTGGCATTTCCAACGATGTCACCGGAAACATGCCGCTTGGCGCAGAGGGCATCGGCAATCTGGCAGGCCGCCACCTGCGCACGCGCTTCTGGACCATCCCCCAGGGCGGGGTCGTTCCGATTCACGACCATGCCGACCGCCCCGCCGTCTTTACCGTCGCGTCGGGTGAGATCTACGAGTATTCCTCCCTCACCGAAGGCCGCATCTTACACAAGACCGGCGGTCTCGCGCTGGAAGAGGGCGTCGTCGCCCATTGGTGGGAAAACGAGGGCGCCGAGACCGTCCACCTGATTGCCTTCGATGTCTTTGCTCCGGGCAACACGTCCGATGCGGTAACCGCCGTTCCAGACCCCGGCACGATGGAGCTGCCTGAGATCAGCCAAGCCGCTTTGGAGTTGTTGGGCGTCGTCGATATCGGTGCCCATTTCGGCGATGGCACCGGCGATAGCTGGGTGTTGAGCACCTACCGCGCTACGCTGGAACCCGGCGGCGTGCTGCCGGACTTCACCGGCGCGGGTGAGCCATTGCAGGTCTTCGTCTGGGAGGGTGCCGTCACGCAGCACGACACCGCTGGCACGGCAGACTTGGCCAATCATACCGGCGGCGGCCTGGCCCAAGGGGCCACCGGCTGGTGGGAAAACACCGGCGACGCGGTCGCGATCCTCTATTTCGGTGTGGTGGAACCCGCGGCGGAGGTCGAGGGCGTCCCACGCACCGCGCCATTGGCACACGGTAGCCACGGGGGCTGAGACATGGCCGCAGCGACGATGGCGGGGTTGGGCGACGCGCTCGACGGATACCCGCGCGAAACCCGCCGCATGGTGCTGCATCGCTCCGCGATGATCGCGGTCATCGCGTTCCTGACGCTGATCGACCTTTTCGGCAGCCAGGCCCTGTTGCCCACCTTGATGGAAACCTTCGATGTGTCGGCGGCCCGCATGGGTGTGGCGGTCAATGCCTCGACCATCGGGATGGCGGCGGCCAGCATCATCGTGGCCCTGCTGGCCAGGCGCATCGACCGCAAACGCGGCATCTGGGTCTGCCTGGCGCTTCTCTCCATCCCCACGACGCTGCTGGCCCATGCGCCTGACCTGACGACTTTCACCGCCTTGCGGGTTGTGCAGGGCGTCTTCATGTCCGCTGCCTTCACGCTGACGCTGACCTATCTGTCCGAGGAGTGTTCCATCACCGCGCTTGGAGGGGCCATGGCGGCTTATATCACGGGCAACGTGGCCTCGAACCTGTTTGGGCGATTGCTCGCGTCGGAACTGGCCAATGATTTCGGCCTGGCCCACAGCTTTTATGGCTTCGCCGTCCTCAACCTGATGGGCGCTGCGGTCGCGGCCTATTACATCGGCACAAAGGACGGCCCGCGCACGCCTTTGGGCAACGAAGCCGGGTCCGTCCTGGCCGCCTGGCGCGACCATCTGGGCAACACGCGGCTCACGGCGATGTTCGCCATCGGCTTCGTGCTGCTGTTCGTCTTCGTGGCCACCTTCACCTATGCCAATGGCGTGCTGGCGGCGGAGCCTTTCAACCTGCCGCAAGCCCGTATCGGGCTCGTCTATTTCGTCTTCGTCCCCGCCATTCTGACGACGCCGCTGGCGGCGGGCGCAGTGGCCAAATGGGGCCCCTGGCCCAGCTTTATGGGCGGCATTACGGGCACCTTGCTGGGCCTGACCCTGCTGCTGACCCCGTCCCTGCCCGCCTTCCTGCTGGGCCTGGCCCTGGTCGGCAGCGGTCTGTTCTTTGCGCAATCAGTCGCCACCGGTCATGTGGGCCGAACGGCGACCCACGACCATGCGGCGGCCAATGGGCTCTACCTGGCGGCCTATTACCTGGGCGGCCTGTCGGGCGCCTTCCTGATCGGCCGCGTGTTCGAGGCGCAAGGCTGGCCCATGGCGGTGCTGACCCTGGGCGCGTTGACGGTGGCGGCCGGGGCCTTGTCTGTAAAGATGCGCGCGGATAGCGGCACCATCCAGAAGGCCTGATCTCGCGGTCCTTCCACCTAGAAATCCTGTCCATGGGCGGGCAGGCTCGCCCCTTCATCCTGGCGAAAATACTCCGGGGAGTGTGAGGGGCAGCGCCCCTCACCCATCCATGTTCGCCCTTGATGCTTTCCGTGATGCTTCCCGAAAACCGCTTTAGCTGGCTTCACCCAATATCGCCGCAAGCGCCCCCACCGACAGCACCACCGGGTTGCCCTTCATGGAGGACGAGGCCTGCGCGGCCCGGGCGATCTCGTCCCGGTCGGCGGTGCGCAGGCCCATCACCGACAGGCGGGGCAGGCCCGCATCGTCGGCCCAATCGTCCAGCTTCTTGCTCAGGGCGCCCTCCACCCAAGCTTCGACCTGCGCCACCCGGCCCGCGACCTCGCCGCCCGCCGCGCGGTTGGCGCGCAAAACCGGGCCCATCAGCCGCCCGCACAGCGCGCCGTGGGGCGCGCCGAGCCGTCCGCCCAGCACCCCTGCCAATCCATGGGCCGCGCCGAGGCCGCCATTGGCCAAGGCCATCCCGCTGCTGAGTGAAGCCAGCGCCATGGCATCGCGCGCGGCTGGGTCTTCGCGCTGGCGCAGCATCTCCAACGCGGGCAGAACCGTGGGAATGAGGGGGGCGACCAGGCCGTCGGTCCAGGGTGTGGCCTTGGTTGACAGCCACGCCTCCACCAATTGCACGAAGGCATCAAGCCCAGGGCCCAGCGTCACGGACCAGGGCGATCCGTCGGTCAGCGCGGGATCCACCAGCGCGATGTCGGGCAGCATCCGCGCATCGCGCAGGCTGACCTTGCGGCCAGCCTCTGGCACGCCGATCACTGCGTTGCGCGTGGCCTCCGCCCCGGTGCCGGACGTGGTGGGCAGCGCGACCAGGGGCAGGGGGGCGGCGTCCAGCGGTGCGCCCTGGCCCACCACCTCCAGATGGCGCATCCAGTCGCCGTCCGAGGGGATAAGCGCGGCCGCCGCCTTGCCCAAGTCGATGACCGAGCCGCCGCCGATGGCCACCACCAGATCGGCTTCTGCCGCACGGCCTGCCGCCACCGCCCCTTCGACGGAGGCGATGTCGGGCTCGCCGCTGGCGATCAATTCGCTGACGCCAAGGCCAGAGTCGCGCAGCATCGCAGCCGCGTCCCGTCCGAAGGTCGAGGATTTGCCGCGCACCAGCAGGGCCCGCGCGCCGAGCCCTTGGCAAAGCCCTGGCAACATCGCCGCCCGGCCCCGGCCAAACAGCACCCGGCCAGGGGCGGCGAAATCGAAATCTGTCATGGGCCAAGCCTCGCACATGTCTCGAACATGGAAAACGCGCGCCGATGACCCCACCGGCGCGCGCCAATCTTCAAGCCGGGGCTATGAGGCCCCGCGCGACGATCACTGCCAGGACTGGATCAGCTCATCATAGGACACCGTCTGCGGTGCCTCTTCGTCGGCGATCATGGCCTTGGGCGCGCCGGGCTGTTCCAGCCAGACGGACGCATCCTGCGGGTCGTTCATCACCGGGCCCAAATCGCCCTGGACGCCTGCACGCTCAAGCCGTTCAAGCACGGCTTCCTGCTGTTCGCAGAGCGCATCCAGCGCCTCCTGGGCCGATTTTGCACCGGACGACGCATCGCCGATATTCTGCCACCAAAGTTGCGCCAGACGTGGATAATCCGGCACATTGGTGCCCGTGGGCGACCAGGCCACCCGGGCGGGCGAGCGGTAGAATTCCACCAGACCACCCAGATTGGCGGCGCGTTCGGTGAAGCTGTCGTGGTTGATGGTGCTTTCGCGGATGAAGGTCAGACCCGCATGGGACTTTTCCACATCCACGGTCATCGACGTGACGAACTGCGCGTAAAGCCAGGCGGCCTGGGCGCGGTCCACGGGGGTCGATTCCATCAATGTCCAGGACCCGGCATCCTGGTAGCCGACCTTCATGCCGTCTTCCCAGTATTTGCCATGGGGGCTGGGCGCCATCCGCCACCGGGGGGAGCCATCGTCGTTGAGCACCGCAGACGCGCCATCGCCCACCATGTCGGCGGTGAAGGCGGTGTACCAGAACATCTGCTGCGCCACGTTGCCCTGCGCGGGGATGGGCCCGGCTTCGCCGAACGTCATGCCGCTGGCTGCGGGCGGGGCATAGTTGGTCAGCCAATCGACGTACTTTTCGATGGCGTAGACCGCGGCGGGCGAGTTGGTCGCGCCGCCCCGTTCCACGCAGGAGCCCACGGGCTGGCTGTTTTCGTTGACGCGGATGCCCCATTCATCGACGGGCAAGCCGTTGGGTTCACCCACATCGCCCATACCGGCCATGGACATCCACGCATCGGTGAAGCGCCAGCCGAGCGACGGATCCTTCTTGCCGTAATCCATATGGCCGAAGACTTCGCCGTCCACGCCCATATGGCTCAGGTCGCGGCCGGTGAAGAAAGCGGCGATGTCCTCATAGGCCGACCAGGTGACCGGCACGCCGAGGGGGTAGCCGTATTCCGCCTCGAAATCCGACATGTTCTTTTCGTCGGTGAACCAATCGTAGCGGAACCAGTAGAGGTTCGCGAATTGCTGGTCGGGCAGTTGGTAGAGCTTGCCGTCGGGCCCAGTGGTGAACTGCAGCCCGATGAAATCGTCGAGGTTCAGGTTGGGGTTGGTGACCGAGGCGCCTTCGCCCGCCATCCAATCCGTCAGGTTGCGCGCCTGCTGGTAGCGCCAGTGGGTGCCGATCAGGTCGCTGTCATTGACATAGGCGTCATAGATGTTTTCGCCCGATTGCATCTGGGTTTGCAGACGCTCGACCACATCGCCTTCGCCGATCAGGTCATGGGTGACCTGAATGCCGGTGATGGCGGTGAAGGCCGGGGCAAGGACCTGGGCTTCGAATTCGTGGGTCGTGATCGTCTCGGACACGACCGAGATTTCCATGCCCTGGAAGGGTTCGGCGGCGTCGATGAACCACTGCATTTCGGCTTCCTGCTCCTCCCGGGTCAGGGCCGAGCGCTCGATCCGTTCGTCAAGGAACGCGCGCGCCGCCTCCATGTCGGCGAAGGCCGGCAGGCCGGTAAAGGCCAGCGCGACGGCGGTGGTCGTTGTCAGGATTCTGTTCATGTCGTTCCTCCCTGGAATGAACATCGTTGGCCTAGACCCAGCGGAACACCGCTGCGGCATAGGCGGCACAGACGACCAGCGCGCCCCATTGCGGGGCGTCGATCAGCCCGAGCCAGGCCAGATTGATAAAGGCCGAGCCGAGCAACGTGATGAACAGCCTGTCACCACGGGTCGTTTCGATCCGGAGGATACCCACGCGGGGCGTCTCCGGGAATTTGATGGCGAGCACGGTCATGGTGACCAGCAGCGCGGCGATGATGCCGAAGAAGGCGGCGGTGGGCCAGGTCCAGGCCATCCAGTCAAGCATGGCTACAGACCTTTAATACAGGAATATAGACCTATCATATTATAATTCGTTCGGGAGTCCCCGCCGTCGCTTATATTGACATCCTGGTAAAGCGATATGTTGTCGTAAAACCTGTCTTCCACTTCGATTGCGTGCCTTCCACCAACGCCCCAGCCATCAGGACAGGCCTCTGGTCCAACAATAAAAATTATCGAATTTTTCGGAAACACGAGATTGTTGGCGACACGACTCTTTAATTCTTCGACCTCCATCTCTATGGCCGCTACCCTATTTTCGAGCCTTGTGAAGGCTGCCACGCCGCCACCTACAACGACGGCAAATGCTACTAATGTTCCTACCATGTTCCACATTACTTAGACCCTCCCCAACGCGAAACCCTTGGCGATGTAATTCCGCACGAACCAAATCACCAAAGCGCCCGGCACGATCGTCAGCACTCCGGCGGCCGCCAGCACGCCCCAGTCGACGCCCGAGGCGCCGACGGTGCGGGTCATGGTGGCGGCGATGGGCTTGGCGTCGACCGATGTCAGGGTGCGCGACAGCAGCAATTCGACCCAGGAGAACATGAAGGTGAAGAAGGCGGCGACGCCGATGCCCGACGCGATCAGCGGCATGAAGATGCGGATGAAGAAGCGCGGGAAGGAATAGCCGTCGATATAGGCGGTCTCGTCGATCTCTTTCGGGACGCCGCGCATGAACCCTTCCAGGATCCAGACGGCCAGCGGCACGTTGAACAGGCAATGGGCCAACGCCACCGCGATATGCGTGTCGAACAGGCCGACGGAGGAATAGAGCTGGAAGAACGGCAGGGCGAAGACAGCGGGCGGCGCCATTCGGTTGGTCAACAACCAGAAAAACAAGTGCTTATCGCCCATAAACGTGTACCGGCTGAAGGCGTAGGCGGCGGGCAGGGCAACGGTCAGGGTGATGATGACGTTCAGCGTCACATAGGTGATCGAGTTCAGGTAGCCCGAATACCAGGCCGGGTCCGTCAGAATGGTGATGTAGTTCTCGAAGGTCAGATTGCGGGGCCACAGCGTGAAGCTGCCCAGGATTTCCGCGTTTGTTTTCAGGCTCATGTTCAGCAGCCAATAGATCGGCAGCAGCAGAAACAGCAGGTAGAGGATCATCACGATGGCCGAGCCGTTGGGCCGAAAGCGCCCGCGCCCGGCCTTGGCCCGGTTTGCCGTCACATCGCCTGGGATCGTGGCCGCGCCCGGAGCGGAGGTCGCGTCGGTCATGGATGCGCCTCCGGTTGGGGCCGGACCGGCCTTGGCACGGCGGGACCGAAGCCCCTTGGGTCCGTGCCCTCCAAAGCAGTGGCGTCGATGACAGAAGGAACCCGTACCCTCATACCCCGTCCCTCTTATCCAGGTTGGTCATCACCGTGTAGAACACCCAGGAAATCAACAGGATCACCAGGAAATACATGATCGAGAACGCCGCCGCCGGGCCCAGATCGAACTGGCCCAGGGCCATCTTGACCAGGTCGATCGACAGGAAGGTCGTGGCGTTGCCCGGGCCCCCGCCGGTGACGACGAAGGGCTCCGTGTAAATCATGAAACTGTCCATGAACCGCAGCAGGATGGCGATCATCAGGACACCTGCCATCTTGGGCAGTTCGATATAGCGGAAGACGGCCCACCGGCTCGCCTGGTCGATCTTGGCGGCCTGGTAATACGCCTCGGGGATGGATTGCAGCCCGGCATAGGCCAGCAGCGCCACCAGCGATGTCCAGTGCCAGACATCCATGACGACCACGGTCACCCAGGCATCGATCACGTTGGAGGTGTAGTTGTAATCGATGCCCAGCGTATCAAGCGTGCGGCCCAGAAGGCCGATATCGACGCGCCCGAAGATCTGCCAGATCGTGCCCACAACGTTCCACGGAATCAAGAGCGGCAGCGCCATGAGCACAAGGCAAACGCTGGCCCAGACGCCTTTTTTCGGCATGTTGAGCGCGATGAACACGCCCAGCGGGATCTCGATGGCCAGGATAATGGCCGAGAACAGGAATTGCCGTCCAAGGGCCGCGTGAATACGCTCCGACGTGAGGATTTCTTCGAACCAGGCGATGCCGTTCCAGAAGAAGACGTTGTTCCCGAACGTGTCCTGGACCGAGTAATTGACCACTGTCATCAGTGGGATGACCGCCGAAAACGCCACCAGGATCAGGACGGGCAGGACGAGGAACCAGGCCTTTTCGTTGCGTGTCTTCATGCCGCGGCCCCATCAGGCGCCACGCGCCAGCCATCGCGATAGATGTGGATGCCCCGCGGCTCGAACACGGCGCGGTCGGCACCTTCGGGCAGCGGCGCACCTTCGGGCAGGATGGCGTTGACCGGACGACCGCCGCCATCTTCGGCGCGCACGATCCGGTGGCGGCCCACATCTTCCACACGCGTCACCCGCACCGGCAGGCCCGTGCCGCCCGCTTCCAGCCGCACGAATTCGGGCCGCACGCCCACTTCGCCGTCAAACGCGTCATAGCCGCCGGGCAGGGCGACGGCATGGCCATCCACCCGCGCTTCCTGCCCTGCGACAGAGGCGGGCAGCAGGTTCATGCCCGGCGAGCCGATGAAATAGCCGACGAAGGTGTGTTCGGGCGCCTCGAACAACTCCTCCGGGGTGCCGATCTGGACGACGCGGCCATCATGCATGACGGCAACGCGGTCTGCGAAGGTCAACGCCTCGGTCTGGTCGTGGGTCACATAGATCATGGTGTGCCCGAAGGTGCGGTGAAGTTCTTTCAACTGGGTGCGAAGTTCCCATTTCATGTGCGGGTCGATGACGGTCAGCGGCTCATCGAAAAGCAGCGCGTTGACGTCTTCGCGCACCATGCCACGGCCCAGGCTGATCTTCTGCTTGGCATCGGCAGTCAGGCCGCGCGCCTTGCGGTCAAGCTCCGCCTCCATCCCGATCATGCGGGCGATCTCATCGACACGGCGGGCGATATAGGCCGGGTCGTTGCCCCGGTTCTTCAGCGGAAAGGCCAGGTTATCGCGCACCGACATCGTGTCGTAGACGACGGGAAACTGGAAGACTTGCGCGATGTTACGCTCCGCCGTCTCGGCTTCGGTCACGTCGCGATCCCCGAACAGGATGCGCCCGCGCGAGGGGCGCAAAAGCCCCGATATGATGTTGAGAAGGGTCGATTTCCCGCAGCCCGACGCGCCCAGCAGCGCATAGGCCATGCCGTCTTCCCAGACATGGTCCAACTGCTTGAGCGCCCAGTCATCCTCGCGCTTGGGCGCGTCCAGATAGGAATGGGCTAGGTTGTCGAGCGTGATGCGCGCCATTCAAGCCGCCTCCGCATAAGGGGCCTGGGCCACGAGCCCGCCATCGCGGGCGAAGACATAGACATGGCGCGGGGCCAGCCAGGCGGTGATATCAGCGCCTGGCGTCAGGTCGCGCACGCCGTGGATCAGGCCGACCCAGTCTTCGCCATGGTGGTCCAGATGAACGAAGGTTTCAGAGCCGGTGAGTTCGGTCACCTTCAGCCGAGTGTGAAAGCCGATCGGGTCGCCTTCGGTACGCTCAAGCTCCAGATGGTTGGGGCGGAAACCGGCGGTGTAATGCCCGTCGGCCAAAGCGGCCAAGGTGCCGGTGGCGGGGGCGCGGTGATTGTCGCCGAACAGGATTTCCCCGTCCCGCTTTTCCATCGCCAGAAAGTTCATCGGCGGGTCCGAGAAGACACGCGCCGTGGTGGCGTCGACCGGGCGGCGATAAACGTCGGGCGTCGGGCCGAACTGCGTGATCCGTCCTTCCCACAGCGCCGCCGTGTTGCCGCCCAACAGCAAGGCTTCCTCCGGCTCGGTCGTGGCATAGACGAAGATGGCGCCCGATTCCGCGAAGATGCGAGGGATCTCAGCGCGCAGTTCCTCGCGCAGTTTGTAGTCCAGATTGGCCAGCGGTTCATCCAGCAGGACAAGCCCCGCATCCTTCACCAGCGCCCGCGCCAGCGCACAACGCTGCTGCTGGCCACCCGACAATTCCAGCGGACGGCGATCCAGGAAGGGGGTCAGGCGCATCATCTCCGCCACTTCGCTGACGCGGCGATCCACCTCGGCGCGGCTGGCGCCCTTCAGCTTCAGGGGGGACGCGATGTTGTCGCGCACATTCATGGCCGGATAGTTGATGAATTGCTGATAGACCATGGCAACGCCCCGGTCCTGCACCCGCATCCCCGTCACGTCTTCGCCCCGCCAGACGATGCGCCCCGTATCCGGCTTGTCGAGCCCCGCCATCAGCCGCATCAGCGTGGTCTTCCCTGCCAGGGTGGGGCCCAGAAGCACGTTCATGGTGGACGGGTCCAGCGTCAGATCCGTGGGGTGGATATGGGTCTGGCCGGCCACGGATTTGGAGACGTTTTCCAGGATGAGCGTCATGGCGCAGCATTCCCGGCAGGCACAGATCGGCTGAATGTGTCGAACATGGGCCTCCCCTTCCCTACGTGACGCAAAGGTCACGCTAGGCCCGACACCTCCATGGCGTCAACGCGGTTTTCCGCGCGCCCGTCAGACAGAGACGTCTGCCAGCACATCCTCGCGCACGGCAGTGGTGCGCAATTCGTCACGTAGGACCGAGCCGCGGCGCAGGGCCACGATGCGATCGGCCAGGCCCCAGGCAAAGTCGAAGCGCTGTTCCACCAGCACGATGGCCATGCCGCCCGCTTCGCGCAGACCCGCGATCACGCGGCCGATCTGGTCGATGATATTGGGCTGGATGCCCTCGGTCGGCTCATCAAGAAGCAGCACCTTTGGCTTGGTGATCAAAGCCCGGGCAATAGCCAATTGCTGCTGCTGCCCGCCCGACAGATCGCCCCCGCGCCGCCCGCGCATGTCACGCAGAACAGGAAACAGGTCGAAGATATGTTCGGGCACGTGATGGTCGTCGCGGGGCAGGCAGGCGAAGCCGGTGGCGAGGTTTTCGGCCACGGTCAGTTGCGCGAAGATCTCTCGCCCCTGCGGGACATAGGCGATGCCCGCCTGGGCCCGCGCCTTGGCGCCATCGGGCAAGGCCTGCCCGTCCAGCGTGACGGTGCCGCCCATGGGGTGGCGCCCGGCCAGGGCCTTCAGAAGCGACGTCTTGCCCATTCCGTTCAGGCCCATCACGCAGGTTACGCAGCCCGTCTCGGCCGTCAGGTCCACCCCGTTCAGGATGCGGCTGCCCCCGTAATCCAGCGTGATATCGCGAGCCTCAAGCATGGGCGGCCTCCTCTTCCGGTCGGCCCAGATAGACGTCAATCACGCGCGGGTCGGCGCAGACGTGGTCCAGCGTGCCTTCGGCGAGCAGCCGCCCTTCATGGAGGACCGAGACGCGGCAATCCAGGCGGCGGACGAATTCCATGTCGTGTTCGATGACGACGACGGCATGGGACTTCGCGGCCTCCACCAGCATTTCGGTGGTTCGCTCCCGCTCGGCCGAGGTCATGCCAGCGGCGGGTTCGTCCACCAGCAGAAGCCGTGGGTCCTGCGCCAGCAGCATCCCGATTTCGAGCCATTGCTTCTGTCCATGGCTCAACGTGCCCGCCTGCCTGCCCAGATGGGCGGCCAAGCCCACCCGCTCGGCCAATTCAGCGGCGCGGTCGCGGGCCCGGTTGCGCCGCCACAGAACGGTCAGGGGCGCGCGGGGCGCGGCCAGGGCCATGGTCAGGTTTTCTTCGACGCTTTGCGCCTCGAATACGGTGGGTTTCTGGAACTTGCGGCCAATGCCCGCTCGCGCAATGCGGGCTTCGGACATGCGGGTTAGGTCGCGCGACAACTCACCGTAGCGGATGGTGCCGGAATCAGGCCGGGTCTTGCCAGTTACCAGGTCCATGAAGGTGGTCTTGCCCGCGCCGTTTGGCCCGATGATGGCACGCAATTCAGGCTCGTTGATGGAAAAACTCAGATTATCGATGGCCTTGAAGCCGTCGAAGGTTTTCGACACGCCCGACACTTCCAGAAGGGCGCTCATGCGTCTTCTTCCTTGCGCAGCGCGCCCGCATCGGGGCCTAGATCGGCATTGCGCTTGGCCGCACGCCGGTCGGTGTAAAGGTCAACCAACCCGCCCAAGCCCTTGGGCGCGAACAGTGTGACCAACACGAAGGACAGGCCCAGCAACACAAGCCACCAATCCGTCCATTGGATGGTGTAGAAACCCAGCTCGATATCGGGCGCGCCGCCACCGGTGAACCAGCTTGACGCCAGGCTGACCACAGCGGCGCCAATCACCGCCCCGTAAAGCCGCCCGCGCCCGCCGATGGCGACCCAGACCGCCAGATAGATGGACGCAATGGGGGCGATTTCCGCCGGGTTCACGATGCCCGCCTGTGGATAGTAAAGCGCGCCCGCGATGCCGCAGGCCATGGCGGTGACGGTGAAGATGGCGAGCTTGTAGTGCTCCACCTCGTAGCCCAGGAACCGCACGCGCGCCTCATCATCGCGGATGCCGCGCAGGACGGACCCGAACCGCCCGGATACCATCCAGGCGGCGGCCAGATAGGCAAGCGCGAGGGCGGCCGCCGAAGCCCAGAGGAACCACAGGCTGAGCGTGGATTGCGGCACATCCGTCAGGCCGGGAATGTTCTGAAGGCCCGACAGGCCGTTATTGCCCCTGAGCCCGCTATCGTTCTGGAAGAGCCACAGCGACAAGGCCAGCGTGCCCGCCTGCGTCAGGATCGACAGGTAAACCCCCGCCACGCGGCTGCGGAAGGCAAGCCAGCCGAAGATGAGCGCGATCAACCCCGGCACCAGCACCGCAAAGGCCAGTTGGATCGGCAGCGACCCGGCAAAGGCCCATAGCCACGGCACCTCGGACGAGCCCACCACGCCGAATATCTGCGTGCCGATCTGTTCCTCGATCTCCAACGCGGTCGGGGGCAGCGGTCCGCGCGAGAGCGTGTCGAGCACGATCCCCTCGGTCCGGTCCCACATGAGCCACATTCCGATGGCGTAGCCACCGATGCCGAAGAAGGCGAAATGGCCGAGCGACAGGATGCCCGTGTAGCCCCAGACCAGATCCATGGCGAGCGCGGCGAGGCATAAGCACAGCGTCTTGCCCAGCGTCTTGACGAAGGCGGTGGAGATCAGACCCGCTTCGGCCAAGAAGGTGGCCCCGATGGTCAACGCCGCCAGCGTGATCAGAAAGATCAGCACGTCCGGGCGCAGGATGAGCGGGCCGGAGCGGGGGCCAGCCCCCGCACCCCCGGAGTATTTGCGGACCAGTGATGGGGAAGCGTCGCTCATTGGGCGAACCTCCCCTTCTGGGCCACGATGCCGCGCGGGCGGAACTGGATGAAGAGGATGATGAAGAGGATCATATAGGTTTGGGCTGCCAAGGTGTTGGAGGGGTTGAGCCATTCAATGCCCTTTTGCAGCCCCCCGATCAGACCCGCGCCTGCCAGCGTGCCGAAGACCGAGCCCACGCCGCCCACGACCACGGTCATGAAGCTTTGCACGATGTAGCTGGCGCCCATTTCCGACGTGACTTGCGCGAAGAGGCCGATGGCCACGCCCGCCACACCCGCAATGCCGGACCCAAGCGCGAAAGTGGCCATGCCCACGCGGTCGGGGTCGATGCCAAGCGATGCGGCCATGCCGGGGTTCTGGGTGACGGCGCGGACTTCCAGGCCCAGACGCGTGCGGCGCAGGATGTAGACCAGCAGCGCCAGAAAGAGGAGCGCTAGGATGAAGATGGCGATGCGGATATAGCTGATGCCCACCACGTCGTTCAGCGTCCAAGCGCCTGCCAGCCAATCGGGCGAGGTCAGCGGCACGGCCTGGGTGCCGAAGATGTTCTTGAAGATTTGCTGGAGCGCGACCGAGATGCCGAACGTCGCCAGAAGGGTCTCCAACGGGCGGTGGGCCAGGTGGCGGATGACCAGCCGTTCAAGCGCCACGCCCGCAGCGGCGGCGGTGCAGAAGGCAAGCGGCAGCGCGATGATGAGCGAGAGTGTATAGTCGGGCACGAAAAGTTGGACGACGTAGCCGGTATAGGCGCCGATCATGATGAATTCGCCATGGGCCATGTTGATCACGCCCATGACGCCGAAGGTGATGGCCAGGCCGATGGCCGCCAGGAAATAGATCGAGGCCAGCGACAGCGCGTCGAGGCCCAGATCGGCGGCTTGGGCGCGGGCCACGCGGGCTTCCACCTGGGTCAGGGCCTCGGCGGCGGCGGCGGTGATGGCGGCGTCTGGTTCATCGTAGATTTCCACGATGGGGTTGGCGGCCAGCAGGATTTCCACCGCATTGACGGGGGGGCGGGGCCGCGCGGCGCCGTTTTCGGCCAAGGTGGCATAGGCGGCCCAGCGGGCGTCTTCGGTGTTGAGGCTGGATACCGGCACGCCCGCCACGCTGTCGCCGTCGATGGCGGCGACCAGGGCCGCGTCGCGGTCGGCGCGGGTGACGTCTTCGGGCAGGATGCCTTCGGCGGCCAGCAGGGCCAGGGCTTGGTCCGGGGTGATGTCGGTGCCCACTTGCAAGCTGCGGGCGACGTTCGCGTCTTCGGGCGGCTGGCCCACGAAGGTATCTGTGGTCAGCACGGCGTTCAAGGCGGCCCGCGCTTCAAGCGACACCTGATCCGCCATCCAGAAGATGGCGGCCAGCCGGGTCGTGCGGTCTTCGCCGAAGCGGATGGTGATGAGCCTGTCCAGCGCTTCCTTGCGCTGGCGAATGGCGCGGTCCTCCTCCCCCTCGATGGAGGCGCGCAGCGGTGCCAGCAGGTCGGGCGTGGGGTTCCGCGTGAGGGCATCCAGGGCGGCGCGGCGGCGGTCAGGGTCGGGGTCGTTCAACTGGAACTGCACAAGCGCCGTGGCGATCAGACGGCGCACGCCCGCATTGGGACGAAGCTGGTCGGCATCGCGGCGGCCTACGGTGCCCGCATCGGACCCGTCTTCGATCGAGCGGAGGATATAGACGTCGCCGTCCCGTTCGCCGAAGAAGAACAGACCATCGGCGTCGCGCTGCACCACACCCCTGTCGGCCCAGGCTTCTAGGAAAGCAGGCATGGCGGGCAGGCCACTGGCGGCGAGGTCATCCAGCACGGGCTGGATGGTGCGGCGCGACGGCTCGGCGATATCGGCGGCGTGGGTTTGCAGCACGGTCTGCACCGCACCTTCCTGCGCCGTCACGGGCAGCGCCAGCAGGCAGAGGGCGGCGATCAGGCGGATCAGGGTCATGACATGTCCTGAAAGAAAGGGCGCCGGACCGGCGGGGAAGGCGGGCCGGACCGGCGCGTCGGATGCGCTTCAGATCAGTAGTTCGACTGGATCTGGACGCAGCTTTCCGTCTCGGTGTTCCACATGCCGCAACCCTTGCCCGGCCAGTCCGAGATAAGCTTGGCCGATTCCACCAGATGGTCGGTCCAGGCATCGCCCGGCACTTCAGAGGTCTGGGAGATGATGTCGAACTGACCGTCTTCGGTGATTTCACCGATCAAGACAGGCTTCGCCAGGTGGTGGTTGGGCAGCATGACCGCCGTGCCCCCGGTCAGGTTGGGGAATTCCTGGCCATACATCGCCTCGCGCACGGCATCCACATCGGTGGTGCCCGCTTCGGTCACGGCATTCACCCACATGTTGAAGCCGATATAATGGGCCTCCATCGGGTCGTTGGTGACACGGTCCTCACCCATGCGCGCCTTCCAGGCGGCGACGAAGTCTTCGTTGGCTTCGGTTTCGGCGGACTGGAAGTAGTTCCAGGCGGCCAGGTGACCCACCAAGTTCGAGGTATCGAGGCCCGAAAGCTCTTCTTCCCCGACGGAGAAGGCCACGACCGGGATGTCGTCGGCTGAGATCTCGGCAGCGGCCAATTCCTTGTAGAAGCCGATATTGGCGTCGCCATTGATGGTGGAGATGACGCCTACCTGGCGGCCATCTTCGCTCATCTCGACAACGTCGCCGACGATGGTGGCCCAGTCGCTGTGACCGAAGGGTGTGTAGTTGACGAAGATGTCTTCCTCGGCGACGCCCTTGGACTTCAGATAGGCTTCCAGGATGTTGTTCGTGGTGCGCGGATAGACATAGTCCGTGCCCAGCAGCGCGAAGCGTTCGACGCCCAGTTCTTCCAGAAAGTAATCCACCGCCGGGATGGCCTGCTGGTTGGGTGCGGCGCCGGTGTAGAACACGTTCTTGGAGCTTTCCTCGCCCTCATATTGGACGGGGTAGAACATCAGGCCGTTCAACTCCTCCAACACGGGCAGGGCGGATTTGCGGCTGACCGACGTCCAGGATCCGAAGATGACGTCGACTTCTTCGACCGTCAGCAATTCGCGCGCTTTTTCCGCGAAAAGCGGCCAGTCCGAGGCCGGGTCGACCACGACCGCCTCAACCTCGCAGCCCAGAAGGCCGCCGTTTTCGTTTTGAATATCCACGAGCATTTCGACCGTGTCTTTCAGGGTCGTCTCGGAAATGGCCATCGTCCCCGACAGCGAATGCAGCACGCCCACCTTGACCGGGCAATCCTGCGCAAAGGCAGGTGCGGCGGCGATGGAAAGTGTGGTGCACAGAAGTGGCAGATACGTCTTCATAAGGAACCCCCGTTCTCAGACGCCCGGAGCGTTGCGACCCCCCGACCGGGGGGCCAAGGTCGGGGCCCGGCCAAAATCCGGCGATGCGAGTGAATGCCTGTTTTTTGCGCATGGGGCGTTGACGTGCCGAAAGAATAGACACGAGGGAGACGCTGTCGTCCGTGTTCGCAAGGCTCTGATTTAGCGATGCGAATCTAAAGAGCGACTATTTTGGGCGAATGCCGGTCAACCGCTGAGGCAGTCTTGCCGAGAGCGATTTTCGAGGATCCTGATCGCAGGTTCTTCGAAAACCGCTTTGACCCGGCTCTGAAAGCCCGCCGGATGCCCTAGCGCGCCTGCCAAGGGTTCACGATCTGAACCCCGGTCGGCGCGAAATCTGCCACGTTGCGGGTCACGACGGCCATGCCGTGCATAAGGGCCGTCGCTGCGATCAATGCATCCCTGTCCGACCGCGGGTCTGGAACGTGCAACCCGGCGCAGCGCATGGCGACCGGCCCGTCCACTGGCAATGTGCGTCCCTCAAATTCCGGCACGACCTTTTCATCCAGCCACCGGCGCAGGGGCGCCGCCTGCACCGGGTCGCGCCAGTCCAGCCGCAGCACGCCGATTTCCAGTTCCATCAATGTCAGGGCCGAGATGAACAATGCGCCCGCATCCTGCGCCGCGATCCAGGCCACGACATTGGAATCGGCGCGCCCATCCCCGGCGCGCCGCAATTCCGAGACGACATTGGTATCGAGAACGTACATTCAGTCCAGATCGACCGGCTTCGGCGTGATATTGGCGCGTCCCGGCTCAAACGGGATGTCCGACAGGCCCGGCATGGCCAGGGCGTCCACCAACGACCGCGCCCCGCCGGTCAGCTTGCGGTAATCGTCGTAGGACAACAGCACATGGGCCGGACGCCCGCGATCGGTGATCACGACGGGCCCGTCCCGCGCGGCCCGCTTGGCGCGGGCGATATCCTGGTTCAGTTCCCGGCTGGTGAAAGTGTGAAGTCCCATGGGCGACCCTCCTGTAGCAACGTTACTACATAAGGATGCATGGGCGTAAAGTCTACTCTCCCGCACGCAAGTGTTCCCCCAATTGCGCCTGCAGGGCCGATAGCCGTGTGGTCAGGTGTTCGTGCATGGCCTGGCGCGCGGCATCCGGGTCGCGGGCGGCGATGGCATCCACCAGCGTGGCATGTTCCGACCGCGACACCGCCATAGAGGCGCCCGACCGACCCCGCGCGCGGATCGCCACCCAATCGGGGTTTTCGCGGATGCGGTCCAACAGCGCGAAAGCCGTCAGCAGGGGCCGGTTGCGCGCGCCTTGGGCGATCAGCCGGTGCAAGGCGCCGTCCCATAACTCGGTGCCCTGGGGATCCGCGGCCTCCACCTGTTGGCGTGCCAGGGCCCTGAGACGCGCAATCTCATCGTCGGTCATGCGTTCGGCGGACAAGGCGGCCAAAGCGGGTTCAATGCAGAGCCGCGCCTCCATCACCTGGATCGGATCGGTTTCCCCGGCGATCCGCGCCGCCAGATCACCCGTCGGGTCCGAGGGCTGACCCGCAAACGTGCCCGCGCCCTGCCGCCGCCAGACCAGCCCCTCGGCTTCCAGCGCGTCCAGCGCCTGCCGCACCAGCCGCCGCGAGGTGCCGAAGCGGTCGGCCAAAGCACGCTCGGTGGGCAGGCGCCCGCCTTCGCCCAGATCACCGGCGGCGATCAGGTCCATCAGCTTGGCGCGGACGGGGTCCGTCATGTCTCCACCGCCCGTGATCGCGAAGGACGACCTTCCGCCTTCCGCCGTTCCTCTTCGGCGGCAATCGCCGCGTCGATGGGCGCGCGATCGGTCATGCCGCTGAAATTCTCTGCTGTGGCCATGCCCAGCGTGAACGAGGTGTAGCGTTCCTGCGCCACGTCCCAAAGCCGCTCCAATTCGCCCAAGGGGTCGGCATCGTCGTCGGCGCGCAGATCCAGCCAGGCATGGGCTTCGCCCCGGTGGATGACCAGGCCCGCCGCCTGCCGCCCGCGCTTGTCGCCGCCTTCGGCCTCACCCGCGCGCATGGCCGTGATCAGCCGCTCGGGCAGGGGGCCGGTGCTGGCGGCGAAGGCCGCTGACGTGGCCTCGATCACGTCAGGCCCAGCCAGCATGTTGCCCGCCACCGAATGGTCGTCGCTGATCAGATGCCCACACCAGTCTACGCAATCGACGCCGGTATGGGCCGCGAAACGCCCTTCGGCATCCATCATATGCGCCTGCCGGATGGCCTGCCCGCCATCGCGCGCCACGAAATCGGCCAGCACCGCATCGGCGGCCTCCCCAGCTTCCAGCCGAGCGCGCCCCCCACTGCCCCAAATGGGGTTGCAGAAGGCTTGGCTGGCGACGGCACTGCGCGCCCCGACAAAGGGCACCACCGCGCCACATGCAAAGAATTTAGAGGCCACGATAAGCCCGATTTCGTCACCTGTTTTCGCAATCAAGGAATAGGTCATCGTCCCACCGCATAGGCTTGCATCAATCTGGGCGTCGCCGCCGCGCGCAGCATCCCGTCAGGGTCGCGCATGGCCGCTGTCAGGCGCCCCACGGTCCAAGGTTCGGCCACGTGGACGATGTGGCCCCGCGCTTCCAGCGCCGCGATCACGTCGTCGCCGAAAGCGGGTTCGATCATCATCTCACCCGGCTTCGCTTCGCGCGGATAGAAGCTGCCCTGAAAGTGCATGGAATGGAACAGTGGCGCATCCATCCCTTCCTGAAGGTCCAGTCCATGGTGGACGAGCCGCAGAAACCAGATGAGCTGCCATTGATCCTGCTGGTCCCCACCGGGCGTGCCGAAGACCAGCCGCCGCCCGTCTTCGTGTTCGGCCAGCGACGGCGTCAGCGTCGTGCGCGGCCTGCGGCCGGGCGCGAGCGAGGTCGGCAACCCCTCTTCCAGCCAGAACATCTGCGCCCGGGAATTGAGCGGAAAGCCCAGGCCCGGCACCACCGGGGACGATTGCAACCACCCGCCCGAGGGCGTGGACGCCACCATGTTACCCCAGCGGTCAATCACATCCAGATGGACGGTATCGCCCCGCTTTTCCGTCAGATGCGCCATGGTGGGTTCTTGTGGTGCAGCATCGGCGGCGCCGAAATCCCGCGTGGCGCGGGCGATATAAGCGTCGGCCTGCGCCTCAAACCCCGGCACGCGGCCAGGGCGCTGGTCGTGGCTCGCCTCCGGCTCGATCAGTTTGGCACGCTCTGCGTTGTAAGCCTCCGACAGCAAATGCTCCATCGGCACTTCGCTGAAATCGGGGTCTCCGTAATAGGCTTCGCGGTCGGCATAGGCGAGCTTCATAGCCTCGATCACCGTATGGACGAAGGCCGCGCCCTTCGGGTCCATCGCGCCCAGATCATGGTGTTTCAGGATGGCCAACGCCTGCAACAGCACCGGCCCCTGACCCCAGGCCTGAGTCTTGTGGACGGTCCAGCCGTGGTAGTCATAGCTCAGCGGCGCCTCATAGCTCGCCCGCCACGCCGCCATGTCCTTGCGGGTCAGCACGCCGCGATGCTTGGCGCCCGATACGTCATGCACCTCTGCCTTGGCCAGATAGTCGCCTATGGCGTCGGCCACGAAGCCCTCGCGCCATTCGGACCGCGCCGCGTCAATCTGGGCCACGCGGTCTTCCCCCGCCGCTTCCCCGGCCTCCACCAGCCGTTCGTAGGTGCGTGCGAGGTCCGGGTTGCGAAACAGGGCGTTGGGTTCGGGGGCTGCGCCACCCGGCGTCCAGACCTCAGCCGAGCTGGGCCATTCTTCGGCGAAATACTCGACCAGCCCTGCAATCGTATTGGCCACGCGCGGCAGCACCGGATGGCCGTCGCGCGCATAGTCTATGGCGGGGGTCAGGGCGTGCCGCAGACCGATGCTCCCGTGGTCGCGCAACATCAGCATCCAGCCGTCGAAGGCGCCGGGCACCACCGTTGCCAGCAGCCCCGACCCGGGCACCAGTTCCAGACCCTGGTCGCGGTAATGCGCAATCGTCGCCCCCTCTGGCGCGGGTCCCTGGGCGCAGATCACCTGCGCGGCTTCGCCCGCCTTCTGGAAGATGGCCGGCATATCGCCTGCCGGTCCGTTCAAATGCGGCTCCACCACTTGCAGAACCAGCGCGGTTGCCACGGCGGCATCAAACGCGTTCCCGCCCCGCTCCAACACGCCCATTCCGGTGGCGGACGCGATCCAATGGGTCGAGGTCACAACCCCGAAGGTGCCGCGGATCTCGGGTCTGGTCGTAAATGTCATCACTCACCTCTCGCGCGGGTCCAGCGCATCGCGCAGCCCGTCGCCCAACAGATTGAAGCCCAAAACCACTAGGAAGATCGAAATGCCGGGATACATCGCCATCCACGGCGCCTGGTTTAGAAAGTTCTTGGCCACGTTCAGCATCGAGCCCCAGCTTGGCGCGGGCGGCTGCTGCCCCAGCCCCAGAAAGCTGAGCGACGCTTCCGCGATGATCGCCGTCGCCACCGTCAGCGTGGCTTGCACCAGAATGGGCGGCGCCACGTTGGGCAGGATGTAGCGGGTCAGGATCATGCGGGTCGGCAAACCGATGGCGCGGGCGGATTCGACGTAGTCTTCCACCTTCACGTTGATGACCTGGCCCCGCGTCAGGCGGATGAACAAAGGCGTGGCCGATATCCCGATGGCAATCATCGCATTGGTCAGGCTGGGCCCCAGAAACGCCGCCAAGGCAATGGCCAGGATCAGGAAGGGCACGGCCAGCAGCGCCTCAGTACAGCGGGAGATGATGGCGTCGATCCAGCCGCCGAAATACCCCGCCAGTATGCCCAAGGGCACGCCCACCAGAACCGCAATCCCGACCGAGACGACACCGGCCAGCAGGGATGCCTGCGCGCCCCAGATCAGCCGGGCCAAGACGTCGCGCCCAATCTCATCGGTGCCGAACCAATGGGCCGCCGATGGCGCCTGACGCACGGCTGACCAATCCGTCGCCTCGGGCGCGGCGATGGGCAGAAACGGCGCCAGAAGGGCGATGACCACGAAGAACACCACCAGCACGCCGCCCAGCATCGCCGACTTGTGGCGGCGGAACTTCTTCCAGACGCGGTTTTCGGGCTTGGGCAAGGCATCGGGCGCGGCTACGGCCTGCGGGTCGGTTGCGGCAACCATATCAGGCCTCTCTCAGACGGGGGTTGAGCAGCATATAGGCCATGTCGGCCAATAGGTTCATGACGATGAAGCCCACGGCTGTGACCAGAACGATGCCTTGCACCACGGCATAATCCCGGTTGAAGACCGCATCCACCACCAGCTTGCCGAAGCCCGGAATGGTGAAAATCTGCTCCGTCAGCACCGCGCCTGCGACCAGTTCCCCGAACAACAACGCCGTCAGCGTCACGATGGGCGTCAGCGCATTGCGGAAGGCGTGTTTCAGCACCACGACCCGTTCGCTCAGCCCCTTGGCGCGGGCGGTGCGCACGTAGTCGGATGTCAGAACGCCCAACATCGACGACCTTGTGTGCCGCATCAGCGTCGCGGCCAAAGCGGTGCCCAGGACGAAGGCGGGCATCAGCATGGTGCGGATAGATTGCCACAAATCCTCGCCCGGCGGCACATAGCCCGAGGCAGGTAGAAGCTGCCATTTCACCGATACCAGCAAAATCAGCATGATCCCCAGCCAGAAATTCGGAATGGACAGGCCCGACAAAGCCACCACATTGGCCGCCCAATCCGTTACCGTCCCCTTCTTATAGGCCGAGATGATGCCCGCCGGGATGCCGATGGCCAGTGCGAAGATCAGCGACATGATCGCCAGTTGCAGCGTCACCGGCAGCTTTTCGGCGATCAACTCCGTCACCGGCTGGTTGGTGCGGAACGAGGTGCCCAGATCACCCTGCAACGCGTTCCAGACCCAGGCCAAATACTGCACCGGGATCGGATCGTTCAAGCGGTACTTCTCGCGCAGAAATTCCAGGGTCTCAGGGTCGCGTTCTTCGCCCGCCAGCACAAGCAAGGGGTCGCCCGGCAGCAAGTGCTGCAGCGAAAACACGAACATCGAGATCAGGATAATCGTCGGGATCGCGATCATCACACGTCTGAGGAAGTAAGCGAGCATCGGACGCCCCCGGGCCGAAGAGCCCCGCCCCCATTCGGGGGCAGGGCCGATGAGGTCACTCGGACTTCGTCACGCCTTCCAGGCGGATCATGCCGTCAGGATAGGGCGTGAACCCTTCGATGGAGGCATCGAGCGCCGTGATCCAGCTTTGGTGATACAGATAGACCAGCGGCGCCTCATCGATCAGGATGGCGCGGGCCTTGTCGTATTCGGCCTTCCGCGCTGCCATGTCGGGCATGGTCCGCGCCGCGTTCAACGCCGCATCCACATCCGGGTGGGAAAAGCCGCTATCGTTGATGCCGCCATCGGTGGTGGTGAACTGGTGGATGTTGCCATCGGGGTCCACGCGGCCGGACCAGCCGATCTGGCTGGCGAAATAGTCGCCCGCCGATTGGTCGGCCAGCAGCGTGGCGAATTCCTTCGACACGATCTCGATCCGAATGCCCGCCTCGCCCGCCATGGCTTGCACCACCTGCATCAGCGCCAGCGGAATCGTCGTGTTCGGCACCTGTACGGTCAGGTCTATCCCGTCGGGGTAGCCCGCTTCGGCCAACAGCGCCTTTGCCTTTTCCACGTCACGCGCTTCAATCGGATGGCTGGTGTCGTACCAAGGCGAATTGGGCGGGAAAGGCTGGTTGCCGGGCGCGAACGCGCCTTCGAAGACGACCTGATTGATGGCCTCGCGATCCACCGCATAGCTCAGCGCCTGACGCAGGCGCTTGTCGCTGCCCCAGGGGCCGCTGGCGTTGTCGCCGTTGCCCACATTGAAGGTGATGCCCTGATAGCCCAGGGACACGGCGGACACGACATTGATATCCGGGTCCGCCTCGGCCTGGGCCAGATCGGTGGGCGCCAAGCGTTCCAACATGTCGATATCGCCCGATTGCAGGTTCGCCAGGCGCACCGTCGTGTCGGGGATGGGCAGGAAGGTCACGCTGTCGAAATTGATGGCGTCGGCGTTCCAATAATCGGGGAAGCGCTCCAGCACGATCCGGTCTTGCGCCACGCGCTCACCGAACGAAAATGGGCCCGAACAGACGGGGTTCAGCCCGAAATCGGCGCCCGCCTCGGCTGCCGCCGTGGGCGACACCATCATGCCCGCGCGGTCGGCCAATTGCGCCATCACCGTCGCATCGGGCTGCGCCAGGTTCAGCGTGATGGCGTAATCACCCGTCACTTCGGTCGAGGTGATCGAGGCCAATTCAGACTTCCGGCGGCTTTCTTCCAACGTCTTGGAGCGTTCGATATTCGCGGCCACGGCCTCCGCGTTGAACGGCGTGCCATCGTGGAAGACGACGCCCTCGCGCAGATCCATGGCGATGGACAGGCCGTCTTCGCTGACTTCCCATCCGGTGGCCAGTTGCGGGATGATTTCCAGCTCGGGCGTGATGTCGACCAGCTTATCGCACAAAGACGCATAAACGATCCGGCCCACGAAGGTGCGCGACTGGTCCGGGTCCAGCACGTCCGCATCCGATTGCAGCGCGATGCGCAGGTCTTGCGCGACCGCAGGCATCGCCATCGCGGCCACAAGCGCGGTGGTCAGGGTCAGGTGTTTCATGGATTTTCTCCCGTGTTGGTCTCTGATGTCGGGACGGGGATGATCTGCGCCCCCTCCGTCGCCTTTCGATAAAGCTCCAGCCGTGCGGTGGTGGCGGCCGAGCGGTCCCGCCCGCGCCCGGCGCGCGGCGGCGCCGTGATTTCGCGCCAGAAATGGCAGGCCGTGGCATGGCCGTTGGGGGTGTCTTCCAGCGGTGGCACCGCGCTGCGGCACAGATCGCGCGCAAAGGGGCAGCGGGTGTGGAAGGCGCAGCCCGAAGGCGGGTCCGACGGCGATGGCATTTCCCCTTCGATCCGCGCCCGCGATGCGCCGCCGCGATCTTCCAGATCGGGCACGGCGTCCAGCAGCGCGCGGGTATAGGGATGGCGCGGTGTCTCGAACAAATCCGCAGTGCGACCCTGTTCGACGATGCGGCCCAGATACATGACCGCCACGCGGTCGCTCATATGCCGGATCACCGCCAGATCGTGGGCGATCAGGATCAGGGTCAGCCCCAAATCGCGCCCCAGATCGGCCAGCAGGTTCACCACCTGCGCCTGCACGCTGACATCGAGCGCGCTGACCGGTTCATCCCCGATGATGACCCGCGGCCCCGTGGCCAAAGCCCGCGCGATGCCGATGCGTTGCCGTTGCCCGCCGCTGAATTCATGGGGGTAGCGGTCCGCATGTTCGGGGCGCAGGCCCACCTGTTCCAACAACTCCGCCACACGGGCGCGGCGTGCGTCGCGCGACATGCCGGGGGCGTGGACTTCCAGCGGCTCGCCCACCAGGCGGCCGACGCTAAGCCTTGGGTTCAGAGATGAAAACGGGTCTTGAAAGATGAATTGCACGTCACGCCGAAGCGCGGCCAGATCGCGCCCCTTGGCATGCGTCACGTCAGTACCGTCGAAAGTGACCGCGCCGCCCGTGGGCTCCAACAGACGCATCAGAAGCCGCGCCAAGGTGGACTTGCCGCAGCCCGATTCCCCCACGATGGCAAAGGTTTCCCCCGCCTCGACGGTCAGCGACACGCCGTCCACCGCCTTGATCAGACCCTTGGCCGTGAACAGCCCCCCGCCGGTGCGGAAATGCTTCGTGAGATCGCGCGCCTCCAGGATCATCCCGCCACCCGCAGATGCGCTTCCAACGGGGCGAAATGGCAGGCCGTCGCGTGGCCCGACCCCACATCACGCAGTGCAGGCCGCGCCGCGCAGGCGGGCGCGGCAAAGGCACAACGGGTGCGGAAGCGGCAGCCCTCGGGCATGGCCTCGATGGCGGGCACCGCGCCGTCAATCGTCGTCAAGCGCCCGCCTGCGCCCGACAGACGCGGCACCGATTCCATAAGCCCGATCGTGTAGGGATGCTGCGGGTCGTCGAAGACCTGCGCCACCGGCCCCGTCTCGACCACTTGGCCGCCATACATGACCGCCACGGCATCTGCGATTTCGGCCACGACGCCCAGATCATGGGTGATCATAATCGTCCCGGTCCCTGCCTCGTGCTGCAAATCGCGGATCAGCTCCAGAATTTGCGCCTGGATGGTCACGTCCAGAGCCGTCGTCGGCTCATCCGCGATCAACAGTTTGGGGTCGTTGGCCAAGGCCATGGCGATCATCACGCGCTGACGCTGTCCGCCCGACAGTTGATGCGGATAAGATCGCAGCCGCGCTTCGGGTGAGGGCAGGCCCACCCGCCGCAGCATGTCCAGTGCCCGCGTCTCTGCCTCGGCTCGGGTGCCGCCGCGATGGCGCAGCACCGTCTCGGCAATCTGGTCGCCGATGCGGAAGACCGGGTTGAGCGAGGTCATGGGCTCTTGGAAGATCATAGCCATGGCCCCGCCGCGCAGATCGGCAGGCAGCCTTTCTCGGGTCAGGTCGTAATCCAGCCCCTCAAAGGACAGTGTGCCGGACGGGATCTCCGCCGCGCCCTCGGGCAGCAGGCCCATCAGCGCCATGGCGGTCACGCTTTTGCCGCAGCCCGACTCTCCCACGACGCACAGAACTTCGCCGCGCGCGACCTCCAGGTCGATGCGGTCGATGGTGCAGGCATCCTGGCCGCGAAAGCGCAGCCGGAAGTCTTTCAGCGACAGAAGGGGGGCAGTGTTGGACAGCGTCTCACCCTCGCGTGAACCAATTTCGAATTGGTCCGCTCTACCGAAGGGAGAGTCAATCCCCCAGGCATATCTTGCGCGACAGACGCCCGAAATCTGCGCATCTGGCCAGCTTACGCGGCACTTCGGGAACCGCGCTTGCGTCCCTGGACCGCCCCGATGGGCGCGACTACGCTTCGGAAACGGGCGGAACACACGCCAATGAGGGAGGACATCATGGAATACCGCTATCTGGGCCGCACCGGCCTGCGCGTCTCGGCCCTGGCCATGGGCACGTTTACCTTTGGCGGTCGGGGCGATTTCGGCATGGTCGGGGCGCAGGATGTGGGCGACGCCGCGCGGCTGGTGGACACTTGCCTGGACCACGGCGTGAACCTGATCGACACCGCCAACATGTATTCCCTGGGCCTGAGCGAAGACATCGTGGGCCAGGTGATGAAGGACCGCGACCCCGACGTGCTGATCTGTTCCAAGGCGCGGATGCGGATCGGGGAGGGGCCCAATGACGAGGGCATGAGCCGTTGGCACCTGATCCGGGAATGCGAGCGGTCGTTGAAGCGGTTGGGGCGTGATCACATCGACATCTATCTGATGCACGAATGGGACGGACGGACCCCGGTGGAGGAGGCGATGTCCGCGCTGGACCGTTTGGTGCAGGACGGAAAGGTGCGCTATTTCGGGTGTTCGAATTGGTCGGCCTGGCAGGTGATGAAGGGCTTGATGGCCAGCGGGGCAGGGGGGGTGGAGCGGTTTGCGGCGCAACAGATTCATTACACGCTGGAGGCGCGGGAAGCGGAGTATGAATTGCTGCCGCTGTCGGTCGATCAGGGGCTTGGCGTCATGATCTGGTCACCCCTGGTGGCGGGCCTGCTGACGGGCAAGCACAGCCGCGACGGCTTTGCCGAAGGGTCTCGGCAGGGCAAGGGCTGGACGGAGCCGCCCATTCGCGATTGGGACAGGCTGTGGTCGATTGTGGACGTCGTGCGCGCGGTGGCCGACGCGCGGGGCGTGCCGCCCGCGCAGGTGGCGCTGGCCTGGCTGTTGCAGCGGCCTGCCGTGGCGACCTTGGTTGTGGGCGGTCGGACCGAGGCGCAATTCGCGGAGACGTTGGGCGCGTGTGACTTGAAGCTGACGGCGGACGAGGTCGCGAAGCTGGACGCGGTGTCGCGCCCACCGCTGATTTACCCCTATTGGCACCAGCACCAATTCGCAAAGCCGCGCTTCAGCGTGGCGGATGAGGCGTTGCATGATGGGCAGATGGTTGATGGAATGGAGGGCTATGGCTGAGCGTGTTTGACCAGGTCACCGGTGGGCCGGGTCTGCTTAGACGGTTGGTCCAAGTGACACTTCATCCTTGGGTTTGGCCCGAGGATGACGATGCAAATCAGCGACCTGTGACAGCTTTGACGATCTTCGTCATGGCCAGCATGCCCGGGTCATCCATGCCCACCGATTTGTCCGCGAAGATGCGGGCCCGCCCGATCTGCGCGGGCGTGTCGCGCAGGGCGATTTGTGCGTCCTCGGCTGCGCGCAAGGCGGCGGCCGCCGGGTCATCGGCGCCGTCCAGCGCGCGTGCCATGGCGTCGAGCGAGTCCAGCACCGTCTTGTTGCCAAGGGCGGCTTTCCCGCGCTCCATCATCTTGTCACGCGCGGCGGCGACGAGCCGGGATAGGTCATCGGAGGCGATGCCGTCGCTGCCCTTCGTCTCTTTCGCGGCGGCCATCAGACCCGTGGCGATCAGCGTGCCGTAGGACGAGGCCGAGGTCTTGGTGAAGGCCTGCGCCGCCACCATCAGCGCGCGGCCCATATCGTCGTCCGGCATGTCGTCCACGCGTTCGGCCACGGCGCGGGCGCCGCGCCGCATGGTGACGCCCAGATCGCCGTCACCCAACTGTCCGTCGATCTCGTTGAGCGCGTCGGCCTCCACCTCCATCGCGTCGCGCAGGCGCAGGGCCGCGGCGCGCAGGTCGGCGACGGTGATCACGTGACCGTCCAGAAGGCGCAGTCGCAGGGCGCTTTGAGGAATCCTTCCAACTCGTCATCGAGCTTGCACAGCGTAAACGACACGCCCGCCATTTCCATCGACGTGGCGTAGCGGCCCACCAGCGGCATGACGATCTCGGCGCCCGCCGCGTCGAGCCGTTTTTTGACGATACGATAGAGGATGTAGAGTTCTTCCGGCGGGGTGGCGCCCAGCGAGTTCACCAGGATGGACACGCGGTCACCCGCGTCTACGGGCATGTCGGCCAGCAGGCGGTCCATCATTTCCTCGGCGATGGCGTCGGCGGGCCGAAGCTTGTCGCGCCAGACGCCGGGTTCGCCATGAATGCCCATGCCCATCTCCATCTCGTCCTCGGCGATGTCGAAGGTGGGTTTGCCCGCTTGCGGCACGGTGCAGGACGACAACGCGGCGCCGACGGATCGGCAGGCATCGGCGGCCCTTTGGGCCACGCGGGTCACACCGTCGAGGTCCAGACCTGCTTCGGCGGCGGCGCCCGCCATCTTGAAGGCGTAGACCATGCCCGCGACGCCGCGACGTTTCTCAGCCTCTGCCGGTGGGGCGGAGGCCACGTCATCGGCCAAAAGAACGGTCGTGCAGGTGATATCGTCCATCTCAACAAGGTCGCCTGCCATGTCGAAATTCATGACGTCGCCGCCGTAATTGCCGTAAAGCCGTAGCACGCCCGCGCCCTGGTCGGCGGCGCGGATCGCGTCGGCCATCTGGTCGGTGGTGGGCGAGTTGAAGACATCGCCGATGGCGCAGGCATCCAGCAGGCCGGGGCCGACATAGCCGGTGAAGACCGGCAAGTGGCCGGAGCCGCCGCCCGACACGATGCCCACCTTGCCCGACTTGCCGGGCGTGGCGCGGGCCACGGCGCGTTTATCGTCGCCCACCAGGCGGTAGAATTGCGGATGCGCGGCGCAGAGGCCATCCAGCATCTCGTCGACATATTTTTCGGGATCGTTGAGGATTTTCTTCATGACGTCCTCCGGGAAGCGAGTGTGTTGATCAGCATGACGGCAATCAGCAGGGCGCCCCAGATCATTTCGCGCGCGAAATTGGTGACGCCCATGAGGTTCAGACCCGAGCTGAGGAATTGCATCGACAGGACGGCCAGGACCACGCCGATGATGCGGCCATAGCCGCCATAGGGGTTCACGCCGCCCAGAACTGCGATCAAGACGGCCAGCAGCAGATAGCTGGATCCGTAATCTGCCTTGGCCGAATTGGCGCGCGACATGACGATGAGGCCCGCAATGGCCGACAGCGTGCCGCAGAGGGCATAGACCTTCAGCAGCACGCGGCCCGTATCCATGGCGGCATAGCGCGCGGCCAAGGGGTTGGCGCCGAACATCCGGGTTTTGAGCCCGAAGGCGGTGCGCATCATCAGCCAGCCAATGCCCGCGGCCAGCAGGGCGAAGACGATGAGCGGGGTGGGGATGCCCAGTATGGTGGAATTGCCGATCCAGGCGGCGGCGGGGGGCAGGCCCAGGACGGCAGGGCCGCCCGTGATCACAAGGGCGAAGCCGGTATAGATCAGGCCGGTGCCCAGCGTCGCCAGGATGGGCGGTAGGCCGAAGGTGGCGACGAGCACGCCATTGAACAGCCCCGCCACCAGCCCCACCACGAGCGCCACGGCAGAGGCCGCGACGACGATGCCGATGCCCGCGCCATCGCCTGCGAACGTGGCCATGATGGTGGCGGCGATGACGGCGGCCAGGTTGGCCGTGCCCACGACGCTCAGGTCGATGCCGCCGGTCAGCATGGCGACTGCCACGGCCAGGGCCAGGATGGCGAATTCCGGGAATTGAAACGCCATGGATGTCAGGTTTTGCGGCGACAGGAACCGGTCGGGGTTGAGCGCGGCCATCAGCACGAAGACAGCCACGGCGATGACGGCCAGGCGGCCCTCGGGTGTCTTGAGCCAGCTCATGCCGCCCGCCTTTGCGCGCGCAGCGCCTGGTAGGCGGGCAGGCCGGTGCCCAGCAGGATCAGCGCGCCGATGACCACCGATTGCCAGACGCTTGGCACGCCGACCACGATCAGTGAATTGCGCACCAACACGATGAGCGCCACGCCCAGCAGCGTGCCCGTCAGCGTGCCGACGCCCCCGGTCAGGCGCGCGCCGCCCAGAACGACGGCGGCGATGACGGAAAGCTCTAGGCCCACAAGGTCTTGGGGGTTCGAGATGCGCGCCAGCGAGGCATGCATGATGCCCGCCAGCCCCGCCAGCGCGCCGACATAGACATAGATGAACATCTGCGTGCGCTTGACGTTGATGCCGATGCGCCGGGCGCTTTCGGGGGCGCCGCCGATGGCATAGATGGCGCGGCCCAGCATGGTGCGGTTCAGGATGAACCAGGTCAGGATCACGATCACCACGAGGAAAGCGAAGGCCCAATGGAGCGAGTAGAAATTGCCGTCCGCATCGGTGCCGCGTAGCATCATCCAGCGGCTGAAATCGCGCATCCCCGAGGGCAGGTTCGAGATTTGGGCCGTGCCAATGAAGGTCAGCAGCGCGCCGCGAAACAGGCTGAGCGTGCCCAGCGTCACGATCAGCGTGGGCAGGCCGAAAAGGGCGATGAAGATGCCGTTGAAGGCGCCCAGGGTCGCGCCAATGGCAGTGGCCACCACGAAGGCCACGGGCCAGCCCATATCGGGCGCCACATCGCGGAGCAGAACGGTCGTGGCGTACATGGCGAAGGCGGCGACGGCGGTGAAGCTGACATCAATGCCGCCCGAGACGAGGACCACCATGGCGCCCACGGCGAAGATGCCCAACACGATGGAGTTGCGCATCAGGTCGGTCAGCGTGGGGATGGACAGGAAGTTCGGGTCCGAGGCGGCGGCCAGGGCGCAGAAGGCGAGGATGACGCCGAAGACCAGGACTTCGTTGCGGGTCCAGTTGATGGACTTCATGTCGCGGGGCCCCCGCCTGCGGTGAGCCGTGCCAGCGCCGGGTCGGGGAGCGGCGCTGAAACGGTCAAGCGGGGCGCTTTATGGTGGCCATGTCCGTTGAACGGACCTTCGGCTTGTGTGGCTAGCCAAAGCGCCGGTCCGCTGGGCCGGACCGGCGCTGGCACGGCGGCCTTTGGCCTTGATTCCGTGCCTGGCAGGGCAGCACCGCCAGCAACCCTCACGACGCCAACCTATGGCTCAGGTCTTCTTCGCTCACGCCGGCGCCCCCTTCTACTTCGTCCGTGATCACACCCGCTTTCATCACCAGAATGCGGTGGCAGGTGCCCAGTAGCTCGGGCAGATCGTCCGAGATGACGATGACGCCCAGGCCGCGCGCGGCCAGGTCTGCGATGATGCCGTGGATTTCTGCCTTGGAGCCGACATCGACGCCCACGGAGGGCCCATTCAGGATCAACACACGGGGTTGCCGGGCCATCCAGCGGGCCAGCACCACGCGCTGTTGGTTGCCGCCAGAAAGCGAGCGGACGGGCGCCTGCGGGTCGGGCGCCTTGACCGACAGGCGGCCCAGCCAGTCGGCGGCCTCGGCCCAAAGTGCGCGCAGGTTCAGGATGCCGCCCGAAGCGTGGTCGTCGAAGCGGCCCACGGCGATGTTGCGCGCGATGCTTTGTTCCAGAAAAAGGCCCTCGGTCAGGCGGTCTTCGGGCACATAGCCGATGCCGCGCCCCGACGCCGCAATCGGGTCGCCGAGCGGGACGTCGACGCCATCGAGCATCACGCGGCCCTGATCGGGTTTGGCCAAGCCAAACAGCGCCTTGGCCAGCGACGTCCGGCCCGAGCCGAGCAGGCCCGCGACGCCCAGAACCTCCCCCACATGGAGCGTGAAGGACACGTCGTTGAAGACGCCATTTTTGCCCAGATGGTCCACGGACAGCAGGGGCGCGGCGGCGGCATCCAGCGGGGCAGGGGGTGTTTCGGCCACGTCGCGGCCCGTCATCGCGCGGGTGAGCGAGGCAGCGTCGAATTCGCTTGCATCGCCCTCGGCGACCTTGGCGCCGTTGCGCAGGACGACGACGTGTTCGCAGACCTCCAGCACCTCGGCCAATTTGTGCGAGACGAACAGGACGGCCACGCCGTCGGCCTTGAGCCGCCGGATCAGGTCGAGAAGCCGGGCGACTTCGCGTTCGGTCAGAGCGGTGGTCGGCTCATCCATGATGATGAGCCGCGCGTCTGAGGCGAGCGCCCGGCAGATGGCGACCAGTTGTTTGTGCGCAACGGGCAAGGTTTCGACGCGCGCGTTCAGGTCCAGCGCCACGCCCACGCGGTCCAACACCTCGCGTGCCCGGGCGCGGGCGCGGGCACGGTGGACAAGGCGGGTGCCGGTGGCACGCTCGGCCGTCATGGCGATGTTTTCCCAGACCGAGAGGTTGGGAAAGAGACTGAAATCCTGAAAGATGACCTGGACGCCGGCCTGCGTCGCCGCGGTCGGCGTGATCCGGGCTTGGGCCACGCCATCGAACAGGACGCGGCCCTCGCTGGGCTGTTCCACCCCCACAAGCACCTTGATCAGGGTCGATTTGCCCGACCCGTTTTCGCCCGCCAGGCACACGGCTTCGCCCGCGCGGATGGTCAGATCGACCTGGTCGAGCGCGGTGATGGCGGCGTAGCGCTTGGTCACGCCTTGCAGCGTCACCAGCGGTGCTGTGCTTGTGGACATGGATACCCCGGATGGGGGCGGCGCGGACACGCCACCCCCTTGATCGGATCAGAACGGGTAATCGGCCATGTTGGACGCGTCCACGTCCACGAAGGCTTCACCGAAGATGACCTTGCCTTCGAGCTTGACGCTCTCATAGCCCGGCAGGCCGAGGTCCATCCCGTCGGTGATCTCTTCGCCGTCCATGACCATTGTGGCGACCTTGTTCATGGCCTGCCCGGCGATCTTCGGGTCCCAGAAGCCGATGCCGTCCACGGCGCCGGTTTCCATGTATTGCCCCGCGATGGACGGGAGCGAGGTGCCGAAGACGCAGGTATCGTCTTCCATCCCGCGTTCTTCGATGGCGAGGCCAATGCCTGCCACATCGGTCGAGGCGGAACCCTGCATTCCCTTGATGTTCGGGAAGGCGCGCAGCACTTCCTGGGCGCGGGCGTAGGCTTCCTGCTGGTCGTCGAAGGTTTCGTTCTTGTCGCCCACCAGGGTCATGTTGGGATAGGCTTCCTGCTGGCGGGCGATGGCGCCGTCGACCCATTGGTTGTGGGTCTGGCTGCCAAGACTGCCCACGAAGACGGCATATTCGCCTTCCTCGCCCATGCAGGCGGCCATGCGGTCCATCAGGTTGGCGCCGAAATCTTCGTTGCGGAAGGCTTCGATGTCGTAGTTGGTATTCTGCTGGCTGGCGGCTTCATGGGTGATAACCGTGATGCCCTGTTCCATGGCGCGGCCCAGTACGGGTTCGATGGCTTCGGGGGACATCGGCACCACCAGAAGGGCATCGACGCCTTGGGCGATCATGTCTTCGATCAGCGCGGCTTGCTGCTGCGGGTCGGCTTCGGCCGGACCGACGAGGCGGGCATTGTTGCCGGTCTCGGCCGCCCATTCGTCCACGCCTTCGCGCATCCGGTTGAACCAGGCGATGCCGTCGATCTTCACGACGGTTACCATGTCCTTGGAATGGCCGTCCGCGAAAGCGGGCGCAGCAAGCATGGTCGTCGCCAGGGCGGCGGCGGTCACGGTCAGTCTTTTCATGTCATCCTCCCAGATGTTGCCCCGGATCATGCCGGAGTCGCGTTTCCTCACGGTAAAGTGCGACGCAGCGTGTTCAAGATGTTTCCGCACATTAGGGCCTGCATGGTTTAGATGCAGGCTATGGCATGGACCGGAATCAAGCCCGCGGGGCGCCGGTCCATCGACGGGCTGCCCCCACGGCCTGACGATTTGGCGGGGCTTGGCGCGAAGCGGAAGGCGTTTTCGGATACGGTAGCCATAAAGCGCCCCAGCACCTCCGTTGGCCCGCCGACCGGCGGCCCGTCGATGGACCGGCCTCGCCTTATATCTGCTCGTCGCGCACCGCTTTCAGCGCCTCGTAAGCGGCCTTGTACCGCTCAAAGATAGGGCCGTAGGCAGCATGTGCGGCCATGTCTGGCTCGATCACTCGGGCGGTGCGGACCATGGCGGCGCAGCCGTCGTCGATGCTGGCGAAGTGTCCCGCGCCCACCCCGGCCAGGATGGCGGACCCCAATGCAGGCGCCTCGGGCTGTTCGGTGATTTCCAGCGGCAGGCCCAGCGTGTCAGCGTGGATTTGCAGCCAGAACGGCGCATTGGTGGCCCCGCCCGCGACCACGATGCGCTTGGTGTCGAAGGCCGAGCCGAAGGTGTCCACGATGGCGCGTGTGCCCAGGCAGACCCCTTCGATCAGCGCGCGATAGATATGGGCGGGCTCGTGTTTCAGCGACAGCCCGGTGATCGCGCCGCGCGCCAGGGCATCGGTATGGGGTGTGCGGTTGCCCTGGAAGTGGTCCACCGCCAGCAGGCCTTCGGCCCCCGGGGGCAGGGCAGCGGCGGCTTCGTTCAGAACCTCGTAGGGCGTGTCAGGGGCAAAGTGGCGCTTGAACCAGGCGATGACCGAGCCCGACGAGGTCTGCCCGCCTTCGATGATGTGGCGGTCTGGGTAGACGCAATCGGCATAGGTGCCCCAGATGCCCGGCGCGTGGGTGTCCACCGGGGACACACCCAGTTGCAGGTGCGATGACCCGGTGATGAGCGCCAGGTCCCCCGAGGCGCGCACGCCCAGGCCGACCATACCGATAAACGCATCCGCCCCGCCTTGGACGACCTTTACGTTTTGCGGCAGGCCCAGATGGGCAGCGGCATCGGGGGTTAAGGTGTCGATGACTTCGCCCGGGGCGGCGATGTCGCTGGGCCAGCGGTCGCGCAGTTCGGTCAGGTCCAAATTGGCAAGAAGGCTGTCCGGCCAGCCGCCATGGCGCGTCTGGTAGTGCCAGCGCATGGTCAGGTTGTTGAGCGACGCGACCCAGCGGCCCGTCAGGCGCAGGGTCAGGAAGTCTTGATATTCGCCGATGCGGGCGGCGCGGGCCCAGATATCTGGTTGGTGCCGCTTGAGCCAGAGTGCCTTGGGCAGCATCCATTCGGGGCTGAGCGGCCCAGCACCGGCGCCGTTGAGGCGCAAGGCGGGGTCGCCTGTGGCGGCAATTTCGTCGGCTTCGGCATGGGCGCGGACATCCATCCACAGCAAGCAGGGTCGGAGTGGGATGCCGTCTGCATTAAGGGCGACAACGGTGCAGGAGGTCGTATCACAGGCTAACGCGGTCACATCCTGCGCGTCGATCCCGGCAGCGACGACGGCGCCTTGCACGGCCTCGCCGGTGGCGCGCCACCATTCCTCAGGGTCTTGTTCGGCTTGGCCGGGGGCGGGAAACGCTGTCTGGTAGGGGCTGGCATGGCTCGCCAGGGATCGGCCCTCCAGGTCGAAGACATGGGCGCGCACGGATTCCGTGCCGCCATCAATTCCGATCAGATAGGTCATTGGCGGTCCCCCCGATTGCGCCTTCGCCCCGGATCTCTAGATTTGCCCCGAGGGGTCGTCAAATCGGGAGGATCGGGGATGCAGGGTTTTGGCGTGCATACCAGCATGTGGACCATGCGGTGGGACCGCGCGGGCGCGGAGCGCGCCGTGGCGGCCTGCGCGGCGGAGGGGTTCGACTTCATCGAGATCGCGCTTCTGGACCCGGAGATCGTGGACCCAGCCCATTCGCGCGCCTTGCTGGAACAGGCGGGCTTGCGGGCGGTGTGTTCACTGGGTCTGCCGGAAGCCGTCTGGCCGTCGCGCCATGGGCCAGACGGCGCGGTGGCTTTCCTGACGCGCGCGCTGGATGTGGCCCATGCTTTGGGGGCGGAGGCCTTGTCGGGCGTCGTCTATGGCGGCATCGGCGAGACGACGGGATTGCCGCCCACGGCTGCGGAATTGGATAACGTGGCCCGCACGCTTGAGGCGGCGGCGGCCCATGCCAAGGGCCTGGGCCTGCGCTTCGGGATCGAGCCGGTGAACCGCTACGAGACCCATCTGATCAACACGGCCCGGCAGGGCGTCGAGATGATCGAGCGCGTGGGGGCGGACAATATGTTTCTGCACCTCGACACCTATCACATGAATATCGAGGAGCGGGGGATGGCCATGGGTGTTCTCGATGGGGGCGCGCATCTCGCCTATATCCACCTGTCGGAATCGGATCGTGGCACGCCGGGCGCAGGCAATGTGCGGTGGGATGAGGTTTACGGCGCCATGGCGGCCATTGGCTTCGAAGGCGGGTTGGCCATGGAAAGCTTCATCGACATGCCCCCCGAAATCGCCCACGGCCTGGCCGTCTGGCGCCCGGTGGCCGAAAGCCGGGACGTGGTGCTGGCCCAGGGCTTGCCGTTTCTGCGGAATAAGGCGGCGCAGTATGGGTTGATTTGATCGGTTGAGATCGTCTGGTCTTCGTTGGCACGGAATCAAGGGGCTTCAGCCCCGCCGTGCCAGCGCCGACCTCTCGGCGACTGCGTGCAGTCGCCTGTCGGCAGCGCATTGCCTTGCAATGCGCGAGAGACCGGCCCAGCGGACCGGCGCTTTGGTTGATGTTCCGCGCCGAACGGCGGTGCGATGGACTTGGCAGCCATAAAGTGCATCGCTCGACCGTCAAAGCGCCGATCCCCGGCCCGGCGCTGGCACCGCTCATTTCCTGGCCGGGAGCGGGGTGCGAAGGCTAACCGAAGAAGTCCCGCCAGTGGTCAAGAACCACCTCGGGTGTTTCTTCGGCCAGATAGTGCCCGCCGGGGATGGCTTGGCCGGTCACGTCAGAGGCGCGGCGGCGCCAGAGGGCGAGGGCGTCGAAATGGGCGTCGATCGCACCGTCTTTACCCCAAAGCGCCAGCAGGGGGGTCTTGATCGGACCCGTCTCGGCGTCGTCATGGGCGATGTCGATGGTCCAGGCGGCACGGTAATCTTCGCAACTGGCCGAAATCATCGCCGGGTTGCGGAAGGCCGTGAGGTATTCCTCCAAAGCTGGCCGTGCGAAAGGCGCCGCGCCCGCGCTGCCGGAGCAGCATTTGCGGCACCAGTACCAATCCGGGTCCGCGCCGATCAGCCGTTCGGGCAGGGGCGCGGGCTGGATGAGCCAGAACCAATGCCAATAGGCGGCGGCAAACCCGGGGCCACCTTCGGCATACATCTCGCGCGTGGGGGCGATGTCCAGCGTGGCGAGGCGCATGACGCGGGCCGGGTGGTCGGCGGCCAGGCGGTGGGCGACGCGCGCACCCCGGTCATGGGCGCCGATGGCGAAGCTGTCATGGCCGAGCGCGTCCATCATCGCCAGCAGGTCATCGGCCATGGCGCGCTTGGACATGGCCGCATGGTCGGGCGTGACCTCGGGCTTCCACGAGGCGCCATAGCCGCGCAGGTCGGGGCAGATGACGGTGTGATCACGGGCCAGCGCCGGGGCGATGCGGTGCCACATGGCGGAGGTCTGCGGATAGCCGTGGAGCAATAGAAGCGGCGGGCCCGACCCGCCGATGCGCGCGAAGGCATGGCCGCCATGGGGCAGGGCGATCACGCGGGACTTGAACCCGTCGAAGAAGCCGGGCGCGTTGGGCGCGGCGGCGAGGATGGCGGCGGGGTCCGGGTTCACTCGGCCGCCTGAAGCGTGGCCATCAGGCGGTGAAACTTTTCGCCCTGGACGGCCACGTGGTCGCGGACCGCGTCGGCAGCGCGGGGGCCGTCGGCGGCGATCAGGGCGTCGACGATGGCGCTGTGTTCGGACAGGGATTGCGCCATGCGGCCGCGCAAACGCAGTTGCATCCGGCGATAGGGTTTCAGGCGGTTCTTCAGGCGCAAGGTCTCGGTTTCCAAGAACCGATTGCCGGATTGCGCGTAAAGGATGTGGTGGAAGCCTTCATTGGCCCGGTAATAGCCATCGGCATCGCCTGCGGCGACGGCGTCTTCGCAGGCCTGGTTTGCGGCCTGCAACTTGGCCAGGGCATCGTCGGTGATGCGCTGCGCGGCGAGGCGGGCGCAGGTCGCCTCCAACTCGGCCATGACTTCGAACATCTCCATCAGTTCAACGGCATCGGGCTGGTGCACGAAGGCGCCGCGACGGGGGCGCAGGTCGACCAGGCCGGACAAGGCGAGCCGCTGGATGGCTTCGCGGACCGGGGTGCGGGAGACGCCGAAGCGCTTGGCCAGTTGGACTTCGTCCAGCCGGTCGCCATCCGAAAACGCGTCGGACAGGATCAACTCTTCCAGTTGTTCCGCGATGGTGTCGGCATGGCGGGCCATAAACAACCGCTAGCACGGGCCGTCCAGAATGCAAGCGGGCATTTCTTGTATACAAAAACGTTGACAGGGTATTGCCGACTCGGGCAGCGTGAACGCCAACCCCGGTGGAGGACCGGGTTTGGGAGGAACCGAATGAACATTAAACTGACCGTGTCCGCGCTGGCCCTGGCCACCGCCGCCAGCACCGCATCCGCCACCGAACTGCGTCTGTCGCACCAATGGTCCACCGGCGATGTGCGCCACAAGGTGGCCGAGATGATCGCCAACGACGTGGCCGCCGCCGATGTGGGCCTGGACATCAAAATCTTCCCGTCTGCGTCGCTTTTCAAAGCGCGCGAGCAGTATCAGCCGTTGAGCCGTGGGCAGCTTGATATGACCGTTCTGCCGCTGAGCTATGCGGGCGGTGTGCAGCCCGCCTATAACCTGACGCTGATGCCGGGGCTGGTGAAGAACCACGACCATGCGGCGCGGCTGAACGAAAGCCCGTTTATGGAAGCCATCGAAGAAAAGATGGCCGAAGATGACGTGATGGTGCTGGTCCACGGCTATCTGGCCGGGGGGTTTGCCGGAAAGGACGGCTGCATCACCGGCCCTGACGACATGGTCGGCAAGCAGACCCGTGCGGCGGGAAAGGCGTTTGAACAGATGCTGGCCGGGGCGGGCGCCTCGATTGCGTCCATGGCGTCGTCGGAAATCTACAACGCGATGCAGACGGGGGTTCTGGACGCGGCAAACACGTCGTCTTCCAGCTTCGTGAGTTATCGGATTTACGAGCAGGTGTCGTGCTACACGCCCGCGGGCGATTTCGCGCTGTGGTTCATGTATCAGCCCCTTTTGATCAATAAGACGACGTTCGAAGGTCTGTCGGAAGACCAGCAGGCCGCGCTCATGGAGGCGTCTGCCAAAGCCGAAGCGTTCTATCTGGAAGAAGCCAAAGAGCAGGACGCGGAATCCGCCCGCGTCTTCGAGGAAAACGGCGTCGAGATCGCGCAGATGTCCCAGGAAGAGTTCGACGCCTGGCGCGCCTTGGCGCAGGAGACGTCGTACAAAGCCTTCATCGAAGAAACGCCCGGCGGCCAGGAGTTGCTGGACATGGCGTTGTCGGTCGAGTGACCGGGCGGGGCGCGCCGCGTCAGGCGCGCCCGTTTCCCCTGACTTAGAGACGTTTTGGAGGAGGCTGCCATGGCGGTCCAAACCGGCACGCGCGTCGCTGCCGACGGGGGAAACCTGTTCCTGAGAAGTGTGGGCTGGATCAGCACGGTAGCAGGCTGGGTGTCGGCCGCCATGATCGTGGCATCGGTGGCCATCACCTGCCAGATGATCTTCGTGCGCTTCGTGCTGAACGCCTCCACCGTGTGGCAGACCGAGGCGGTGATTTACCTGATGATCGCGGCCACGCTGCTGGGCCTGCCTTATGTGCAACGCTTGCGCGGCCACGTGAATGTGGACCTGATCCCCTTGGCTCTGAAGCCGCCCGCGCGGCGGATTTTGGCGTTATTCACGCTCGGCATTTCCGCCGGGATCATCGCGATCATGCTGTTCTACGCCTATGAATTCTGGCACCTGGCCTGGTCGCGCGGCTGGCGGTCGGACACGGTCTGGGGGGTGGAATTGTGGAAGCCCTACCTGTCGCTGGTCGTCGGTCTGGGCCTTCTATTGCTGCAACTGGTCGCGGATTGGGTCGCGGTCTGGCTGCGCATCGACGCGCCCTTCGGGTTGGAGGACTAGGCCATGGACCCGCTGATCTTGGGCGCCATCGTCGCCGTCGCCACGATCTTCGTGCTGTTTTCGGGCGTGTCGGTTGCCATTGGGCTTTTGATCGTGTCGGGCGCGTTTCTGGTCATCTTCGACGGAATGCGCTCGCTTGAGTTGATGCCCGAGATCATGTTCGGCAAGCTCGACAATTTCGCGCTGCTGGCCATTCCGATGTTCATCATCATGGGCGCTTCCATTGCCTCGACCCGCGCGGGCGCCGACCTTTATGAGGCGTTGGAGCGGTGGCTGACCCGCGTGCCCGGCGGGTTGGTGATTTCGAACCTCGGCGCTTGCGCGCTGTTCTCGGCCATGTCCGGGTCCAGCCCCGCCACATGCGCGGCCATCGGCAAGATGGGTATCCCCGAGATGCGGAAGCGTGGCTACCCGGACGGCGTGGCAGCGGGGTCGATTGCGGCGGGCGGGACGCTGGGCATTCTGATCCCGCCCTCGGTCACCATGATCGTCTACGGGATCGCCACTGAGGTTTCGATTGGGCGGCTTTTCCTGGCGGGCGTCATCCCGGGCCTGATGCTGGTGGGCCTGTTCATGGCCTGGTCGCTTTATTCCACCTGGCGGTCGGGCGACGCCCATGTGTTAAACGCCGTCAGCTATTCCTGGCGCGAAAAGATCGAGATCTTGCCGCGGGTTCTGCCCTTCCTGGCCATCATCCTGGGCGTGCTCTACGCAATGTATGGCGGCATCGCGACGCCGTCGGAAACGGCGGCGGTGGGTGCGCTTCTGTGCATCCTGATCGCCATGGTGATCTACCGCCTGTGGTCGCCCACGAAGCTGTGGGACGTGCTGCGGGATTCCACGCGCGAAAGCGTCATGATCCTGTTCATCATCGGGGCGGCGGGTGTGTTCAGTTACATGCTGTCATCGCTTTTCATCACGCAAAGCATCGCGGAATGGATCGGGACGCTGGAGGTGAACCGCTGGGTCCTGATGGGGGCGGTGAATGTCTTTTTGCTGATTGCGGGGTTCTTTCTGCCGCCGGTTGCGGTCATCTTGATGGCAGCGCCCATCCTGTTGCCGATCATCACGACGGCGGGGTTCGATCCGATCTGGTTTGCGGTGGTGCTGACGATTAACATGGAAATTGGCCTGATCTCTCCGCCAGTGGGGTTGAATTTGTACGTAATCAACGGGATCGCACCCGACATTCCACTCAAGACCATTCTGAAGGGGTCGCTGCCCTTCGTGGGCTGCATGGTGGTGGCGATCTTGCTGCTGTGCCTGTTTCCCGGTCTGGCCACGTGGTTGCCTGACGCCGTGATGGGCGCGGCACGGTGAGCCTGCTAGCCGATATGCTGGCCACCATTCTGGAGCGGCGGCCGCGCGCCAAGGGCCGGGCCGATGGCGGGGCGCCGGTGCGGGTGCTGGCGTCGGACTTGGTGGGCGCGGCGGGCGAGATGTCGGGGCTGCAACTAGCCCGCACCATCCTGGACCGCTACGCGGTGAAGGACGACGCGGCCAAGCTGGGCTTCTTTCAGATGCTGGCGGCCATGAACATCGAACCCATGCAGGTCCGAAAGACTCTGGCCGCTTATGAGGCCGCGCCATCGGTCGACACCTATCGCGCCTTTGCCCAGGCGGTGGAGCCACCCCGCCAGGAACTGATCCGCCGCCTGAACCAAGTGCCGGGTGCGACGGGGGAATTGGTTGCCATGCGCGCCGATTTGCTGCGTTTGGGCCGTGGCGACGCGGCGTTGGAGGCGCTGGACCTGGATTTCCGGCACCTTTTCGCATCGTGGTTCAACCGGGGCTTTCTGGTGCTGCGGCCCATCACCTGGGAAACGCCGGCCCACCTGCTCGAAAAGGTCATCGAATACGAAGCCGTCCACGATATCGACGGTTGGGACGATCTGCGCCGCCGCCTAGCCCCGCCCGACCGGCGCTGTTTCGCGTTCTTCCACCCGGCCATGCCCGATGAGCCGCTGATCTTCGTTGAAGTGGCGCTGACGCAGGGCGTGCCCGGCTCCATCGCGGATCTGCTGGCGCCGGGGCGTCAGGTGCTGGCGCCCGAGGCGGCGGATACCGCCACGTTCTATTCCATCTCCAACTGTCAGGCGGGGTTGGCCGGGGTGTCGTTTGGCAATTCGCTGATCAAGCAAGTGGCCTCGGACTTGGCTGCGGCTTTGCCCAACCTGCGGACCTTCGTGACGCTGTCGCCCATTCCGGGTCTCGCCCGCTGGGCGGAAGCCGAGGGCCGCGCGCTGGTGCCCGAAGACACCGAAGGGGTGCGCCGCATGGCGGCCTATTACTTACTGAATGCGCGACGCGATGGCGGGCCTGCGGACCCCGTGGCGCGCTTCCATCTGGGCAATGGCGCCGTGCTTCACGCCGTCCATGCCGGGGCCGACCGGTCGGAGCGGGGCCTGCGGCAATCGGGGGGCGCCATGGTGAACTATCTCTACGACCTGTCCGCCACCTCGCAGAACCACGAACGCTATGCCGCCACGGGCGAAGTCATTGCCAGTGCCGAGATGCGGGCCTTGGCATCGCTCGACCGGCCCGCCGCCTAAGGAGGAGGAGATGGCCAACCCGCTCTTCGACCGCCTATTCGCCTGCCATGCCGGGCGCGCCGACCCGTTCCTGCACCTGCCGGGCGACGGCGTGCTGTCCTATGATGCGTTTCTGGCCGTATCGGCCCGCTTGGCCAATGCGCTGGCGGCAGTGGGGCTTGTTCCCGGCGACCGTCTGGCCGCGCAGGTGGCCAAGTCCCCCGAGGCGCTGGCGCTCTATGCGGCTTGCGCGCGGGCGGGGGTGATCTTTCTGCCGCTCAACACCGCCTATACCGACGAAGAACTGCGCTATTTCATCGAAGATAGCGGCGCCAAGATGGTGGTTTGCGACCCCGTGCGTGAGGCCGGGCTGGCACCTTTGGCCAAGGGGCTGGGCGCCGCCTTGATGACGTTGGACGGGGCAGGCGGCGGCAGCTTGACGGCGGCGGCGGCAGAGCAGCCCGAGACCCATGCTGTTGTGGATCGGGCGGGCAATGACCTGGCGGCGTTCCTTTACACCTCCGGCACCACGGGTCGGTCCAAGGGGGCGATGCTGAGCCAGCACAATCTCCTGTCCAACGCGCTGGTCCTGGCAGATCTGTGGCGCTTCACCGATGCGGATGTGCTGCTGCATGCCCTGCCGATCTTCCACACCCATGGCCTGTTCGTGGCGACCAACGTCACGCTGGCGGCGGGGGGGTCGATGATCTTCCTGCCGAAGTTCGACGTGGATGCCATGATCGCGCATCTGCCCCGCGCCACCGCCATGATGGGCGTGCCCACCTTCTATACCCGCCTGCTGGACGACAAACGCTTCGACCGCGATCTGGTGGGGCATATGCGGCTGTTCGTGTCCGGTTCCGCACCGATGTTGGCGGAAACCCATGACCGATTTGCCGCACGCACGGGTCAGCGCATCCTGGAACGCTACGGGATGACGGAGACGAATATGAACACCTCCAACCCCTATGAGGGAGAGAGACGCGCGGGGACCGTGGGCTTTCCGCTGCCGGGGGTGGAGCTGAAGATCTGCCACCCCGAGACGGGTGCGGCCCTGCCCGAGGGTGAAATCGGTGTGATCGAAGTGCGGGGGCCGAACGTGTTCCAAGGCTATTGGCAGATGCCGGATAAGACCGCCGCAGAACTACGGCCCGACGGGTTCTTCATCACCGGCGATCTGGGGCGCTTGGATGGGGACGGATACGTTTCCATCGTGGGGCGGGGGAAAGACCTGATCATTTCGGGCGGCTACAACATCTATCCCAAAGAGGTGGAAGTTGTGCTGGACGATCAGTCCGGCGTGCTTGAGTCAGCGGTGATCGGCGTGCCCCATCCCGATTTTGGCGAGACGCCGGTGGGGGTTTTGGTGGCAGCACCGGGGGAGGTGCCGGACCTGGAGGCCATCGGGGCTGCGGTGGCGGCGCGATTGGCGCGGTTCAAGCACCCGCGCGAATTGATCGTGGTGGAGGAACTGCCGCGCAATACAATGGGCAAGGTCCAGAAGAACGTGCTGCGGGACAGGTATGCGGGGCTTTTTGACGGGGTCGCACAGGGGGCGCAGGCGTAGTGTCTGGCCGGTGATGAACCGGAGTCGTGCCAGCACCGGTCCGTGGGGCCGGACCGGCGCTGGCATTGCGGGGCCGAAGCCCCTTGATTCCGGGTCCAAGGGGGCCGTCGCAGTCGTCTTCGCGACACGGCGTGGACACTCTGCGAGGGCCGCAAGCTATGTCAGCGTATTGTGCGGCAGTCCCATCCGATCCGCCCCGCAGTCATAGGGCTTCGAGGGCCACATGCCACCGGGGTCGGCAAGTCCTTGGATAGGGACGAGGCCGCCGGTCAGACGAACGCTGTCATCATAGAAATGCGCCACCACATCGAGCGTTTCAGCGTCCATCAAAACCCGCAGATAGCGGAAGCCCGGCAGGTCCGCGTAGCGGGGCGGCGGGAAACGGATCAGCGTCTCGATCAGGCCCTGTCCGCAGAGATAGCCGTCGAGCAGATAGATCGCGTCAACCGCCGGGCCGCCTTGTTCGGGGATGTGCAAGGTGGCGGTCTTGTCGCCGATCGCGGTCTTCAGGGCATAGCCGTTGTCGACGAAGGACAGCGTGACATTAAGATCGTCGCGTCGGATCAAGAGAGACGTGAAATCGCGGCTATAGATGGTCGCCCCCGCGGGAGGGTCCCCCACCTGGGCATCAAGGGACGGCGGAGCCATCATCAGCGTAAGCGCCATGAAAATGCAGGGAAATGCTTTGGATGGTGTCATGTTGGACCTTATTCTGGGCAATTCCGACAACAGGCCCTGTTCATCTGCCTTGGTCTATCCCCGAACCAGCCACGCCATGCAGGTGGCGGCGGTTTCGACCGGGTCCAAGACGGCGATATCCAGGTCCTGCTGCACCGCACGGGTCACGCGGACCATGCCGGCGCAGCCGAGGATGAGGGCGTCGATCTGATCTTCCCTTTCAGCGCGCTGCGCTTCGGTCAGGATCATCCGGGTCGCGGTTTCGCTGTCGTCTTCCAGGTCAAGGACGGGCACATCCGAGGCACGCACGCGGGCCAAGTGGTGGCCCAGGCCTAGGGCGCGGATATTGCCCTCGATAATCGGAACAGAGATCGGCAGCGTCGTGACGACGCTGAAGCGCCATTGACGCAGGGCGGCGAAGTGGTAGGCGGCTTGCCCGATACCGATGACGGGGCAGGGGGCGCGGGCGGCGGCTTCGGCCAGCGCGGTGTCGTCGAAGCAGCCGATGATCATGCCCTGCGGGTTTTGCTGTGCGGCCTTTCCCACGAGGTCCAGCAGCGGCGGCGTGGCGGCGGCGCCATCGGCGGGCCCCTGGATGGAGGCTGGGCCGTCATGGGAGGTCCAGCCTTCGAAACGCAGCCCCGGGGCGGCAGCGCTGGCGGCGGCGACCATCGCATCGGTCATGGACACGGTGCTGTTGGGGTTGATGATCAGGACGGACATGGGCGGCCTAGACCAGGCCTTTGCCCGCATCAGACCCGCTCCGCTTGCGGCGCCGGTCGGTGAGCCAGACAATAAGCAGGAAAATCCCGATCACGATGAAGGAGAAGAGGGTCGTCAGCGTGCCCAGGGCAAAAATGACCGGGGTGGTGACGTTGGTCGTCATCCCGAAGATCTCCAACGGCAGGGTGTTGTAGCTGCCAGACGTCAGCAGGCTGCGGGCGAATTCGTCATAGCTGAGTGTGAAGCCGAACAAGGCCACCCCGATCAGTGACGGCGCGATGATCGGTAGCACGACGTGGCGGATGGTCTGCCAGGGGGAGGCGCCCAGGTCGTGCGCAGCTTCCTCAAAACTGGGATCGAAGCGGTTGAAGACCGCGAACATGATCAGCAGGCCGAAGGGCAGCGTCCAGGTCAGCTGCGCGCCAAAGCCCGAGGTGGACCAATGGACGTTGAGGCCCGCTTGCGACCAAATCAGCCCGACGCCCAGTGATACGAGGATGGACGGAATGACCAGCGACGTGATGATCAGATAGAACAGCACGCCAGACCCGGCAAAGCGTTTGCGGAACGCGAGCCCGCCCATGATTGACACGACCACCGTGGTCACCATGACCATCAGCCCCAGCACCAGCGAGCGGGAGAATGACCCCCAGATATCCCCCACCGCTTGTTGTTCGAACAGGTCGCGGAACCAATGCAGCGACGTGCCCCGCATGGGGAAGGTCAATCCGCCGCTGGGGCCCTGGAACGACAGGATCGCGATGGTGATCGTCGGCCCATAGAGGAAGGCGAGGAACAGGACGAAGAAGGTGGCCAGGACGTAGAAGGAGCGAGGGCGCGGTTCCATCAAAGCTCCTTCCTGATGTCGACGAAGCGCAGCAGGATGCCGATGACCAGCAGCACCGTGATCAGCAGGATCACGGCGGTCGCGGCGGCCGAGGGGTATTGCAGCAGCCCCACATCGTTCTGGATCATCCGGCCCACATTGGCCGACTGGCTGCCCGACATAAACCGCACGGTGATGAAATCGCCCATGACCAGGGTCACCACGAAGATCGTGCCGATCATGATGCCCGGTTTGGTCAGCGGGATGATCACGTGCCAAAGCGTCTGCCAGCCCGTGGCGCCCGCATCGGCGGCCGCTTCGATCAGGGATTTGTCGATCCGCATCATGGTGTTGAAGATCGGAACCACCATGAACAGCGTGTAAAGATGGACGAAAGCCAGGATGACGCTGAAATCGCTGAACAGGAGCCATTCCAAAGGCGCGTCGATGACGCCCCAGGATAGGAGCGTGGAATTGGCCAGGCCCTCGCGGCCCAGAAATGGGATCCACGAAATCATGCGGATGATGTTCGACGTCCAGAAAGGGATCGTGCAGAGCAGGAAAAGCGCGATCTGCCAAGTCAGCGACCGCACGTGGAAGGCCAGGAAATAGGCCACTGTGAAGCCGATCAGCAGGGTGAAGATCCAGGTGATCAGGGCATATTTGAAGGTGTTGGCAAAGACGCGATAGGTGACGTCGGAGCCGAACAGGAAGGCATAATTGTCGAACTGGAAGGCGGGGTAGATCGAAAACTCCGTCGCGCCCCAGAAGCTGACCACGACGATCATCACGATGGGTGCCACCAGGAACACCGCCAGCACCAGCGCCAGCGGCGCGGCTTGCAGCCAGCCGATCACGTGTCGCGAGGCCGGTTTTCGGCGCGCGGGCTCAGACGCGGGGATGGGAAGGGTCTGATCGGTCATGGGGCCTGACGGGTAAGGGGGGGCGCCCCGGGATCGGGGCGCCCTGTGACTGGCTCAAGCGGCGATGAACTCGTTCCACTTGCGGACCATGTACTGGTTTTCGTCCATCACGGCGTTCCAGCAGGCGACGGCGCCCATCCGGTCGAAGAAGGAGCCGCCATCGCGCACCTCTCCGGCTTGGGCCAGGGGGTCGCCGAAGGGCGAGGTGATGGTGTCGGTGGCTTCCTTGCCTTCGAACCAATAGCCCCATTCGTTGACGCTCATATGCTCCTTCGAGGTTTCCGGCACGGCCGAATAATAGCCTTGCCGCATCAGGAAGCCGCCGACCCAGCCGCTCAGATACCAGTTGATGTATTCGTAAGCCGCATCCAGCTCGATCCCCGAGAGGGAATTGGACAGGCCGATGCCGCCGCCCCAGGAGCGGTAGCCTTCTTCGAGCGGTTGGTAGACGCAGGGAATGCCGCGGGATTTGACGGCCGTGATGGCGGGGGACCACATGGATTGGATGACCACTTCGCCCGACGCCATGAGGTTCACGCTTTCGTCGAAAGTCTTCCAGAAGGCGCGGAATTGGCCGTTCTGCTTGGCTTCCGTGAAGATGCCCAGCGTGAGGTCGATTTCCTCGCGCGTCATATTGCCTTTGTCGGGATAGGTGTATTCGCCCATGGATTCCACGACCATGGCCATGTCCATGACCCCGATGGACGAGATATCTAGAATCGACGCCTTCCCTGCGAATTCCGGGTTCAGAAGCTCCGACCAATTGTTGATCGGACGACCGATCAAGTCGGGGCGGATGCCCAGCGTGTCGGCGTTGTAGATCGTGGGGATAAGCGTCATCCAACCGGATTCATTGTCGACGAAATCCGTGCTGCCGGGCCCGTCCACGAAACCTACGGTATGGGGCGCGGTGCCCTGGGCGATGACGCTGTCGGGCGTCAGTTTGCCATCCCGGAAGATACCGACGATCTTGTCGTAATTGGTGATCTTTGACGTATCCATGGCTTGCAGGTTGCCCGTGGGCCAAACTTTCTTGCAGATCCAGTATTCGATATCGGCGATGTCGAAACTATCGGGCTGGGTGGCGGCCCGCTGGGTGACGCTGTCACTGTCCAACGCGGTCATTTCCAGCGTGAAGCCCAAATCTTCCTTCACCTTCGCGGCCACCTCGTTGAGGTTGGACACCCCGGTGCCGAACTGGCGCAGGGTCACGTCCTTGATGGCCTGACCCCAGACCATGGGCGCCGGAAGGGCTGTTGCCGCCATGGCTGCGCCGCCCGTCTTGAGGACGGACCGTCTGGAATACCTGATCTTTGGAATTGTTGTCATTTTTGAACTCCCTGTCTTTTGTCGGAGGTGGTGTCAGGCAGAAAGCGCGTGGGCTGCCTGATTGTCCCAGTCGAGGCCCACGGCCTCACCCAAATCCTTCGGTGCACCGAAGAAATCCGTGTCGGATAGAAGGGCCGTCACTTCTTGGTCGCCCACGATCAAGGCGGTTAGTGCCACATGGGTGCCCTGGTATTCGATATTGGTGATCCGGCCCTGCAAGCGCGCCGCATCGGGCGCCTTCAGCGTTAATGCGTCTGAGCGGATGGCCACCTTGCCTTCGGGCAGCGCGATCACGTTGTGTGAGCCCAGGAATCGCGCCACGAAGGCGGTTTCCGGCGCGTCGAACACGTCGCGCGTTTTGCCCGCCTGTTCGATTTTGGCTGCATTCATGACGACGATTTCATCGGCCAGCGCCAAGGCTTCGTCCTGGCCATGCGTGACGTGGATGAAGGTGATGCCCAATTCGCGTTGCAGGCGTTTCAGCTCGGCCCGCATGCGAATGCGCAGAAACGGGTCGAGGGCGGATAGCGGCTCATCCAGTAGCAGGACTTGCGGCTCAGTGATCAACGCGCGGGCCAGAGCCACGCGCTGTTGCTGGCCGCCCGAAAGCTGGGCGGGGATGCGGTCGGCGAAGCTGGTCATATCGACCAATTCCAGCCTCTCACCGGCACGCTGACGGCGGGTGGTGGCGTCGATGCCCTTCATCTTCAAGCTGAAGGCGACGTTATCGGCCACGCTCAGATGGGGAAACAGCGCGTAATTCTGGAACATCATCGCTGTGCCGCGCTTTGCGGGCGGTCGGTGTGAAATATCGCGCCCGCCCAGCAGGACCGACCCGCTCGAGACGCTTTCATGGCCCGCCACCATGCGCAGGGTCGACGACTTGCCACAGCCCGACGGGCCCAACAGGCAGGCATAGGTGCCCGCGGTGAAATGGTAGCTGATCGCATCCACCGCCACGGCATCGCCGTAGCGTTTGGTCAGACTGACGAATTCCAGATCAAGCGCGCTTTCCATTCAGGTCCCCACCCGTGTTTCGATCAGACTGGTCGGATGGAGGCGCGGGGCCGAAGAACTTTCCCCATGGGAAAGGCAGCTATCCTGCGCGATGCAAGATATGACGGCAAAACCATCCAGTGTTGTTCATAAATCTAGCACAGATTGTATACGATCTGGGTTTCTTTTGCCGCTGATCTTGTTGAAGCCCCTGCGCGCTGCCAGTGAGGTCAATAAGGGAGCAGCTATGAAAGATGTTCTGCCAATCGCCGCGTCTTCGGCCGAAGACATTGTCGCCCATCTTACCGAAGCGGTGCACGACCACCGCGTGCTGCCCGGCATGAAGCTGAGCGAGGACGAAGTGGGCGATATCTTCGGCGTCAGCCGGACGGTGGTGCGCCAGGCCCTGCGGGCCATGGCCCATGGCGGCCTCGTGTCCATCGAGCGCAATCGCGGTGCCTTCGTTGCCAAGCCCTCCGTCAAGGAAGCCCGCGAAGTCTTCGAGGTCCGCGCCCTGCTAGAGCCGCAGACCGCGCGCGCCGCCGCGGAACGTGCCACACCCGCAGATGTGGCGCTGCTGGAAGACCACATCGCGCAGGAACACGCCGCTTTGGCAGCCGACAAGGCGGGGCTGGCGCTGAAACTGTCCGGTGCGTTCCACGTCGAAATCGCCCGGATCGCCGATCAACGGACCATCGAAGCCTTCATCGGCCAGCTCGTCTCACGGTCGTCCCTCGTCATCGCGCTCTATTGGCAGCGCCGCAACGCGCTCTGCGAAAGCCATGCGCATCACGCGCTTCTGGACGCGTTTCGTCACAATGACCCCGATCAGGCTGAAGACCTGATGAAGGGCCATCTGCTGGACCTGGTATCGCAACTGAACCTGCGCGAAACGCGCGATGAAACCACATCGCTTCGGGATGCGCTGCTGGGATGATTAGCTATCGACACGCCCGGCGGGACGAATTGGATCAAGTCTTGGACTGGGCGGCTGCCGAAGGCTGGAACCCTGGGCTGGATGACGCCGCCGCATTCCTTGCCGCCGACCCGCAGGGGTTCTTTGTCGCCAGCGATGGCGACACCCCCGTCGCCGCCATTTCGGTCGTGAACCACAATGACAGCTTCGCGTTCCTGGGTCTTTATATCGTGCAGCCCGCCTATCGGGGGCAGGGCATCGGCCATGGGCTGTGGCAGCACGCTTTGGATCATGCGGGCAGCCGGGTCGTGGGCTTGGATGGTGTGCCGGATCAACAAAGCAACTACGCCGCGTCAGGCTTCGTCCATGCGGGGGCGACGACGCGCTATGTGGGTGCGATTATGGGGACCGCCGTGCCCGGTATCCGGCCCGCGCGCCCGGACGATGTGGCCGCGCTTGTCGACCGAGAAGCCGCCGCCTCTGGCGCGCGCAAAGCGGCCTACATGTCGGCCTGGTTCCAGAACACGCCGTCGCGCAAGACGCTGCTAGGTCCGCAGGGCCTTTGCACCGTGCGTGCTTGCCGGGTGGGCGCCAAGATCGGGCCGCTTCTGGCGGACGATACCGACGCCGTCCATGACCTGCTGCACGCGGCGGCAGCGGTCTTTCCCGGCGACATCATGATCGACGTCCCCGACGCCGCGCCCGGTCTGGCGCGGCTTTGCGCCGATCTGGGGCTGACCCCGGGTTTCGAGACGGCACGGATGTATCGCGGTCCCTTTGCCAAGGGGCCCGGGCGGCTCTTTGCCGTGACCACGCTGGAACTGGGCTGACGCACAGGGTCAACGCCGATCGAGCGGCCCGAGAATGGCTGCGATTTCGTCGCAGTTTGGCAGATCATGGGGACGTCCCCGAGGTTGGGTATCTATAGCGGTTCTCGAAAAACCTGAGCCATCAGCTTTTCGTGAAACGGTGCAACGTCCATGCGATGCCGGGACGTTTTCGAAAATACTGATTAGGGTTTTTCGAAAACCGCTTTAGCGGGCAAGCCGCCATGAAATCCGTCACACGCGCAACCGCTTCAGCGAACATTTCGTCCGTTGGGGCGGATATCTGGCTCGCGTCCCGCGTGTAGGTGATTTCTTCTGTCTTTCCAGTCTCATCCTTTAGCTGCCAGACCAGTCCCAGGCGGTCTATACGAGCTGGCCGCCCATCGACTTCCAAGATGAGGGCAAAAAGGAGGACGAGATGATCAAGATGCTACTCGGCAATAGGCGCAACCGCGAAACGTCGGCCCGCCCCTGGTGATGAGTTGCCGGTTTTTTGGCTGGTCTACGGTGTGCGGGGCGTTGGTCATTCGAGGGAATACAGATTGGCCGAACGCGAGCAAGAAATGGGAATGCGAATTACATAACTGATATTAAAGAACTCGGGTCAGGCCTCTGGGCTGGGTATCAAGGCTGTTCGCGTGATGGCGCGCCGATCCTGTTGCGGGCGCCGTTTCGGCTGATGCGCCGCGTGCATGGCTGGCCCCAAAGTGCCCCGCAGTTTTTCAGCGCCATCTCAGCCTTATCCCATTTGGAAATCGATGCGTGATTTCGCCGTTGCAAGCATCGACCTGACTGGTGACCTGAGGTCGGTACCCTCGGCCGCCAAAGATGAAGTGTTTGGCCAGTTTCCGACTGCCTTACAGCTACGCAAAAGGGTCCGGAACGACCGAGTGCGTTTGCTGATCCCAGGCGGTGTTTTGGGGCAAGGACCTCCGCTGTGCTAATGTCTCCCCCATGACGGAGGGGGAGAACCACATGTCCAAAATCAAATCAGACGTTGAAAAGGCAAATGCGGCCTACGCAGACAGCTTCGACAAGGGGGACCTGAGCCTGCCGCCCGCACGCGGCTTTCTTATTCTGACGTGCATGGATGCCCGCTTGGATCCGGCGAAATATGCGGGGCTCGCCGAAGGCGACGCCCATGTGGTGCGGAATGCCGGTGGCCGGGCCAGCGACGATGCGATCCGCTCGCTTGTGATCAGCCACAAGCTTCTCGGCACGCGGGAATGGTTCGTGATCCATCACACGGATTGCGGCATGCAGTTTTTTAATGACACCGCCATGGCGGACCTGCTTGCAGGTTTGGCGGACCTGCTTGCAGGTTCGTTGGAGACGGCGGATCTGACCGAAAGCGGCTTTCAGAATGCCAGCGAACCCGGCGGCTCGCCCGAGGGGCGGTACGTGAAATGGCATACGATCCGCGATCAAGACGAAGCAGTGGTAGAAGATGTGATGCGGATCCGCGCCCACCCGTTGGTGAATCCGGCGATTCCGATCTACGGATATGTCTACGATGTGAAAACAGGCAGATTGCAAGAGGTGGCGCGCGCAACCGAAGCTGGGCGCCCTGCAAGCTGATCTGGTATAGCTTCGAGACGTGATTGGCTTGCGTTGTTTCGGGGCATGTATCCGGACCTGTCCCAAGGATGACGCAGCGGCGTCTCGCAGGATCTTGGGGCGACCGTGCCAGCCATCTGCCGACCGCCTTGTGGGTCAGATCTGTCCGGGTGCTACTGCCGCCCCTGCGGTTTCAGGTCGCCAAAGGCGATACCCGTCGCGGCCTCATATTCCGCCTCGTCCCAGAAGCCGATCAGGATGCCGTCTTGTGCTGCCCTGCGTTGCCCTGCAAGCACCTGCGGGGTCGCGGTGATCCGCGCGTGGTGGCGGGTCGCCCAGGTCAGCAGCGCGGCCTCCATGCGGGCGCGGACTTGCACATGCTCAGCCGTCTCGGACGGGCCGAGATCGATCAGCTCTTCAGGATCGGTATCGAGATCGAAGAGCACCGGCCGAAACCCCTCGCAGCGGACGTATTTCCAACGTCCATCGAAAATCATCGTCGTGTGCGCGTCTTCCTGCGGGACGTCGAGGGCCTGGGCCATGTCGGACCAGTGGTAATCGTGTTCTGAGATGGCGTAGCGGCGACCCACGCCGCCCGCGCCATGCAAAATCGGCGTCAGGTCGCGGCCCTCGACGATATGAGGTTTGGGCGGACACCCCATTGCCGCCATGAAGGTTGGCGCGAGATCGATCATCTCAACTAGGTCGTCACAAACGGTACCGCGGGTGGCTGCCGCCTCGGGCCGTGGGTCGGACACGATCAGCGGGACGCGCGCGGCGGCATCGTGATAGAAATCCTTGTCGCCCATCCAATGGTCGCCCAGGTAATCCCCGTGATCGGAGGTGAAGGCGATGATGGTGGTTTCGCTGAGCCCTGTCTCATCAATCCAGGCAAACAGCCGCCCAAGATTGTCGTCGAGTTGTTTGATGAGGCCCATATAAGCCGGGATCACCGTTTCGCGGACATGGTCGCGGGAGAAGCTGCGGCAGACGCGGGCATCCAGGTAAGCGCGCATCAGCGGGTGGTTCGTCTTGCGTTCCGCCTGTGAGCGGACGGGCGGGATGACGTGGGTTTCGTCGTACATGTCGTGGTAAGGCGCGGGCACGATATAGGGCCAGTGCGGCTTGATATAGCTGAGATGGCACAGCCAGGGGCGGCCACTTGCTTGGGCGTCGCGCATGAAGTCCATTGCCCGGTTGGTCATATAGGCTGTCTCGGAATGTTCTTCTGGAATGTCCGCGGGCAGACGCGAATGCTTAAGCAGCCACGCCGACAACCGCTCCCCGTCCTCGGCCAGCGCCGAATTGGCGAAATCCTCCCACGGATTGTCGGAGACATAGCCATGCGCCACTAGGTAATCGTCATAGGCCGACCACTTCTGCCGGTGGCTATCGGGGTGCAGGCCGTCATCACGTTCAAACGGCTCAAAGCCGCATTCGGACCGACGCACGCCGATTTCGCTGGCCGGGTCGATGCCCAGCCAGGCCATGCCTTCGCGATCGGCGATCATATGGGTTTTGCCCACCAGGACGGCCCGGGCGCCCGCCTCGCGCAGATGATCGCCCAGCGTCGGCTCACCGACGCGCAGCGGCATGCCGTTCCAGGTCGACCCGTGGGATCGGACGTAGCGCCCGGTATAGGCCGACATGCGCGACGGGCCGCAAACCGGGGATTGGACATAGGCCCGGTCAAAACGCACGCCGCGGGCGGCCAGGGCGTCGATATGGGGCGTATGGAGGTGCGGGTGGCCATAGCAGGACAGGTAATCCCACCGCAATTGGTCGGCCATGATCCAGAGGACATTGGGGCGGTCGGTCATGGATCGGTCTCCGGTGGGGGGGCGAGTTGCGCCTCGAAACGGGCGAGCAGGGTCAGGAAGGTTTCGCGCTCGGTTTGCGTGAAGGCGGCGCGCAGGGCGTCGCGGCGCGCGCGCATCACGGGGGCGGCCACCCCGAATGCGGCGCGGCCCGCCTCGGTCAGCGCGACCAGGGTGCGGCGGCGGTCGCGGACGCCGCCGACTTCGGCAACAAGGCCGCGCTTGCGCATGGCCGGCAGCGCCCGACTGATGAGCGAATGATCCGCACGCTGGATCGACGCAAGATCGCGCACCGTCAGGGGGCCCGCCTCGCTGAGATCCCAGAGCACGCGCCATTCCAGGATGGACAGGCCGCTTGCCTTCAAAAGCCGCTGTGCCTGGGCACGCGACGCGGCGGCTGCGGTCTGCACGCGCCCGAACGGGTTCGCATCCTGGTCGGCTTTGCGCCTTGCCACGCGACGCGCGCGCGCCTCGACTTCCTCTTCCATGCGTGTCCTCCCATGGATGCCACCTGACCCCGAAAATCAATACGTGACAAGTCACGAAGCTTCTGCGACCGTTCCCCGAGCCCGGACCGACGGGCGTATCGCCGCGCGGGGAGACGTGGCGTCAAGGGAGGAAGACATGATCAAATCGACCGTTCTGGGTGCGGCGCTTGCGCTGGCCCCCGCACTGGCCGCAGCGCAGGCCACGCTGACTGCCGAGACGACATCGCCCGGTTCCACGCCGCACTATATCGACACCACGCTGGCCGCCGTTCTGGAAAGCGCGGGCGTTGCCACGATGCAGATCACCGAGGGCGCCACGCTGACCAATTCGGTTCAAGCCGTGGCCGAGGGCCAGCTCGACATGGCGCCCGCGCCGCTTATTCTGCCGTTTCTGATGTCGCGCGGCATCGGCCCCTATAGCGGCATCGGCCCTGAACGGGGCGCGGAGCTGGCGGGTGGGCTGCGCGCGCTGTTCTTCACCGCCGCCTCAGCGCAGATTTTTGGCCATTATGACGGCGGGGCTGTTGGGGATCTGCGCGACCTTGATGGCCTGCGCGTCTGGAATGGCCCGCCCCGCGGCGCGGCGCTGACGTCGGGCCGGGCCGCCGTGCAGCTTCTGTCCGGCCTCAAGGAGGGTGAGGGTTATGAGGGCATCCAGACGCCCTGGCCCGACACGGTGTCGACCATCACGGGTGGTGGCGCCGATGCCTGGACCATTCCCGAAGGTTTGCCCTCTGGCCGCCAGATCGCCATCGCCGCAGCAGGTGCGACGACGATCTACGACATGCCCTCGGACCTGCTTGCCAGTGAATTGGGCCAGCAGATCATGGCTGCGCCAGGCCATGCCCCTTATTCCGTGCCGGTGGACGAATATCGCGCGGCCTACGAAGGTAATGACATCACCATCGTCACAGACGACGACACCTTCGACAGCTTCGCCACCGCCTTCGCTCAGATCGTGCCCGCCAGCATGGATGATGACCTCGCCTATGAAATCACCAAAGCATATCTCGAAGGGCAGGAACGGTTTGAAACCGGCTCGCCGCGCGGGCCCTGGCTGTTCATGAGCTTCGGCGACATCGACGGCGTCAGCCAGGGCGTTTGTGGCGCGGTGGATATGACGATGCATCCGGGCGCCATCCGCGCCTATGAGGAGGCGGGCCACACAATCGCTGATTGCCTTCGCCCCTGATGCCCAAGGCGGGGCCGCAGGTCGACCCCGCCGGCAACCGATCGCGCGAATGACCGATATAGAGAGCACACGCCCTTTGGGCCGGCGCGTGGCCCTGGGCCTCGCGCTGATCTTGGTGGTGGCGGGGATGCTGAACACCATGCCCGAAATTCCGGGGCTGCAGGATTGGGCGCGCGACATCACGGGGCGGCCGTTCTTCCGGGTGTCGGGCTTTCCGCCCGAATACCTTTATCCGCCGCTCTTCGTGCTGATGATGGGGATCGTGGCGCTTGATGCCAGCCTTTGGCGTGCTTGGCGCGGAACGGCTCGGGCTTGGCTTGGAAAGGTCCTCGATATCGGCTTGGTGGGTGCGGCCCTGCTGGGTGGCATTGGCTTTCTGGTCGAAATCGACTCCGTTTGTCTGATCGACCAGATCACCGGGGAGCGCGCCCGCCTGATCGCCGATGCCGCCGCCCGCGCCGAGGGGGTCATTCCGGGCATGTCCTTCGAGGCCGAAGTCCCCGCTTGCCAGGCCCGCTTCGGTATCTGGATCATCCCGCTTCTGTTTGTGATCATCGCTGTCTTCTTCGCCTACAACATCCGGGTCTGGGGCGCGCCGCTGGTGATCGTGGCCAGCGTGGTGGTGCTTTACACCGTGGGCACCGCGCTCATCTGGGCCCTAGGGCTTGCCGACAACGGCTTTCTCGTCACCAAGCTGGGCGCCGATGGGGGCGACCCTTTGGCCGCCGCGATCCAGAAGGCAACCAATGTCTTCGTGACGCCGGATGGCTTCATGGGCCGGTTCATGGACATCATCGTGGGCCAGGTCTTTCCCTATGTGATCCTGGGCGCATTGTTCGGTGCGTCTGCCGGGGGCACGTCCCTCATCAAGTTGGCCGTGCGCGCGACCCGCAATCTGCGCGGCGGGCCAGCCCATGCAGCTATCGTATCTTCGGCCATGTTTGGTACGATCACGGGCGGTCCGGTGACGAACGTGCTGTCCACCGGCCGTCTGACCATTCCAATGATGCGCCGCAACGGCTTCTCCGCGCCCTTCGCGGGGGGTGTCGAGGCGGCGGCGTCGTCCGGTGGGCAGATCATGCCGCCGGTGATGGGCGTGGCGGCCTTCGTGCTCGTGGCGCTGACGGCAGTGCCCTACACGAAGGTCATCACGGCGGCCTTCCTGCCCGCATTGGCCTTCTTTTTGTCGATCTTCCTGGCGGTCATGTTCCAAGCCCGGCGCGAAGGGGTCGCGGCCATGCGCGAGATCCCCGAAGACCTCATCATGGAGCGTCAGGACTGGCTCAACCTCATCATCATCTTCGTGCCCATCATGGTGATCCTGTTTCTGCTGCTCGGCGACAAGGACGCGGTGGCCGATGGCCTTCTTTCCACGCTCTTGCCCGGCCCCGTCGTCCAGACCATCGTGAACGCGACCGGCGACGCCGTCTCAGCCGGCTGGTGGGCCGTCGCCGTGCTGTTGCCGCTCCTATTCCTAGATGCAGGCACACGCGCCCGCCCCTCATCCGTCCTCGTGGCCCTGGGTGACGGCGGCATCCTTATCGCGCGTCTGTTCCTGCTGCTTTTCGCGGTGTCGATCATTGCCGCCTTCCTCAACGAATCCGGTCTTACAGGCGAGTTGACGCGCGCGGTGACCGCGTGGCTTGAGACGGCGACCTCCTTCACCATTCTGGGCGTCGAAGTCGCCATTGCGGGCGGGGTCTACCTGATGCTTGCGCTGATTTGCGCCATGCTCTGCGCGATCCTGCTGGGCATGGGGATGCCGACGGTGCCGGCTTATGTGAACGTCGCGCTCCTGCTCGGGCCGCTGCTGGCCAATCTGGGCGTTAGCTTCTTCACCGCCAATATGTTCGTCTTCTACTTTGCTGTTGCATCGGCCATTACACCGCCCGTCGCAATCGCAGCCTTCGCCGCCGCATCCATCACCGGGGCGGAGCCGATGCGGACCGGCTTTGCAGCCGTGCGCGTGGGCATCGTGATGTTCACCATCCCCTTCGTCTTCGCCTGGTATCCGGAATTGCTGCTGATCGAGGAGGCCGTGACAATCACCGACGCGGCAGGGCGCAGCACGTTAATCGAGGGCTATTCGGGCCAGGTCGAACCCCTTGCATTGGCTCTGCTCGGTGCGCGGTTGCTCCTTGCGCTGTATCTGATTGCCTCGGCCCTGGCGCGCTATGATCGGGGACCGATGACCAGGGCCGAAGCCGTCCTGCGTCTTGGCTGTGCCGTGGCGGTCCTGTGGAAGCCGTCTTGGATCACGGTTGCAGGGATCGTGGCATCCCTTGTTGTGATCGGAGTGCATGCCATGTCCATAAAGCGACATCGCCCTATTCTGCCGAACTGAATACTGCCCCTGGGGGACGGACCGTCATCGTTCCGACCCGTGGCCGTGGCCCATCGGGGACTTGGCCTGTCCTTGGATCGAAAACAAAACGTTGGGCCGCGGCCATGTTTCTTGGACGACCATAAACAACGCGGGAGCGCATTTGCCTCATCGGGCCAACCGCTAAAGCCATCACGCCGATGCAGGCATCGACCTCCATTGCGTCACATCATCGCCAAGACCCTGGCGTTCCGATCCGACGAAGTCGATCCTGACCCGGCAGTCCGCCGGAAGGCGTCCAAGCCGATGAGTCCCATCCGCCTCAGCTTATAAGGCTGGCCCATGTGCAAGGGCGCTGGATCCGAGCAAGCTATAGCAGTTCTCGAAAATACTGATTCAGGTGTTTCGAAAACCGCTTTAGTGAAGACGATCCAAGTCGCGGATCGCGATCTCTCGCCGGTTGAGGTTGATGATACCGTCAGCTTGCAAACGGTCGAGCGACTGCGTGACCCATTGGCGCGTCGCACCGACGATTGACGCGATTTGATCGTATGTGATCGACCGTTCGACGATGATTACATCGCCTTCGTGGCGGCCATGGGTGTCTGCCAGGATCAAAAGAAGCTGGCGTAAACGTTCCGACACGGTGCGGGTGCCCAGCATCTGGATCAGCGCGGAATAACACTTTCCCTTGGCGATTAGCCCTTGGATGACCGCAATGGCGACGTCGGGCACATCCCGCACCAGGCTTTGCAGGCTAGTGCCCGAAAGGAAGAGCAGCTTGCATTCCTCCATGGCATCCGCCGACCAGACATGGCGCCCGCGTCCAAAGACTTCCGGCCCGCCCACGAAGTGGCCGGGGCTCCAATAAGCCAAGGTGATCTCCCGCCCCGAAGGGCCGGCATAGAAGGTGCGGACCCGGCCCGCTTCGACGATCCAGACGCCGGTATGGGCGTCGCCTTGGAAGAAGATGCCCCCGCCCTTTTCGACAATGCAGCGCGTGCCGAGCTTGCGAACGGCTTTGCGGTCATGGTCGGAAAGTCCCGTCAGGAACCCCGCGCCTTCGTTCAGGTCGAGTAGGTATTCGGACAGGTAGATCGCGCTTGGCTGCTTCGCTTCTTGCGGGTCGCCTGCCGCGACCAAGACGGGGCGGGCCTTAGACATTCTGTGCCTCGAAGGCCTTCCGGCTTTCGGCGCGGATGGTGTCCAGGCAGAACTGGCGCGCTTCGACATAGGTCGGCGTGCTGGCCATGTCGGGGTTGCGGGGGCGTGGCAGTTTGATTTCCACATCTTCGATGATGCGGCCGGGCGCTGCGCTCATGATCAAAACGCGGTCGGCCAGGAAGACCGCTTCATCGACGTCATGGGTGACGAAGACCACGGTTGTACCGAACTTCCGCCAGATCTCTAGCAGGCTTTCCTGCATGACCAGGCGGGTTTGCGCATCCAGCGCCCCGAAGGGTTCGTCCATCAGCAGGACAGACGGATAATTCGCCAGCGCGCGGGCAATGCCGACCCGCTGCTGCATCCCGCCGGACAACTCGGCAGGATAGCGGTTGCCGAATTTGCGCAACCCGACCAGGTTCAGAAAGGTGTTGGCGACCGACCCGGCCTCGGTCCGGGTCGCGCCGGCCATTTTGGGACCGAAGGCGACGTTTTCGTAGACCGTCTTCCAAGGCAGCAGGGAATATTGTTGGAAGACCATGCCCCGGTCGGGCCCGGGTTTGTCCACGACGACCTCATCCACCGACACCGTGCCGGTGGTGGGGGCCACGTAGCCCGCGACCGCGTTCAGCAAGGTCGATTTCCCGCAGCCGGACGGGCCAAGGATGCAGACGAACTCGCCCGGGGCGATGTCGATCGACGTTGTGTCGACCGCCAGGTGTGCGGCGGCGCTCTGTCCGAAGGTGATCGACACGTCGCGGACCGCGATGTGGCCCTTGCCGATATCGGACTGGCGGCGGGCCTCGGCGTTGGTGAATTTGTGGACGTTGAACATGGGTTAGTCCTTCTGATCGCCGTCAGCGGGCGCGGGCCTGCCATTTCAGCATGGGCTTTGTCAGTAGCTTGACCGCCACGGTCGAGGCCGTGCCCAGCATCCCGATCACCAGCATGCCCAGGACGATGTCGGGCGTGCGCACCATGGAATAGGCATCCCAGGTGAAGTAGCCGATTCCGTATTGGCCCGAGATGATTTCCCCCGCCAAAAGCGAGAACCACGCGACCCCCATACCGACCGCCAACCCCGCCGAGATCGACGGCAAAGCGGCTGGGAAGACCACGTGGCGGAATTCGTCGAACTTGGAGGCGCCCAGGGACCGGGTGGCGCGGATCAGGACTTCGGGCGTTTGTTCGGCCCCGCTGATGGTGTTGAGCACGATGGGGAAAAAGGCCCCGAGATAGGTGATGAAGATGATCGAGGATTCTTCGGTCGGCCACATCAGGATGGCCAGCGGGATCCACGCGACCGCCGGGATCGGACGCAGGATTTCGATATAGGGCAGCAGCGCCGCGCGGGCGAATTTGTTTCGCGCCATGAAGAGGCCGATCGGCACGCCGACCACGACGGCCAGCACAAAACTCAGCATCACGCGCCGGATAGACACAGCGATGTGGGTGTAGAATTCCGGGTCTGCGATGTTTTCGAGCGTGGAGTCCAACACCTCGCCGGGCGTCGGAATGTTCGCGAAGTTGATGAACCCACTCCACCCCTGAGCGCTGCCAACTTGCCAGATGGCGAGCCCCCCCAGAAGCGAGCCACATGCGATAAGGGCCTGCACGGCCCAAGGCGGCAGGCCATTGCCCGACGGTACGGGCGCCGCCCTCGGCGGCGGTGCGTGTGTCGAGGTGGCGGCGGCGTCATCGGCTAGGTCGGGATTGGCGGACATGGAGACACTCCCGGGCAAAATCAGATTGCGGGCGCCGCGCGATCACGCGGCGCTCGCATGGTCGGGTAATTACTGGCTGGCGATGCTGGCGATGATGTCTTGATAGGTCGTCAGCGCGCCGCCCTCGGCGGTGGCATAGGCTTCCGCATCCGCCCGCTTGAGGAAGGCCGCGTAGCCGCCATCGGAATCGGTCGCGTAGAATGCGCTGGTCCCGAAAAGTTTCAGACCGGAATTCGCGTCGTAGACGTAGCTTGCCAGGGGCGCGAAGCCGGTGTCGCGAATGGTGGCCAGCCCGTTGAAGAAGTCGGGCAGCGTCTCATAGGACGAAATGCCATCGCGGGGATGCCAGATCTCTGCCGGTTTGCCTTCGTTCGCAATCGCGGTGTCAACGACGGAGCTGACCATGGCTTCGTAGTCGCCACCCGTTTCCGCCACAGAGGCGCGGATGAAGCTGTCATCCACCCATTTGTCGAAATCCAGGGCAGGCACGTCCCGCTCACGCACCAGCAGTGCATGGCTTTCCTTCAGACTTTCAACCCATTGCGGCTTGATCGAACTCTCAAAGGTCGAGATGCCGCCATCGCTGAAGTAAAGGTACAGCACTTCCTTTTCGATGCCCGTCCACTCCGACACTTTGATCGCCGCGTTGAGCGGGTCATCCGCGATCCATTGCTGCGCTTCGAGCGTCGCCTTGGTGTAGGCATCCACGATCTCGGGGTATTCCTCCGCAAAGGATTTCAGGACGACCGTGCCGTGGAACGTCGGGATGAGCGCTTCGCTGCCGTCATAGATTTTGCGGCCCGTGCCGCGGAATTCCATGACCTCGGACCAGGGTGTGAAGTCCACATGGGCGTCGATGCGGCCCACAGCGATGTTGTTGACCCCGACTGGCGGGCTTTGATTCACGAGGTCGATGTCATCGGTCAGGCCCTCACGGTCCATGACGGCCAGGAACATCCCCCAAGCGGCCGACCCGAAGGGCGCCGAGACTGATTTTCCGGCCAGATCCTCCAACGTATAGACATCGGAGTCGACGGGTACGACCACGCCGTTGCCCGTGCCCTTCAGGTTATAGCCAGTGATCTGGATCAACAGGCTTTCATCGTTGCCCTGGTCCTGGAACGTAGCGCCGTTCACGATCAACGGGTAATCCCCCATCACGCCGAATTGCAGCTTTCCTGCGATCATCTGGTTGGTGATGGGCGGGCCGGACGTATAGTCGCGATAAACGATCTCATACTCGACATCGGCATAGTCGCCGTCGGTCGGTAGATATTTTTCGAGAAGCTCCAACTTTTCGATGATGATGCCGCCCGGAACGGTGTTGGTCACGGTGCTTTGGTGTCCGATGCCGATTGTGATCGTCTCGGCGCTAAGCGCGGGAGCCATGGATAGGAAGGTGGCGGCGTATAATGCGTTCTTTAGCGTTGCTTTGGGAAACATGACTCTCTCCGGCTGGCTTCAGTCTATTGCATTAACCTTTGTTACCATTAAGGGGGCGCGGATCACGCTTATGTATCTTCTGTGTTTGGTCAGTAAGGGCGTAAATGGTTAATATTTCCGCGCGATCTGGAGAAACCGCCATCTCCATGGGCTATTGATTTACGCGCAGTCTGCACATGATTAAGAATCGGGCAGTGTTTTTTGTATTATATATCAGTATTTTAAAGCGAATAAAGCCGCAAATCATCGATCAACCTTGCGATTGAACGACAACCTGCGGCCTTTGTTAAGGCAAATGACATCGGCTGCTACGCAGCCATCTTTCCCAATGCCCAACGCACGTTTTTTCGAACGTCTGGGTCATTATCGTTTTCGTATTTCTTTAAGTGTTCGATCGACTCCGCGACTGCCAATTCGCCCAGCACCGCGGCACATTCCTTTCGAAGATTCGGAATTGGAATATCCATCATCGGCGCGATTTCCATTGCGGCATCGGTCGCATGCAATTTGCCGAGCGACCGCACGGCCTTCAGGCGGACTTGCCAGAACGCGTCGTCCAGGGCGGCGCGCAGTGCGGGGATGCAAGACGCGGCACCGGCCTTGGCAAGCGTCTCGGCAGCGGCTTCGCGCACCTGCCATTCCGCGTCGGTCAACCCGTCGATCAGCGTAGCTTCGGCATGGTCCGAGCGGGAAAAGCCAAGCGCGGCCAAAGCCGTCCGGCGCACCTGTGCGTCCGCGTCCTTGGTAGCATCGCGCAGGGCCGGAAGTGATCCTTCATCCTGTAGCCAACCGATCACGCCGACGGCTTGGATGCGTAGGTCGGTTTCCGGTCGCTGAAGCGCGTGGATGGCCGGGCCCATCGCTTCGGGACGGCGCAATTCCTTTATGCCTGCAAAGCATGCGGTCAGCTTGATCGGGTCCGGGTCGCTCAGATGCGGCAGGATGGCATCGCCTGCCGCCGGATCCTTCAACTCCGTCAGACTGATTGCGGCCGCCTGCACCACCGCTGGGTCATCGTCGGTAAGCGCGCTCACCAACGCGGCGGCGGTTTCGCGGCCGTCGAAATCCGTCAAAGCCTGTGCGGCTTGCTTGCGCACCCCCGGATCGCTGTCCGCAATGGCCCGTGCAAGATGTTGGATGGCCGCCGGATCGGCGCTGTCGGCCAGGTCGATCACCGCCATGATGCGCGCGCCGGCCGAGGGGTCATCCAGCCCCTCGGCCAGGTCGGCGATTTCGTCGAAATCTTCAAAAAGCGCGGCCATCACACCCTCACTTCAACAGAAACGGGAGGTTCACGGTAACGGCGCCGGTCGGGCAATCCGCCTCGCAGGGCATGCAGTACCAGCACTCGTCGTACTTCATATAAGCGGTTTCGGGCGCGCCGTCTTTGACGGCGATCCGAAGCACGTCCAATGGGCAAACATCGACGCAAACGGTGCAGCCCTTGTCGGCGATGCATAGGTCCTTGTCGACGACGACCGGAACGATTGAGGCGCTTTCGGCGAGGGGCATGTCCGGCTCTCCTTACTCGGCGGCGACGGTCTTGGTGACGCGCTGGTTTTGGTAGGCGTCCTTCTCGTCGTCGGCGATGTCGACGATGTAGGGCTCGACCGCCTGCTTGCGGTGCGTGGGTTTGCCGTCGGCGCCCTTGGTGAGGATCGTGTGGCAAAACCAGTTTTCGTCGTCGCGGTCGTATTCCACGCGATTGTGGTAAAGACCCCACCGGCTTTCCGTTCGGTAAAGGGAGGCGGCGGCGGCCATGTCGGCGCAATCCAGGATGGTCGAGGCTTCCAGCGCGCGCATCAATTCATGCGCGTCGCGAACATACATGCCCGTTTCCATATCCTCGCGAACCTCGGCGAAGCGGGCCTGGGCCAGTTCCATCTTGGCGGTGACCTTGGGCGGTTGCAGGTAGTCGTTCACCAGGCGCCGGGTCTTGTATTCGATCTGGTTGGGCGGGATGCCGTCGTCGCGCTTGGTTGGCGCCAGCACGCGCGCCCGTTCGGCGTCGACCTCGCCCTGGTCGAAGGCGGCGTGGTCCACATCGGCAATGAAATCCACCGCATCCAGGCCGGCGAAAGCGCCGTTGGTGAAGGCGCCCAGCATGTAATTATGGGGCACGTTCGCCATATCGCCTGCCGCATAGAGGCCCGGGATGGTTGTCCGCGCATGCTTGTCCACGAAGACGCCGCTGGCGGAATGGCCGGAACAGAAGCCGATCTCGGAGATATGCATCTCGATCATCTGCTTGCGGTAATCGGTGCCGCGTCCCGCGTGGAAATGGCCGCGCGTGGGGCGTTCTACGATGTGCAGCACGCGCTCGATCTCGGCCACGGTTTCTTCGGCCAAATGGTTGAGCTTCAGATAGACCGGCCCCTTGCCGCCCTGAAGTTCGTCGTAGAATTCCTGCATCATCTGGCCGGACCAGTAGTCACACTCGATGAACCGCTCGCCCTTGGCGTTGGCGGTATAGCCGCCCATGGGCCCGGCCACATAGGCGCAGGCTGGGCCGTTATAATCCTTGATCAACGGATTGATCTGGAAGCATTCCAGGTTCGCCAGCCCCGCGCCCGCATGGTAGGCCATGGCATAGCCTTCGCCGCTATTGGACGCGTTCTCGTAGGTGCCATACAGGTAGCCGGATGTCGGCAAGCCCAGCCGCCCCGCAGCACCCAGCCCCATGATCACCGCCTTGGCGCGCACGACCAGTGTTTCGGCCGTGCGGGTGTTGATGCAAATGGCGCCCGCGACACGGCCTTCGCCGGTCAGCAACCGGGTCGCCATGTAGCGGTTGATGATGTTGATCCGCGCCTTCCGAAGCTGGCGATACAGCGCCTTCTTGACCGTGTCCCCGTTGGGCATCGGCAGAACATAGGTGCCGATATGGTGGACCTTCTTGACGTCGTATTCGCCGTTTTGATCCTTCTGGAAGCGGATACCGAACTGGTCGAGTTCCTGAATGATGCCGTAGCATTCCTCGGCATAGCGGTAGACAGCGGCCTGGTCGCAAATACCGTCATTCGCGATGGTGATTTCCTTGGTATACTGCTCGGGCGTGGCATAGCCCGGGATGACCGAGTTGTTCAGGCCGTCCATCCCCATGGAAATGGCGCCCGACCGCTTCACGTTGGCCTTGTCCAGCAGAACCACGTTCGCATCTGGGTTCTTTCGCTTGGCCTTGATAGCAGCCATGGGGCCGGCGGTTCCGCCGCCGATGATCAGGATGTCGCAGTCGATCTGCGTAATGCCGTCGACGATCTCATCCATGGCGCGCTTCCTCGAAATGCTGGTTTCGCTTCAGTCTGCACCCTGCTGCGACGCAGCAAATGTCAACTTCTTTCCAAACTGGTCGGAGAGTTCCCTTAGATAAGCGAATGGGTAGATCGCCCGGTCATGCCCGTCGGAAAAATGCACATTCACCGCGGCACGCCCGACCTGGGCCAGATGCGTAATCGTCAGCCCATCGACTACGTGAACCGCCCCATGATCCAGCCGCGCCCTTATGGAATGGGCATCCCGCGCCTCGCGGCGGAGCGTTTCGGCCGCAAGTTCCGAGGCCTCACCCCCCACCCATTCGATAATCAGGATGCGATGGTCTGCGCTGGCCGCTAGGCGTTCGATCATGGCTTTCTCCAGCAATTTGGAGAAGGGTGACCCGTCTAGCGGAACTCAAATAGCAACTTGTTGACGGACGGCGGTGCTGCGCTGCGGCAGATCGGGCCAAAGCGTTTGGAGTTCCCGACCATGACCTATGTCGTCACCGAAAATTGCATCGCCTGCAAGTATACGGATTGCGTCGAAGTCTGCCCCGTGGATTGCTTCTATGAGGGGGAGAACATGCTCGTCATCCACCCCGAAGAATGCATCGATTGCGGCGTTTGTGAGCCGGAATGCCCCGCCGACGCTATCCGCCCGGATACCGAGCCAGAGATGGCGAAATGGGTCGATTTCAATCGGAAGTATTCCGAGGCTTGGCCGGTCATTGTCGCCAAGAAAGACCCGCTGCCAAATGCCGGCACCATGGATGGCAAGGGTGGCAAGCTTTCCACCAATTTCTCCGAAAAGCCGGCAGAAGAAGTCGCCTAAAGGACGCCGCCATGACCATAGTCGCAACCCCTGCCCCCGCAAAGAAAGTCCTGCCGGATGCCCAGACCGTCACCGCCGTCCGGAATTGGACGGACACGCTGTTTTCGTTCCGGGTAACGCGTCCCCGTACATTGCGCTTCCGGTCGGGCGAATTCGTCATGATCGGTCTGGAAAAAGAGGACGGAAAGCCGCTCTTGCGAGCCTATTCCATCGCCTCGCCGAACTGGGATGATGGGTTGGAATTTTACTCAATCAAGGTGCCGGACGGCCCCCTGACCTCCCGATTGCAGAAGATCGTGCCGGGGGACCAAGTGATCCTGCGCCCCAAACCCGTTGGCACCCTGGTGCTGGACGCGCTGCTGCCGGGACGGCGGCTCTGGATGATCTGCACGGGCACCGGCGTCGCCCCCTTCGCGTCGCTGTTGCGCGACCCTGAGACATGGGAAAGCTACGACGAGGTCATTTTGGCCCATATCTGTCGCACCCCCGAGGAACTTGCCTATGGCCGTGACATCGTCGAGGCCCTGCCCGACGATCCGTTGATCGGCGCATTGGTCGGCGACCGGCTGCACTACTACCCGACGACGACACGTGCACCCTCAGGGGTTATGGGCCGCATCACGGACCACATATCCGACGGGCGCATCTTCGAGGCTTTGGATTTTCCGCGATGGTCGCCCGCCGCCGATCGCGTCATGATCTGCGGCAATCGCGCGCTGAACACCGAGGTCATGGACTTATGCACGCAGCACGGCCTTGCGGAAGGCGCGAACTCAGAACCGGGTCATTTCGTCGTTGAGAAGGCTTTCTTGGACTGAGTTCGGGCAAACTCGGCGGCATTGGAAACGGCGGCTGGCGCATCGCCTTTCACCAACCGCTTCCACTACGGGCGCCTTACATCGTTTGGACAAGGTGTTGGATCAAACGTTGGGTTCTGTAGGGCATGTGTTCCCGCGCGGGATAGACGAGAACGATTTCCTGAGGCGGCAGTTCGTAATCTTCGAGAAACGGTAGAAGGCGCTTGGATTTCAGCGCGGCACCGACATAGGTATCGGCCAAACGGGCAAGGCCTAGGCCCATCTCGCACGCCGTTGCCAGGGCCGGTCCGTTGTTGCTGCGCCAGTGGCACTGCACCCGAACTTCCATCTGCTTGCCGCCTTTCGCGAAAAGCCACCTTTGATCGGGTGCGCCAATGCAGGGAAGGCGTGTCAGGTCCTCTGGCACTTCGGGGGCGCCATGTGCGGTCACGTAGTCGGGGGAAGCACAGACGATCAGACGGCGTGTGTCGACCCGGCGAATGATCAGGTTCGGATCGGGGGGCATGCCATGTCGGATTGCGAGGTCGTAGCCTTCGCGGATCATGTCGACGCGGCGCTCCATGATCTGAAGCTCAATCTCGACCCCGGGATACATTCTGGCAAACTGGACGAGTGCAGGCGCCACACGTTTTTCACCGATCCGACCGCCAGCCGTGATCCGGATTTGTCCCTTCACCAAGTCCTTTTCGTCAGCCAGATCGGCATCAAGTCGACGAACCTCGGCCAGAATCTTTGTGGCCCTTTCGTAGTACCGCGAACCGATATCGGTGACGCCTAAGCGACGGGTCGTTCGATGCAGCAACTGATGTCCCACGCGCCGTTCCAGATCGGCTACACGCCGACTGACAAACGATGTCGAAACCCCCAAGGTCTCGGCGGCGAGCGTGAAGCTGCCATGTTCGATGACTGCGCAGAACTCGATCAGACCGTCGAGTTGGCTTCGTTTTATTGCTGACATGCAAGAATAGGCTCACATTTTGATTGATAGATAAACCTTTCTGCAAGGGTTAGCCCAGTGCGCATATGCTCGTTGCGCTAAGGAAGAACGCCATGAACACATTGCATTTCACCGCTGCACTTGTCGCCGCAGGCTTTGCATCGATGGCCCATGCCGGTCCGGCTGCCGATGCGGCCGGGGCCTTCTTTGATCGCTACCGTGATCAGGATGTGCCTGCGATGATCCAGCTGTTCCAGCCGGAGGGGGTCGTCGAATATGTCCCCTTCGCACTGTCTGGCCCTGTCGAAGAGATCGGCCCCGGCAGCTGGGGCGTTCTGATTGACAGCTTTCCCGACTTGTCGAACGAGGTGTCGTCTATCACGGAATCTGCCGACGGGACGAGGGCCTATGTCGATGTGAACATCTCGGGCACCCAGCAGAAAGACGCTTTCGGGGTCGAGAGCCAAGGCCGCACATATGACCTGCGACACATGTTCGTGGTCGAGACAGACGAGGCCGGAAAGATCGTCCATCTCACTGCATTTTGGGACAACGTCGATTGGTATCGCCAACTCGGCAAGACCACAGTCGACTGACATGGCCACATCGGCCAAGACAACATCCCGCGCGTCCTACGCCACCCCTTTCCCTCTATTAAAGGATCTCCCTAGCCATGACCGAACCCCGCATTCTGATTGTGCTCACGTCCCATGACCGCCTCGGTGAAACCGGCGAGAGGACGGGCTTCTGGCTCGAAGAATTTGCTTCGCCTTACTATGTTTTCCGTGATGCCGGTGCTGACGTTACGCTAGCGTCAGTCAAAGGTGGTCAACCGCCAATCGACCCCAAAAGCGTGCTGGAGGAATGGCACACCGAAGATACACGCCGTTTTGACGCCGATGCCGAGGGGCAAGCTGCGCTGGCCGCGACGCGCCCGATCTCCGATCTGAGTGCGGCGGATTACGACGCGATTTTCTTCCCAGGCGGGCACGGGCCGATGTGGGACTATCCGGGCAATGAACGGCTTGCGAGCCTGATCGAAGCCTTCGATGCTGAGGATAAACCGATTGGCGCTGTCTGCCATGGTCCTGTTGCGCTTGTGGACGTGCGGAAGGCTGACGGGACGTCTTTTGTCGCGGGGCGCCGCGTCAGCGCCTTTACCAACGGCGAAGAAGAGGCCGTCGGCCTGACAGACGTCGTGCCGTTTCTTCTGGAAGACAGGCTTCGTGCGCTTGGCGCCACGATTGAAAATGCGGCTGACTTCACCAGCAACATCGTCACTGATGGCAACTTGGTGACGGGGCAAAACCCGCAGTCTTCCGCCGCTGGTGCCCGGGGCCTTCTACGACTTCTTGCCGTGGAGGTCGCTTAGGCCAGGGCGCCGCCGTCATATCCGTTCCACAAGGTCCAAGATGGCAGCTTGCTTGTACAGTCTGTTGGTCTCGCCTGCCGAGGATTGAGGTTGCTTGGCACAGTGTACCGCCTCAATCCTAGAATATCGTCGATCATCCTAACCATACCGGCCATCGGGAAAAGAACTCGGGCGCCGAACGGCCCCTGCGCGTCGTCCGATGGAGAACCCGCCTCCAATGCAATGGAGGGGAGGACGGCGTTTGATCCGATTTTCAATAGTCCGCCAACGAAGGCGGCGATGAGGACGAAAGCCAAGCGTTGCCAGCTGACTGAGCCGCCACGACTGTTGGCGGTGTCACGGGGGGCGCCTGTATGTCAGTTGGGCAGGTGTTGTTGACGCGACTATCGTCTCTGTCGCAACACCCGGCAGCGCGGCAGCGCGGCAGGGGGTTTGGGTTGGTCGACAACACGGAGCCATTCTTGCGGATGACGTGCGGAACGGCAGGCCCATCCCCGTCCTTTGCGAGGAACACGCGTCCTTCTGCCATGCTGTTGCGCCCAAGGCCTGATTTGCGATGGAACAACTGGCCGAAGCGCCGGATAGTATTCTGGTAGCCCCGGATGGATCTTAGACCGCCACCGTCTGGCTTCCCGGCGGTCTCAGCAACAGGCATCTCCTAGTCTGTGAGGTTGTCAGAGTGCTTCGCCAGGAATTGGATGAACAGATCGATGGCGCTGCGCGAAGATACATAGGGTGACGAGCATCTACGAATGCAGCAAGCACTGGCAGCGTCAGACCGGGTGTTGCCTCGCCTGTTGTTCTCGGGCTCAGCATGTGCCCTGCGGAGGACATATACCCCTAGCAGCCAGGTCCCGCGCGCAGAAGGCCCGCACCGAAGACGCGGTCCGGTCCGGCATCGCCCAGATCCATGGCGCGGTTGGTCAATTCGGCACGCAGGGCAGGCAGATCCATGGCCGCGAGCACGGGGTCAGCGGCCACGACGCGCGTGACGTGTGGCGCCGCCATGGATGTCCCGCTGGACACGGTGACGCGCCCACCGGGTGCAACAAGGATGTCGACGCCCGGCGCGGCGATATCAACATGCGCGCCCTGGATGGCATTTCGGTAAACGTTGCCGTCTCGATCGACCGCTGTGACAGCCAAGGCAAAGGGGAATGCCGCGGGGTATTGCGGTGGCTGCCCCGCCCCCAGATTGCCCACGGCGGCGACCAGGACCATACCGTTTTCGGCGGCGTGTCCCAATGCGCGATCCATCAGCTTGTTGTGCGGCCCGGCGAGGCTGATATTCACCACATCCACGCCATTTGCCGACAGCCAGTCCATGCCCCGCAGGATCGCCACGACACCGGCGGCATCCCCTGCCCCAAAGGCCGGGTCGATGACATTGGCACTGTAGAGTGTCGTTCCAGAGAGGTTGTCCTGGCCGACCAGAAGCTCTGCCATGAGGGTGCCGTGATTGGTGGCGGGTGGCGCCGCCGATTCACTGAAGGCGCGCTGTTCGATGCGCCCGTCCGCTAGGCCGGGATGGTCGGCCAAGACACCGCTATCGATCAAGCCAACCCTGGCATGGGCGCGGCAGCCATTTGACGGCCAGCCGATCATCGCGTCGGCATAGTTTCGCCCTGCCGACCCATCGATCTGCAATCTATAGAGATGATGCGCCCCTGCGGTGACCCCTGGCACCGCGAATTCGACTTCTTCGATGGCTTCGGGGATCGTGGTTCCATCGGGAATGCCGAAGACAACGAGCGTGTCGTCCAGATCGGGCAACGGATGCACGTCGCGCAAGGTGTAGCCAAGCTGCTGGGCCCGCACGATCAGCGTTTCAGGGCTTTCTGCCGTCAGGACGATCAATTCCTGCGGGTCGACCACCGCAAAGGCCGGGTTGCCGGGCGTTTGGCTCTGGGGCTGTCCGACGGGAACGCAGGCAGCAAACGCGAAGCAAAGTATCAGTAGAACACGCATGGCCTCATTCCTCCGCGACCAGTTCGACAAGGGGTGACGCGCTCAGGACCTCGCGTCCGGCGTCACGGGCGGCTTCTGTCTCGAATGCCAGGCGGTAAAGACCGATCGCACCGGGGCCGTCCACGATGCGCGCATTCGTTGCACGCAGCAATTCCTGGATGTCGCCGATTTCTGCCGTCGCCACGAACCCGATGCCCAACCCGAAGGCCGCCGCCTCTTCGGACACGGTACGGAACGTAGGTGCTTCGCCGGTGACAGGTGCCATCGCAATGTAGGCGCCCTGCCCCAGAACGAGCGCGCCCAGGAACACCGCCGCGATGCGCCAGATATGCGTGCGCTGCGGCGGTGCGGTTCGGGTGGTCTTCCCAATGTCGGCCTCAAGCCGGCGCCAGCCGAATTCACGCATATCCGGCCCGTCGGTCGCGGCCGCCAGCGCGCCCTTCAGGCCGCCCATCAACGCCAATTCGGCACGCAGGTCGGGGTCCTCTGCGGCAGCGGCTTCAATCTTTGCCGCGTCTTCAGGCGTGCTTTCGCCGCGCAAATGGGCAAGTAGCGCGTCTTCGGTCAATCCGTCAGGCCGGTCCATCGCCACCTCCATCGCGGGTTCCAGGGTTCATATCCGTTGGACGGTTGAGCGGCCGCATGGTTCAAAATCATTTTCCTGCCCCCCGCGAGAGGCACCGCAGAAGCACCTGCTTCGCGTGATAGATCCGGCTTTTCACCGTGCCTTCGGGGACGGCTTCGATGCCCGCGATTTCACCACAGGTCATGTCTTCGAAATAGGCAAGGTGGATCACGGCGCGCTGGCGTTCGGGTAACTCTTCGACGCAGGCACGCAGGCGCGCTGCGTCCTGCGTGGCGCCCAGAACGGCCTCCGGGTCCGGGTCGCCGTCTGGAATGGTTTCGTCTACGGCCCCCAAAGTCACGCGGGACTGCTTGCGGATGTGATCCACCGTCTTGTTGCGCGCCATCGACAGGATCCAGGACAGGACGCTGGACCGACCCTGAAACCCGGCGGCGGCACGCCAGACCGTCAACATGGTGTCATGGACGATATCCGCGGCCTCTGCCTCATCACGGACGCGGGACCGGACGAAACGGGTCACTGCATCGGCGTGGGCGACATATAGCGCTTTCATCGCTGTCATGTCCCCCTCGGCGACACGCGCCAGCAACGCCGCATCCGCGGACCGGTCGGACTGCAATTTCTGACCGGAAGGTTCACCCATGACACCACCCTACGCAAAGGACGCGCGCGTCATCAAAGGGAAAACACCCCTTTGCAAGCTTCATGCTACCGCAGGCGCGTGTTTGGGCCGTTTCCTTCCGACACGCGCGCAATTGCGGGCCAAGGGTATTGCCTGGAAACACGCCGACTTTGCCGGACCTCGCGGTCAGATTGACAAAAGGCGACTGCTTGGCGCGGGTAAAAACCATTATTAATCAATACGAAAAACGATTTTGAACATTTTTTCGTATCTTTTTTGAACCCAACCGGTCGGGCGCACGACCAACGGATAACCCGCCGGTCGGGGGCAAGACGAACCAGAGATCACTCCTCTGGGACAGACGCCACCGGCTGGCGGGGGTCCGCAACAGTCAAAACGATTTACCGAAGGAAAACCAAAATGGCTAATTCCAACTTTTTCAATCAATTCTTCGGCGACCGCGCGATCAGCGGTACAGAAGAGGATGACCGCATCGTCGGCACGTCCCTTGGTGACGCGCTCGCCGGGAATGGCGGCAACGATGAGATGTTCGGCCTGTCCGGCGACGATTCCATCGCAGGGGGCGAAGGCGACGACACGGTCTTTGGCGGCGGTGGCCGCGACACCGTGGAAGGCGGCAATGGCGAAGACCGGCTCTTCGGCGCATCGGGCAACGACCGGATCGTCGGCAACAAGGGCAACGACCAGATGTTCGGTGGGCAGGGCAATGACATGCTTGTCTGGAACAATGGCGACGGCTCGGACCTGATGGTTGGTGGCCAAGGCGATGACCGGGTGCAGGTCAACTTCAACACCGACCTCGTGAATGACGATCTTCAGAACAAAGATGTCGCCGAATTTTCGGTGACCAACCAGGGTGTCCAGTTCGCCCGGATCGAGGTGAACGACCAGACCGAGGTGGGCCTTTTCCGGCTCGACATTCGGGAAACCGAGACGTTGGAGACGAATTTTGGCGATGGCGACGACACCGCTGTGATCGTGGATACCGTGCTGAGCGAGATCGTTTTGGATCTGGATGGCGGCGACGGGATCGACACGCTCGACATGTCGCAGGCTGCTGAGGCGGTTTACGTCAATCTGGGCAAAGGCATCTTGAATGGCTCCACCGCGGACAACTTCGAGAATGCCATCGGCACCGAATTCGACGACAAGATCATCGGTGACCTGCAAGACAACGTCATCTCGGGCCTCGGCGGGGTTGATGAATTGTTCGGCCGCAGGGGCAATGACACCCTGATTGCCAACAAAGGCGACGACTTCGTCTTCGGAGGGCTGGGTGACGACCTGCTTGTCTGGAACAATGGCGATGGCTCAGACCTGATGGTTGGTGGCAAGGGCGACGACCGGGTGCAGGTCAATTTCGACACGGACCTCGTGAACGACGATTTGCAGAACAAGGACGTGGCCGAGTTTTCGGTGACAAATCAGGGCGTCCAGTTCGCCCGGATCGAGGTGAACGACCAGACCGAGGTTGGCCTATTCCAACTCGACATTCGGCAAACCGAGACGTTGGAGACGAACTTTGGCGATGGTGACGATGCAGCCGTGATCGTGGACACCGTCCTGGACGAGATCGTTCTCGACCTCGATGGCGGCGGAGGGGTGGACCTGCTCGACCTCAGCCAAGCGGAATCTGCCGTCTATGTCGATCTCGCCCAAGGCACCGTCACAAGCTCGGAAGGGAATGTTTCGACCGCAGTCAACTTCGAGAACATCACCGGCACTGCGTTTGACGACGTATTGCGCGGCGACGACCAGGACAATGTGATCCGCGGCGGGGCCGGCAACGACACGATGAGCGGCGGCGCTGGTGCCGATACCTTTGTCTTCTTCCTGCAGGACACTGGCGTCGATGTTATCCTTGATTTCGAGCTCGGGGTTGATCGCCTGCAATTCGCGACCACCGACCCCGACGTGACTGCCGAGACGCTGCTGGATCAACTGACGCAAGCCGGCGACGACGTGGAGCTTTTCGTCAATGGCAAGCTGATCACGATCGAGGACACGCAGGTGAGCGATTTCGACACCAGTGATTTCCTAATCGCCTAACAATCATCTATGCGCAGCAAGCCCCGCCGGTGCCAAACCAGCGGGGCTTGTTATGCGTGGAGCGGCAGGCATCGTCGGTGGATCAATAAGTCCACCGCGAATTCCCGCCAGTCATGCGGAAGCTCCGAGCGTTCGTGGAACCGCTTCAGCGTTGCGGCCAGATCCCGGTCCGACGCATTTTCGCGGTGCAGACGCTGAATGAAGTGCCGCGTGCCTAGTTCAATATATGGGACCTGGGTCCGTCGGGCTCGAACACCGCGTCTAACATATTGATCGCAGTGCTTAGCGACCGACGCGGATAGTCTTCGGCAACCGGCGCCAGGACGTGCTGGCCACCTTCATTGGTGCCGAGAACATTCCAGCTTCGGTCGATCAGGAATGCTGGAAGGGATCCTGTGCTTGAGCGATGTGCAGCAAGGCCTGGCGCACTTGTTGCATGTCTTCGTTTGAATGGTTGCCGTTCCGATAAACGTCCGCGAAACCCGGTGCGCGATAGCGCGTTGCGATTCCTCAGTGGCGCGTTGAGCGCCGCATCGGCCGCTGCCACCATGCAGTGCGACGGGTTCGCGCGCACTGATATCGGGTGCAACCTGGATCAAATACGCCACGCAGAACCCCCAGTTCCGGATTGCGGACATGTTCTCAAAGATCACGGGCAAAATCGCCCCCAATGCGCTTCGAGGCCGTGAAGCCCCTTCCCTGATCGAGCCCATTTGGCCAGCGTGATCGCCTTTCCGTACGTCTTCCCAATCATGCCGCAGCATGGGGTCGACCGGCAAGAAAACGCACAAGTCTGGAGCTTTTCAAACGTTCCGGAAGCCCCTGATGACCGCATTTTCTGACGGTGACCCAGCCACTGGACCGTTTGAGACACGGTTCCGAGCCAGCATTTCCGGTACACGCGCGATCCGGCATGTAACCACTCAGGGAGCGGGGCACCATTTTTTCGATGAAAAGCCCGAACCCATCGCCGCTGCTCGGCTCAGGTTCCTGTAGGGACATTGCGTCCCAGCAGACCCATTTGCGATGCAAGCACGGGTCCCAGCTGCACCAAGACAAAGGCCAAGGAAAGCCTTTCTTTGTTTGTGAGCCGACATGGGAACATCGGAAAATCAACGGCTTCCCGCAGGCTTTGGAAGGCCATCGAGTGACCTTGCGTTAACGAACGCCGAAGAAAGCCGTCCTGGCACCTGCATCGCAGCAACATAGCGTCGGGTGCATTAGCCGAATCTTCATAACTTCCGCCCATCTCTGTCAGTCATTCGTGAGAGGCCAATACTTCTGCGACCTGACATAAAGGAAATTCGGTATGAGACTTGAGACCCTTGCTATTGCGTTGCTCGGCCTCACCTTTGGCGCTTCTGCCACTGCGGATGCCGCCATCCGCCTGGGCGTTGTCGCCCCCGCTGGGGAAGCGGCTGCGCTGGAACAATGGTCTCCCGTGGCTGAGTTGCTGGGCGAATCGATCGGTGAACCCGTCAACCTCGCGGCTGCGTCCCCTGGCGAGCTGCTGCAAATGCTGGAAAGCGGTGAGTTGGACGTAGTGATTGGTAACCCAGTTCAGGCCGCGGTCGCGACCATCCAGATGGGCGCACAACCGGTCGCGAGCGTTGTTCGGCTGTCGGGCGCGCAATTCGGGGGGGTGATCGTGGCAAACCCAAACTCCGGCGTGACATCGGCAAGGGATTTGCGCGGCAAGAAAGTCATTTCGCTTCAATCCACGGCAGCCGGCGGTTACATTTTCCAGACACATTACTTGACTGACCTTGGGATGAGCGTTCCGGATGATTTCGAACGGCATGCAACGGCCAAAAACCAACGAGACATTGTAAATCTCGTAGCCCGAGGGGCGTTTGACGCAGGTTTTGTACGTACCGGAATGGTAGAGAATATGATCAGGAATGGTGATATCGCCGAAGGTGACGTTATCATCGTTGATCAGAAACAAACCGATGGCTTCCCGCAAGTCCACACAACGGACCTCTATCCAGAGTGGATGGTCTTCGCCAATGACGACCTTGATCGCACCAGCATTACGCAGATTCGTCGTGCTCTGATTGCCGTCACATCCGACAATCCTGCGCTGTCTTCCGCCCGCGTGCGCGGCTTCGAGGCGCCCCAGGACCTGGGCCGCGTCATTGATGCGCTCGAAACCGTTGGCATGTTGGAACCGACCGAAAACTAGTTTCGCAAGTAATGTGACCTCTGGGCTAGAAGGGATTTTAAGTATGTTTAACTTCAGCGTGTCGACAAAGCTTGCGCTTGTCACCAGTCTGCTTTGTACCGCTGTCGTAGCGTTTGTGGCCTGGTCTAATACAAACCGTCAAACTGCGGCTTTCGGTCATCTAGAAACCAGCAGCATGAGCCTAATCCAACAATTGGGTGAAGGCAATGTCTTGACGGCGGAGCAAGATGCGGACGTGCGGGTCCAGTTCATTGTGGATCTCCTCGCGTCCGTATCGGGCGACGCACTCGCTTCATACAACCTTACGATGTTGGATAAGATAATCGAAGCGGTTCTTGAAGACCCCTCGGTAGCCCAGGTGTCCTTCAAGACAGCCGATGACATAGAGTTGGCGACAGGGGGCGCATTGCCGGAAGACACAAGAACTGTCGCAATTTCCAAAGTGATCGAAGCCAATGGTGTAGAACTTGGCGAAGTAACGGTCGTCAGATCATACGAACCGATCGAACGCCTATCTAACAACATTGAAGCGCTAACAGCAGAGAAGTCTCAAGGGCTCACAGCCCAGGCAAGTGATTTGCGGCAGGAAACGATTAGATCATCTGCGTTACTCGGCGCCGGGTCGGCTCTGGTTTCGGCGATCCTAGCATACATACTTCTGGCTCTCATGGTGGGTCGGCCATTGTCCTTGAGCGCGCGCCTGATTGATCGAGTTACGAAGAATGATACTGATTTCCAGACTCCGGCGATCGCCAATCGAAAAGATGAAATTGGGCAGCTTGGGAAAGCCATTGATCTGTTCCGGCAGACTGCTGTGAAAAATGCAGAAATGCAAAAGAACGAGGCTGCGCGTCTTGCGAGAGAACAAGAGTTAGAGCGTAAGAAGGAGCGCGAGGCCGAGGAAGCAGCTCGCCGCGAACGTGAGCAGAAAGTCCTGGAGATGGAAGAAGAACGGCGTCGCGAAGAAGAACGTGCAGCTGAGCGTGACGCAATGAGGGCCGAGGCAGATCGCGAACGTCAAGCTATCATGGACGAACAATCAAGAGTTGTTGAACTGCTTGCAGAATCTTTGAAAAAGCTCGCTGGCGGCGATCTCAACGTCCAGATCCAAACGAGGTTTGAGGGCGCATATGAAGAATTACGGAAAGACTTTAACTCGGCCGCTGCATCTTTGAAGTCCGCAATTTCTGCGGTTGCGCAGCATACCGGGAAGATCCGCTCGGAAACTTCAGAGATATCGTCGTCCGCGAACGATCTCGCGTCGCGGACTGAGCGTCAAGCGGCGACCCTGGAAGAAATTGTAGCTACATTGAACAGTATTGGTTCGTCTGTACATTCTGCGTCGGAAGGTGCACAAGTTGCAAACGATAAAGCACATTCTGCCAGGTTTCGTGCGGATGAAGGTGGGGAGGTCGCACGCTCGGCCGTCGTCGCAATGGGTAAGATAAAGACGTCTTCCGACGAAATTGCGAATATCACCAGCGTCATTGACGCGATTGCCTTTCAGACAAACCTTTTGGCCTTGAATGCCGGGGTAGAAGCTGCGCGTGCCGGAGAGGCCGGGCGAGGTTTTGCCGTGGTCGCAACAGAGGTCCGCGCGCTCGCCCAAAGATCTGCTGATGCAGCGAAGGAAATTAGTAACTTGATTTCTGCAAGTGAAACCCAGGTCAGCTCCGGCGTGGAACTTGTGAAAAAGAACGGCGTTTTCCTAGATGAGATTGTGTCGTCAATTTCAGAGATTACAGACTTGGTTGAGTCGATTGCGATCTCAACCAAGGATCAGTCATCTGGCTTGGTCGAACTAAACACTGCGATGGGTCATCTCGATCAAGTGACGCAACAAAATACCTCAATGTTTGAAGAAACGTCCTCAGCAAGTAAGGCACTTTATACTGAAACCGATGCGCTCGCTAGGGCGGTGCATCATTTCAAGATTGGTGGAGAACGGAGTTCCAGAAAGATGGAGAGTATAGTTCTGGGCAATCAACCAAGCCAGAGCCGTGGCACGCTAGAGAAAATCGCGATCTAGAGCGCTTAGATCTGCGTAGGTTATTGATACTGAGGTTAATAAAAAGCTTTTGAGTAGGGCATATATCCCTTGGGTTTTATTGAAACTGGTGCCTCGCCGTTAAATTCTCCCAGCAGTAATAGATTGTTACAAGTTATCTCGGAAATCCGAAAACTTAGTTTTTGGTGATTGTATATTTGACAAACCCACTCGTTAGACCTATATCTAACTCAACAACTTAGAGGCCTTCGAAATATCCGTTCTGTCTGCCCCATACATGCACGACGAAACCGCTGCCTTCGCTCACGTCGAAGCCATGCTTTGGGCCGATGGCCCGGTCTGCCCGCACTGTGGTGTTGTGGATCGCGCTTACCGCCTTGAGGGCGTGATGACGAAGCCTGACTTGAGACCCGACTTCCCTCCAATCTTTTGAAGAATCTGTCTGTTGATTTCCGGCCTCATGCGGTCTTGGTTTCCAGCCTCGATTTCAATGCAAATCCCGGGGGCGTGAGATTACCCAGGGATGAGTGGGGTCTGTGTCGGTTGTAGTCTTCCTTCCATGCGATGATCTTCTCGCGAGCCTCGGCCAGCGATGAGAACAGGGTTTCGTTCAAAGGCTCGTCGCGGAAGCTGCCGTTGAAGCTCTCCACGAATGCGTTCTGCATCCATTGCCCGGCAGGGCATTGCAGAGCAATGTCCCGAAAGGGGGCTTTCCCGGCGCGATATAGTGCCAGTCGATCTGGGTTTCCTGACACCATCTGAGCCCCGCCATACTGGTCAGCTCCGTCCCGTTGTCGCTGACAATGGTCTTGGGCCGTCCGCGCCGCGCCATGATCGCCGTGAGGTCCCGCGTGACGCGCAGCCCGGAGAGCGACGGCGAGCCCTTGTCCGCCATTGGTCCGAGGACAATGGCGAGCGCGACCAGTGCCAGACACTCCCGGCTGAAGTCATCGACGATGGCCAGAACACGGAACCTGCGCCCATCAGTGAAGGCGTCCGACACGAAATCGAGGCTCCAGCGTTCATTGGGGCGTTCCGGCACCAGCATTGGCCTTCGCGTTCCCAGAGCACGCTTCCGGCCTCTACTCTTGTGTACTTGCATCTTCTCTTCACGATACAGCCGCCTCAGCTTCTTCTGGTTCACCCGCCATCCTTGGCGTTCGAGCACCACATGCACGCGGCGGTATCCAAACCGACGACGCTCGGCAGCAACAGTCTTCATCGCCGTGCGTAGATCGGCATCGTCCGGTCGCACGCGGCGATACCGCACGCTTGACCGATCAACACCAAGAACAGAACACGCCCGCCGCTGGCTCACCTCGTGCTCTTTGCACAGATGCGCCACAGCATCCCGCTTCGCGCTGGGCGTTACCACTTTCGCGAGGCGACATCCTTCAACATGGCGCTCGCCATTGTGCTCGAACCAATGGCGCACAAGGCTCGCTCCAGCATCTGCTCGGCCAGAAGCTTCTTCAGCTTTGCGTTCTCGTCCTCAAGCGCCTTCAGCCTTCGGGCGTCTGATACTTCCAGCCCACCAAACGTCGCTTTCCATTTGTAGAACGTTGCCGAGCTGATCCCGTGTTCGCGGCACACATCCGCTGTCGCTACATCGCTCTCCTGCTGCTTCAGGATCGCGATGATCTGCTCTTCGTTAAACCGTGATCTTTTCATTCTGTCCGTCTCACTCGTTGGGACGGAGTCTACCTCAAATTGAAGGAGGAAACGGGTCTCAGGTCAATTGGCTTGACTAGAGTATTTTTTATTTACAGCGGTTCTCGAAAAACCTGAGCCATCGGCTTTTCGTGAAACAGTCCAAATTCAATGCGATGTCGGGACGTTTCCGAAAATACTGATTCAGGTTTTTCGAAAACCGCTTTAATAAGTCCAATATGGGGCTTCTATGTGTGTGGATGCGCTCTAAGCTACGTAATAGAGTACTTCATCGGTTAGAGAGTTCAATCCTTGTATTATAGGCTTTTTGGTTGGAAAGGTATATACTTCAGCCGATTGCCGCGATGGCCCAACATCGTATTGAGCGGACGTATTAGCTGGATGATTGTATGCCTTATGGTTTTGGGTTTACTCAGCAGTCAAATTTGTGCGACTCAAGAAGTGGTTGAATAGTAACCGCCTGGTTGGGACCACGACCCTGTGTCAGGCGGTTTTCTGCTGCTGATTGCACGGAGCCCAGTTCCACGGG
>CANLTZ010000011.1 GCA_947494145.1 uncultured Jannaschia sp. | reverse complement strand
AACTCTATCAGCCAGACGAATGCTGGAACTACTTCAAGGCTGCCGGATATGTCTCAGGTTAAAGGCCGGTTGCTATAATATGTCGCCCGCCCCCCGCTCAGATCGAAGACCGCGCCGGTGGTGAAGCTGTTGGCGGGGGAAACGGCCCAGGCGATCATGGCGGCGGCCTCTTCCACCTCCAGGAAGCGGGCGCGGGGGATTTTGGAGAGCATGTAGTCGATATGTTCCTGGCTCATCTGGTCGAAAATGGGCGTGCGGGCGGCGGCGGGGGTGACGCAATTGACGGCAATATCGCAGCCGGCCAATTCCTTGCCCAGTGACTTGGTGAAGCCGATGACACCCGCTTTCGACGCGGAATAGGCGCAGGCATTTGGGTTGCCCTCTTTGCCCGCAACCGACGCGATGTTGAGGATGCGGCCATAGCCCTGGGCTACCATGCCGGGTACCACGGCGCGATTCACCAGGAAGGTGCCGGTCAAGTTGACGGTGATAATGTGGGTCCAGTCTTCGACCGCGTAATCGGCCACGGGCATGTTGGGCCCGGCGATCCCGGCGGAATTCACCACTATCTGCGGCGCGCCCAGGGCATCCGTGGTGCGGACCAAGGCGGCCTCGACCGAGGCTGGGTCGGAGACATCGCATTCAACAGCCAATGTGTCCGCATCGGGGTGGCCCGGCTGCACATCCCAACTGGCGATGCGGGCGCCTTGGGCGGCGAGGGTGCGGGCCACGGCCAGGCCAATGCCTTGGGCGCCGCCGGTGACGACGGCGACCTGGCCGTCCAGTGTGTTCGACATGGGGCAAATCCTCCGACCTTTGGTGTAGCGGTTGGGCTCAGGCTGCGCGAGGGCGCGCGCCGCCCCTTGACGCCGATAGCGCCTCGGGGCCCTGTTCGCGGCGACGCAAGAACCTGAGGCGGCCATGTCCGATACCAGACCCGATTACGTGGGCGCGTTGAGCGAGGTCTTCGACGCGGCAACCATCAATATCGAACGTTTCCGGACATTTCCGGTCGTCGTGGACCGCCTGCGCCAGTTGAAAGCGGGCTACGCCTTGTCCCCGCCGGGCGGCCATGCGCTGGAATTTGGCGTCTATACTGGCCAATCCCTGAACGCCCTTGCCCACGCTTTCCCGGATGATCCGTTTGTTGGCTTCGATTCCTTCGAAGGGCTGCCGGAGGCCTGGCAGCGCAGCGATGACGCCGTCTATGGGCCGGGCCATTTCGCGCTACACGCATTGCCGCCCGTGGCGCGCAATGTGACACTGGTGAAGGGGTTCTTCGATGCGTCGCTCGGGCCGTGGCTGGCCGATCATCCGGGCCCCGTGCGCTTCATTCACGAAGACCCGGACCTTTACAGTTCGGCGAAATACACGCTCGACCGCCTGACAGCCCGGATCGTAGACGGCACCGTCATCGTCTTCGATGAGCTTTGCGACTGGCTGGATAGCGGGACCTATCCCAACTGGCCCGATGGGGAATGGAAGGCGCTGTGTGAATGGCTGGCCGAGACGGGGTTCAAATTCCGCATCTTGGCAAGGTCGTTCAAGTATCAGGCGGCGATCCAAGTCTATCGCGGGCCCCCCCCGGCCTTCGATTCGCAGCGTATCCTGGCCTATGCCACGGCGTTCTGGAATGCGGGCTGCCGGGTCGAGGCGATTGCCGTGTTGGAGCAGCGGGCGGCGCAAAAGCCCCATTGGGCCGGCGGCAATTACCGCCTGGCCACGTGGTTTGACAAGGTCAAGGATGCGGGCGGCGTTCTGCGGTCCATTGATCGGTTTCGCCCGGTCTTGGATGGCAAGCCCGACCACCCCTATGCCGCGGATATCCATCGCCTTCTGGCCCTGGCCCATTACCGTCTGGGGGACCCTGCGCTCGCCTATCAGGAAATTTGCGCCTTTCTGGACCGCGCCCCCGATAACGTAGGCGGGCTCAAGATCGCGGGGCGCTGTGCCAATGCCTGTCACCGCTATGAAGAGGCACAGGCCCATTGGCACCGGGCTGCGGCTTTCACGGGGGATCGGGATTGCCGCAAAGAGGCGTGCATGGCTCAGTGGCTTAGCGGCGTTGATCCGAAGCTGCGGTCTATGAAGTTCAGCAGCCTGATGGTGCAGCACCTTATCGACGACCGGCAGTTCCAGACGGTCCTCGATATCGGGAGCGGCGCGGGCGAACAGGCCCGTGCCTTGCGCGATGCGGGGAAGACCGTGACGGAGCTTGACTACGGCAAGAGCAAATATTTCGTGCTCAACCCCGATGCGGGTGGCGCGGTGATCGGCGATTTCGCCGAGGTAGAGATATCGAAGCAGTTCGATTGTGCGATCGCCTCGCATGTTCTGGAACACCAACTCAATGTCGGGCAGTTTCTGCGCAAACTGCATGCCGTGGTCCGCGAAGGCGGCGTGGTGGCGATTTCCGTGCCGCCCGTGAAGCCCCAGATCGTGGGCGGGCATGTCACGCTGTGGAATGCGGGGCTGTTGCTTTATAATCTGGTGCTGGCCGGGTTCGATTGCTCGACCCCCTGGGTGCGGCGCTACGGCTACAATATTTCGGTCGTGATCGAAAAGAAGACGATCACGCCGACGGATCTGGAATACGATTCCGGGGATGTGGACAGGATCCGGGCGTTTCTGCCTGAAGGTTTTCGCGAAGGCTTCAACGGCGATATCGATGAGTTGGGCTAGGCGCCGCCCCATCTGCGGATTGCCGGTTGCAGCCTGCCTGCGTCCGCGCCAGCCTGCACCAACGTCCCGGACGGAGAAACGATGACACCCCTTGCAGGCCTGCGCGTACTCGACTTGACCAATGTGCTGGCGGGGCCATTCGCCTGCCATCAATTGGCCCATTTGGGTGCGGATGTCGTGAAGGTGGAGGTGCCGGGCAGCGGCGACCTAGCCCGCCAACTGGGCCAGGATGAGGCGTTGAGTGCGCGGAACATGGGGATCAGCTTTCTGGCCCCCAATGCTGGTAAGCGGTCGCTGACACTGAACTTGAAATCCGAGGCGGGCCGCGCGGTTTTGGAACGTCTGGTCGAGGGCGCCGACGTGCTGGTGGAAAACTTCCGCCCCGGTGTGATGGACCGTCTGGGCGTGGGCCCTGCGCGGCTGCGGGCGGTGAATCCGCGGCTGATCTACTGCGCCATTTCCGGCTTCGGGCAGGAAGGGCCGTTGGCGGGCCGTCCGGCCTACGACCAGATCGTGCAGGGCATGTCGGGGGCCATGGCCATCACCGGCGCCCCTGGGGTGGCACCCTTGCGCGCGGGCTGGCCGGTTTCCGACACGGTGGGCGGGTTGACGGCGGCCATGGCGATTTGCGCGGCGCTCAATCAGAACCCGCGGGGCTGTTTCATCGACGTCTCCATGCTCGACAGTCTGCTGGGCACCATGGGCTGGGCGGTGTCCAACTGGCTGGTGGGCGGCGTGCGGCCGGTCCCTGCGGGCAATGAAAACCTGACCTCCGCCCCGTCGGCGGCATTCCAGACAGCCACCGGGCCGCTCAACGTGGCGGCCAACAAGCAGGAGCAATGGGAGGCGCTGGCGCACCATCTGGGTCTTGCGGCATTGATCGACGATGCGCGCTTTCGCACACGCGCCGACCGCAAGGCCAATCGCGAAGCGTTGAACGCAGCCTTGGGCGACGCGCTAGTCAAGCGCCCCGCCGAAGATTGGGAGGCAGAGTTGAACGCGCTCGGCATCCCCGCAGGCCGCATCCTGAGCGTGGAAGACGCGCTGGCCCACCGCCAAGTGACGGGCCGCGACCAGATCGCCACCTATCACCTGGACGACGGTCGCGAGGTGCGGGCCTTCCGCACCGGGATGCGCATCGACGGCGCCTCGCCCAAGGTGGACACCCCCCCGCCTGAGCTTGGCGCCCATACCGAAGCCATCCTACGGGAAGCGGGCTATTCCGATGCCGAGATCGCGTCCTTCCGCGAAACGGGCGTGGTCTGAGAATTGGCTTGCCCATGGGCGACGTAGCGGTAACCTTACGCCCCAGGGGCCGGGGCCAAGCAAACATCCGGCCTGCATCCTGGGAGGATTACATGACCTATACGCTTCGCTCGGCCCTGACGGCCGTGGCTATCTTCGTGGGTGGCGCTGCCACGGCCGCTGAATGCATCGCACCCGCCAATCCCGGCGGCGGCTGGGATTTCACCTGCCGCCAGATCGGCAAGATCATGAACGATATCGGTGTCGTGGACGCGCCCGTTCAGGTTACCAACATGGCCGGCGGCGGCGGCGGGCTCGCCTATCAAACCGTCGCCAATGAACGCAACGCGGACCCCGACCTGATCGTGGCGGCCAGCCAGGCCACCGCCACGCGGCTCGCGCAAGATGCGTTCGGCGGGGCCACCGCCGACCAAGTCCGCTTCGTCGGTGCCATCGGGGCCGATCCGGGCGTCATCGTGGTGGGCGCCGACAGCCCTTACCAAAGCCTGACCGACATGCTTGACGCGATGAAGGCCGACCCGAGTTCGGTCGCCTTTGCCGGTGGGTCAGCCGCCGGTGGCTTCGACCATCTGAAAGTGCTTCAGATCGCAAAGGAAGCGGGCATCGATGACATTCGCACCATTCGCTATATCGGCGTCGATGGTGGCGCCGATGCCATCACCCAGACCATCGGGGGCTTCACCCAAGGCATGACCGGCGACATGTCGGAAGTGGTGGGCTTCATCGAATCCGGCGATGTCCGCGTGCTGGCGGTGCTGACCGACGAACGCGTGCCGGGCTTCGAGGACATCCCCACAGCCAAGGAACAGGGTTTCGACATCACCGCCGTCAATTGGCGTGGGCTTTACGTGCCCAAGGATATTTCGGACGAGCGTTTCCAGGAATGGGCCGACAAGCTTCGTGCCGTGGGAGAAAGCGATGAATGGAAAGCCGCCATGGAGGCCAATGGCCTGGCGCCCTTCCTGGTCGTGGGCGACGATTTCCAGTCCTTCATCGACAAGAACATCGAGGAAACCGCCGAGCTGAGCCGCGAAATCGGCGTCATCCAGTAATCCGGCCGGGTCTGGATAGCTGAGATGAGAGCAAGCGATCGCATCTTCGGGGCGGTCGTCGTGCTGGGGTCGCTGGCCTATGTGGCCAGCGCCTCCCAGATCGCGGCGCCCTTCTTTTCGGACCCGCTGGGGTCGCGGGCCTTTCCGATGGCTGTCGGCATCGTCGCGGCCATTTGCGGGGCCATGATGGTCTTCTCACCCGATGAAGACCCGGAATGGCCCGCCATGCGGTCGCTTCTCGCCCTGGCCGTCGCGACGGTTCTACTTGTGGGCTATGCCTATGCGCTGCGCCCCCTCGGTTTCTTGCTGCCTACGGCCATCGTGTCGGCGGTTCTGTCTTTCCAGATCGCCGGGCGGCCCGTGGCCGCGGTGCTGACGGGGGTCGGGCTGTCGGTGGGGCTGTGGCTTCTGTTTCGATTCGTGCTGGGGTTGAGCCTTCAGGGCCTGCCGGCGGGGTGGGGCTGAATGGATATTCTGGCAAATCTGTCCCTGGGCTTCAGCATCGCGCTGTCGCCCTACACGCTGATGCTGGCGGTGCTGGGCTGTTTCCTGGGCACAATCGTTGGCGCCTTGCCGGGGCTCGGCCCGTCCAACGGCGTCGCGATCATGATCCCGCTGACCTTCACGCTGGGCCTGGATGCGGTGGCGGCCTTGGTGCTGCTGACGTCCATCTATTACGGGGCGATGTATGGCGGGCGGATCAGCTCGATCCTGTTGAACATTCCGGGCGATGAACCGGCCATGATGACCTGCCTGGACGGCCATCCCATGGCCAAGAACGGGCGCCCCGGGGACGCGCTGGTCATCTCAGGCGTGGCGTCGTTCGTGGGGGCAACGCTCAGCACCATCGGGCTGATGTTCCTGGCACCGATCCTGGCCAATATCGCCTATCAGTTCGGGCCTGCGGAATACTTCGCGCTTTACCTTCTGGCCTTCTGCACGCTGGGGGGCATCGCATCGAAGAACCAGGCCAAGGCCGCCTTCGCGTCGTGCCTGGGCATCATGATCGCCATGATCGGACTAGACCCCAATTCCGGCATGGCGCGGCTGACCGGGGGCAACCTGCACCTTTACGACGGCGTCGACTTTCTGGTGGCCATCGTCGGCCTTTTTGCCGTGTCCGAGGTGTTCTTCTTCATCGAAAAGCACGGCGCCCAAGGCGCGCTCAACGTGGTGCTGGGCCGGGTGACGGTGCCCTGGCGTGATATCTGGGCCACTCGCTGGACCATGGCGCGTTCATCGGTGCTGGGTTTCATCGCGGGCGTGTTGCCGGGGGCGGGGGCGTCGCTCGGGTCGTTTCTGACCTATGTGACCGAAAAATCCATTGCGGGCGAAAAGGGCGGGTTCGGTACCGGCGTCCCCAAAGGCATCGCCGCGCCCGAGGTGGGCAACAACGCGGCAGCGGGCGGCGCGCTGGTGCCTATGCTGACGCTGGGCGTGCCCGGCTCGGGCACGACGGCGGTGCTGCTGGCGGTGCTGGTGACGCTCAACATCACGCCGGGGCCCACGCTCTTCACCGACAGGCCGGACGTGGTCTGGGGGCTGATCGCGTCACTTCTGATTGCGAATTTCGTGTTGCTGGCCATGAACGTGCCCATGGTGAAGGTCTTCGTGAAAATCCTGGACCTGCCGCCCGCCGTGTTGATGCCGTTTGTGACGATGGTGGCCTTCGTGGGGATCTATTCCCTGACGGGCAGCTATTTCGACCTGTTGCTGGTCACGGCCTTCGGGGTGCTGGGCTACGTTTTGCGCAAGCTCGACATCCCCACGGTGCCGGTCATCCTGGGCATTCTGCTGGGCGGGAAGATGGAAAAGCAGCTGCGCGATGCCATGGTGCTGTCGGACGGCGATTGGACCTATCTGGTGTCGTCGCCCATCAGTGTGGGTCTGCTGATCGCGGCCTTCCTGGGCTTCATCGCGCCCATGTTCCTGCGCCGTATCCTGCGCAAGCCCACCCCGCCCGAGACTGCCAAAGGCCGTGACTAGCCGCGTGCGCATCCTCGTCCCCGCCGGTGCCTTGGGCCTGGGCTGGGACGCGGCGGCGTTGGAATTGGGCGTCAGCCGCCGCCCGGACCTGATCGCCATCGACGGCGGCTCCACCGATAGTGGGCCGGCCTATCTGGGGCAGGGGGTCAGTAAGTATTCCCGCGCGCAGGTTAAGGGCGATTGGGCCGTCCTGCTGGATGCCGCACGGCGCGCCGATTGCCCGCTGGTTATCGGCACGGCGGGGACCTGCGGCGCGGCATCTTCGGTCGATTGGCTGGTCGCCATCACCCGCGACATCCTGGCCGAGACCGGGCGGCACGCCAAGCTGGCCGTGCTTTATTCCGACCGCGACCCGGCCGAGGTGGCCGCCCGCTGGGACCGAGTCACGCCACTGCCCGGCGCGCCCGAGGCCGATGAGGACGATGCGCGCGCCTGCACCAACCTGGTGGCGCTGGCAGGGGCGGAACAGGTGCAGGCCGCCTTGGCCACCGGCGCCGATATCGTCATCTGCGGGCGCACGACGGACACCGCCATTCTGGCCGCGTTGCCCCTGGCCGTGGGCTGCGATGCGGGTGGGGCCTGGCACGGGGCCAAGGTGGGCGAGTGTGGCGCCTATTGCTGCACCCATCCCGATACCGGCGTGATCGAGATCGACTTTGACGAAGGCGGCTTCACACTGACCCCCCTGGCTGAGACGTCGCGGGCTACGGCGCAGACGGTCGCGGCCCATCTACTTTATGAGAACGCGGACCCGATCCGCTTGCATGAACCCGGGGGGCATTTGGATGTGTCCGCCGCCAATTACCGCGAAATGGGCGAAAAATCGGTCCGGGTCGAAGGCAGCACCTGGGTGCCGGGGCCCTATACAGTGAAGCTGGAAGGCGCGCGCCAGGCGGGGCACGGCATCCTATCGCTCGTGATCTTGCGGGATCCGCGTTATGTGGCGGGTATCGCCGACTGGTGCGCCTCGCTGGAGGCGCGGGCCCGCGCCCGGATCGAGGCGCAGATGGGCGCCGTGGCCTACGATTTGCGCTTGCGCCGGATCGGGGTGGATGCCGCCTTGGGCGCGTTGGAGCCGGGCCGCGCCCAGCCCAACGAAGTGGGTGTCATGGCCCAGGTGATCGCCTCCGATGAACCCACCGCGCGGGAAGTCGCGAAGCTGATCAACCCGCTTCTATTGCACCATCCGCTGACCGCCGATGAACCCATGCCCACCTTCGCCTTCCCTTTTTCCCCGCCAGAAACCGATATGGGGCCCCGTTTCGAGTTCGTCCTGCACCATGTGCTGGCGCTGGACGACCCCATGGATGGCTTCCGGTTGGAGGTGCTGGATGTCTAGTTTGGGCGACATCGCGCGGCTGCGGTCCAAGAATGCGGGGCCGTTCTGGATCACGGTGGATATCTTTTGCGACGCCGACACCTATGCGCCTGTGGCGTCCATCGAGACGGAGGTGTTTGCGGCGTGCCTGGGCGTGCGTGACGTGAAGCGCTTCGACTTGCCCGACTTGAGCGTGGTGAAGCTGAGCTTGCCGCGCCCGCAAGTCCAAGGCAGCGCCGCCGACCGCGACATGCACGGGGCAGCCTTGGCGCAGGTTCTGGCAGGGTTGGACGTTGGGGGCTAGGACCGCCTGCACGCGGGTCCCTCGTCGGGCTTGACAGGCTGAGACGGCAAGCCAAAAGCGTCCATGCAGTGAAACAAGCCTGACAGGCCCGTGTCCCGTGTTCACCAGAAACCAAGCCGAGAGCGCGTTTCGGGCGCTCAGCACAACGCCAATCGAAGAGCGGCCCATGGCCGAGACCTTCGCGCTGATGGTCGCCTTCTACCAAGCTCAGCGTCCCGAGGGTGCCCTTCCCGAAGATCAAGACGGGGACATGTTGCTGTTTGAATGGGGCACATTCGATCTTGGTCATGGCGATCGCTTCACCATCGGGCTGACCCGGCAGATCATCTATCCCTATATTGACCCGGACGACCCGGACGGTTGGGTGGACCAGGATATATGGCAGTTGACGCTGAACTATGGCTTTGTGCCGACCCCCATGTTCGATGCGCTTTCGGACGGGTCGGAATGGGCTGAAAGCCCGGCCGAAGCGCCTGCGTTTCTGGACCTTGTCCTGGCCTCAGCCGCTACGTCCGCCTGTGGGAATGCAGCGCCAGATGCGGTGACCTTGGAATGGCGGGCGCAATAGACCGACTTGGTTGTTTGATGACGGTCTTTCCGCTTCACCCATGAACTGGACTCAAGCCCAAAGGGCGCCGGTCCATCGACGGGCCGTCCCCCAGTCCGGCGACTTGGCTGACATTGGTGCGAAGCTTGAGGCGGGGTATGCACGGGGTTAGAGATGAAACGCGGCAGTGGACCAGCTGCATCGCCGAACCACGGCCCATCAATGGACCGGCTTGCACCCAGATTGGCCAGATACGTGTCCAGGCACACCTCTCACCGGCTCAAAGCGCAATCCGCCGCCCATCCGCGGGATTGAACAGCACGATCTTGTTGCGCCCCAGTGTCAGGGACACGGCGTCCGTCGACTCCTCATCGATCCGGCCCGGCAGCTTGGCGGTCACCGTCTCGCCGCCAAGCACGAAGGACAGGTAGCACTCGGCGCCGGTATTCTCGATCATCGTGGGTGTGATGGTGATATCGCCCGTGCCTTGCGCCATGGTGATCTGCTCGGGCCGGATCCCAAGGGTGACGGTGGCGGGCAGAGCCTCGGGGTGCCAATCCGGCATCGGCAGCACATGGCCGTCGACCTGCAAGCCCTCGGCTACCACCACTGCGGGGACCAGGTTCATCGGCGGCGACCCCATGAAGTCGGCCACGAAGGTGTTGGCGGGGGTGTCGTAGATCTCCTCCGGGGTGGCGATCTGCTGCACATAGCCGTCCTTCAAGACGACAATCCGGGTGGCCAGCGTCATGGCCTCGATCTGGTCGTGGGTCACGTAGACGATGGAGGCGCCGGTGCGCTTGTGCAGCCGCTTGATTTCGGCGCGCATTTCGACACGCAGCTTGGCGTCCAGGTTCGACAGCGGCTCATCGAAGAGAAACAGTTTTGGGTTCCGCACCAGCGCGCGTCCCATGGCCACGCGCTGGCGCTGCCCGCCTGACAATTGCGCAGGCTGGCGGTCCAGCAAGTCTTCGATCTGCAAAAGCTTGGCGACGTCGCGGACCTTCCGGTCGATTTCGGTCTTAGGCATGCGCCGGACCTTCATGCCGAAGCCGATGTTTTCCGCCACACTCATGGTGGGATAAAGCGCGTAGCTCTGAAAGACCATGGCAATATCGCGGTCCTTGGGCGGCTCATGGGTGACGTCGCGCCCGCCGATCTGAAGCTGCCCGCCCGAGGTTTCTTCCAGCCCCGCGATGCAGTTGAGCAGGGTGGATTTGCCGCAGCCCGACGGGCCCACAAGGACGAGGAATTCACCATTCGCCATGTCCAGATTGATGTCATGAAGAACATCGACCGCGCCGTAAGACTTCTTGAGATGCCGGGCGCTGAGCGCGGGGATATTGTCCATCATGCCTCCTTCGGGGCGGGCCCGGTGGAGCCGCGCACGATGAGTTCTGCCTTTATCAGCCGCTGACATTCCGGGGCCGGCTTGCCGCCCAATACGTCAAGCAGCAGCTCTGCCAAAGGCTCACACGCGTCTCGCAAGGGCGCACGGGTGACGGTCAGCGGTGGGTCGAAATCGACGGCGCGCACCTGCGAATGGGCGTCGTCATGGGCCACGATCGACACGTCGCGGGGGATGCGAAGACCCCGATCAGCGGTGGCGCGCACCACGCCCGCCGCCACTTGTGTCGAGGCGCATAGGAAAGCCGTGGGCGGGGTGCCGGCGGCCAACATCGCCAGCGCCTTTGTGTAGCCGTGGCTTTCGATGACCGCCTCGGACGTGGCCTGCGGGCGCAGACCGTGGCGCGCCATGGCGGTCTTGAAACCGGTCAGTCGGTCGGCGGCATAGGCGTGGCGCAAGGTGCCGTTGATCAGCGCGATGCTTTTGTGTCCCAGGGCCACCAGCAGGTCGACGGCATCGGCGGACACGGCCTGATTGTCGATCTCATAGAAGGCATAATCGGCGTCGGGCGCGGCGCGGCCATGGACGACGAAGGGGATGCCGCGCTGGCGCAGAAAGGCGATGCGCGGATCATTCGTTTGCGGTGCGTTCAGGATGAACCCGTCCAGGATGTTGCGCTCGATCATCCGCTCATAGGGGGCGACGGGGTCGGTGCCCTGATCGACAGCCAGCACCAGATCGGTTTCCCGAACGGACAGGGCGGCTGTCAGACGGGTGAGGATTTCGAAGAACATCTCATCGGCGGTCATGTCCGGCTTTATCTTCAGCACCATGCCCACCATGCCCGACCGGCCCGTCACCAAGCGCTGGGCCACGCGGTTGGGCCGGTAGCCCATGCGATCCGCCGTTTCGCGCACTTTCTGCCGCGTCCGCAGGCTGACTTCGGGAAAGCCATTGAGGGCGCGGCTGACGGTGGCGACCGACAGGCTGAGTTCTTCACCAATGTCCTTCAGAGTCGTCAAGCGCGCCATCCTCAAAGCGATTGCAGTCAGTGAGTACTCGTTATCTAAATGGAATAGGCGGCAACCTGCAAATCTTTTCAAAACGATTTGAAGCACGGCATGAACCTGCTACCCTCGCCTCGAATCAGGGAGGGTTTCGGGTGGCGGAATGGTGGCGCGAGGCGGTGGTCTACCAGATTTACCCCCGCAGTTTTCAGGACGAAGACGGCGATGGCGTTGGCGATATTGCGGGCATCATCCGACGGCTGCCCCACGTGGCTAGCCTGGGCGTCGACTGTATCTGGATAAGCCCGATCTTCACCTCGCCCCAAGATGACATGGGCTACGATGTCTCGGACTATACCGATATCGACCCGCTTTTCGGCACGCTGGATGAGTTCGACCAGATGCTTGATGCGGCCCATGGGCTCGGTCTGAAGGTGATTGTGGATCAGGTGCTGTCCCACACGTCGGACCGGCACGCATGGTTCAAGGAAAGTCGTGCCAGCCGGGACAATGCAAAGGCCGATTGGTATGTCTGGGCCGACCCGCTGCCAGATGGTTCGCCCCCAACCAATTGGCACAGCCATTTCGGCGGCCCGGCTTGGGAATTCGACGCCACGCGGGGGCAATATTACCTGCACAATTTCCTGGCCAGCCAGCCCGATCTGAACTTCCACAATGCGCAGGTGCAGGACGCGATGCTGGGCGTGTGCAAGTTCTGGCTGGACCGCGGCCTGGATGGATTCCGGCTGGATACGGTCAATTATTACGTCCACGACCAACACTTGCGGTCCAATCCGCCGGCCGAGGCGCGCCCGCAGGTCATGGCGACCGACCTTTATGGGATGCAGGACAATATCTACAACAAGTCCCGCCCTGAAAACGTAGCCTTCCTGCAAAGGTTGCGGCACCTGACGGACCAATATGCCGACATCATGATGGTGGGCGAAGTGGGTGAGATGGGCGAGAAATCCATCCGCATCATGGGCGAATACACCCAAGGCAATGACCGGCTGCACATGGCCTATAGCTTTGCGATGCTGGGCCCCGATTTCACCGCGGGGCATTTCCGGTCCTGCATCGAAGGGTTCCAGCAAGGCGCGCCGGATGGGCATCCGAAATGGTCCTTCTCCAACCACGACGTGACGCGGCATGTCAGCCGCTGGGAAGACCATGCTGTTGACGAAGACAGCATGGCCCGCCTGGCCTGCGCCATGCTGATGTCGTTCGAGGGCACCATCGGCATCTTTCAGGGCGAAGAACTGGGCCAGACCGAGACGGAGCTGGTTTATGACGAACTTACCGACCCGCCCGCCTTGCGCTTTTGGCCCGGGGTCAAGGGGCGCGACGGGTGCCGCACGCCCATGGTCTGGGAACAGGATGCGCCCAATGCGGGCTTTTCCGACGGCACGCCCTGGCTGCCGGTGAAGGCGCCGCAGGCCGCCCGCGCGGTGGACGCGCAAAGCGCGGCCAATGACAGCGTGCTGCATTTCTACCGTGACGCCATCGCCTTTCGCCGCGCCAACCCCGCCCTGCGCAGGGGCAGCACCGAATTCCACCCGCTGCCCGAGCCGTTTCTGGCCTTCACCCGTCAGGCCGACGGGCAGAAGATGACCTGCATCTTCAACTTGTCCAAGAATGACCGAAAGCTTGGCCTTGGGGGCGCGGCCACAATCACCGGGCCCCATCACGCGGCCTTGGGCGGGGCGACGCTGACCCTGCCGGGCAACGGCTTTGCCTATTTGACCCATGATGACGACCTGTCGCTATCTGCTTGAATGTTCGGGAGGAACGCATGATGAAAAAGACCCTGACGACCTTCGCCCTGCTGCTTGCCACCGCTGGCCCCAGCGTGGCTTTGGAGGACGGGCAGATCCTCATCTGGATCGGGGCGAACCGCGACAGCGATGCCTTGGCGCAGGCCGTGGCCCCCTTCACCGAAGATCTGGGCATCGATGTCGCCATTGAGGTCGTGGACCCGGACCTGCCGCAGAAATTCCAACAGGCAGCGGCCACGGGCGACGGGCCCGATATTGTCCTTTTTGCCCATGATCGCTTCGGCGAATGGGCCAGCGGCGGCTTGATCGTGCCCGTGGACCCGCCCCAGGCCTGGGTGGACGACATCTTGCCTGCGGCCATGGATGCGGTGCAGTTCGACGGCAAGACCTGGGGCTACCCCGTGGCGGTCGAGGCGGTGACCCTGCTTTACAACAAGGACCTGATCGATACGCCGCCCGCGTCTTTCGAGGAAATCGCCGGGCTGGACCATGAAGGCCAGAAGATCCTTTGGGACTACAACAACACCTATTTCACCATGCCGATGCTGATGGCGGGTGGCGGCTACGCCTTCCAGAAGGTGGACGGGGTCTTTGACGGCTCCGACACTGGGGTGAACACCGACGGCGCCGTGGCCGGGGCCGAAGTGCTCAAGTCTCTGTTTGAGGACGGGGTGATGCCCCAGGGCGTGGATTACGGCGTGATGGACGGCGCCATGGCCAGTGGCGACGTGGCCATGGTCTTGAACGGGCCCTGGGCCTGGGGCGCCTACCGCGAAGCGGGCGTGGATCTGGGCGTGGCCCCCATCCCCACGGTGGGCGGGCAGGTCTCCCCGCCGTTTCTGGGTGTGCAGGCCATGGGCATCAACGCGGCCTCACCCAACGTGGATTTGGCGGTGGAGTTGATCGAAAACTACCTGGCCACCGATGACGGCCTCGCCATCTGGAACGCCAATGGCGCAATGGGTGCGCTGACCGACATGTCCGCCGCCGCTGCGCAAGACGATGCGCTGGTGGCTGCCATGCTGGAGGTCGCGGCCAACGGTGTGCCCATGCCGTCGAACCCTGAAATGGGGGCCTTCTGGGCCGCCATGGCGCCCGCCTTGACCAACATCACCTCGGGCGCGTCCAGCCCGGCGGAAGCCCTGAACGACGCGGCCAAACGCATCCTGGCCGAGTGACCGCGGGCGACGACGGGTGATAACCACCGCTGCGACCGAGCCCGCCCAAGCGGCGCCCCCGATCCTGCGCTATGCGCTGGTGGGGGCCGCCACGGCAGCGCTGCTGTTCGTGGCGTTCTACCTTTATACCATCGCCCAGCCGCTTTTCGGCGCGATCGTGCTGGCGCTGGCCATGGGGTTTGCCTTGGTCTTCGGTGCGCGCCGCTTCTATGCCGCGCGCTTCATCTTCCCTGGCATTGCGGCGGTGCTGATCTTCATCGCCTTCCCGGTGCTTTACACGATCTATATCGGCTTCACGAATTACAGCAGCTTCAACCTGCTCAGCTACGACCGCACGGTTGCCATCCTGACATCGCGCGGGTCGGTGGACCGCGCGACCGAACAGCCCTTCGCCGTGGCCGCCGAGGGCGATCTATTCCGCATCTGGCTGCCCGATGCGGGGCTTCTGTCAGACCCCGTAGACCTGTCCGGCCCAGCGGAGGCGGCGCTTTCCCCCGCGGGCCCGCCGACGGACCTGTTGGAACGCCGCGCCGCCGTGCAGCTGCGCGCGGGTCTGGGCCAACTGACTTTGATCGCGCCAGACGGGACCTTGTTGCAAAACGCAGGGCTTCGCACGTTCGGCAGCGTCACGCCCGATTTCGTGCAGACCGGCCCCGATGAATTGACGGGTGCCGATGGGACCATCCTGACCGCCGATCACAGCCGGGGCTTTTTTGTCGACACGGCCGGACAGACCGTGCCGCCGGGCTGGCGCGTCAATATCGGATGGGACAATTTCGCCCGCGTCTTCCAATCCGAAGGCATCCGAGAGCCGATGCTGAGCGTCTTTGCCTGGACGTTCTTCTTCGCCGCCGCTTCGGTCGTGGCCACCTTCGCGGTGGGGCTGACCTTGGCCGTCATCCTGCAATGGGAGCATCTGCGCTTCAAAGCAGTCTACCGCATCCTGCTGATCCTGCCTTACGCGGTGCCGGCCTTCATCTCGATCCTGGTGTTCAAGGGGCTCTTCAACCAGAACTTCGGCGAGATCAATTTGATCTTGAACGCCCTTTTCGGGATTGAGCCGCGGTGGTTCACCGACGGCACGCTGGCCCGGACCATGGTGCTGATTGTGAACACCTGGCTCGGCTACCCTTACATGATGCTGCTGGCCATGGGCTTCCTGCAAGCCGTGCCCGCCGACCACAAGAAGGCCGCCGCGCTAGAGGGCGCATCGTCGGTTCGCGTCTTCTTCACCATCACCCTGCCGCAGATCATCCCACCTTTCCTGCCGCTGCTGATCGCGAGCTTTGCTTTCAATTTCAACAATCTGGTGCTGATCTTCCTGCTGACCCGCGGCTTGCCCGACATTCCCGGCACGGTCATCCCGGCGGGGCAGACCGACATCCTGGCCAGCTTCACCTACCGTCTGGCTTTCGACAATGCGGGCCAGCAATTCGGGCTGGCGGGCGCGATCACGCTTTTGATCTTCCTGGTGGTGGCGGTGATTTCCTACGCCAATTTCGTGGCCATGCGCCGGGCCGCCGACAAACGCTCGGGGAGGGCCTGACCCATGATCGTGGAGCGCCCGCGCGATTTGCTGATCAAGAAGGTCCTGGCCCATGGCTTCATGGTCATCTTCCTGATCTTGATCCTGTTTCCGTTCTTCATGGTGCTGTCGATCTCCTTCCGGGAGGGCAACTTCTCGGTGGGCTCCATCATCCCCGAGAACCCCACATTGGAGCATTGGGTGCTGGCCTTCGGCTTCGACTATACCCGCGCCGACGGCACGGTGGTGGAGCCGCCTTATCCGGTGATGCTTTGGATGTGGAACTCCATCAAGGTGGGGCTGATCGCGGCGTTCGGGGTGCTGGCGATTGCCACGATCTCGGCCTACGCCTTTTCGCGCATCCGCATCCGGGGCAAGGGCGGGATGTTGGATGCTTTGTTCCTGATCCAGATGTTTCCGACCACTTTGGCGCTGGTGGCGATCTACGCGATTTTCGATGCTTTGGGGGAGGTTACGCCGATACTGGGCCTCAATTCCCATGTGGCGCTGGTGCTGATCTACATGGCGGGCGTGACGCTGCATATCTGGACGATCAAAGGCTATTTCGACGGGATCGACACCGCGCTCGACAAAGCCGCCGCCATTGACGGGGCGACACCTTGGCAGAGTTTTCGGTTCATTTTCCTGCCCTTGGCCGTCCCGATCATGAGCGTCGTTTTCGTGCTGTCGTTCATCGGGTTCATCAACGATTACCCTATCGCATCGGTTTTGATCCGGTCGGAAGACCAGATGACCCTGGCGGTGGGGAGCAGGCTTTACCTCAATGAGTTCAAATACCTGTGGGGCGATTTTGCTGCGGCAGCGATCTTGTCGGGACTGCCCATTACAATCGTCTTCCTGATCGCGCAGCGCTACCTGGTGTCGGGGCTGAGCGAGGGGGCCGTGAAAGGGTGACGTCGGAAGCGAGGGCGCTGCCCCCGTCCCGGCAAGCCGGGACTCCCCCGGAGTATTTTTTACCAGGATGAAGGGGCGCCGCGGTTGCGTGCGGTGCGTGCGATCTTGTCGGAACGGTGCGGAGGTCTTTCGGAACCGGGTTCGCGACCAGAGCCGGGATGGTCCGTTTGCACGTGAGATAGTTCACGCCTGGTATAATGGTGGGCGACCCTGGAATCGAACCAGGCGTGCGTCTCCGCGAGGGAGTTACAGTCCCCTGCCACACCTTGCGGCCTGTCGCCCACTGAAGGCGGGGAATACCCATGGGCCAGGGGCGGGTCAAGCGGTGTTGTCGCGGGCGGGATCGCGGGTGATAAGCGGCGGGATCAATGCGGGGAAATGCATGGCGCAGAAGCCGAAATGGGTGGTCGAGAAGGAGCGGGGGCGCAGGGCTGCGGCGGCGGCCACGGTCTGGCTGTTTGGGCTGCATGCGGTGCGTGACGCGCTACAAAATCCCATGCGGGAACGATTGCGGCTGGTCTTGACCAAAAATGCCGCTGACCGATTGGGCGATGTGGTGGCAGCGTCTGGGATGGCGCCCGAGATGGCCGATGCGCGCAAGTTCCCCGTGCCGCTGGACCCGGGCTCGGTGCATCAAGGGGCGGCTTTGGAGGTGCGGGCGCTCGATTGGGGGAAGCTGGACGATTTGGCGCGGCCTGGGGGCGGCGCGCCGCTTCTGGTGGCGCTGGACCGGGTGACGGATCCGCATAATGCGGGCGCGATCTTGCGGTCGGCGGAAGTATTCGGCGCGCGCGCGGTGCTGGCGCCCGCGCGCCATTCCGCGCCCGAAACCGGGGCGCTGGCTAAGACGGCATCCGGCGCGTTGGAGCGGCAGCCTTACCTGCGTGTGGGCAATCTGGGCGACGCGTTGGAGCGTCTGGCCGGGCTTGGATATACGCTGGTCGGCTTGGATGGCGAGGGCGAGGCTACCTTGCAGGCGGTGGCACCGGGCCTGCGCGACCGGCCCACCGTGATCGTGCTGGGGGCCGAGGGGCCGGGTCTGCGAGAACGGACCAAGTCGCTCTGCCATAGCTTGGTGCGGATCGACCCGGCCGGGGCGTTCGGGTCGCTGAATGTCTCAAACGCGGCGGCGGTCGCGCTCTATGCTCTCAAGGAAGGTCGCGATGCCTGATATCAAACTGGCCACCTGCAATTTCTGTGGCAAGCGGACGGCTTTGCGGAATACCGCCCATGACGGACATGAGCTTGCTTGCGGGTCTTGTGGCGCGCCGCTGCACGTGATGAAGCGGATGCGAGCAGAGACGGCTGAGGTCGCGGCCGGGCATAAGCCCAGCAAGACGCCGAAGCCGATCAAGGGGAAAAAGAAAAAGGGAAAACGGCGCTGGCTGAAGCTGGCCAAGGACGTCATCGAGGAGATCGGGGACATCTTGGACTGACGCTCTGCCCGCGCCTCCGACGCGCGGTGCGACATTTTTTCCGCGCGCGGAACTTATCGGGGCGAGGTCAGTTACCCATATGTCTGTGGAGAGTGGGTTCGGAACCCCCACACTCTGTTCACTGTCCCTCGTTCCATACCTCGGGCCCGCGCAGATATTGCCGCGGGCCCTTTTTTGTCATCTGGTCAGGGGATGACAACCATGCCTTCCGACACGCTTTTGCGCGAAATCCTGACTGGCGCGCGCACATTTGCCTGTGTCGGCGTGTCGCCCAACCCCGTGCGGCCCAGCCATTACGTGGCGCGGTACCTGTCGCTGCGCGGCTTTCGCGTGGTGCCGGTGAACCCGGGCCATGTGGGGACGCGGTTGTTTGGGGAGCAGGTGGTGGCAGATCTCGCATCGGTTGAGGGGCGTGTCGACGTACTTGATATCTTTCGGCGGCCTGAGGCTGTGCCCGCCATCGTGGAAGACGGGTTGGCGCGGTTGGATGGGTTGCGCTGCGTCTGGCTGCAAATCGGCATCGTGAGCCCTGAGGCAGAAGCCATGTGCCGAGAGGCGGGGGTGAGGATCATCCAAAACCGCTGTCCCAAGATCGAGTATCAGCGACTGTTTGGAGAGTTGCGACAAGGTGGATTCGCGACCGGGATCATCAGCTCGAAGCTCTGACGTCCAACCGGCCGTGACAGCGAGGCGGTGGACGCGGGGCGGCCACTTGCTTTAGGTTTAATGCGTTGATCCGGTGATCTGTTTGCAGGTGGATCGTCAGGTCAACACGCAAGGCGGCGTGCAGGTTCCGCACTCTCTACGTCGTCTTGCATCTAATCCTTTTTCTTGTCTGTGCAACTTTGCGTTTATACCAGCAGGCGTGATTGGCTTAAGGTCGTCCCTCGTCGCCCGGAGTGCGATCAAGCTTGCGGGCGCCTTTTGATCCGTGGGGGCGCCGCTTGTACGATAGCTGACAAGCCTTCGATGAGACGTCCTGACCGTCGGCTGATGGAGGGCGGTTCCGCCAGGATGTCATGTTGACCGTTTCAGCCGCCGCGAGCCGCCTTTTCGTCAAGGCCGGATGTTCCGGCGCGGCGATCCAGTTCCGCCAGGACATCGGCCAAGGCCACGTCGCGGGCGGCCAGCATGATGCAAAAGTGGTAGAGAACATCGGCGCCTTCGCGCACCAATGCCTCTGGGTCATTTCGGACGGCTTCGATAATGGCTTCGATGGCTTCTTCGCCAAATTTCTCAGCGCATTTCTCGGGGCCCTTGGCCAGAAGCTTGGCCGTCCAACTGCTGTCCGGGTCGGCCTTGCTGCGGGTCTCGATCGTGGACCAGAGCCGGTCGAGCGGGTGGGTCATGTCAGCCTCATGGGGATGCCGGCTGCGACCATGTGGGCCTTGGCCTCGGCGATTGTGTAGGTCCCGAAATGGAAGATCGAGGCGGCCAGCACCGCAGAGGCGCGGCCTTCGGTGACGCCTTCGACCAGGTGGTCGAGTGTGCCCACTCCGCCTGACGCGATGACGGGGACGCTTACCGCGTCGGAAATGGCGCGCGTCAGCGGAAGGTTGAAGCCCGCCTTGGTCCCGTCACGGTCCATGGAGGTCAGCAGGATTTCCCCGGCACCCTTGGCGGCGGCCTTGCGCGCAAACGCCACCGCGTCGATCCCGGTGGGTTTGCGACCGCCATGGGTGAAGATTTCCCATTTGCCGGGTGCAGTGGTCTTGGCGTCAATGGCGCAGACGATGCATTGGCTGCCGAACTTGTCGGCAGCCCGGCTCAGCACATCGGGGTCGGCCACGGCCGCGGAGTTGAAGCTGACTTTGTCGGCGCCGGCCAAAAGCAGGTTGCGCACGTCATCCACGCTGCGCACACCGCCCCCGATGGTGAGCGGCATGAAACAGGCCTCGGCGGTGCGGGTGGCCAGGTCGTACATCGTGCCGCGGTTTTCGTGGGTGGCGTGGATGTCGAGAAAGCAAAGCTCATCGGCGCCTGCGGCGTCATAGGCGCGAGCGGATTCGACGGGGTCGCCTGCATCGACCAGGTCCACGAAGTTGACGCCCTTGACCACGCGCCCGTCGGCCACGTCGAGACAGGGAATGATGCGGGTCTTGAGCATGGGGGCGGTGTAGCTTGGTGGGCAGGGCTGGGCAATGCGGGCAGCGCTCGGCCAGCCGAAGCCTCCGCGCCATTGAGTATTTTTGCCAGGATGAAGGGGGGGCCGCATCTTGCGACTGCTGGGCTGGTCCGTGGTAACATGAGCGGGTCTTTGCGGTTCGCGATTTCGTGATCGGATGCGCGGGGAGGCGGGCGCTAAGTCAGTCGGACAGGTTCATTTGGAGAAAACCGACATGTTGAAGACCGCCATTGCCGCCCTCGCCCTGACCGCCATGCCTGCATTTGCCGAGACGGTCACCAAGCCTTCGGCCCATTCCGTGGCCGATACAGTCGATCGTCTGGTGGCGGCTGTGGAAGGGGCAGGGGCCACGGTCATGGCGCGGGTGCCCCATTCCCAAGGGGCGGCCAGTGTGGATCTGGAATTGCCTGAATCTGAGCTGGTGATCTTCGGCAACCCACGGGTCGGGACCTTGATCATGCAGCAGGACCTACGCGCCGGGGTGATCTTGCCGCTGCGCGTGCTGGTCCATGCCGATGGCGAAGGTGGCGCGGCGGTCACGTATCAGACGGCGGAAAGTCTGTTCGATGGGCTCGACGTGGATGTCACGTCCGAGGCTGCACAGCGGATCAACGGGGCCTTGGGCAACCTGACCGATGCGGCGACGTCCGAATAGGTTGGCGCCTGGGCGCTAAGGTCGGCGCCCCGTCAGGCCCACAGTGACGAACGTCGCCAGGGCCAGCATCAGCGGTAAGGCGGCGTCCCAATCCATGGTGGTTAGGGCCCGGGCTGCCCGCGCGCCGGGGTCACCGCAAAGCCAGGCCCAGTCGGGCCACCAGGCAGCGGGGGTGCGGCAGGCATAGGCGTCCAGGAAAAGGCCGATGCCCACGCGGCTGAGGAAGAATACGAGCATTGCGCCCAGGGCCGCCAGCACGATGCGGGGCGGCGGGTTCACGCCCGAAGGGTCGCCAGCGCCTGGCCCAAGTCGATGGCGCCGTCGTAAAGCGCACGGCCCGAAATGGCGCCCGCAATGGCCCCGGTGGCTTTGAGCGCGCGCAGGTCGTCCAGCGAAGACACACCGCCCGACGCGATGACGGGGATGGTGACGGCGCGGGCCAGAGCCTCGGTCGCGGCGACGTTGGGGCCGCCCATGGCGCCATCGCGGTCGATGTCGGTATAGATGATGGCGGCCACGCCCGCATCTTCGAAGCGGCGGGCAAGGTCAGTGGCCATGACATCGGTTTCTTCGGCCCAGCCTTTGGTCGCCACGCGCCCGCCGCGGGCGTCTATGCCCACGGCCACCTGGTCTGGGAAGGCGCGCGCAGCGTCGCGGACCAGATCGGGGTTTTCCACGGCCACCGTGCCTAGGATGACGCGGGCAAGGCCTTTGGTGAGCCAGGCCTCGATCGTGGCCATGTCGCGGATGCCGCCGCCCAATTGGCAAGGTACGTCGATGGCGGCCAGAATGGCCTCGACCGGGGCAGCGTTGACGGGCGCACCTGCGAAGGCACCATTCAGGTCCACCAGATGGACCCAGTCGCAGCCCGCATCTGCGAAGGCGCGGGCTTGGGCGGCGGGGTCGTCGTTGAAGACCGTGGCGCTGGCCATCTCTCCGTGGATGAGGCGGACAGCCTGACCGTCTTTGAGGTCGATGGCGGGGTAGAGGATCATGTCGAGGCCCTTTGCGTGTCGCCGCCTTCTGCCCCAGGCGCTGGCAGAGGTGAAGGCCGTGCCGGTACGTCACGCTTGCGCGGGCAGTGACCTGTGCGTCAACCTGCGCCCTGAGATTTCAAGGGAGGACGAGATGAAGACATTGATCCTGGCATTGGCAGCCACATTTTTCACGGGAGTGGCGGCTGCGGACCCGATCGAAGGGGTTTGGCAGACCGAGGTGGATGACGGCACTTATGCGTTGGTGACGATTGCGCCTTGCGGGTCCGCATTTTGCGGGACGATCACGCGGACCTTCGATGCGAGCGGGGAATACGAGTCGCCCAACAAGGGCCGTCAGATCGTGCGGGAAATGGTGGCCCAAGGCGGCGGGTCCTATGAGGGGCGGGTTTGGCGGCCGTCCAATGACAAGGTCTATCTGGGGCGCATTCAGATCGAAGGGACCAGCATGGCGCTGCGCGGTTGCGTGGCCGGTGGGCTGATCTGTGCGCGGCAGAACTGGACGAAGGTCAACTGAGACAATGGTTAAGGGTTCCTAACCCCTGTACCGCTTCATTTCTGGACCGGGATTGAGCTCGCAGGGCGCCGGTCCATCGATGGGCCGCCCCCCGGCCCGGCGATTTGGGTGACGTTGGTGCATCGCTTGGGCAAAGCAAGGACGTTGCAGGGATAAAGCGCGGCAGAATACCGGTCGGATCGCCGACCCGCGGCCCGTCGATGGGCCGGCTGGCACGTATGATCCTACGTTTGGTCGGTCACGGCGACCAGGTCAGGAAATTGGCGATCAGGCGCAAACCGATTTGCTGGCTCTTTTCGGGATGGAACTGGGTGCCCACGACGTTGTCGCGCGCCACGATGGCGGTGACGTCGCCGCCATAATCCACATGGGCCAGGCGGTCGGCGGGGTCGCGCATCTGCATGGCGTAGGAATGGACGAAATAGGCGTGATCGCCGGTCTCCAACCCCGCCAGTACGGGGTGTGGGGCGGTCAGGATCAGGTCATTCCAGCCCATATGCGGCACCTTCAGGGCCGGGTCCGTGGGGGCAATGCGCTCAATGGTGCCGCCGATCAGGTCGAAGCCCGGGACGTCTTCGTATTCCAGACCCGTCGTCGCCAGCATCTGCATGCCCACGCAGATGCCTAAGAAGGGCACCGCGCGGGTGGTGACCGCGTCGAGGACGGCCTCCTCCAGCCCAGCGAAGCCTTGCAGGCCGCGGCGGCAGGCGGGAAAGGCCCCGTCGCCGGGCAGCACGACGCGGTCGGCGCGGGCCACGGCATCAGGGTCGGAGGTAACGATGATGTCCCCCGCACCGACCTCTCGGGCCATTCGCTCAAAGGCCTTTTGGGCGGAGTGCAGATTGCCGCTGTCGTAATCGACAAGAACCGTCGTCACGTCAGAGCATCCCCTTGGTCGAGGGGATCGCATCGGCCTTGCGCGGGTCGGTATCGAGCGCGTCGCGCAGCGCCCGGGCCACGGCCTTGAACGCGGCTTCCGCGATGTGGTGGGAATTGATGCCGCGCAACCCGTCCACATGCAACGTAATGCCGCCATGTGTCGAAAATGCCTGGAAGAATTCGCGTACCAGTTCAGTGTCGAAGGTCTTGATGGCGGGCGCGGTCATGGGGACGTCCCAAGCCAGGAAGGGGCGGCCCGACAAGTCCAATGCCGCGCGCACAAGCGCATCGTCCATCGGCAGCAGGCACGACCCGTAGCGGCGGATGCCGCGTTTGTCGCCCATGGCTTGCGCCAGGGCTTGTCCCAGGGCGATGCCGACATCTTCGACAGTGTGGTGGTCGTCGATATGGGTGTCGCCCGCGCAATGCACCTTCATGTCGATCAAGGCGTGGCGCGCAAGCTGGTCGAGCATGTGGTCGAAAAAGCCGACACCCGTCTGGTTGTCGTAGCTGCCGCTGCCATCGAGGTCGATGGAGACGCTGATATCCGTCTCGGCTGTTTTGCGGGCAATGCTGGCCTGGCGCATGGCGGTCTTCCTTCTGACTGATGCCCCCTTACAGCGGTTTTCACGGAAGCTGAATCGGGTTTTGCCGCAGCAGATGGTTAACGCGTTGGGTATTCCGGCACAAAGCCCGAAGCAATACGGCGATTGTGGGACAGTTAGCCGGCAAAATACCCCTCAACAGGCCTCAAAGCGTCCCGATGCTGCCTGTATTTTCATCGATTTTGACTAAAACACGCGTCTGTCCGGCGCCCGAGATACGTCGTTCAAGGTTCCCTCAATGCCCGATTTCACCGTTCGCCTGTATGATGCCAGCCCCGTCGGCATCTTTTCGACCACGGATGGGGGCACGGGCGCGTGGACGGGCCCGGCTTCGGCGACGGGAACCGCCTTCATCACGGAAGTCGATACAGGGCCGGACGGCAACGTGCTGGGCGACGAATATACCGGCGAGACGGCCGTGGGCGACGTCACGGTCGGTGGGTTCAGCGTCACCGACGCAAATGTGGAAAGTGAGCAGTTCTGGCTTCTGGAAGACACCGTCACCGGAGAGCAGGTCCGCGTGGTGCAGTTCAACGTCAACGAGGGGCAGGCATCGTTCACATTGACCTCGTCTCCGCTGGTGCAGGGCCGCATATATGAGACCGTGCGCCACGAATTCGGGGCGGACCCAGACAATGATGCGGGCTTTTTCTACGCCGATTTCAACGACGGCGTGGTGGAAGGGACCGATGAGGACGATGTCATCGGGCTCGACTACGACGGCGATCCAAACGGCGACCGCGTTGATGCCAATGACCAGATGGATGTCGAGGTCACGCAGTCGCGGTTCGAATGGTCCGAATACGGCACCAACACCGATCTGACGGGTGGCGCCACGCAAATCATCGACGGGATCGAAGTGTCGGTCACCTCGTCGCTGCCTGCCGGGACGGAATTTGTGGCGAACCGGGCGCCCGGCAGCGGACAGCCCGACCAGATTTACACCACCGACGCGCTTGGGTTCGATGACCGGTCCAGCCTGCGGATCCGACCGGACGGGGATGCGCAGAACTCTATCACGACCTTCGATTTCGAGGCCGTGGATGGCAGCGGGCGCGTGCCTGAGGTGGAAAACGTCCAGTTCCTGATCACCGATATCGACAGCGTGGTGAACGCGGCCAACAACTTCCAGGATATCGTCACGATCACGGCGTTCGACGCCAACGGTCTTCCCGTCACGGTCGAAATCGAAGTGTTGGGCAACGATATCTTGGACGGCGACACCGTCAGGGCCTTGCGCGACAGTGACAGCCCAAATCAGGCCGATGGCTCGATTCTAGTGACGATACCAGGGCCGGTGCAGCAGGTCGTCATCGACTATGACAACGGCGGCGATACCCCGCAGGCCGTCTATGTGTCTGATATCACGTTCGATTCAATCCTAGAGGCTGGGAATGCCGACCTGATCGATGCGGGCGCGGGCAATGACGATGTCTTCGCCGGTTTGGCCGACGACACGGTGCTGGCTGGGTCCGGCAACGACACTGTGGACGGCGGCGAAGGCGACGATTCCATTGATGGCGGTACGGGCGCGGACAGTTTGCTGGGTGGCCAAGGCGCCGACACGCTGGTTGGCGGCACTGGTGCCGATACGCTGGAAGGCGGGGATGGCGCCGACAGCCTGCTTGGCGGCGGCGGGCCCGACCGTCTGGTCGGTGGTGAGGGTGCGGATACGCTGGACGGCGGCGGCGGCGACGATGTCCTGATCGGGGGCGTGGGCAATGACAGTATCGTCGGCGGTGGCGGACGTGACACCATCGTGTCGGATGCAGGCGACGACGTCATCGAAGGTGGCGCAGGCGCCGACAGCATCCTGCTGGTGGATGGCGGCGATGGCGACGGCTTCGGCAATGATACGATCTTCGGGGGCGAAGACGGGTTCGACAACGATGTCCTCGACATGTCGAACCTGCCCGACGAAGTCTCGGTGGTCTATGACGGGGATGAGGCCGGGACGGTTACGCGCGCCAATGGCGTGGTGGACAGTGCCGAATTCCAGGAGATCGAGCGCCTGATCCTGACGGGGCGCGATGACAGCGTCGATGGCTCGGCCGATAGCGCGGGCCTCGATATCGCGGCGGGCGCCGGGGACGACCTACTGATCGGGGGCACCGGCGATGACAGCCTGCAGGGGCAGGCCGGGTCGGATGTACTCAACGGCGGGTCCGGGGCCGATACGCTGGATGGCGGCGACGATGACGACACATTCGGCATCACCGGTGGGTTTGGCAGCGACAGCATTGTGGGCGGCGAAGGGGGGCTCGACGACGACCTGATCGCCTTCGACCCGCTGGCTGGCCCCGTGACGGTCACCTATGGCGGTGATGAGGCGGGCGATATCACCGACGGGACCGATACGCTCAGCTTCGAAGAGGTCGAGCGGTTGGTTCTGACCGACGGCGGCGACAGCGTCGATGCCGTCCTGGATGACGCGGGCATCGACGTCGATGCTGGGGCTGGCGCCGACGTGGTGACCGGCGGGTCCGGCGACGATGTGGTTGTCGGCGGAACGGGGTCGGACACGATCACCGGCGCCGGGGGTGACAATGATCTGCAGGGTGGCGATGACGACGATGTCTTCCGCGTCGATGACCGTTCGGGCAACGACACGATCACCGGGGGCGAAGGCGGCGTCGATGACGACCTGGTTACCTTTCAACCCGATGGCAATCCTGTCACGCTCATCTTCGATGGGGACGAGGCCGGTGAAATCACCGACTGCACCGGCGACACGACTACCTTCACGGAGATCGAGCGCTTTGAGCTGACAGATGGCGATGACAGCGTCGATGGACGTCTGGACACTGCCGGGCTGGATGTGGAGGCTGGCGGCGGATCTGACACAGTGTTCGGCGGCGCGGGTGATGACCGGCTGATCGGTGGCGCCGGGGCGGATCGCTTCGATGGCGGCGCGGGTGCCGATGTTCTGGACGGTGGCACCGGGGATGACAGCTTTGCCCTGGGGGGCGGCGATGTCGCCACGGGCGGGGATGGTGACGACCTTTTCACCATCGACACAGACGACCTGACCGGCGGTGGCACGATCACGATCACCGGCGGGGAAGGTGACGAATTAGGCGGCGATACTCTGGATCTGAGCGGTCTGGCCCAGGACGGTACGCTGATCTTCACCAACCAAGATGACGATGCAGGCGGCCGCAGCGGTACCGTCACGCTCCTGGACGGCACGGTGGTCGAGTTCTCGGAAATCGAGACGGTGATCTGCTTTGCAGAAGGCACCAAGATCGCCACGCCCTTTGGCCCGCGCGCGGTGGAACGGCTGATGCCGGGCGATCTGGTGTTGACGCGCGACCATGGCCCGCAATCGCTGCAATGGATCGGGGCGCGCCGAGGTTACGCCCATGCCCATCAGGCGGCGATTTGCTTCCAGCCGGGCACCGTGGGCAATGAACGGGTGCTGCGGGTGTCACCCCAGCACCGGATGCTGATCCGCGGCTGGCGCGCGCAGTTGATGTTCGGCGAAGATGAGGTGCTTGTGCCCGCCAAATCGCTGGTCAATGGCAGCGATATCCGGGCCGAAGACCCCGGGCCGGTGCAGTATCTGCACCTGCTGACAGAACGTCATGAGGTGATTTTTGCCGAAGGCGCCGAGACGGAGACGTTCCTGCCCACGCTCTATGGCCTTGATGCGGTGGCACCTGCCGACCGTTCGCGCCTTTTTGAGGTGCGGCCCGATCTGCGGGCGGACCTGGCGGCCTATGGCGCGGCAGCGCGCCCATTGCAGAATGTACGATTGTCGGCGCTTCTGGGCGCATGAACCACCGATTGCGGGCCGTTACAGCGTCTTGCGTTAAACCGAAGCCATCGGCTGACCGCAAAACGCCGCGACACCCGAACGTTGCACGGCGTTATCACGTAAAACCTGATTCAGGTTTTACGCGAAATGCTTTAAGACACATGCCGCGGTTCGGGTGCGGTATGGGGTGTTCGATTTGCCGCGACCAAACCCGCCGACCATACGAAAGTGTGCAGGGCGCCTGCCCACACGCGTCGTCCGTGGGCCTCGAACAACTTGCGCGTTCCCAACCCGGCTTACATGCGGATGATTGGCATCTGGCCAAGGTTCGCCGGATTATGGACGGCGCAGCACATGCTATAGGCAGCACGGCAAGCGCAAACGACAAAACCCTCGGCGGTGGCCGAGGGCTTTGTCGTTGGTCCGAATTGGAGCGGGCGATGAGATTCGAACTCACGACCCTTACCTTGGCAAGGTAATGCTCTACCCCTGAGCTACGCCCGCCCGCTTCGGTGATCGCCTGATAAGTAAGGGCCCGGTTCGGCGCAAGCGGAAAAATCGTGTTTGCATGACGATTTCAGCTTGTAGCAGATGGGTGCCAATCAAACGGCGTCGGGGTCGGCGAGGCCGGTCGCGGTGAAGTTGTCGATGGCGAAGCTTTCGTTTTCAAGGCCAGCAGTGGCGTCGGAGCCAACGCCCACTTGAACCGAGTCGCCGGGATTTGCCACTGTGATGCTGATCCGTGTCCGGCTGTCCAGCAAGCTGTCGTCAAAGGACGGACCGCCAAGTTGCACGCCTTCATCGATCACAAGACCGCTGATCTCAACCCCGAGGGCTTCCGCCTCGCCGCCCGGCACGAAGGTCGCTTGACCGCCGCTATCGGCGATTACGCGGCCGACCTCGACCCCGTCGATAAAGATAATCCCGCTATCGCCGTCGAAGTCGTCGAACGCATAGAGATCGAATTCGAAGGTTGCTGATTCCGCGTCAGGGTCGATCTGAAACTCACGGGACACGCCGATTTCGCCACCGGTCCCCTCGATCGGGCCCAGAACGTTGCCTGCGCCATCCAATGTGCGAACGTCAGCGCCTGTCCATCCCGCGGCGCCGTTCTCGAACCGCGTCTGATAGACAAGACTTGCATCCTGCTCATCCACCGGTGTTCCGGACAATTCGTCGTCGATGGCCCCACCCATTGTGCGGAACCCGCCAGAAAGAACGTCCGTCGAGGCGAGGGCAACGGCGCAGGCCAGCGCGGAGAGCACGACGTAATCCACCGTGACGGCGCCGTCATCCTCATGAATGAATCGATTAAATTTTTTCAGGTTCGCAAACATGATATGACTCAATACGAGGAAGGTTCGATGTCATAGATATCGTCGGCTTGCGACGTCCCGTAGGAGATTCCATGACACAATTCTGACGGGACGAAGCCTGATCGCTAACAATGCGGGGAACGCGCGAGCGATTGTCGCCCGAACCCCCGATTTAGGGCCGTTAGGCCAGTTCGACCAATAGGTCCTTTGCGTCGATTTGTGCGCCAGGTGTCACATGAATCGCCGCAATCTCGGCATCTCGTTCCGCGTGAAGGCCGGTTTCCATCTTCATGGCTTCGATCGTCACCAGAAGATCACCCTTTTTTACTTTCTTGCCCGCTTGCACGGCGATGCTGGCCACCACGCCGGGCATGGGTGCCCCGATATGGTTGGGGTTGCCAGTTTCGGCCTTTGGCATCCGCGCCGAGGCACCGACCACGCGGCGGTCGGGCACGCGGATGACACGGGGTTGGCCGTTGAGTTCGAAGAAGACGCGGCGTTCGCCGTCCTTATTCGTCTCGCCCTGGGCCACGCAGCGGATGACGAGGGACACGCCGGGGTCGATCTCGGCCTCGATCTCATCGCTCGGTTCCATTCCATAGAAGAAAACAGGCGTGGGCAGGGTGCGGACGGGGCCGTAGATGGCGTGGCGCTCGGCGTAATCGGTGAAGACCTTTGGATACATCAGATAGCCGTTGAGGTCTTCGTCGTCGACATCCGTCCCCAGTGTCTCGGCCAAAGCTACGCGCTCGGCGTCCAGATCCACGGGCGCCAGGTGCTTGCCGGGCCTGTCGCTGAGCGGCTTGTCCCCTTTAAGCACCTTCTTCTGAAGCGCCTTGGGCCAGCCGCCCGGCGGTTGGCCCAGATTGCCCTTCATCATGTCGATGACGGAATCCGGGAAGCTGACCTCCACCTTGGGGTCCACGACTTCGTCAACGGACAGGCCCTGGCTGACCATCATCAAGGCCATATCGCCCACCACCTTGGACGATGGCGTGACCTTCACGATATCGCCGAACATCTTATTCACATCCGCATACATCTGCGCCACCTCGTGCCAGCGGTCTTCCAGCCCCATGGACCGGGCCTGGGCCTTGAGGTTGGTGAACTGCCCGCCGGGCATTTCGTGAAGGTACACCTCAGACGACGGCGCCTGCATTCCGCTTTCGAATGCCAGGTATTGCTGGCGAACGGCGTCCCAATAGCCATCGATGCGGCGCAGCGCCTCCATATCGATGCCGGTATCGCGCGCATTGCCCTTCAGCGCGCTCACGATGGTGCCGAACGTGGCCTGGCTGGTATTGCCGGAAAAGCTGTCCATGGCGACGTCGGCGGCATCCACTCCGGCCTCGGCTGCCGCCAGGATGGACGCGCAGGCGATGCCCGCCGTGTCATGGGTGTGGAAGTGGACCGGGATGCCCACTTCATCTTTCAACGCCTTGATCAGCACGCTGGCCGCCGCAGGCTTCAACAGGCCCGCCATATCCTTGAGGCCCAGAACGTGGGCGCCCGCAGCCTCAAGTTCCTTCGCCATGGCGACATAGTATTTCAGGTCATATTTCGCGCGATCCGGGTCCAGCAGATCGCCCGTGTAGCAGACGGTGCCTTCGCAGACCTTGCCGGTCTCAATCACGGCATCCATGGCGACGCGCATGTTTTCGACCCAGTTGAGGCTGTCGAAGACGCGGAAGACATCGATGCCGGTCTCGGCGGCTTGGTTGACGAAACTGACGACGACGTTGTCGGGGTAGTTGGTGTAGCCCACCCCGTTTGACGCGCGCAGCAGCATCTGGGTCAGCAGGTTGGGCATGGCGGCGCGCAGGTCGCGCAGGCGCTGCCAGGGACATTCCTGCAAGAAGCGATAGGCCACATCGAAGGTGGCGCCGCCCCAACATTCAACGCTGAACAGCTCCGGCAGATTGGTGGCGTAGGCGGGCGCCGTGCGCACCATGTCGATGGACCGCATCCGCGTCGCCAGCAGCGATTGGTGCCCGTCGCGCATGGTCGTGTCCGTCAGCAGCAGGCGCTTTTCCTTCAGCATCCAATCTGCCAGCCCCTCCGCCCCCTTCTTGTCGAGGATTTGCTTGGTCCCGTCGGGCGGTGTTTCCAGCAGCCGTTCGGGGGCGCGGGGGGCGCGGATATCGGCGGGCGGGCGGGGGCGCCCCTCGGTCTCGGGATGCCCGTTGACCGAGATGTCAGCGATATAGGTCAGGATTTTGGTGGCGCGGTCGCGACGGGGGGCGAAGTCGAACAGCGCCTCCGTCTCGTCGATGAACTTGGTTGTGTATTCGTTGTTAAGGAACGTCGGGTGCTTAAGCAGGTTTTCCACAAACGCAATGTTGGTGGACACACCCCGGATGCGGAATTCGCGCAGGGCCCGGTCGATCCGCCGGATGGCCGCTTCGGGCGTGGGTGCCCAGGCGGTGACCTTTTCCAACAAGCTGTCGTAATAGCGCGTGATCACCGCGCCCGAATAGGCCGTGCCCCCATCCAGGCGGATGCCCATTCCGGTGGCCGACCGATAGGTGGTGATGCGGCCGTAATCGGGGATGAAGTTGTTCTGCGGGTCTTCGGTCGTGACCCGGCACTGAATGGCATGGCCGTCCAGCTTCACATCGTATTGGCTGGCCACGCCCGTGGCCTCCACCAGTGACTTGCCCTCGGCGATCATGATCTGGGCGCGCACGATGTCGATGCCGGTGACTTCTTCGGTCACGGTGTGTTCCACCTGCACGCGGGGGTTCACCTCGATGAAGTAAAACTCGCCCGAGTCCATATCCATCAGGAACTCGACGGTGCCCGCGCATTCGTAATTCACGTGTTCGCAGATCTTCTTGCCCAGATTGCAGAGCTGTTCGCGCTGGGTGCCGCTGAGATACGGGGCAGGGGCCCGCTCCACCACTTTCTGGTTGCGCCGCTGGACCGAACAATCGCGCTCATAAAGGTGGTAGATCGTGCCGTGGCTGTCGCCCAGGATCTGCACTTCCACGTGGCGGGCCCGCTGGATCATCTTTTCCAGATAGCCTTCGCCGTTGCCAAAGGCCGCTTCGGCTTCGCGCCGGCCTTCCAGCACCTTCTCCTCCACCTCATCTTCGGAGAAGATGGGCCGCATGCCGCGCCCGCCGCCGCCCCAACTGGCCTTCAGCATCAGCGGATAGCCCACATCGGCGGCCGCTTTCTTGATGGCCTTCATGTCATCGCCCAGCACGTCGGTGGCGGGGATGACAGGCACCCCGGCCTCGATGGCGACCCGCCGGGCGCTTGCCTTGTCGCCCAGCTTGCGCATGGTTTCCGCCTTGGGCCCGATGAAGGTGATGCCCGCCTTGGTGCAGGCATCCACGAAATCGGGATTTTCGCTCAGCAGGCCATAGCCGGGGTGGATTGCGTCCGCGCCCGATTCCTTGGCTACGCGGATGATTTCGGGGATAGAGAGATAGGCCGCCACAGGCCCCAGCCCCACCCCGATCTTGTAGGCCTCGTCGGCTTTGAAGCGGTGCAGGCCCAGCTTGTCTTCCTCGGCATAGACCGCGACCGTGCGTTTCCCCATCTCATTGGCGGCGCGCATCACGCGGATGGCGATTTCGCCGCGATTGGCGATGAGGATTTTCTTGAACTCGGCCATGGTCGTCCCTTCCGTCTCGTGACGGTTTGGTAACGATAGCGCCGCGGCGCGGCAATGGTGGGAAGTGGGTAGGCGCTGGGTTCGGAGTGCTGGTGACGCTGGATGCCTCACGGAGGCTTGGGTCAGAAAGCGGGGGAGGTGGAGTGGCAGGGGGCCTGAGAAGGTCCGTTGTGAGCCCAAAGTACTGGGTGCTGCACCTCGCACCAATGTCCGCTCCTCGGACTTCGGCTAAAGCCTTGAAAAAAATCCAGTTTTTTCCAAAGACTTGTGGATCAAGGCTGTTCATTGATTGAACGTGTATCCCCGTCAGTGACAAAACCGACCTGCCTTTCGCATCAGGTGCGGCAAGGAACTTGTGTCTGACGTGCAGGGTACACTGCCATTCGCGTTCTTTGCGGCTGAATGCGGAGATGCGCATTTTTCGGTTTTGAGGCGCCTATAGGCGAGCCGAGGCGCCGAATTGCTCAACGCGATTGCACCGCTTGTGGCACTCGGGCGTCATCCCCTCGGAGCACGTCTGAAGGCAGGACGGCTGCGTAGTCAAAAAATTTGAACCGTTGCGCCGAGCTCTCCGACCAATAGCCATCGAAACCCTTTCAAGAGGACACTGACAATGAGCATCGAAACACTCAGCTTTGGTGGACGCGGCGGCAACCAATTCGACATCGCCGGGTTCGAAGTAATCGGCCTGAGATCTGCCTCGCGGATCGACGAGCTGCGGTTGGACAACGCCCGCTACGGCGGCAACGGCGGGACGACAGAGACGGCTCTGTCGTTCAGCAGCGACGAATACATCAATGAATTATTGATCAGATCAGGCAGCAGGGTCGACCGGATCGAGCTGCGCACCAACCGCGGCCGGGAAATGGTTCATGGCGGGAATGGCGGCCAGCAACATGAGCTCACGGACATCCGCGTGCTTGGCTTTGGCGGGCGCGCCGGCAGCGAACTGGACCAGCTGGCCGTCCACTTCATCCGAGACTACCAACCCAGTCAGGCGGAGCCGGGGCCTCATACCGCGATCATCGGCGTCGTGCCGCAGGGTGAGCGGATCGAGACTTTCGAATTGGACCGCTCCAAGGAGCTCAACGCCACCCGCCGCCTGTTCCAGACATCCTTCACGGCCAACCAGAGCAGTTCGTTCGGGGGGTCGCTCGGCAGTGCGAAAGGAGAGTTCACCGCAATGGCCAGCAAGTCCTTCGGGCTCACGCAAGTCGTCGAAAAGGAGTTCCTGGAGCAGATCGAAACCGAGGAGGTGAACAGCGAGACGGTCACCCGCTCGCCGGGCCAGGGTTTCGTCGGGTTGGAGACGGTTCAGGTAGAGGTCTACCGCGTCGAGGCCCCCTCGCGCGATATCAAGGACGCTGTCTGGTGGACCTTCCCCGTTGGCACGCCCGAATACATCGAAGTCCGCGAAGAGATTGGCATCCCGCCACTCGAAAGCGTCATCGACATGACCGGCGTCCTGAGCTTGCAATTGCCGGTGATGGCGGCCCGGAAGACGGAGCGGTTCGGCTGCGACTGGTACGTCGCCGAGCACTGACACGGCCCGCGCCACTTCGGACAGCCACCGTCCGAAGTGGCGCCCCGCCCGTCTGGGAGAGGCTCATCTTGTTGGTTGCCGCGCGTCGCATAACGATGTCTGCGTACGTACAGTCGCCAGTAGGGTTCAGGTCGGCGAAATCGCGACTTGGCTGGCTTGCCGAGCCGCCTCCATACGGAGAGATCTGCCAAAATCCAAACCTTTCTGTCCCGGTCAAAAGACGACCGATTGTGTGACCTTCAGCGCTATATGGCGTGATTTCTTTTTTGTTGTGTGGCGGAGTCAAAACAGCAATTGTAGGTTCAGAACTCATTTGGTTCCCATCAGCGAGGACTGCGGCGGGCTGGCGCGGATGAGGTCTTCCTGCGTTGGCAGGACGCCAAGCTCGACCAATGCCAACTCGACCTTCTGTGATTGCTGTAGCTCGGCGGGCACCTCCGAGCGCAGTTGGTTCTGCTGTGAAGCGACAAGGGTGCCGGGGCCGACGGGAATTGCAAGGGCCCCCAGCGGCAGATCTGCGACCTCGATCTGCTGCGGAAACCAGCCGAGCCAGCCGCCCCAAGCGCGGTGCTTGTGAATGCGGCCTTCGAGCTCGTAGAGGTAGCTGTCGAACCAGATGTAGCGCGGGACGCGCCAGGCGACGATCAGTTCGGTCAGGCGGGTCCATCCAGCGAGGTCGAGGAAGACGGGGCCGCGGGTAAGTTCATGTGCAAATGCCAACTTGTCGGACTTCGTATTTGCAATGCTGCCTTCAAAGCGGAAACGGTCATAGAAATCGTAGGGATCGTTCGGTGGTGATGGAGATGCATGTGGCAACGTCAGTGTGAACGTTTCACCAAATTCTGCCTCCAAACCGAACTCCGCTTTCTTGTTTGCATAAGCGTCGCGAAGATATGACAGGTAGACCTCAGGCTCTGTGACTGGATTGAAACCTTGGTTTTTTTGAGCCTCTTCATCTGTACGGGAATAAACCCAATTTCCGGTAAAAATCAGCTGCCCTTCGAGCGATCGCCCAAACGCGCGAAAACTGGTCAAGGCATCATACACAGGCTCATAGCGGTTATCGAAGTAAGCATAGACGCTCATTATGTTTCGACGGTCCATGTCCTCAACCTCTCCAATTTCCGTAGTCTTCCGAGCGATCGGACGTGCGCATATCGATCTGGCGGCTTCTATCGTTTCTCGCGCAACCCCCAGTATGTAGCAGACATCGCCATGGTACTGGGATGGATGGTCCTCACAGCTGCGCCCTTGGTGATGTTGGTTGGTTTTGCTGCAATCATCGTCTTGGCTGCTGCGCCGTTTTCTGAAGAGCCGTGGCTACGCTCGCAGTATGGTTCCGACTTCGACAAATATGCTGCGCAAGTTCGTCGCTATCTCTAGTCCGTGCCAATAACCCCCTGACAATACCTATGCGCCAAAAACGGTCGTTTTTGTCTAATTGCCCCGCCCCACGATAAATGTGATCTTCAACGCTGTTTAGCGTGGTTTTGTTGTCGTTATTTGGCGCAATCGGTTACAGGCAAGTGGTCCCTTGAGCGGGGTCAGTTCTTTGGAAGACCATCCTGGGGCGGGCTGGCGCGGATGAGGTCTTCCTGCGTTGGCAGGACGCCAAGATCGACCAGTGCCAATTCGACCTTCTGTGCCTGCTGTAACTCGGCGGGAACCTCCGAGCGCAGTTGGTTCTGCTGTGAAGCGACAAGGGTGCCGGGGCCGACGGGAATTGCAAGGGCCCCCAGCGGCAGATCTGCGACCTCGATCTGCTGCGGAAACCAGCCAAGCCAGCCGCCCCAGGCGCGATGCTTGTGAATGCGGCCCTCGAGTTCGTAGAGATAGCTGTCGAACCAGATATAGCGCGGGACACGCCAGGCAGTGATGAGCTCGGTCAGGCGGGTCCACCCTGCGAGGTCGAAGACGGGTTCGTCACGATAATGCTCGCTGTTAAATACCAAATGATCGGAAAAGCTGCGCGCGGGCCCGCCTTCAAAGCGGAAACGGTCATAGAAATCGTAGGGATCGTTCGGTGGTGATGGAGCTGCATGTGGCAACGTCAGTGTGAACGTTTCTCCGAAATCCCCGTAGTCGCCAACTTCAGCCCTGTTTCGGGCGTGTTCGGCACGCAGGTAGTCCATCCAGACGGATGGCTCGCGAACCGGGTTGAAGCCCTGGTTCCTTTGCGCCTCTTCATCGGTGCGTGAATAAACCCAGTTACCGTTGAAGATCAGCTCTCCTTCCAGTGATTTTCCGAATTCACGAACGCGCACCATCGCCTCTTCAAGAGGCTCATAGCGATTGTCGAAATAAGCATCCAAATTTATCTTGTTGCGCCTGTCCATCAGCCTCTCCAGTTGCCGTAGTCTTCAGCAGGGTCGGACGTGCGCATGTCGATCTCGTGAACTTCTTCGAGGATCGCTCCATAAGTCATCGGTACATGCTCGGTGTCGATGAAATAGAATTTTCTTTGCGCCGCCATGAGTCCGACGACCGACGCGACATTTCGGTTGCTGCAGACCCATTTCAGCCAAACCATGCGGCCTGCATCCTGTTCTTCTTTCACTTTATTGCCTTGTGCGGTGAGCTGATCTCCGAAGGCTCTATCGAGCGTTGCATCGCCTCGGCCTCCTCGTCTTGGCGATCCCGCTGCTCGCTTTGGATTTTCTAGTAAGATTTTTGGATCAACATATTTCCCATACCCGAACTTGCACTCGATCAGCTCGCAGGCGAGATAGTCGAGCCCGTCCCAAGAGGCTTGTCGCCCGCCCTTCCATTGCAGCTCCTCGATATTCAGATGCAGGCGTTCGTTGCCCGAGAAGCTGCTGACCATGGCGCTGAAATGATACCAGGGAACGATATGGTGCTGGTAGACTGAGCCGATGGCCCGGTAACTGGGGCGTTCGATGGTTCCCGCCTGGAAGCTATGCATGATCACGGTGCCGTCCTCGGCGGGCGGGCAGGTTGGGCAATTGCCGTCTTCCTCATGGCACCGTCGCCGCAGGCGCTGCCTGACAGTCGTTTCGCTTTCCGGCTCGGCGTCTCGATCCAGCTGGATACGCGGTAGCCGCGGGTCGCGGCGAGGTTGCGGTTGGGTCTGACGCGGATGGTTTTCGCGCGCTTCGTTGCCCCGGCGGATGCGTTCGATTTCGCGCCGTATGTCTTCTTCGGTGATGGGATCGCCGACCGGCATGCGCCGGAAATCGGTCCTGTTATGATGCGCGAGAAGGGCTGCAACCGAGGTTGCGGCAATCCCGACCCCGGTAACGATCAAACCCCAGCCGAGGGGGGCAAGTACAATCGCCATTACACCGCGCCCTTTCCGGCAAGTCTCAATTGGAAGCGGGTGGCGTAGATCCAGTCCATCGCGCTCGCCTCCGCCTGATCCTTATCATCTGTCATTCGCTCGAACGACCTTGTTGCAAGACACTCTGGCCAACGCGGCCGGTCAAGCGCAAAGACAAGCTGCATCAGATGCGACCGTATGTCGGAGTCGTTTATTCCGCAATCGAGGCAGAAATCGATGAATTCCCGCAATTGCAGCGACAGGGTGCGCCTTGATCCGTAGTGCTCTGCGACCCAGGCCGGTCCTGCTTCGAAAATATCATCGGCGGCCAAGATCATATTGCGGTGCAGCGACAGCCGCCGCAGTTCAAGCCTGTCGGGCATGATCACCAGTTTGTCCAACGGGACCGCGTCTTGATCGCGCATGATCCGCACGGACAAGCGTGGCGTGATGCTGAGCATCACGGGCACCACATCCGACATGATCTGCGCCATCGACTTCTGGAACGTTGGAAACTGATGGGGGTTGTCGCAAAGCGGTTCAATCAAAAGGGTCTCCCAAAATCGGAAGAAATACCATTTCTCGTTCCGGTCTCGCAGGCGGGTGAATTTTCTGAAGTGCCTCCAAGGGGTCGCTTACGACTGGGGGCGGAATAGTACGCTAAGGGATTTCAGCGAGGTGCGCCCTTAGACTTGGAATGGCTGCCTCCATCCCGATCCCAAGGATGTCTGGAGCGTTGTTTAGCGTCACCCACGAGAAGCGAAACAGGATTGGGTCTGCCTCGTCGTGCGCGTACTGTTCATGATGATCCCATGTTTCAGGGAGATCGTCCGATACCGTGGCATGATAGTAATATCTGTTGACCTGATGTGGTTGCCCGTTCCTCTCAAACGGGTGCTCATCCAGTTCCAGGAATGTCATGTCGGTTGGCGTCAGAATGCCCGTTTCTTCTGCGAACTCACGCTTTGCCGCGACCAAGGGGTCTTCCCCGTTGTCGATAGTTCCGCCTGGAACTTGGGGCGGCACTTCGGGGAAGTCCGGCTCTTGAAAGATCAGGAGCCCACGTTTGTTGGTCGCGTAGATGAGCGCCTTGTTTGGAAGGAACGTTACCTCTGTCATTGTTCTGACCGGTGTCGTTGCAGCGTCCGATAAACGGTTGGCCTAGAGACAGAGAATACCTCAGCCAGATCGCTGATTGAGTACTCGCCGGTGGCGTGCATGCGGGCCAGTTCACGTTGCTGTTTTTCTGACAGCTTCGGCTGCTTGCCGCGCAATTTTCCCTTGGCGCGGGCGATGGCCATGCCTTCACGGGTACGCATGCGGATCAGGTCGGCTTCGAACTCAGCGAAGGTGGCGAGGATGTTGAAGAACATCTTCCCCATGGGATCGGTGGGGTCGTAGACCGATGCGCCCAGTGCAAGTTTCACGCCTTTCGCCTCCAACTGATCGGCAATGGCACGGGCATCAGGCACAGAACGGGCCAGTCGGTCGAGCTTGGGGACAACGAGTGTGTCCCCTTCACGCACGGCGGCCAGAGCCTGATCCAATCCAGGGCGCGCCCGGTTTGTGCCGGTTAGGCCATGGTCTGTGTAGACGCGATCCGGTGCCACACCGAGAGTCTCCAGCGCCTGCTTTTGGGCGGTCAGGTCTTGGCCGTCGGTTGAGCAGCGGGCGTATCCGATTTTTGTCGCAGTCATGCACAAAGTGTACGGATAAGGGGCCTCTTTTGCAAATTTAATCGTACCAGATATATGAGACACGAAAAGTAGCGGTTTCATGTGGTGCACCTGTTCGCATGAACCTGTCCGCTCAGGGTTCCCCTTGCGGACACCGACGGGAGGCAGGTCATGGATGAAGCAATGCGTCGGTTTGCCGTCCTTCGACCACATCTTGAAGAGGGCGTTTCGCTGGTCGCGGCCGCCCGCGCGGCCGGTGTTGCTGTCCGGACGGCGCAAAGGTGGCTGTCCCGCTACAGAGCGGACGGGCTCGATGGGCTTAGACGCCAATCCCGGTCTGATCAAAGCAGACGCAAATTGCCCGATGCACTGGTCGCACTGATCGAAGGCCTGGCGCTCCGAAAGCCCCGCGTGCCCTGTGCGGCGATCCACCGTCGCATCGCTGCGATTGCGGAAGCGCGGGATTGGGCTGTGCCTTCCTATAGCACGGTCCATTCCATCATCCGGGCGCTCGATCCGGCAATGGTTACGTTGGCACTGGACGGCGCGGCAGCTTACCGGGATCGGTTCGAGTTGATCCATCGGCACAGGGCCAGCGCGCCGAACGCACTCTGGCAGGCCGATCACACGATGCTCGACATCCTGATCCGCGATGCAAACGGCAGCGCGGTACGTCCCTGGCTCACAGCGATCATGGACGATCATTCCCGTGCCATCGCTGGATACCTTGTGTTCCCCGGCGCACCATCAGCCTTGCAAACCTCTTTGGCGCTTCGGCAGGCGATCTGGCGCAAGCAGAACCCGGATTGGCCGATCTGCGGTATCCCCGAAGTGCTCTACGTCGATCACGGCAGCGATTTCACATCCGGGCATCTCGACCAGGCGGCGGCGGCCTTACGAATCCGGCTGATCCACTCCGCCGTGGCGAGGCCGCAAGGGCGCGGAAAAATCGAGCGCTTCTTCGGCACCTTGAACACAGAATTGCTGCCCGAACTGCCCGGTCATGTGGTCGGAGGCAAACCGGTCACGCATCCCAGGCTGTCCTTGTCTGATCTGGACGCCGTCATCGGTCCCTGGATCACCGGCATTTACAATGCCCGGTCGCACAGCGCGACCGGGGTGTCGCCGGTGACGTCTTGGCGCGCGGACGGCTGGCTGCCACAGATGCCTGACAGTCTTGAAGACCTCGACCTGCTGCTGGTCATGGTGGCCAAGCCCCGCATGGTGCGCCGCGACGGCGTGCATTTCGAGGGGCTGCGCTTCGTGAGCCCGATCCTTGCCCCCTATGTCGGGGAGAGCGTGACCGTCCGCTATGATCCCCGCGATCTGGGCGAGGTGGGGGTCTTTCACAAGAACCGCTTCTTGTGCCGAGCCATCAGCCCGGAGCACGCCCACGAGACAGTCACGCTGAAAGAAATCCAGACGGCCCGCGCCGCCCATCGGCGTGCCCTGCGCCAGCAGATCAATGAGCGAGTCAGCGTGGTCGCCGAATATCTGTCGGACAGACCGCCGCGTGAGAAGACCGATCCCGCCCCCCGCCAGCGTGGAGCCCCGAAGCTTCGCACCTACCGAACGGACGATTGATCATGGCAGGTCATCGCAACGGAAGCTTCATAGCTACCAGGGAACACCGCCGGTTCGTCGAGTTTGCCAGTGCAGTGAAGAAACACCGCTATATCGGTATCTGCTTCGGTGCGGCCGGTGTCGGAAAAACCATGTCTGCCAGACGTTTTGCACGGTGGGATAAGGCCGAACCGCTCTTGCTGGCATGGGGGCCGCGCGATCCTTCCGATGCCATGGCCTACGATGCGCTCGCCAAGGCACGGACGGCTTTCTATACACCCACCGTCAGCGGCCCTGTCCGGGAGGTGCGCGACGACCTGCGGCAGCTCACCACCCGTATCGAGGGGTGCATCGACCTAGCACTTCATCCCGGCCGGGTTGTTCCGGAACGCGTGAGCAAGGACGGAATCGAGTTGCTCGTCATCGACGAGGCCGAGCGCCTTTCCACCCAGAGCCTCGAACACATCCGCGATATCTTCGACCGCACCGGCATCGGTGTCATCTTGATCGGCATGCCCGGCTTCGAACGCAAGCTGGAACGCTACCCGCAACTCTACAGCCGGATCGGCTTTGCGCACCACTACCGCCCCTTGAAAGGCGACGAGCTGACTTTCGTGCTCACCCGCCATTGGCGCAAGCTCGGCCTGCAACTGGACGACGCCGACTTCACAGACCATCAAGCCATCGCATCCATCGCCCGGATCACCGATGGCAACTTCCGCCTCCTGCACCGGCTGTTCGTTCAGATCGAGCGCATCCTGAAGATCAACGAACTGTCGCTTGTCACCGACGATGTAGTCGAAGCTGCCCGTTCCACTCTCGTCATCGGTGCCACATAACGCTGAAGAAAACGCGCCAGATAGCGGTGAAGGTCACAGATTGCGACCCAGCCGATGCATCCAAAACCGCCGTTCGTGCACGTGCGGCGAAGGTCTGAAAGGTCCGCACGGCGACCACCAATAAGCGACCCCCAGCCGACAGACAGGATCCGAAGTCATGGCCGGGGCTTGTGTCGGACGACCACGTTCCCAACGCGCCCGAAATCAACCCATGCCCCACTCACCCCGCCACCGCGATGTTGGCCCGCAGATGGGCCGGGTTGGTCGTGCCCGGGATGGGCAGGATGTTGGGTGAAAGGTCCAGCAACCAGCGCAGGGCACCGGCGGGGTCGAGCATGGCGCCTTGTTGCATCGGGTGGGCGCCCAGGGGGCCGTAGGGCAGGAACGCGATGCCAAGTTCGGCGGTGCGGTCCACCATGGCGCGTTGGTCGGCGTCGTGCATGTTCAGGCGGTTCTGGACGCTGGCGATGGGGGCGACGGCCCGGGCGCGCTCCAACTCCGACAGGGTCACGTTGCTCAGCCCGATGCGCGCCACATGGCCCGCGGCCTGGGCCTCGGCCATGGCTTCGACGGACGTTTCCAACGGCGTGTTGGGATCGACCCAGTGCAGTTGGAACAGGTCGATCCTGTCGCGCCGCAGGTTGCGGCGGGCATCGTCGATCTGCGCGCGCAAGCGGACGGGGGACGCATCGCGCGCCATCCGGTCCGGCGCGAACTTGTCGATCCCGCCCTTGGTGGCGAGCATCACGTCATCGCGGTCACCAAGGGCTTCGCCCAGCAAACGGTCGGCATGTTCGGGGCCGTAGGCGCGGGCTGAATCGAAGAGCTGCACGCCGCCATCCGCCGCCGCACGCAGCAGGTCGATGCCTGCCTGCCAGTTGGGATAGGGGCCGAAATTGCCAGGCTGGCCGGTCAAGCGCATGACGCCCATGCCCAAGCGGTTGATGCTGCGGCCATCGGGAAAGGTGAAGCGGTCCATCGGGTGTCTCCTTCATATGGATGACACCGAAGATGCGGGCGCGGGCGTTGAAACGGTATACGCATGGTGGATAGAACTGTTATGCAGATTTCGTATGGCCGACCCTTTGACCACCCTTGCCACCTTCTTGCGCGTGGCCGAACGCGGCTCCCTCACCGGGGCGGCGCGGGACCTGTCCGTGTCGCAACCCACGGTGACGCGGGCGCTGGCGGCGTTGGAGGCGGAATTGGGCACGCGCCTCTTCCACCGGACGACCCACGCGGTGGCCTTGACTGAAGCGGGGCGCGATTTGCTGCCCCGGGCCAGGGCCATGCTGGCAGGCTGGGATGCGATCCGCGAAGCGGCGGCAGAGGGCGACGTGCTGAAAGGCCCGCTCCATGTGGTGGCACCCGTGGCGTTGGGGCAAACGGCGCTCATCCCCGTGCTCGGGGCTTTCCGCGCGGCGCATCCGCAGGTCACCGTGAACTGGCAGCTCAGCGATGCGCCGGTGCGCTTGGCCGAAACCGGCGCGGACCTCTGGATACGGGTGGGGCCGGTGCCCGACGACACCTTGGTGCAGCGGCGGCTGGGTAGCGTCACAAGGTCGGTGCTGGGACACCCGCAGTTCCAGGGCCGCCCGTTGGAAGACTGCCCCTGGATCACCCTGGGCCCCTATGAAGGACGGCGCATCGCGCTGGGGGATCGGGAATTGACGGTAGCGCCCGTGCTCAACACCAACTCCATCGCCGTGGTCGCGGCGGCTTTGCAGGATGGGTTGGGCGTAGCGATCGCGCCCCATTGGTACTTGCGCGACGCAATGGATGCTGGGCGGCTGGTGTCGCTGGAGGCTTCGGCCCGTCCCTTGCCAATCCACCTGGCTTTCGCGCCCGAGCGGCGCAGCCGCAGGCTCGACGCATTTCTGGAGGCCGTGTCGGCGCATCTGCGGGCCCACGTGATCGACATCCCGGCGTGACCCTGCCGGCGCGATTGCCACTGCCGCCGATGGTGCTATCTGACGCTGGGAAGGAGGCGCCCATGCCCCGACTTGTCCGGCTCTATATACATAGCGCGCTGATCGGCTTTTTGGCTGCCGCCGTTTTCGTGGCGCTGATCTACTGGTTCAACGTGGCCAATCTGGGCCATCTGGTCGGCGGCTCCGACATCGCGGTCATGGCCACGCTGGCCTTTTGGGTCTTGAACGGCATCGTCTTTTCAGGCGTCCAGTTCGGCTATGCCATTATGCAGATGGCCGAGCGTGACCCTGACGATGGTAGGTGAGCTTACGGCGCCGCGTTGCAGATGTGAACGCAAAGTGAACATGGGCTTCCCTTGGCCCGGGCACCGTTCTATTCATCAAGCATGAGTTTCGAGGACGATTCTGACGCGATGGAAGCCGCTAGCCTGTCGGCCCGCGCCATGGCCGCACGGCCCGCGCCCTATCTGGATGGGTTGAATCCCGCCCAGCTTCAAGCGGTTCAAACGCTGGATGGTCCGGTCCTGATGCTGGCGGGGGCGGGCACCGGCAAGACACGGGCGCTGACGGCGCGCATCGCCCATTTGATGGCGCAGGGCAAAGCGCGGCCGAACGAAATCCTGGCTGTCACCTTCACCAACAAGGCCGCGCGCGAAATGCGCGACCGGCTGGGCCGCATGATGGGCCAGACGGTGGAAGGGATGCCCTGGCTTGGCACTTTCCACGCCATCTGCGTGAAGCTGCTGCGCCGCCATGCCGAACTGGTGGGCCGCACCATTCCCGACCCCTTGCTGGAAGGCGGGTCGCGTGAATTGCACCTGAAATCGAATTTCACGATCCTGGATACGGATGATCAAAACCGCCTGCTCAAACAGCTGATCCAGGCTGCGGGCATGGACGAAAAGCGTTGGCCCGCGCGCCAGTTGAGTTCGATCATCGACCATTGGAAGAACCGCGCCTGGACGCCCGACAAGGTCCCCGCCCATGAGGCGCAGGCGTTCGACGGGAAGGGCGTGGCGCTTTACCGCGAATATCAGGACCGGCTGCTGACGCTGAATGCCTGCGATTTCGGCGACCTGCTGCTGCATGTCATCGGCATCTTCCAGGCCCATGAAGACGTGCTGGATCAGTACCGCCGCTGGTTCCGCTATATCCTGGTGGACGAATATCAGGACACCAACGTGGCCCAATATATGTGGCTGCGGCTGTTGGCGGGCGGGCACAGGAACATCTGCTGCGTGGGCGATGACGACCAGTCCATCTATGGCTGGCGCGGCGCCGAGGTGGGCAACATTCTGCGGTTCGAGAAGGATTTCGAAGGCGCCGAAATCATCCGGCTGGAACAGAACTACCGCTCCACCCCCCATATTCTGGGCGCGGCATCCGGCGTGATCGCGGGCAACAAGGGGCGGCTGGGCAAGACGCTCTGGACCGAGGCGCAAGGCGGCGAGAAAGTCCGCCTGATCCGCCATTGGGACGGCGACGAAGAAGCCCGCTGGATCGGCGAAGAAGCCGAGGCCATGACTCACGGCACGCGCGGCATGGCGCCCTATAGCCTCGACGCCATGGCCATCCTGGTCCGCGCCGCCCACCAGATGCGCGCCTTCGAAGACCGCTTCCTGACCATCGGGCTGCCCTACCGCGTCATCGGCGGCCCGCGCTTCTACGAGCGCTTGGAGATCCGCGATGCCATGGCCTATTTCCGCCTCGTCGTCTCGCCCGACGACGACCTGGCCTTCGAGCGCATCGTCAACACACCCAAGCGCGGCCTGGGCGACAAGGCGCAGCAGACGATCCAGGTCATGGCCCGGTCCAACGGCGTGTCGCTAGTGGAGGGCGCGAAGCTTTGCGTGCGCACGAAGACCGTCGGCGGCAAGGGGGGCAAGGCGCTGGGGGAGTTATCATCGCAGCTTCACTATTGGCAGTTTCTATCTGCCTCAATGGAGAAGGCTTCGGTCATTGAAAGATTTGAGGAGCAGATTAAAGAGAAGGAACTCGAAGTAAAGGAACTCCAAGATCGGCTCGATGCGACCTCTGATCTAGAGCCAGGTCACAAGCGTTCGGAGGCTGTTGCAGCAGATGAGATCCGACGCTTAAAGGCACAGATCAAACTATTGCAACGAGACCTACGGATCTTGAATGGGGATCATGTTCTTTTTGCCGAAGTGATCTTGGACGAGAGCGGCTATACCGGCTTCTGGCAGAACGAGAAGACGCCTGAGGCGCCTGGCCGGCTGGAGAACCTGAAGGAACTAGTGAAGGCGCTGGAGGCGTTCGAGAACCTGCAAGGCTTCCTGGAGCATGTCTCGCTCATCATGGACAACGAGGGCGGCGAGGAGGAGCCCAAGATTACCCTAATGACGCTGCACGCCGCCAAGGGCCTGGAATTTCCGGTCGTCTTTTTGCCAGGTTGGGAAGATGGCTTGTTCCCCAGCCAGCGCAGCATGGACGAAAGCGGTGTAAAGGGTTTGGAGGAAGAACGCCGCCTGGCCTATGTGGGCATCACCCGCGCCGAAGAGGTCTGCACAATCAGCTTCGCTGCCAACCGCCGGGTTTACGGCCAGTGGCAATCGGCCCTGCCGTCGCGCTTCATCGACGAGCTGCCCGAAGACCATGTGGATGTGCTGACGCCCCCGGGCCTTTATGGCGGGGGCTTCGGGGCCACGGGGATGGCGGCGGCGCAAAGTGCCGCCATGGGCGGCGGGGTCGCGTCGAACTTGCAGGAAAAGGCCGCCAAGGCCGATGTCTACAACTCACCCGGCTGGCGCCGTCTGCAGGCCAATGCGTCCCGCCCCATGCGCCAGCCATCCGAAGCCAAGAACTTGGTTATCGACGCCACCGCCGTGTCGGCCTTCACCGAAGGCGACCGCGTGTTCCACCAGAAATTCGGCTATGGCGAAGTCTTGGCGATCGAAGGCGACAAGCTGGATGTGGCGTTTGACAAGGCGGGCACCAAGAAACTGTTGGGCCGCTTCCTTGTGGGGGCGGATGCGGCGGGGGATGTGCCGTTTTAGGACGCGTTCGTCGCCCCGACATCCCGCTTCGCCCCGGACCGGACTCAAACCCAGCGGGCGCCGGTCCATCGGCAGGCCGGCCCCTGGTCGGCGATTTGGCTGACATTGGTGCATCGCTGCGGCGGAGTACGGATGTGGCAAAGATAGAGCACGCCAGAAAATCCGTAAGATCGCCGAACCGCGGCCCGTCGATGGACCGGCTTGCGCTTGAATTCGTCCGGTTCGGTGAAAAGCAGATCCCAAACAAAAAAGCGGCGATGCCCAAAGGGAGGAAGGGCACCGCCGCATTCACATGGCGATCTGCCGCAAGGGAGGCAGGGGCAGTCGCCGCTCCGACGGATGGCCCAGGGAGGAGGCAGGCCGCCATCGGTTCTCTGACTTGTGAAGCCCGCGCACCGGGCCCCGTGGGCCAGGTCCCGACGACACCCAGGGAGGAGGAGGGGCGCCGCCGGTTCCTAGCCGTCCCGACCTTGCAAAAGGCCGGTCGCGTGCCCGGTCCCAAAGGGAGGAGGGGGATCGGACGATATGTGGCGGTCACGTCGGGGAGGAGATCACCGCCACGCTACCATCGCAGCCCGTGGGAGGACGGGCTACGGTGGAAAACCTTACTTGCCGTAAGCGGCTTCTTGGGCGACCGACCGCAGCATGGAACGGTTCAGACCCAGATCGTTCAGATCGCGCTCCGACAGAGCGGACAGCTCCGACAGGGTTTGGCGATAGACCCGGCGCTTGGCCAACTCGACGCGAACAGTTTCAAGAAAGGCAACCGCACGGTCCTTGAGGGAGGTGGAGGCGGCGGCCGAATTGCCGTAAGTGGTGAAAGCCATGTTAGACCCTTTCTATGACGGGGCCGTTCTGCCCCTGATCTTGCGTTGCGGCCCCATTGCCGCTTCCGCGTTTCCTTGACCGAGAAATGGGGCGATTGCTGCGTTCGCACAACGTAGGCAATCGTCAATGCCGCCATGCAGCATCTGCATGGCTTTCCTTGCGTCAGTTAGGTTTGCAAGTTGACGTTCACGTCCCATATCGCGCCATTGGTCTGACATGAGTGCTTTGTCCCATATCGGTTTTCGTGCCTATTTCTTGGCCGCTGTGCCCTTGGTGCAGGCGCTTTGGGCGCAGCGCGTCACGTTGGGCTGGCTGGCATGGGATGTGTCGGGCTCGGCGCCCTTCGTGGGCCTCATCGCAGCGCTTGGGTTGTTGCCGATGATCGTGTCCGGCCCCGTCTTTGGCGTGCTCGTGGACCGGGCCGATATCCGCCAAGCATTGATGGTCACGTCCGGCAGCATGGCGGTGCTTTTGGCCCTTGCGGCTTTGATCGCGGGCGGGCCAGGCCTTGGGCCCTGGGGCCTCGCCATCCTGGCACTTGCGGTGGGGGTCGTCACTTCGGCCCACCACCCGGTGCGCATGTCGCTCGGCCCGCGCCTGGTGCCCAAGGCGGAGGTCACCAATGTGGTGGCGCTGTCAGCGCTCAACTTCAACTTGGCGCGGCTGGTCGCGCCGGTCCTGACCGGGCTTGCCATTGCAACCATCGGGCCGGTGGCTACGCTTTGGCTGTCGGCGGCGCTTTACCTGCCGATGCTGGTGGCGGTCCACTGGATGGACCCGCGCGCCTTGCCGGCGGGGGCCGGCCAGGGCTCGGTCGTGTCGGGTATCGCGCAGGGCATCCGCTATCTGGCCGCCAGCGACATCGCCCGCCAAGCCCTGCTGATGACGGCGGCCATGGCCATCCTGGTCCGCGGCTATTTAGAACTGTTGCCCGTCATGGCCGAAGGCGTCCATGCCCGCGGCGCCGAGGGGCTGGGCCTGCTGACGGCGGCGGCGGGGGCAGGCGCATTGGTGGCTGCCATCGCCAAGACGGCGGGCATGGGGCAGGGCGGCATCCCGCCCGTGACGCGCTGGGTGCTGGTGGGCGGCTTGGTGGCACTGGCGGCGCTGGGGCTCAGCACTCATTGGTGGGCGGCGCTGTTCTGGACGGGGGCGCTTGGCTTCGCTTCGACCTTCTGCGGCGTAAGCTTCCAAGCCGCCGTACAGGAAACGCTGCCGGACGATCTGCGCGGGCGGGTCATGTCGTTGTGGGTGGTGGTGGGCATTGGCGCCGTTGCAATCGGCTCCGGCGGGCTGGGCTGGCTTGCCGGGTTCTTCGGTCTTCCCACGACGCTGGCCTGGTGCGGCGGCGTCGGCGCAGGTGTCATGGCCATGTTGGTCTTGCCTTCGCGGGGGCGCGGCGCCACCTAAGCCTTGGGATACCTGAGGGGAATGCAATGGTTATCACCAAGGAGGCCGTCGAAAGGGCGCTCTCAGCCATCGAAACACCCGATGGCGGTAACATCGTCAGCCGCGATATGGTCCGCGCGCTGGCCGTTGACGGCACTGACGTGCGCTTCGTGATCGAGGCCCCCTCGGCCGAGATCGCCAAAGTCATGGAGCCGATGCGCGCCGCCGCTGAACGGGTCGTGGCCCGCCTGCCGGGCGTGGCCCGTGTGCAGGCCGTTCTCACGGCGCCCACGGCGGAAAAGGCGCCGCCTTCGCTCAAGATCGGCGGGCACCCCAAACCCCAGGACGGGCCCAAGCGCGTGCCGGGGGTTAATCGTGTGATTGCCGTCGCCTCGGGCAAGGGCGGGGTGGGGAAGTCCACCATCTCGGCCAATTTGGCGGTGGCTTTGGCGCGAAAGGGTCGCAAGGTTGGTTTGCTCGATGCGGATATCTATGGGCCCAGCCAGCCGCGGATGATGGGCGTCAGCCAGCGCCCTGCCTCGCCAGACGGTAAAACCATTCTGCCGCTGCAAGCCCATGGCGTCACGATGATGTCGCTGGGCCTGATGCTGGCCGAAGACAAGGCCGTGGTCTGGCGCGGGCCCATGCTGATGGGCGCCCTCCAGCAGATGTTGGGCCAGGTGGAATGGACGCATCACAGCAGGGCCCCGCTCGACGTGCTGATCGTCGATCTGCCGCCGGGCACCGGCGACGTGCAGCTGACGCTGTCGACCAAGGCGGTGGTGACTGGCGCCATCGTGGTCTCCACCCCCCAAGATGTGGCGCTTCTGGATGCGCGTAAGGCGCTGGACATGTTCGCCACAGTCAAGACGCCCGTCCTTGGCCTGATCGAAAACATGTCGATGTTCCATTGCCCCAAATGCGGGCACGAAGCTGCGATCTTCGGGCAGGGCGGTGTGGCCGCCGAGGCTGCTAAGTTGGATTTGCCGTTCCTCGGCGCGCTTCCCATCGATCTGGACACGCGGTTGGCGGGCGATGGTGGCACGCCGGTCGCGGCCGGGCAGGGGGCCATGGCCGACGCTTTCGCCCGGATTGCGGACGCATTGCTGGCCCGCGATCTCGCATAAGTCTTTGCTGCGATGCAGCATTTGGGATTTCATCCCACTTGACCGATTCGTAAGCCAAGTTTGGACGGATCAACTGCCGAAATCGGCGTCCGGATCAGGCAAGTCTCTGAAAACCCAATCCGAATAACGGCCCCGTCAAGGTGGGCTTACCGCCCAACACGTGTTTCGGCATTTTGTCGCCCATGCCAAGTTGGGCTTGCTTGTGGAATTTTTGCCACGAATACAACTGGAAGATGAAACAATTTATAGTTTTATCGAAAACTACACCTATTATATCAAATATCCGTTAACCACTATATCTTGTGTTTTGATCCATTTTGTTAACGGTTTTCCCCAAGGTGTGGATAACGTTGTGGGGCAAAGTGGCATAAAAAGGCTTCCCAGACCGGAAACCGCGTGGCATGACACTCCCACAGAGCACGGGGCCGAACGAAGCGACAGACTTCCGGGGCCCCCAAAGAAAAGAGGCAGAACTACAGGCACTCCCATACGACTCTGTGTCGACAAGTTCCGACGCGCGCAGCGAGCAACTCCCCCCAGGTGACGCGCGCGAAGGATGCCCGATTGCGGGATGTTTAGGGCGGGCCGGGATTGGCAGACCCCGGCTCGCCTCTTTCCCGTTTCTGCGGGTGCAAAGTTACTTTCCAAGCAGGTTGGGTGGGCCTGCGCAGCAATTTGGGGGTCCTTTTGGACCAGCGCTTTCGCGGCAAAAGCACCCATAAGGTGGACACGAAGGGTCGGGTTTCGATCCCGGCTGATTTTCGGCGAGTCCTCGATGCCGCTGACCCCGACCGCGACCCCGGAACGAACCCTCGCGTCCATGTCCTTTACGGCGACACCCGCTATCCCTGGCTGACTTGCTACACCGTGGCGGCCATGCAGGAAGTGGACGCCAAGATGGACGCGCTGGGCGACGATCATCCTGACCGCGAATTGCTGGAAGACTACTTCTATACTTATGTCGAAACGCTCACGCTGGACGATAGCGGCCGCCTGATCCTGCCGCGCCCCTTGCGCGAACAGATCGGGTTAGAAGGCGACGCAATGTTTGCCTCCAAAGGTAAGACGTTCCGCATCCTATCGCCTGAGGTGCCGGCGCCACTGGCCAGCCCCCTGCGCACACGGCTGTCCGAATTGCCTGAAGGCTTTGCCATCACGCGCCTGCTCGTCCCCGCTTCGGGGGGTGAGAGCGGGGCATGAGTGAGTCCGGGACGCCACATGTCCCCGTTCTTCTGACCGCGATCCTCGAAAACGTGGCCCCCGTCCGCGGGGTCTGGCTAGATGGCACCATGGGCGCCGGGGGATACACCCGGGGGCTGCTGGAGGCGGGCGCGGACCGGGTGATCGGTCTCGACCGGGATCCGCTGGCTCACCAGATGGCGTCCGCGTGGGCAGAAAAGTACGGCAGGCGGGTAGAATTGGTGAAAGACGTGTTTTCGAACATCGATGCGGTGGCGTCCAACCTCGATGGCGTGGTGCTGGATTTGGGCGTGAGTTCCATGCAGCTTGACCAGGCCGAGCGTGGCTTCAGCTTCATGCGGGACGGCCCGCTGGATATGCGTATGGGCGATGACGGGCCCACGGCGGCCGATATCGTCAATACCCTGCCCGAAGGCCAATTGGCCGACATCCTGCACCGCTACGGTGAAGAACGTGCCGCCCGACGCATCGCGCGCTCGATCGACAAGCGCCGGGCGGAAAAACCGTTCGAAACCACGCGCGACCTGGCCGAAACCGTCGCCGCCAACCTACCGCGCCAGAAACCTGGCCAATCCCACCCCGCCACGCGCACCTTTCAGGCGCTGCGCATCGCGGTGAACGATGAATTCGGTGAATTGGCCCACGGCCTGTCCGCGGCCGAACGCACCTTGGCACCCGGCGGCATGCTTGCTGTCGTCACCTTCCATTCCCTTGAAGACCGCGCGGTCAAGCGCTTCCTGGCCGACCGCGCCGATGCGGGCGGAGGCGGCAGCCGTTATGCGCCCGAACGCGCCGCCCGCCACCCCGCCTTCGAGATCACCCACAAGGCCATCGCACCCAGCCCAGACGAGGTGGCCAACAACCCGCGCGCGCGGTCCGCCCGGCTGCGGATCGCGCGGCGCACCGATGCGCCCGCGGGCGAGGTGTCGCGCAAGGCGCTTGGCTTGCCTGAGGAGGTATCGGTCGAATGATGCGCGGTCTGATCTATGCGGCATCCATCGCGGCGGTTGTTGCCTTGGCCTTCTGGGCCTACCGCGAAGGCTATGACACGCGCGCCACCAGCCGCGACGTGGCCCGCCTGCAAAGCGAAATCGGCGCCCGCCATCAGGAGCTTTCGATGCTGCGCGCGGAATGGGCCTATCTCAACCGTCCCGACCGCCTGCACGCCTTGGCTGAGATGAACTTTGAGCGTCTGGCGCTCATGCCGCTGGATGCCGATCATTTCGCCGTTGTCGACCAAGTGGCCTATCCGCCGCCCGCGCCCGAATGGCCCGCCCCCGTCCCGGCGGTGGAGTTGGAGGAAGCCGTCGAGGATGTCATCATCATGAACCACCGCTACGGCGCCGATGCCGCCCCCCGGCTCATCGCGCCCCCCACCTTGGCCGATGATGGGGAACAATTGCCATGATCCGCTTACCTTTCTGGCCGCGCCGCCGCCCGCTGGCCACCGACCCCTTCGTGCCAGTGGCCCCCCGCGTGCCCCGCGCGCCTGAGCCCGCCCCGGTCGCGCCGCGCGAAGCCCCCGAACGTATCCGCGCCCGGGCGGAACGGCGCATGAAATTCACTGCCGCCTGCTTCGTCTTCGGCTTTGCGCTGGTCGGCGTGAAGATGGGCGCGATTTCCGCCTCTGAAGCGCGGGAGCCTTCGACCGGCAGCCTGTCCGGTGCGTCCATCGTGTCGGACCGCGCCGATATCACCGACCGCAATGGCCGCGTGTTGGCCACCAACGTGGACGCCACCGCCCTTTATGCCCAGCCGCATCTGATGGTGGATGCCCGCGCCGCCGCCGAAGGTCTGGCGCGCATCTTCCCGGACATGGATGCCGAAACCTGGCATCGTCGTTTCACCTCGGGCTCCAAGTTCTTCTGGCTCAAGGGAAATATCTCGCCCGAACAAAAGCAGGCCGTCCACGATCTGGGTGAGCCTGGCCTGCTGTTCGGCCAGCGCGAGATGCGCCTTTATCCCAACGGCCCACTGGCCGCCCATATCCTGGGCGGCGCCCGCTACGGCGAACAGGATGTGCGCGCCGCCGAGATCAAGGGCATCGCGGGGGTAGAGGCGACGTTCAACGAATTCCTACGCGACCCCGCTCAAGAAGGCGCGCCTTTGCGCCTGTCCATCGACCTGTCAGTGCAATCCGCAGTGGAGCGTGTGCTCGAAGGTGGGATGGCGTTGATGAACGCCAAGGGCGCCGCCGCCATCCTGATGGATATCCATACCGGCGAAATCCGCGCCCTTGCTTCGGTCCCCGATTTCGACCCCAATGACCGCCCGGCCCCCGCGGTGGAAGGCGACCCGGGCGACAGCCCGCTTTTTAATCGCGCGGTCCAAGGCGTCTATGAGCTGGGATCGACCTTCAAGATCTTCACGGCCGCGCAGTCGCTGGAACTGGGCCTGACCAATGCGGGCACCATGATCGACACGACCGGGCCGCTGCGCCAGGGGCGCCACCGCATCCGTGATTTCCGCAATTACGGGCCTGAGTTGTCGGTGACCGACGTTATCGTCAAATCCTCCAATGTGGGAACGGCACGCATGGCGCTCGATATCGGGGCGGCACGGCAGCAGGATTTCCTGCGCAGCTTGGGCTTCTTCGAACCCACAGCCATCGAGCTGACCGAGGCGCCCGGCGCGCGGCCCCTTATCCCCGCCCGTTGGCCCGATATCTCCACCATGACAATCAGTTACGGCCATGGACTGTCGGCCTCACCGCTGCATTTGGCGGTCGGCTACGCCAGTGTCCTGAACGGCGGCACCAGGGTGGAACCCACGCTTCTGGCCCGCGCCACCCCGCCCGCGCCGGGCACCCGCGTGGTGTCGGAACGGGTCTCGGCCCAGGCACGCCATATGCTGCGGCAGGTGGTCATGCGCGGCACAGCGTCTTTGGGTGAGGTGTCGGGCTACCAGGTGGGCGGCAAGACCGGCACCGCCGACAAGCCGAAATACACGGGCGGCTATTGGGACGATAAAGTCATCACGACGTTCGCCAGCGTCTTCCCCGCCGATGACCCGCAATATGTGCTGGTCGTCACCCTGGATGAGCCGCAGATCGAAGCAGCGGGCGAACAACGCCGCACCGCCGGTTGGACGGCCGTGCCGGTGGCGAGCGAAGTCGTGCGCCGCGCCACCCCGCTTCTGGGCCTGCGCCCCGATTTCAACCCCGCCGCGGACAGCTTTGCCTCATATCTGGCAGAAAGCGGCAACCGTTGATGGACGCACGGCGCAGGGGACGTTAAGCGCACGGCCCAGGGGGCGCGGATGGAAAAGACGCTATCTGAATTGGGACTGACGGGGCCCGCCGGGATCTCGGTGGCAGGGCTCGCTGTGGACAATCGCAAGGTCCGGCCCGGCGATCTGTTCGCGGCCCTGCCGGGCAGCACCACCCATGGCGCGCGCTTCGCCGCCGACGCCCTGGCGCGCGGCGCCGTGGCCGTGCTGACCGACCCCGCGGGCGCCGCCATCCTGCCCGATGGCGCGCCCGTCATCACCGTCGAAGACCCGCGCGCGGCCCTGGCCTTTGCCGCGGCCCTGATGGCGGGCTCGCAGCCCCAGACCATGGTCGCCGTGACCGGGACCAACGGCAAAACCTCGGTCGCGGCGTTCACCCGCCAGATCTGGGAAGCCTTGGGCCTGCCTGCGGCCAATATCGGCACGACCGGTGTGGAAGGGGCCTTCCACGCGCCGTCGCCCCACACCACGCCTGAGCCCATCACACTCCATAAGCTTTTGGCCGAAATGGCAGAATTTGGCATCACCCATGCCGCAATGGAGGCGTCGTCCCACGGGCTCGACCAGCGCCGCCTGGAAGCCGTGCGCCTGGCCGCGGCGGGGTTCACGAACCTCACGCAGGACCATCTGGACTATCACGGCACGATGGAGGCCTATTTCCAGGCCAAGGCCGGATTGTTCAACCGGCTGCTGCCAGGCGACGGGGTGGCGGTGGTCAACCTCGACGACCCGCGCGGCCCCGATCTTGCCGCCGATTGCGAGGCCCGGGGGCAGGAAGTCATCGGCGTGGGCCAAAACGAAGCCGCGCGCCTGCGCATCACCGCCCAACGCTTTGACGCCACCGGGCAAGAGGTGCTGTTCCAATGGCAAGGCCGCGCCTCTTCGGCCCGGCTGGGCCTCATCGGCGGGTTCCAGGCGGCCAATGCGCTGCTTGCCGCGGGCCTTGTCATCGGCGGCGGCGAAGACGCGGAGGCGACCTTTGCCGCGCTCCCCAAGCTCACCGGCGTGCGCGGTCGGATGCAACTGGCCGCCACCCGCGACAATGGCGCCGCCATCTTCGTGGATTACGCCCACACCCCCGATGCGATCGCGACCGCCCTCAAGGCGTTGCGCCCCCATGTCATGGGCCGCATCGTGGCCATCATCGGCGCGGGCGGTGACCGCGACACTGGCAAGCGCCCCCTCATGGGCAAAGCCGCCGCCGCCCACGGCGATGTCGTTATCGTCACCGACGACAACCCCCGCTCCGAAGACCCGGCCACCATCCGCGCCGCGGTGCTGGAAGGCGCGCCCGGGGCCGTGGAATTGGGCGACCGGGCGGAGGCCATCCTGCGCGGCGCAGGCATGTTGCAACCGGGCGACGCCCTTCTGGTCATGGGCAAGGGGCACGAAACCGGCCAGACCGTCGGCGATATGGTGCTGCCCTTCGATGACGTCGAACAGGCCTCCCTTTCCGTGGCCGCGCTAGAGGGGCGGGAGGCATGACGCTTTGGACAGCCACCGACGCCGCCACCGCCACCGGGGGTCGCGCCCAGGGCGACTGGGCGGTTACCGGCTTCGGCATCGACAGCCGCGCAATTGCGCCCGGCCAGATGTTCGTGGCGCTTACAGCGGCGCGCGACGGCCATGATTTCGTCCGCGCCGCGCTAGATACCGGTGCCTCTGCCGCCTTGGTCAGCCGCTTCCCCGAGGGCTGCGAAGACGCGCCGCTTTTGCTGGTGGAAGACGTTCAAACCGCGCTTGAAGCCCTGGGTCGTGCCGCCCGCGCCCGCAGCCAGGCCCGCGTCATCGCGGTGACCGGCAGTGTGGGCAAGACTTCGACCAAGGAAATGCTGCGCCATTGCCTGGCCGCGCAGGGCCGAACCCATGCCGCCATCAAATCCTACAACAACCATTGGGGCGTGCCGCTGACCCTGGCCGCCATCCCGCCCGATGCCGATTATGCCGTGGTCGAAATCGGCATGAACCATCCCGGCGAAATCGCCCCGCTGTCGCGGATGGCCCGACCCCATGTGGCCATGGTCACCACCGTGGCGCCCGTCCACCTGGAAGGCTTCCCCGAAGACGGCATTGATGGCATCGCGCGCGAAAAAGCCTCCATCTTCGAGGGGTTGGAGGAGGGGGGCGCCGCCATCTGGAACGCCGATGTGGACACCGCGCCCATTCTGGCCGAACAGGGCAATGTGTCCTTCGGTGCCAAACCCGGCGCCGATTGGACGCTGACGGATCACAGCACCTCCGCCGATGCCGTCACCTGCGCGGCGCAGACGCCCCTTGGCCCGCTTACCTTCCGCATCGGCACGCCCGGCGCCCATTTCGCGACCAACGCCCTGGCCGTCCTGGCCGCCTGCCATGCCGTGGGCGCCGATGTGGCCCGCGCCGCGCTATCCCTTTCCGACTGGTCTCCACCCGATGGACGGGGCCGCCGCCATGCCATCCACCTGCATCCCGATGCGGCACCGCTGGACCTGATCGACGATGCCTATAACGCCAACCCCGCTTCCGTGAGCGCAGCACTTGATCTGCTGGCCGCCAGCGCCGCCGCGCCCCGCATCGCCATTCTGGGCGACATGAAGGAACTGGGCCCCACCGGCCCCGACCTGCACGCCGCCTTGGCCGCGCACCCGGCCATGGCGCATCTGCGCGTCGTCCACACCGTGGGCCCCCTCATGGCCCACCTTCACACAGCGCTGCCACCCAACCGACGCGGCGAACATGTCGAGGCCGCTTCCGACCTTCTGCCTCTGATCCGCGACAGCCTGACCCCTGGGGCGGTCGTGCTGATCAAGGGCTCCCTTTCGATGAAGATGTCCATGCTGGTCGATGGCCTGCGCGCCCTGGATGCCGCTGAGGAGTAACAATGTTCTACTGGCTCACCACATTTTCCGACGGCGGCGACGTCTTCAACCTGTTCCGCTACATCACCGTGCGCGCGGGACTGGCCTTCCTTACGGCGCTCATCTTCGGGTTCATCTTCGGGCCGCCGCTGATCAACCTGCTGCGCCGCCGCCAGGGCAAGGGCCAGCCCATCCGCGATGACGGCCCCGAGACGCATTTCGCCAAGGCAGGCACCCCCACAATGGGCGGCGTGCTGATCCTGGGCGCGGTGACGGTGGCGACGCTGCTCTTCGGGCGGCTCGACAACCCCTATGTCTGGCTGGTGCTGGCGGTGACGATCAGCTTCGGGGCCATCGGCTTCATCGACGATTACGCCAAGGTCAGCGCGGGCAATACCAAGGGCGTGCCCGCCCGCGTGCGCCTGGGGCTGGGCTTCGTCATCGCGGCGGCGGCCGGTCTGGTCGCACTCTATACCCATCCGGAGGCGTTGCAGGGCCAGCTTGCCGTTCCGGTTTTCGCCGATGTGCTGATCAATATGGGGCTGATCTACATCCCCTTCGTGATGATCGTCATCGTGGGCTCGGCCAATGCGGTGAATCTGACGGACGGGCTGGACGGGTTGGCCATCATGCCGGTGATGATCGCGGCGGGCACGCTGGGCGTCATCGCCTACGCGGTGGGCCGCACCGATTTCACCGAATATCTGGGCGTCCACTACGTGCCCGGCACCGGCGAGCTTTTGATCTTCGCCGCGGGTCTCATCGGTGGGGGCTTGGGCTTTCTTTGGTACAACGCACCGCCAGCCGCCGTTTTCATGGGCGATACCGGTTCGCTTGCCCTGGGCGGGGCGCTCGGCACCGTAGCCGTCATCACCAAGCACGAATTGGTCTGGGCCATCATCGGCGGCGTCTTCGTGGCCGAGGCTTTGTCGGTGATCGTCCAGGTCCTCTACTTCAAGCGCACCGGAAAGCGCGTCTTCCTGATGGCGCCGATCCACCACCATTTCGAAAAGAAGGGCTGGGCCGAGCCCCAAGTGGTGATCCGCTTCTGGATCATCGCGCTGATCCTGGCGCTGATCGGGCTGGCCACGCTGAAAGTCCGGTGACCCGGGTGAGCGACGGGGCCGCCATGGTCACGGGTATGGACCCGGAATTGACGCCGGGCGACTGGGCCTTCGTCACCGACCCGCCAGAAGGCGCACGGATTCTGGCGACCATCCGCGAAGACGAAGGCCTGTCGGCCATAATCCCGGCCGACGACGCCCCCGCCGATGCGCCCCCCATGCGCCGCATCACGCTGCGCGTCCATTCGTCTTTGGAAGGGGTGGGTCTGACGGCCGCTGTCGCCACCGCTTTGGCCGAGGCGGGCATCGCCTGCAACATGGTGGCCGGACACCACCACGACCACGCCTTCGTCCCCGCCCGCCACGCGGCCCGCGCGCTCGACCTGCTGCACGCCCTGGCCGCCGGGTGAAAACATCGTTCGCAAGCAGGGGCGACCGCTCAAGAAAGGACACACCATGACCCGAGCCCTCGTCACCGGCGGCAATCGCGGCATCGGTCAAGCCATCGCCGAAGGCCTGCGCGACCGGGGGCTGGATGTGATTGTCGCCAGCCGTGACGGCACCGGGCCCGACGGCTGCGCGACCGTCACCATGGACCTCCAGGACGACACGTCCATGGATGCCGCGCTGGCGCAAGTGGGACACGTGGATGTCCTGGTGAACAATGCAGGCGTCTTGTGGGATGAAGGCCTGTGGGACGACCTCGCGCATTTCGACGTCACCATGGCGGTCATGGTCCGCGCACCTTTCCGTCTGATGCGGGCGCTTCTGCCCGGCATGGGGCAGGCGGGGCGGGTGGTGAACGTGTCCTCCGGCTGGGGCAGCTTCGCGGAAGGCTTGGGCGGAGGCGGCGCCTATGCCGTTGGCAAAGCCGCGCTCAACGCGCTGACGGTCCGGGCCGCAAGCCAAGGCCCGCGCGGTGTCAAAGTGAACGCCATGTGCCCCGGCTGGGTGCGCACCCGCATGGGCGGCCCGGGCGCCACCCGCACGCCCGAAGACGGGGCCGACACCGCCATCTGGCTAGCCACGCTGCCAGACAACGGCCCCACGGGCGGCTTCTTCCGCGACCGCCGGCCCATCGAATGGTAGCGGCCCGATTATTCGTACGAATAATCGCGCCTCCGCTTACCGATAGTCAGGGTTTAGAATTTCGGTTTCTTCCTCGACGATCCGGCTTTCCAGCCAGTCGAGATGCGCCGGGACGACCTTTGGAATGTCGCAGAGCCAGGGGCGCCTGAATTGGAAGCTGACGTTCAGCCAAGGACGTTGGCGGACGCCAACGACGCAGGCGCTCCTGTCCTCGCAAATGACGCCGAAGTCGTAAGTAACGCCGTCGGCACTCGGCCAACCAAACACCCTTGCCCGGTCGAAGGGCGGCGCCACGTCGGGCGGAGGAGCCCTGTCGAGGTCGAAGGGTCGAGGCCTGTCATGCCATTCGCGGTAGGCAACCGACTCGAACATGTCGAAGCCACAATGCTCGCCGATGTAATGCAATTCGCTCGCGTCCGCCTGACTAAACTGGTTCAACTCATAGCCTGGGAACGGTTTGTCGCGTTGCTTTGCTTCTACCATGCTTTGGCGGATCAGCCCTCCGGTGTACGAGAATGGGCTTATGCTCGTCTCGTAGAACGGAGGAGCAATAGACCCATAGTTCCAGTCGGCCTCCTCGGTCGCCTGGGGCAGGATTTCGACCGTTCCGTCCGCGCCGAACGCCATGCGATGTTGAAGATCCGTGCCGCCTGTACTTCCTTCGTCGGGAGTGCCGGACGACAAACGTTGGGTGTGGCCGATTGGGAAGCTGAATACGGCGTAACGACCCGTAACCCTGTCCTGGCCTCGCCAATCCTCAAACCGAAAGGTCAGTTCGCGGTCTGGCTCCCATTCTCCGTAATCGCCATAGCGCTGCACCGGCACCACAAACGGGTCTTGCTGCGCTGTCGCATAGACCCACCAGCCGACAATGCCGCAAAGGACGGCGATACCGAACACTTTCACTCCATAGGCCTTTCTGTCATCTCTGCCCGCCCCAGTGCAGACATTGCGCACTTTCGGAAAAGATCAAGGCCCTCGCAGAAAGGCCTGTCAGAGCCACAGGCGCCATGATTATTCGTACGAATAATCGCCTCCAGCCCAGCCACCATCGCATTGCCTCTGCCGCGGAAAACGGGTCATTTGCGGCCATGGCAAATAGACAGCCGCAAAACCCCCTGGCCCTTTCGGTCAAAGCCGCCCGGCTCGGTGCGCTGGCCCTGCTGTTTGGGCTCGTGATCCTGGGCTGGCCCGTGGCCCAGGGCTACCGTGCTGCGACAATGGGTGAGGCCAAGCCGCCCTTGGGCGACGGCTGGCAGGAACTCCGCCGGTTCGGGTGGGATATCGGAGCAGCAGACCAGTCATGACAGATCGTCAGGATTTGGAAGAGGCGTATGCGCTAAAGACTTGGGAACATGCCGCGCGATTATCTTTGTTGGTGAGCGGGTTGGCTGTACTCGCCGCAACCTCATGGGCTCTCACGAGGGCGCCCGCGCCTAACCTCTTGTCTGGCGCGTCGGGCATTGCCGGGATGATGTTCTTTGGCTTGCTCACAGGCCTGTTTTCTATGGCAAGCGTCAAAGCCTATTTCGACGCGGCACGCACTATGACCGTGCATTTGAACCCTCCGTTTTTGCTTCTACGGGGTCCGTTTGTCATTGCAGTGACGCTTATCGCATTCGGCGCTACCGTTGGAATGCCGGTTTCGGTAGTGTGGATTTTGGCCGAAGGAGGTTTCTCTCAAATATTGGAACTGGACCCGAAGGCGGCTACAAAATGATCCCCGTGCGCGGATACGACGGGACGACTGTCGCCGTGTTGGGCCTTGGTCGCACGGGGCTGACCGCAGCACGGGCGTTACGGGCGGGCGGTGCGGAGGTCATTGCATGGGACGACGGCGCCCAGGGCCGCGACGCGGCTGCGGCCGAAGGGTTTGAGACGCGCGATCTGGCCAAGCCCGGCGCGCTGGACGGGGTGGCCGCGCTCATCACCAGCCCCGGCATCCCCCATCTTTACCCGCAGCCGCACCCGGCCATCGCGGCGGCCTGGGAAGCTGGCGTCGCGGTAGACAACGATATCGGGCTCTTCTTCCGGTCCCTCGGCTGGGAAGGTGCGGCCCCCCGTGTCGTCGCCATCACCGGCTCCAATGGGAAATCCACCACCTCCGCGCTTTTGCACCACGTACTCGACCAGGCGGGGCGGCAGGCCCATCTGGCAGGCAATATCGGGCGCGGCGTGCTCGACTTGGACCGTCCTGGTCCCGATGATGTCATCGTGTTGGAACTTTCCAGCTACCAGACCGAACTCGCCCGTTCCCTCACCCCGGATGTGGCGGTCTTCACGAACCTCTCGCCCGACCATCTGGACCGCCATGGCGGCTTCGGCGGCTATTTCGCGGCCAAGCGGCGGCTCTTTGCGGAAGGGGGGCCGGACCGCGCGGTGATCGGCGTGGATGAAAACGAAGGCCGCTTCCTGGCGACCCAGCTTCAGGACGCCGTGGGTGATGATCGGATCATCCGCGTCTCCACCGCCAAGCTGGCCACGCCGGGCTGGCAGGTGACCGCGCGAAAGGGCTGGCTGGCCGAGATGCGCAAGGGTCGCCAGGTGGCCAGCGTCGATTTGCGCGACATCCCTGGCTTGCCGGGCCGTCACAACCACCAGAATGCCTGCTGCGCCTGGGCCGCCGCCCGCGCCCTGGGCCTCGCCCCGCGGGAGATCGAGGCAGGCCTGCGATCTTATCCCGGTTTGCCCCACCGCTCCCAAGTGGTGGCGACCCGCGGCGGCGTGACCTTCGTCAATGACAGCAAGGCCACCAATGTGGATGCCGCCGCCCAGGCCCTGGCCGCCTTTCCGCGCATCCGTTGGATCGTCGGCGGATTGCAGAAGGAAGGCAGCTTCGAGGCGCTGCATCCCCATTACGCGCACATCGCCAAGGCCTATGTGATCGGGCGCGAAGCGGCGGCCTTTGCCGTGGCCTTGGGGCAGGGCATCGCCACCGAGGTCTGCACGGACATGGCCAGCGCCGTCGCCCGCGCCGCCGCCGAGGCGGAGCCGGGTGACACCGTGCTGCTGGCGCCCGCGGCGGCCAGCTTCGACCAATATGACAGCTTCGAGCGCCGGGGCGAGGACTTCGCGGCCCAGGTGGCCGCTTTGGCATAGGTCTGGTGCGGCACGCGCGACCAGCCTGGCGATCTGGCTGATCGTGGCGCGCAGTTCAGGGCGATTGCGGATTTCGCGCGATAAAGCGCCCTGGCAGAGCCGTCAGATCGCCGAACCGCGGCCCGTCGATGGACCGGCTTTCCCCCGCCGCGCAGGGTCGCGCCGTCCCATTCGCCGTGTCCCCGCAGCCTCAGGAGATACAATCCACCAAAGCCAACCGCGCCTCGCCATTCGTGTCGAACACCGCCTCGCCATCCCCAATGCGCAGCACAGCCCCCGCCATTTCCGCACCCGAGACGCGGGTCGGCGTGGCAGAGGCCGCCTCGTCCAGATCCAGCGTCATCGCGATTTCGTCCCCTGCCGCCAACCGCGCCACGCTCAGCCGCAGGGACGTGTCGCCGTCGCGTGGGTCCGGGGCCGCGGCCAACCGGTCGGCCCCGCGTTCCACGACCAGCGGTTGGAACACGGCCACGCCCGCGCCGCTGCCGGTGACATCCAAGATCAAACCCGCCGGGGCCAGTTCGATGGTGACCACCGTGTCTTGCAAGGGGCAGCCGCCCGCATGGCTCAACGTCAGGCGGTCGGCGGGGGCCGCATCGGTGAAGCGGGCCAGAAGCTCCGCCTGGGCGGGCGCGGCCAGCAGGAATGCGGCACCAAGAAGGACGCAGCGCATGGGCAAACCTCTCAAACGCACAGACCAAAAGGTGAGCCGCCCCGCTGCCTGGTCAATGCCCGCTTTGCCGAAGGCTGCGAAAATGCGACCATGGGCCATGTGAGCTGAGGAGGATCCCATGCCGCTCTCCACCATCCGTATCGAAGATGAGGTGTTCATCCGCGACGGCGAAACCGGCATCGGCGCCGTGCGCGAAGTGCGGCCCGATACCCTGATCGTCTATTTCGAAGGCTACGGCGATATCGTCATCGGACCAGAGCAGATCGCCTCGGCCCATGACGGCAAAGTCATGGTCCGGCCCGAAACGCTGCCCGACGATTTGCAGGCCCGGCTGGACCATATCCACGACGGGGAATACCGCGATACACCCAAGGCGTAAGCCGTCTCGGGCCGGTGTCGTTGGTTAGCTGACTGCCACCGCACCTTCGCGGGCTTCCTCCGGGCGTTCGCCCGGATAGACGAGGCCCGCTGAGATGACGAGCTTGGCGGCATCCTCGACGCTCATGTCCAGCAAGATGACGTCTTCTTCCGGCAAAAACAGCAGAAAGCCCGATGTGGGGTTGGGTGTGGTCGGCAGAAAGACCGACAGCATGGCCTGGTCGGCGCGCGCCCGGATTTCCCCCTTGGCGCTGGTCGACACGAAGGCGATGGCCCAGATGCCCCGGCGCGGATATTCCACCAGACAGGCCCGCTCAAAGCTGGAATTGTCCTGGGCCAGAATGGTTTCCGCGATCTGCTTGAGCCCGCCATAGACCGAACGGACGACCGGCATGGTCTGCACGAGGTTTTCCGCCCAACGCAGGATGGACCGGCCAATCAGACCCTTGGCCATCCAACCCACCAGAAGCGTGAAGATCAGGAAGATGCCCACGCCGATGCCGCGGATATCCAGGTCCAGCCCGAAGCGCTGCAACAGCCACATATCGGGCCGGTAGCTCAGCGGGATGAAGGGCAAGACCCAACCGTCGAACCAGCCGATCACAGACCAAATCAGCCAGAAGGTCAGGCCGATCGGGGCGATCACGATCAACCCGGTCAGGAAGTTGTTCCTGATCCGCGCCAGGATGCCTGGCTTCGCCGGTCTTGGGGGCAGGTCGTCACCCAGATGCATTGTAATGGTCGGTCATGGCGCTCACACCCTGGACATAGGCGGGTCTGTGGGCGTGAACAAGGCAATCAATAGCTGTCGGAGGACACATAGGTCGCCGCCGCCTGCAAAGCGCGCGCAAGGGCGGCGGCTTCGTCGGCGCCGCCCGTTTCTGCGGCGATATGGGCGGCCATGAAGGTGTCGCCCGCGCCGGTCACGCGCGTGACAAGCACGTCGGGCGGCGTACCGGTTATGATCCCATCGGGGCTGGCCGACGCCGCCAGGCGCCCGCCATCGGTGACCAGCGCACGGTGCAGGCCCTTTTGCCGCAGGGCGGCGGCGGCCTCGGCGGCGTCCTTGGGGCGGTCAAGCAGCAGGGTCGCTGCTTCTTCCAAGTTGACGTAAAGCGTCGTGCTGCCGTGGCTCAGGAACGGGGCCAGGCGGTCCGCCTTGCCGGGCGAGGCGGGGGCCACGCGCAGATCGGCGCGGGCCAGCCGGGCATCGGCTGCGATGCGCGCCAGCAGATCCGCCGTCAGGTTGCCATCCAGCGCGATGGGCCCGGACCAAGCCATATCCCATAGGGGTGTCAGAACCTTGTCGCCCACTTCCTCCAGCGAATGGGCGTCGGCGATGGCGGCGATCAGGCCATTGGCGCCTTCCACGGCCATATAAACATCGGTTGGCAGGTCGTCGGAGCGGTAGAGCGTGTCTGTCACCAGACCCCGCCGTGTGAGCAGGCCCACCAGTTCCTCCCCCTCCGCATCGCGGCCCACGACGGACAGAAGGGCAGGCGTCATGCCATAGGCCTTGGCAGCCATGGCGATGTTGAGCGCGACACCGCCTGGGTTACGCTCGATCCGGCCGCCCACATCGGCGCCGCGCTCCATATGAACGGGCGCGCGGCCGATGATGTCCCACAGGACCGAGCCGATGCAGAGAAGATCGGGTTTCATGGCGCGGTGATGCACGACGGGCGGGGCAGGGTCCAGTTGGGGGCGGGCGGTTTTGGGCGCGTGGAGCCGCGGCGGGTTCTTAACCTATTGTTAATAAATTGTTTCGCGTGCGAAACATTTGCACGGACGCCCGTTTGGCGTGATCCCTGTCTGGCGGCGGCATCGGATATTTCCTTGGCGCCATCCCGCCCTTTGCCATTATCGGGGCGGGTCGAGCCGGGGCTGAGACCAGCGGGCCTCCAACGCTTCGATGGCGGCGATGCGGTCTTCGGATTTCGGGTGACTCATGAGCCAGGCAGGCGCGCCGACGCCCCCCATGCCGGTCAACTTGCCGAGCTTGCGGAACAGCGACTTCTGCGGCTCCAACCCGATGCCGGATTTCACCAACAGGGCGCTGGCATAGGCGTCGGCCTCGTATTCGTCCTGACGCGACAGGCGCGCCGCCACCATGGATGAGATTGCATTGGCCACCCAGACGCCGATGCCGGGCACAAGGCGGCCCAGCACGCCTGCCAGCACGACGCGGATGGCATTCTGGCCCGAGAAATCGATCAATCGTCGCCGCGCATGGCCCAGGGACACATGGCCCAATTCATGGGCGACGACGCTGGCCAGTTCTTCGGCGGTCACCTCGCCCGCCTTGTACTTGTTGAGGAACCCGCGGGTCAGAAAAATACGGCCATCGGGAGCGGCGAGGCCATTGACGGGTTCCACCTCGTGGACGTTGACGCGGATGCGGTCGACTTCCAAGACATCGGCCATCCGGCCAAAGACCCGTTCCAGCGTGGGGTCGGCCAAAGGGGTGGAGGTCGCATCCATCTGACGCTTGAGCCGCCAGGCGGAAAAGAGCCAGAGCATCAGGCCATAGCCGATGGCCAGAAGGAGGGCAGGCAGTTTGATCATGGGCTTTATATGGGGCGGATTTCGACATGTCCCAGCCCTGCGGTCCTTTGGCGCGCGTGGTGCCTGGGGTGGCCTGCGTCGCGCCCGTGGCGGCGTTGGTGCCGTGGATATTTTTACCAGGAAGAAGCCAGGGTCAGGTGCCCCAGTGGACCGGGACCGAAAGGGGGCCGCGGAAGGCCCAGCCATGGAAGCGCACGGGGCCGTTGAGGGTAAGGCCTGGGAAGCGGTCGGAGAGAAGGGGCAGGGCGACCTCTGCCACCAGCGCGCGGGAGGCGGCGGCGCCCGCGCAGAAATGGGGGCCCGCACCGAAGGCGATGTGGCGCGACGTATCGCGGGTGATGTCGAAGACAGGGGCGAGGGTCATGGGGAAAGCATGGCGCAGGGGGGATGAGACTAGGCTTTGGTTGTGAAGTTGGGCGGGACTGTCTCAGAAAGACTTTCATGAAAATAAATAAAATCAATATATTATACGGATTTTGGTCGTCCGAATGTAGGCGTGTGACGGTCGCCCCTCAAGCGCCAGGCTGCGTGGTGCCGTGCCAGCGCGGCAGTATCAGCGCGTCAGAAGGCGCATGCCCGCCGACAGGCCCTCCAACGTCATTGGCACCATCCGATCTTCGAAGATCTCGCGAATCATGCGGACGGATTGGGTGTAATCCCAATGACTCCGGGGCAGCGGGTTGATCCAGAGGTTGGAGGCCCATTGCGCGCGGGCCCGTTCCAGCCAGACTTGGCCCGCTTCGTCGTTCCAATGCTCATTGGCGCCGCCCGGATAGGCGATTTCGTAGGGCGACATGGACGCATCGCCCACGAAGATGCAGCGGTAATCGGGGCCGTAGGTGTTGAGGACATCCATGGTGGGCGTGACCTCGTTCCAGCGGCGGCGATTGTCCTTCCAGACGCCTTCGTAAAGGCAATTGTGGAAGTAGAAATGCTCCATGGTGCGGAATTCGGCGCGGGCGGCGGAAAAGAGTTCTTCCAGGACCTTGATATAAGGATCCATGGAGCCGCCGACATCCAGAAACAGCAGCACCTTCACGGCATTGCGCCGTTCGGGCCGGGTCTGAACATCCAGATAGCCATGTTTCGCCGTGGACCGGATCGTGCCGTCCAGGTCCAACTCATCCGCCGCGCCGTCGCGGGCCCAGTTGCGCAGACGTTTGAGCGCCACTTTGATGTTGCGGGTGCCCAATTCGACGCTGTCGTCCAGATTGCGGAATTCGCGCTTGTCCCAGACCTTGACGGCGCGCTGGTGGCGACTGCCATCCTGGCCGATGCGCACGCCTTCGGGGTTGTAGCCATAGGCGCCGAAGGGCGACGTCCCGGCGGTGCCGATCCATTTGGAGCCGCCCTGGTGGCGGCCCTGCTGTTCCTTCAGACGCTCGCGCAGCGTCTCCATCAGCTTGTCGAAGCCGCCCAATGCCTCGATTTCGGCGCGTTCTTCGTCGGTCAGGTGCTTTTCGGCGCGCTTTTCCAGCCAGTCTTCGGGCAGGTCCACGGCGCGCAAGACATCGGCGACCGAGATGTTTTCGAGACCTTCGAAGGTCGCCGCAAAGGCGCGGTCGAAGCGGTCGATATGGCGTTCATCCTTGACCAAAGCGGCGCGGGCCAGATGGTAGAAACCTTCCACGTCATAGATGACGAGGTCGGCGGACATGGCTTCCAGGAAGGTGAGATGTTCGCGCAGGCTGACGGGGACGCCGGCGGCGCGCAGGGTTTCAAAGAAGCGCAGGAACATGCGCGCGCCCTCAAGTCCGGGTCAGCAGGATCGAGGCGAACAGGCCCAAGAGCCCCCCGATGATCGCCCAGACCGCGGCCCATTGCGCCATGTCAAAGCCGGAGCCCTTCTTGCGTCGGGCGGTGACGGCGCCTGCAACGGCGCCAAGCAATGCGGTGATGAGCGGCAACATGGGGTGCGACTTACGCGCCCGGACGCAAGCTCGCAACCTCGGCGGCGCGTTCGATCAGGCGGCGGTCGCCCCAGGCATAGCGGCCCCAGGCCAGGCCTTCGCGGCGGATGCGCGCGGCCTCGGACCGGGCGCCCTGCAATTCAGCGGCTTCCGCGCGCATCAAGAGCAGCGTGGCCAGAAGCGAGGCGTTCTGCGCGCCATCTGCGGCGGGGATGGCTGCGTCCAGATGGCGCAGGGCGGCATCGGGGCGGCCCGAGGTCAGCGCGATGGCGGCCAGTTGAAGCGCCACATGGGCAGAGTGGATGCCGTTGCGGCCCAGTTTGCCGTAGCTGGCCGATGCTTCCAGAAACGACGCGATGGCGGTGGTCCCGTCAGAGGCCAGCGCCGCGCGGCCCAAGGCCAGTTGCGAAAAGGCCAGGCGTTCATCCTGCCAACCCGCGGCTTTGGCCAGTGTGACGGCATTGCGCGCATGGGTCAGCCGCGCGCGCGGTGAGCCTGCGGGCGACAGCGCGCCCTTGAGCGACTCGGTCCAGCGGTCGTCGGATTCCTGGGTGGCGGTCTTGTCAGCGCGGCGCCCCCGCGGATTGATGCGGGCCATGATGGCCGGAAGGCGTTCGGCCACCTGTTCCTGGCCCATGCCGGATTTCAGGCTGTCATCGTAATAGGCGCGCAAGATCAGCATGTCGTAATCGGTCAGCACCACATGGGTGTTGTCGTCGTTGAAGACAGAATCCGGCAGCCGGTAGAGGTCGTTGAGTGGGCCAAGCGCCTGGGCGATTTCTTCGTGCAGGCAATCGCGGATTTCCTGGGGGCTGACATCGGCGGGTAGGAAGACGCTGGCGCGGCTTCGCGTATCGAGCGTTGCCCAATCGGTGTCGGAGCCGAAGCGCCGCGCCAGATAGTCGCGCCAGCCCGAGACCCGGGGCACCACGAAGCAGGCTGCGCCGGGCACGGCGCTTTGCAACTGGCGGCGTGGCAGGGCTGTGATGGTGATGGAGCCCATTTCGTCGGGGGCCGCGCGGGCGATGTCGATCCGCGCCTCTTTGCGAAGGCGGTCCAGCAGATCGTCGAGGTCGGCCTCTAGGCTGGCGGGGGCATCGCCTTCGACTGCCACGGTGATGGGGCCTTCGAAGCGCGTGAAGACGGGCAGGGCGCGGCCGGTTTCAAGTTGGAAGGTCAGCGCCATGAAGTCGCGCGCCAGTTGCCCATTGGGCTGAACCGGCGTGTCGAGTTGGGGGCGCCCGCTAAAGCGGCGCGCGGGGGGAAGGGCCTCGGTGACGGAGGCGACGGTGGCGCGCGTGGCTTCGGGGCCCGCGGCGCCGGTGGGCGTGCAAGCGGCCAGGGCCGTGGCGGCCAGGATCAGGAAGGGGCGCAACATTCAGAGTGGTCGGTCGTAGCGGATGAAGGGGGTCTTGGTGCCGACGCGATCATAAAGCATGCGGCCGCGGTAGTTGAATTCCTGCGTCAGCCAGTAGACGCGCGGAACCCCGCGCGCATCGGCAGCGGCATAGACTGCTTCGATCAGGCAGCGGCCCACGCCTTTGCCCCGCGCCTCGGGCGCGGTGAAGAGGTCCTGCAAATAGCAGACGCCTTCTGGCCGCCACATATGGGGATGAAAGACCCAATGGACGAGACCAAGGGCGGTGTCGCCCTGCCAGGCGATCAGGCCCTGGAACGTGGTCGGATCATCGGACAGAAGCCGCGCGAAGGCCGTGTCGTAGACGGCCTGCGGCAATTCGGTCTCATAGTAGGTAAGATATCCTGTCCAGAGGGTGCCCCAGATATCGCGGTCCGCATCCACGATGGGACGCAGCTGGATCGTGTCCTGGTTCATGACGACTGCCCGGCGTTTCTTGCTTTGTTGCGAGCCTAGGGCCGATTTGTGGCGGGATTTGGGCAGCAGGCGGGGATGCGCCTGCGCGGCGCCGGTGTGGCCGCGATGCGTCACCTGGGGCGGGTGATCGGGGCGCTTGAGATCTGGCGCGCGGTGTCATAGCCCGCCTGGGCTTTCGTTTCGAAACCATCGCCGGACAGACCGGCAATTTCCCATGAAGAAGAAGTTAGTGGCCCCCGAGTCCGTGCGCGCGCAATTCAAGGATTGGTGCGTGCCGCGCCGTGGTAATGCGAACCCGGAATGTCAGACGAACGATGTCTGGACCTGGCTGGTTGAGACGGGGGCCACGCCGTACCGCGCACATCGCGCGATCGGTGTTGACGAAAAGATGTCACCGGCCTGGTGCAACACCCGAATGGGCCAAACCGACACGCCTTTGCCCGACGGGTCACATGTCCTGATCGGTGGCGAACATGAGGATCACTATGATCCTGACTTCTATATCTACAACGATGTGATCGTGCGTCGGCCCGATGGGTTGACGGAGATCTACGGCTATCCCAGGGACGTTTTCCCGCCGACGGATTTCCACACGGCGACATTGGTCGATGACACGATCTGGATCGTCGGCGGCTTGCGCTATCCCGATGATCGCTGCAGGGGCAGAACAGATGTCTACCGCCTGGACCTGAAGGATTTGTCTATCCACCACGAAAGAATATCGGGCACGCCGCCATCCTGGCTGTTCGACCACCTTGCCACGTTGGACGATGGGGGCGAGGGCATCGTCTTGTGCGGTGGCGAGGTTATGCATTCCGAGGAACTCAGATTTGTCGAGAACCTGACGACCTGGAAGCTGGACCTTCGCGCCAAGACCTGGACAGCATTGGAGACGAAGGCCTTCACCCGCTGGATGCTCATGCGCGAGGATGGCAGCCCAAACGACCTTTGGGCGATTTCCGAGGTTGCGCGTGCCAATGGGTCATCCCGCCCAAGCACCTTTGCCGAACGCTACCGTTCCGAATTCGCGGCGCGTGGCCTGATCGTGGATGCCGCTTTGTACGATGCGCGCTACCAGCTGCCCGTTCCGCACGAGATTGTGGAACAGCCGGAGGATAGCTTTAGACGGTATCGAATTGCCGTGGATGGTGTGATCGTCCGGTTTGACGAAGATTACTTCGACATCACCGTGACGGTTGAGGGGACGTTGCCGGAGGACAGGCTCGACCGGATTCGACGGCATGGGGTTGAGACATTTTCCAAGCTTGAAGGCGTGCCCTACAAATGGATCCCCCTGTAACTTGGCGTCTGCGGGTCCGGTCAAAACCGACGCCCCGCAGGGCGGGGCGTCGGACGGGCTATCGACCGACCCGGCTCAGGCCACGTGAAAGCCGCTTCAGTCGCAGACCCACTTCATCGTGTGGAAGTTGAACTCGAAGCTTTGCATCGGCACCCAGGTGAAGCCTTGCAGGCATTCGTGGAACGCTTGCTGGCTGCGCTGGGTCAGAAGGAAGACGCCCACTTGGTCTTCCACCAGCTTGCGCTGCAAATCCTGATAGATCGCATTCTGCGCGGCCACGTCGGTGGTGGAGCGGGCGGCGTCGATCATCGCATCCACGTCCGGGTCCTGCACCCATTCCATCGACGCCCAGGTGCCCGCCGCCCGGCTGTGGTACTGGGTGAAGAAATAGGTGTCGGGCGACGGATAGGTGGCGCCGTAGAAGACCTGATTGATGGCGGGCGTGGTGGTCACGTCGCCCGCCAGTTCGGTCATGCGGTTCCAGGGTTCGGGCTTGAGGATCAGGTTGAAGCCGATGCTGTCGAGGATGGATTTCATCAGCAGGCCGATTTCTTCCTCAAAGGCGAGGCCCGCGACATACATCATCTCGATATCGATGGGCCCCTGGCCCGCGTATTGCGACGCATTCACGTATTCCTGCGCGCGGGCCAGGTCGAAGACCGGCGGCTCCACATCGTCGGGATAGGCATCGGCGAAGATCGGCGGCATGGGCCCGGTCAGCGGCTCCCCCGGTAGGATGATGTCGCGGATCGTGTCGTAATCCGTCGCATAGGCGATGGCCTTGCGGATGTTGACATCATCGGTGGGTGGGCGGCTGTTGTTGAGCTTAAAGTAGAAGTTCGTCGCCGTGGGGTATTCCACGATGCGATAATTCTCCAAAGCGCCGATACTGTCATAGGTTTCCTGCGCCTGTCCGTCCGACGACATCGAAAGCTCACCCGAGGCGGCCAGCGCCTTCACCGTGGCTTCTTCGTTGGTGACGATGAAGCGCACTTCGTCGATGCTGTCTTCGCCCCAACCCAGATGGTAGCCGTCATAGGCCTTGATGGTCATGCCAGCGCCACGTTCCCAACTATCGAGCATGAAGGCGCCCGCCCCGATGGACGTGTTGGCGATGAAATCCTGCGCCCAGGGGTCGTCATCGGTGGCGTTTTCCATGGCCAGGTCGGAATTGACGACGAAAAGGATGGGCGTGGTGGTCAGGAAGGGGGCATAGGTCTGGGACAGGATGAACTGCACAGTGCGGCTGTCCACTTCCGTGACGGAGCCTTCTTCCAGAATGCCTTCGAACAGATAGGCGGGGCCTTCGTTGATCGACAGCAGCCGGTTCACCGACCAGACCACGTCCTTGGCCTCAATGGGCGTGCCGTCTTGGAAGGTGGCGCCTTCCTTGAGGGTGAAGGTCCAGGTCAGGCCGTCTTCCGAGGCAGTCCAGCTTTCGGCCAGCAGGGGCTGGATCGCGCCCGTGCCGTCCAACGTGGTGAGCGCCTCATAGAGGTTCACGCCCGCCATATACTCCGTATAGTCGTTGATCTTGGCGGGATCGATCGTGCCGAAGATCTGCACCGCGTTCACGGTGACGACGTTGTCGGCGAGGGCCGTGCCCGTTGAAAGCGCGGTTGCCAGCGCAAGACTGGCGGTGGTTGTCTTGAAGAGTTTCATCTTTCATCCTCCTTGCTATCAGTCTGATTTGTTCAGATCTTCAATGGGTTGGTATTCAGTAGCATAGCCAAAGTAGCCGGGCCCCACGAGTTGCAGGCCATGGTTGGACCGCCATTTCGGGTCGCAGGGCAGGCCGAAGATGATCACCCGATAGCCATAGGCCATCTGCTCGGTGGTGATCGGTTCTCCGGTTTCCAGATCGAGCAGGCAGATCAGGTCGGGGGTCATGGCGCGCGCTGTGCCATCCTCGGTCTCGGCCATCAGAAACTCATTCTGGAATTGCAGCGTGAAGGTCTGGCCCTGGTAGCTGTCCAGCCCTTCGAAAGTGGCGCGCCCGCGGGCGAAGCCGCCTTCGGTCCGGCGGTCCACATCGGTGACGCGGCCTTCGAACAGGCGCATCCCGCCCAAATCGGCGGCAAGCCGTTCCGCCGGGTTACGGTTGGCGGCCTGTTCGCGTCGGATGATGCGCCCGATGCTGACGATAAGCGAAAGGGAGCCGCGCAGGATGGCGCGTTTCGCCTGGGCGCCCGACATCGGATAAAGCGCGATGAGCCCCGCGCCCCCCATTTCGACGGTGATGGCGCGGGCGAATTTCTCGGTCGACAGGTTGTCGACGGCATTGAGCACCAGCGCGTTGCCCTTTTCGTCGGCCATGGCCATGGGGCAGGCATGGACGTCGAACATGGTCATCGACACCATCTGCAATTCGGGGAAGGCGCGCCCCATGCCGTCGCCATCCACGATGGGCAGGCCCGCCGTGGCGGCCACGGCGATCGGGATGGTGGAGTTGAGGCCGCCTGCCTCGATGCAGAAGACCGCATCGGCCTTGCGCCCCAGTACGGCTTCAAGGGACCGCAACGTGCCGATGGCTTCGTCCCCGCGGGGTAGTTTTTCCAGCATCACCGTCGGTGCGCCCATCATGGCGACGGGCACGATCAGGGCATCGTCGTCCAGGCTGTCAACGTCGATGACGGGCACCGGGCCGCTGGCGTCGATGGCCTGTTCGGCCATGAGCCGCCCGATATAGGGATCGCCGCCGCCGCCGGTGCCCAGAAACGCGCCGCCAAGGGCCGCGTCCACCATGTCGGCGCGGGTGATTTGGGTGATCTTGTCCATCAGGCATCCTCCAGCGGGGTGAAGGTGATATCGGGGTAGCCGAAGGCGGCGGGGCCCACGACGGCCAGCGCCTGGGGCGCGCGCATCAGCGGGTGGGCGGGCAGGCCCAGCACCGCGATCCGTTGGCCGTAGCGCAGCATCTCGGTGGTGATGGGCAGGCCCGTATCGCTGTCGAGCACGACGATCAGGTCCGGCGTGCAAACCTCCACTCCGCCATTGCGCCGGAAGATGAGAAACTCGTTTTGTAGGTCGATGCGGCCCGTGTCGCCCGTGAAGTCGCCGAACCCGTCGAGCGACAGGTGACCCACGGCGAACCCCCCCTTCAGGTGGCGTTCAAGATCGACGATCTTGGCGGTCATCAAGAGCCGCCCGCGTTCCTGGTCGATGACGGTCTGCACGGGGTCGGCGTTGCGGGCCTGCGCGTCCAGCACCGCGCGGCCCAGGTCGCGCGCTTGGGTGATGGTGCCGGGCACTGCCGCGCGCTTGACGAAATCGCCGCGCATGGGCTGCGTGGCCAGGCCCGCGGCGGCGCCCATGGCGACCACGACGTGGCGGGCGATGCGTTCCAGCCAGACATCGTCGGGCGTGGCGCGAATAACGACGATGTTGCCCTTTTCATCGGCCATGGCGCCGGGGGCTTCGCGGTGGCCATAGATGGACCAGGTACACATCTGCATTTCCGGGAAAGCCCGGCCCATGCCGTCGCCATCGACCACGGGCAGGCCCGCTTGCGCGGCGGTCAACATGGGTTCCATGGAATTGGCGCCGCCGATTTCGGCCGAGATGAGGGCGTCCACTTTGACGTCCAACTCCTGTTCAAGAGCCCGCAGCGCGCGAAGGCATTCTTCCCCTTCCTCGATCTTTTCGACACCAACGACCGGCGCGCCGATGCCGCCTAGCGACACGACCAGCGCGTCATCGGGTAGCTCCGCCAAGGGGATGACGGGGATCTTGCGGCCCAGCTTGAGCTGTTCGCGGCAGCGCAGCTTGCCGATATAGGGATTGCCGCCGCCGCCGGTGCCCAGGATGGCGGCGCCGATTTCGATGGCGTCCAGATCGGCATCGGTCACTTCGCGCAAGACATCAGCCATTCATTTCACCCACGACTTTCAAGCGGATGCGGGTGGCATTGCCGGGCAGATAGGCCAGGGGCACGTCTTCCTGGTCCAGCAATTCGATGCTGTCGGGCTTGGCCCCGGCGGCGATGGCCTTGTCCGTCGCCTCCTGCCGGGCCTCTGACAGAGCGTCTTCGCGGCTTTTGCTTTCGAGCGAAAAGATACGGTCCACCTCGCCCGAGATCTGACCGATGGCCGCGCCCACCGCATTGGCGACCGAGAAATGGTCGGGCCGGATGACCGGCAGGCCGCCCACATGGTCGGGCACCAGGATGGAGCCGCCGCCCACGGCCAAGACGGGGATCGGGTCGGGCGAGACGCGCATCCGCTCCACGGCGTTGGTCAGCATCTCATCAATGCGGGCTTTGACGGCTGTCAGATGCGCCGGGTTGAGCCCGGCAATGGCGCCCTTGTCACCGAAATCGGCAAGGCCCAGGCCCACGGCCACATCGGAGGCGGTGAGGGTGGCGCCGCCGAAGACCAGCGCCTCGGTCGTCAGGCGGTAGCCCACCGATTGGGGCCCCACTTTCAACGTCTCGCCATCGCCTTGCACAATGGTGCCGCCGCCCAGGCCGATGGCAAAGACGTCAGGCATGCGGAAATTGGTGCGCACGCCGCCCACATCCACGGTGGTGCTGGCGGGCCGGGGGAAGCCTTTGACCAAGGCGCCGACATCGGTGGTGGTGCCGCCGACATCGACGACGATGGCATCGGACTTGCCGGACAAAAAGGCTGCGCCGCGCATGGAATTGGTGGGGCCCGACGCGAAGGTCAGGACGGGGTAGGATTGCACGAATTCACGGCTCATCAGCGTGCCGTCGTTCTGCGTGATGTAGTAGGGGCAGGTCAGGCCGACCTTGTGCAGCGCGCGTCCGAAGGCATCCACCGTGCGTTCCGACAGGGCCCGCAGCGACGCGTTCATGATGGCGGCGTTCTCACGTTCCAGAATGCCGAGGCGCCCGATCTCGCTCGACAGGGTGAAATCCACGCCGGGCAGGCGTTCGGCCAAGCGGGCCATGGCCGTGCGCTCCATCTCGTCGCTGACGGGCGAGAAGACGGAGGTGATCGCCACGGACGTGATGCCGGCGGCGCCGATCTCGGCGGCGATGCCATCGAGTTCAGCCATGTCCAGACTGGAAATCGCGCGCCCGTCGAATTCATTGCCGCCCTTGGCCATCCAGAATTGGCCGCCCACGGCCCCCTTGATGTCATCCGGCCAGTCCACCATCGGCGGCAGGCATTGCGCGGCGGGAAGGCACAGACGCAGCGCGGCGGTGCGCGCCAGATGCCGCCGTTCGACCACGGCGTTGGTAAAATGGGTGGTGCCGATCATCACGGCGGTCACGGCATCGGCGGTGATGGCGGCGTCCGACAGGGCCCGTTCCACCGCGTCGACGACACCGCCCATGACATCTTCGGTGGTCGGGGATTTGACGCCCGACAGGATAGCGTCACCCTGCATGACGACGGCATCGGTATTCGTGCCGCCAACATCTACGCCTATGCGGAACATGGCTAATCCTCCAATTCGGTCGATGTGGCGAGCACTTTGGCCCGCTCTGCTTCGGTGACAGGGGGTTTGCGGGCGTCTTCCTCGGGCGAGATCACCGGGATCGCGGACAAAAGCGCGCGGGTATAGGGGTGGCGCGGCGCGTCGAAGATATCGGCCACCGGGCCGGTTTCGACCACTTCGCCGCGCAACATGACGGCCACGCGATTGCAGAAATTGCGCATCAGGCTCAGGTCGTGGCTGATGAAGATGTAAGTGAGGTCGAATTCGTCGCGCAGGCGGTTCAACAGGTCGATCACCGTCGACTGCACGAGCACATCCAGCGCCGATGTGGGTTCGTCCAACACCAGGATGCGCGGATTGACCGACAGCGCCCGGGCGATGGCGACGCGCTGCTTCTGGCCGCCCGAAAGCTCATGGGGATACATGGACGCATAGGCTTGGGGCAGGTCCACAAGCGTGAGTAATTCGCCGATCCGGCGGGTGATGGCGGCGCGGTCCTGGCCAGTGAATTTCAGCGGCACGGCCAGTTGGTCGGCCACGGTGCGGCGCCGGTTCAGCGATGAGCCGGGGTTTTGGTAGACGATCTGGATGAGCTTGCGGAAATCGCGCGTGCCGGCGAAGTCGGAAACCGGGCGACCATCCAGACGGATTTCCCCCGCGCTGGGGGATGTGAGCCCTAGGATCATCTTGGCCAGCGTCGTTTTGCCGGAACCGCTTTCGCCCGCCACGCCGAACACGTCCCCCCGCGCGACGTTGAGCGTGACATCGCGGACGGCGCGGAACTGCCCCGTGACCCGGTTGAGCCAGCCGCCGCGGGTCAGGAAGTCTTTCGAAACCCCTTCGACGGCGACCATGTCGCCGGGGCCTGTGTGGGTGACGGTCTTGACCTTGTGACCATAGAGCGGTGGGACCGCGGCCATCAGTCTGCGGGTATAGGGGTGATCGGGCGCGTCGAAGATGTCATCCCGCGGGCCGCTTTCGACGATATGCCCCCGCTCCATCACATAGACACGGTCGGCCATTTCGCGCACGACGCCAAGATTGTGGGTGATCAGCAGCAGCGACAATCCTTCTTTCGCCACGAGTGTGTTGAGCAGGGCCAGGATTTCGGCCTGTGTGGTCACGTCCAGTGCCGTGCCCGGTTCATCCGCGATCAGCAGACGAGGCTTGTTGAGAAGGGCCATGCCGATCAGCACGCGCTGCCGCATCCCGCCTGACAGCATCACTGGATAGCTGTCTAGGACGCGGCCGCTATCCTTGAGCTGCACCTTGCGCAGGGTTTCGACCATCTGGGCCCGCCGCTCGGCCTTCGGGCGGCGGCGGCCGCTGCGGATATCGGCATAGCGGATGATGTCGTCCATCTGCCGACCGATGGTCAGAACCGGATTGAAGGACAGCATGGGGTCCTGCAAGACGATGGAAATGCCCGTGCCCTTCAGGGCGTTGCGCTCGGCGCGGGCGAGATCCAGAAGCGATTGACCGGCATAGTGGATACTGCCCTGTTCCACCTTTCCCGGGGGCATCGGCAATGTGCCGATGATGGTGCGCATCGTCACCGTCTTGCCGGAGCCCGATTGCCCGATCAGCGACACCCGCTCCCCCTCCTCGACATGCATGTTGACGTGGTGCAGCACGCGCCGGTGCTGGCCGTATGCGCTGAACCCGATACACAGGTCTTGGATGTCCAGAAGGCGGCTCAAAGCTCCACGTCCAGCATGTCGCGCAGCCCGTCGCCCAGAAGGTTGAAGCCCAGGATGGCGTAGAGGATGGCAAGGCCAGGCATGACCGCCTGCCACCACATTTCCGGCATGTATTCGGAGCCAGTGGCCACCATGGTCCCCAGATCGGGGGTCGGGGGTTGGACGCCCAGGCCCAAAAAGGACAGCGCCGCGCCAAACAGGATGACAAAACCCGCATCGAGCGAGATCTTGACCGCCACGGCCGAGACGCAGTTGGGCAGCAATTCGCGAAACAGGATATGGACGTCGCTGGCCCCCGCGACGCGGGCGGCCTCGACATAATCTTCGTTCATCTGAGCCTTGACGATCCGGTAGATGAGCCGGGTGTGCCAAGTCCACCAAAGCAGGGTGATGGCGATCATCGCATTGATCAGGTTGGGCGACAGGACCGCGGTGATCGCCAGCGCCATGGCCAGCGGCGGCAGGGCCAGCATGATATCGGTGAAGCGCATGATGAGCGTCTCGGTCCAGCCGCCGAAATAGCCCGCAGCCAGGCCCAGCACGACGCCGAAGGGCACCGCGAAGCCCAGCACGCCCAGCACTAGCCCCAAGGAGACGCGGTAGCCATAAATCACCCGGCTCAGCACGTCGCGGCCCACATTGTCGGTGCCCATCGGATGGTCCCAACTGGGCGGGGCGTGGCGATTTCGAAAGTCGACGAAGGACCCTGCGCTTTCGGGCGAGGGCGCCAGCCAGGGTGCGAAGATGGCGGCCAGGATGACGCTGATGACGATGATCGCGCCGATGATCGCCAAGGGATTGCGGCGAAACCGATAGAAGGCCATCTGGCCCGAGGTGAGCCCACGGTTCGGGGCATCGGGGTCATTGAGAAGCGCGCTCATCTGTCCCGCGCCGCCCGGATGCGATGCCGCGGGTCCAGAAGGCCCAACAGCAGGTCGATGGTCAGGTTCGCCACCACGAAGAACAGGCCCGAGACCAGCACGACGCCGATCACCGCGTTGAGGTCCTTTTGCAGGATCGTGCGCACCCCGTAACTGGCTATACCGGGCCACGAAAAGACGAATTCGACGATGAAGGCATTTCCGATCAGGGACGCGAATTCGAGGCCCAGAATGGTCAGCGGCGCCACGCTTGCCACGCGCAGCATGTAGCGGAAGGTGACGACCCGTTCGGGGATGCCGTAGGCGCGGCTGGCCTCGATGAAGTCGCGGCCCGCGACTTCGATCATGGCGGTGCGGGTGATGCGCATGACCTGGCCAATGCCGGCGGCGGCCAGTGCGATGGACGGCAGGAACAGGTGGCGCGCCGCGTCGAGCACGACATCGAAGCGGCCCGCCAGAACCCCGTCCACCACCAAAAGCCCCGTTATGTCAGCCGAAAAGTCGATGCTGCCATCCAGCCGCCCGGTGACGGGAAAGAAGCCCAGGTAATGGGCGGCGACCAGTTGCAGCAAGATGGCCAGAACAAAGCCCGGCGTGACGACCCCGATCAGTGAGACCACGCGCAGCACGTTATCGACCCAGGTGTTGCGGTAGACGGCCGCCATGACCCCCAGCGGAATCGAGACGACGATTTGCAGGACAACCGTGAACAGGACCAGTTCGAACGTGGCGGGCAGGGCCGCACGAATGTCGTCCATCACCGGGCGCGAGGTCAGAAGCGATTTGCCCAGATCCCCCTGGGCAAGCCCGGTCAGATAGGTCCAAAGCTGTACCGGGAAGGCTGCATCGAGCCCCATCTCAGCGCGCAGTTCGGTCACTTGGTCCGCCGTCGCAAGCGGGCCCAGGGCGATGCGGGCCGGGTCGCCCGGCACGATGCGCGCGATCACAAAGATCAGGATGGCCAGTCCCAACAGAACCAGCAGCAGTGTGATCGCACGCCTGAGAAGATACGAGAACATTCCAGCATTTGCCCCCATTGGGGATGCTGAACGAAGTCGCGCGTGCTGCGTGACTCAAAAAAGGTCGAAGATGCGGAAAAAGAGGCTAGGAATTCAAGAAAGTGTCTTTTTCATACATAAAATCAATAAATTCGGATCTTCGCCTTACCCCCGTCAATCGGTAGAGCGAGGTGAGGTGATATTTCACCGTGGCCTCGCTTGTGCCCAACTGACGCGCGATCTGCTTATTTGTCGCGCCCGATAATAACGCTACCGCCACGCGGTATTGGCGGCGGTTGAAGCCCGCGTCGCGCAGCGGCGCGGGTACCACGTAGCTATCGGAGACGAGGCGCAGAACGCGGTTGGTCATGCGGCTAAGCCGGCCCTGGATGTGCAGCCGGTCACTGCGCGACAGCGTGGCATTCAGGCCCATCAGCACGTCGCGATGTTCCAGGAACGGCGCGATCTGGCCTTCGTCGAAGGCCAGGCGCAAGGCCCTTTCCAACGCCGCGCGCCGCTTGGGTCCCCGCGCAGTTCGGGCGTCTTGCAACGCGCCGACGATGGCGGCGCGCGGCGTCTTGGGCAGGGGGGCGGTGGATAAGCCCATGGTGCGCTCAAGCTCGGTGGCGAGCATCGTGCCGATGGCGCTTTGCATGGGCCATTCGCGCAGATGTTCCAACGTGCGCTCCGCCGCGCCGGGATGCCATTCCAGATGCCAGACCAGCGCTTGCAGTGCCTCCATCGCGCGGGGTTCGCCCACATGGCGGCGGGTATAGTCGGCCTGGAAGCTTGCCAATTCTTCGGCCGCCGCTTCGCGCCCTTCCAGGAAATAGGCGCTCAGCACCGCGATCCGGGCCAGTTGGAAGAACAGCTCTGACCAGCTGTCGCCGATGAGCAAGCTGTTGCGCAGGTCGGTGGCGCGGATGCGGACGCGGGCCAAGTCCCCCCGTTCGTAGTCGATGGCCAGGCGGATAACGGAAATCACCGCGTCTTCGTTGCCGTAATGCGTGCCGGATTGGGTCAGGCACCGCTCTGCCGCGGTTAGGTTGTGCTGGGCCCGGTGCAGGCGGCCTTCGATCACATCCAGATCGGCCAGATGGATGTAGATGAAGTGCTCAAGATAGACATGCCCGTCTTCGCGGTAGCACGATATCGCCTGCTGCCCCGCGATGCGCGCATCGGAGATGCGGCCCAGGCGCACGAACATCGCCATCATCGCATTGAAGTAGAGACCCAGCAGCAGTGGTTCGGAAATCGGGAGCGAACGTTCAAGGCGGCGCCATTGGCGCAGCTTCTGTTCGCTGACCGGCTCGCCAAGATGCAGGGCCAGCAAAAGCTCCATGATCTGGAACTGATCGGTCTTTTCGAAATCCAGTTTCGCGGCGGTCAGATAGGATTTGGCGCGTTGGGCTTGGCCCTGTTTGACGAGGTACAGGACCAGCCCGCCCAGGACGGCCTCATCCCGGCGCCAGGCATCTTTGGGCAGATGTTCCAACAGCGTGCCCAGGTCGTCGTAGCCGCGGCGGAAGGGAAAGAGGAACCCGCCGCCTGCGTGGAAGGCTGCAAGCGCCGTTGCGTCAGGTTGGTCTGCCGTCGGGGGCGTCATAGGCCAAGGCTGGCACAGCTTGCCGCCTTGGCGAAAGGGGGAAGCGCCCCGGTCTATTGCAGGGACCGGACCTCCACCTCGCCTTCGGCGCGGGCTTGCATGGCGAGGGCCGCGGCATGGGCGCCCGACAGCGTGGTGAAATAGGGGATGCGGTCCGACAGCGCGACGGAGCGCATGGACCGCGAATCCTCGACCGCTTGGGCGCCTTCGGTCGTGTTCATCACCAGCGCCACTTCGCCGTCTTTCATCACGTCCACCACGGTGCGGCCACCTTCGTAGGCCTTGTTGACGTGGCGGCTTTCGATGCCGTGACCCGACAGATATTCCGCCGTGCCCGACGTGGCGAGGATGGAGAAACCCATATCCACCAGAAGTGCGGCGGTTTCGGCAAGCTGATGGGTCTTGTCGGCATCCTTGATCGACAGGAAGGCCGTGCCGCCTTCAGGCAATTGCGTGCCCGCGCCCAGCTGGGCCTTGAGGAAGGCGCGGGGGAAGGACCGATCCCAGCCCATGACTTCGCCGGTGGAGCGCATTTCGGGCCCGAGCAGCGTGTCGACGCCCGGGAAGCGGGCGAAGGGCAGGACGGCTTCCTTGACCGAAAACCAGGGCGTGTCGGGATGGGCCAGCGTCATCAGGTCGCCAATGGGGACGTGCTCGGCATCGGCGTCGCCGGGATAAGGGTCGCGAAGGGGGAAGGTCGACAAAGGCTCCCCAGCCATGAGGCGGGCGGCGATGCTGGCAATGGCCGAGTCGACGGCCTTGGCGACGAAGGGCACCGTGCGGGACGCGCGGGGGTTCACCTCGATCAAATAGACCTTTTCGTCTTTGACGGCGAATTGGACGTTCATCAGCCCAACGACGCGCAGGGCGCGCGCCAGGGCCGCGGTCTGGTCGCGGATCGTGGCGATGACATCACGCGACAGGGTGTGGGGCGGCAGGCAGCAGGCGCTGTCGCCGGAATGGACGCCCGCTTCTTCGATATGCTGCATGATGCCCGCGACGTGGACATCGGTGCCATCGGACAGGGCGTCCACATCGACCTCGATGGCGCCCGATAGATAGCTGTCGAGAAGGACGGGGCTGTCGCCCGAGACGACGACGGCGTCGCGGATGTAGCGTTCAAGCTGGGCGGTGTCGCGAACAATTTCCATGGCCCGGCCGCCCAGGACGTAGGAGGGGCGGATGACGAGGGGGTAGCCCAACTCATCGGCGCGCAGTCGCGCCTCTTCGTCGGTGGTGGCGATGGCGTTCTTGGGCTGCTTGAGGCCCAGTTGGGTCACGAGGGCAGAGAAGCGTTCGCGATCTTCGGCCAAGTCGATGGCGTCGGGCGTGGTGCCCAGAATGGGGATGCCCGCATCGTGCAGCGCGTTCGCCAGCTTCAACGGGGTCTGGCCGCCGAATTGGACGATGACGCCGTGGAGCGTGCCGTTTTCCTGCTCGACCCGCAGGATCTCCATCACGTGCTCGAAGGTGAGCGGCTCGAAATAGAGCCGGTCGGAGGTGTCGTAATCGGTGCTGACGGTCTCGGGGTTGCAATTGACCATGATGGTCTCGTAGCCCGCCTCCGACAAGGCGAAGCAAGCGTGGCAGCAGCAATAATCGAACTCAATCCCCTGGCCGATACGGTTGGGGCCGCCGCCCAGGATGACGACTTTCTTCGCGCCGGTGGGCCGACTTTCGCATTCCGCCTCGTCCATGACGGGGGTCTCGTAGGTGGAATACATGTAGGGGGTCTGGGCCTCGAACTCGGCGGCGCAGGTATCGATGCGTTTGAACTGCGCGGTGACGCCAAGGTTCAGACGGGCGCGGCGGACGTTGTCCTCAGAGCGGCCTGTCAGCTTGGCGAGGCGTGCATCGGTAAAGCCGAAGGTTTTCAGGCGGCGCAGCGCGTGTTCGGTGACGGGGAGGCCGTTTACTTTAACATCGGCCTCCAAGTCTATGATTTCCCTGATGCGCGCTAGGAACCAAGGGTCGAAATGGGTAATGGCGTTGATGTCATCATTGCTGAGCCCCGCGCGCATGGCCTGGGCGATGACCCGCAGCCTGTCGGGCGTCTGGCGGGCCAACTCGGCCTTGATGGCGGCGGGGTCGGCGGGCAGGTCGATTTCGTCGAACCCCGTGAGGCCGGTTTCCATCGACGCCAGCGCCTTTTGCAGCGACTCGTGGATGGTGCGCCCGATGGCCATGGCTTCGCCCACGCTTTTCATGGCGGTGGTCAGCAGGGGTTCGGCGCCGGGGAATTTCTCGAACGCAAAGCGGGGGATCTTGGTGACGACGTAGTCGATGGTCGGCTCGAAGCTGGCGGGCGTCACCCGGGTGATGTCGTTATCCAACTCATCGAGCGTATAGCCCACGGCCAGCTTGGCGGCGATCTTGGCGATGGGGAAGCCCGTGGCCTTGGACGCCAGCGCCGAGGACCGCGACACGCGGGGGTTCATCTCGATCACAACCATGCGGCCATCGGCGGGGTTCACCGCCCATTGGACGTTGGAGCCGCCGGTTTCGACCCCGATTTCGCGCAGCACGTTGATCGAATGCGTGCGCATCATCTGGTATTCTTTGTCCGTCAGCGTCAGCGCAGGCGCCACGGTGATGCTGTCACCGGTATGGACGCCCATCGGGTCCACGTTTTCGATGGAACAGACGATGATGGCGTTGTCGGCACGGTCGCGCACGACCTCCATCTCGTATTCTTTCCAGCCCAACAGGCTTTCATCCACCAGGATTTGCGCCACCGGCGAGGCCTCCAGCCCCGTTCGGCAGATGGCTTCGTAATCGGCCCGGTTATAGGCCACGCCGCCGCCCGTGCCGCCCAAAGTGAAGGCGGGGCGAATGATGGCGGGTAGGCCAATGTCTTCAAGGGCTTCCATGGCGTTCTTCATGCCCTGGGCAATGTCATATTTGCCGTCAGCAAGCTTCGGCGCATCAACGATGGTGGCTTTGGGGTTTTCGATGCCCAGCCGATCCATTGCCTCGCGAAACAGCTTGCGGTCTTCGGCCATTTCGATGGCTTCGCGCTTGGCCCCGATAAGTTCCACATCGAACTTGGCCAGCACACCCTTATCATCCAGCGCCAACGAGGTGTTGAGCCCGGTCTGCCCGCCCATGGTGGGCAAAAGCGCGTCCGGGCGTTCCTTTTCGATGATGCGGGCGACCACGTCGGGGGTGATCGGCTCGATATAGGTGGCGTCGGCCAGGCCCGGGTCGGTCATGATGGTGGCCGGATTCGAATTGACCAGAATGACGCGGTAGCCTTCTTCGCGCAGGGCCTTGCAGGCCTGGGCGCCGGAATAGTCGAACTCGCAGGCCTGGCCGATGACGATGGGGCCCGCGCCGATGATCATGATCGACTGGATGTCGGTCCTTTTGGGCATGGCCGGTCCCCCTATGGCTGGCAAATTGTCGGCGGTCTAAGGGGCCGCGCCGGGGGGCGCAAGGGCCCAACCGCGCCCAGGCAATGTCCCGATGCCGACCGATTGAGACTGTAGGTCCAGAGCCGCGCATATTGGGTTGCAAACGGATTGCGCGCGCCACGTTGCCGGACCCATCAGCCAAAACCCGGGCCATTTTTCCCAACCGGCACATGCGACATCAGCAAGCCCCGGGGGGCAAAGCCCGGCGGCGCAGCACATAGGCAGACTCGCCCAGGGGAAGTGCGCGCCCCTGCCAGCGCCATACTGGCGACCTTGATAGCCTCGATTGCAAAAGGCCGTATCTCGCCAAAATCGATGGCCCGTCGCGCGTTCCCGGAGCCGGATTAGGTTGACAGCCCCGGCGCTGGCGTGTTGATCGGGCCGACCCGCGAACAAGCCCCCGGAGACCGCCCCAATGCACGCCTTCCGCACCCATCGTTGCGCCGACCTCACGCGGGAAAACGTGGGCGATACCGTTCGCCTGGCCGGCTGGGTGCACCGCATCCGCGACCATGGCGGCGTGCTGTTCATCGACCTGCGCGACCATTACGGGATGACCCAGGTGCTGTGCGATCCCGACAGCCCGGTGTTCCACGAAGTCGAGAAGGTGCGCAGCGAATGGTGCATCCGCATCGACGGCAACGTGAAGGCACGCGACGAAGGGCTGGTGAACCCCAAGATCCCCACGGGTGAGATCGAGGTTTTCATCCGCGACATGGAAGTGCTGGGCGCCGCCGACGAATTGCCCCTGATGGTGTTCGGCGACCAGGAATATCCCGAAGAAACGCGGCTCAAATACCGTTTCCTCGATCTGCGGCGCGAGGCGATGCAGCAGAACATGAAGCTGCGCTCGGACGTCGTCGCCTCCATGCGGCGGCGGATGTGGGATATCGGGTTCAAGGAATACCAGACCCCGATCATCACCGCGTCGTCCCCCGAAGGCGCGCGCGATTTCATCGTGCCCTCGCGCCTGCATCCCGGCAAGGTCTACGCGCTGCCGCAAGCGCCGCAGCAATTCAAACAGCTGCTCATGGTGTCCGGCTTCGACAAGTATTTCCAGATCGCGCCGTGCTTCCGCGACGAAGACCCGCGCGCCGACCGCTCGCCCACGGACTTCTACCAACTCGATTTGGAGATGTCGTTCGTCACGCAGCAGGATGTGTTCGACACGATCCAGCCGGTGGTCTCGGGCATCTTCGAAGAATTCGGCCGCGGGCGGAAGGTCGATGCGGAGTGGCCTCAGATCTCCTATGCCGAGGCCGCGCTGAAATACGGCACCGATAAGCCCGACCTGCGCAACCCCATCGAGATGCAGAACGTGTCCGACCATTTCCGCGGCTCGGGCTTCGCCATCTTCGCGAACCTGCTGGAGAAAGACGGCACCGAAATCCGCGCCATCCCCGCGCCCAAGGGCGGGTCGCGCAAGTTCTGCGACCGGATGAACAAGTTCGCGCAGGAACAGGGCCTGCCGGGGATGGGGTATATTTTTTGGCGCAAGCGCAACACGCCAAACCCAGTTGGTGAAGCGCTTTGGAGTTGGGCAAAGGCCGACGAAGTCAACGAGACCGAAATGGAGTCTCTTGAAGAGCACGCCGCGGACGACTTACCCGTCATCAAGCAAATTGCTGGTTTGATTGGGACGGGCGACGCTTTTGATCGCGATGAAGCGGAGCGAAAGATAATCACATTTTTCCCTGGCTTAGGGCAACCTGAAGCCGCAGGCCCCCTGGCCAAAAACATCGGCCCCGAGCGCACCGAAGCCATCCGCCAGCAACTGGGCCTGGATGTCGGCGACGCCGCCTTCTTCCTGGGCGGTAAACCGTCGGATTTCGAAGCGGTCGCGGGCCGGGCCCGCACCGTCATTGGCGATGAATTGGGCCTGACCGACACCGACCGCTTTGCCTTCGCCTGGATCGTCGACTTCCCGATGTACGAAAAAGACGACGAAGGGAAGATCGACTTCAGCCATAACCCGTTCTCCATGCCCCAAGGCGGGATGGCGGCGCTGGACGGCGATCCGCTGGACGTGCTGGGCTTCCAATACGACCTGGCTTGCAACGGCTACGAACTGGTCTCGGGCGCGATCCGGAACCACAAGCCTGAGATCATGTTCAAAGCCTTCGAAATCGCGGGCTACGGGGAAGAAGAGGTGCGCAAGCGCTTCGGCGGCATGGTGCGCGCCTTCCAATACGGCGCGCCACCCCATGGGGGCTGCGCCGCCGGGATCGACCGCATCGTCATGTTGCTGGCGGATGAGGCCAATATCCGCGAAGTCATCCTCTTCCCCATGAACCAGCGCGCCGAAGATCTGATGCTGGATGCGCCCAGTGAGCCCATGCCCGGGCAACTGGCCGAGCTGGGGCTTCGGAAGATGCCGCAGGAATGACCCTTCTGGCGCTCGCAAAATCTGCGGCGCGCCAGGGTTTGGACCGGGCGGAGCATCTGCTTGCCTTGGGGGATAAGGCGGATTTGATGGAGGCGCGGCTGGCAGCGGATATGCTGCCATTCGCCGACCAGATCGCCATCGCAGGCTCTTTCGCGCGGCGGGCGACGGTTGGTTTGGTGGATGCGGCCCCGGCGCCTGCTTTGGATTGGGCGCCCGATGCGGTCTCGGTCGGGGCGTTGTTGGCTGGTATCCGTCTGGATGTTGAGGCCGTAGACGGCCCGGTGCTGCCCCGCGTCACCCATATCGCGGGCGAGGCGCGGCTGGACCAGACGGCCGGGGATTATCTGCTGCAGTTCGCGCTGCCCAATATGTGGTTCCATCTGTCCATGGCCTATGGGGTTTTGCGCGCCGGTAATGTGGGCGTCGGCAAGGCCGATTTCGATGGCCTGCATGCTTATGGCCATGGACCCGGAGGGCTCTGAATGTTCGATGTCCTGCGCGAGGCTGGGTTCGATATTGATGCGCGCAACCATGCCGAAGCGATCCTGGCTTTCGATTTCCCCAACGTCGTCGAGGGGCTGCTGGACGCGCTGTTGGCCTTCCGGCTGACGGCGGAGGAGATCATCGGCTCCGGCGGCGGGCAGGCGGCGTCGACCATGCGGCTGCGCGACGCGCTTTACGCCGATGGCTGGCCCAAGCATGAATTCGTCACCCGCACAATTGTGGATGGGGCAGAGCGCGACGCCATTAGCCACGAAGTGGACCATGTGAAGCGCAGCCCCAAGGGCACGCTGGCTTTGGAGATCGAGTGGAACAACAAGGACCCGTTCTTCGACCGCGACTTGGAGAATTTCCAACGCTTGCATGCGCAATCCGCCATTTCACTGGGCATCATCGTCACCCGTGGCGCGGCCCTACAGACGGCAATGCCGGATTTGGTGGAAGGGGTGCTGCGCAAGGAACGCATCGGGGATGCGGGCGAGTTGGAAGTCTGGGGCATGAAAGAACGCACCGCGCGGCAGAAGCGTATGATCGACGAGGCCATGGGTCATGGCGCCGATTTCCCCCGGGCCTTCGCGCGCAGTTTTGTCGCCGACAAATACGGCCAGGCGACGACTCATTGGGAAAAGCTTGAAGCGCGCGTGGCGCGTGGCGTGGGTAATCCGTGCCCGCTGTTGTTGGTCGGGTTGCCGTTGTCGGCGGTGGTCGACCGCGTGGCCCTTTCGGGTGCGCCGGATCTGTTCGGGGAAAGAAATCCTTAATGTAAGGATTTCTTCATTTTCCTTAAGTTAAGGAAAATGCGCCGCCTCGCGGTTACTCCGCCGCCGAATTATAGGCGTAGGTCTTCCAGTCCGGCTTCCAATCGGCATCGGCCTGGTTGCCCCAGACCGTCCAGCCGTCGCGGACACCGCGTCCGAACATCTCCAGATACGGGCCCCAGGAGCACGCCTCGATGATCTCGTATTGTTCATCCGGCTTGCGGCTATGCTCGCGCTTGCGGGTTTGGATCATGTTGACTTGGCGGCGGCCAGCCGCCTCGGTCCGGACATTCTTACCCCGCGTGCCGAACAGCAGGATTTCGGTGACGTTTCGGAAGTAAAACCCGACACCTCGCCCATCTGAGCCGCCATCTTTGCGAATTTTGTGCCAGACGATGTTCGATTTGTACTCAAACCCCCAAGCCGAAAGCACTCGCAGCCCGTCGGGCAGCAGCGCGTTGGGCACCCACATGTAACAATGGGCGCGATCTTCCAGATGGTCGGCCACGGGCAGCGCGCAGATTTCGTCAAGCGTCATCGTGGGATAGCGGGCAAGCCGTTTATGTTCAGGCGCGATCTTGCCGGTGCGGTTGGTGAACCGCCAGGGCGGGTCGGCCAGCACGCAGCCGAAACGGTCACGGCCCAGAAAACGGCTCAGGTCTTGCGATGCATCCGACGTCATAGCCAACACCTAGCGATCTGAGCCCCCATGTCACCCGATTCCTGCCTGGAACGGAGCGTGAACCGAAAGTGTGGCGGATCGGTTAAGGCGGCACCGGTCAGCCGATCTGGAATGGGCATCTGGGAAGCGCCGATCTGAGACCTTATCTTGCAGACATGACGCCAACGCTTGCCGCGATCCGGTTCGGCACCGGACTGTCCCCCGATATCGCTCCGCCAGCGGATGCAGCTGCGGTGATGGCCGGGCTGGACGGCGAAGACGCGGCAGCGCAGGCCTATCCGTTGGAAGGTTGGGTGTCGCGGCTGGCCACGGCCCGGGAGTTTGGCCGTCTTCGGCGCGCGCGCGACGATGACCCCACCAAGGATGAGGCTTTCCGCGAGATCCGCCGCGCCCAGACCAATGCCTATCATGACAGCTTGCGCCAGACGTTGGCGCGCGCGGCACGCACCGAAGATGGCTTTCGCGAACGGCTCCACTGGTTTTGGGCGGACCATTTCACCGTGGCTGATGGGCGGGGCTACCTTTACCACACCGTCGCGGGCTACCACGAAGACGCGATCCGGCCCCATATCACGGGGCACTTCGCCGACTTGCTGATCGCTGCCGTGACCCATCCGGCGATGCTGGTCTATCTCGATCAGACGCGCTCTATGGGCCCGAATTCACCCCGCGGGCGCAATGGTGGCGGCCTGAACGAAAACCTGGCGCGGGAGCTTCTGGAGCTTCACACTTTGGGCGTAGGCGGCCCCTATAACCAGGGCGATGTGGGGCAATTGGCCGAGCTGCTGACCGGGTTGAGTATCGAGAAGGAGGGCGCCCCGCGCTTCCGTCGCCAGATCGTGGAGCCGGGGGCCGAAGTGGTGCTGGGCCGCAGCTATGGCGGCGATGAACCGGACCGCGATGCCATCTTGCAAGCTTTGCGCGACCTATCGGTGCATCCGGCGACCGCGCGGCATATTTGCCGCAAGCTGGCGGTGCATTTCGTCACGTCCGAGCCGCCCGAGGATATGGTCGCGACCATGTCTGCCGCCTGGCTGGCCAATGACGGGGCGCTGCGCCCGGTCTATGCCGCCATGCTGGACCACCCCGCGGCCTGGGCGGCGGATTTGCATAAAGTGCGCAGGCCCTTGGAGTTTGTGGCAGCGGCACTGCGGGCCGGGGGCGCGGCTTTGGACTTGCCAGAGGAACGGCGCAAGCTGATCCGCGATCGGCTGACAAAGCCCCTGGCCGATATGGGTCAGATTTGGTTGCGCCCTTCTGGCCCCGATGGCTGGCCCGAAGACCCAGAGGCCTGGATCACGCCCCAGGGCCTGGCTGCGCGTCTGGATTGGTCAATGGGTTTTGGCGCGTGGCTCGACCCGCAGCCGGACCCGAGGGATTTTGTCGAGGTGGCTTTGGGGCCGCTGGCCAGCCCGCGCACGCTATTTGCCGCCGATGCCGCCGAAGATCGCGCCGCCGGGATCGGACTGATCCTGGCCACCCCGGAATTTCAGAGGAGGTGACGCCATGGCCCCGGATCTGACGCGCCGCGGACTGCTTCGCCTGATGGGATGTTCGGCAGCGGCCATGCCGCTGGTGACGCCCATGACCTTCGCGGCCCTGCCATCGGATCACCGGCTCGTGGTGGTCATCCTGCGGGGCGCCATGGATGGGCTCGATGCGTTGCAGCCTTACGGTGACCCCGACCTGGCGCGCCTGCGGCCCGATTTTGAGATCGGGCCCGATGCGGGGGCGCTGGACCTCACGGGGTTCCATGCCATGCACCCGGCGCTGGAACCCCTGGCGCAGCTTTGGCGGCAGGGGCAATTGGGCTTCGTCCAAGCGGTCAGCACACCCTATCGCGGGCGGCGCAGTCATTTCGACGGGCAGGACGTGTTGGAAGCGGGCACGGCGGGCGTGGTGCCCACGGCCAGCAGGCGGGATGGTTGGCTCAACCGGTTGCTTGGCGTGATGCCCGCTGCCCATGGACGTACCGCCTTCGCTGTGGGACGCGATGAGATGCTGATCCTGCGGGGGCAGGCGGACCATGCCAGCTGGTCCCCTGAGGCGCGGCTCGACATGTCGGGCGCCACGGCGGAGCTTTTGATGCATGTCTATCATGACGACCCGCTGTTCCGGGATGCGGCGACGCGGGCCATGGAATTGGCCGATGTCGAAGGGCGGCAGCCGGGGGTGCGGCGCACCGATGCGCTTTTCGACTTCACGGCGGCGCAGCTTCGGGCCGATGCGCGCATCGCCGCGCTATCGCTGATGGGATGGGACAGCCACCGCAACCAGCCGCGCATGCTGAGCCGCGCTTTGGGACAGTTGTCCAATGGCGTGCTGCGGCTGTGTGACGGTTTGGGCCCGGATTGGGACCGGACGCTGGTCATGGCTGTGACCGAGTTCGGGCGCACCGTGTTCCAGAACGGCACGCGCGGGACGGATCACGGCACCGGCGGGACGGTCATTCTGGCGGGTGGCGCGCTGAACCGGGCCCATGTCTGGGGCGATTGGCCGGGCTTGCAAGAAGCGGCGTTGATCGACCGGCGCGACCTGATGCCGACCCGCGATATTCGCGCCTATTGCGCCTGGGCGATGCATGGCCTTTTCGGGGTGGAGCGGCGCGCATTGGAGCGTATCGTCTTCCCCGATCTGGACATGGGCGATGACCCTGGGCTGCTGGCCTGACGGGCCGGATGGCGTGCGAAAAGGTGACGGTGAACCGCGGCATCCGTCGGGCAATCATTCCCGAGGACCTGTATATACAGGTGGGCGCCAGGTAACATGACCACGATCATGTCAGAGCCAGCTCCCTCGGAATTGCTTAAGGCCACCGGAATTTTGCCGTTGTGACGCGAAGCGCAGAAGCACCGTCTAGGCACATCTAGGCGCGGGCGGGGGCGCGGACAAGGCGGCGTGGCGCGGGCGGTCTGGGTTGCAGGTCGTGCTAGACTTTTATTCACCTTTCGTTCACGTTCGCCCCATGGCCATAGCAGAACAGCCCCTCACATCACCGACCCAACCGGGGCAGCTTCTGGCGCGGGGTGTGTGCCGCCATCTGCGCGACCATGATTTCATGTGTCTGGAGGAGTTTTCACCCGATCGGGGGCTGCGCATCGACGTGATGGCGCTTGGCCCCAAGGGTGAGTTCTGGGTGGTGGAATGCAAGTCGAGCCGGGCGGATTTCGCGTCCGATCATAAGTGGCAGGGATATCTGGAATTCGGTGACCGTTATTTCTGGGCTGTGGATGCGGATTTTCCCACCGACATCCTGCCGCCTGAGACGGGTTTGATCATCGCGGACGCATTCGGGGCCGAGGTGATCCGCATGCCAGATGCCGCGCCATTGGCATCGGCGCGGCGGCGCAAGCTGACGCTGAAATTTGGGCGCTGCGCGGCGCAGCGGCTGCAATGGGCGCGGGATCCGATGCTGTCAGTTGGGATTTAGGGAGCCGGTCAATGATTTTAACGGGTTCGTCTTGTTCGAAAGGTCTCGCTTCGCCCAGGGCCGGAACCAAGCCCGCAGGGCGCTGGTCCATTGCGTCGCCAACAGATCTCGAACCAGTGGCACCCCATTGGCGAGCGCCCATCGGTCCGGCGATTTGCGTAATGGTAGTGCGTCGCTGCGGCGGATTGCGGATGTTGCAGCCATGAATAGGCCTAGCAGATTGCGTGGATCGCCGAGCCGCGGCCTGTCGATGGACCGGCTTGTTTCAGACAGCGCTTAGCCGCGTGCCTTTTCCGCCACGGCGGCGGCCGCCCGAATTTCTTCTGCGATTTCCAAGGCCTCATCGGGCTCGAAATCCATGGCGATCTCGGCGCCGTGGCTTTCCACGAACAAGCGCACCATCCCGATTTCGGTTGGCCCGATCTGGAGGTTCGCTTCGGTGTCGGATTCGTCATTGATACCCATGGGTGGGGAGTATCGCGGTTGTTGGAAAGGCGACAATGGAAATCTCGGACCTGCCGCGCCGCATTGCAGGAGTGTTGCAGTACGCCTGCGACCGCGAACGGGACGGGACCGAAACATGCTGGACAGGGCCGAGCGCCGTGGCAAATCTCACGCCATGGACGGAATCACTCTGCGCGATCTGGAACCGGGCGATGCCGGATGGGTCGCGATGCGGCACGGCGAGCTTTACTGGCGCGATGAGGGTTATGACATCCGCTTCGAGGCGCTGGTGCTGGGTATCCTGTCGGATTTCGTTTCCAACCGCAAAGACGGGGAGCGCGCGTGGATTGCCGTGGATGATGCTGGCACGCGCCTCGGCTGCGTGTTCGCCACCTTGCCCGAACCCGGCGATGCGAAGCTGCGGATGTTCCTGGTGGAGCCCGCCGCGCGGGGCACGGGGCTGGCCCAATTTCTGCTGGACACGCTGATCGCCCATGCGCGCCGCCTTGGTGCAAAACGCGTCGTGCTTTGGACCCATGAAAGCCATCGCGCGGCGGGACGGCTTTATGCGCGCAACGGCTTTCACCTGCTCGATGAGACGCCGGTTGTCGCCTTCGGCCAGCCCACGCTTGAGCAGAATTGGGAGTTGCCGCTCTGACTCCGCGGGGCCTTGCGCGCGGGGCCCGGCAGGGGTAAAGCCGCCCAGAGTGCCGGCGTAGCTCAGTTGGTTAGAGCGCCTGATTGTGGATCAGGAGGTCCCCCGTTCGAGCCGGGGCGCTGGTACCATCCTCCAAAACGGCGAACCGACTGTCCTGCGTTTGCCACGTGTTATGAGGGGCAAGCCCTCGTCGTTATCGCGCTTCCCCCAACGACGCTACGTAGGACCACCGTTGCTTGAGTATTTTTGCCAGGATGAAGGGGCGGGCCTTTTCAGATTATTGAAGGTCACCGAAGGCTGCCTGCATGCGCGCCACCGCTTCGACCACGTTGGCGCGGGGGGTGGCGATGTTGAAGCGCAGGAAGGCGGCGCCGCCCAGGCCAAAGGTGGGGCCGTGATTGGCAGCGATCTTGGCGTCCTGTTCCACGCGGCGGGTGAAGTCTTCGCGGTCCATGCCGGTGCCGGAGAAATCGACCCAGGACAGATATGTTGCCTCTAGCGGGACGGATTTCAGCCCGGGGATCGCGTCGATGCCTTCATCGAAGAGGCGGCGATTGCCGTCGAGATAGACCATCAGATCATCGACCCAGGCGGCACCTTCCGGCGAATAGGCGGCCGTGGCCATGAAGAGCCCAAAGGAATTGGGCGACATTCCCAGGGCCGCCATGCGTGCGGCAAACTGAGCGCGTAGCTTCTCATGATGGACGATCACGTTGCCGGAATGGCTGCCTGCGATGTTGAAGGTCTTGGTCGTAGCCGTCATCATCACCAGCCGATCCTCGACCCCGTCAATAGCCGCCATGGGGGTATGGCTGTGGCCGGGATAAACCAGATCGTGGTGGATTTCATCCGACACCAGGATGAGGTCGTGGCGTTTGGCTAGCGCGGCGAAGCCTTCCAGCTCGGCCCGGGTCCAGACGCGGCCATTTGGGTTGTGGGGCGAGCAGAGGATCATCATCTTCGCACCCTCCCGCTCGATCACGCTGTCCCAGGCGTCGAAATCTGGGGTGTAGCGGGTGCCGTCATAGGTCATTTCACATTCCACCACGCGGCGATCGTTGGCGCGGATGACCTTGGCAAAGGCGTGGTAGACGGGCGTGAAGAGGACGACGCCATCGCCCGGCTGCGACCAGGTATCGACGCACATGGCCGTGCCGTTCACTAGGCCATGGACCGTAAAGATCGCGTCCGCGTCGACCGACCAGCCATGGCGTTCCCGCATCCACCAGCGGATGGCATCGCGGTAGGGACCGTCATTGCCGAAATAGCCAACGATCCCGTGGTCGAGTTGTTTGGCCACGATGTCGAGCACGCATTGGGGCGGGCGGAAATCCATGTCGGCGACCCACATGGCCAGACCGTCTTGACCGGGTACACCATAGATGGACTCCATCATGTCCCATTTGATGCAGTGGCTGCCACGGCGGTCGATGATCTGGTCGAAACGGGGATCTGCGGTCATCGGGGCCTCCTGACTGGGTGGGTCTGGTGTTGCACCGCGCGGGCTGGGGCGCAACGGGGGCAGTTTTGGAAAGAGTTGGTTTGGGTTCACCGCTGACGACGTGTCGCAGGGTTGCGCGACGTTGTAGAGTTGGGCGGATGCAAACATGGCGGAAGGGTGCGGGATGGCGATCATGATGAAGCCGATCGGTCACGTTCGCGGCGGTCGATCCAGCCGCAACGACGACGACTGGGGGCGAGTGGAGGCGGAAATCGTCTTGGACCCCGCGCAGGTCGAGGCCGATGCGACGTTCGGGCTGACGGAATTCTCCCACGTGGTGGTTGTGTTCGTCTTTGACAGGCTCGCCCCAGACGCGGTCGTGCGAGGCGCGCGCCATCCCAGGGGCAGGACGGATTGGCCAAAGGTCGGCGTGCTTGCGCAGCGGGGGTCACCGCGCCCGAACCGCATCGGCGTGACCACATGCGAGCTGGTCTGGGCCGAGGGCCACCGCGTCGGTCTGCGCGGTCTTGATGCCATGGACGGCACGCCCGTCTTGGATATCAAACCCCACATGGAAGGGTTTGACCCACGTGACGATGTGCGTGAGCCCGCTTGGGTCGCGGAGATCATGGCGCATTACTGGTGATGAAAGACCGCGCGCGGCGGCGGGACCAGCTTGGGCCACTGCGCCCATGAACAACGCGCAAGCGTGGCTGCGCGGCGCGACGGCTGCGTCTGCGCCGACCGAAGGATGAGATGTGATGCCCCGCGCGGGACCGCGCGGGATGGTTGCGCGCCTGGGCCCGTGCGCTTAGATCGGGCGCGATGAAACGGCCCATCCTCATCCACCCCGACCCGCGCCTCAAGAAGGTGGCCGCCCCCGTGGCGGACCTGTCCGATGATTTGCGCGTGCTGGCCGACGATATGCTTGAGACGATGTATGACGCGCCGGGCATCGGGCTGGCCGCGCCACAGGTCGGTGTGTTGGACCGGCTGATCGTGCTCGATTGTGTGAAGGACGACGCGCAGCCGCCGCGGCCCCTGGCGATGTTTAACCCCGAGATCCTGGCGGCCTCCGACGAGTTGAACGTCTACGAGGAAGGTTGCCTGTCCATCCCCGAACAATTCGCCGATGTTACCCGTCCGGCCGAGGTGACGGTGCGCTGGATCGACCGCGATGGGCGCGAACAGCAGGAAGATATGGGCGGACTCTGGGCGACATGCGTGCAGCATGAGATCGACCATTTGGAAGGCAAGCTTTTCATCGACTACCTGAAGCCGCTCAAGCGTCAGTTGATCACCCGCAAGATGCAGAAGCTCAAGCGTGAGATGGCCCGGGGATGAGGGGCTGGCCTGGCTGTCCCAAGGTGGCACTGTGACCCTACCGATTTTGCTGCACCCCGATCCCGTTCTGCGCGCGGCCTGCACACCCGTGCGAGGCGACGTCGCGGGGCTGGCGCGGGACATGTTGGACACGATGTATGCCGCGCCGGGCCGGGGGTTGGCCGCGCCGCAAGTGGGCGTGACCGAGCGGCTTTTCGTCATGGATGCCACCTGGAAGGAGGGGCTGCCGGACCCGAGGGTCTTCGTGAACCCGGAGATCGTGGCGCGGGACGGCGCGCAGGTGAACGAGGAAGGCTGCCTGTCCATCCCCGACGTGCCGCGGCGCGTGGCGCGGGCGCGCAGGGTGACGCTGACCTTCGACGGGCCTGGCGGGGCGCGGCGCAGCGAGGTGTTCGATGGGTTTGCCGCCGCTTGCATCCAGCATGAAATGGATCACTTGGACGGTGTCCTGATCCTCGACCATGCGGCTGCGTCGTGACGGCCTTTCTGCGCTGGCCCGACCCGCGGCTGCGCACAAAGGCCGACCCCGTCGAGGCGGTCGATGACGAGGTGCGCGCCATTTGGGAGCAGATGTTGCAAGCCATGTATGCCATGCCGGGGGTGGGCCTGGCCGCGCCGCAGATCGGTATCATGCGCAGGCTTGCCGTGGTGGATGCGGGGCAGGGGGCCATCAGGCTGGCCAATCCCGAAATCCTCCATGCCAGTGTGGAGCTTCGGGCCCATGACGAAGGCTCCCCCAATTTGCCCGGTGTCTCGGCGCGGCTGAAGCGACCGCGTGCGGTGACGGTGGGCTATCTGGATGTGGCGGGCGACCGGGTCGAGCGCGATTTCGTCATGCTGGAAGCGACCAGCGTGCAGCACCAGATCGACCATCTGGACGGGCGCATGTATTTCGACCGCTTGTCGAAGGTGAAGCGGGACATGCTGCTGAGGAAGGCACAGAAATGCGGGTGATCTTCATGGGGACGCCCGAATTTTCGGTGCCGGTTCTGACGGCGCTCCATGATGCGGGGCACGAGATTGCCGCGGTCTATTCGCAGCCGCCGCGGCCCGCAGGGCGCGGTAAGCAGGTGCAGCCTAGCCCCGTCCATGCCAAGGCGGAGGCGCTGGGGCTTGAGGTGCGCACGCCCGTCAACCTGAAAGGCGAAGACGACCGCACAGCCTTCGCCGCCCTGGGCGCCGATGTGGCGGTTGTGGTGGCTTACGGTTTGATCCTGCCGCAGGTGGTATTGGACGCGCCGCGCCTGGGGTGCCTCAACATCCATGCTTCGCTTCTGCCGCGCTGGCGGGGGGCGGCGCCCATTCAGCGCGCGATCATGGCCGGCGACGCGCGCACGGGCGTCTGTCTGATGCAGATGGAAGCCGGGCTCGATACCGGGCCCGTTCTGCTGCGCGAAGGCACCGATATCGCGCCCACCGATACGGCGGGGAACTTGCATGACCGCCTGTCCGAGATGGGCGCGCGACTGGCGGTACGCGGTTTGCAACAGATCGAGACGCTGTCACCCGTGGCGCAGCCCGATGACGGCGTCAGCTATGCCGCCAAGATCGACAAGTCCGAGGCGGAGGTCGATCTGGCCTGGCCCGCGGAGACACTGGTGCGCCATATCAACGGGCTTTCGCCCTTCCCGGGCGCCTGGATCGAACGAGGCGGGCAGCGGCTTAAGCTGCTGCGCGCCCGGGCCGTTGACGGCGACGGCGCGCCTGGCACTATTCTGGATCGTCCCGGCCTTGTTCTGGCCACAGGCGTGGGCGCCGTGGAGTTGCTGTCGGTCCAGCCCGCGGGCAAGCCGCCCCAAAGCGGGGCCGATTTCCGAAACGGTGCCCGGCTGTCGCCCGGCGACTTTCTGCAGGAGTAGCCCCATGTTTCCCACCCTTATCGGAACGGTCGTCATTGCGGGCATCGTGGGCTACGCGTCCGAGCGGATCGGCTTCACCCATAACGGCATCATCCCTAGCATCATCATCTGCGTGGGTGGCGCCTTCCTGTTCTATTTCGTCACGCTGATGTTCAACCTGGGCTTTCGGTCGGCGGGGATGAATGCGATCCTGGCCTCTGTCGGGGCCTTGATCATCGTGCCGACCCATTGGCGCAAGTGACGGGCGCGGTGTCGCATGCCCTTTACGGCGCAAACGCCGCCGCCTAGGTCTGGGGCGCGAGACGGGGAATGTGGATATGACCAAGCCGCCACTGACGATTCATCTGGCTGAGCCCCGGGGCTTTTGTGCAGGCGTGGACCGCGCCATCAAGATCGTCGAGATGGCCATCGAGAAATGGGGCGCCCCGGTCTATGTGCGCCATGAGATCGTCCATAACCGCCACGTGGTGGATGGCCTGCGCGACCAAGGCGCCGTCTTCGTGGAAGAACTGGACGAATGCCCGCCCGACCGCCCAGTGATTTTCAGCGCCCATGGCGTGCCCAAATCCGTGCCTGCCGCCGCAGAGGCGCGCAACATGACCTTCGTGGATGCAACCTGCCCGCTGGTGAGCAAGGTCCATATCGAAGCGGCCCGCCACCATGAGGCCGGGTTGCAGATGATCATGATCGGCCATGCCGGCCATCCGGAGACCGTGGGCACAATGGGCCAATTGCCCGAAGGTGAAGTGTTGTTGGTGGAAGATGTGGACGACGTGGCCAATGTGGCGCCCCGCGACCCGAACCGGCTGGCCTTCATCACCCAGACGACCCTGTCGGTGGACGATACAGCCGACATGGTGGCCGCCTTGAAAGCGCGCTTTCCCAACATCGTCGGCCCCCACAAGGAAGATATTTGCTACGCCACCACCAACCGGCAGGAGGCCGTGAAGGCCATGGCGCCGCTTTGCGATGCCATTCTGGTGGTTGGCGCGCCCAATTCGTCGAATTCGCGCCGCTTGGTGGAAGTGGGGGCGCGGGCTGGCTGCGACTATGCCCAACTCGTGCAGCGGGCGACCGATATCGACTGGCGCGCCATTGATGGCATCCGGTCGCTCGGGGTGACGGCGGGGGCCAGTGCGCCCGAAGTTCTCATCCAGGAAGTGATCGATGCGTTCCGCGACCGCTACGAGGTGACCATTTCACCCGTGGTCACGGCCGAGGAAAACGTCGAATTCAAGGTTCCCCGCATCCTACGCGTTCACGCTTGATGCGAGCGGGGGCCGCAATGGCCCCGAAAACACCCCGAAAAGCACGGATCTCACGCCTTTCTTGAGGAGGTGCGTGAGCGGTCTGTAACAATTTGCGAGTGCAGCTTAACACGTTGCTGTATATGGTATTTTTGAGGCTGATCCGGGGGCAAAGGCGGCCGTTCCCGACGCCACGTCACATCCGATTTTCTCACACCCAGTGACGGAGACGGGATGCAACGTTTGATGCAAATCCAGACGCCATGGTCCATCTCTAATCGGGACAGAAGCGAACAGCGCTTCAGACAAAAAAGGAAGACCAAGATGAAACTCCGCACCCTCACCACCCCCGCCATCGCCCTGGCCGTTGCCCTGTCCACTGTCGGTGCCGTGCAGCCTGCCCTGGCCGCGGTCGACTTCGACGCCCCCGCCTTCGAGACGGTGCAGGATCAGGAGCTGGCCAAGTTCAAGAAGTTCAAGTTCAAGAAGTTTGGCGGCAAGAAGTTCAAGAAGAAGAAGTTCTTCTACGGCTACTAAGCCCTGCTGACCTTCCAAGACAATTTTCACGGCCCGCAAGCGCCCTTCGCTTGCGGAGCCGACCCGAAAGGACCATGACCATGAAACTCCGTTTTCTGACCGCCCCCGCCCTTGCCATCGCCGTTGCCCTGACTGCCGCCGCCTCGGCCCAGCCTGGGCTTGCCGCGACGGACTTCGACGCCCCCGCCTTCGAGACGGTGCAGGATCAGGAACTGGCCAAGTTCAAGAAGTTCAAGTTCAAGAAATTCGGCGGCAAGAAGTTCAAGAAGAAGTTCTTCTACTGATCGCAGCCGACGATCACCGCTTTTCCCCTTATCTCGGCAAGGTCGCGCCCGCCGCCGCGATCGCCGACCCCGAAAGGATTATCGATATGAAACTCCGTACCATCACCACCCCCGCCATCGCCCTGGCCGTCGCCCTGTCCACTGTCGGTGCCGTGCAGCCTGCCCTGGCCGCGGTCGACTTCGACGCCCCCGCCTTCGAGACGGTGCAGGATCAGGAGCTGGCCAAGTTCAAGAAGTTCAAGTTCAAGAAGTTTGGCGGCAAGAAGTTCAAAAAGAAGAAGTTCTTCTACGGCTACTGAGTTCGCCTTCGCTTCAGCGACACATAAAACGGCCTCGCGCGATGCATCGTGCGGGGCTGTTTTTTGCGTGGTGCGACCCGTGCGGGTGTCGTCGAGTTGCCGGCGCCCTTGAAGGTGACGTTCACGTCACGAACGCTGCGCTCTTCGTGATCACCTGTGCAGTGAACCTGGGAAAAATATCTATATATTAAAGGCATAGAGGCCAGCGCGCCTGACAAGACAAAGGAATTCACCATGACCTACACTGCCAGCGTCCCCGTCCTGCTTCTTGCCATCGTTCTGATCGGGACAAGTTTCATTCCGGCGGCCACCAGCGCCACAGCCTTGGTGCCGGACGCCCCTGCCGTCCAGATGATGTGACGCAAAAGCGGGGCTGGACAGGCCCCGCACCCCCAGACAAGGATGGTGGCCTGACAGTTCGGGGCCACCATGATCACCATCCAATTCCTGATCACCGCCTTGGTGGTGGTCATCGCGCCCGGGACGGGCGTGGTCTACACATTGGCCATGGGGCTGGGTCGCGGCAAACTGGCCGCCGTGGCAGCTGCGGCGGGTTGCACCTTCGGGATTGTGCCGCACTTGACGGCTGCCACCCTTGGGCTTGCCGCCGTCCTTCATGCCAGCGCGCTTCTCTTCAATATCGTGAAATTCGCGGGCGTCGCGTATCTGCTTTGGATGGCCTGGGGCGCGCTGCGCCAATCGGGCGCGCTGGCCGTGAAACCGGCAGACGCCACGCCCGAGCCGCTGATGCGCGTCGCTGTCCGCGGGGCACTTATCAACATCTTGAACCCGAAGTTGTCGATCTTCTTCCTGGCCTTGCTGCCGCCCTTCCTGTCCGGCGATGCCACCCGCGCCACGGTTGAAATGGCCCAGCTTGGCGCCGTCTTCATGGCCATGACCTTTGTTGTCTTCGCGATCTACGGGCTGTTCGCGGGCATGGTGCGCGCCCGCGTCCTGGCGTCCCGGCGGGCCATGGCCTGGCTCAATCGGTCCTTCGCTGCGGTCTTTGCGGCGCTTGCGGGCCGCTTGGCGTTGGAGCGCGCGTAGACTAGGCGGCCCCGGTGCATGTCGCTCAACTGGGTCTGGGAAAAATCTGGTTTCCCGTGCCGCGCGCCCATGGCACTTCAGGTCCCATGTTCGACGCACCAATCCCCCGGTCCGCCCTGGTGCTGGGCCTTGCTGGCCTGCTTCCCTTCGCGTGGGGTTTGGTCACCATATGGGTGCCGTCACTGGCGCTCCAGACCGTGGCCTGGGTTGGCCCGCGCTTCATTGGGCCCTACGTGGGTCTGTTCTATGGCGCCGTGATCCTCAGCTTCATGTCGGGTGTGCTGTGGGGCTTTGCCACCAAGGCCAAGGGCCAAGTGGCCACGACCGGCTATGCGCTGTCGGTGCTGCCCGCGCTTTGGGCGTTCTTCACCACGGGCGGAGGCGAACAGGCGGCGGCAACTTCGCTGATGGCGGGTTTTGTCGGGCTTCTGGCGCTGGACTGGTTGTTCTGGAACCAGGGCTTGGCGCCGCCTTGGTGGATGAAATTGCGGTTGATCCTGACGGGCGGCGTCCTGCTCTGCCTGGCGCCGGTGGCGCTGTGACGGACGAAGAAACCATTCTCGCCTATGGGCGCGCGGCGCAGGACTACAACGACCTGACGTTGGATGATGAGACGGCCCCGGATCGCGCAGCCTTCCTTGGCGCACTGCCGGAAGGCGACGCGCCGGTCCTCGATTGGGGTGCGGGGCCGGGCCACGACGCGGCGGCGATGATGGCCGCGGGCATCGAGGTGGAAGCCACAGATGCCACCCCCGCCATGGTTGCGCTGTGCGAAGCGAAGGGTGTCGCCGCCCGCTGCGAACCTTTCGACGCTTTGGACACGTCCAGGCGCTATCGCGGCATCTGGGCCAATTTCTCGCTTCTCCATGCCGATGGAGGGGCGTTGCCGGGCTTGATCACAAGCGCTGCGGGGACATTGGTGCCGGGCGGTATTCTGCATGTGGCGCTCAAACGCGGCCAGGGCAGCGCCCGTGACAAGCTGGGGCGGCGCTATGTCTATCTGGAGGTCGAGGATCTGGACAATCTGACTCAAGCCGCCGGGCTGACACGGATCGGCCTGCGGCATGGTCGAAGCCGAGGCCTGGACGGCCAACTCGCCGACTATATCGTCTATCGAAGCCGTAAGCCCGATGCCTGAGCTGTTCGCCTATACCGACGGGGCCTGTTCGGGGAATCCTGGCCCCGGCGGCTGGGGCGCGCTGCTGATTGCGCGCGAAGGTGAGGCCGTCGTCAAAGAGCGTGAGCTTAAGGGTGGCGAGGCCGAGACCACCAACAACCGGATGGAGTTGATGGCGGCCATTTTCGCGTTGGAGGCGCTGGCGCGGCCCTCCACCCTGACCGTCGTCACTGATTCCGCCTATGTCAAAGGGGGCATCACGGCTTGGTTGCATGGTTGGAAGCGGAACGGCTGGAGGACATCGACCCGCAAACCCGTCAAGAACGAAGACCTTTGGCGCAGGCTCGATGACGCGGCTGCGCGCCACGATGTGACCTGGGAATGGGTCAAGGGCCATGCTGGCCACCCGGAAAATGAGCGCGCGGATGAACTGGCCCGTGCTGGCATGGCGCCGTTCAAGCCGGCCAAAGGATGAGGCAGGTCGCCTGTCCCATTGTCCGTCAAGGCAGCCGCGTCTTGGCGTTCCGCCATCCTTTGGCGGGTCTACGACTGGTCAAGGGCGGCATTGAGCCCGGGGAAGACCCACGCGACGCGGCCCTGCGGGAGTTACGCGAAGAGGCGGGCATTGCGGCCAACACTCCGACGCCGCTGACCGTTTTGCCATTCGAGCAGGCCCATCGGCATCTGATCGACCTGCAGACTGGACGATTACCTGAGAGTTGGACACACGATTGCGCTGACGACGGGGGGCACCGCTTCGCGTTCTTCTGGCAGGACCTTTCAGAGCGATCGGCCTTCGTCTGCCCTTTTGCAGATATCCCGCAACGGGTCGCCGCGTGACACCGGTCGTGCTTCTGGACCTGGCCGCCGTTCTGGTCTTTGCGATCACGGGCGCGCTGGTAGCGGCGCGCGCACAGCTTGACCCCGTGGGGTTCATCTTCGTCGCATGCCTGACGGCGGTGGGTGGCGGCACGATGCGCGATTTGCTTCTGGGACGTGATCCCGTTTTCTGGATCGCAGATCCAGCCCCTGTGGCCTTGGCCGCCGGGGCGGCTGTGGCCGTCTTCTTCACCCATCATCTGCTCGCATCGCGCCTGACCTGGATTGTCTGGCTTGATGCCGTCGCGCTTTCGGTGGCCGTGGCGGCGGGGGTCGGCGTCGCCCATGGTATGGGGCAGGGGGTCTGGGTGCAGGTGGTGATGGGGGTGGTCACCGGCTGCATGGGGGGCCTGATGCGCGACGTTGTCTGCAACGAGGTGCCGCTGGTGCTTAAGCAGGGGGAGCTTTATGTGACCGCCGCGTTGGCGGGGGCGGGGGCCGCCGTTATGTCCCGCGACTTGACGGCTTCCCCGCTGGTTCCGATTGCTGCTTGTGCCGGGCTTACCTTCGCGCTGCGCGCAGGGTCGATCCGGTTTGGCTGGCGAATGCCGTCCTTCCGACCACGGCCGCCAAAGGCCTGAAGCGTCGCAGCTTGGCCAATACCTGGCCAGACCAACCTACAACTCTTGAAGTGTCCGTTAGCCCGCCGCCGCGGCGCGTTCCGGCATATCGCGTGGGGGCCGTCCGATCACATCGCGCAACTCATCAAGTTCAATGAAATTGTCGGCCTGGCGGCGCAACTCATCTGCGATCATCGGCGGCTGGCTGCGAATTGTGGAACAGACTGAGACCCGCACGCCCTTGCGCTGGAGCGCTTCGACGAGAGGTCGGAAATCGCCATCGCCGGAAAAGAGCACGATGTGATCCACGTGTTCTGCCGTCTCCAGGGCATCGACGGTCAGCTCGATATCCATATTGCCTTTGACCTTGCGGCGGCCCTGGCTATCGGTGAACTCTTTCGCGGGCTTCGTCACCATGGTGAACCCATTATAGTGCAGCCAATCCACCAAAGGCCGGATAGGAGAGTATTCCTCAGACTCGAGAAGGGCCGTGTAGTAGAACGCCCGCAACATCTTGCCTCGCCTGACGAATTCCTGTCTCAAGAGCTTATAGTCGATGTCAAACGAAAGCGCTTTGGCGGCGGCGTAAAGGTTCGAGCCGTCGATGAAGAGCGCCAAGCGCTCGTCTCGGTAAAACATGTTCTTGTCCTCTCAGGGAAAAACCCTGCCTGTGAGTGATCAAATTGGCGGCGGATAAGTCCCGGTGACGTTAACAAATAAAGCCATTTTTGGACCACGCAATATGTGGATAGTGCATTGAGGATACATCTGATTGCGCTCGGAGCCAATTCCGCAGGTTCCATGAACGCGAACGCGCGGATCGTTGCCCGGGCGGCAAGAAGCATCGGCGGGCCTTCGCTGCGTCTGTCATTCCTCTATCGAACGCCGGCTTGGCCGCAGGGCTCTGGTCCAGATTTTGTCAATTCAGTCTTACGGTTAGCCTCTGATATCGCGCCAGAGAAACTGCTGGCGCGGCTCCATTCCGTCGAGCGGCGGGCGGGGCGGGTACGCATCGAAAGATGGGCGCCCCGGGTTCTCGACCTCGACCTTCTGGGATCTGGCAGGCTTGTCCGGCCTGACGCAACGTCACAGCGCGCCTGGATGTCGCTGCCGCCCGACCAGCAGAAGTCAGAGGCGCCCGACCAGCTCATCTTGCCCCATCCCAGGCTGCAAGACAGGGGATTCGTGCTTGTCCCGCTTTGTGATGTGGCACCCGATTGGCGCCACCCGCTGACCGGTCGGACGGCGCGGAACATGCGGGACGCATTGTCCGCCGAGACCCGGGCACAGGTGCGTCGGATCGGGGTTGTAAACGGCTGACGACAGTCGTATCTAGCGCTCTCTTGCCCCCTATGCTGAGGTGCGCCGATGGCCCGCGTTACAGTCGAAGATTGCGTCGACAAGGTCCCCAACCGGTTTGAGCTTGTGATGCTCGCCGCTCACCGTGCCCGGGAAATCGCCACCGGCAGCCCGCTGACCGTAGATCGCGACAACGACAAGAACCCCGTCGTGGCCCTTCGTGAGATCGCGGAAGAAACCCAGCAGGCTGACGACCTGAAGGAGCGTTTGATCGAGTCGAACCAGACCCAGATCGAAGTCGACGAGCCCGAAGAAGACCGGATGGCCCTTCTGATGGGCGTCGAAAAGGACGCGCCTGCGCAGGACGACATGTCCGAAGAGAAACTGCTGCGCGCGCTGATGGAGGCGCAGGGCCAGCAATAACGAGGGATGCGCGCCGCCGATGATCGAGGTTGAAGACCTGATCGCGCAGGTGCGCGCCTACAATCCCAAGACGGATGCCGACCGGATCCGGGCGGCCTATGCCTACGGCCAAGAGATGCATGAAGGCCAGTATCGCCGTTCCGGCGAGGCCTATTTCACGCATCCCGTGGAAGTGGCCAGCTTGCTGACCGAACAGCGGCTGGACGACGCCACGATTATCACAGCCCTTTTGCACGACACGATTGAAGACACCCGCGCGTCTTACGCGGAGGTCGAAAAGCGCTTCGGCACGGAAATCGCCGAACTGGTGGACGGTGTCACCAAGCTGACAAATCTGGAACTGACCTCGTCCGAGACGAAGCAGGCTGAAAACTTCCGCAAGCTCTTCATGGCCATGTCGAAGGACATGCGCGTGATCTTGGTCAAGCTGACCGACCGGCTGCACAATATGCGTACCATTCGCCACATGGCGGCCCACAAACAGGCGCAGAAAGCCCATGAAACCATGGAAATCTATGCGCCATTGGCCGGTCGCATGGGGATGCAATGGATGCGGGAGGAGTTGGAGGATCTGTGCTTCGCCGTGCTCAACCCCGATGCGCGCAACTCGATCATGCGGCGTTTCGTAACGCTTCAGAAGGAATCGGGCGATATCATCCGCCGCATCACCGATGATATCGTGGCGGAGCTTGCGCGCGCCGACATCGTGGCAAGCGTCAAGGGGCGGGCTAAGCGGCCCTTTTCGATCTGGCGCAAGATGGAACAGAAGGAGATCGGGTTCAGCCGCCTGTCCGACATTTATGGCTTCCGCATCATCGTCGATGAGGAGCATGAGATCTACGCCGCCCTGGGCGTGATCCACCGTCGTTGGCGCGCTGTGCCCGGACGGTTCAAGGATTATGTCAGCCAGCCGAAATCCAACGGATATCGGTCTATCCATACCACCGTATCCGGGCGCGACGGCAAGCGGGTGGAAGTGCAGATCCGCACCCGCGCCATGCACGAAGTGGCTGAACGCGGTGTCGCCGCGCATTGGTCTTACCGCGATGGGGTCAGGGCCGAAAACCCCTTTGCCGTGGACCCCGCCGCCTGGTTGCAACAGATGACCGAACGGTTCGAAGAAGCCTCCGACCATGCGGAATTCATGGAAGCCGTGAAGCTGGAAATGTATTCTGACCAGGTCTTCTGCTTCACGCCCAAGGGCGATGTGGTCAGCCTGCCCAAAGGGGCCACGCCCATCGATTTCGCCTATGCCATCCATACGCGCATCGGTCACCGGACCGTGGCCGCGAAGGTGGATGGGATGCGCGTGCCCCTCTGGACACGGCTGCGCAATGGCCAATCTGTGGAAGTCGTCACCGCCGAAGCCCAGACCCCCCAGGCCACCTGGATCGACATCGCCACCACGGGGCGCGCCAAGTCTGCCATCCGCCGCGCGCTCAAGGCCGAGCGGCGCAGCGGCCATGTTCGGTTGGGCCGAGAACTGGCCCGCGCGGCCTTTGCGCAAGTGGGCAAACGCGCTACCGACAAGGCGCTGACTACTGCGGCTCAGGCCCTGGGCCGCGACGATGATGAAGACTTGCTGGCTGCTATCGGTGCGTCGCAACTGAGTGCGCGCACCGTCGTCTCGACCCTCTATCCTGAGCTCGCCAAAGAAGAAATCGCGGCCAATGTGCCGGAAAACCGCGCCATTGTCGGGCTCGACCCCAAGGCCCATTACGACCGCGCGCCCTGCTGCCAGCCCATTCCCGGCGAACGGATCGTGGGCATCACCAACAAGGGCCGGGGCGTGACCATTCACGCCATCGATTGCCCTCGCATGGCCGAGTTCGAGGATCAGACCGAACGCTGGATCGACCTGCAATGGGCCCCGGGCCACCACGCGGCGCGCAATGCGGTGACCTTGGATATGGCGATATCGAACGCGCCCGGCGTGCTGGGCCGGATCTGCACGCTGATTGCGGAGCAAAACGCCAATATCTCTGACCTGCGCTTCGTCGACCGCAAGCCCGACTTTTTCCGCCTACTCATCGACGTGGATGTCCGAGACCGCGAACATCTGCACGCGCTGATCATGGCCACCGAAAGCGATAATGATGTCGCCCAGATCAAGCGCAACCGCGCGCCCACCGCGCCGGAGCCGTCGCTCCGCCCTGAGCCTGTCTGACGGACGGAGGCTCAAATGTTCAAACGCAGAGACAGGCTGCCCATCGGCCGCGCCATCTGGCAGGCCATCTGGCCCCGTGGCGGTTGGGCGCGCGCCGCCGTCTATGTCAAGCACCGTCTCAGGCGCCTGCCCGACACGCCGCGCAAGATCAGCCGCGGCATCATGGCGGGCGTCTTCACCACCTTCACGCCGTTCTATGGGTTGCACTTCATCGTCGCGGCTGTGGTGGCATTCGTCTTGCGCGGCAACATCATGGCTGCGCTTCTGGGCACGTTCTTCGGCAACCCGCTGACCTATGTGCCCATCGGGGTCGTGTCCCTGAACCTTGGTCATTGGATTCTCGGCACCCAACCCGCCGCCACGATGGATGAAAACATCTTCGACAAATTCGCCGGTGCGGGCCAAGACCTATTCTGGAACTCCTGGTACGCGATCACCGGTCAGACTGTGGATTGGCACGCGACCTTTGTCTTCTGGCATGACGTCTTCTTTCCCTGGCTGATCGGGGGCATCATTCCCGGCATTTTCACAGGCATCGCCGCCTATACGATTTCGCTGCCGCTGATCGAGGCGTATCAACGGCGCCGACGTGGGGCGATCAAGAAGAAGCTGGACGAAATCCGGCGCAAGGCGGCTGCGCGTGCGGCTGAAAAGAAAGCTGCGGATGCGCGCCGTGCTGCCGATGGCGGTCATTGAGGGAGGATGGACATGGAAAAGCTTCGTCTGGGGATCAACATCGACCATGTTGCCACGCTGCGAAACGCGCGCGGCGGCGCCACGCCGGATCCGGTGCGCGCGGCTTTGGCCGCCGAGGAGGCCGGGGCCGATGGCATCACCGCCCATCTACGTGAAGATCGCCGCCATATTCGTGATGCCGATATGGAAGCGATCCGCCAGGCCATTTCCATCCCGCTCAACTTCGAGATGGCCGCCACCGATGAAATGGCGCGCATTGCGCTGCAAACGAAGCCCCATGCCGTCTGTCTAGTGCCGGAACGGCGCGAAGAACGCACGACCGAGGGCGGGCTGGAAGTCGCCGCCGACCAGACCCGCCTGGCTCACTACATCGCGCCCCTGCGTGATGCAGGGGCGCGCATCTCGCTTTTCGTGGCTGCAGACCCGGCGCAGATCGAGGCTGCGTCCCACGTCGGCGCCCAGGTGGTTGAGTTGCATGTGGGCCCCTATTGCGATGCCGTGGATGAAGGGCGCGCCGATGATGCCGCCGCTGAATTGAAGCGCGTGACCGCCGCCGCCGCCCAAGCCCACGATCTGGGCCTTGAAGTCCATGCGGGCCACGGGCTCAGCTACACCTCCGTCGCGCCCATCGCGGCGCTGCCGCAGGTGATGGAGCTCAATATCGGCCATTTCCTCATGGGGGAGGCGCTGTTTCGTGGCCTGCCGGGCGCCATTTCCGAGATGCGGCGCCTGATGGACCAGGCCCGCGCCGCGGCTGTTTGAGGCTAGACGCGGGATGGAAACCTTTCTGTTCGGTCTGGCGACATTCGCAATCGTCTGCGCTTCGCCTGGGCCCGCCGTGTTGGCTATGGTGACCACCGCCATGGCGCGTGGCATGGGGGCGGCTATGCGGCTCAACCTGGGCCTCACCCTGGCGCTTGGCGTCTGGGGTTTGTTTGCGGCGGCTGGGTTCGGCGCCGTGCTGGCAGCCGCGCCCTCAGCCCTCATCGGTTTCAAGGTCGGGGGCGGCGCGTACCTCCTGTGGCTGGCCTGGGGGGCGGGGTGCGCGGCAATTCGGCCTGCATCCGGCACACTGGCGATCCCGTCGGGCTTCCGCGCGGGTCTGATCCTCAATTTATCTAACCCCAAAGCGGTTTTTGCTTGGACGGCCACCATTGCCGTGGGCACCCCGCCCGACATGCCGGGCCTTGCCTGGCTGTTGGTGCCGCTGACCATGGTCGCGACGGTGCTGATCTACGCGATCTATGGGCTGATCTTCTCGCGCCCGCTCATGCGCGGCGCATATGCAAGCGCGCGGCGCTGGATCGATGGCGTGGCGTCGGGCCTTTTCGCGTTGGCGGGTCTGGCGCTTATGCGCGACGGCGCTTTTGCCCTGGCGCGGCGCTCATGATCTTGGGCATCGGCACCGACCTCGCCAATATCGAGCGGATCGCGGGCGTGCTTGACCGGTTCGGCGACCGCTTTCGCAACCGCGTTTTCACCGAGCGCGAACAGCGCAAGGCCGAAAACCGCAAGGACGTGGCAGGCACCTACGCCAAGCGTTGGGCCGCGAAAGAGGCGTGCTCCAAAGCACTGGGCACCGGCCTGCGCATGGGCATCGCCTGGAAGGACATGTCGGTCACCAACCTCCATACCGGCCAGCCCGTCATGCACGTCACCGGCTGGGCCGCTGAACGGCTGGAAAAGATGACGCCCGATGGGCATGAAGCGATCATCCATGTGAGCCTGACCGACGATCACCCCTGGGCCCATGCCATGGTCCTAATCGAGGCGCGGCCTTTTGGCTGAGGCGGGCCACGATTCCACCCGCCGCACAGATGCGCGCCCCTTCGGCTTCCGAAAGACGGATCATTGATGCGCGCAATCCTCTCCCTCTTGGCAGGTCTCTTCCTTAGCGTGTCCGCATTGGCCGATACCAAACCGGATGACGCGGATATCCAGCGGTTCCACGACCTCGTTGCCACCGGTGGAGCGTCCGCCGTGGCAGAGGCGCTTGAGCAAAACCGGAAACTGGCGACTGCCCGCGACGCGCTCGGCTCTTAAGCGATCCATCTCCTCGACGACACCGACTTCGAGGATGCCCTGGACCTGTTGATCCGCCACGGCGCCGATGTGAATGCAAGAAAGGACGATGGTCACACACTGCTCCACATACTGATCGATCCCGCGTTTTTGACCGTCGTTCTGGCGGCGGGTGCCACTCTAGAAAGCCGCGATGACCTTGGTCGCACGCCGTTGATGGTGCATGTGTCGGAGGCCGACAACTTTTCCATGGTCTCGGCCCTGTCGCGCGCCCGGGGCGGACCCCAATGCCGCAGATGAAGAGGAACGATCTGCTTTGGACTATGCCCGCGGGCGGGACGACGTGCAGATCGAAGTCGTGTTGCGACAGGCGGGTGAGACGGAGTAATCGAGCCCGCCGACAAGCGGTATGAAGGGTCGTTTCCTGCCGCCCCGCATTCCGCGCGGTTGACAGCACCGGGGTAGGGGGGCAGGGACCGGCAACGACAGAAGGGGCAGAGGATGACAGCCAAGACAGAAAAGAAGGAAGGGTTCTTCGAGACGGTGAAAACCGTCATCTGGGCGCTGGTGATTGCGGGCATCTTCCGCACGCTCTTCTTTCAGCCGTTCTGGATCCCTTCGGGTTCCATGAAGGATACGCTGCTGATCGGCGATTTCCTCTTCGTCAACAAGATGGCCTATGGCTATTCGCGCCATTCCTGTCCGTTTTCCATGTGTCCCTTCTCTGGGCGCCTGCTCGGATCTGAGCCTGAGCGCGGCGATGTGATCGTCTTCCGCCATCCAGTGAACGGCACTGATTTCATCAAGCGCCTGGTGGGTGTGCCCGGCGACACCGTGCAGATGCGCGACGGCGTGCTGTGGCTCAATGGCAACCCAGTGCCCACCGAACCGGTCGAGCCCTTTGTGGAAGACAAGCTGCCCCAGGGGCCCCAACGCCTGACACCGCGCTGCGCCAACGATCCGGTGGGTCTGGGCGGCGATTGCGTGAAGGAACGCTTTGCCGAAAGCCTGCCCGGGACGGATGGCCCCCATTCCGTGCTCAACATCGGCACGACTTCCGGCACCGATAACACGCCCGTCTATACCGTCCCTGAAGGGGAGTACTTCTTCATGGGCGACAACCGCGACAATTCCCGCGACAGTCGGGTGCCACGTGCGGTGGGCGGCGTGGGCTTCGTGCCATACGAAAACCTTATCGGCCGCGCGGACCGCGTGATCTTTTCCTCCGCAGGCTCGCGCATGTTGTTCTTCTGGACTTGGCGCGGCGATCGCTTCTTCGAGAAAATCGTGTGACGGCAGCCGGGTCGCCCATGAAGCTTTCCCGCGACCTTGCCGCCTTCCAGGATCGCATCGGCCACGATTTCGCCCAGCCCGACCTGCTGATCCGGGCCATGACCCATGCGTCGCTTGCCTCCGCCACCCGGCCCGACAATCAGCGCTTGGAATTCCTGGGCGACCGTGTCCTGGGCCTCGTGATGGCCGAAGCGCTCATGTCCGAAGACGGCACCGCGTCCGAGGGGCAGCTTGCGCCGCGGTTCAACGCGCTGGTGCGCAAGGAAACCTGCGCCGAGGTGGCGCAATCCATCGACCTGGGCGCCGTGCTGAAATTGGGGAAATCCGAACAGGTGACCGGCGGGCGTCGTAAGCTTGCATTGCTCGGCGACGCGATGGAGGCGTTGATCGCCGCCGTCTATCTGGATGCCGGGCTGGATGCGGCGCGCACCATGATCCTGCGGCTCTGGGCGGACCGGATCGAACGGGTCGAAACCGATGCCCGAGATGCCAAGACCACCTTGCAAGAATGGGCCCAGGCCCGCGGCATGGCGCCGCCCCGCTACGAGGTTGCGGGCCGCTCCGGCCCCGACCATGCCCCCATATTCCGCATCCGCGCCGCGTTGGAAGACGGTCGCACCGCCGAAGGGCAGGCCACCGCCAAGCGCGCCGCCGAACAGGCCGCCGCCAAGGCGCTTCTGGCTGAAGTTGGCCAAGGCGCCTGACTGCGCCCTGCGCCGCCGTTCCCATTTCCCCAATGACCCCGTAAGTCAGGCCCATGACAGATACCCCCACACGCGCCGGTTTCGTTGCCCTGATCGGGGAGCCCAATGCCGGAAAGTCCACGCTGCTCAACCGGATGGTGGGCGCCAAGGTCTCCATCGTGACCCACAAGGTGCAGACCACGCGGGCGCGCATCCGTGGCGTGGCGATGCACGGGGCCGCTCAGATCGTCTTTGTGGACACGCCCGGTCTGTTCCGGCCCCGCCGCCGCTTGGACCGCGCCATGGTGGCCGCGGCTTGGTCGGGCGCGTCCGATGCCGATGTGATCGTCCTTCTGATCGAGGCCCATCGCGGCCTCACGGAAGGCGTGGAGGCGATCTTGGCGTCCCTTGAAGATCGCGCGCCCGGACAGCCCGTGCTTCTGGCGATCAACAAGATCGACCGGGTCGAGGCGCCCAAGCTGCTGGCGCTGACAGAAAAGATGAACCAGCGCTATGGGTTCGCCGCGACCTACCTGATTTCCGCCGAAAAGGGCCATGGGGTGGAAGACCTGAAGACAGACCTGGCTGGACGCGTGCCCGAAGGCCCATGGCTTTACCCCGAAGATCAGATCGCTGATCTGCCATTGCGCATGATCGCCGCCGAGATCACGCGTGAAAAGCTGACCCTGCGGCTGCATCAGGAACTGCCTTACCAGCTGACCGTCGAAACGGAGCAATGGGAAAACCGCGATGACGGCTCTGCCCGGATCGACCAGATCATCTATGTGCAGCGTGACGGCCATAAGGGCATCGTCCTGGGCAAGAAGGGCGAGACGACGAAAGCCGTGGGCCAGGCCGCAAGGCAGGAATTGGAGGAATTCCTGGGCCACCGCGTCCACCTGTTCTTGCAGGTCAAGGTGCGCCCGGGCTGGCTGGAGGAGGCGGAGCGCTTCGACGCCATGGGTCTCGATTTCAAGGATGGCGCCACATGACGCGGCTTACCGCGTCGTTCTGGGTGGCGGCCTACCGCAAACGATTGGATTTGCATGGTATTCCTTGCTTCGTGGCCCATCACGGCGACGATACGGCGGGGGCGGTCATGGTCAAGCTGAACACGTTGGACGGCCAGGCCCAGGTCTTCCAGCGCAGCTTCGATCTGATGACCGGCGACCGCGCCTGGGTGCCGCTTGTCGAAGGGGCCGAAGGCGATTGCGACGTGGCCATTGCCCGACAGCGCAGCTTCGACCCCGACCTTTGGGTGTTGGAGGTGGAGGACCGCCAGGGCCGCCACCTTCTGGGCGAAGACGGGTTGGAGTGATGGAATGGCGCGATGAAGGCATCGTGCTCGCCGCCCGGCCCCATGGCGAAACCGCTGTTATCCTAGAGCTTTTCACTCGCGAACATGGCCGCCATCTGGGCGTTGTCCATGGCGGCGCGTCCCGCAAGAAGGCGCCTGCCTTGCAGCCGGGCAACCAGCTTGACGCGACATGGCGCGCGCGGCTCGAAAGCCATATGGGCGGCTATGCGGTGGAGCTTCGCCGCTCCCGCGCGGCAATGATCCTGGCGGATCCGCTGCGTCTGGCAGCGTTAACCACGACGACATCGCTTTGTGCCTTCGCCCTTCCCGAACGGGAGGCGCTGCCCGACTTCCAAGCGCGGACCGAGGCGCTTTGCGATGCCATCGCGGACGGGGAAGGGTGGCTCAACGATTATGTGCATTGGGAAGTGGCGCTGCTGGAAGTCGTGGGCTTTCGCCTCGACCTGTCGCGTTGCGCGGTGAGGGGCGACGCCAACGACCTGTCCTATGTTAGCCCGCGCACGGGCCGCGCGGTCAGCCGTGCAGGCGCGGGCGATTGGGCCAGCCGCTTGTTGCCCTTGCCCGATATCCTACTGGGCGGGCCGGCCACATTGCCGGGTGTGGTGGCCGCGCTGAACGTCACCGGCCATTTTCTGAAGACAAGCTTGGCTGCGTCATTGGGGGACAGGCCCGTCCCACCTGCCCGCGACCGTTTTCTGGCCGCGTTGGGCCGCGAAGGCTAAGGACGGTTCATCATGTGGGGCCACGGCGGATCAGCCGAAGAGTGTCCTACGTTCAGTCTGAGCCCTGGGCGCGAAAGACCAGAAAATCATCATCTTCGTCTGACAAAATCAGAACGTCGCCCGCCACTTCCGCCAGCGTCGCTTGCTCCAACGCGGCAAAATAAGCGCCTTCCGCCGCAAGGTCCGGGCAGGCCCGTCGCGTGGCGGCGATGGGGCCGATGTCGATCCAGGGCAGGGGCACGCTTTGCGCGGCGTTGAAGCTGTTGCAGGGGCCGCTGCCGGTCACGCGGCCGGGTTCCGGGAAGGTGATGGTGGCGGTAAAGGTCACCGCTTGCCCGGCTTGTTCTTCCAAGGCGAAGATGGTTCCCGGTGCCACATAGCCGGAAATGGTCTCATCCCCTTGGCAGGCGGCCAGAAGTAACAGGAAGGGCCAAGCGCGTCGCATGGCCGTCCCCTTAGCCGCCGCGCGCTGCGGCGTGCAAGCGGTGTCAGCCCAGAAGCCTGCGGGCGATGACCTGGGCTTGGATTTCCGCGGCGCCTTCGAAGATGTTGAGGATGCGCGCATCGCAGAGCAGGCGGCTGATCGGATATTCCAGCGCGAAGCCGTTGCCACCGTGAATCTGCAACCCGTTATCGGCCGCGGCCCAGGCCGTGCGCGCACCCAGAAGCTTGGCCATGCCCGCTTCCACATCGCAGCGGCGATCTTGGTCTTTCTCGGCGGCACTGAAATAGGTGAGCTGGCGGGTCACCATGATTTCCACCGCCATCATGGCCAGCTTGTTGGCGACGCGGGGAAATTCGACCAGGGCCTTGCCGAATTGCTTGCGCTCCTCGGCGTATTTCAAACCTTCGTCCAACGCGGCCTGGGCCACGCCGATGGCGCGGGCGGCCGTCTGGATGCGCGCGCTTTCGAAGGTCTGCATGAGCTGCTTGAACCCTTGGCCCTCGGCGCCGCCCAGAAGGTTGTCGCCCTTCACTTTGAAATCGTCGAAATTGACCGTGTATTCCTTCATGCCGCGGTAGCCCAACACCTCGATCTCGCCGCCGGAGATGCCGGGATCCTGCCAGGGGTTTTCGTCCGTGCCCGGCGTCTTTTCCGCCAGGAACATCGACAGGCCCTTGTAATCGTTCGTGTCCGGGACCGTGCGGGCCAGAACGGTCATGACATGGGTGCGGGCGGCATGGGTGATCCAGGTCTTGTTGCCGTTGACCACCCAATCCCCAGCTTCGTTGCGCACGGCCTTGGTGCGAAGGGAGCCCAGGTCAGAGCCGGTATTGGGTTCGGTGAAGACGGCGGTGGGCAGCGTTTCGCCCGAGGCGAGCTTGGGCAGCCACTTGGCCTTCTGCTCATCGGTGCCGCCACACAGGATCAACTCCGCCGCGATCTCGGATCGGGTCCCGAGGGAGCCGACGCCAATATAGCCGCGCGACAATTCTTCCGACACCACGCACATGGCCGCTTTGGGCAGGCCCAAGCCGCCGAATTCTTCCGGGATGGTCAGGCCGAAAACGCCCATCTCCGCCATCTCGTCGATGACCTCCATGGGGATGAGTTCATCCTTGAGGTGCCATTCATGGGCATGGGGCGCGACGCGGTCGTTCGACCAGCGGCGGAACTGATCGCGGATCATCTCCAATTCTTCGTCAAGGCCGCTGGCCCCGAAGGTTGCATTGGCCGTGCCATCGCGCATCAGCGCGACCAGGCGCGTGCGGGCGGCCTGGCTGTTACCGGCGTTGCATAGCGTCATGACGGCGGGCACCATTAAACCACGCTGGTCGTCTTGGTCCACGCCAAGGTCTTGCAGCCGCAGGATTTCCCCCTGGCTCATGGGAAGACCGCCATAGACCTGCCAGAGATATTCGCCGAAGGCGATCTGGTGGATCAGCGCCTCCATCTCTCCAAAGATGCCCTGGTCGTCCAGGCGCGTGGCCCAGCCCTGCATCTGGCGCAGGGCTTGGGCGTAGGTGGCGAGCCAGGCCAGCCCATGGGTCGCCGTCTGTTCTGCTTCCAGCCGCGCGGCATCGGCGCGACCATCTACCATGACACGGGCCGCGACGCTGTCTTTCGCAATTGCGAGAACGCCGTCGAGCGCGTCGACGGCCTGGCCCGTCAGGGTCAGGAGGTTTTCTAAAACAATGGTTTGCTCTGGGCCCGTGTCGCGCGGCATGGTCTGTCCATCATGGGGCATCGGGTGTCCTAACTTAGATTCTCTTCGCATTCGCAGCGTAACTTAATTCTAAGAACGGGGCGCGACAAGAAAATAAAATAACTTTCGCGCAAGCCGATCTTGGTCGCAGAACAGCCCCGTCAGCCATGGACGCGCCCACACCAAAACCTGATTCAGCTTCCGGGCAAAACACTTTAGGGAGGCAACATGGACCTCCTTTCCCCTGGCCAATGGGCCCTTGCCCTGATCATCGCGCTTTTGGCGGGGCTCGTGAAGGGGACGGTGGGCTTCGCACTCCCACTTGTGATGATCTCGGGGCTGTCGAGCTTTCTGGACCCCCGCCTATCGCTCGCCGGCATCCTGGTTTCGGTCTTGGCCACCAACGGGTTGCAGGTCGTGCGGCAAGGCTGGGTACAAGCGAAGGAGGCCGTGGCGCTGCATTGGCGCTACGTTCTGATCGTGATGCTGGCGATTTTCGTGACCGCGCAATTCGTGACGGCCATTCCGACGCAGGTTTTTTACTTGATCCTGGGTATCCCCGTGGTGGGTTTGTCGCTGCTGCAACTCTCGGGCTTGCGCCTTTCCATCCCGCCATCGCGCCGTGTGCCCGCCGAATGGGGCATCGGGGCGATTTCTGGTGTGCTGGGCGGCTTGGCGGGCACGTGGGGGCCGACAACCGTTCTGTACCTGATTGCCATCGACACGCCGAAGGCGCGGCAAATGGTGGTTCAGGGCGTCATCTACGGCACCGGGTCCGTGGTGTTGGTGATCGCCCATCTGCGGTCGGGCATCCTGAATGGGGAGACGATCTGGTTTTCCGCCGCCTTGTTGCCCGCGGCTCTGGCGGGGATGGCTGTCGGCTTCCGCCTGCAGGACAAGATGGATCAAGCGCTGTTCAAGAAGGCCACGCTGGTCGTGCTGGTGATCGCCGGGGTCAATCTGATCCGAAAGGGGCTGACGGGCTGAAGGCCGTCAGGACAAGAACTGGAAACAAGCCTGTTCGACTCGGCCGCGGCCGTCATTTTCCGTCACCTCGAACGGGACGGAGACGGCTGGCACGCCATCCACCTCGATGGAGAATGTCCAAGTGCCGAGCACCTTTTCGTAGTCGAATTCAAAGGTGAACAAGTTCAGGCTTTCGGTTCCGGTGACGATCACGTCTTCCCAGGCCTGCCGTTCCACGCCGCGGGGGCCCATGGGCGGGTGCGTGACCACGACGGTCACGGTTTGCGTCGGCGTGCCGGGTTTCAATGCGGTTCGAAACCCGAAGCTGATATTGTCCATGGTGGGAACGGTGCGGTCGAACAGGTCGAACGTCACCGGGTCTTGGATGGTGCGGATGAAGCCCGCTTCGGTGCCGGGTGCATCGACCACCGGGCCTTCGGCTTCCCGCGGGCAGATGATGCCAGCCTCCACCAACCTGACTTGCGCCTGCGCCGCCCCGGCCATGAGGCCGAGGGCAAGTGTCAGATAGGTTAGCCGATGGCGCATGCCCTTACATCCTCGTCAATATTGTCGAGGTATTTCTGGAAGTTCGCCGCAAACATGTCCACCAGCTTTTTGGCCTGCGTGTCATAGGCGTCTTTGTCCGCCCATGTGCGCCGCGGGTCCAGCAGGACGTCGGGCACACCTTCGCACGCCACGGGCACGTCGAAGCCGAAATTCGGGTCGCGGCGGAATTCACCCTTGGCCAAGGTGCCCGTCAGTGCGGCGGTCAATAGGTTGCGCGTGGCCTTTATGGGCATGCGCGACCCCGTGCCATAGGCGCCCCCCGTCCAGCCGGTGTTCACCAACCAGCAATCGGAGCCATACTTGGCGATCTTATCACGCAGCAGGTTGCCATAGATTTCGGGGCGGCGGGGCATGAAGGGTGCGCCGAAACAGGTAGAAAATGTGGGCTCCGGCTCTGTGACGCCGCGTTCGGTGCCTGCCACCTTCGACGTGAAGCCCGACAGGAAGTGATACATCGCCTGGGCCGGGGTCAGCCGCGCGATGGGGGGCAGCACGCCGAACGCGTCGCAGGTTAGCATGACCACGTTCTTTGGATGCCCGCCCAGGGCCGTGACCGACGCGTTGGATATGTAATCCAGCGGGTAAGCCGCCCGCATGTTTGCGGTGATACTGTCGTCTTCGAAGTCTAGTTCCAGCGTCTCGGGGTCGAACACCATGTTTTCGATCACGGTGCCGAATTTCGATGTGGTGTCGTAGATTTCGGGCTCGGCTTCCCGGCTGAGATTGATGGTTTTGGCGTAGCAGCCGCCCTCGAAATTGAAGATGCCGCGTTCCGACCAGCCGTGTTCGTCGTCACCGATTAGCGTGCGATCTGGCGCCGCCGAAAGGGTGGTCTTGCCGGTGCCCGACAACCCGAAGAAAACGGCGGCGTCGGTGGGCTTGCCCAAGGCGTGGTTGGCCGAGCAATGCATGGCCATCACGCCCTTCGATGGCAGGATGTAGTTGAGAAGTGTGAAAACGGATTTCTTGTTCTCGCCCGCATATTCGGTGCCCGCGATCAGGATTTCCTTGGCATCCAGGTTGAGTGCGATCACCACGTCCGACCGGCAGCCGTGCCGCGCGGGATCGGCCTTGAAGCTGGGACAGTTGATAATCGTGAACTCCGGCACGAACTTCGCGAGCTCGGTTGCGTCGGGGCGACGCAGCATGTGCCGGATGAAGAGACTGTGCCAGGCAAGCTCGGTCACCACACGCACGTCCAAACGGTGCGCCGGGTCGGCCCCACCAAAGAGATCCTGCACGAAGTAATCGCGGCCTTTCATATGCCCCAACATGTCATCACGCAGGACTGCGAAGCTCTCGGGCGTCATGGGGGCGTTGTTTTCCCACCAGATGGTGGTCTCCGTCGCGGGCGTGCGGACGATGTGTTTGTCCTTCGGTGAGCGGCCCGTGAATTTACCTGTCGTCACCAAAAACGCGCCGCCAAGGCCCAAAGTGCCTTCATCGCGCGCCAACGCTTCTTGGATGATCGCTGGCTCTGGCAGATTATAATAGACCCGGCCGAGCCCCGTGATGCCTTGGGCTTCGAGCGTCTGCTCGGGGTTCACGCGGTGGGTCATGGCTTCCTCCTGGCCGTCGGAAATCTGTTTGGGTTGAATGGCATACGGGCGCATACCGTTGCGACGTCCTTTTCCGATGGGATACCCTAGCACCCCCTTTCCCCTTGGGGCAGGGGACGTTAGCGCCACCATACCCCTCCGATAGCGCAATCATGCGTCGGATCTGACACAGCATCTTAACTTGTCCTTAATTGCAGTAGGGCCACAGTCGGACGCGCGAATCACCCCGATCGCGAAATGAGTTGATTCTGTCGGGCTTTTGCGGAGACTTGGGAAAAAACACGGCAGTAATAACAGGCAACCAGAGGACATTGGCATGTCGCGGATCGCGCTCGTCGACGACGACAGGAATATCCTGACGTCCGTCTCCATGACTCTCGAAGCGGAAGGCTTCGAGGTTGAAACTTACAATGATGGGCAAAGTGCGCTGGATGCGTTCAGTCGCCAGATGCCCGATCTTGGTGTCTTCGACATCAAGATGCCCCGCATGGACGGTATGGACCTGCTCCAACGTCTGCGGCAGAAATCGTCGGTTCCGGTCATTTTCCTGACCTCCAAGGATGATGAGATCGACGAAGTGCTCGGCCTGCGCATGGGTGCCGACGACTACGTCCGCAAGCCGTTCAGCCAGCGCCTGCTGGTGGAGCGTATTCGCGCCATCCTGCGGCGTCAGGAAGCCATTGCCTCCGATGAGGGTGAGGTGCCTGAAGAGACGCAGGTCATGCAGCGTGGTGAGCTGGTGATGGACCCGCTGCGTCACGCAGTGAAGTGGAAGGGTCGGGATGTGACGCTCACCGTCACGGAATTCCTGCTCTTGCAAGCCCTGGCGCAGCGCCCTGGTTTCGTGAAGTCGCGCGATCAGCTCATGGACGTCGCCTATGACGATCAAGTCTATGTGGACGACCGGACCATCGACAGCCACATCAAGCGGCTCCGCAAAAAAATGCGGACGGCAGATGCCGAGTTTTCCGCGATCGAGACGCTCTACGGCATCGGTTATCGCTACAACGAAGAATAGGCGGTAAGATGGCTTCCGTGACCGACTTGGACATCGCGCCTGATACCGCTTCGAAACGCCGTTTCTTCCGCCGCCGCCCTGCGCGCGGCGAAAGCGAGGTTGTCCTCGGTGAGGATTGGGAGCGTCCGGAAGGCACGATTGAAAGTGAGCTGAGCGAGGCGCGTGAGCGTCGCGGCATGTTCTCACTCGACCGCTCGCCGCTGGCGCGGAAGATCATTCTTTTCAACCTGCTTGCGATCCTCATGCTGGTCGCGGGCGTGCTGTTTTTGAACCCATCGCGGGACAGTTTGCTTGTTCAGCGCGAACAGGGGCTGGTGACCGAAGCGCGGCTTGTGGCCGATGTTTTTGAGGCGTCACTGCCGCAGTCGGCGCCTGTATCGCTGGGTGCGGGCGACGGTGTCGATGTGGCTGCCTTGCTACGTGATATCGAGCTTCCGCGCGGCGTCGAAGTCCACGTCTTCGACCGCTCCGGCACGTTGGTGGCCCAGGCCATCGGGGGCGAAGTGCTTGGCGACGTGTCCGGCCTGACCGACGGGACCCGCCGCACGACGATCATCACGTCTGCGCTAAACTCCATTTGGGAGTTGGCGTCTGCCGTGTTCAACCGCGGTGATGGGCCCGTTCCGCGTCCTGTTGACGTTGCCCAGACACTGGTCGCCGAATCGCAGACGGGCGAAACCGTCATTCGCGGCTATGCTGGAGAGGCGGGACAGCTTTACACCGTGACGACCCCGATTTCAGCGGGTGACACGGCGCTTGGGACTATCGCAGTTACGACGCGCGCGGGTGAAATCGACGCGCTGGTCCGGGTAGAGCGTGAGCAGCTTCTGCAGATGTTCGTGATCGCCCTTCTGGTGTCCATTGGCCTCAGCCTTGTGCTTGCATCGACCATCGCCAACCCGCTGTCCGACTTGTCGGCTGCTGCGGAATTGGGGCGTGACAAGCACGCGCGCAAGATGTCGCCCCAGCGGGTCCGCATTCCCGACCTGACGGCGCGACCCGATGAGATCGGCCGCCTTTCCGGTGCCTTGCGCGGCATGGTTGGCGCGCTTTACGATCGGATCGATAGCAACGAACAATTCGCTGCGGATGTGGCGCATGAGATCAAGAACCCGCTGGCCAGTCTGCGCTCGGCCGTTGGGACCATGCGTTTGGCCAAGACCGACGATCAGCGCAATCGCTTGCTGGAAGTGATCGAACACGATGTCCGCCGTCTAGACCGGCTTGTGTCCGATATCTCCAACGCGTCGCGCCTCGACAGTGAACTTGTAAAAGAGGAAGAAGAGCCTTTCGATCTGGTCAAGATGATCTCGAACCTAGCTGTCTATCACGGGCAGGAGGCTGAGGCCGAAGATATCGACTTCATCACAGACCTTCCGAAAGAACCCATCGTGATCATGGGGCTGGAGGCCCGGTTGGCGCAGGTTTTCGTGAATCTGATCACCAACGCGCTATCCTTCTGTGATGAAGGCGATGCGGTGCGGGTATGGATGCGGCGGCGGGATAATCGCGTGCTCGTCGTGGTTGAAGATACAGGTCCCGGCATCCCGGAAGCGGCTTTGACCAAGGTGTTCAATCGCTTCTATTCGGAACGGCCTGAGAAGCAATTTGGCAATCATTCTGGCCTCGGTCTCGCAATTTCGAAGCAAATCGTCGAAGCCCATGGCGGTGTCATCTGGGCTGAAAATATCCGTCCAACCGACATGGATATCACGTCCGAGCCGCTGGGCGCACGCTTCGTCGTCGGCCTGCCCGTCTGACGGGCGGCCCAACAGCCGTCGCTGTGGCTTCCGACCCAGCCCTTCCGCAGCCCACGCCCCTCCACGGGCAGTCGGGCAAGGTGAGCCTTCATGGAACGGCAATCAGGCTGGCCAACAAGGGGCTACTCATCGTGGGGCCATCGGGGGCTGGTAAGACCGGCCTTGCGGTTGAATTGGTGGCCCTTGGCGCTTTTCTGGTGGCGGATGACTTGGTGGTTGTCGAATGTCGGGAGGGCGGACTCTGGGCGCGCGCGCCTCGCGATGGAACGCAGCGCCTTGAATTGCGGGGACTTGGCCTGGTTGCATTGCCAGAGGCAGACCCCGTGCCATTATCTGGCGCTGTCCTGCTGCAGCCGTCCCCCGCGCGGCTGCCCGAACCGGAGACTTGGACAATTTGTGAAACGCAACTCCCACTTTGGCGTCATCCCCATCGCCATGACACGGCTGCTAGACTGCACTTGTGGCTGTCCGCAGGTCTGCGCTGACGTAACGCATATGCGAGGCAGCTGGGCTGGGCCTTAAAATGAACTCGATTGCACGCTACCTAAGACGAAACCCGCCAAAGGCTTGCCGATGACTGCCATCTTCGCCCCCAGCCCCGAAGGGTCGAACCTGGTTCTTGTGACCGGACCGTCCGGCGCGGGCCGGACGACCGCGCTTCGCGTGCTGGAAGATGAGGGGTTTGAGGTCGTCGATAATCCGCCGCTCAGTCTCGTATCGGACTTGCTGGGTAAAGACCTGGAGCGTCCACTGGCCCTTGGTTTGGACGTGCGCAGCCGGGGCTTCACGGTGGATTCTATTCTACATCTCGCGGACCGCTTGCGCGCCGACCCGGGCGTTGCCTTGCGCATTCTCTACCTCGATTGCGCCGCCGAAACCCTGATCAACCGTTTTTCCGAAACACGTCGCCGCCATCCCCTGGCACCGGATGAAGACACCGCCAGCGGCGTGGAACGGGAACTCGATCTTCTTGCACCTTTGGTCGAACACGCGGATTTCGCAATCGATACCACGCACCTGACGGTCCATGATCTGCGCGAAGAAGTACGGGCGCGCTTTGCCGAGACGGGACGCGAACTGGCCATATCCGTTCAGTCTTTTAGCTACCGCAATGGCCTGCCATCGGGCCTCGATATGGTGTTCGATGTCCGCTTCTTGACCAACCCCCATTGGGTTCCAAAGCTGCGCCCGCTGACGGGGTGTGACGGCGCGGTACAGGGCTATATCGCGTCCGATCCACGGTTTGGGGCGTTCTTTGGCCAGGTGACGGATCTGATCCTGTCGCTCCTGCCTGCTTACCGCCAAGAGGGGCGCGCTCATCTATCTGTGGGTTTTGGCTGCACCGGTGGCCGCCATCGTTCGGTTGCCGTTGCGGAATTCCTGGCGGATGCACTTGCGGAAAACGGGTGGCGGGTGTCTAAGCGTCATAGGGAAATGGACTTCCGCCGCGCAGCAGAAACTGCGCCACAGACGGAGCCCGCCCCAGGGGACAGGCTCCGTAGAGGTAGCGCCGCATGATCGGCATCGTCATCGTGGCCCATGGCGGCCTGGCCGAGGAATATCGGAAGGCGGTTGAGCATGTCATCGGCCCCCAACGGGGCGTGCGGGCCATCGCCGTCGGTGCCGCCTGCAACCGCGCCGACAAGGAACGGGAAATCTGCGAAGCTGCCGATGCGGTCGATACGGGTGACGGCGTGGTCGTGGTGACCGATATTTTCGGAGGCTCGCCGTCCAATTTGTCGATGAATGCCTGCTCCCCCTCGGACCGGGTCATCTTCTATGGGGCGAACCTGCCGGCGCTCATCAAGCTGGCGCGCTCGCGCGCGAAACCGGTTGAAGAAGCCGTGGCCTTGGCCAAAGCCGCAGGAACACGCTACATGGACGTCGCACAGGGGCCGGCTGCCTGATTTTCGGGTTGGCAAGGCAGGGGGACGGATGCCGACGCGAGTTCTGGAAATAGTGAATGAAAAAGGGCTCCACGCCCGCGCCTCAGCCAAATTCGTGGAATGCGTGGAACAGTTCGAAGCGCGCGCCACGGTGCGGCGCGACGGCTTGGCTGCAGCGGGGGATTCGATCATGGGCCTTTTGATGTTGGCCGCAGCCCGCGGCACCACCATCGAGGTGGAGGCCGAGGGCCCGGATGCAGACCCGATGCTGGATGCGCTGGCCCACCTTGTGGCCGATTACTTTGGGGAAGGGATGTGAGCGACATCTCCTTCACCCGCGCGACACCACCGAAACCCTCGGTTGAGGGCGGGGCCCATGGCGATTATCAGCCCTATGATCGAACGAAGCTGAGCTATGCGGGCACATTCACTGACCCCAGGCGCGCCTTCGTCATCCGCACCATTGAATGGCTGACGGGCAAGGCGCGGCTTCTATACCTCATCCGCAAATTTGAACGCGAAGGTGTCGAGACTGGTCACGCCTTCTTCGGCCATGCGCTCCGTGTGATGGGTATTCGCCTGGACACACCCGAAGCACAGATCGCCCGCATCCCCCGGGAAGGCCCCGTTGTCATCGTAGCCAACCACCCCCACGGGCTGGTCGACGGAATGGTGCTGGCCGAACTGATCGGCCATGTGCGGACCGATTACAAAATCCTGACCCGCAGCTTGCTGAGCGGTGTGCCCGAAGTCGCCGATCATATGATCCCGGTGCCGTTTCCCCACGAAGAAGACGCCAGGGAAGGCAACCTGGCCATGCGCCGCGCGGCCATGGGGCATTTAGCGGCGGGTGGCGTGGTCGTGCTGTTTCCAGCAGGCGCTGTGGCTTCGTCGAAGACCGCTTTCGGCCCGGCCGTCGAAAAGCCCTGGCATTCCTTTACCGCTAAGATGATCCGGCTCAGCGGGGCGACCGTGGTGCCGATCTATTTCAAGGGACGCAATTCCCGCGCTTATCAGATCGCTAACCTGATATCCGCCACTCTGCGCCAGGGGCTCTTGCTGCACGAGGTGGTCCACGCCCTGGGCAAGCCCCAGGCCCCCGAAGTTCGCCAGCCGATCACGCCGGACGATTGGGGGCCCCAGGCGGGGAACGCGACGGAGTTCATGGCGTGGCTGCGGGAGCGAACGTTGAACGGTGAAGGTTGAATTTCGCATTGAGGCTGAGGGCGCGGCCACCGACGCAGGGCAGCGCATCGTGACCCTGCCGCTTGAAGTGATCTCGCCCCGCCCTCTTCAGCGCGTGGGAACCGGCGCCTCGCCGCGATAATCATAGAAGCCTCGCTGCGTCTTGCGACCCAGCCATCCGGCCTCGACGTATTTCACCAGCAAGGGGCAGGGGCGGTATTTGGTGTCGGCCAACCCGTCATGGAGCACGTTCATGATGGCCAGGCACGTATCCAACCCGATGAAATCCGCCAGCTCCAGTGGCCCCATCGGATGGTTCGCCCCGAGCTTCATCGACGTGTCGATGGAGGTGACCGTGCCCACCCCTTCATAGAGCGTGTAGACCGCTTCATTTATCATCGGCATCAGGATGCGGTTAACGATGAAGGCGGGGAAGTCTTCGGCCGTGGCTGCCGTCTTTCCGAGCTTTTCCACGACGGCGTAGCAGGCCTTGTAAGTCGCCTCGTCGGTGGCGATGCCACGGATCAGTTCGACCAACTGCATGACGGGCACGGGGTTCATGAAGTGAAACCCCATGAAGCGCTCGGGTCGGTCGGTCCGGCTGGCAAGCCGCGTGATCGAGATGGAGGACGTATTGGACGTCAGGATCGTATCGGGCGACAGGGCCGGTCCGAGCTCAGCGAAGATAGCATCCTTGATGTCTTCGCGTTCGGTCGCGGCCTCGATGATCAGGTTGCTGGGGCCTAGCTCGGCCAAGTCTTGGGTGGTGCGGATGCGCGCCAGCGCTGCGTCTCGGTCGCCCGTGGTGATCTTTTCGCGGGTAACTTGCCTGTCCATGTTCTTGGCGATCAGCGCCGTGGCTGCCTCTAGCGCGTCGGCGCTAACATCGGTCAGCGTGACGTCATAGCCCGCCAGAGCCGTCACATGGGCAATTCCGTTGCCCATTTGGCCGGCCCCAACGATGCCGATGCTGCGGATGTCCATGGTCGTTCTCCTGCCGGTCGGCGCGACCATAGCAGCGGGGTTTGGCGGCACAAGGCACCCCCGATGCGTACAATTCGATGTGAATGCGTTCTTCAACTCGGCATTAAGCCGGGGCTGCCAAGTTGCGTCATGAATGACGAATCGGGTGGCACGGGCCATGGGGCATGAGGGTAATGAAACTGGGCTGGACTATTCTCCGTGCCGCTATGGCAGGTCACGGACCGTATTCCGTGGGCCGCCCGTGTCCATTGACGGGCCCTTTACCGCGGTGATCGGTGGGTCCGAAGTATTCGGTAAGTATGTAGAGACCCCGTTTGTGGACAAAGTCGCGGAGCGCACGGGGCGAAGGGTTGCAAACCTAGGGCTTCAGAATGGTGGGGTCGATGCTTTCGCGCTGGACCGCGCGCTCCTGAAGGTTGCGGAACGGGCCGATACGGTTGTGGTTCAGGCCATGGGGGCCCAGAACCTGTCTAACCGCTTCTACACCGTTCATCCGCGCCGCAACGACCGCTTCGTGAGCCATTCCGCCATGATGGAAAAGCTCTTTCCGGACGTGGACTTCACTGATTTTAACTACACGCGTCACTTGATCAGTGCGCTCAGGTCCCGGTCACCCAAGCGCTTTGCCATCCTCGAACAGGAACTTGCGGCTGCTTGGGTGGCGCGCATGCGGCTGCTTCTTGCTCGGATGCCGGGTCAGCGCGTCCTGCTTTGGATCGAAAACAACAACGATCGTGGCCTCGGTTCCGAGCCGCTTTTCGTGTCCGTCGATATGATGCAGGAACTTGAGCCTTTGCTCGACAAGGTGGTGCATGTCGATGTGACCGAAGACTGCGCGACAGAAAGCTTGAGTGACTTGATCTATCCCGAAACCGAACGGGCAAGCGCGGCGCTTTCGCTACCACCCAGTGCCCATGCCCGGATTGGCGAGGCGCTGTCACGCGCCGTGCGCGGGCCGAGGTTCATTGCCGCTTGAAGGACTGCGCTCAGCGTGAGCATCCGGTCCTCAAAGCAGTGTTCGAGGAACCTGAGTAAATCCTTTCGAAAAACGTCCAGACGTCGCATTGGTGTTGCACGGTTTCTCGAAGTGCCGATGGCTCAGGTTTTTCGAGAACCATGATAAATGCAAACAAGGCGCGCGCGGGTCTGCTTTACCCGGCACGCGCCTTGTTGAAGACCTGACCAGGTCAGAGCTTTTCAATCAGCTCCGGCACGGCTTTGAACAGATCGGCCACGAGGCCATAATCGGCCACTTGGAAGATCGGGGCTTCTTCATCCTTGTTGATCGCGACGATCACCTTGGAATCTTTCATGCCCGCTAGGTGCTGGATCGCGCCGGAAATGCCGACGGCGATATAAAGACTCGGCGCGACCACTTTGCCGGTCTGGCCGACTTGCCAATCATTCGGCGCGTAGCCTGAATCAACCGCGGCGCGGGACGCACCAACGGCAGCCCCCAGCTTGTCGGCCAGCTTTTCGATCAGCGCGAAGTCATCCTCGGACCCTACGCCGCGGCCCCCCGAGACGACCACCCCGGCCGAGGTCAATTCCGGCCGGTCGCTGGCTGCGACCTTGTCTTCGACCCATTCAGACAGACCGGGATTGGCAGCGGGCGAAATCTCTTCCACCGAAGCCGATCCACCTTCGCCGGTCGCATCGAAGGTCGAGGTGCGGATTGTCATCACTTTGGTGGCGTCGGAAGACTTCACCGTCTGGATGGCGTTCCCAGCATAGATCGGCCGCTCGAATGTGTCGGCATCGACCACGGCCGTCACTTCCGAAATCACCATCGCGTCCAAAAGCGCGGCCACCCGGGGCATCACGTTCTTGGACGCCGCCGTCGAAGGCGCACAGATGTGGCTGTAATCGTTGGCGAGCGATACAATCAAAGCCGCCACGGGTTCCGCCAAGTCGTGTCCATGGGCTGGGTCCGAGGCGCAAAGAACCTTGTTCACCCCCTCCAACTTAGCCGCGGCCTGGGCCGCGCCTTGGCAGCCGTCGCCTGCCGACAGCACTGTCACATCGCCCATCTGGCGCGCCGCGGTCAGTGCTTTGGAAGTCGCGTCGACGTTGAGTTCACCGCCCGAGACCTCGGCAACAAGAAGAACAGCCATCACACAGCCCCCGCTTCTTTGAGTTTCGTCACAAGATCGTCCACCGACTCCACCATTTCGCCCGCCTTCCGCGATTCCGGCTCGGCCGTCTTGACGATGGCCAGCCGCGGGGTGACGTCGACGCCGTAATCAGCCGCGGTCTTTTCATCGAGCGGTTTCTTCTTCGCCTTCATGATGTTGGGCAGCGACGCATAGCGCGGCTCGTTGAGGCGCAGGTCAACGGTTATGATGGCCGGCATCTTCACCTTGATGGTTTGCAATCCACCATCAACTTCGCGGGTGACGACAGCACTGTCGCCGTCGATGGCCACTTCCGAAGCAAACGTTGCCTGGGACCAGCCGAGTAGGGCCGCCAGCATCTGGCCCGTCGCGTTCATGTCGTTGTCGATGGCTTGCTTGCCCGCCAGTACAAGGCCCGGCTGTTCTTCGTCGATCACAGCTTTGAGAAGTTTGGCCACGGCCAAAGGTTCGATGTCTTGGTGCACGTCATCGGCGGCGATGATCAGAATGGCGCGGTCGGCCCCCATGGCCAAGGCGGTGCGCAGCGTTTCCTGTGCTTGCGTCACGCCGATAGAAACGGCCACGACTTCTTCGGCTTTGCCCGCTTCTTTCAACCGAATGGCCTCCTCGACGGCGATTTCATCGAAGGGGTTCATGGACATTTTGACGTTGGCCAGGTCAACGCCTGACCCATCGGCCTTCACGCGCACTTTGACGTTGTAGTCGATCACCCGCTTGACGGGTACGAGGACCTTCATGGCGCTCTCCTCCTGTAAACTTGAAGCGGGTCTAGCGGATCGGCAAAGGCCGTTACAGCCGGAAAACGACCAAGTGATGCCTCGTGACGCATCGTTTCGGGCAAAGCGGCAAAAGTGTTGACGCTTGTGAGAGGACGGATGTCAGCGGTTTGCGCCGGGCACCCAGAGTACATCGGCGCGCCCGTCGTCATTGGCGATGCGTGACGCCACGAAGAACCAATCCGACAGGCGGTTAAGGTACTTAACGGCCGCGGGGTTGACGCCTTCGGTAGCTGAAAGTTCGACGGCAAGCCGCTCTGCGCGGCGCGTGACGGTGCGGCAAAGATGCAGATGGGCCGACAAGGCGGACCCGCCGGGCAGCACGAAGCTGCGCAAAGGCTCCAACGCGTCGTTCATGGCGTCGATTTCGCCTTCGAGCCGGTCCACTTGGGCGGCCGTCATGCGCAACGGCGGGTACTCTGCCTCGGCATCTTTGGCCATGTCGGGGCGGCAGAGGTCGGCGCCCAGGTCGAACATGTCATTTTGAATGGCGGCCAATTGCGCATCCATGTCGCCCGTCGCATGCAAGCGGGCCATGCCAATCGTCGCATTGGCTTCGTCAACCGTGCCGTAGGCATTGACCCGGGCTGAGGTCTTGGGCACCCGCGACCCGTCGCCCAAGGCCGTGGTGCCGGCATCGCCGGTGCGGGTGTAGATTTTCGATAGAACGACCATGGATCAACCTCCGAGGCTGCGCAGCCAGACGAAGCCGACGAGCACGATGACAACGATGAATTGCGCGATGAGACGCCAGCGCATAAGGCGGTTGGCGTGCTTGCGATTGAACTCACCGCCCTTCGCGAAGCCGCCCACGCCCACCATCAGGATGACCAGCACCACGAGGCAGCCGCCCACGATGACATAGAAGAATGGGTCGTCGCGCATGTTATCTTTATCCTGTATTAAGCCTTGGAAGGCGAGCTAGCAGGCTGGCTTAGAAATTCGACAGAATTCTATCGAGCACGCGCGTCGGCAGAGCGCGTTTCATGACCGCCTCGACATGTGCTGGTAGCGTGACACGATATCGTGCCTTCGGACGCGGTGCGTCGAGGGCTTTGATTAGCGCGGCGGTCACGGACTGCTCGGGCAGCTCAAAACGAGTCGCCCCGTCGTCATAAAGTTGAACCATGCGCCGTTTATAGTCGTCGCGTCTGGCAGCACTTTTCCAATCCACCCAGCGTTCGAACTGAGCCCGGGCATTGGCCCGAAAGGCCGATGTGATGGGGCCGGGTTCGATCAAGACAACGTCGATGCCGGTCCCCCGCATTTCGATGCGCAACGTGTCGGTCAGACCCTCCAGAGCGAATTTCGTCGCGTTATAGGCCCCGCGCCAAGGGGCAGCGACGTAGCCAAGAACGCTGGAATTTTGCACGATACGGCCCGAGCCTTGGGCCCGCATGACGGGAATGACACGGCGCGTCAGATCGTGCCAACCGATCAGGTTCGCCTGGAAGATGGCGCGCATGCCCGCGGTCGGGATGTCTTCCAGAAGGCCAGGTATGGCATAGGCGCCATTGTTGAAAAGGGCATCAAGCTTGCCTGACGTGGCCTCCAATACTTCAGCCAAGCCGTTTTCGATGGTGGTTTCGTCCTCGTAATCGATGCGTGGCGCGGCAAGCCCTTCGGCGCGTAGCCGGTCACAGTCGGCAATCTTGCGGCAAGCGGCAAAGACCTGCCAGCCCTGAGCCTTCAGCGTGTGGGCGGCGTGATGGCCGATGCCAGTGGAACAGCCAGTGATCAGGATCGAGCGTGTCATGACAAGCCGATATCAGTGGTTTCCGCGAATGGAAACGGCCACCGGTTGGTTCCGCGTCAACGACGCACAGGTTGATTATGCAGGGTCGAGAAAGCGGGCCGACATGAACCCGGTGCGGCCCGTCGCGACGTCGCGAATTTCGATCCAGCCATTTTGTTCAGGGCCCATCGCTTCGGCAATCGTGCCCTGCGGCAAGCTATCGACCACTCGGTTGGATGTGGAAGGTGCGGACCGCATGTTCACCCGTGTCCCAGTCACGCGCAGCAGGATTTCATCGGCGGCGGCCTCTTCCTCGACGGTGGCATCTTCGGTCGGTGCGGCCTGGGGGCGGTATAGACTGACGACGACGGGTTCGCCAATAAGACGCGGCTGACCAAGCGCGCCGGTCGGGGCAGGGGCCGAAGCTGCGATCACAGCGGCGTCTGGCACGATCACGTCTGTCTGGGCGCGTGTCACCGACACATCGACCTCACCCGACCCGTTGGTCGTCAGAATGACGGGTTGATCGAAACCCGCATCCGTATTCGCAACGACGATCGGTGCGGCTTCATCGGCGTCTTCCGCGATATCGATAGGGTCGCCCCAAACAACGAAGGCGACGTAGATCGCTGCAGCCAGCGTAAAGGTCATTTTCAACATGTGTTCCGTCCCCCCGGACAGGTCTTCATAATTCTTCTTGGGTTCGAACGTGAAACCCTGGCAGGGGTTCCCATCCTTCAATAACTATTCCAAACTTTACTGCATCTTTGTTAACACAAGGCTGTGTATCCAGAAAGCTGCAAGCGTCGTGATTTCGTAGCCGCCATTGCTTGTGCCGCCGAGGCCCGCTGGATACATCATCTGCCATGAGTGATCGGAATGACACGCCGGAAGATCAGCCACCGCTCGTGGTCGCAGAACCGCTGCGCCGCGCCATTGGTGAGCGCTATCTGAATTACGCGCTCAGCACGATCATGCACCGTGCGCTGCCCGATGTGCGTGACGGTTTGAAACCGGTCCATCGCCGCATTCTCTATGCCATGCGAGAGCTGCGCTTATCTTCGACCGGAGGGTTCAGGAAATCGGCGAAGATCAGCGGCGATGTCATGGGCAATTACCATCCGCACGGGGATGGCGCGATCTACGATGCCATGGCGCGCTTGGCCCAGGATTTCGCCGTGCGTTATCCGCTTGTGGACGGGCAGGGCAATTTCGGCAATATCGACGGCGATAACCCAGCCGCGTCTCGCTATACAGAGGCACGGCTGACCGCTGCGGCCGAGGCGCTGCTGGCAGGACTCGACGAAGATGCCGTTGATTTTCGAGACAATTACGACGGCACCCTGCGCGAACCTGTGGTGCTGCCTGCGGCCTATCCGAACCTTCTGGCCAATGGCTCTGCCGGTATTGCTGTGGGCATGGCGACGAACATCCCGCCACACAACATCGATGAGCTGATCGCGGCCTGCCTGCATCTGATCAAGGCGCCCAAGGCGCGCCATGAAACCCTGCTGGAACATGTTCCGGGCCCTGACTTTCCTACGGGTGGCATCATCGTTGAGCCACGCGACAGTATCGAAGACGCCTATCGCACCGGACGGGGCGCTTTCCGATTGCGCGCCCGCCACGAGGTGGAGGATTTGGGCAAGGGCCAATGGCAAATCGTCGTGACCGAAATCCCCTATCAAGTGCAGAAGGGGAAGTTGATCGAGAAGCTGGCTGAATTGGTCCTTCAGAAAAAGGTTCCCATTCTGGCCGATGTGCGCGACGAAAGCGCCGACGATATCCGCATCGTGCTTGAGCCCAAAAGCCGCAATGTCGACCCTGATGTGCTGATGTCCACGCTCTACCGCCTGTCCGAGCTTGAGACGCGGTTCAGCCTGAACATGAACGTGCTGATCGACGGGGTGACGCCCAAGGTTTGCGGCTTGCGCGAAGTGTTGCAGGCCTTCCTGGATCACCGGCGCGATGTCTTGCTGCGCCGCTCGCGCCACCGGATGGCAAAGATCGATCACCGGTTGGAAGTTCTCGAAGGGTTCATTCTGGCCTATCTGAACCTCGACCGGGTCATCGACATCATTCGCTACGATGACGCCCCGAAAGAGGCGCTGATGTTCGAGCCTTGGGGCGAAGGCTATGTGCGCGCCAAGGATGAAGCCGATTATCGGTCGCCGCTGCCGACGGATCGTAAGTCAACACTGACAGAGGTGCAGTCGGAGGCTATCCTCAACATGCGCCTGCGCGCCTTGCGCCGCCTGGAAGAAATGGCGCTGCTCAAGGAACGCGACGCCCTGATGGAAGAGCGCGCGGGCCTGCAGGACCTCCTGGATGACGAAAGCATCCAGTGGAAAACCATCTCGGACGAGTTGCGCGAAGCCCGAAAGCAGTTTGGCAAAGCCACCGATCTTGGCCGTCGCCGCACCGATTTCGCCGAAGCCGTCGAAGTGGCCGACGTGCCCCTGGAAGCCATGATCGAGCGGGAGCCGATCACCGTCGTCTGCTCAAAAATGGGCTGGGTGCGGGCGCTGTCGGGACATCAACCGCTCGATAAGGAATTGAAGTTCAAGGATGGCGACGGCTCAGCCTTCCTGTTCCACGCTGAAACCACCGACAAGCTGATCGTCTGGGGCTCCAACGGGCGGGCCTATACGGTGCAGGCCTCCAACCTGCCTGGTGGGCGCGGCATGGGGGAGCCTTTGCGCCTGATGGTCGATCTGCCCAACGAAGTGGCGATCATCGACATCCTTATCCACGTGCCGGGGCGCAAGTTGCTGCTGGCCTCGTCCGCGGGCGACGGTTTCGTCGCCCCCGAGGAGGAGCTTTTGGCCACCAAACGCGCCGGCAAGCAGGTGCTCAACTTACGCGACAATGTGCGTGCCCTGGCGCCTGTCACCGCGGATGGCGATCACGTGGCCTGCATCGGTGAGAACCGCAAAATGCTGGTGTTTCCGTTGGCGGAATTGCCGGAAATGCCCCGTGGCAAAGGTGTGCGGCTACAAAAGTTCAAAGATGGCGGTCTGTCAGACCTGCGTGTCATCACGCTGGCCGATGGCCTCAAATGGGCCGACCCGGCGGGCCGGACACGGCACGAAACCGATCTGTCGGAATGGGTCGGCACGCGGGCGCAGGCCGGCCGCATGGCCCCGCGCGGATTTCCTAGAAATAACAGGTTCGACTGATCCATGAGCATGGCTTCGACCAACAAAATGCCCGGCGATGTTGTGGGCTCGCGCATGTCCTTGTTGGGACTGGTCTTGCAAACCACGGCGATGACGGTGGCGACGCTGGGCGTCTACAGCTTCTGGGCGCGGACCCGCGCACGGCGCTGGATCTGGTCATCGCTTCGGCTTGGCAACGCGCCGTTCGAATATGTAGGGCGGCCGCTGGAAAAACTGATGGGTTTCGTTATCGCGGCGGTGATCGTGGCGCTTTACCTGGCCCTAGTCGTCATGGTGCTGGTCTTTGCGTCGCTCAACTTGTTCCGCACTGAACTGCCGGGCATGTTGGCCGCGATCGTGCTGATCGCGCCCGTCTTCTGGCTCGCGAAATATCGCGGCCTGCGATATCTGATGAACCACACGCGCTGGCGCGGCATCTCGTTTTCGATGGATTCGGGGGCCGGGGGGTATGTTCTGCGGGCCATCCTATGGTCACTGGCCACGGTGTTATCGGCGGGCATCTTGATGCCCTTTCGGACCTATCAGCTTTGGAAATATCGGGCTGAGCGGATCTGGTACGGCGATGACCGCTTCGAGATGCAAGTCTCCATGAACGAGCTTTACGGCCCCTTCATCCCGGTTCTCATCGGGTTCTATGGCACCGCTGCCTCGATCGCGGCGGCAGTGACAGGATACTGGAGCTCCTTTTTCGGCTTCCTTGTCTTTCCGCCGGTTCTGTTCTTCGCCTGGGTCAATTGGCGGGTCGCATCGTTTCGCATCTTGGCCTCGGGCCTGCGCTTTGGCGGGAAAGTCCGCCTGAGGGTCGAACCAAAGACCCTGACCGTGATCGGCATCCATCTGCTGGGCTGGATCCTGCAAGGTATGCTGCTGGGCCTTTTGGTCTTCATCATCGGTACGACCTTCGGGTTCTTCAGCGCGGGCGCGCTCGAACAACTCGACCTGGAGGCGTTGGAAGATGTGTCGCCCTATGTCATCGCGCTTGTCGCCTTGATCACGTATCTGGGGTTCTTCCTGCTGCGCGGTGCGCTCAAGCTTGCCATGATCACTTTCCCGGTCATCGCCCACACGCTTGAGACGCTGGTCGTTTCCAACCCGTTGGAAATCAATAACATTGAACGTGGAGAGAAATCCCATATGGCGGATGCAGATGGCTTCGCAAACCTCTTTGACATGGGGTCCGGCATATGAGTTTCGTCCCGATCACCGAAGCCCCGAAATGGGGTGAGTATTATGACGGCTTACGCGCCTTGCAGCAACGATCTCGGCTGCGCGTAGAGGGCGACATGCTGATAATCGACCCGCCTGAAGGGGAGGTCGTCCGCTGGCCCATCGCCGACATTCGCCGCATCCCCGATCAAGCGCCGGGCCGCGCCATAGCCTACGGCTTGTCGCTGGAAGACCCGTCGCGGCTTATCGTATCGCACCCGGAATCTAAGAAGCTGCTGGCCGAGTCGGGCGAACATCTAGACGCGTCTCTGAAGGGCCCGTCTCTTTGGCCTCGGGCCTCTGTGGTCGTGGGCAGCGGGGCCGCCATTATGGCGGCGCTGTTCTATCTGATCCTGCCTGCCTTGGCAGCACTCCTGGCGAACTTCATGAATGTGGAAGCCGAAGTCGCCATGGGCGAAGAACAGTTCGAGGCCACGCGCTATATGTTTGGCGGTGGTCTTGAGCCATTGCGCATCTGCGACGAACCCGCGGGTGTCGCTGCGCTCGACAAGATGCTGATCCGTGTCGCCGACGGCGTGGAGCTGCCCTATGAGCTGCATGTCGTCGTCCTGGACGACAGCGCAAACCCGGCCATCAACGCCTATGCCGTGGCGGGCGGGCGCATGACGTTCTTCAACGCGCTCATCCAAGCCGCTGAAACCCCGGAAGAAGTGGCAGCCGTTCTCGCCCATGAACTGGGTCACGTGGTCAATGACGACCCCGTCCGTGGCAGCCTGCAGCGGGCCACGACGACAGCCATCGTCTCGATTCTGGCGGGTGATATCTCGGGTGGCGGGTTGGTCACTGGTGCACTCGGCGGCGCGCTGACTTCCAGCTATTCCCGCGGGGCGGAGACGCGGGCCGACGAATTCGCTTATGACCAACTCACGAAAGTGGGCCTGCCGCCTTCCGCCATGGGTGAAATGTTCACCAGGATGCGCGAAGAATACGGCGATGCCGAGGGGCTCGTGGCCCACTTTTCCAGCCACCCGCAGCTTACGGCGCGAATCGAGGCGGCTGCCGAACGGGGCGACCCGGTCTCTGGCGCACCGGCATTGACCCCTGAGGAATGGCAGGCACTGCAAGGCATCTGCGGCTGATCTGTCAGCGCGTGGCCTGCATCTTAGCAAATGGGCCAAGACTGGAAGGGGAACCATGACCGATACCTATAGCCGCCGCGCCTTCGCGGGCATGTCACTGGCTGGAATGGCCGGTCTTTCGGCCTGCGCCACGCCCGATCCGCTTGAATCCGAGATGCTGCCTATGGGAAATTTCCAGTTGGGTTTCAACATCGTAGTGGCGAAAAATGCGAAGAAGGTCCCTCCCTCCCGCAACACCACGACGGAGGAACTGGAGGCCGTCATGAAGGCTGAGATCGACCGTCGCTTCGGTGCCTATCGTGGCGGCAAGGACTTCCACATCGCAATCAATATCGACGGCTATGCCCTTGCTCCGCCGGGAATCCCTGTCGTCCTCACGCCGAAATCCCTTCTGGTGGTGTCGGCCAATGTCTGGTCGGCCGAAGAGCAGCGCAAGCTGCATGCAGAGCCCGAACAGTTTTATACATTTGAGGGCGTAGAGACGCTGTTGTTGGGGTCCGGGCTCGTCAAAGATGCGTCGGAGCAGTTGCAGACGCTTGCCCGCAACACCGCGCGCAAGATCCAGGGTTGGATGCTACGCAACCCTCAATGGTTCGATCTGCCGACCTGACGACCGCAACACTTGCGTTCTGACAACCGTCCCGCTAGACGGCGCGCGACGTAATCCCGGGGTCTGTCGCAGACCCCTTTTTTCAAGGCAGGGGCCCACCATGGCGAAGGCAAAGTTTGAGCGTACGAAGCCGCATGTGAACATCGGCACGATTGGTCACGTTGACCACGGGAAGACGACGCTGACGGCGGCGATTACGAAGTACTTTGGGGACTTCAAGGCGTACGATCAGATTGACGGCGCGCCCGAGGAGAAGGCCCGCGGGATCACGATCTCGACGGCGCATGTGGAATACGAGACCGAGAACCGGCACTACGCCCATGTCGATTGCCCGGGCCATGCGGACTACGTGAAGAACATGATCACCGGGGCCGCGCAGATGGACGGCGCGATCTTGGTGGTGAACGCCGCCGACGGCCCCATGCCGCAGACGCGCGAGCACATTCTGCTGGGCCGCCAGGTGGGCATTCCGACCATGGTCGTCTATATGAACAAGGTCGATCAGGTCGATGACGAGGAGCTGTTGGAGCTTGTCGAGATGGAAATTCGCGAGCTGCTGAGCTCGTATGAATATCCCGGCGACGACATTCCCGTCATCCCAGGCTCGGCCTTGGCGGCGATGGAGGGCAAGTCGCCCGAAATCGGCGAGGAATCGATCAAGAAGCTGATGGCCGCCGTGGATGAATGGATCCCCACGCCCGAGCGCGCCGTGGATCAGCCCTTCCTGATGCCGGTGGAGGATGTGTTCTCGATCTCCGGCCGCGGTACGGTTGTGACCGGTCGCGTGGAGCGTGGCGTGATCAATGTGGGCGACGAGATCGAAATCGTCGGCATCCGCGACACGCAGAAGACGACCTGCACGGGCGTTGAGATGTTCCGCAAGCTCTTGGATCGCGGCGAGGCGGGCGACAATATCGGCGCGCTGCTGCGCGGCATCGACCGGGACGGCGTCGAGCGGGGCCAGGTGCTCTGCAAGCCCGGCTCGGTGACGCCGCACACGAAGTTCGAGGCTGAGGCGTACATCCTGACCAAGGAAGAGGGCGGCCGCCACACGCCGTTCTTCGCGAACTACCGCCCGCAGTTTTACTTCCGCACGACGGATGTGACGGGCACGGTTCAGCTGGCCGAGGGCACGGAGATGGTGATGCCGGGCGACAACGTGGCGTTCGGTGTTGAGCTGATCGCGCCCATCGCGATGGAGCAGGGCCTGCGCTTTGCGATCCGCGAAGGCGGCCGCACGGTGGGTGCGGGCGTGGTCTCGAAGATCATCGAGTAACGGGCCGGCGCCGGGCCACTCGGCCCGCGCCACGCCACCAACCAAGCAAAGGCCCCCCGGGGGCCTTTGTGCGTCTGCGGAGCCTAGGCGCTCGTCGGGCGGAAGGTCAGCGCCGTGCCGTTGATGCAATGCAGGTTCTGACCTGACACGTTTAGGTAGTGGCCAAGGTGGCTGCCGCACCGGCGGCAATGGATTTCGACCATCGCGATGAGTCCCTCGGCCATTTCGTTCTGGCCATATTGCCGAACCGGCCCGTCAATCCCCGTCATGACCGCGTCGCGTACCGAGTGGTGGAAAAACACCCAACCTTTGTCGAGCTCGACTTTCCAGTTGGCCTCATAGGCCGTCAACTCACAGCCGCGGCAGTGATAAGTCCCATCCCGGCTCTCTTGCCAAAGCGGCGACGTCTTGGGCCATTCGGTTTCGCCGTCGCGGAGAATCGCATATTCTTCGGGGGCAAGCTTCGCCCGCCATTCCGCTTCATCATGTTGAATTTCATAGATGAATGTTTCGTCGTCGCTAAAACCGGTATTCGCAGCGGCGGGGGCAGTGGCGAGGGCCGCGGCCGATGCGCCAAGCATAGCCCGTCGGGTCAGGGGAAGATCGTTCATCGGACAAGCTCCTTTGTGAGATGGCGGCAGGCTAGCATTCCGTCGGTGCGGCGCGTGACACGATCGCGTGTTGCAGATCTGCTCTTGCGCCCAAGGGCTTGGGGCCCTATCCGATGCACGTTCTGTAGGGGTATAGCTCAGTTGGTAGAGCAGCGGATTCCAAATCCGCAGGTCGCGGGTTCGAATCCTGCTGCCCCTGCCATATTCTTTAGAAACGTATCGAAATTTGCGGGACATAAAGCTCCTGTTAACGCCTGGGCGCTATCGCAATCCGCGACCACAGCGGAGAATTCGAGTCATGGAAGCGGCCCCGACCACCCCCACGGAACCCACGCACGACCATTCGGGTCGCTCGCTCGTGACCCATGTTTTGATCCGGTTCAGTGGGACCTTCGCGGTTCTTGCGCTTGTCGCGGCGGGTACGTCTTATCTTTTGACCCAAGGGGCCGTCACCGACGAGCGGATGGCCGCCCACGAGGCGCAGGCAACGATTATTGCCGGTCACGTTTTGTCCGCATTGGCCGATGGGGATGTGCCCGCCGCTGAAGACCTTGCCAACTCGGCCGTCCGTTTCAGCAATACCGCGTTACGTGACATTCATGTTTTCAACGCATCTGGTGCGCCAGTTCTTTCCACCAGCGGTGCTGCCTCCGCCCCCACTTTCTCCGGCGGCGCGGACATGCAGGCTGAGGTGTTGGACGACGCGGCCATTGTCTCCGTCCCCGCGGTAGCCTTGGGGCTTGCGACAACGGATCGGGTGGAGCTTGTTTTTGCCAATGCCTCCGGCGTTGGGTTTGCGGGGATCGGTTCGGCTCTGTTCTTCTTGGTCGCTGCTGCTGCGGCTTGCGGTGCCTTGGCTTGGCTTCTGGGGCGGGACGTGAAGGGACCGCTCAAAGACACGGTTCGTGCGCTGGACGACTTGGTTGAGGGGCGCGACACCCAAGACTGGCCCGCGGCTGCGGGCGTGGAAGTCTTCGCGCTTATGGGGAAGATCGCACAGCTGCGTGGTGAAGTATCGCACCTGCGCAATGGGAAGGTCTCCGACGACAACAGTTCGGATCGCGAGGAGAGTGAGGTTGCGCTTCGCCTGCAGGCCATCGAGTTGGAGTTGAAGGCCGAACGGGAGCGTCTGCAAGCCGTCAAAGCGGATGCCGAAGCTCAGGCCGCCGAGCATTCGAAGCTTGAAGATGACATCTGTGATTTCATCGCGTCGGCAAATGATGGGCATTTCACTGCGCGCCTGGATGTGACCGGATGCCCGAGATCCCAGGCACAGGTCCGCAATATGCTCAACGGTCTTGTTGAGCAGATCGGCAAAAGCGTTGATGACGTCGCTGCTACGCTTTCAGAGTTGGGTGAGGGGCGGCTGTCGGCGCGTATCAAAGGTCATCGGACAGGTGTGTTCAGTCAATTGCAAGAGCGGACCAACGCCATGGCCGCCCGCTTGGAAGCCGCCTTCGACGACCTTTCGCGCCACGCCACCGGCATGCTCGATGACACGAGCGACTTGTCAGCTTCCGCCGAAGATCTCTCTAAGCGGACGGAGCGGACGGCGGGTTCGTTGGCTGAGACGACCACTGCGCTTGACCAGATCGTGGGCTCAATTTCGTCGACTGCTGATCTGACCGCGCAGGCCCGTGGATTTGCAGAAAGCGCTCGGGAAGATGCGCGCCAGAGCGACGTAATTGTCCGTGATGCAGTGCAGGCGATGCAAGAAATCCAATCCGTCTCGGAGGAGATCTCCAAAACACTTGGCGTGATCAACGATATTGCTTTCCAGACCAATCTCCTGGCGCTGAATGCGGGTGTGGAAGCCGCCCGCGCTGGTGAGGCCGGTCGTGGCTTCGCGGTTGTCGCATCCGAGGTGCGCGCCTTGGCGCAGCGCGCGTCTGACGCCGCCCAGCTCATCGGCCAGTTGATTGCCACAAGTTCGGAGCAGATCGATAAGGGCGTGCAACGGGTGGCTCGCACAGGTGAGACGCTCGCCAATCTCGGCGAACGTATCGAACGGATCGGCGATCAGGTCTCGGACATCGCGCATTCCGCCGAAGCACAATCTGGCGCTGCAGCCGAAATCAGTCGTGCCATGAGCGAGATCGACGGCGCAACGCAGCAAAATACGGCCATGTTCGAGGAAATCACCACGGCCAATTTGTCGCTGAAAGGAGCTGCATCAGAGATGCTTCGTTTGATCGAGCGTTTCGATGCGGATGGTGCCACGGCCGAACAAGCGGCCTGGTCCGGTCAACCTGCGCCCTCGGCGTCGTCAAGCTACAGCTCTGCCGCGGTGTCGGGCGGCGACGACAACGCAACGGATTCGTGGTCAATGTCGGATGTCGCCTGGTCGGAAAGCCAGTCAGGTCAGGCAGCAGCCGGCCACGACACACGCGCTTAACTGGGCTTCGTTTCATTATAGGGTCGGCCAGAAAAAGGCTGGCTCTATGCGTCGAAAACAGTATCGATGACCTTAAGAGCCCAAAAGCTAACCTCTAGAACTCTCTGATCGAGCGTCCGAAGTCCTGAGAGCGCCTATCCGTTTTGCTCAGTCTCTTGTCTCCGGGGCGCGGACCCCTTAGACCCAGCTCACCGGACAAGAGAGTACACCATGGCGACCACAAATCCATTACAGTTCTTGCAGCAGACGCGCGCAGAAGTGGCAAAGATCACGTGGCCCGGTCGGCGGGAAGTCTTGTTGACCACGGTAATGGTGTTCCTGCTGGCTATCGCAGCCGCCACGTTTTTCTTCTTTGTGGATTTTGTGATCCGCACTGGGCTGACGACCCTGCTTCAATCCTTCTAAGGGTGCTTGTAGGGACTTGAACCCAGCCAGGCCTGGGGCTAGACGACGCAGACTTGAAGGATATACGGCGCGCATCGATTCGACCTGCGCGCTGTTTAACGTTTCGGGACTTGCGCGATCGGCGCTTTTCTTCGGAGCTCCGGGCGATACAGGGACGCGGATCAGATGGCGAAGCGGTGGTATTCAGTCAGCGTGCTGTCGAACTTTGAAAAGCGGGTGGCGGAACAGATTCGTCAGGCCGTCGGGGAGCAGGGTCTCGAAGACCAGATCGAGGAAGTTCTTGTCCCGACGGAAGAGGTTTTGGAGGTCCGCCGCGGAAAGAAGGTGACCTCGGAGCGCCGTTTTATGCCTGGCTATGTCCTTGTCCGAATGGAGATGTCCGACGAGGGCTACCATTTGGTGAATTCGATCAATCGAGTTACGGGTTTTCTGGGCCCTCAAGGCCGCCCCATGCCGATGCGCGACGCCGAGGTGAACCAGATCCTCAATCGCGTGCAGGAAGGCGAAGAAGCCCCACGCAGCCTGATCACGTTCGATGTGGGTGAAAACGTTAACGTCATCGACGGGCCCTTCGAAGGGTTCTCGGGCCAGGTCGAGGAAGTGGACGACGAAGCGCAATCGCTGAAAGTGTCCGTCTCGATCTTCGGGCGTGCAACACCCGTTGAGTTGAAATTCACGCAGGTCAGCAAGGCCACGTGACGGGGCAGGCGCCAACGCGCACCCCAATCCCGGACGTGGGAGGGCACCTGCGGGCAGCCCGAACCACGGCCTGAACCGCGCCCAAAGGGCGCAAATAGGTAGGGTGGCACCAGCCACCGCCGAGTAGGAGAGAGCCAATGGCGAAGAAACTCGTCGGCACGATGAAGCTGCAGATCCCTGCAGGCCAAGCCAACCCCAGCCCCCCCGTGGGCCCGGCCTTAGGCCAGCGCGGCATCAACATCATGGAATTCTGCAAGGCGTTCAACGCCAAGACGCAGGAAATGGAGCAGGGCGCCCCCTGTCCCACGGTGATTTCGTATTACCAGGACAAGTCCTTCACCATGGACATCAAGACGCCGCCTGCGAGCTATTATCTTAAGAAGGCCGCGGGTCTGAAGCCCGTAGGTAAGCGCAACCGCCCGCGCGGCGCCGAGATGCCGGGCCGTGAGACCGTGGCCTCGGTCACCGTCAAGCAGGTGCGTGAAATCGCGGAAGCGAAGATGAAGGATTTGTCGGCCAACGATATCGAGGCCGCCATGAAGATCATCGTGGGCTCGGCTGAGTCCATGGGCATCGAGGTGAAGTGATGGCAAAGCTCGGAAAGCGCGCAAAGGCAGCCCGTGAGGCATTTGCCGGCAAGGAAAACGTCTCGGTTGATGAGGCGGTGAACCTGATCAAGTCGAATTCCAAGACAAAGTTCGACGAAACCGTCGAGATCGCCATGAATCTTGGTGTTGATCCTCGTCACGCGGATCAGATGGTCCGCGGCGTTGTCAGCCTGCCCAACGGCACCGGCAAATCCGTCCGCGTCGCCGTGTTCGCCCGCGGCCCCAAGGCCGATGAGGCCAAGGAAGCCGGGGCCGATATCGTCGGCGCCGAAGACTTGATGGAAACGGTTCAGTCCGGCCAGATTGACTTCGACCGCTGCATCGCCACGCCGGACATGATGCCGATCGTCGGCCGTCTGGGCAAAGTGCTGGGCCCTCGCAACCTGATGCCGAACCCCAAAGTGGGCACGGTGACCATGGATGTGGCCCAGGCCGTCCAGGATGCCAAGGGCGGCCAGGTGCAGTTCAAGGCTGAAAAGAACGGTGTCGTCCATGCCGGTGTCGGCAAGGCGTCGTTCGATGAGGCGAAGTTGAAGGAAAACGTCATGGCCTTCGTCGACGCGGTTTCCAAGGCCAAACCGTCGGGCGCCAAGGGGTCGTACCTGCAAAAGATTTCGCTTAGCTCCACCATGGGGCCGGGCGTGTCGGTCAGCGTCGAAAGCGCGACCGGCAACGAAGCGGCGTCCTAGCGGGCGCTGACCAAGTTCCCTGCCGCGAGGCAGGGAGAGATGCCGGAGCTTTCTACGAAAGCCCGGTTGGCGGGGCCCCTGGCCCCGTCCTGTCCGAGACGGAGGGCAGGGGGAGACCCCGCTAAGTCCTTCCTGAGATGGGACCCGAGACTGATTTCCAGGTCAAGGCTTGGGCGATCTGGCGCGGGGCCCTTCATTGGACCCGCTGGTTGGGGCAACCCGACCTGATTGAGCCGGAGGGGTTACCCTCCATACTTGGAGAAAAACTGTGGATAGAGCCCAGAAAGAGAAAGTGGTCGAGGAACTCGGCCAAATCTTCGAAAGCTCTGGCGTCGTCGTGGTAAGCCACTACGAGGGCATGACAGTTGCCGACATGCAGGACCTGCGCGCGCGCATGCGCGAAGCGGGCGGGTCTGTACGCGTTGCCAAGAACAAGCTCGCCAAGATCGCCCTTGAAGGGAAGCCCGCGGCCTCGATCGCGGATTACCTCACGGGCATGACCGTACTCGGCTATTCCGAAGACCCCGTCGCTGCGGCGAAAGTCTTCGAAGCCTATGCCAAGGAAAACTCCAAGCTGGAGATCCTGGGCGGGGCAATGGGCGAGAACGCGTTGGACGTCGAAGGTGTGAAAGCCGTCGCCAAGATGCCCAGCCGCGAGGAGCTTATCGCTTCCATCGTGGGCTGCATCGGCGCGCCTGCTTCCAACATCGCCGGCGCCGTTGGCGCGCCTGCTTCCAACATCGCGAGCATTCTTTCGACCATCGAAGAGAAGGCTGCGTAAGGCATCACCCTGTCATCCCTTGTCCGTGGACTTGTTTTTACGGCACCGGAACACATCTTAACGAACTGGAAATCAAACAATGGCTGATCTGAAAGCTCTCGCTGAACAAATCGTGGGTCTGACCCTGCTGGAAGCCCAAGAACTGAAAACCATCCTCAAGGACGAATACGGCATTGAGCCCGCCGCTGGTGGCGCGGTCATGATGGCCAATCCGGCCGATGGTGGCGGCGGTGGCGCCGCTGAGGAGCAGACCGAATTCGACGTTATCCTGAAGTCGGCCGGTGCCTCCAAGATCAACGTGATCAAGGAAGTACGCGGCATCACCGGTCTGGGCCTCAAGGAAGCCAAGGACCTGGTTGAAGCCGGCGGCAAGGCCGTCAAGGAAGGCGTTGACAAGGCCGAGGCCGAGGAAATCAAAGGCAAGCTCGAAGCCGCTGGCGCCGAGGTTGAACTGAAGTAAAGGCGGTTCTGCCGTCTTCGTGGGATGCCCTGCATCCCACCCCGTTGAAGGAAAGGGGACTTTGCCCCCGGCAAAGTCTCCCGAGTAGAGAACGCGGGTGAAGATATCAGGGTGGAGCGGGCGCAACCTTGCTCCACCCCTTCCTGTCCCGGCAAGCCCCCAGGTGGGGGTTTTCCAGGTCAGGAGGACGGAACGGAGGCACGCCCGTGGGACGGTGCGCCAGATGGTTCCCCCTCAGACCCCTTCGCAGGCCGTGCGTCCGGTGCCCGACGGACGACACGGCGCGAAACCGAGAGAAAGAGACCATCACATGGCTCAGACGCAAGCGTCTTCTAAGCGTATTCGTCGTTACTATGGCAAGCTGGAGGAAGTCCTTCAGATGCCGAACCTCATCGAGGTTCAGAAATCGTCATACGACCTGTTCCTGAAGTCCGGCGATCAGCCGGAACCTATGGAAGGCGAAGGCCTTATGGGGACCTTCCAATCGGTCTTCCCGATCAAGGACTTCAACGAAACCGCCGTGCTGGAATTCGTGAAGTACGAGCTCGAAGAGCCGAAATACGACGTCGAAGAATGCCAGCAGCGCGACATGACCTACAGCGCCCCGCTCAAGGTCACCCTGCGCCTGATCGTCTTCGATGTGGATGAAGATACTAGCGCGAAGTCGGTCAAGGACATCAAGGAACAAGACGTCTTCATGGGCGACATGCCCCTAATGACGAAAAACGGCACGTTCATCGTGAACGGGACCGAGCGTGTCATCGTCAGCCAGATGCACCGCTCCCCTGGTGTGTTCTTCGACCACGACAAAGGCAAGACTCACAGCTCGGGCAAGCTGCTGTTTGCCTGCCGCATCATCCCCTATCGCGGCTCCTGGCTCGACTTTGAATTCGACGCCAAGGACCTAGTATTCTGCCGCATCGACCGTCGCCGCAAGCTGCCGGTGACGACGCTTCTTTATGCGCTTGGCATGGATCAGGAAGCCATTGTTAACACCTATTACGATACGGTCACCTATACCCACCGTAAGGGCGAAGGCTGGGCCACGAAGTTCTTCCCGGAACGGTATTCCGGCTCTCGCCCGGCGATGGACGTGATCGACGCAGCCACGGGCGAAGTGGTGATGGAAGCGGGCAAGAAGGTCACGCCGCGCCAGGTCAAGAAGCTGCGCGAAGAAGGCAAGGTCGACCAAATCCTCGTTCCCTTCGACGCCATCGTGGGCAAGTTCGCCGCCCAAGACATCATCGACGAATCCAACGGCGCGATCTTCGTCGAAGCGGGCGATGAGTTGACCTGGGAAATCGACAAAAACGGCGAAGTCAGCGGCGGCACCCTGAAAGAGTTGCTGGATGCGGGCATTGATGAGCTGCCCGTGCTCGACATCGATAACGTCACCGTCGGCCCCTATATCCGCAACACCATGGCGTCCGACAAGAATATGGGCCGCGAGACCGCGCTCATGGATATCTACCGCGTCATGCGCCCGGGTGAGCCGCCCACTGTGGAAGCGGCCCAGACGCTGTTTGACCAGCTTTTCCGCGACAGCGAACGCTATGACTTGTCTGCGGTGGGCCGTGTGAAGATGAACATGCGTCTTGATCTGGACGCCGAAGATACGGTTCGCACGCTGCGCGACGAAGACATCATCGCCTGCATCAAGGCGCTGGTGGAACTGCGCGATGGGCGCGGCGAAATCGACGATATCGACCACCTCGGCAACCGCCGGGTTCGGTCCGTCGGCGAGTTGATGGAAAATCAGTACCGCGTCGGGCTGCTCCGGATGGAGCGCGCGATTAAGGAGCGTATGTCCAGCGTCGAAATCGACACGGTCATGCCGCAGGACCTGATCAACGCGAAGCCTGCGGCCGCGGCCGTGCGCGAATTCTTCGGCTCGTCCCAGCTGTCGCAGTTCATGGACCAGACCAACCCGCTGTCGGAGGTGACCCATAAGCGCCGCCTTTCCGCGCTTGGTCCGGGCGGTCTGACCCGTGAACGCGCGGGCTTCGAAGTGCGCGACGTGCACCCGACTCATTATGGTCGCATGTGCCCCATCGAGACGCCGGAAGGCCCGAATATCGGCCTGATCAACTCGCTCGCCACCTTCGCGCGGGTGAACAAGTATGGCTTCATCGAAACGCCCTATCGGAAGGTCGAAGACGGAAAGGTGACCGACGAGGTCCACTATATGTCCGCCACCGAAGAGATGCGGCACACCGTGGCCCAGGCCAACGCCCAGCTAACGGAGGACGGCGCGTTCAAGAACGAGCTGGTCTCGACCCGTCAGTCCGGCGATTACATGCTGCAATCGCGCGACAACGTGGACTTGATCGACGTGTCGCCGAAGCAGTTGGTGTCTGTGGCCGCGGCGCTGATCCCCTTCTTGGAAAACGACGACGCCAACCGCGCGCTGATGGGCTCGAACATGCAACGTCAGGCTGTGCCGCTTCTGCGTGCCGACGCCCCCTTTGTGGGCACCGGCATGGAAGAAGTCGTGGCCCGCGATTCCGGCGCCGCCATCATGGCGACCCGCGGTGGGGTCATCGACCAGGTGGACGCCCAGCGGATCGTTGTGCGCGCCACCGAAGACCTGTTCTTGGGGGATGCTGGCGTGGATATCTACCGTCTGCGCAAGTTCCAGCGGTCAAACCAGAACACCTGCATCAACCAGCGCCCGCTGGTTAAGGTGGGCGACACCGTGGCCAAAGGTCAGGTCATCGCCGATGGCCCGTCCACCGATATGGGGGAACTGGCGCTCGGCAAGAACGTGGTCGTCGCCTTCATGCCGTGGAATGGCTACAACTACGAGGACTCGATCCTGATTTCCGAGCGGATCGCCCGCGACGACGTCTTCACTTCGATCCATATCGAGGAGTTCGAAGTCGCCGCCCGCGATACCAAACTCGGGCCCGAGGAAATCACCCGCGACATCCCGAATGTCGGCGAGGAAGCGCTGCGCAACCTGGATGAGGCGGGCATTGTCTATATCGGCGCCGATGTGGAGCCGGGCGATATCCTGGTGGGTAAGATCACGCCCAAGGGCGAAAGCCCGATGACGCCGGAAGAAAAGCTTCTGCGCGCCATCTTCGGGGAAAAGGCGTCAGACGTTCGCGACACGTCGCTTCGGGTGAAGCCCGGCGATTACGGCACCGTCGTGGAAGTCCGCGTCTTCAACCGCCACGGCGTGGAAAAGGACGAGCGTGCGTTGCAGATCGAGCGGGAACAGGTGGAACGCCTGGCCCGTGACCGGGACGACGAACGCGAAATCCTGGACCGCAACATCTACGCCCGTCTGCGCGGCATGATCGAAGGCAAGATTGCCGTGAAGGGCCCCAAGGGGATCAAGCCCAATACGGTCGTCAATGATGAGGTGTTGTCGCAACTCAGCTTTGGGCAGTGGTGGCAGTTGGCCCTGGAAGGCGAAGAAGACGCCCAACAGGTCGAGGCCCTGAACGAGCAGTACGAAATCCAGAAGCGCGCGCTGGAAGCCCGTTTCGAGGATAAGGTCGAAAAGGTCCGCCGCGGCGACGATCTGCCCCCGGGCGTGATGAAGATGGTCAAAGTCTTCATCGCGGTGAAGCGCAAGCTTCAGCCGGGCGACAAGATGGCCGGGCGCCACGGCAACAAGGGCGTCATCTCCAAGGTTGTGCCCATGGAAGACATGCCCTTCCTCGCCGATGGGACGCCGGTCGATTTCGTGCTGAACCCGCTGGGCGTGCCCTCGCGCATGAATGTGGGCCAGATCCTGGAAACCCATATGGGTTGGGCGGCCCGCGGCTTGGGCCTCAAGATCGACGAAGCGCTGGATGAATATCGCCGCTCCGGCGATCTGACCCCGGTGCGCGACGCCATGAAGATCGCCTATGGCGAAGAGGCCTATGAGGAAGCGATGGCTGCGATGGGCGAGGACGACCTCCTCGAATTCGCGGGCAACGTGACCGCGGGTGTCCCGATCGCGACGCCGGTCTTCGACGGCGCCAAAGAACCCGACGTCAATGACGCGCTGGCACGCGCGGGCTTCGACACGTCGGGCCAATCGGACCTGTTCGATGGCCGCACGGGCGAGAAGTTCAGCCGCAAGGTCACCGTGGGCGTGAAGTACCTGCTGAAGCTGCACCACTTGGTGGACGACAAGATCCACGCACGCTCCACCGGACCCTACAGCCTCGTCACCCAGCAGCCGCTTGGCGGCAAGGCCCAGTTCGGCGGTCAGCGCTTCGGCGAGATGGAGGTCTGGGCCCTGGAAGCCTACGGCGCGGCCTACACCTTGCAGGAAATGCTGACGGTGAAGTCCGACGACGTGGCGGGCCGGACCAAGGTCTACGAGTCGATCGTCAAGGGCGAGGACAATTTCGAGGCGGGTGTGCCCGAGAGCTTTAACGTGCTCGTCAAAGAAGTCCGCGGCCTCGGCCTGAATATGGAACTCCTGGATGCGGAGGAAGAGAGCGAGTGATGGAGTTTGAGATCCCGCCTCGTATCTCTGGGGGCCAACTAAATGTTGCGGGTGCCTCTTTGAGCGTCAGCGACTTCACGTGGCAGGACCTACAGGTTCTTTCGAATGACGGCAGTCAGATGACTACGGCAATCGGAGAAGCTGAAGTCGCCGGGCGTCCGGTCCAGGTGCGGCTGGGCTACTCGACTGAAGACAAGCTCCCACTGTTTGACCTTACAATCTGGGCGCCGTTTGCGAACGACGTCTCGTGCTCATTCGATTTTGCGGAGGTTCAGCAATGAACCAGGAACTCACCAACAACCCGTTCAACCCCGTCGCGCCGCAGAAGGTGTTCGACGAAATCAAGGTCTCGCTGGCCTCGCCGGAGCGGATCCTCTCGTGGTCCTATGGCGAGATCAAGAAGCCTGAGACCATCAATTACCGCACGTTCAAACCCGAGCGTGACGGTCTGTTCTGTGCCCGCATCTTTGGGCCGATCAAGGATTATGAATGCCTCTGCGGCAAGTATAAGCGCATGAAGTATCGCGGCGTTGTCTGCGAGAAATGCGGCGTGGAAGTCACGCTTCAGAAGGTTCGGCGCGAGCGGATGGGCCATATCGAACTGGCCTCGCCCGTGGCCCATATCTGGTTCCTCAAGTCGCTGCCCAGCCGCATCGGCCTGATGCTGGACATGACGCTGCGTGACCTGGAGCGGATCCTCTACTTCGAGAACTACGTGGTGATCGAGCCGGGCCTGACCGACCTCACTTACGGGCAACTGATGTCCGAAGAGGAGTTCATGGATGCCCAGGACGCCTACGGCGCCGACGCGTTCCAGGCCAATATCGGCGCGGAAGCCATCCGCGAGATGCTCAGCCAGATCGACCTCGAAGCCGAGGCCGCCCAACTGCGCGAAGACCTCAAGGAAGCCACGGGCGAGTTGAAGCCCAAGAAGATCATCAAGCGCTTGAAGATTGTCGAGAACTTCATCGAGTCCGGCAACCGCCCGGAGTGGATGATCCTGACGGTGATCCCGGTCATCCCGCCGGAACTGCGCCCGCTGGTGCCGCTGGATGGCGGCCGCTTCGCGACGTCGGATCTCAACGATCTCTATCGCCGCGTCATCAACCGCAACAACCGCCTGAAGCGCCTGATTGAGCTGCGCGCGCCCGACATCATCGTGCGCAACGAAAAGCGGATGCTGCAGGAATCCGTCGATGCGTTGTTCGACAATGGCCGCCGTGGCCGCGTCATCACGGGCGCCAACAAGCGCCCGCTGAAGTCGCTGTCGGATATGTTGAAAGGCAAGCAGGGCCGCTTCCGGCAGAACCTGCTGGGCAAGCGCGTGGACTTCTCGGGCCGCTCGGTCATCGTGACGGGGCCGGAGCTTAAGCTGCATCAATGCGGGCTGCCGAAGAAGATGGCGTTGGAGTTGTTCAAGCCGTTCATCTATTCGCGCCTTGAAGCCAAGGGCCTTAGCAGCACGGTCAAGCAGGCCAAGAAGCTTGTCGAAAAGGAACGCCCCGAAGTTTGGGACATCCTGGATGAGGTCATCCGGGAGCATCCGGTTCTGCTGAACCGCGCGCCCACGCTGCACCGCCTCGGCATCCAGGCGTTCGAGCCCGTGCTGATCGAAGGCAAGGCCATCCAGCTGCACCCGCTCGTCTGCTCGGCCTTCAATGCCGACTTCGATGGCGACCAGATGGCCGTCCACGTGCCGCTGTCGCTGGAAGCGCAGCTGGAAGCGCGCGTGCTGATGATGTCCACCAACAACGTGCTCAGCCCCGCCAACGGCGCGCCGATCATTGTGCCGTCGCAGGACATGGTCTTGGGCCTCTATTACGTCTCCATGGAACGTGAGGGGATGAAGGGCGAAGGCATGGTCTTCTCGTCCGTTGACGAGGTGACCCACGCCCTGGAAGCGGGTGAGGTGCATCTGCACGCCAAGATCAAAGCGCGCGTCACCCAGATCGACGAGATGGGTCAGGAAGTGGGCCAGGTGTTTGAGACGACGCCCGGTCGCGTGCGCCTGGGCTCCATGCTGCCGCTTAACGCCAAGGCGCCCTTCGGTCTGGTCAACCGCTTGCTGCGTAAGAAAGAGGTGCAGCAGGTCATCGACACCGTCTACCGCTATTGCGGTCAGAAGGAATCGGTCATCTTCTGCGACCAGATCATGACGCTGGGCTTCCGCGAGGCCTTCAAGGCGGGCATCTCCTTTGGCAAGGACGACATGGTCGTGCCCGAGGCCAAGTGGCAGGTGGTCGATGCCACCCGCGACCAGGTCAAGGACTTCGAGCAGCAGTATATGGACGGCCTGATCACCCAGGGTGAGAAGTACAACAAGGTCGTGGATGCCTGGTCGAAGTGCAACGACAAGGTGACCGAGGCCATGATGTCGACCATCTCGGTCGCCGGTACCGACGAAGACGGCGCCGAGAATGAGCCGAACTCCGTCTACATGATGGCCCATTCCGGTGCCCGTGGTTCGGTTACGCAGATGAAGCAGCTGGGCGGGATGCGCGGCCTGATGGCGAAGCCGAATGGCGACATCATCGAGACGCCGATCATCTCGAACTTCAAGGAAGGCCTGACCGTGTTGGAGTACTTCAACTCCACCCACGGGGCGCGCAAGGGTCTGTCGGACACCGCGCTCAAGACGGCCAACTCGGGTTACCTGACCCGCCGTCTGGTAGACGTGGCGCAGGATTGCATCGTTCGCATGGACGATTGCGGGACTGAAAAGGCCATCACCGCGTCCGCCGCCGTCAATGACGGCGAAGTGGTCGCGTCCTTGGCCGAACGGGTGCTGGGCCGCGTGGCCGCCGATGATGTCCTCAAGCCCGGCACCGACGATGTGCTGGTCGAACAGGGCCAACTCATCGACGAGCGTCTGGCCGACATGATCGACACCGCCCAGGTGCAGTCCATGCGGATCCGCAGCCCGCTGACCTGCGAGGCCGAGGAAGGTGTCTGCGCCGCCTGCTACGGTCGCGACCTGGCGCGCGGCACGAAGGTGAACCAGGGCGAAGCCGTCGGCATTATCGCGGCCCAGTCCATCGGTGAACCGGGTACGCAGCTGACCATGCGGACCTTCCATATCGGCGGCGTGGCCCAGGGTGGCCAGCAATCGTTCATGGAAGCCTCGGCCGAGGGCAAGATCGCCTTCCACAACGCCAATGTTCTGACCAATGAAGCCGGTGGCGTCGTGGTGATGGGCCGCAACATGCAGCTTGCCATCATGGACGATAACGGTGAGGAACTGGCTTCTCATAAGCTGGGCTACGGCACCACCTTGTGGGTCAAGGAAGGCGCCAGCGTTTCGCGGGGCGACAAGCTCTTCGAATGGGATCCGTTCACGCTGCCGATCATCGCCGAAGCGGATGGCAAGGCGAAGTTCGTCGACCTTTATGCGGGCATCTCGGTGCGCGATGAGACCGACGATGCCACCGGCATGACCCAGAAGATCGTGTCCGACTGGCGCTCTGCCCCCAAGGGCAATGAGCTCAAGCCACAGGTCATCGTCGCAGGTGAAGACGGAGAGCCGGTGCGCAATGAAGCCGGCAACCCGATCACCTATGAGATGTCGGTGGACGCGATCCTATCGGTCGAAGACGGTCAAACGCTCAAGGCCGGCGACGTGGTTGCGCGTATTCCGCGGGAAGGCACCAAGACCAAGGACATCACGGGCGGCCTGCCGCGTGTGGCGGAACTGTTCGAAGCGCGCCGTCCCAAGGACCACGCCATCATTGCGGAACAAGACGGCTACGTGAAATTCGGAAAGGATTACAAGAACAAACGCCGGATCACCGTCACGCCGACCGACGACAGTCTGGAGCCCATCGACTACATGGTGCCGAAGGGTAAGCACATCCCGGTGCAGGAAGGCGACTTCGTGCAGAAGGGCGACTACATCATGGATGGCAACCCCGCCCCCCATGACATCCTTCGCATCCTCGGGATTGAGGCACTGGCCGATTATCTGATCGACGAAGTGCAGGACGTGTATCGACTGCAAGGCGTGAAGATCAACGATAAGCATATCGAAGTGATCGTTCGCCAAATGCTCCAGAAGTGGGAGATTTTGGACAGTGGTGACACGACCCTCCTGAAGGGGGAGCATGTTGACAAGGCCGAGCTGGATGAAGCCAACGAGAAGGTCGAAAAGCGCGGCGATCGCCCCGCACGTGCAGAGCCGATCCTTCTTGGGATCACCAAGGCATCGCTTCAGACCCGGTCATTCATCTCGGCCGCGTCCTTCCAGGAAACGACCCGTGTGCTGACCGAGGCCTCGGTTCAAGGCAAGAAGGACAAGCTGGTCGGTCTGAAGGAAAACGTCATCGTGGGCCGTCTGATCCCGGCGGGCACCGGTGGCGCGACCCAGAAAATGCGCGCCATCGCCCAGAGTCGTGACAATGTCGTCATCGAGGAAGCCCGCGCCGAGGCTGAGAAGGCCGCGGCCTTGGCCGCCCCGACGGAAGAAAGCTCCGCCGACGATGTCTTCAAGACGCCCGAGGAAACGCCGGGCGAATAACGCGCGCCCGCGTCATCTAAATTTACCCCCGTCGGAGAGATCCGGCGGGGTTTCTCGTTTTCGCCACGATATCGTCGGTCGCTCGGTCAAAGACGGTCCGGCAGCAAGAGTTCGAAGGGCAGATCATGGACAGTACCATCGCCATAATGGTGAGCGTCATCGGCTCGGTGCTGATGGTGTCGGGATGGCATGTCGGCAAGCAGACGCGTGCGTTCTGCCGCAGCCCCCGGAAGACCGCGACGGTTGCCCGCGTGGAACTGCGCAAAAACGTCAGCCGAAAGCGCCGCAGCGTGACCTATCGACCGATCTTCACCTTGCCCGAGTGTCCGTCGTCATGGGTTTTGGAGCAGATTGCGGCCTGAGCTAAGAGAGGATCTGGCGCATCTGGTTTGTCTGATCATGCGGCGGCTTTGCGGTGAAGCAAGCGCCGGGTTTCGATGGTCTTCCGTTTAATCCGTTGTCGTTGTTTCAGGATGGTTTGGCCGCGTCCGAAGTAGACATCGGCCGGGGTAAGATTTTGCAGGCTCTCGTGATAGCGCCGGTGGTTGTAATGATCGACAAAGGCGCCGATCTACTGCCTGAGATCGCCGGGCATGTAGTAGTTTTCCAGCAGAATGCGGTTCTTCAGGGTCTGGTGTCAGCGCTCCACTGCCCGGCAGTGGTTTGCTTGCAAACCATGAGAGGGATCTTGCCTTGGGTTTGGGGGTGATACGGGGCGCCTCGGACATGGTCCATCTGTTGATCTCCCAGCCAATTGGCCAGTTCACCAGAGATGTAACTGGCGCCATTGTCGCTGAGCAGGCGCGTCTTGTGCAGTACGGTTGCCTGATCACAACCCGAAGCCTGCAATGCCATGTCGAACGTGTCGGTTACATCGTCGGCCTTCATCGTGGTGCAGAGCTTCCTCCCTCTCGGGATCATGCCATGCATGACCCTACCGGTCAGTGGGCGATGATGTAACGGCTGTAGTCGTCAAGGATGGTCGATAGATAGAACCAGCCCCAACCGATAACCTTGAGATAGGTGAAGTCGGTCTGCCAGTTGCCCGACAGGCGATTACGCAGCAATCTGCCGAGAGGAGCAACTCGTTTGGCCGCGTGGTCTTGTCCTTGAACTCATCGGCTGCTGGCAAAACCACATAGGCCGGACTGGTGATCAGATCGTAGGACTTGAGGACGCCCCTCTCGGGACATTGCTGCGCAATACCCTGCCGGGCAGTGGATAGACCGAAACCTCTGATACAAAATACTTTTCCGTGTCAGTGAAGCGCGCGGCCAGTTCGCGCGGCGAAAAGATCGCTTTCCTTTGGCGCCAAGTCCTTGACCTTCTCGCGAACCGGTTTGGGAATGCGGGTCCAGACGCGGGATGGCCTCGGGTTGCGATCCTCAAGTGCCTCGGGGCCACCAGCCAAGTAACGATCATACCAGCGGTAGAACGTCGTCCTAGGAATGCCCAGTCTGTCCAGTGTGCGCTTGGTCGGCAGATGTGACCCTTCGACGAGTCGGATGATCTCCAGCTTCTCGAATGCCGCCCTCTCGGCAGATTTGGCTTGGCCAAATCACCTGCCGGGCAATAGATACCTCATGCGTCGTCGCCCCCATCCATTGCCCGGCAGTGCATTGCGCAGCAATGTCACGAGAGGGGGCGATCATGCTTTTTTTGAGGTAAGGAGGATCAGGAATTGATCCGGGGGATCAATTCCCCGACGAACGCAGCTCCAAAGCCTGCTCTGCCACGACCTTCTTGAGATCGCGAGATTCCCGACGCAGGTCTTTGACTTCAGTCGAAGTTGCCGCGCGCACCGTATCGCCCGCCAAGCGCCGTTTTCCGGCCTCAAAGAATTCCTTCGACCAACTGTAATATAAGCTCTAGGCAATGCCCTCACAGCGGCATAGCTCAGCAATGCTGTCCTCGCCCTTCAAACCGTCCAGCACAATCCTGATCTTTTCTTCGGGCGAATACTGTTTGCGGGTCGCATGCGGATGTCCTTTACGACCTTCTCGCCGTGGCTCTTACGTGTTCCGGGTTTCTGTCTCATCTCCACTTCTTGGTGGTTACGATGCGCCAGAAACCCTCCCTTATCAAATCGACCTAAACTGTCTCATTGGTGCTGACGGCAGACAGTCGCCGTCGGGCGCCAGCCAAGACGCCAACCCATCTGCGATCCAAGACCCCTTGTGGCTCGGCCTCGCACCATGCCACCACAACCGGCATGGCCATCCAGAACCAGATCATCGGCGTCCTGCGCTTTTCCTATCCCGCCAAAGAGGGCTTCGCCGTTAGCGGCCTTGAGGAGGCCGCGCTCGAAACCCACCTTTATGACGCCAAACGCCTGGCCACCCGTTTCACCTATCTTGAAACTATCACCCTTCCGTCGCTTGCCGCGCAGACGGACCAGGACTTCAAACTCGTCATCCTCGCGGGCGCCAGTCTGCCCATCCGCCACCGCCGCCGCCTTCGCGGCTATGAGGAGCGATATCCGTTCGTCAAATGCGTCTTCATGGAGCGTATGGGTGCCCTTTCCGCGGGCAAGCGCAGCTTTCGCCGCGGCATCACCGAGGGCGCGACCCATGTCACCGGCTTCCGCATCGACGATGATGACGCCGTGGCGACGGATTACATCGCCCGAACCCGCGATGTCTCCGACCGGCTGATCCATGCGGGGCTGGCCGAAGGGCCCACCACGCTCAGCTTCATGCGTGGCATCTACTGGAACCTTTTCGACCCTGTGCAGCCCTTCCACGAATTCCGCGAACCCCAACCCCTGGGCCTAGCCTGCGCCATGATCACCACCGCGGAGCTGCCCACCTGCATCTACCGCTACAACCATCGGCGACTGCCCTGCCATGTGCCGGGCTACACCCTGCCGGGTGATGCGCATATGTTCGTTCGCACGCTCCATGACCATAATGACAGCGGCCGCTCCATCCCGCCCCACGCCGTGGAAATGGCCACGCGCAAGGGCCGCAAGCTGCTGCGCGAGCGTTTTGGCCTGGATGCCGACGCCGCCATGGCGCTGATGCCCGAACCCGCGCGCGAGCCATGACCGACAACCTGCGCGGCGCGCTCTTGATGATGGCGTCCATGGCGACCTTCACGCTCAATGACGCCTGCATCAAACTTCTGGCGCAAGACCTGCCCACCTTCCAGGCGGTCACGCTTCGGGGCCTTGCCGCCACGACGCTGATGGTTGCGCTTGCCCATTGGACAGGCGCACTGCGCCAGCCCATTCCAAGGGGCGATCGCGGCAAGGTTGCACTGCGCAGCGCGGCCGAAGTTGCGGCTTTCCTGCCCTTCATTCTGGCCCTGACCCACATGCCGCTGGCCAACATAACGGCGATCTTGCAGGCGCTGCCGCTCACCATCACCGCGGCGGGCGCGATCTTATTGGGTGAAAAGGTGGGGTGGCGCCGTTGGGTGGCCATCGCAGTCGGCCTACTGGGCGTCCTTATCATCGTTCGGCCGGGCCCCGATGGCTTCGATGCTTGGGCGCTTCTCGCGGTGCTGGCCGTCATCATGATTACCGTGCGGGACCTGATCACGCGACGGCTGTCGCCCGACGTGCCAAGCCTCAAGGTGGCCGCGCTGACCGCGGCCGCGGTGACTCTGCTGGGCATAGCATTAACCACGCGTGAGACCTGGCAACCGGTCTCGCAGGGGCAGGGGGCCTTGGTGGCCGGTGCCGCGCTCTTCATTATTGGCGGCTATCTCTTTTCCGTCATGGCCATCCGGGTCGGAGATCTCGCTGTGACCACCCCGTTCCGCTATACGGCAATCCTATGGGGCCTTTTGCTTGGTTGGGCCGTGTTCGGAGACTGGCCCGACCCTCTTACCCTTGCCGGCGCCGCCCTGGTCACGGCCACGGGTCTCTACACCCTCTGGCGCGAAACCCGCCGCGTCCCCGTTCCCCGCGCCGCGGCACCAGAGTAGAGCCATAGCCGTTCCACTGGGCTCCGCTGCGCCTTGCATTCAGGAAAGCTTGTTCCGTGCGCCGCCTCTTCTTCCTGGCGAAAATATCCCGGGGGAGTCCTCGCCTCGCGAGGACGGAGGCAGAGCCCCCAACCCGGTCAAAAACTCTGCGCAATCTTCGCCAGATCCAGGCCGAAGCGCGCTTCCAGATCGGCGCGCTGCTCGGGCGTGGCGGGCGCCAACCGCTCCAATGCGCCCTCCATCTGGCTGTCATTGGTCCCATCCACGCCGCGCAACCACATAGGCGCGTCCGGGATCGTGACCGACGGCATCAGAAGGCCCAGCCGATGATGCGGAAAGTGGACGGCCGTTCGCCTGACGCGAGGTTTCAAAAACAGCGCCTGCGCCACGCCCAGATGGGTGCGTGCAGCTTCCTCCACGCGGGGGCCGTCGGGCGTCAGGTGCAGCATGTAGCCGCGGTTGAAATCCACGGCCACGCGGCCGTGACGCTCCCAAAACGGGCGGATATCCGTGAACAGGGCCCGGCACCGTTCCACAAAGCGCAGCCCCACGCCGTCATCGTCATCTTGGCGGAACTGCATGACCGGCGGGCCGTCTGGGTCGATGCGCGCATTCACCACCTCTTCAGCGGCATGGCGGGGGTTCATGGGCGGATGGAAGACGACCTCCGCCTGGGGCACGGCGCCCGCGATCTCCAGCAGGCGGCTGCGCCAGGGATCGGGCAGGGCGTCGCCGGTCAGGATGATCACCCGGAAATCCGGGTCCGTCTGACGCGCCAGGGTGTGCAGGCAGACATGTTCCAACGTCCGAAGCCGCGCTGCCATCCGCGCGGGCGCCCAAAGATGGGCCTGGCGTGCCTCGACGCTGTCATGCGCGACCCGGAAACCACCGAGACCCGGATAGGCGAAGCGCGTGATGGCCAGGATTTGCAACGCGGACATGGGATGCAGTCGTGCCGTGCGGGGCCGACCGGCGCAAGGCACCGTGGCGGCGGGGCGAATACCCTGACATTCCGTGGGGATGCGATGCGGCGCGACCGCGGACCCGCCCCCTATCGGGGCCGCGTTGACACCCCAGTGCGATTCGCCTATGTGCGGCTTCAATTCGGTCAGGGCCCCCCGGGCCCGATCCGGCTTGCCAGAACCGCTGCACAAGGTCCGGGATACTGCTTTCCGCACCCTCTGTCACCAAACCGCATCGTCCAGGTCGGAATTCCGGGCGCGTGCGGCCTTCGCGCTTTTGGCAGGGTGGGCGCCGGACACGTGTTTGAACCAAGACGGGGATTCCCGAATGCCAACGATCCAGCAGCTGATCCGCAAGCCGCGGCAGCCCAAGGTAAAACGTTCCAAGTCGCAGCACTTGGAAAGCTGCCCGCAAAAGCGCGGCGTCTGCACGCGCGTCTATACGACGACGCCGAAGAAGCCGAACTCGGCCATGCGGAAAGTCGCCAAGGTGCGCCTGACCAACGGCTACGAGGTCATCAGCTACATTCCGGGTGAATCCCACAACCTTCAGGAACACAGCGTCGTCCTGATCCGTGGCGGCCGCGTCAAGGACCTTCCCGGCGTGCGCTACCACATCCTGCGCGGTGTGCTCGATACGCAGGGCGTCAAGGACCGTCGCCAGCGTCGTTCCAAATACGGCGCCAAGCGCCCCAAGTAAGAAGGAGTTGCGAGCATGTCCCGTCGTCACGCCGCCGAGAAACGCGAAGTCCTGCCCGACGCCAAATATGGCGATAAGGTTCTGACCAAGTTCATGAATAACCTGATGATCGACGGCAAGAAGTCGGTCGCCGAAAAGATCGTCTACAACGCGATGGACCGTGTTGAAGGCAAGCTCAAGCGCTCGCCCATCGAGGTCTTCACCGAAGCGCTCGACAACGTGAAGCCCGCCGTGGAAGTCCGTTCCCGCCGGGTCGGTGGCGCCACCTATCAGGTCCCCGTCGAAGTCCGCCCCGAGCGTCGCGAAGCGCTCGCCATCCGCTGGCTCATCAACGCGGCCCGCTCGCGCAATGAGAACACGATGGAAGAGCGTCTGGCCGGTGAGCTGATCGACGCCGTCCAATCCCGCGGCTCGGCGGTCAAGAAGCGCGAAGACACCCACAAGATGGCCGACGCCAACAAGGCGTTCAGCCACTACCGCTGGTGATCTCTTCGCCCTGAACAGCTTTATCTCGGGGGCCTTAACGTGGCCCCCGAACCCGTTTTTCTCCTCCTATCCGAGGTAAGCCCCATGGCACGCGACTATCCTCTCGACCGTTACCGCAACTTCGGCATCATGGCCCATATCGACGCAGGCAAGACGACCTGCAGCGAGCGGATCCTCTACTACACCGGCAAGTCTCACAATATCGGCGAAGTCCATGACGGCGCCGCCACGATGGACTGGATGGAGCAGGAGCAGGAGCGCGGGATCACCATCACCTCCGCCGCCACCACGACATTTTGGGAGCGTACGGAAGACGGCCAGACCGCCGACACGCCCAAGCATCGGATGAACATCATCGACACGCCCGGCCACGTGGACTTCACCATCGAGGTGGAACGCTCGCTGGCCGTTCTTGACGGCGCGATCTGCGTGCTGGACGCCAACGCGGGCGTAGAACCACAGACTGAAACCGTCTGGCGCCAGGCCGACCGCTACAAGGTGCCGCGGATGGTCTTCGTCAACAAGATGGACAAGATCGGCGCGGACTTCTTCAACTGCGTCAACATGATGGAAGACCGCACCGGTGCGCGCGCCGTGCCCGTGGGCATCCCGATCGGGGCCGAGACGGAACTCGAAGGCCTGATCGACCTGGTCACCATGGAAGAATGGCTCTGGCAGGGCGAAGATCTGGGTGCGTCCTGGGTCAAGGCCCCCGTGCGCGACAGTCTCAAGGATATGGCCGACGAATGGCGCGGCAAGATGATCGAGGCTGCCGTCGAAATGGACGACGACGCTATGATGGAATACCTCGAAGGCAATGAGCCCGATGTGCCGACCCTACGCGCGCTTCTGCGCAAGGGCTGCCTGTCGCTCAGCTTTGTGCCTGTTTTGGGTGGCTCTGCGTTTAAAAACAAAGGCGTACAGCCTCTTCTTAATGCTGTTATCGACTACCTGCCCAGCCCGCTGGACGTGGTCGATTACATGGGCTTCAAGCCGGGGGACGAGACGGAAACCCGCGATATTGCCCGCCGTGCCGATGACGCGATGCCGTTTGCCGGCCTCGCCTTCAAGATCATGAACGACCCCTTTGTCGGCTCGCTCACGTTCACGCGCATCTACTCGGGTGTTCTCAACAAGGGCGACACGCTCCAGAACACCACGAAGGGCAAGAAAGAGCGCGTCGGCCGCATGATGATGATGCACTCGAACAACCGTGAGGAAATCACGGAAGCGTTCGCGGGCGACATCATCGCGCTGGCTGGCCTGAAGGACACCACGACCGGCGACACCCTGTCGGACGTGCAGGATCAGGTCGTGTTGGAAACCATGACCTTCCCCGATCCGGTCATCGAGATCGCGGTTGAGCCGAAGACGAAGGCCGACCAGGAGAAGATGTCTCAGGGCCTTCAGCGCCTGGCCGCCGAAGACCCGTCCTTCCGCGTCGAAACCGACATTGAGTCGGGTCAGACCATCATGAAGGGTATGGGCGAATTGCACCTCGACATCCTGGTCGACCGTCTCAAGCGGGAGTTCAAGGTCGAGGCCAATATCGGCGCGCCCCAGGTGGCCTATCGCGAAACCATCGGTCACGAGGTGGAGCATACCTATACCCACAAGAAGCAGTCGGGTGGGTCCGGTCAGTTTGCCGAGGTCAAGCTGCTCATTTCGCCCACAGAGCCGGGCGAGGGCTATTCTTTCGAATCCAAGATCGTCGGCGGCGCCGTACCGAAGGAATACATCCCCGGTGTCGAGAAGGGCATCAACTCGGTCATGGATAGCGGCCCGCTCGCGGGCTTTCCGGTGATCGATTTCAAGGTGCAGCTGCTGGACGGTAAGTTCCACGACGTAGACTCGTCTGTGCTCGCCTTCGAAATCGCCGCCCGCATGGGGATGCGTGAAGGGATGCGCAAGGCGGGGGCCAAGCTGCTGGAGCCCGTCATGAAGGTCGAAGTGATCACGCCCGAGGAATATACGGGTGGTATCATCGGCGATTTGACGTCCCGCCGGGGCCAGGTCTCCGGCCAGGAACCGCGCGGTAACGCAATCGCTATCGATGCGTTCGTGCCTTTGGCCAACATGTTCGGTTACATCAACACTCTGCGCTCCATGTCGTCGGGCCGCGCTCAGTTCACGATGCAGTTCGACCATTACGATCCGGTGCCGCAGAACATCTCTGAGGAAATCCAGAAGAAGTATGCATAATGGCACCCCACATCACACTCATCGCAATCGCAGCTCTCGCTTTGGCAGGCTGCGTCCCTGAAACGACGCAAGTTGTTGCGGCGGATCAAGCGGACACGCTTCGCGTCACCAATGTCCAGGTGGAGGCCGCGCGCGCGGCGTCTGCGGACAGTCGCGGGTTCAACATCTCGGAAGCCGAGGCTGAAGCGCTTTTGCGCAATCAGGTCCTGGGCGTCCTCGATGACCTGAACCCTGATGGGACGCGGGACGTCGTGGTTGCGTTGGATGTGACACGCCTTTTCGTCCCCAATGTCGCCTCGGCGGCGGTGGGCCAGTCCGGCAGCGCGGTCGAAGCGGTGGCGCAATTGCGCGACGCGGAAACCGGCGCTGCCCTTGGCTCCCCGTTCGAAGTGACGGGCAGTGGGACCTTCCGCCTGGGCGGCAGCGCGGGCGCCGTGCTGACGGCGGGCGCGCTGGTCACTGGCGGGGAACGGGGCGAAATCGACCTTGCAGGGGCAGGCCTGGGCCGCAACCTCGCCAAGGCGATCTACGGAATTGAATTGTCGGCTGAATAGCCGGGGCAGATAGAGGAGACGCCCACCATGGCGAAGGCAAAGTTTGAGCGTACGAAGCCGCATGTGAACATCGGCACGATTGGTCACGTTGACCACGGGAAGACGACGCTGACGGCGGCGATTACGAAGTACTTTGGGGACTTCAAGGCGTACGATCAGATTGACGGCGCGCCCGAGGAGAAGGCCCGCGGGATCACGATCTCGACGGCGCATGTGGAATACGAGACCGAGAACCGGCACTACGCCCATGTCGATTGCCCGGGCCATGCGGACTACGTGAAGAACATGATCACCGGGGCCGCGCAGATGGACGGCGCGATCTTGGTGGTGAACGCCGCCGACGGCCCCATGCCGCAGACGCGCGAGCACATTCTGCTGGGCCGCCAGGTGGGCATTCCGACCATGGTCGTCTATATGAACAAGGTCGATCAGGTCGATGACGAGGAGCTGTTGGAGCTTGTCGAGATGGAAATTCGCGAGCTGCTGAGCTCGTATGAATATCCCGGCGACGACATTCCCGTCATCCCAGGCTCGGCCTTGGCGGCGATGGAGGGCAAGTCGCCCGAAATCGGCGAGGAATCGATCAAGAAGCTGATGGCCGCCGTGGATGAATGGATCCCCACGCCCGAGCGCGCCGTGGATCAGCCCTTCCTGATGCCGGTGGAGGATGTGTTCTCGATCTCCGGCCGCGGTACGGTTGTGACCGGTCGCGTGGAGCGTGGCGTGATCAATGTGGGCGACGAGATCGAAATCGTCGGCATCCGCGACACGCAGAAGACGACCTGCACGGGCGTTGAGATGTTCCGCAAGCTCTTGGATCGCGGCGAGGCGGGCGACAATATCGGCGCGCTGCTGCGCGGCATCGACCGGGACGGCGTCGAGCGGGGCCAGGTGCTCTGCAAGCCCGGCTCGGTGACGCCGCACACGAAGTTCGAGGCTGAGGCGTACATCCTGACCAAGGAAGAGGGCGGCCGCCACACGCCGTTCTTCGCGAACTACCGCCCGCAGTTTTACTTCCGCACGACGGATGTGACGGGCACGGTTCAGCTGGCCGAGGGCACGGAGATGGTGATGCCGGGCGACAACGTGGCGTTCGGTGTTGAGCTGATCGCGCCCATCGCGATGGAGCAGGGCCTGCGCTTTGCGATCCGCGAAGGCGGCCGCACGGTGGGTGCGGGCGTGGTCTCGAAGATCATCGAGTAACGGGCCGGCGCCGGGCCACTCGGCCCGCGCCACGCCACCAACCAAGCAAAGGCCCCCCGGGGGCCTTTGTGCGTCTGCGGAGCCTAGGCGCTCGTCGGGCGGAAGGTGCCTGGACCCGCTAACCGATCACAGGCCATGCGACCCGCATTAAGCGTCAGTTGTTACGGATAATCGCCTGAATGCGCCCGCGCTTCTGACCGGTGCTTTCATCGTCGCGCAGGACGTCCTGGATGGCCTTCATCTGCCCCAAGCTCAGGGTGCGGATATCGGTATCGATGCGGATGACATTATGCCTCAACTCCCGCTCGATGCGGGCGGCCAGGGCAGGGCTGCCGGCTAGATCGCGTTGCGCGAAGCTCGGCGCCGCAGAGCTGAGAGCAAGGATTGAGGCAAGCAAAAGGGTGGATACGGTAAGTTTCATGGGCGACCTCATGGGTTGCGATGGGGCTATTATCGCATGTCGCCGCATCCAAGCCCCGGATATTCTACACCACCCCGCGCAACTGTGATCGCATCTGGCGGATAGGTAGGGCGCGCCAAAGCCCTCGTCGGCCACGAAAAAGGGCGCCCCATTTGGGCGCCCTCCGGTCCATGGTCCGGGTCACGGTCAGTTGTAGATAATCGCTTCGACCTGGCCCTTGTCATTAGACTCGTCCCCGTCCTCCAACGTCTCTTTGATGGCGGCCAACTGACCCAGTGTCAGCGTATCGAGCGTGGCGGTGGGGATGCCCATCCGCTCGAAATCGCCCATCAGCGAGGTCGCCAGCATGTCGTATCCCTGGCTGACTTCTGCCCGTGTATCCGCAAAGGCCATCGTGCCGAACGAAAGGGCTGTGACTGTTGTAAGGGTGGCGATGATCGTTTTCATTGCAGGTTCCTCCGTAGGTTAATTGTAAGGTCCAAACACGCTTGGCGTGCATTCGTTCCATTCAATTTCCAAAGGATCCTGGCGTCGCGATGGGTCTTGCGACGCAAGCTAAGACAGATGGAGACCACGTGCGCGGGAACACACGCCCCCCGCGCCACATCAAAAATCAGTCCACGCGGCACTTTCTGGGGGGCCACGAAAAAGGGCGGCCCGACCGGACCGCCCCTTTCCCAAATCGCGGCTGCGATTAGTTGTTCTGCAGGATCGCTTCGATGCGGCCCTTCTTCTGGCTTTCGGCTTCGTCGGAGTCGAGGATCGTCTTGATGATCGCCAGTTCGCCGAGCGTCAGGCCTTCCATGCCGTTGATGTCGATGTTCAGGCGCTCGAACTCGCTCATGAGAGCGGATTGCAGCATGTCGAAGCCCTGGCCCATGCCTTGGGCGGCGGCGGGGGCGACAGCGCCGAGCGTCAGAGCAGCGGCAGAAGCAAGCGCGATGATGTTCAGTTTCATTGGTGTATCCTTGGTTGTGCGTACAGGTCACGACCACAACGGCCGATTCCGCAGGCCTATCCCCTCCATGGGTGACCGGTATGGTCAACGCTTCGTCGCAGGAATCAGCCGAAAATCGCGCGGATGTGAGCGCGTGTTACGAAATTCCCTCAGATTCCGCGTTTTTGTCTTGCGGGAAACGGGCTTCTCTCGTAAGGCACGCGGCCTACGGACGGGGTCGCCCCCGGGGGATTCTCCCCCCGACGCGGCCCCTTTACCGTTCGGGTTCGACGAGGGCGACGGGTGGTCCGGCTTCCTCCTCTCAACTCAAATGACGGTCCCCGGCGCGTCCGGCAGGACCCGTATTGTCAGGCGAATGACATGAAAAGCCAGAACATCCGCATCCGGCTCAAGGCGTTCGATTATCGCGTGCTGGACGCCAGCACCCAGGAAATCGTCAATACCGCCAAGCGCACCGGTGCCCAGGTTCGCGGTCCGATCCCGCTGCCCAACAAGATCGAGAAGTTCACCGTCCTACGCGGCCCCCATATCGACAAGAAGTCCCGCGATCAGTGGGAGATCCGCACACATAAGCGGATGCTCGACATCGTTGACCCCACCCCGCAGACCGTGGACGCGCTCATGAAGCTCGACCTGGCCGCTGGCGTGGACGTGCAGATTTCGGTCTGAGGGAGGGCATAGGACATGATGCGTTCCGGAGTGATCGCGAAGAAGGTGGGCATGACCCGTCTCTTCCAGGAAGACGGGCGGCAAATCCCCGTCACCGTGCTGCAACTGGATGGCCTCCAGGTCATCGGTCAGCGCACCAATGACAAGCATGGCTACACCGCCGTCCAACTGGGCGCGGGCACGGCCAAGGCCAAGCGCACCAGCCGGGCCATGCGCGGCGTCTACAAGCAGGCGGGTGTTGAGCCCAAGCGCAAGATCGTCGAATTCCGCGTGGATGAGGATGCGCTGATCCCGGTTGGCGAGGAAATCATCGCCGACCATTATTTCGAAGGCCAGTTCGTCGATGTCAGCGGCACCTCCATCGGTAAGGGCTTCGCTGGCGCCATGAAGCGGTGGAATTTCGGCGGCCTGCGTGCGTCGCACGGCGTGTCGATCAGCCACCGCTCTCACGGGTCCACCGGCCAGTGCCAGGACCCCGGCAAGGTGTTCAAGGGCAAGAAGATGGCCGGCCATATGGGCGCTGCCCGCGTGACCACGCAGAACCTGCAGGTCGTGAAGACCGATACCGACCGGGGTCTGATCATGGTCAAGGGTGCGGTGCCGGGCTCCAAAGGTGGCTGGGTTACGGTTAAGGATGCGGTCAAGAAGCCGTTCCCCGAAAACGCAATTCTGCCCGCCGCGCTGATGTCCGCCAAGAAGGAAGCGCAGAAGGCCGCTGAAGAAGCTGCCGCCGCCGCCGAGGCCGAAGCTGCCGCTGCCGAAGAAGCGCGTCTGGCCGAAGAGGCCGCCGCACAGGAAGCCGCGCTGAAGGCCGCCGAGGCGGAAATCGCCGAAGAAAAGGCCGACACCGACAATTCGGACGCGACGCCCGAGAAGAAGGAAGGTGAGTGAGATGAAACTCGACGTCATCACACTGGACGGCGGTAAGGCCGGGTCGGTCGATCTGAACGACGACCTGTTCGGGCTGGAACCGCGCACCGATATCCTGCACCGCGTCGTCCGCTGGCAGCGCAACAAGGCGCAGGCTGGCACGCACAAGGTCAAGACCCGTTCCGAGGTCAGCTATTCGACCAAGAAGATCGTTCGCCAGAAGGGCTCCGGCGGGGCACGCCACGGCTCCCGCAAGGCGCCGATCTTCCGCAAGGGCGGCGTCTACAAGGGCCCCACGCCCCGCAGCCACGCCCATGACCTGCCCAAGAAGGTCCGCCAAATGGGCCTCAAGCACGCTTTGTCTGCCAAGGCGCAGGCGGGTGAGCTGGTCATCCTGGACGCGGCCAATATGGACGGTAAGACCGCCGTGCTGGCCAAGGCCGTCAAGGATCTCGGCTGGAAGCGCGCGCTCGTCATCGACGGGGCTGAGGTCAACGAAGGCTTCGCCCAAGCGGCCCGCAACCTAGACAATATCGACGTCCTGCCCTCCATGGGTGCGAACGTCTACGACATCCTCAAGCGTGACACGCTCGTGCTCACGAAGGCGGGCGTCGAAGCGCTGGAGGCGCGACTGGCATGAACACCTATGACGTGATCCGCAAGCCGATCATCACCGAGAAGGCGACCATGGCGTCGGAGTCCGGCGCCGTCGTCTTCGAGGTGGCCATCGACGCCAACAAGCCGCAGATCAAAGCGGCCGTCGAGGAGCTGTTCGGCGTCAAGGTGAAGGCCGTGAACACGACCATCACCAAAGGTAAGGTCAAGCGCTTCCGCGGCCAAATAGGCCGCCGGAAAGACGTGAAGAAAGCCTATGTGACGTTGGAAGAGGGGAATACTATCGACGTTACGACGGGGCTTTAATCGGCCCTTCCGAAAGGGGCGGTCCCCAGCCGGACCAGATTCTAAGCCTCGCCGGAGACGGCGGGGCTTTTTCATATTTGTCATATTTACAACTTGGCCCGCGTCTCGTGGTCTGGATAATGTCACCGTGGGAATGCTCGATTTAGAGCTATATCTTGAATGTCGGCGGCTTTTGAATACAATTGGTGGTAGGGGAGGCATCATGGTACTAGTGCATCAGGGAAATCTTCTGCATGTCCACCCACACACCAATCGAGAAATTCTATCAACCCCAGGCGAACGCTGAGGAAATTGACCTCAGTCAGCTCGTGATCGTTGATCCGTGCAGCCAGGAGGGCCTCGTTAAAAGGATTCCTTCAGGTCAGATTCCGGTCAGGTATAAGAATCGATATAAAACGATGCATAAGGTGAGGTGCGCGTTTTGCGAGCAGCGACAGTCTCACAATACGGGTTTCACTGCGGTGATGAGCGACGGTCGGATCGCGCTCTGCGGCAAAGACTGTGGACGGAAGTACTTTGGCGATGACGCTGCGCGCAAATTGGAGTCAGAGATCCAGTCCGCTATCAACCAAGCTGCAGCGACTGAGATAAAGCGGCGATGCTTTCTGTATCTCCCAGCACTGATAGAGGAAATTGAGCGAGTTTGGCTGCCGCTTGATTTCGCTGCGCGAGAGGTTGTTTCCAAGGTTCCAACGATGCGCAAGTCGCTCATCAAGTCTCGCATGACGCCAGAACGTGACCTACTGGTGATTGAGACAGGGAGTAGGCACGACGACGTGGTTGCGGTCGTGAAGGCGGCATATCTTCTGGAGCAACCAAGACCGGCATTTAGAGATGTTGTCGGAGACTGCAGGGCAATACTTAAGGGGCGGAACGACTACGGGTTGGATGTCTCTGAGGAGCGTCGGATACGTTTGGCTCGCGACCTGCAAGGTAAGATCAAGACTGCTTGTAGCGAGATGGCTGACCTCAAATCGTTCTTAACCAGGAGCAACATTGCTGCATTACGGAAAGCTGTTCGCTTCTATTTCCACGGGAACGCTCAGGTTCAATGGGTAAAACGGTATGGGCGACCTGTAATGCGTATTAAACGCGGCTCTAATGGATGGGAGAACTATGAAATCCCAGATATGCCTGCATTGCCAGAGGCAAATACACTTATTCCGGACCTTATTCCGAAAGACGTAGTCTAACGTCTCTACGTTTGAAGCAAGCCTAGGGTGGCTAAAAACCCACCGCCTGACCGGTCGCGACCCGCACTGCTGGGTTGTCACCCACCCTGCATTTCCACACCCGCGCGAAACAGCATCCGCCATGGCGGATGCCGCGCATCGGCGGGCCGCCCCCACGGCCCGGCGATTTGGCTGGGGTGAGCGCACAGCTTGAACAGCTTCCGGTGATGGCAACCATAAACCGCAAAGCCCCCGCGCATATCGCCGTGCCGCGGCCCGCCGATGCGCGCCGGAACGACAACCGTCGTAGGGTCGGGGGCAAGCCACCGCTTGTCGTGGCAGACCGTGCGTCGCGGTGGGGTTTCACTCATCCCGCGATACGCTTGACGCCTCACATGCGCGGCACGCACAATCGGGCGAGATACAATGAAAGAGTGACGCAATGCGCTTCATCCTCGCCCTTCTCCTCACGCCATCCCTGGCCCTGGCGGACAGTTTCGAATGCAACGCCAATGGGGCCGTCGTCAGGCTGGACGACGGGACCACCTACTATCTCGGCAAAAGTTGCGATGCCGCCCGTGAAGGCGGCGGGCAGGGGCGCTGGTGGCTCACCGCCTCGGCCTATGCGGTCGAAATCGACGGCCAGGCCCGTCGTCTTCCCATCGAAGTCGATTGTGAGAGCTTGCCGTTCTGTTCACCGTAACGAGCGCAAGGCTTGGGTAGGGCGCGCACGCCATCACGACCTGATACGAGACGTCACACGATGTGTTTTCACCACCCGACCGGAGACGTCGCGGCGTGACCCCACACGATTGGTCGGACGTGCCCCGAAGCAAACACGTCCGACGTATATCACCCGTGGATCACCCGCAGATCACCCCTTAAAATTCCACCGCCCAGACGGCCCTTGACCGCCCCGTCCCTGTCCCTTAAACGGCGCCATCCCGACCACCCCGGATCCGTCCGGGGTGTCTCTTTTCGAGGTATCACCGGGGACCTTCGGGGCCCTTACATCCAGGGCGGCACGCGTCGTCCGACACACAACGGAAGACAGGTAAACAATGGCACTCAAGTCGTACAAGCCGACGACGCCGGGCCAGCGTGGGCTGGTTCTGATCGACCGTTCGGAGCTGTGGAAGGGGCGCCCGGTCAAGGCGCTCACGGAAGGTCTCACCAAGAATGGTGGCCGCAACAACACCGGACGGATCACGATGCGCCGCAAAGGCGGCGGGGCCAAGCGGCTCTATCGGATCGTCGATTTCAAACGGAACAAGCTGGACGTTCAGGCGAATGTCGAACGGATCGAATACGATCCCAACCGCACGGCCTTCATCGCGCTCATCCGCTACACCGATGGCGAACAAGCCTATATTCTGGCGCCCCAGCGTCTGGCCGTCGGCGACCGCGTCGTGGCCAGCCAGAAGGCCGACATCAAGCCCGGCAACGCCATGCCGTTCCAGGGCATGCCCATCGGCACAATCGTCCACAACATCGAACTCAAGCCCGGCAAGGGCGGCCAGATCGCACGCGCCGCGGGCACCTATGCCCAGTTCGTCGGTCGCGACGGGGGCTATGCCCAGATCAGGCTCAGCTCGGGTGAACTTCGCCTCGTGCGCCAGGAATGCATGGCCACCGTGGGCGCCGTGTCGAACCCCGACAATTCGAACCAGAACTTCGGGAAAGCGGGCCGCAACCGGCACAAGGGCATCCGCCCCAGCGTGCGCGGCGTCGTGATGAACCCCATCGACCACCCGCACGGCGGTGGCGAAGGCCGGACCTCGGGTGGCCGCCACCCGGTGACGCCCTGGGGCAAGCCCACCAAGGGTGCGCGCACTCGCAACAAGAACAAGGCGTCCAGCCGACTGATCGTCCGGTCGCGTCACGCCAAGAAGAAAGGCCGCTGATATGAGCCGCTCCGTCTGGAAAGGCCCGTTTGTGGACGCCTATGTCCTCAAGAAGGCCGAAGCTGCGCGCGAAAGCGGGCGCAACGACGTGATCAAGATCTGGTCGCGCCGCTCCACCATCCTGCCCCAGTTCGTGGGCCTCACCTTCGGCGTCTATAACGGGCACAAGCATATCCCCGTGAACGTTTCCGAAGAGATGATTGGCCAGAAGTTCGGGGAATATTCGCCCACGCGCACCTATTACGGGCACGCGGCCGACAAAAAAGCCAAAAGGAAATAAGCCATGGGCAAGGAAAAAAATCCCCGCCGCGTGGCCGATGATGAGGCCATGGCCAAGCTGCGGATGCTGAAGACCAGCCCGCAGAAGCTGAACCTGGTGGCCGCCATGATCCGTGGCAAGAAGGTGGAAAAGGCGCTCAGCGACCTGACCTTCTCGAAGAAGCGGATCGCCATCGACGTGCGCAAGTGCCTGCAATCGGCCATCGCCAACGCGGAAAACAACCACAACCTGGATGTCGACGAACTGATCGTCGCCGAGGCCTATGTGGGCAAGAACTTGACCATGAAGCGAGGCCGCCCGCGCGCCCGTGGTCGTTTCGGACGGATCACCAAGCCATTCGCGGAACTGACGATCAAGGTGCGGCAGGTAGAGGAGCAAGCCTGATGGGGAACAAAGTTAACCCAATCGGTATGCGGCTTCAGGTCAATCGCACCTGGGACAGCCGCTGGTATGCCGATACGAAGGATTATGGCGATCTGCTTCTTGAGGATCTCAAGATGCGCCAGTTCATCGAAGAAGAATGCAAGCAGGCGGGCGTCAGCCGCGTCGTGATCGAACGCCCGCACCGCAAGTGTCGCGTCACCGTTCACACGGCTCGCCCCGGTGTCATCATTGGCAAGAAGGGCGCGGATATCGAAGTGCTTCGCAAGAAGCTGGCTTCCATGACCGACAGCGAATTGCACCTCAACATCGTGGAAGTGCGCAAGCCCGAGTTGGACGCGCAGCTTGTGGGCGAAAGCATCGCCCAGCAGTTGGAACGCCGCGTCAGCTTCCGCCGGGCCATGAAGCGTGCCGTGCAGAACGCCATGCGCATGGGGGCCCTTGGCATCCGCGTGAACATGGCGGGCCGCCTTGGCGGCGCGGAAATCGCGCGGACGGAATGGTATCGCGAAGGGCGGGTGCCGTTGCACACGCTGCGCGCCGATATCGATTACGCCCACAGCGAAGCCAAGACGCCCTACGGCATCATCGGCATCAAGGTCTGGATTTTCAAAGGCGAGATCATGGAACATGACCCCGCCGCCCGTGACCGCAAGGCCCAGGAACTGCAGGACGGTCCCGCCCCCCGTGGCGCGGGTGGCCGCCGTGACGATCGCCCCCGCGGCGACCGTCGCCGCTGAGGGAGGTTAACCAATGCTGCAACCGAAACGGACAAAGTTCCGCAAAGCCCATAAGGGCCGCATCCACGGCCAGGCCAAGGGCGGCTCTGACCTGACCTTTGGCACTTACGGCCTGAAGGCGACTCAGCCCGAGCGGGTCACCGCCCGCCAGATCGAAGCGGCGCGCCGTGCCATGACGCGCCATATGAAGCGTCAGGGCCGCGTCTGGATCCGCATCTTCCCCGACGTACCTGTGACGTCGAAGCCCACCGAAGTGCGGATGGGTAAGGGCAAGGGTTCGGTCGATTATTGGGCCTGCAAGGTCAAGCCCGGCCGGATCATGTTCGAGATCGACGGCGTGTCCGAACCCATCGCCCGCGAGGCCCTGCGCCTCGCCGCGATGAAGCTTCCGGTGAAGACACGGACGGTGGTTCGGGAAGATTGGTGAGACCGGTCTTCGAGTGATCCGACAGTGGAAGGGCGCCCGCGGGCGCCCTTTCTCTTTCTGATGGCGGGCGTCTGGTTTGAGCCTAAAGTGACCAGTGTTACGGGGCGCTGGAAGGCCTGCTTCCGGTGAGCTTTGAAGGAACTGTACAGATTTTTCGGCTCAACCCTAGGGACTCGAGATGCTCATTTTGCTAAGCGCTTATCTCCGTTTGCGTTCAATATCGCGGACGCCTTCAAGGTAGCTTTCTAACTGTCCTATGTGATCGAGGATTCTGAATGGATTGCCCCGTGCGGCTTCGTCTGCATGTGATTCAGTAATCGAGCACCAAACACATAGGTCGCCACCAGATGGGACTGGTTCTGAACAACTCTCGCATTTGCCCAGAGCCTCAGTGACTTCCCCTTTTTCAAAGAGGAAGACGCTCTCATCCGTTGATCGCATGTATGGCAGCGCTAGGCTTTTTCCGATGATGAGTTAGTACCAATCAATGTCATTTATCTGGGACAACTCAATACTGGTCGCTTTCTTGTCTTCGAGTATTTTCCCGCCAACGATCATCGCAGTCACACATTCAGTTGGTATGAACAGGATGTCGTTTCCTGCGACATCCTCCACGTACTGGTTTTTGTCAACCAATCGACATTCCTGCTCGTAACTCCAGTCCTGATACTTCGAAAAGTAGGCTTCGGTGAGAACTTGTTGGCGCAGCCAAACTGCATGCCTGGGTTTCTTTGTTACTGCCACTCGTTCCAAAGATAATGCAAGGTCTGGATTGGGGCCCGCCTTATAATCAACATCGCGAACTTCGATTTTTTCAAAGGTTTCTTGCAAGGCGCTCACGTCAAATTCGAGCACGAACCCAGTGTGATTTTGCGCATAGTGTGCCCACATAGGAGCGACAATCGGTGACTTGGAGAAACATGTCGTTGGAAACTGTGGAAGTTCCTGGACGATTTCTTGGTATGTGGCAAGGCTTTCTGTCGACACATCTAGGTCAACGCCCAAGAATAGTTCGTATGGATCATTGTAGTCTTTTGGGAGCGAGAATTTGACTCCACAATAGCCATTCTTTTGGAAAACCAAATCTATGACGTCGATAGAAAAATACTTATATATTTTCAAAGCCTTTGGCCTTCAATCGCTATAGTGTGGGAGCAGTATTCGTCGATATGTTAAGTGCCATGCTGAATGAAAGCATTCGAGTCTTACATTTCAAGCATGCAACGACACTTGCTTATTATCAGTTAGATTTTCGAAATCAGCCATTGGCGCAGCCGCAGCGAAAGCTGACTTGTCCCGCAAAGCAGACCGACGACAAACTATGTCCTACCGGGTCCCTCCACGTCGACCCTTCCCAGAAGAACAAGCCGAGCGCCCCCTCGACACACGCCGCCTGCCCGCCATACTCCGCCCATGTATCGCGCCCTCGTCCTCTGCACCGCCCTCGCCACGCCGCTCGCGGCCCAGGACTGCACCGAGGACGCCATGATCGTCTTCGACGGCTCCGGCTCCATGGCGGAGATGGGCTTCAACCTCCTGGACGAGCCGCGCATCGTCTCCGCCCGCCGGGCCGTGGCCGAGGCCATCCCCGACATCGCCCTGCACCGGCGCCTGGGCCTAATCGTCTACGGCCCCGGCGGCGGCGACCAATGCGCCGGCATCGACCTGCGCTTCCCGCCCATGGCCGGGGCAGGGCTCCGCATCGTGGATGCCGTGGATGCCCTGCAGCCGGCGGGCGATACCGCGCTGACTGCCGCAGTGGAACTGGCCGCCCAAGCCCTCGATTACCGCGCCCGACCTGGCGCGATCGTCCTGGTCACCGACGGCAAGGAAACCTGCGGCGGCGCGCCCTGCCGCCTTGCCGCGCGGCTGGCTGCCGAAGCCCAGGACCTCACCATCCATGTTATCGGCTTCAAAGTCCGTGGCGCCTTCTTTGCCTGGCAGAGCGAGGGCGCAAGCGACTACACCGAGGGCGAAACCGCCTCCCGCTGCTTGGCCGACCTGACCGGCGGGCTGTTCCTCGACACCGAAACCACCGAAGAGCTTGAGGCCGCCTTCCGCCGCACTCTGGGTTGCGCGCTGCTGTTCTAAAGCGTCCCGCCCTCTCATCTCTACCGGCCACCCGCCAGCTCCGCTAAAGGGGGGCATGCCCCACATCTCCTCCCTCTTTGCCACCCGCCTTTACCGCGCAGCACTTTCGGAACACGGCCCCAAGGTCGATGCCGACGAACTCGCGACGTCTTGCTTCTCCATCGCCGAGGATGACGAAGCGGGGCAGGATTGGTGCGACGCCAACGCCTTTCCCGGCTATACCTCCTACGCGTCGCTGTCGGACCTGCCCTGGCGCTTTCCGATCTTCGCCGACCTGGTGAAATCGCTCGATGTCCATGTCGCCAGTTTCGCCGAGGCGCTGGCTTTCGATCTGGGCGACAAGCCCCTGACGCTGGAAGACATCTGGATCAACATCCTGCCCGAAGGCGGCATCCATACCGGCCACCTTCACCCTCATTCCGTCATCTCCGGTACGACCTATGTCGCCATGCCGCCGGGCACGTCCGCCCTCAAACTCGAAGACCCGCGCCTGCCCATGATGATGGCGGCCCCCCCTCGCCGCGCCGATGCACCGCCGGACCTGCGCAGCTTCCACTATGAGACCCCGAAAGTGGGCCATCTGCTGCTGTGGGAAAGCTGGCTTCGGCATGAGGTGCCGATGAATATGGCCGAGGAGGACCGGGTCAGCGTCAGTTTCAACTATCGCTGGGGGTGACCGGCCAGGAATGGGATATCTGGATTTCTACGAAGACCTGGACTGTCCCGCGGCACGTGTCGCGGTGATCCGGCCCTGTCTCGTCCATGCTTTCGCAGGCGGGGTTTCGTTCGATCATATGTTTATGTCGGCAGGCGAAGGACTTCCCGCGCTGCTTGCTCGCTTCCACCTGGTGGAGGTCGATGGGCCAATCGTCTCTTTGCGCTGTTCGATCGATGAAACGACTGACGTCATTGGAAGGTCCGCAGATACGCAACGCCTTGCCCCTCCATTCATTGACCTGCTGGATTGCGCCTTGGCCTATGCGGGCCAGTATTTTGCTGGGCGACAGGTTTTTGATCCGCGGGAACCACTGGGTTTGAGCGGTGCCTTTGCGGAGGCCTTGGCGTCCCTTGGCCTGATCGACCACAATGGCAGCGGCTGCCGCTCCTTCCGTCCCTTCCTCCTCGACCACGGCTGGATCGAATCTCGATACGCCGCCATATCCAGCAAAGTCTGGCGCCAGGCCGTCCCCGACCCTTTTGCCCTGCAAGATGCAGGCACAAGCCGTCGCTTCCACAAGGATGCCCATGATCTGTTGGAACGGATCACCGACAGGACATTGGCTGCGTTTCCCCAAGAATTGGCTCCGGGCTGGGCGGAACCCGACAAGGCGCCGAGCGGCCTGCCTTGGTCTGTGCAGCAATGCTGGAAATTCGGAGAATGCCTTCCGAACAAGGAAGGGAGACTGGTCTACCCGCACCTTCTTCTGAATGAACAAGTGGCCCGCCGCATCTGGCTGCGCCAGAGGGCGGATTAGCCCCTTGCCAACATCGCCCAAGCCGTCTAAACGGCGCGCTCTACCCACTCCACCGGACCAAGGGTGACCCGCAAGGGGCCTTCCGGTGATGTTGAAAGGACCCAGGCGATGGACGCCACCGAGTTGCGGGGCAAGACCCCCGATGAGCTGCGCACGGAGCTCACCAATCTCAAGAAGGAGGCGTTCAACCTCCGCTTCCAAGCTGCCACCAACCAGCTGGAAAACACCGCGCGGATGCGCCGCGTGCGCCGCGACACAGCGCGCGTCATGACCATCCTCAACGAAAAGGCGAAAGGGGAAGCCGATGCCTAAGCGTATCCTGCAGGGCGTCGTCACCTCCGACACCAACGCCCAGACGGTCACCGTCTCTATCGAGCGGCGCTTCAAGCACCCGCTCCTGCAGAAGACCGTGCGGAAGTCCAAGAAATACCGTGCCCACGATGAAACCAACCAGTTCAAAGTTGGCGACATTGTGCGCATCCAGGAATGCCCGCCCAAGTCCAAGACGAAACGGTGGGAGGTCATTGCCGACTAGGCAATGGCCGCCGGCCCGCTCGCTTCTGAGCGCGGCTACATGAATTCGAAACCCTGGGGACACGGCCACGCATCGGCCCCCCAAAGGTCGGGAGAAACCAATGATCCAGATGCAAACCAACCTGGATGTTGCTGACAATAGCGGCGCGCGCCGCGTTCAGTGCATCAAGGTCCTGGGCGGGTCCAAGCGGAAATACGCTTCCGTTGGCGACATCATCGTGGTGTCAGTCAAGGAAGCCATTCCGCGGGGCCGCGTCAAAAAGGGCGACGTTCGCAAGGCCGTTGTCGTGCGCACCGCCAAGGAAGTGCGCCGCGACGATGGCACCGCCATCCGCTTCGACCGGAACGCCGCCGTCATCCTCAACAACAACAACGAGCCGATCGGCACCCGCATCTTCGGGCCGGTGGTTCGCGAATTGCGCGCGAAGAACTTCATGAAGATCATCTCGCTCGCGCCGGAGGTGCTGTAATGGCTGCCAAACTCCGCAAAGGCGATAAGGTCATCGTGCTGTCGGGCCGCGACAAGGGCAAGGAAGGCGAAATCGCCTCCGTCGACCCGAAGGCCGGCAAGGCCGTGGTCGAAGGCCTTAACATGGCCATCCGCCACACCCGTCAAAGCCAGGCCAGCCAGGGCGGGCGCATCCCCAAGGCGCTGCCCATCGACCTGTCGAACCTTGCCATCGTCGATGCCAATGGCAAAGCCTCTCGCGTTGGCTTCCGCATGGAAGACGGCAAGAAGGTCCGCTTCGCCAAGACCACAGGGGACGTGATCTGATGCTCGATACTGCAAACTACACGCCCCGCCTGAAGGCCGCCTTCCGCGAGACGATTAAGCCCGCGATGAAGGAAGAATTCGGCTATAAGAACGACATGATGATCCCGCGTTTGGACAAGATTGTCCTGAACATTGGGGCCGGCGCGGAATCTGTGCGTGATAGCAAGAAAGCCAAGTCGGCCCAGGATGATCTGACGCTGATCGCGGGCCAAAAAGCCGTCATCACAAAGGCAAAGAAGTCCATCGCTGGCTTTCGCGTTCGCGAAGGCATGCCGTTGGGCACCAAGGTGACGCTTCGCGGCGACCGAATGTATGAATTCCTCGACCGTCTTGTGACGATCGCCTTGCCCCGTGTCCGCGACTTCCGCGGCGTATCCGGCAAAAGCTTCGATGGCCGCGGCAATTACGCCATGGGTCTCAAGGAACATATCGTCTTCCCCGAGATCAACTTCGACAAGGTCGATGAGGTTTGGGGCATGGACATCATCATCTGCACCACCGCCCATACGGACGCGGAGGCGAAGTCGCTGCTCAAGCACTTCAACCTTCCGTTCAACAGCTGAGGACCGGACCATGGCAAAAGAATCCATGATCGAACGCCAGAAGAAGCGCGAGCGGCTGGTGAAGAAATATGCCGGAAAGCGCGCAGCGCTGAAGGAAATCATCCGCGACGAATCCAAGCCAATGGAGGAACGCTTCAAGGCGACCCTCAAACTGGCTGAGCTGCCCCGCAACTCATCGGCCGTTCGTCTCAACAATCGCTGCCAGTTGACCGGTCGCCCCCGTGGCTATTACCGCAAGCTGAAGCTCAGCCGCATCATGCTGCGTGAACTCGCCAGCCAGGGGAAAATCCCCGGCATGGTCAAGTCGAGCTGGTGAGGAGGTCCCGTTATGAATGATCCCATCGGCGATATGCTGACCCGTATCCGGAACGCGCAGATGCGCGGGAAGGGCACCGTTTCCACCCCAGCGTCCAAGCTGCGCGCACGCGTTCTCGATGTGCTCGCCGACGAAGGCTATATCCGCGGCTATGAATCGTCGTCGGATCGCCAGGGCCACCCGACGCTGGAAATCGAACTCAAGTATTACGAGGGCGTCCCCGTGATCCGCGAAGTCAAGCGGGTCTCGAAGCCGGGCCGTCGCGTTTACTTGGGTGTGGGCGACATCCCCTCGGTCCGTCAGGGCCTGGGCGTCGCCATCGTCTCGACGTCACGCGGCGTCATGTCGGATGCAGCAGCCCGCAGCGCCAATGTTGGCGGCGAAGTGCTCTGCACCGTATTCTAGAGGAGGGTGGTATGTCTCGTATCGGCAAAAGACCCGTCGACCTGCCATCGGGCGTCGAGGCTTCGGTCTCGGGCCAGACCGTCAGCGTCAAGGGCCCCAAGGGCAGCCGCCAGTTCACCGCCACGGATGACGTGACGCTGAAGGTCGAAGACAACGCCATTCTGGTTGAGCCGCGCGGCAAATCCAAGCGCGCCCGCCAGCAATGGGGCATGTCCCGCACCATGGTCGCCAATCTGGTGACCGGGGTGACAGAAGGCTTCAAGAAAGAGCTGGAAATTTCCGGCGTTGGCTACCGCGCGCAGATGCAGGGTAACACCCTGAAGCTGTCGCTGGGCTATAGCCACGATGTGAATTTCGAAGTGCCCGAAGGCGTGACCGTTACCGCGCCCAAGCAGACCGAAGTCATCGTGGAAGGCGCCGACCAGCAACTCGTCGGCCAAGTGGCGGCCAATATCCGCGATTGGCGCCGTCCCGAGCCCTACAAGGGCAAGGGCATCAAATATAAGGGCGAGTACATCTTCCGTAAGGAAGGCAAGAGGTAAGGATCAGTCAGATGGCAAACAGCAAACGGGATCTGTTCCTCAAGCGCCGCCTGCGCGTCCGGAACAAGCTTCGCAAGATGGCCGCCGGGCGTCCGCGCCTGTCGGTGCACCGCTCCAACAAGAACATCTCCGTGCAGGTGATCGACGATGTGGCGGGCAAGACGCTCGCCTCTGCGTCCACCATGGACAAAGAGATCGGCCTGGCGGGCAAGAACAACGTCGAGGCCGCCGCCAAGGTTGGCGCAGCCATCGCTGAACGGGCCAAGAAAGCTGGTGTGGAAGAAGTCTATTTCGACCGCGGCGGTTTTTTATTCCACGGCAAGGTGAAGGCCCTGGCCGACGCCGCGCGCGAAGGTGGTTTGAAGTTCTAAGAAGACGGGTAGGGGGCCGTGCGCGGCCCCCTCGATGATCCGGGGTGTTCCATCCGAACTAGGTTTTGACGCCACCAGGATTGCACAAATTGGGGCAAAGCGCCCCATACATCAGGAGTTGCCGCATGGCGGAACGTGAAAACAGAGGTCGGGGCCGTGGCCGCGACCGGGACGAAACCCCGGAATTTGCTGACCGCCTCGTGGCGATCAACCGCGTGTCCAAGACGGTGAAGGGCGGTAAGCGCTTCGGTTTTGCGGCGCTCGTCGTCGTAGGCGACCAAAAGGGTCGTGTGGGCTTTGGCAAGGGTAAGGCCAAGGAAGTACCCGAGGCCATCCGCAAGGCCACCGAACAGGCCAAACGCCAGATGATCCGCGTGCCGTTGCGCGACGGTCGCACGCTCCACCACGACATGGAAGGCCGCCATGGCGCAGGCCGGGTCGTAATGCGGACTGCCCCAGAAGGCACTGGAATCATTGCCGGTGGCCCGATGCGCGCCGTGTTCGAGATGCTGGGCATCAAGGATGTGGTGTCGAAATCCATCGGCTCCCAGAACCCTTACAACATGATCCGCGCCACGCTGGACGGCCTGACGAAAGAGGCGTCGCCTCGCTCCGTCGCGCAGCGCCGCGGCAAGAAGGTGGCCGAGATTTTGCGTAAAGATGACGGTCCCAAGATGGACGGCAAGCAAGCGCCTGTCGCAGAGGAGGCCTGATTCATGGCAAAGACGATTGTGGTCAAGCAGATCGGTAGCCCGATCCGCCGCTCCGCCGACCAGCGCGCCACGCTGATCGGCCTGGGTCTCAACAAGATGCACAAGACCCGCGAGTTGGAGGACACCCCCTCCATCCGCGGCATGGTCGCCAAGATTCCGCACATGGTCGAGATTATCGAAGAGAAGGGCTGAGCCCTCCGCCGCTGGTAGGTACAATCCTCCCACGAATTGAAACGCCTCGGAGTGACATCCGGGGCGTTTTGTCATTTGATCGCGGCATGAAACGCTTTGTGGTCATCCGTGTGCCCGATGGCGGCAGACCCGCCTTGATCGGCGCACCCTATGATTTCGCGACACGGGAAGACGCCCTGGCACGCATCGCCGAGATCGAAGCGGATCACCGCAAGGTGCACCACACGTTTCTCTGCGTCCTAGAGGTGGAGCCACCTCTCCCGCAAGCTTTGGAGCGGGAAGGGGTTTTGTTTTGACGTAGGTGAACCGCGCCGGGTTTGCCGGAGGCTCCAACTCCTGAGTAGGATGGAGCATCATGAGCAAGACGACGAACAAG
>CANLTZ010000010.1 GCA_947494145.1 uncultured Jannaschia sp. | reverse complement strand
AGCTTGCGCCATCGATAGAAGGTCTGCTGGGTCGGCGTTCGCCTCGAACCAGTGGCGGCTTGAACGCCTCACCGCCGATCCGGCGCACCGCCTCCGCAACCGCAGCGCCTTGCCCCTGTAGAACTTCAACCTGCCGAAGCTTCGATACAATCTCTTCGGGCTTCTCTCGTTTCCCAGCCATCGCTGATCCTCCAATTGCAGGATAAATCTATCCCAGTTGGTGGACCACTTTCAGGGGGCTAATCCAGCCGGATCACCAAAATTCTTTGATCTGCAAGTCGACTATCGCGATGTCGTTGCGGCTTTCGCTCGTCGAAGTCCGAGATCGCCTGATCTGACCCCACGACAATGCGCCGCCACTCTTGGCGTCAATGACAGCGCAATGTCAGCCCTTGTCGCTTTAGGTCATCTGGATACCGTTTGCGTGCGGAATGACGTCTTTCGAAAACCACGCGCGCTTATCACCAAGGTGCCCTTTGATGCATTCTGCCGAAAGTATACCTCTACCCGAAATCTGGCGGTCGATCTCAACGTATCGCCGCAGCGACTATCCAACATTTTGAATGATGCGAACCTTTTCGTTTTGAAGCACCCCGCCCCGGCGCGCGGTCGGTTTGTCCCGCGTGAGTACATCAACGAGGTCCGCAAACGCACCCCCTGAAGGGCGGGTTCCAACGGACAAATCAAGCATCACCCGCACGACCAGCCAAACGGTCCCCGGCGTATTTCGCCGTCACATTTTTATGTGACGTCAGCGCCGATGATGTCGCTTCAGATGGACCGTCGTGATACCGAGCAACCCACATCGAAAAACGCAAGATATGATGTCACACAAGTTAAGGTGGAATGTCACCGGATTCACCAAACCCCTTGTTTTGTTGGCCTCGCAAAAACGAAAGATGCAATCTATCATGTCATTTCAGACAGACCACTAGATTGTGGCATTGACGCGTTTCGACGTCATGCGTATCGCTGCGCCCGCCCAGCCTTCCCGGAGACCTGCAACGTGTTCAAGCTTCGCCTGCTAAAGCAGTTCAAGACCAAACATGTCCGCATTCCTCCGGTAACGCCCGATCCCTCACGGCATGGCATCGCAGTCGTCGCGCTGATGCGGAATGAAGGCCACTACATCGCGGACTGGGCGCGCTTCCATCTGCAAGCCGGGGTGCGCACGATTATCGCCTACGACAACGGATCAACCGATGGCACGCCCGATCTGCTACGCTCCGCGGTGCCGGAAGAAAATCTGATCTGGCACCCTTGGGCCGGTGCCTATATGGATGATGCCACAGATATTGTGATTGATCGTCAATGTCTTGCCTATAGTCATGCTGTGATGAACTATGGCCCGAAATTCGCGCGCATGGCGTTCATTGATTGCGATGAGTTCCTGTTCCCGACAGATGGGCATACGGATCTCATGTCCGCGATCGACGCAATTGGCCCACATACGGCGATTGCCGCGCCTTGGGTCATGTTCGGCGCCAATGGCCATCAGACGAGGCCTGATATCCCGGTTTGGGAAGCCTATACGCGACGCGCCGCATCCCCTTCGGGTGTTCTTTCCAATCTGAAGAGCATCCTGGACCTAGCCGATATTGCCGCAGTCGGCGTTCATTCTTGCATCACGCACAGCATGGGCCGGAACGTCGCCACAGGGGCCGGACACGTGGGCGCCCCCAAGGAACAGGCCGCAAAACCGGTGACGAAGCCGTTGCAGCTCAACCACTATTACACGCGCTCCGCCGATGAGTTCGAAGCAAAGATCAAACGCGGCCCCGGTGGCTCGGCCGACCCAGATCGCTATGCGCGACGGTTGCGCAAGGCATGGAATTCGATCCACGACCAAACCGTTGAGGATTCGGCGATCCTTGATTTTCTAGAGCGCGTATCATTCACGGCGGACACATCGGCGGGGGCGGCGCGTGGCGCTGGCTGAGTGATGCCCACTGGACACCTTTTCATCGACCTCGAAGCCGTTGCCGCGAATTGGCGGGCGCTGGACCGTGCCTCGGCGGCTGACTGCGAAACCGCCGCCGTCGTCAAGGCCGATGCCTATGGGCTGGGCCTGGCCCAAGTGGCGCCGCGGCTGGCGCAGGAAGGGGCGCGGGCGTTCTTCGTGGCCACCGCCGCCGAGGGGTTGGAATTGCGCCGCATCCTGGGGCCCGAGCCGCGCATCTACCTGCTTTACGGGCACATGCCGGGCGACACGGCCACCATCCAGCGCGCCGATCTGGTGCCCATGGTCTGCTCGCTTGCGCAGCTTATCCTGCATCTGGAGGCCCTGCCCCGCCAGCCCTTCGGCCTGCAACTGGATACCGGCATGAACCGCCTGGGCCTGCGCGACGGCGAATGGGCCGAGGTCGCCGCCCACGCCCTGAAGGCGGAGCCGGTGCTGATCATGTCGCATCTGGCCTCGGCCGATGACCCCGACAGTTCGCAAAGCGGGGAACAACTGGCCCGCTTCCGCGCAATGACCGATGGCGTGCCGGTCCCGCGCAGCTTGGCGGCCACGGGCGGCACATTGCTGGGGCCCGACTACCATTTCGACATGACACGCCCCGGTGTGGGCTTGTTCGGCGGCTTCCCCTTCACCCAGGCCGAGCCCGTGGTGACGCTCGACCTGCCCGTCATCGCCTGTTTCGACGTCGAGGCCGGCGAATGCGTGGGCTACAACGCCACCTGGACGGCACCCGCTGCCACCCGCATCGCCACGGTGGCGGGCGGCTATGCCGATGGCCTGCCCCGCGCGCTGCAACCGGACCTGGACTTGATGGCAGGCCCCGTGCCCTGCCGCGCCGTGGGCCGCGTGTCCATGGACCTGATCGGCGTGGATATCGGCCACTTGGACAACGACCCGGAAGCGCTGCGCGTGCTGGGCCCCCATCACGGAATCGACACGCTGGCACACGCGGCGGGGACCATCGGATACGAGATCCTCACGTCGCTGGGCCGCCGCTACGATCGGCACTATCGATCCTGATCACGGAAATTTCTCCCGAAACCCTTCGAAACATTGCTATGATGACCTCGGGGCAATGAGCAATTTCGCTCGTCACGTGCCCTCACCTTAACTTGTCAATGATCCATTTCAAAAAGGGGACGGTCGGCGATTATTTCTATGGTCAGCAACACATGATCCGAGATCGCCACCGTCATACGAAGGGTTTGGCCATGAATAATACTTCTTCTCATCAGGTGGCGATCGCCACGACTGTTCTTCAAAGCATAAGCAACGTTCTTCTCATCGTGATGGCCCTGGGGCTTGCCGGGGTGACCGGAGCGGCCTTTGCCGGGCTCATCCCCTGGCTGGACCTGCCAGTGGCCCTGGGCGGCACAGAGGTGGCCCAGGCGGGCATGTTCGCCCAGATCGGCGTCACTGCCCTGCTGCTGGTTCTGGTGGGCTTCCTGCCCTCCAACACCCGCGTGCGCCGGTTAGAACTGACCAACCGCGATTTTCACATGTCCATGGACGATGTGGCCCGCGCCTATGACCACGTCCACCGCGCCGACCGCGAAGGCACTTTCCAGCTGAGCCGCGAATTCGACGCCATGCGCGACCGGATCGAATGGATGCGCAACCATCCCGACCTGGCGGGCATGGAGGTGGACGTTCTGCAAGTGGCCGCCCAGATGTCGGTGGAAAGCCAGGAGCTTGCCCGCGTCTATTCCGACGAGGCCGTGGACCGCGCCCGCACCTTCCTGCAGCAGCGCCAGCAGGAGGTCGAAGATTACCGCCAGCGGATTTCCATGGCCCAGTCGACCGTGCACGAAATGAAGCGCTGGATGCAGGCCGTGTCCACCGAAGAGGGACTGGCCGAAAAGCAGCTTGAGCGCCTCAAGCTGGACCTGGCCGAGATGACCGACGCGCTGAAGCTGACCAACCCGGTGCCGCGCCGCAACGTGGTCGACATGTCCCGCCGCGCCATGAGCGCCACGGACCTGATGGCGACACCGGCGGAGTAAAACATCCGCCACACGCCGCACCGCGTGATTTCGCAGAACCTCTTCCAGGTTCTGCGAAAAGCCGTTATCGCCCTCGCACACAAAGGATACGGGCAAAACGCCCCAAGCCGGGGGACGCAGCTTGATCAGCATTTCCGTCACGCAATCAGGCAATCATGTGGAAGCGTCCGGGGCGGACCACCGGATCACCTACGACCTGGACGGCGCTGACCTGCCCGCCCTGACCGACCATGCCTTCGCCGTCTGGCACTTCCTGCCCATGGCCATGACGCGCGGCGAAGACATCTTCGTGGAAGGCCCCGTGGATGCAGAGGTGCTGGTCAATGCCCGCCGCATGGTCCGTACCTGGGAGCTTTGGTGCCCCGACACGTTCAAGCATATCGAAATCGGCGCGCGCGAGACGATCCGAAGCACGCCCCAGCCGGACAAGCTGACCTTCTTTTCAGGCGGTATGGATTCCACCTATATGCTGCTTGAAAAGGGCCACCAGTCCGATACGCAAACCATCCTGACCGTCCAAGGGATGGATTACAAACTTGACCGATCCACCCAGTTCGATGCCTTGCTGGACATGACGCAGCCCCTGCTGGACAAGCTGAATTACCGGCGGATCATCCTGCGCACCAATGCCCCGACCATCGCCCGAGGCTTTCAGGCCTGGGGCATGTCGCTGGCGGGCCACGGTTTTCTTCTGTCTGGGTTGTTCGGACGGGCCGAATTCGCCGCCGACTTCAACATGGAACAGGACATGGCGATATCGCCCTGGGGCCTGAACCACGTGACCGGGGCCTATTTCAAGGGAACCGGCTTCGCGATGCGGGCACGCAACGAAGACGTGTCGCGCACGTTGAAGGCGGCCCGCATCGGGGCCGACCCGCTTGCTTTGACGACGACATCGTTTTGCAAAATCAAGGATGTCCGCCCGCGAAATTGCGGGACCTGCAGTAAATGCGTCCGCTCGAAATTGGCATTTGCCGCAACTCTCGCGAAGCAACCCGATATCTTTCTGGAAGGCGGGTTGAGCCGGACGCAAGTGGACGGCATCGATCTCAGCAACACGATCGAGCGGACCCTCTTCATCGACTGCTATCAGGAAGCCCGCGCGCGCGGGACCATCGACAAAGTGCCGGGCCTGGAAGACAGGTTTCGCAATGAAATCGCGGCGCCTGCCCGCCGCTTGAACCTTGGACAGCTTAGAAAGTCCGCCAAGAAGGCCCTTCGTAAGCTGCGCAGCTGACAGACACGGCGTGGCCAGGTTTTCACCGATGGCGGGCCTGAGCGTCTTGCCACGGGCAAGAAACTGGACCAAACCGCGAACATGGCCAAACCTGTTACCCAATTCGCCTGCACCGAATGCGGCGCCATCCACAAGAAATGGACCGGGCGCTGCGATGGGTGCGGGGCATGGAATTCCATCCAGGAAGAAGTCCCGCTGAGCCAGGGGCCGTCGAAGAAGTCGCTGGGCACGGCCAAGGGCCGCAAGATGGCGCTGACCGACTTGCAGACCCAGGAAGCGCCGCCGCCCCGAAGCCTGTCGGGCCTGAGCGAATTGGACCGCGTGCTGGGGGGCGGGTTGGTGCCCGCTTCGGCCACGTTGGTGGGCGGTGATCCCGGGATCGGGAAGTCCACGCTGCTGTTACAGGCCGCCGCGGCCTTTGCGCGGACGGGCCATTCCGTCATCTATGTGTCGGGCGAAGAGGCGACGGCCCAGGTGCGCATGCGCGCCCAGCGGTTGGGCCTGTCGGACGCCAGCGTGAAGCTGGCGGCCGAAACAAACCTGCGCGACGTGCTGACCACTTTGGAGGCCGAAAAACCCGACCTGGCCATCATCGATTCGATCCAGACCATGTGGGCCGATACCGTGGACAGCGCGCCCGGCTCCGTCAGCCAGGTGCGCGCCTCGGCCCATGAATTGACCAGCTTTGCCAAGCGCTTCGGCACCTCGGTCGTGCTGGTGGGCCATGTCACCAAGGAAGGCCAGATCGCGGGCCCCCGCGTGGTCGAGCATATGGTGGACACGGTGCTTTATTTCGAAGGGGAGCGGGGCCATCAGTTCCGCATCCTGCGCGCGGTCAAGAACCGCTTCGGCCCCGCCGATGAGATCGGCGTCTTCGAGATGACGGGCGCGGGGTTGGCGGAAGTGGCGAACCCCTCGGCGCTGTTTCTCGGCGAACGCGACGCGCCGGCGCCCGGCGCTGTGGTCTTTGCGGGCATCGAAGGCACGCGGCCCGTGCTGGTGGAAATCCAGGCGCTCGTGGCGCCCTCGCAACTCAGCCAGCCCCGGCGCGCGGTGGTGGGCTGGGACGGATCGCGGCTGAGCATGATCCTGGCGGTGTTAGAGGCACGCACGGGCATCGGCTTCCAGGGTCTCGACGTCTATCTCAACGTGGCGGGCGGCATCCGCATTCAGGAACCCGCCGCCGACCTGGCCGTCGCCTGTGCGCTGCTTTCCGCCCGCGAAGACGCCGCCGTTCCCCCTGAAACCGTGGTCTTTGGGGAACTGTCCCTATCGGGGGCCCTGCGCCCCGTGGCCCAAGCCGAAAATCGCTTGAAGGAAGCGGCCAAACTTGGTTTTACCGCCGCAATGGCGCCCAAAGGGTGCAAAACAGGGGATGCGGGCGATATGGCCCTGCGGCTTCTGCCGGATTTGGCCACCTTGGTGGGTGACGTCTTCGGCGCAGGCTGACCCCCGACGGTCGAGGGTTGGGAATGGACGGTTTTACCATGGTGGACGGCGCGGTCGCAGCCGTCATCCTGATTTCGGCCATCCTTGCCTATTCCCGGGGCCTGGTGCGCGAGGCCATGGCCATTCTGGGCTGGGTGGCCGCCGCCGTGGTGGCCTTCACCTTCGCGGGCGCCGCCGAACCCTTGGTCAAGGAAATCCCCTATGTGGGCGATGTGCTGGGCGATAGTTGCGAATTGGCGGTAATTGCGGCCTTCGCAGTAGTCTTCGCGCTGGCACTGGTGCTGGCCAGTTTTTTCACGCCGCTTCTGTCATCGGCGGTGCGCCATTCCATCCTGGGGCCGTTCGACCAGGGGCTGGGCTTCATCTTCGGGGTGCTGCGCGGCATCCTTCTCGTGGCGGTGGCCTTCGTGGTCTATGACCGCGTGACCGTGGGCGAAGGCGTGGCCGTCGTGGAAGAAAGCCGCTCCGCCTCCGTCTTCAGCCGCGCCCAGCAGGGGATCGAGGAACAAATTCCCGATGACGCGCCGGGCTGGATCCTGTCGCGTTACGAGTCGCTGGTGGGCCAATGCTTCGCCCCCGAAGACACCGTTGACGCAACGACCCCGTCAGAGTGACCTCACGTCTCATGTCAAAGCGATGACAGCGGTGGCAGGCTGCACTATGTCAGGCGCAACGCCCGGCCCCTCGCAGGATCCTCGCCCATGACTGACTGGCGCAGCCATCCCTTCGACGACCTCGCCGATGGCGACAAGCTCAAGGAAGAATGCGGAATCTTCGGCGTCATCGGCGTCGGCGAAGCCGCGAATTTCACCGCGCTTGGCCTGCACGCGCTGCAACATCGCGGGCAGGAAGCGGGCGGCATCGTCGTCCATGACCCCGACCAGGGCTTCAACTCGGCCCGGCGATTCGGGTATGTGCGCGACAACTTCACGTCGAAAGACGTGATGGACACGCTGCCGGGCGGGCTGGCCATCGGCCATGTGCGCTATTCCACCGCCGGGTCCAAGGGCGCCACCGCCATCCGCGATGTGCAGCCCTTCTTCGGCGAATTCGCCATGGGCGGGGCCGCCATTGCGCATAATGGCAACATCACCAATGCCGATGCCCTGCGCCGCGAATTGATCGAACGCGGCTCCATCTTCCAATCCTCAAGCGACAGCGAATGCATCATCCACCTGATGGCGCGCAGCCTGCAACGCAACATCCCCGAACGCATGAAAGACGCGCTGCGCCGGGTCGAAGGCGCGTTTTCCGTCGTCGCCATGACGCGCACCAAGCTGATCGGGGTGCGTGACCCGCTGGGCGTGCGGCCCCTGGTGCTGGGCCGCGTTGGCGACGGACCCAGTCCGGGCTGGTGCCTGGCGTCCGAGACCTGCGCCCTCGACATCATCGGGGCGGAGTTCCTGCGCGAAATCGAGCCAGGTGAGATGGTCGTCATCACCGGCGACAAGATCACATCGCACCGCCCGTTCGAGCCCGCGCGCCCGCGCTTTTGCATCTTCGAACATGTCTATTTCAGCCGACCCGATTCCATCTTGGGCGGGCAATCCGTCTATTCCACGCGCGAAGCCATCGGCCGCGAATTGGCCAAGGAAGCCCCGGTCGACGCCGATCTGGTCTGCCCCGTCCCCGATTCGGGCACGCCTGCGGCCATCGGCTACAGTCTGGAATCGGGCATTCCCTACGCCATGGGCATCATCCGCAACCAGTACATGGGCCGCACCTTCATCGAGCCGACGGAATCGATCCGCAATATGGGCGTGCGCCTGAAGCTGAACGTCAATCGCGCGCTCATTCGCGGCAAACGGGTGATTCTGGTGGACGATTCGGTCGTGCGCGGCACCACGTCCCGCAAGATCAAAGAGATGATCCTCGATGCGGGCGCGGCAGAGGTCCATTTCCGCATCGCCAGCCCGCCCACGGCTTGGCCTTGCTTTTACGGTGTCGACACGCCGCAGCGCGAAAAGCTGCTGGCCGCCACAATGTCCGAGGAAGAAATGCGCGATCATCTGGGCGTGGACAGCCTGCGCTTCATCACGCTCGACGGGCTGTACCGCGCGGTGGGCGAGGCCAAGGGCCGCGACCCGGCAGCCCCGCAATATTGCGACGCCTGCTTTTCGGGCGAATACCCGGTGGAACCCGCCGATCAGCTCGAAAAAGGGTTTCAGCTTAAGGCCGCCGAATAAGCCTGCGTTAACCATTTGGTTTGCGAAGGTTTACGAAAACGTCAACAAGACGGTCCATGACCCTTCGTTTGCGCCGCCACCATGTCCTTTGTTGTGTGGGCTTTCGCGGCGAAGGCTACGACGACGCGTTTCGCGCCAACATGTCCCGTCTGGTGTATCAGCAACTTCGCACCCCCGAGGGCCCGGACCAGGAAATCCTGATCACGGGCAACGCCGATGCGATTTGCGCGCCCTGCCCCCATCGCGTGGGGCTGGGCTGCGCGGAACAGGCGAAGATCGACCGGCTCGATAACGACCACGGCGCCGCCTTGGGGATCGCGGCGGGCGATAAGCTGACATGGGGCGAATGTCTTGATCTGGTCCGCCAGAAGATCGCGCCCGAAGACCTCGACACGATCTGCACCGGCTGCGTCTGGCTGCCGATGGGCCTCTGCAAAACGGCCGTGGCGCGCCTAAAAGCAGGCGACGCCCCCCCGGACGCCCCCAAGCCCGAGTAACCGGTCATCACACACGCTTGAACGCACGCGCCGCGCCCTCGCCCCCTGGTGCGGTGCAGCTATTGTCGCGCGGAACCCGCCGCGCGCGCCATCTTTCCCAAACCGAGGTCCGGCAATGACAGCCCCCGTCATCTATCACTTCATCCGCAACGCGACCGCCCGGCTGCATTATAACGGCCAAGTCCTGCTGCTCGATCCGATGCTGTCCGACAAGGGCACGCTGCCATCCTTCGCGGGCGTCGCACCAAACCCCACCGCCGATCTACCACTCCCGGCGGCCGAGGTGGTGGACGGCATCGACGCGGCCATCGTCAGCCACCTGCATGGCGACCATTTCGACAGTGTCGCGGCCGACCTTCTGGACAAGGACCTACCCGTCGTCACACCAACGAACACCTCGCCCGTGGAAACGTCGAACCCGGACGTCGTCCAATCGTTCAAAGAGGGGCTGATGGCCAAGGGATTTACCGATGTGCGCGAAATCGAGGCCGAGCCGGGCGGCGCGCTCGAAATCGGTGGTATCACGCTCCGCCAGGTCTTTGCGCTCCATGGCAAGGGCAAGCTGATCCCGTTCATGGGCGGCGTGAACGGCATCATCTTCGAGGCCGCGGGCCAGCCGACAATCTATTGGGCGGGCGACACGATCTTGGACGATGGAGGCGAGGTCGCGGCTGTGCTGACCGAATGCAAGCCCGACATCATCATCGCCCATACCGGCGGGCCGGTGATCGAGGGGCTATCACCCGATCTTCTGCTGATGGACGCGGCCGAAGCCCGCCGCTTCTTTGATTTGGCCTTCGACGCCAACCCAAACGTGCAAATCGTGGCGATCCATATGGACGCGTTGGACCATTGCTTTTCGACCCGCACCGATCTTGAGACCGCCGTGGCCGACATGCCCGCCGCACACCGCGCCCGGGTTCACATCCCCGCCGATGGTGATCGCCTGACCCTGGCCTAAAGCGTTTCGCGCAACTTTACCTGACGACAAGACGCTTTTGCGGACGGAGGCAGTGATGGATTGGGACAACGCGGCCAATGCCTGGATCGCCGCGCAAGGGGATGACGGCGATTTCAGTCGCCGCTACGTGCTCGACGCGCCGATGCTGGCGCGCGTGGCGGCGGCGCGGCCAGACCGGCTTCTGGATCTGGGCTGCGGCGAAGGCCGGTTTTGCCGCATGGTGGCGGACCATGTGCCCCACGTCATCGGCCTGGACCCGGCGCCCAGCCTGATCGCCCATGCGCGACAACGCGGCGGCGCGCATTTCGTCGAAGGCCGGGCCGAGGCGCTGCCCTTCGACGCGGCTGCCTTCGACATGGTGGTCAGCTACCTGAGCCTTCTGGACATCGAAGGGATCGAGACCGCGTTGGACGAGGTGCGGCGCGTCCTGGCCCCGGGCGGCCACTTTCTGGTCGCCAATCTGGCCAGCTTCGCCACGGCAAGCAACATCACCGCAGGCGGGTGGATCCGGCGCGCAGATGGCGCCCGCGAAATGGTCGTCGCGAATTATCTGCAACATGTGGGGGTCAGCTTCGAACATGGCGGCTTCAGCGCAACGAACTGGCACCGCCCCCTGTCCTTCTACATGCAGGCGCTTCTGGGCCGCGGCTTCGCGCTACGGCATTTCGACGAACCCGCCGTGACCGACCCAACGCATCCCAAGCGGGAAGCGTATAACAACGCGCCGTATCTGTTTGTGATGGAATGGCAATTGGCCGCGTAACGCGCGCCAATGCGGGTGGACCGCCTGTGGGGCGCGCTTCGATATGAGTATTTTTGCCAGGATGAAGGGGCAGCGGTTTCGCATGAAAAAGGGCCGCCTGAGCAGGCGGCCCCGTTTGGTTTCGGTCTTTGGCGCGTCAGGCGCGGTTGCGCAGCATCGACATCGCACCACCCACGACCAGGGCCGCCAGCACGGCCTTGATGGCATCGCCGATCAGGAAGGGCGTCATAAAGGCCCCCAGCAAGTCAGGCAGCGCCAGATCGTGGCCCCAGACTTGCAGACCCATCGCCTGCGCCACGCCAAGCGGCCAGGCGAGGCCCGGCAGATAAAGCAGCAGCGAGGCCACGATGCCCACGCCTGCCAAGGCCAACGGGTGGCGAAGGCCCCGATCCACCGCAAGACCGGCCAGATAGGCAAGGCCCAGGAAACCCACCAGGAAGCCCGCCGTAGGCCCAAAGAACGCGGCGCCATTGCCGAAATTGGAGAAAACGGGCGCGCCCATGGCGCCTTGCATCAGCCAGACCGCCACGGTGGCGAGCCCCAGGCGCGCGCCAAAGGCGAAGCCCACCGTCAGGATGGCGAAGGTCTGCAGCGTCATGGGCACCGGATAGAACGGCACCGACACCTGGCTCGCCATGGCGATAAAGAGCGATCCGCCCAATACAAGCGCGACCTGCCGGGCCCAATTCATCCGGCCCAGGGCCATTGCGGTCAGGGTCATGTGTTCCTCCGTCGGAAAATCTGCTGTCACCTTTTCCGCCCGCGCCGCGCCCAATGTCAACGCCCGCCGCTTGTGGGCGCCCGCGCCCCATGGCAGGGGGCACGGCATGAGCATCATCGAAACCCCTTCCCTGGCCCTGGTCACCGGCGCGTCGCGCGGCCTGGGCGCGGCCATTGCCAGCCATTTGGCCGCGCGCGGCACCCATGTGGTGGCCGTGGCCCGCACCCAAGGCGCGCTGGAAGACTTGGATGACCGCATCCAGGACGCGGGCGGCGAAGCCACGCTGGCCCCCATGGACATCACCGACCCGCAGGCCATGCAGCATCTGTGCCGCAGTATCCATGACCGCTGGGGCAAGCTGCCGCTTTGGGTTCACACGGCAGTGCATGCGCCGCCCCTGACGCCGGCCCATATGGTGCCCGAAAAGGACCTGGCGAAATCGCTCGACGTGAATGTCACGGCGTTTTCGCGGCTGATTTCCTACGTGGCGCCGCTTTTGCAGGCGGCGGGCGGCGGGCGCGCGGTGTTCTTCGACGACCCCCACCCGCCCCATTTCGCAGGCGGCTACCTGGCCACCAAAGCCGCGCAGCGGGCGCTGGTGACGTCCTGGCAGGCTGAGGCCACGACGCCCACCGCGCCCGACATCCACCTGTTGACGCCTGCGCCCATGGCCACCGCCGTGCGCGCCCGGTTCCATCCCGGCGAAGACAGGACCGCGCTGGCCGATACGGGGGCCGAAGCCGCGCGGCTCATGGCAGAGATTGGGCTTTATAGCGGTTCTCGAAAAACCTGAGCCATCAGCTTTTCGTGAAACGGTGCAACGTCAATGCGATGTCGGGACGTTTTTCGAAAATACTGATTCAGGTTTTTCGAAAACCGCTTTAGGCAGCGCCAGACAACGCAAGGCGAAAGCCGGTTCATGGACGGGCCGCGGATCGGCGATCAGACGGGTCTTCTGCCGCGCTCTGTGCTGGTCGCATCCCAGCGTGGCCCCAGGCGATGCAACAACGCCAGCCAGATCGACGGGCCGGAAAGCAGCCCGTCGAAGGACGGGCAGCCTGCAAGCTTGATTCCGGTCCGACGGCCAAGCCGCTCAGTCGAGTAGATCAGCCGCCCCCTCAGGACGCCAATTCGCCCGCCTGCGCCGCCACATCTTCGGCCATGGAGGCCAGCTTCTCCAGCCGGTCGATGGCAGATTTGGGCACGACTTCTTTCTCGACCTCCTTGACCACTTCGACCTCCTTGATGACTTCCTTCGGGGGCGCGGCGCTCTGGGCCTGCACCTCATCGAGAAGCTTGGTCTGCTGGGCCAGGCGACGGTCCAGGGCGCGCAGTTCCTCATCGGCGGAAATGGATTTGTCGGCCAGCATCAGCCCCGCCATCAGCAGCATCCGGTCCTGTGTCAGCCGCACACCGGCCGACGCCAAGGCCTGGGCTTCCCGGTCCAGAAGGGCCGCGGCGGCGGTCAGGTAGCCCTCTTCGCCTTCCTGGCAGGCGACGGTGAAGGCGCGACCGCCGATTTCGATGGTCATGTCAGGCATTGGCACTCTCCAACATCGGCTCAAGCTCTTCCAGAAGGGCACGCATTTCGGCCAGGTCCATGGCGCGGGCGGCGCGCAAGGCCTCATTCTCGGCGCGCAGGGCGGCATCGGCGGCGCCTTCGTTGCCGTCGCGCAGGGCATCCGCGCTGGCCTGCAACTCATCAAGGGCGGCGCGCAGCTTGACCCCGTCTTCTGCGGGCGCCTGCGCGGCTGGCGGCGGCACCGCGGCCACGGGCGCCTGCACATCCTCGGCACGCAATTGCGCTTCGGCTTCCAAGGTTTCGATCCGGGCCTGGGCTTCGGCCAAAGCGGCGCGCGCCTCGGCCAATTCGCCGCTCAGATCGGAGGCCGCCTTGGCGGCCTCCAACGCTTTGGCCGTGGCGCCAAGCGCCGCTTCCAGCCGCGCGATCCGGCCGTCCAATTCTGCCTGCTCGGGCATGTCCCATCCCCTTCTTGCACTCGCGGGACGTGCCGCCCGCCCGCGCCCATGCAGACCGCAAATGCGCGCCAGTGTCAAAGGGCCCCCGCCCCCGGGTTGCACGGCGGCATCGACCTGCTAGGACGGGCCCAAACCGACGGAGACCCAGATGACCGACGCACCCGGCCCCGACCTCGACGCGCTGCGCGCCGCAAACCCCGATCATTGGAATCGCGCCGCCGCCATCCGTACCCTGACATTGGACGCCGTGGCCGCCGCCAATTCGGGCCATTCCGGCATGCCCATGGGCATGGCCGATGTGGCAACGGTTCTTTGGGAAAAACACCTGAAATTCGACGCCTCCCGCCCCGATTGGGCCGACCGCGACCGCTTCGTTCTGTCGGCGGGCCACGGCTCCATGCTGCTTTATTCGCTGCTGCATCTGACCGGCTTCCCGGAGATGACGCTGGATCAACTCCGCAACTTCCGCCAGCTTGGCGCCATCACCGCCGGTCACCCCGAATACGGCCACGCGCCCGGGATCGAGACGACCACTGGCCCGCTGGGCCAGGGCCTCGCCACCGCCGTGGGCATGGCCATCGCCGAAGAAATCCAGCGCGCGCGCTTTGGCCGCAAGATCGTGGACCATTACACCTGGGTCATCGCGGGCGATGGCTGCCTGATGGAAGGCGTCAGCCAAGAGGCCATCGCGCTGGCGGGCAAGCTGGAATTGTCGCATCTGATCGTGCTCTGGGACGACAATGGCATCACCATCGACGGCCAGGTCTCCATCGCCGATGTCACCGACCAGCGCCAGCGCTTCAAGGCCAGCGGCTGGGACGTGATCGAGGTGGATGGCCACGACCCCGCCGCCATCGACGCCGCCCTGACCGACGCCAAGAAGGGCCGCAAACCCACCATGGTGGCCTGCAAGACCCACATCGCCATCGGCTCCAGCGCGCAGGACACCGCCAAGGGCCACGGCGCGCTGACCGACCCCGATCTGATTTCCGCCACCAAACGCGCCTATGGGTGGGAGCACGCGCCTTTTGAGATCCCCGAACATATCAAATCCCAATGGGAGGCCATCGGCGCCCGTGGCGCGGAGGCCCGCGCCCAGTGGGAGGTGAACCTGGCCGAGCTTGGCAGCGGCAAACGCGCCACCTTTGATCGGACCCTGAAGGGCGAACCGCCCAAGAAGCTGTCGGCCACGATCAAGGCGCTGAAACGCCAAGTGGCGGAAAGCCAACCAAAAGTCGCCACCCGCAAATCCTCGGAAATGGTGCTGGAGGTCGTGAACCCCATCATGCCCGAAACCGTGGGCGGCTCGGCCGACCTGACCGGGTCGAACAACACCCTGACCCACGATCTGGGCATTTTCGGCCCCGAAAACCGTGCCGGACGCTACATCTATTACGGGATCCGCGAACACGGCATGGCCGCCGCCATCAACGGCATCACGCTCCATGGCGGCGCGCGGGGCTATGGCGGCACGTTCTTCGCCTTCACCGACTACGCCCGCCCCGCCATGCGCTTGGCCGCGCTTATGGGCGTGCCCTCGACCTTCGTGATGACCCACGATTCCATCGGCCTGGGCGAAGACGGCCCGACCCACCAACCGGTGGAACACCTGGCCATCTGCCGCGCCACGCCCAACACCAACACCTTCCGCCCCTGCGACACGGTGGAAACGGCGGAAGCCTGGGAATTGGCCCTGACCGCCGACCGCACGCCGTCGGTTCTGGTGCTGACCCGCCAGGGCCTGCCCACTGTGCGCACCGATTACACCAACAAAAACATGGTGTCCCACGGCGCCTATGTCCTGGCCGAGGCCGAAGGCAAGCGCATGGCCATCATCATGGCCACCGGGTCAGAGGTTCAGGTGGCTCTGGCCGCCCGCGATATTCTGCACAAGGAAGGCATCGGCACCCGCGTCGTGTCCATGCCCTGTTGGGAACTGTTCGAGCGCCAGGACGAGAAATACTGCAAGAAAGTGCTGCCCGCCGGCCCCGTCCGCGTGGCCGTCGAGGCGGGCGCGCGCCTGGGCTGGGACCGCTGGCTGACGGGCGAACGTGGCCGCCGCGACAAGGGCGCCTTCGTCGGCATGGACGATTTCGGCGCCTCAGCGCCCGCCGGCGTGCTGTTCGACCATTTCGGGATCACGGCCGAGGCCGTGGCGAAATCCGTCCGGTCCCTTCTGTGAGTGATTTGGCGGGCGAGGAGGCGACGCTTTTCCGCCCGCTGGCGCTGCCCTGCGGCGCGGTGCTGCGGAACCGGCTGGTGAAATCCGCCATGTCCGATTCCCTGGGCGATGGGCGGGGTGACCCGGGGCCGGGGCAGGCCCGGCTTTATGCGCGGTGGGCCGAAGGCGGGATTGCCGGCTCGATCATCGGCGAAGTCCAGGGCGACCCCCTTGCCGCAGAAAAGCCTGGCAATCTGGTGCTACATGATGGCTCCGACGGCGCGCGATTGCGGGCGCTGACATCGGCGGCCACCCAAGACGGCGCCCATCTCTGGGCCCAGCTTGGCCATGCGGGCGCCATGACCCACCCTGCCACCGGCCATCCGCGCGGCCCCAGCGCGCTGGACCTGCCCGGCCTGCGCTGCGACGCGCTCAGCCGCGCCGCCATCGCTGCCTTGCCCAACGCCTTCGCCGCCACGGCCCGGCGCGCGGTGGATCACGGCTTCACCGGCGTGCAAATCCACGCAGCCCACGGGTTTTTGCTGAGCCAGTTCCTGTCGCCGCTCTTCAACCACCGCACCGACCACTATGGCGGCACGCTGGCCAACCGGATGCGTCTGGTGGGTGAGGTCATCGCCGCGGTCCGCACGGCCCTTGGCCCGCGCATCCCCGTGGCGCTGAAGCTCAACGCCACCGACCAGCTAGAGGGCGGCTTCGCCGAGGCGGAGGCTTTGGAGGTCGTGGCCGCCCTATCCGGCGCTGGTCTGGACCTGATCGACATCAGCGGCGGCACGTATTTCCCCGGCGCGCCCTCCGCCTCGGACCGGGTGACCGAGGGCGCCTATTTCCTCGACTTCGCCCGCCGCGCGCGGACCGTGACGCGGACGCCCCTGATGCTGACCGGCGGCATCAAGACCCACGCTCAGGCCATCGCGGTGCTGGCGGAAGGGGCGGCGGACGTGGTGGGCCTGGCCCGCCCGCTGGTGCTGAACCCGGATTTACCGCGGCATTGGGCGGAAAAGGCGGGCGGCGACCCCGTCTTCCCGCGCTTCACAGACCCGCCCGAAGGCGGCATCACGGCCTGGTACACCATGCGCCTGACGGCCCTGGCCGAAGATCGCGACGGCGACATGCCGCCCACGCTCCACGACGCGATTGCGGACTACGAAAGCCGCGACCGGGCCCGCACCGAACTCTGGCGCGCACATTTCCAAGGCGATGGCGGCCCTCAAAAGACCTGACACACCATATTTTCAGAAACCTTTTCAACATCAAGGCCTTGAAGGTGCGCGCCAACCCCGCCCCCATCACTGGTCCAAAAATACTCAAAACGCCACGCTCTCAATGCGCGGTGGCGTCGCCCCCTTTGCCGAACATCGCCGATAGCCGCGCCACCCCGGGCAATAGCGCCAAGCCCAGGGCTAGGCCGATGATCCCGTCCAGCAGCGCGGTGACGAACCAACCCACGAAGCCCACGGGGCCCGTCTCACCGCCAGACGCGGCTTTGGCCGCGCCCTTGATCACGTCGTAGGGCAGATGCCAGCCGATCTCATGCAGGGCGTGGACGACGATGTTGCCGCCCACCCAAAGCATGGCCGCCGTGCCCACGATGGTCAGACCCCTCAGGAAATGGGGCATCCCCCGCACGATCGCCGCGCCCGTCTTGCGCCCAAGCTCCGTGAAGCCGTTCTGGGCCAGATGCAGACCGAAATCGTCGGCCTTCACAATCACCGCCACGGCGCCATAGACCGCCACTGTGATCACAATCGCGATCACAGCCAGCACCGCACCCTGAAACCACAGCCCGGCGCTTGCATCGGTGGCGGCCAGGGCGATGGTCATGATTTCGGCCGAAAGGATGAAATCGGTCTTGATGGCGCCGCGCACGCGCTGTTCTTCCAGATGGGCGGCGTCCAGGGGTGTGTGTTCGGGGTCTTGTATCTTTGCCTCGCTCTGGCGATGCGCCACGGCGTGCCAGACCTTATGCGCCCCCTCGTAGCACAGATACCCCCCGCCCAGGATAAGCAGATAGGGGATCAGCCAGGGTGCGAATTGCGATAGCAGCAAGGCCGCAGGCAGCAGGATCACCAGCTTGTTGAACGCCGAGGCGCGGGCGATTTTCCAGACGATGGGCAATTCGCGCGCCGCAGCGAAGCCTTGCACATATTTCGGCGTCACCGCCGCGTCGTCGATCACCGCGCCCGCCGCCTTCGCCCCCGCCTTGGAGGCTTGGCCGATCACGTCGTCCACGCTGGCCGAGGCCACCTTGGCGATGGCCGCCACGTCGTCGAATAGCGCCAGAAGTCCGCTCATATCATCCCATTCCCTCTGTCCCGGGCCCGCGAAGCTTTCCCTCCGTCCGCGCGTGGGGTCAACCGATCCGCTCCAACCCGGGGCGCGCAGGCTGATCGCCGGGCCCCGTCACGTCGCGCGCCAGGCCCAGCCATTCCAGCACGCAGATCAACCACCAGCCGGGGTCCGCCTGGCCTTTTTCGACGCCAAGCCGCGCGGAATGGGGAAAGGCGTGGTGATTGCCGTGCCAGTTTTCACCGAAGGTCAACACCCCCAGCCCCGGTAAGTTCCGCCCCTGCACAGGCAGCCCCGCGATGCGCCAGCCGGTGCGCGCCGGGCCGCGATGGGCGTAATGGCCCACGGCCCAATGCCCGGTCAGCGACACGAAGACCCGCAGGCATATGCCCCACAGCACCCATCCCACACCGCCGATGGCGAAAAGGGCAAGTGCGACAGGCAGTTGCTGCCACCTCCATGTCCGCTCCATCCAGCGATAGACGGGGTCGTCCGCCACCTCTGGCTCGATCTCGAAAACCGGGGGGTGATCGAGGCGGAAGCGGCAATGCATCTGCCACCACATGTCCTTGAGCGGCCCTGCCCCATGGGACGGGTGGGGTGGGCAAGTGTCTTGGCGCTGGTGCCAATCGCGCATGTCATGGGCGCGGATCATACCCATGGGTCCCGCCATACCCACCAGCACGCCGAGCCAAACCATGAAGTATTCCAAAGGCTTGGGCACTTGGAAGGATCGGTGGATCAACAGCCGGTGCATCCCGACCGAATGGCCAGCGCAGATCGTGAGGCCCGATAGGATCACAAAAGCCGCAAACCCACCCCAGGACGGGAACAGGACCAAGGCCGCCAGCCCGCCGACCCCATGGGCGATGGTCCAAAGCGATTGCGGCCCGTCCCAGACGATCCGCCCGGAGACCGCGCAAGTCTCGGGCGTGGGGTGGACCCTTTCGGTGGCGTGCCAGCGCATCATGGCAACAGACTTAGCCGCATCCGGGGCCCGGTCAAAGCTGTGCCTTGCACGGCGCGCGCGGGGGGCCGATGAGGGGGCCATGAACAACGCCACTGCCGCCGCGCTTGCTTTGCTGATCGTCGCCCTTCTGGCCGCCGACGCGGTGTTGAACGATGCCGGTGCGCTGACGTTTCTGGGACGGCGGATGATCCAGTTAACGGAGTATATGGCCTTCTGGCGGTGAGGGGCGCGCAAGCCGGTCCATCGACAGGCCGCGATGAGGAGGAACCGGCGCGCCAGCGATGCGCCAACGTCCCCCAAATCGTCGGGCCGGGGAGCGACCCGGCAATGGACCGGCGCCCCTTGGGCTTGGGTCCGAGCCGGGGATAGGCGGGACCGCCATGCCTCTTGTTTTATGCTGCAAACCTTTCGCCATGCTCGCATAAACTACGCAGCCTAGATCGTCCTCTCTCCAAAGCGTATCGTGGGCCCCAAACCATGCTCACCCAGATCACCCCTTTCGTCCCCTGTGCCGATCTCGACCGCGCCATCGCCTTCTACCGGGACCGGCTGGGCTTCATCCTGGGCTTCAAGGCCGACAATTATGCCTTCCTTAAACGCGATGCTGCCGCCCTCCGACTGATCGAGGTGGATGCCGATGTGGATCTGACCGACCCCAAGCGCGAAACCTCCTTCTATATCGACACGACCGATATCGAGGCGCTTTGGGCGCAGATGGCCCCGGCGCTGGCCGACCTGCCCCAAGGCCGGGTCCGCGCGCCCTTCGACCAACCCTACGGGCAACGCGAATTCCACGTGTTTGATGAAGACTGCACCCTCATCTTCTTCGGCGCGCCCAGCCCCTGAATCACCCCAGGTTGCGGACGCACACGCCCCCGTGATAGCGGGCAGGCGTCGGCGGCGGCCCCGTTGCCGCACCGCAAAAACCAGACGACATCCCCCGGAGGACACCATGGTCAAGGTAGCAATCAATGGCTTCGGCCGGATCGGTCGCAACGTGCTGCGCAGCATCATCGAGTCGGGCCGCACCGATATCGAGGTCGTGGCCATCAACGATCTGGGCCCGGTCGAGACCAATGCCCATCTGCTGCAATATGACAGCGTCCACGGCCGCTTCCCTGCCGAGGTGAAGACCGGCGACGACTGGATCGATGTCGGCCGCGGCCGGATGCGCGTCACCGCCCTGCGCAACCCCGCCGACCTGCCCTGGTCCGACGTCGACGTCGTGATGGAATGCACCGGCATCTTCACCTCCAAGGACAAGTGCCAGGCCCATCTGGAGAACGGCTCCAGCCGCGTCCTCATCTCCGCCCCTGGCACCGATGCCGACAAGACCATCGTCTACGGCGTCAACCACGACACGCTGACCGCCGATGACCTGATCGTGTCGAACGCGTCCTGCACCACCAACTGCCTGACGCCCGTGGCCTATGCGCTGCACAATGCCATCGGGATCGAGCGGGGATTCATGACCACGATCCATTCCTATACCGGCGACCAGCCGACGCTGGATACGATGCATAAGGATTTGTACCGCGCCCGCGCCGCCGCCCTGTCTATGATTCCCACCACTACGGGCGCGGCCAAGGCCGTGGGGCTGGTGATGCCGGAATTGAACGGCAAGCTGGACGGCGTGGCTATCCGGGTGCCGACGCCCAATGTCTCGGTCGTGGACCTGACCTTCACGGCGGCGCGCGACACCAGTGTGGATGAAATCAACGGCGCCATCCGGGCCGCCGCCGATGGGCCGCTGAAGGGTATTTTGGGCTATACGGACAAGAAGCTCGTCTCTGTCGACTTCAACCACGACCCCCATTCGTCGGTCTTCCACATGGACCAGACCAAGGTGATGGAGGCCGGGAAGCTGGTGCGCATCCTGACGTGGTATGACAACGAATGGGGCTTCTCCAACCGGATGAGCGACACGGCCGTGGCCATGGGCAAGCTCATCTAACGCAGACCAGATCCGCTTTATCGGCAAAGTGATGGCCCAGGCGCGGCCCGTCACGACCACCCGGGGTGGGCGCGCGTGCCGCGCCCCCGATGTTTCGCACGCGAAACATTTTCAGATGATTAACAAGATGTTAACAAGCGGGGCGCCCCCCCTGTTTGCACGCCTTCGGGCAAAGACTCAGCAGCTTGAATAGCCATCCCCATCGGCCGGGTCGATCAGCATCCGGGTCAGCTCATCCCCTTGCGCGCAAAGCTGGATAAGCCATGACGCGCCATAGCCTTGCCAGCCCTGTCCCAACACGCCCCGCAGATAGCCATCCAGATTTCCGGCATTGACCAGGTCCGGGATGGATTGCCGGAACCCGTTGGCCGAAAAATACGGATCGCTTTCATCGCCGGGATGGCGAATGCCGAAGCGATGGAAATTGGCGCGGTCCTGGCGGATCACGGCGGCCACGTCCTTGAGCGGCACACCTCGGGAATTGAAGAAATCCTCGCGGCCCGTTTCGATGTAGAAGGACGCGACTTGGCTGTCGGCGGACACGGCGCCCGGATGGCCAAGGGTGGCGGCCAAGGCCGCGGCGATGATGGCGGACATGCGCATGGTGAAATCCTGGCGGTTTGAAAATGATCGGCGCGCGCCAGGATAGAAGGCCCATCCGGCACGGGCAACCGGGCTGCGAAGGCGGTCGCGCGCCTTGGGCTGGGGTGGTATTCGCCGACCCGGGCGGATAGGCCGCCCCGATGTTACTGGCCGGCAGGGCCACCCCAAACGACCCAACCGGGAGGAGATTTCCATGGCTTTCAAGACGATCGACGACATGGCGCTTTCGGGACAGGTCGTGCTGACCCGCGTGGATATCAACGTGCCGGTGGAAGACGGCCGCGTCACCGATGTCACGCGCATCCAGCGCATCGCACCCACCATCGCCGATTTGCGCGCAGGCGGTGCCAAAGTGGTGCTGCTGGCGCATTTCGGACGGCCCAAGGGCAAGGTCGTGCCCGAGATGTCGCTGCGCCAGCTTGTCCCTGCCCTGAGCGAACATCTGGGGGTCGAGGTGGGCTTTGCCGATGGCGGCTATGGTGCCGCCGTCGCCGCCATGGCGCCGGGCGATGTGCTTTTGTTTGAGAATGTGCGCTTCAACCCCGGCGAAGAACAGGACGATGCGGGCTTCGCGCAGCGCCTGGCGGCGATCGGGGATCTTTACTGCAACGACGCGTTTTCCGCGGCCCACCGCGCGCATGCCACGACCCACGCGCTAGCACGGTTGCTGCCCGCTTTTGCGGGCCGGTCCATGGAAGCGGAATTGACGGCTTTGGACCGCGCGCTCGGCACGCCCAAGCCACCGGTGGCGGCTTTGGTTGGCGGGGCGAAGGTGTCGACCAAGCTGGACCTGCTGGGCAATCTGGTGGACAAGGTGCAGCACCTGATCATCGGGGGCGGCATGGCCAACACGTTCCTGGCGGCCAAGGGCTTGGATGTGCAGAAATCCCTGTGCGAACATGACCTTCTGGACACGGCGCGCGACATCATGGCGAAGGCGGACGGGGCGGGCTGCGCCATCCTGCTGCCCCGCGATGTGGTCTGCGCCGCCGAGTTCCGCGCGGATCCCCCGACGACGACCGTCAGGGCGGAGGAGGTTCCCACCGGCCAGATGATCCTGGATGCCGGGCCCGATGCGGTGGCGCATATCTGTCAGGTGCTCGACGGTTGCGGCACGCTGGTCTGGAACGGCCCGCTGGGCGCCTTCGAGATGACGCCTTTCGATGCCGCCACCAGCGCTGCGGCGCGCCATGCGGCGGCACTGACGCGGGCGGGCAAGCTGGTATCCGTGGCCGGCGGCGGCGACACGGTGGCCGCGCTCAACCATGCGGGGGTGGCGGGCGACTTCACCTATATCTCCACCGCGGGCGGCGCCTTTCTGGAATGGATGGAAGGCAAGGAACTTCCGGGCGTCGCGGCCCTGTCGGCCTGACCCGGTTGCGCTTGGGGCGGCGGGGGCGCAGTTTCTGCGCTGTCATTGACCACCATGTCATTCGGAGTGTTCCGCCCATGCACCGCCTGCTTCTTGCCACGACCCTCGCCACTGCGCCCGCAGCTGCCATTGCCGATGAGGCCAGCTATTGGGATCTGGTCGATCCCAATGCGATTGTTGCCCACGTGATCAACACCTTCGTGACCGCCGCGCGCACGCAGGTTCAGATGCAATACGAAGACCTGACCGTCTCGATCCTGGACGGCACCCTGATGATGGAGGGCATCGATGTGGTGGTGCCCAGCGAATTGACCGGCGGCGTGGCTTGCCCGCTGCGCATCGACGCGGTGGAACTGGACAGTATCTCGGCCTTCTTGGTTGATGAAATCGAAGGCCGGATCGAGTTGCGCGGCGTGGACCTCCCGGTGACCTGTTTCGGGCCCCAGGCCTTGGCCGCGGGTGCGTTCCTGCCGGGCGGGCGGATCGTGGTGCCGCAAAGCGTCGTGACACTGGCCTATGACGCGCGCAGCGCGGCGCTGACCGGCAATATCCGCACCCGGCTCGACAATGTGGCGGCTGTGTCGGTGGATGTGGCCTTCGACTATATCTCACCGCGTAACGACACTGCGAACAGCTGGGCCGAAGGGGAGTTGCGCAGCGCGGCGGTGACGCTGGACAATCTGGGCGGCTTCGAGAGCGCCCAGCCCTTCCTGCCGCCCGAAGCCACCGACCCGGAGCGGGCGGCGGCCTTTGTGACCAAGGGTTTGGATGGCGCGCTGCGGGGGCTGACCGCGGGCGGGCCACCCTCGGATGCGGCGCAGGCTTTCACGGCGGAGATGGCCGAAGGCTGGGCTGCCTTCGTGACCGACCCGCGGCGCCTTGTGGTCGAGACGGGGTTTCCGGCCAGCGCCCCACGCAGCTTCGGGCGGGCTTTCATCGAAGACTTGGAGGACGGTCCTCTGCCCCTGATCGACCTGTTGGAACCCGTCGTCGGCGTGGACCGCGCGGTGGAGCGGGACGTGCTGCCCGGCGATCTGGTGCGCCGGGCCCTGGCCGCGCCCGATGCCCTGTCGGAGGCGGAGGCGCGCGAAGCGGGTCTGGCCTTCCTGAGCGGGCTGCGCGCGCCGCGCAACCTGGCGCTTGGCGTGGCGCTGTTGGAGCCTTTGGCCCAAGGCGGCGACGGCGAGGTGGCGTTGGCGCTGGCCCGCGCCCAGGCGGCAAGCGACCCGGCGGCGGCCTATGCCCAGGCGCTGGCGGCGGGGCCGTCGGGTGCTGCGGGGCTGCGCGGCTTGCTGGATGCGTTGGAAGCGGATCTGCCCTTTGCCACGCAATTGCGCCTGCAAGATGCGGCCCATGCGCCCGATGCCGCGGATCTGTCGGGGCCCAGCGACGAGTTGCGCGCCCGGGCTGAGGCGCATCTGCGCGGCGTGGGCGCCCCCCGCTCGCTCCGGGCGGCGTTGATCTATGCGTTGGTGGCCGCCGGGCGCGGTGACCCGCTGGCGCAATCGCTGCTGGGCCGGGTTGAACGCGCCGTGCCCAGCGACGGGGCAGACCAATGGGCCGCTGTCGTGGCAGACGCCGAAGCGCTGGCGCTGGACGCGTGGTTGGCGGGCCAGTAGCCTGCCGCCCGATCCAGACAGAGGGAGATCGGAATGGCTTGGACGCTGGTTACAGGCGCGTCGGACGGAATCGGTGCGGAATTCGCGCGGTTGGCCGCGCGGAAAGGGCGCGATGTCATCGTGACGGCCCGCTCGGTCGACAAGCTGGAAGCGCTGGCCGAGGAAATGCGCGGCCAAGATGTGGATGTGGTCGTCATTCCCGCCGATCTGTCCAAGCCCGGCGCCGCCGATCTGCTGTGGGAAAAGGCCACCGATGGGCGCGAGGTGGATATCCTCGTGAACAATGCGGGGCTTGGCTATAACGGGCCGTTCGACAATGCCGAAGGCTGGGCGCGCGAAGAAGCGACGCTGGCCGTCAATGTCGTCGCCGCCACGCGGATGGTGAAGCTGGCGGTTCCGCACATGAAGGGCCATGGCGCCCCGTCACGGATCATCAACGTGGCGTCTCTGGCCGGGTTCATGCCCGGGCCGGGCTTTGCCATATACCATGCCAGCAAGGCGTTTTTGCTGTCGCTGTCTGAGGCCGTAGCCGTCGAGTTGAAGGACAGCAAGGTCACGGTCACCGCGCTTTGCCCCGGGCCGACGGCATCCGGCTTCTTCGAGGCTGCCGACATGCACGATCTGCCGCTTCTGAAGGCCGGACCCATCGCCACGGCGAAGTCGGTTGCGGAGGCGGGGTGGAATGCCGCCGTGACGGGCCGGCGCATCGAGGTGCCGGGGGGCATGAACAAGCTGACGGCGCTGATGCCGAAGTTTCTGCCGCGTGGTGTCATCACCGGTATTGCGGCGCGTTTGATGGCCCATCCCAGCCGTTAGCGCCACCAACGTTGCCGCGCCCCTGCCCCCGCGGTAGGAGCCGCCCATCACAGATACGTCATCCAGGAGTCCGCCCCATGCCCGATCTCGACAAAGCCGCCCGTATCCGCGCGGGCCAGGGTTTCATCGCCGCGCTGGACCAATCGGGCGGGTCCACGCCCAAGGCGCTGCGGCTTTATGGGATTGAGGAAGATCGCTATGGGTCGGAGGCCGAGATGTTCGATCTGATCCACGGGATGCGGGAGCGGATCGTGCGGTCTGATGCGTTTGACGGCGACAAGGTGGTGGGTGCCATTCTGTTCGAGCAGACCATGGACCGCACCTTTGCCGGGCGCCCGGCGGCAGAGTTTCTATGGGCCGAAAAGCAGGTCGTGCCGTTTCTGAAGATCGATAAGGGTTTGGCCGATGAGGCCGATGGCGTCCAACTGATGAAGCCCATTCCCGGGCTCGACGCAACGCTGGACCGCGCCCATGGGTTGGGCGTGTTCGGGACCAAGGAACGCTCGGTCATCAATGCCGCGAACGCGGACGGGATCGAGGCCATCGTGGCCCAGCAATTCGAGGTGGGCCGCCAGGTCCTGGCCCATGACATGGTGCCCATTCTGGAACCCGAGGTGACGATTTCCATCGTCGACAAGGCCGAGGCGGAGGCGATCTTGCGCGACCGCATCCTGGCCCATCTGGACACGCTGCCCGACGGGCAGGAGATCATGTTGAAGCTGAGCTTGCCCAGTGAGGACGATTTCTATGCGCCGCTGGTGGACCACCCCAAGGTGATGCGCGTGGTGGCTTTGTCGGGCGGCTATTCCCGCGAAGACGCCAACGCGATGCTGGCGCGCAACCGCGGCGTCATCGCCAGTTTCAGCCGGGCGCTGACGGAGGGTCTGTCGGACGAAATGGACGACGCGGCTTTCGACGCGCGGCTGGGCGCGACGGTGGACAGTATTCGGGATGCGTCCGTGGCGGGGTGAGTTTGGGTTGGGGGCCTTGCGATCGTCCCGACCGTCGGGCGCGAGCCGGTCCATCGGCGGGCCGGGGTTCGGCGATCTGACGGGTCTGCTGATGTGGCTTATGGCTGCCACATCCGCCCACCGTCCCAGCGATGCGCCGACGCCAACCAGATCGCCGGGCCAGCGGGCGACCCGGCGATGGACCGGCGCCCTGCGGGTTTGAATGCGGTCCACGGGGCAAAGCGGCAACGGCAGATGTCGCAGGGCGGCCCCGAACCGCTCACGGGGGATTCACACGCGCCCCAAGCCATGCCATAACCGCGCCAAAGGGCCCCGTCAGAGGGTCGGAGCAGGAACGGGCAATGATCGGACAACGCAATCGCGCGGGCTATGGCCTGGTGCTTCCTGTGGTTTTGGTTCTGTTTGCGGGATATTTCGTATTCTCGGCCGTCCAGGGCGAATACGGCGTGCTGCGCCGGGTGGAGCTTGAGGCCGAAAAGGACATGCTGACGGCGGAGCTGGCGCTGTTGGAAGCGGAAGCAGCCAAGATGCGCGACCGCACGCGGCGATTGTCGGACGACTTTCTTGATCTGGACCTGCTGGATGAACGGGCCCGCGCCGTGTTGGGCGTGGCCCGGTTGGACGAAATCATCGTCGAATAACGCTGTCCTGACTGACCCTGTCCTGACTGAGCGCGGCCCGCTCGTCGGGCCTTTGCGGCCCGTATGGGGCCGCGGCCCTCCTCGCACGGGGCGCGCATTGGCCCCTGCAAACCGCCTACGCGAGCGCCGCGCTGCTCATTCGCGTCTGGGTGTTCCCCCTGCGGAACCTTTGGGCTAGGGAATTGTTTAACGTTGAACGATTCCCTGACCGGAGGACCGCCCGACCATGGCCACCCGTAAGACCGCCGCGAAAGCGAAGCCCAATGTCTCCAAAGAAGACTTGCTGCAATATTACCGGGACATGCTGCTGATCCGACGGTTCGAGGAAAAGGCGGGTCAGCTTTACGGGATGGGTCTGATCGGGGGGTTTTGCCACCTCTATATCGGGCAGGAAGCCGTTGTCGTCGGCCTGGAAGCCGCCGCCAAGGATGGCGACAAACGCATCACCAGCTACCGCGACCACGGCCATATGCTGGCCTGCGGCATGGACCCCAAGGGTGTGATGGCCGAGTTGACGGGCCGCGAGGGGGGTTATTCCAAGGGCAAGGGCGGCTCGATGCACATGTTCTCGAAAGAGAAGGATTTCTACGGCGGCCATGGCATCGTTGCGGCCCAAGTGCCTTTGGGCGCGGGACTGGCCTTTGCCGACAAGTACAAGGGCAACGACAACGTCACGTTCACCTATTTCGGGGATGGCGCGGCCAACCAGGGCCAGGTCTATGAGACCTACAACATGGCCGAGTTGTGGAACCTGCCCGTCGTCTTCGTGATCGAGAATAACCAATACGCCATGGGCACCTCGACCCAGCGGTCCACCCATTCGCCATCTTACTGGGAACGGGGCGCCGCCTACGGCATCAAGGGGGAGGAAGTGGACGGCATGGATGTGCTGGCTGTGAAGGCCGCGGGCGAGAAGGCCGTGGCCCAGTGCCGCGCGGGCAAGGGCCCTTACATCCTGGAGGTGAAGACCTATCGCTATCGCGGCCATTCCATGTCGGACCCAGCCAAGTACCGCACCCGCGACGAAGTCCAGAAGATGCGCGAAGAACGCGACGCCATCGAACATGTCCGCCAGATGCTGCTGACCGGAAAGCACGCCAGCGAGGACGACCTGAAGGCCATCGACAAGGACATCAAGAACATCGTTAACGAAAGCGCCGAATTCGCCAAGGAAAGCCCTGAGCCCGCCTTGGAGGAGCTTTGGACCGATATCTATGCAGACGAAATCCCGCAGGAGGCCGTGTGATGGCGACCGAAATCCTGATGCCCGCTCTGTCCCCCACGATGGAAGAGGGGACGCTCGCCAAATGGCTTGTGAAGGAAGGCGACACGGTGTCGTCCGGCGATATCCTGGCCGAAATCGAGACCGACAAGGCGACGATGGAGTTCGAAGCCGTCGATGAAGGCACGATCGGCAAGATCATGGTGGCCGAGGGCACAGAAGGGGTGAAGGTGAATTCCCCTATCGCGGTGCTGCTGGAAGACGGCGAAAGCGCCGATGACGTGGCCAGCGCGGCCCCGGCCCAGGCCCAGGAGGCGGCCCCGGCAGAGGCGCCCGCCGCAGCAGCCCCCGCCCAGGTCGCCGATGATACCCCAGCGCCGCAATCCAACGCCTCGCCCGACTGGCCCGAAGGGACCGAGATGGTCCAAACCACAGTCCGCGAGGCCCTGCGCGACGCTATGGCCGAGGAAATGCGCCGCGACGAGACGGTCTTTCTGATGGGGGAAGAGGTGGCCGAATACCAGGGCGCCTATAAGATAAGTCAGGGATTGCTGGACGAATTCGGCGCCAAGCGCGTCATCGACACCCCGATCACCGAGCACGGCTTCACCGGTATCGGCGTCGGCGCGGCCTTTGGCGGGCTAAAGCCCATCGTCGAGTTCATGACGTTTAACTTCGCCATGCAAGCCATTGACCAGATTATCAACTCCGCTGCCAAGACGCTCTACATGTCTGGCGGCCAGATGGGCGCGCCCATGGTATTCCGCGGCCCCAACGGGGCCGCCGCCCGGGTGGGCGCCCAGCACAGCCAGGATTACGCGGCGTGGTATGCCTCGATCCCTGGGTTGAAGGTGGTGATGCCCTATTCGGCGTCCGACGCCAAAGGTCTGATGAAGACGGCCATCCGTGACCCGAACCCGGTGATCTTCCTGGAAAATGAGATCCTGTACGGCAAATCCTTCGACGTGCCGAAGCTCGACGATTTCACCGTTCCCTTCGGCAAGGCCCGCATCTGGCGCGAAGGCGGCGACGTCACTTTGGTGAGTTGGGGGATTGGCATGACTTACGCGATGGAGGCCGCCGAAAAGCTGGCCGAAGAGGGCATCGACGCCGAAATCATCGACCTGCGAACGCTGCGACCTGTCGATTACGACACGGTGCTGGCTTCAGTCATGAAGACCAACCGCTGCGTCATCGTCGAAGAAGGCTTCCCGGTGGCCAGCTTCAGCGACCATATGGCGTCGACCATCATGCAGCGCGCCTTCGATTATCTGGACGCGCCGGTGGTGACCTGCACGGGCAAGGACGTGCCCATGCCCTACGCCGCCAACCTGGAAAAGCTGGCCCTGACTTCGACCGCCGAAGTCATTGAGGCCGTCAAGTCCGTCACCTACCGCTGAGAGGCTCGCACCATGGCGACCGAAATCCTGATGCCCGCTTTGTCCCCCACGATGGAGGAAGGCACGCTCGCGAAATGGCTGGTGAAGGAGGGCGACAGCGTGTCGTCCGGTGACCTTCTGGCTGAGATTGAAACCGACAAGGCCACGATGGAATTCGAGGCCGTGGACGAAGGGGTTGTCGGCAAGATCCTGGTGGCCGAAGGAACCGAAGGGGTGAAGGTCAATTCCCCTATCGCGGTGCTTCTGGAAGATGGAGAAGACGCGTCCGCCGTCGTTGACGCTTCCTCCGATGGGTCATCACATGTCGCACCAGCCCAGCCGACCCCTGACACCGAACCCGCAAAAGGCTACGGACGCGAGGCGGCAGCAGCCGACGAGAAATCAGCCGGTGGGACCGCCCAGCCCCCATCCGGCGCGGACGGCAAGCGCCTCTTTGCCACGCCAGTCGCGCGGCGGATCGCCAAAGACAAGGGCATAGATCTGGCGCAAATCAAGGGCTCCGGCCCCCGAGGCCGGATCGTCAAAGCGGATGTGGAAGGGTTTGACGCCTCAGCCGTATCTGCACCAACCACCTCGGCGGCTGCTTCAAAGGCGGCGGAAGCGCAAAAAGCCAGCATGCCGTCGGGCATGGGCAGCGACCAAGTGGCGGCGATGTATGCCGACCGTCAATATGAGGAAATCAAGCTCGACGGGATGCGGAAAACCATCGCTGCACGCCTCACCGAGGCCAAACAGACGATCCCGCACTTCTACCTGCGCCGCGACATCCATCTCGATGCGCTTCTGAAGTTCCGCAGTCAACTCAACAAGCAGTTGGCCGAACGGGGCGTGAAGCTCAGCGTCAACGATTTCATCATCAAGGCATCTGCGCTCGCCTTGCAAGAAGTACCCGACGCAAATGCCGTTTGGGCCGGGGATCGGATCTTGCGCATGGCGGCCTCAGACGTCGCTGTCGCGGTTGCCATCGAAGGCGGACTGTTCACACCTGTCCTGAAAGACGCCCATCTTAAGTCGCTCTCGGCCCTGTCGACCGAAATGAAAGACTTGGCCACACGCGCGCGCGACCGCAAACTGGCGCCTCATGAATACCAGGGCGGCAGCTTCGCGATCTCAAATCTTGGGATGTTTGGAATTGATAATTTCGACGCGGTCATCAACCCGCCTCACGGCTCGATCCTGGCTGTGGGCGCCGGGGTCAAGAAACCCATAGTGGGCGCTGACGGCGAACTGGCAACGGCAACAGTCATGTCAGTGACCCTAAGCGTTGATCACCGCGTGATCGATGGCGCCCTCGGGTCGAATTTCCTCAGATCGCTGGCGGACAATATCGAAAACCCCATCGCCATGCTCGCCTAAGCGAGCGCCAGGCTTGGCGTTCACTCCGGTTCGGATGCCCGCAGCAATTGATCCATCATGATCGATGGCTGTGAGCATCCGGCTTCGCCCACAATGCGCGCCGGCACACCGGCCACTGTCTTCATCGGCGGCACATCTTCCAGAACGACGGAACCCGCCGCAATGCGCGAGCAATAGCCAACGCTGATATTGCCGAGCACCTTCGCCCCTGCCCCGATCAGAACGCCGTCGCCGATCTTGGGATGTCGGTCATCGTCATCCTTCCCCGTGCCGCCAAGAGTCACGGAATGGAGCATGGACACGTTGTCTCCCACGACAGCCGTCTCGCCGATCACGACGGAATGGGCGTGGTCAATCATGATGCCCTTACCCACCTGCGCGCCGGGATGGATATCCGCCCCAAGCACTTCGCTCACGCGCATCTGGATGAAATACGCCAAGTCCTTGCGCCCATTCGTCCAGAGCCAACGGCCAATCCGGTATGCTTGAACCGCCTGAAATCCCTTGAAGAAGATCATTGGCTGAAGAAAACGGTGGCACGCAGGGTCACGCTCGAATACGGCCACTACGTCTGATCGTGCAGCCTGACCGATCTGCGGGTCCGCAGAGATGGCAGCATCAGCAATCTCGCGCAAAACCTGCTCGCTCATCTCGCTCGACGCGAGTTTCTGGGCAAAACGGTAGGCAAGCGCTTGCTCCAGCGTTTCGTGATGCAGGATTGTCGCGTGAACTAGACCTCCAAGCAGCGGTTCATCCCGCAAAGCCTGTTCGGCTTCATCCCTTACGCGTTCCCAAACGAAATCCACCGAACGGACCGAGGCTTCTGGACGGGTCATGATGCTATCCTTTCCAGCACTCCCCTGATCTAGTCATTTTCAATCTCTCCGGCAAACCAACAGTCACGAAACCGTGATGCTTGAAGCGACACCCGGACCAACAAGTTCGGAAACCTGCGCAACCGATACCTTGAACGGAGCGTCCTGTTGGTCACCAATAATTGTGCGGTTGAAGGCTGTCTTCGGCTCACTCACAATTCGTTCAAGCCGGATTGTCCCCTCTGCATCTGTCACCGTTACAAGATACTGCTCCCGCGCTTCGCCAAGCGGAACATCGACAGCCCCCCAGTCGGCAGTTGCAATCCGGGATTGCCGGATCCAGCTCACTTCAACATTTTGTCCTTCACGCCTCACCAGGACGTGAACTGGCGGAAAGGGACGCAATCCCGCGCCAACGGGGACGATTTTGGAGTATCGGAACGACTCATGATCGTTGGACAACCGAGACGGCCCGATGCGCAAATGACGCTCAAGCCCAACCGCTTCCAATGGCAGATCAAGCTGACCAATGCCCTCGTTAAGGATCACGACACGACTGCCGACAGGCCGGACATCAGCTATTGCTGGCACCGTCCCCTTCTGACCTCGCAGCCGCTTAGACAAGGCCCAAAGGCCAGAACCGACTAAGCGAGCATCCCGAAACTGAAACACTTCCCAGTCCGCGCCCTCTGTCCCAATCGCCGCGGCATTGCCCCCCGCAAACAATGCAGTCGAAGAGACGGAAGAAAGCGCCCCAGCAGGTAGACGGACGAGCAACTCAGGACCATAGTCCCAAATGCCAGGCTGAGACGCCAGAAGTTCCGTCTCGGTCGTGCCGACCATCGCGGGTTCCCGAAACTCCGAGTTGACACGGTAGCCTGCATCCTCGGGCGAAGAATACACCGTGACCGAGCCAGGCCACGGACGTGCTGAAACAGCAATATATGGTGCATGAGGCACGTCATCCGAGCGCAGCTGTGGTAGGTCCATGATCAGCGCATCGACCGGAAGAGGGGCCAGAGGTCTCACCCGACCAGACCCATCCTCAACCGCGTCACTCGCCTCAAAAACCGCTCGCTCAGTCCGTGTGGCTGAAACGCCCCGCGCACCCATGTCCTCAAGCCGGTCGATCCGCCAGGTTTCGTCCTGACCCTTCAGGCGCAGATAGTCACCGCTCCCGATTTGACGCATGGACGGAGGCAACGTCATCTCGACGCCATCCCGCGATACCCTTGCCTCGGCCAGGAAACGTTCCGCCAGCCCGTGCGCCTCTCCTCGCGTCAAAGCCAAAGGCAACTCCGACTCCGCCACCGGGAGCGACTTCGTACCAGGTTGCGTCGCCACGCCGACTCTGGCCTCGAAATCGCCGTTCGCATCGATGTGATGCACGACAACGCGCGCTGGCACTTCTGCAGATGCACCCCTCTCCGTCTGCACCAGGGGTTGCTCGGTTCGAACGAGTCGGTCCGCGGGTACTTCATGCAAGGTTGCTTCCGCCCTCATGAAGAAGACGAGGGTACCGTCTCGTTCAGTAACATCGACCCCATTCGCCATCAGCAACGGTTGCAAATCAGCTCGTGCTGACTGGACACTTGAGACTGAATATCCGCGAACGACCCCGTGGACTTTGCGCACATCATAACGTGCGATGCCGACCGCATCGCATATCTCTGCGATCACGTTCGCCAATGGTTGAGACGCGGCGCGTCCGGACAGCCAATGTCCGCGATCATAATTCGGAGCATCCGTCCAGAATTGGTCCAGACCCGGGAATGCCGGCCAAGGACGCGCGTCCCAAGCCCAAGCGGCCGAATGCGCCAAGTCAAGCATTTGCCCGCCATAAACGGTTGAAACAGGATTCCGATCATCTTGCTTCCAATAGCTAAGAAGCGCGCGGTGATATTGCATCTGCGCAGTATCGTCTCGCCGACCATTTGAGAAATAGGGCAACGCCGATTCAGAAGACTTTGGGTCTAGAAACTTATTGGGTTGATTGGCTCCTTTGTCAATTGCCGCACATCCGTATTCTGTAAAACGGATTGGCTTTAGGCCAGGCTCCCAGCCAGTCGGAATGTTTGCGACAACTCCATCGATTCTGTTGTAGTGGAGGTTAGACCACCATGAACGAATGTCTTTGAAGCGCCAAACCCAAGGGCTCCCTTCACCGTCAGTAATGTCTGTTCGACGCTGCGCCTCGCGCGCCTCACTTGTCGAATAGAACCAATCAAAACCCTCACCGCCTTCGATATTGCTTTGCAGATACTCAATTCGATGCTCAGACTCCGCCTCGAAATCTGCGTGTTCTTCTCCATCACGCCAATCCGCAAGTGGCATATAATTGTCAATAGCAATGAAGTCGATATCTTCAGATGCCCAGAGCGGGTCTAGATGGTAGTGCAAGTTTCCAGTATCTTCGGGCGTATATCCAAAATACTCCGACCAGTCTGCTGCGTAGCTTATTTTCGCACTTGGCAAGATTGCCCGCACTTCCGCTGCAAGTGATACCATTTGATCCACCGACGGAAAGCGGTCTTCATTGCCTCGAATCTGCGTTATTCCACGCATTTCGGAACCAATGCAAAAGGCCTCGACCCCGCCAGCAGCAGCACACAGCTTCGCGTAGTGAAGAATAAACCTCCGGTAGGACCAATCATTCGCAGGACCGCTAATGGTAGGCTCAGGCCCAGAGCCACCTTGCCAGAAATCCGCCCCCGACGTCGTGCCGAAGAATGCAGCAACCTCATCCTCTGCTGCGCTAGTCCGATCGACACTGCCATCGCGCATCGGCGCGACAGATGTCGTAATCCGCCCTCGCCAGGGCAAGGCAGCCTGCTCATCGCCGCCGTAGGGATCAGGCAGTCCGTTCCCCGTATTCGGAGTCATCAGAATAAACGGATAGAAAGTGACATCGAGCCCGCGTTCCCGAAGGTCGCGAATGGCTTCGACCACTGACGTGTCACTTGGTGTGCCACCATATATCGGACGCCCGTCTCGCTCGGGAACAGCCAGCGCGGTGCTCCGCGTTAGTCCGGAGACACGCCAGGGCTGTGGATCGCCTTCTGCCTTTTTCTGTTCGACCATTGGTCGAATTGTGCAGGAACCACAACGTAGATCGTCCCCAAACCAAGAGACGACCAGCAATCCTGTCTTTATGTTTGGCAGTTCTTCCACAAGGTCATCCATTGATACCTTGAAATCCGCAACGGCCTGCTCCGTGTTAACGTTGGCCGAATCGCGCGTGCCGCCACCTTGATTATAGTGCACAGCCGTAGTTGACAGAGAGTATTCCCCCGTTCCCGGAACGATACAGACGCCTTCAATCAACTCAGCAGGCGAGGCAATCTCACCGGGCGCATTCGCAAAACGGACAACTTCAAAAGACAAATTTGGAATCCGATTTCCAAAAGGTGTCAGATCCATATCCTCGATGACAACATAGGCAGTTCCACGATAGGCAGGGACATTGCCAGCGCCGTCCAGCGCTTCCATGAGGGCATCAGGCTGCTGGTCGTCTGCGCCATCATAAACACGCATCTGAAGCGAATTGCGCGCAATCTCGACACCGTCGGCCCAAATTCGTCCAACGCGCGCAATCTGCCCTTCGCAAAGCGCCATCGCGCAAGACACAGAATAACTGTATGTTGTCGTCTTTGGGGGCTTTGGCGCCCCTTTGCCTCCACCGCCCCCAGATGTCTCGCGGGTTTCCTTGAAACGAGTGGCCCAAATCACTTGACCCGGTACACGCACGCGACCGACCACACGGGGGATCGCGGCGCCCTCTGACGCACCAACAACTCGGATACGGTCCACCCGGCCATGCTCGATCGCATCCGAGCCGGAGCCAAGGACAGATTGATCGATGACCCGGCCAAGGGTCGCACCAGCGGCACGCCCGATCACGGCGGCGCTCAGCCCCAGGAACGATCCGCCCAGACTGCCGCCGACAGCCGCGCCAACGGCGCCTAGAACCAATGTGGCCATATCAGATGTTCCTTTGAATCGTCTTAGGGAACTCAAAGCGTGCCGCGATCCGGTTACGCCATGGATTAGAAAGGGAGCTCTCGACAACAGCGTGGCCGCTGTAAGCATGGATAAAAGTCGGCAAAGGATCGGGCTCAGCAACCACGCCCAGATGCTTTGCGATAGCGCCACGCTTCATGCGGAAAAGAAGTACCTCACCCGGGCGAAACGGTTGCGACATCGCAAGCGGAACAAGATGCTCCGCAGCCGTCCGCATCAATGTCTCGTCTCTCTGCGGTTCGGACCAGTCCGCTGTATAGGCGGGGATACCCGTTGGTTCCTCACCGAAGAGCATTCTCCAGATGCCCCTAATCAAACCAAGGCAATCCGACCCCGCACCGCATGACGCTGCCTGATGGACATATGGTGTCCCAAGCCAGCGACGGGCCTCGACAACGATCTCATTCATAGCGACCCACCATCATTGCGGCCGTCTCGGGTTGGGTAGGCCATCAGCCAGTCTTCACCCGGAATCGACGGAAACCCCCTGAAATTCAGAATGTTGTTGAACTTCAAGCGACAGGTTTCAGCCCGTTTGTCGCATCCTGCTTCTAGACGGATACGGTCACCAGGAACAATCGGGGCACGCAACATGGACCACAATTCCACCGTGCGTTGCGTGTCATTGCCTCGATCGGTCTTTATCCGCTCTTCCAGGCCAGCAGCTTCGCCGCTGATGACAATCAGACGCCCCCGTTCAAACCACTTGGGCGCATATTCACGCAGCGCATCGAAGACAAAAAGCCGCCCTTCAGAAACGGATCGGACCTCGGCTTCAACAGCAAAAAGCGGACCCATTTCAACCTTGCAGCGCGTATCGCCCAAAACGGCATCGCAACGGCCCTGAAAGACCCGACCGCGCGTCACGTTCAGCGCTTCAGACAATCCCCGCAGCTCGGCCGAGAAAGCCCCCTCGCCCCAGCTTATTTCGCCCAAAGTACCCCGAAACACGATCTCGAAAGCAGCCGGATCCGCCCAATTCACAAGATATGAGACAACTTCGGCGGCATCCCAACGGCCCGCGCGAATATCCGCCTCGGTGATCGCATCGTGGCTCAACGCACCCTGCGCTTCGGAATTGTCCACCGCCAGCCCAGACGTCGCCTGAAGCGCGCCTGCGCTCAGCCCCGTTGACGCCGTGCATTGAACACCATCGACAATCAGGTCTCGGTCATGATCCGTAAACCCTAGCACGACGCCGTCGGTTCGCGTGACAACCCAGGCACGACAAACCGACGACGCCCCCGAGGCCAGATGATCTGAAAGCGCGGTCATGTCCGCACCTCAACCACCGGCACATCGGGGACTTCGCCCGCCTTGAAATTGGCAACCGACGTAAGAATGGAATCGCTATCGAAACGAACCGGCACATCGAACTCAAAACCAGCCGTTATCTCGGTGCCAAGATCAGGCGGCGATTGGAACGTGACCAAACCCGTCGCCGTATCCACAAGATACCCGATCGTATCCTGCAGCTCGTCGTCCGATACACCAATTCTGACTGACCCAGGCACGGGCTTCGTGATGGGCCGGACATAATCCTGCGCCCCAGATCGATAGGTCTTCGAAAGCTGAAAAACGGTTGTTACACCATCTCCGCTCCCAATCGCCTGGTCGTCGAACGCAACCTCTTCGGAGGGACGGCATGACTTGTAGTCCGCCCAGTCCTTCCAACGAAATCCATAGAGCCGCCCGCGCCGGGCCTCGAAGAAATCGATCAACTCGCCAACGTCGTCGAGCGACCGCATCCCCACACCGGCATCGTAGCGCCGTCGCGAATGGGACCAGGGCGTGTTCCGCTCCTCGTGACCGTTGGCCAGGGTGACGATCTCGGTCAGCCGTTCCGGCCCACCGATTGACCCCAGCGACAGCCGCGCCGGGAACCTGATTTCGTGGAATGACATGGCTCTACCTCACCGGTTGCGACCGCCCCGGGCCAAGGCTCGGGACATTTCGGCTGCGATCTGACTACGGGAACGACGGAAGCTTTCGGCATCGGGCGACGAGATATTCATCGTCACAGACACGGCACCCCGACCGCCATGGGTCTGCACCCCCAAACGCCCATCGGGGCCGCGGGTCAGCGGCATGATGGCCTCAGGCCCCGCTTCTCCCATCAGCCCCGTGGCGCCCCGCATCGGGAAGGTCGTGGGGCCAGCCACGACGCCACCCTTTGCAAAGGGCATGACGCGACCCTGACTAAACGTGCCACCATCGGCGAACGGCAAGACAGCGTTCACGCCCGACGCAACGGCTCCGCCCAGGGCTTGCGTCACGGGCCGGACAGCCGTGTTGTATGCTGCGTTCACCATGGATTGTGCTACGCGCGACAAGGCATCCGACAGCTTCATCCCATCGAACACCACGCCATCAAACGCGCGCTTCAGCGTGCCTCCGAAAGATCGCGACAGCCCCGAGACTTCGCGCTGCGTGAACAGCATCTGCCCCTGCAACGTCCCAAGCTCGTCGGTGAAGCGCGACACCGTGGTTTGTGCATCACCCAGACGGGCCTCAAGCGCGTCCAGCTTGTCTTCGAACCGGTCGACCCCGGCGCCATCCAATTCATCCATCACCTGTCTCCACCTTATCCGGGAACCGTGCCGCCAAAGCGTCGAGCCCAGCGCGATCCATCGGCAGCTTCCCGTCCCCATGGCCCAGCAGAAACGCCAATTCCGCCGGGGTCAGCGCCCAAAACTCAGTCGGCCGCAGCCCAAGCCCGCGCATCCCCGCCGCCATCAGCGCGGGCCAATCGAACCGCCCGCTCATGTCGGCAGCGCGAAGGCACGGCCCAGAAGCAGCGCCGCCACGCGCGTCGCCGCCACCGGCCCGCCTTCGATTTCCGCGTCAAGTAGGGTGGCCGCGTCTCCGCGCCACCCGCCTCCGCGCAACCCGGCCAGCAGCAACCGCGCCACGTCGCGCGTCGCGAAGCGGCCCGTCTCGAACCGCTCCACCAAGGTGACCAAACTGTCCGCCTCCATCGACGCTTCCAGCTCCGCCAAAGCGCCCAAGGTCAGCTTCAGGACCTGGCGCTTCCCGTTCAGAACCAGCGCCACTTCGCCCGCAAACGGGTTGCCGTCGCCCATCACAGCGGCGTGAAGATCAATTCGCCCGCAGATGCGAGGGCGATCTCATACGTCGCCTCGCCATCATGGCTTCCGCCATATTCCAGCGACGTGATCTGGAACGGGCCCTCCACGATGCCGAAATCTGGCAAGATGACTTGAAAGCCCGGCACTTCCCCATCGAAGAAAAGTTGCCGCGCCCGGGCATCCGTATCCGCATCGCGGAAGATGCCGGACCCCGCAATCTGCGCCGACTTCACGCCACCGCCGCCCAGCAATTCGCGCCAGCCTCCAGCGCTTTCCGTCGATGTCACATCAATCGACCCCGCATTGAAGGTCAGCCGCGTGGCCCGTAGACCTGCCAGCGTCACAAACACGCCGGTTCCGTCCAGATCGACCTTCAGCAACAGGTCCTTGCCGCTTTGAACAGCCATCTCATTTCTCCTTAGAAGTGCCGCGCTCAAGCGGCTTGATCGTCCAGACGGGCGCGAAACCATAAGTCGATCCGCCGCGTCCCCTCGCCTTCATCCCGGCGGGCCCGCGCCCGCAGAAACCGCATCGACACAAGACGGCCCCGTGTCAGCGCAACACCGCCTCCGACCAACAAATCGGACACCCTGGCCGCGACGCCCTTGGCCGCCAGAAAACCGTCCCGGCTTGTGACAACGCTGATCCGCAGATCATGGACCGAGCCTTGGCCACTGGCATCGTCGCGCCCACGGGCCTGCTCGGGGCCCAGCGCCACGAACAGGTCGGGCGCGTTGCCAGGCACCGCGTCATAGACCGCGCCTGCGACCAGGCTGTCCAACTCGGGATCCGCCACCAGAAGCCCATAGATGCCCATCTGAAGGCTCTCGCTCATGGCATAGGTCATGCCGCATCCTCCGCTTCAGCCAACTCCCGTGCCAAAATCACCAGGATGCGACGATCGCCGTCATGGACGGCCTCCACTTCGAACCGCCGCCCACCATCGGCGATCCGCTCTCCGGTGACCGGGCGCATCGGGTGTCCCTCCGGCAGCCCGTGGGTTTGGATCTTGACCCGCAAACGCGGGGTTTCACCGAATTCGGTGGCCCGCAGACTGCCCGACCGCATCCGCACCTCGCCCCAGAATGCGCCCTTCTCGACCCACTCCTCCAGAAAGCCGCCGCCGCCATCGGGCACGCGAACGACCGATGACAACACCAACCGGCGTGTGAAAACCCTTGGCATCAGCCGCGCCCCCCGATTCGGCGCAACCGGTAGGGCCCGATCAAGGCCCGTGCCGTGCCCTCAACGGCATCGAGCGTCCCCATATCCAGCGCTTCAGCCAGCACCAACACAGCCTGCGCTAAGCCGTCGGGCACCTCAGCCCATGTCTCGTAGCCTGCCCGGACACGCACCGTGATCCGAACGCCGCCGGACACCGATCGCGCCAAGACGATAACGGGTCCCGACAAGCCGTTCTCCACCCGCAGCGTTGTCACAGCGACACCGCCGATCTCCGCCCCAAGATGGTCGCTGACCGGCAGCAACGGCACCGGCACGCAGTTGCCACCCGGCGCTTCACCTCCGAGAATGACATCCCGCGCGATCAGCAGACGACCACTGCGCGTCTCGACCATGGAAATCGCCGCGCGTAGCCGTTGCCGCAAACGATCCACCTGCGAGGGCACCGCATCCCAAAGGTCGGGCAGCCGCATCTGGGCGGCCAATGCCGCCACGGGCAGGGCATCATCCGCGATCCCCTCTTGACTGAGCACCATCATCGCCATCGGCACCTCCGCATGGGCAAGAATTTCGATTGAAGTCAGGACGGAACCGGCAGGCCGCGCGTGCGGACCAGGCCGGAGGCCACCGGCCCCGTCCCACCCCCGCACCCGCACTGATGCGGGGGGTGCTTGGGGCAGCCCGCCAGGGCTGCCAAACCAAATCAGGCTTCTGCGAACTTCAGCAGCTTGATCGCGGCAAAGTCCGTCACATCGCCACCAACGCGCTTGGTCGCATAGAACAGCACGTGGGGCTTGGCGCTGAACGGGTCCCGCAGGATCCGCAGATCGGGGCGTTCAGCCACGGTGTAGCCGGTGCCGAAGTCGCCAAACGCGATGGCCGTCGCATCTTCGCCGATGTCAGGCATGTCCTCGGCGATCAGCACCGGATAGCCCATCAGCTGCGCGGGCTGGCCCGACGACAGGCTGTCACTCCAGAGGAAGCGGCCATCGGCATCCTTCATCTTGCGAACGGCGCCCGCCGTCTTCGAATTCATGACGAAGGTCGCGTTGGCGCGGTACTTGGCACCCAGCGCATAGACCAGATCCACGACCGCATCCGACGGCTTGTCGACGTCGAACTCGCCCGCGGCACCCGTCGCCACATAGCCTAGCGAACCCCAAGCCCAGGACGCATCCGGGACGGAGGCATAGGTCAGAAAGCCCGTAGGCTTGTCCACGCCGTCGCCCGCGACAAAAGCCGCCGCTTCCGCGGTGGAAAACTTATCGGCGATCCGACCCGCCAACCAGCTTTCGATGTCGAAGGCGGCGTCATCCAGCAGACGCTGGCTTGCCTTCGGCAGCGCCGACAACTCATTGAGCGGGATCGAGATACGATCGAAGATCGGCGTGCCGGTCTCGCCGCCGGGGCCCGCTTCCGTGGCCCAGCCAGCACCGGTTTCGCTGCGGTCGATCAGCACGTCATAGGACGTGGCCTCGACGTTGACGACATTGGCAATGGCACGGATCGAGGCCGACGAGGTCAGAACCGTCTTCACCGTCTCCGCGGTCTGCGGATCGACCAGATAGCCGCCCTCGGCGGACACGGTCGTGTTCATGGACTTGGCGTCCAATGCCAGGGCACGCAGCCCGTCATCATCGCCCGAACGCAGATAGGCATCCATGGCCTTCTGGTGGGGCGCGTCGACGGCGCCGGCGGTCTCAAGCATCGGGCGGGGGGTATGTTGGGTCATCAGACGCTCTTCCTGTTTTTGCATCTTTTCAGTGATCTGTTGGCGAAAGCCCTTGAAGTCGCTGACCAATCCAGCCAGCGCCTCGGTGACTTCGCCCACGCCGTCATGGCTCATGGGACGTCCCTTTCCGGTGTTCGGCGGCATCAGTCGCGCGCCAGTTCCTCACGCGCGGCCCTCAGTGCCCGCGCCACGTCGCGCATGGGGTCCGCCTTGGCCCCGACCCGCGCACTGGGCAGCATCGGAAAGGTCACAAGCGACACTTCCCAAAGCTCCAGTTCCTTCAGAAGCCTGCGCCCCTGATTGTCTTTGACAGCCCGTCGGACCGTGTAGCCGATGGACAGCCCGTCCAGCGCGCCCGCCTCGATCAAGGCAGCCGCCTCGCGGGCTTTTTCGACGCCAGGCAGCAAACGGCCCTTCACGAAGAGCCCGCGATCATCCTCTCGGACTTCGTCCCAAACGCCGATCACCTGCGCCGGGTCGTGCTGCCACAGCATCTTGATCGACCGACTTTCGGCCGAGGCGCGTGCCAGGCTGTCGCAATAGGCGCCCGGCGCCACCACGTCGCGGCCCGTATCTTCGACCCCGAACCATGAGGCATAGCCCGTGATCCGGGCACCCTCCTCCAGCCGCACGGGGGCATCCCCATGCGCGAACTTCCGTTCCAGACCCATGCGGGGTCTCCTTTTTGTCAGAGTGAAATCAAATAGCTGACGCCCTGCGCCAGGACCGTTCCCGCGACACCCATCACCGCCAGCCAAAGCCGGCGCTCCAGGCGTTCAAGCGAACATTCGATCTGGCGAAGCCGAAAATTCAGCCCCTCCCAGCGCTCCTCCATGACGCGCTCGTTGGCGTCGATCCGGGCATTGGCGGCGTCGAAGCTGTCATACAAAAAGCGGGAGCCTCCGCTGCGCAGCGCGCTCACGCCTCACCCAATGGCGCCAATCCCAGAAGCCTCCGCTTCTCGTCGGTGGTCAGGAAATCGGCGGCGGCAATCCGGGTCCATTCCGCATCGCGCTCGGAACCCAAAGCGGGCACGCGGTCGCGATCCACCAGCAGCGCCGCGCGCTCCCCCAGATGCAGCCCCAGCCAATGGGACAAGGCCTCGCAAACCTTGCCCACCAGCGGCAGAACCGTCAGGCGATAGAAAGCCCGATTGGCCTCTGCGTAATTGGCATAGGTCGCGTCCCCCGGGATACCCAGCATCATGGGCGGCACACCGAACGCCGTGGCGATCTCTCGCGCGGCGGCTTCCTTGGTCTTCTGGAACTCCATGTCCGAGGGCGAGAACCCCATGGGCTTCCAGTCCAACCCGCCTTCCAACAGCATGGGCCGCCCGGCATTGCGCGCGCCCTGATGGTTGGCCTCCAATTCCACCGACAGGCGGTCGAACTGCTCGGGCGACAATTCCTGCTCGCCCAGATGCACGATCGCGCCCGAGGGCCGCGCGGCATTGTCCAGCAACCCCTTCGACCAGCGAGACGCCGCATTGTGCACATCCACCGCCGACGCCGCCGCCTGCATCGGGCTCAGCCCGTAATGGTCATCCGTCGGATGGAACGCGCGGATGTGACAGACAGGGGAAAGCTCGCCCACCTGGAAGCGATGCTTGCGCCCGCCGACGGTATAGTCATAGGCCACGGGCCAGCCATCCGGTCCGGGCACAACCGACATCCGGTCCGAGCGTAGAACATGCAGCTCACCCGGCAGACCGCCCGCGCCAACTCCCTCGACATAGCCATTGCCGGTCAGCAGGATCTGCCCAAACAGCGCCTCAAGCCATTCCGACCGGCTCTGCCCAGGGTTAGGGCGCGCCAGCAGGTCCAGCACCGGATGGATGTCCAAACGGCCCTCCCGGTCGTGGAACACCAGCGGCACGGCGGCCGCCGCCTCCGCCACCAGCTTGACCGCGCGAAAGCCCACGGGGTTCCCGGTGAAGCCAAGCCGCACCAGCGATCCGGTATCGCGCGGCGACCAGACAGCCCGACCGCTACTTCCCATTGCCGCGACACGCCCCGTCGCCGAGGCCTTTACCTCTGCCACTGGCGTCGTCTTTCGACCAAATCCGAACATGGCCTGTCCTCTTCGTAGCGTTCAAAGAAAAAGGGGCCCGAAGGCCCCCGCTTATCCGTTACAGAACCCGCATTCGCGGTCCCGCTCGCCCCTTCGCCGGGTCAAGCAACGCTTCCCACAGCGCCCAGACCAGCGCGTCGACCCGGTCGGGCGACCCTGCCCCGCCAAAGCCTCCGCGGCCCATGCGGCACATCTGGTCTTCCAACGCGGCCAACCCGCGAACATGGCGCACCCGCCCCTGCTCATAAAGGGCTGCAACCGGCTCTGCCCGCGCGCCCTTGGCCGCGCGCGCCGTCACCTTGCGGTAACTCACCTGCGGCGCCACTTGCCGCAGCACCGCTTCGATCATGTCACCGCCCTGGTTGCCCTCGGCCACCACGCGGTCGGCGTCCCACCTATCATAGGCCCCGGCCACCGCCTCGGCCCATTGCGTGGGCGATGCCGCCGCGACCGACGCATCTTCCAACACCCAGGCCTTCCAATCCTTCACCGCACCTTGCGTGATCGCACCGACGACGACGATCCCTGTCTCGTCCGAGGCCCCGCCCGATGTCACCGCCGGGTCAACGCCCACAACGATCCGGTCGAAACTCTCGGGCGCCGTGTCGCGCCCAGCCTCCAACATGGCCGAATTCCAGAAGGCCCCCTCCATATCTTCCACCAGGATGCCATCCAATTCCTGCCGACCCAGGCGCGTCCCTTCGAACTTCGCCCGAACCTCTTCCAGGAAGCCTTCCGCCAGATTGGCGCGGTTGGCCTCGGTCGGGGCATGAGTCTTTACCGTACTCGGCCGTGCCAATAACTCCTTCAGCACACCGACATTCCGCGGCGTCGTCGTCACCGCGCATTGCGGCAAATCCCCAAGCCGCAAACAAAACTGCAACTGTGTCCAGGCTTCTTCGGCCTGCTTCCATTTCCCCAATTCATCCGCCCAGGCCCCGTCGAATTGCGGCCCGCGAAGCGTCTCGGGGTCATAGGCCGAACAGGCAATCGCCTCCGCCCCGTTGGGCCAAACCAGCTTGCGCTGGCCTGCCTTCCAGACCGGCCTGCGATCCGGGGGGGAACAAGCCAGTACCCCGCTATCCCCCTCGATCATGACCTCTCGAACCTGATCGAAGGTTTCCCCCACCAGCGCAATCCGCCGACATGTCCCGGCCTGCAACGGCCGGGACCCTTCCGCTTTCGAGCGTACCCACTCGGCTCCGGCGCGGGTTTTCCCCGCGCCGCGCCCACCCAGGATGACCCATGTCCGCCACTCTCCCTCTGGCGGCAATTGGTGCTCCAAGGCCCAGAAATCGAAAAGCCAGGGTAATGATCCCAGCTCATTTTCAGTCAACTCATTCAGAAATGCTTCCCGCTCCGCTTTGCTTGCGGATGCGATCAAGGCGGCCCCTGATCTGAGCGCGTGCTTCGTTGAGGTCGAAGCCATCTCCGCCCCTTTCGATGCGTTTTGCATCGGCCACCTTCCTTTCCATTTCATCGGCAACCGCCAGGGCCCTGTTGAGATCCTTCAACACGGCATCCAGCCCCTTCACTTGCCGTTCTTCTTCTGACAGGGCGTTCAGTTTCCTGACTTGCCCCGACAACAAATTGGTCGTCGACACGAGCATGTCTCTCGCCCGCGTCACCGCCCGCCCCAAATCGTCCGCCTCGTCAAAGTCGGACTCAAACACTCCTTCTTGCTCTCGCATCCCCGTAAGCTCCGTGCAGGTTTCGTTTGGTCCGCACGACATCGAAACAAGAAAGGCGACCGGGGTTGCCCCCTGGCCGCCTTGCCCATTTCTTCCAGCTTGGCAGAAAGATGTTTTTGAGCGCTCGGTGGGTCAACACCCTAAATCACGAATTGCTCACTTTTCTTGTAAGCTACTGATAATGAAGGTTCCAGCCCCGTGCGCGCTCTGCGCGCCCGGACCGGGTTCAAGTCCGCAAAGCGCCGGGTCAATCGCCGGGCTGCCCCCCCGGCACGGCGACTTGGCTGATCTCAGCGCCTCGCTGGGGCGGAGCAATGGCCTTGCAAGGATAAAGCCCACCAGAAGACCCGTCTGAAGGCCGCAGCATGGCCCGCCGATACCCCGGCTTCCACCAAGCCTGATGACTGTCCGCCTCAATTCCCCGAAGCCGCGTCCCGCTCTGCCTCGATGGCCCGCCAGGCAGCCACGTTCTCATTGTGCTCCGCCAGGGTCGCCGCAAAGGCGTGGCCCCCAGTGCCGTCCGCAACGAAGAAGATATAATCCGTCGCCTCCGGGTTCACCGCCGCGCGGATGGCTTCCGGCCCCGGATTCGCGATGGGCGTGGGCGGCAGCCCGTCGATGACATAGGTGTTGTAAGGCGTCGCCGCCCGCAACTCGCTGGCCCGTATCCCGCGTCCCAAAGGCCCCTGCCCGTTGGTGATCCCATAAATCACCGTCGGGTCCGTCTGTAGACGCATCCCGCGGTTCAGCCGGTTGGTGAAAACCCCCGCGACTACGCCACGTTCTTCCGCAACCCCGGTTTCCTTCTCGATGATCGAGGCCAGCGTCAGCGCCTCCTCTGGCGTCTCGATGGGCAGACCCGGCACGCGGCTGGCCCAGGCATCTGCCAACAGCCGCTCCTGGGCGCCGCGCATCCGCGCCACGAGGTCCGCCGCATCGTCCCCCTGCGCCACTTCATAGGTGTCTGGCGCAAGGCTCCCCTCCGCCGGGACCTCCAAGTCCTCGGCCCCGGTCAGGAAATCGGCGCCCTTCAAACCCTCGATCACCTCCCAGGAGGTAAGACCCGGCGCCACCGACACGCGCCAGGTGATCGGCACGCCCCGGTCCAACAACGCCGTGTAGCCCTCCGGCACCGGGTCGCCCGGCGCGAAGGTGGCAAGCTCGGTCGCTTGCTCCTGGCCCGGCAACCGTTCCCGAACGCGAATTTCCGGGCCCTGGGACCGGATCAGATAGGTGACCGTGAACGGAAAGACCGATGGCCCCCCCGCCGTCACGATCTCCAGCACATCCGGCATCGAGGCACCGGCCGGTATCTCATAAGTTCCGAATTTCAGATCATCATCCAACTCGGAATAATTGGCCCCGATCCGGAAGATGCTGTCAGACGAAATAATGCCCGCTTCCGCCAGCCGCTCACTGACCGACCGCATGGATGCGCCGCGGGGCACTTCGAAAAACGTCGCCTCCGCCAGCGGACCCGTTGCCGACCATTGCGATTTTCCGATCTGGATGATCGCCGCAAGGCAGGCAATGGCCACCACCCCAAGCGTAAGCACGTTGGCTGCAATATGCTTCCACATCAGACGCTTGCACCTCGGTGTTAAACTGGTTTCGACATGACCAGCGATGCGTTCGTACCGCCGAATCCGAAGGAATTCGACAAGACCACGTCGATCTTGCGCCGCTCGGCGACGTTCGGCGCAAGGGACAACTTACTGTCCACCGCTGGCGTATCCAGGTTCAATGTCGGCGGCGCCACCTGGTCGCGCAAGGCCAGGATGCAGAAGATCGCCTCCACCGCGCCCGCAGCCCCCAGCAAATGCCCTATGGCCGATTTCGTCGACGACATCGTGGCCTTGGCCGCCGCATCGCCCATCATCCGCTCCACCGCGGCCAGCTCGATCGTGTCCGCCATGGTCGAGGTGCCGTGGGCGTTGATGTAATCCACATCCCCCGGCTCCATCCCGGCCGATTTCAGTGCCGCGCGCATGGACCGCTCCGCCCCGTCACCGTCTTCCGACGGCGCGGTGATGTGATAGGCGTCGCCCGACATGCCGTAGCCGCGGATTTCGGCATAGATCTTGGCGCCTCGCGCCACGGCCTGCTCATATTCCTCCAGCACGACGATGCCCGCGCCTTCGCCCATGACGAACCCGTCGCGGTCCTCCGAATAAGGCCGTGACGCCTTGGTCGGATCATCGGCCCATCTGGTTGACAAAGCCTTGCACGCATTGAAGCCCGCGATGCCGATCTCGCAGATCGGGCTTTCCGCCCCGCCCGCGATCATGACATCCGCATCGCCCAGCGCGATCATACGGCTCGCATCCCCGATGGCATGACACCCGGTGGAACAAGCCGTCACGGGCGCATGGTTAGGACCCTTGAAACCATAACGAATTCCTACCTGCCCTGACACAAGGTTAATTAACGCCGCAGTAATAAAGAACGCCGACACCCGGCGCGGCCCCCGCTCCTTGAGCGTGACAGCCGTTTCCGCAATCGTCTCCAGGCCACCGATCCCCGCGCCGATCATCACGCCCGTGCGCAGCTTGCCCGCCTCATCCGGGTCCCACCCGGAATCCTTGATGGCCTGTTCCGCCGCCGCCATCCCGTAAAGGATGAAATCATCGACCTTCCGCTGTTCCTTCGGCAACATCCACTCGTCGGGATTGAACGTGCCCCCGGTTCCGTCGCCGCGCGGAATCTCACAGGCATAGGTCGTCGCCATATGCGCGGCGTCAAAGCGCGTGATCGGGCCCGCGCCGCTTTGCCCGTCGATCAGGCGCGTCCACGTCTCTTCCACACCGCTGGCCAGCGGCGTCACCATTCCAAGACCTGTCACAACGACACGGCGCAATTGCATTCTGCCCACCTCCGTCGGTTTCGCGGCTACCTACACGGGGGCCCAAGGCTGGGCAACATCACCGGCCCTCGAACGAGGCGGGCCGCTTTTCCAGGAAGGCCAAGACCCCTTCCTTGAAATCGCGGCTCTGCCCGCACTGGCCCTGCAACTTCGCCTCCATGGCAAGCTGCTGGTCGAGATTGTTGTCGAAGCTGCCGCGAATGGCCTGCTTGACGGCCGCATAGGCCGCCGAGGGGCCATTGGCCAGGTGGCGCGCGCGCTCGGCCCAATGGTCGGCAAAGGCGTCGTCGGGCACCGCTTCCCAGATCATGCCCCAATCGCTGGCCTGCTGGGCCGTCACCGGCTCTGCGAACAAGGCCGCGCCCATGGCCTTGGCCATCCCCATCTGGCGCGGCAACCAATAGGTCCCCCCCGCATCGGGGATCAGCCCGATCCGCGTGAACGCCTGCAAGAACACCGCCGATTCCGTGGCAATCACCACATCGCAAGCCAAGGCCAGATTGGCCCCCGCCCCCGCAGCGGGCCCGTTGACGGCGGCAATTGTCGGCACCTTGCAATCGAAGATAGCGCGTAGCATCGGCTCATATTCGTCGCGCAGCGTGCGCTCCAGGTTCAGGTTGTCCACGTTGGCGCGGTCTCCCAGATCCTGGCCTGAACAGAAGGCCCGCCCCTTGCCCGTCATCACCAGAACGCGGCTCGCGCGCTCGGCGTCTTTCACGGCATGCAGGATTTCCGCGCGCATCTGTGTGGAAAGCGCATTCATCACGTCGGGGCGAGCCAATTGCAGCACGGTCACGCCGTCCCGCAGGCTCACTCGGATGGTTTCATAGTCCATGGGGCCTCCGCCAATCTCCGCGCGACACTATCAGAGCCGCGCGGAGGCGAAAGCTCAACCGGACGTCACCGCCCGGATCAAGGCACGTTCCGTGGGGCCGGGCCGCACTTCCAGCCGCCGATAGACGGATCCGTCCCGCGTGCGCCACAGCATGCCTTCGCCCACCATCTCACGGCGGATGCCCGCCGCGTCGCGGAAGGTACACAGCCCGTGGATCACGTCCGAGATCGCGCGCTCATTCATCTCCTGGCCCGCGGGCAACCGCGCCCAGATCGGCCAAAGGCACAGAAGCCGCAGGCTGCGCTTCACTGGCCAGCCCGTGAACCGACCCTGCCCGTCAAAGCGCGCCGCGGCCCGGCGCAGGCGGGCCAGATCGGGCGGTGGCTCCGCCTCGGGGCCGGTCACCGCGGCGCGCAAATGCTGGTGATTGCGAAAGCCCGCCGCGCGGGCCACGGCGTTCATGAGGGATTGATGGGGCATCTCGATGCCCGCTTCCCGCGACAGGGCGCGCGCGAACGGGCCCACATCTTCGATCAGCAAAGGGATCGGTCTTCGTGTCATGGTCTCAACTCCTGCCCGCGTCGAAAGCCTGACATTCAGACCAGGAGGGCCGCCCTTCTCCACCAGGCCGCGGGGCCGGAGGGATGTGATAGACATCATAAAAGGCAGGTTCAGCGTGCCCCGTCAGGGGCGGCGGCGCCTCGGTGAACTGCGGACCGTGGGCGGCGCCTATCAGCCCTTGGCGTCCTCGTCCAGAAGCGCGCGCAGCCGTTCTTCTTCCTCCGGGTCGAGCCCTTCGGGCGCGGCAGACTTGCGCTGCCGCGTCACATGCAACACCGCCACGCCGCTGCCGAGCAGCAACAAAGCCAAAGGCGCCCCCCACAAGATCAGGGTGGAGCCCGTCGCCGGCGGGTTGAGCAACACATATTCCCCGTAGCGATCTACCAGATAGGCGATCACCTCGGTATCCGTGTCACCCGCCACCAGCCGTTCGCGCACCAAAAGGCGCAGGTCGCGCGCCAGTTCGGCATTGGACTCGTCGATGCTTTCGTTGCGGCAAACCAGACAGCGCAAACCCTTGGACAGCTCGCGCGCACGTTCCTCAAGCGCGGGATCGTCCAGCACTTCATCGGGCTGCACGGCCAGGGCCGGACTGGCCAGCGCCAGCAACAAGACCGTTAGCCAAACCTTCATTCCGCAGGCACTCCGCCCGACGGGACGGCATCCCGCCGCGCGCCCGCCGCCACGCGGTAACGGCGGTCCGTCAGCGACACGATCCCGCCCAAGGCCATGATGATCGCTCCGCCCCAGATCCAGTTGGCAAACGGCTTGATATAGACCCGCACCGCATAGCCCCCGCCCTGCTGCGGATCACCGATCACGGCATAGACGTCGCGAAAGAACCCGTTATCGATCCCGGCCTCGGTCGTTGGCATCTGCGCCACCGGATAGACCCGCTTTTCTGGCAGCAGCACGCCGATATCGCGCCCGTCTTCGTAGACATGCATCCGGGCCTGCGTGGCGATATAGTTCGGACCTTGGATGCGCTGCACGTCCTCCAGCACGATCTCATAGCGCCCCAGCGTCATGGATTGATCGATATCGAGAACCTGGATGCCTTCCTGCTGCCAGGCCGTCAGCCCCGCGACACCGAAGATCGTGATGCCAAGGCCCCCGTGGGCCAGGGCCTTGCCCCAATCGGCCCGTGGCAGCCGCGTCAACCGGCCCAGACGCCCGCGCAGGTCGCCGCGGCCCGTCCGTGTCATCAGGTCCACCGTGGCGCCGGCCACCAACCAGACACCCAGCGCAGCGCCCAAGGGCCCGCCCAGGCTGCGCCCGGTCTGCATGGCCCAGATCAGCCCGGCCACCGCCACCGATAGCAGCGCCACCGGCCAGACAGCCCGCATGACGCGGCTTGATCCGCGCTTCCAGGGCAGGATAGAGCCGATAGGCAGCAGCAAAGCCAGCGCGATGACGAAGGGGGTGAAGGCCGCGTTGAAGAAAGGCGGGCCCACCGACAGCTTCCGGTCGAACATCATCTCGGCAACCAGGGGCCAGATCGTGCCCACGAAGACCACGAAACAGGACACCGCCAGAAGCAGATTGTTGGCCACCAGAGCCGATTCTCGGCTGACCACGCCGAAGACGCCCTTGGCCTGCATCTGCGGCGCCCGGATTGCGTATAAGAGCAGCGCGCCGCCCGTGAAGACGCCCAGGATGGCCAGGATGTACACCCCCCGCTCCGGGTCGTTGGCGAAGGCATGGACCGAGGTCAGCACGCCTGAGCGCACGATGAACGTGCCCACCAAGCTGAAACCGAAGGCCAGGATGGCGAGCAGGATGGTCCAGGATTTCAGCGCCTCGCGCTTTTCGACCACGATGGCCGAATGCAGCAGCGCCGCCGCGATCAGCCAAGGCATAAAGGACGCGTTTTCAACCGGGTCCCAGAACCAGAAACCGCCCCAGCCCAGTTCGTAATAGGCCCACCAGGAGCCCAGCGCGATGCCGATGGTGAGGAAAAGCCATGCCGCCAACGTCCAGGGCCGCACCCAGCGGCCCCAGGCCGCGTCCACGCGCCCCTCGATCAAAGCGGCGACCGCGAAACTGAACGCCATGCTGAGGCCCACATAACCGAGATACAGGAACGGCGGATGGAAGGCCAATCCGGGGTCTTGCAGCAGCGGGTTCAAATCCTGCCCGTTGAAGGGCGGAATTTCGAGCCGTGTGAAGGGGTTGGAGGTGAAAAGGATGAAGGCATAGAACGCCACGCCAACGCTGGCCTGCACGGCCAGCACCCGCGCGCGGAGCGTGTCGGGCAATTGCCCACCGAACCAGGCAGCCGCCGCCCCAAACAGCGCCAGGATCAGCACCCAAAGCAGCAAGGAGCCTTCATGATTGCCCCAAACCCCGCTCACTTTGTAGAGCATCGGCTTGTCGGTATGGGAATTCAGCGTGACCAGCCGCAGCGAAAAGTCGGAGGTCACGAAAGCATAGGTCAGCGCCGCGAAGCTGAACGCCACCAGCAGAACCTGTACCGTCGCCGCCGGTGAAGCGACGGCCATCCAGCCCGTCCATCTTTGCCAGGCCCCGATCATGGGGACGATCATTTGAACGATGGCCACGGCGAAGGCGGCGATCAGGGCGAAATGTCCAAGCTCGACTATCATGGGCGTATTATATGACGTTCCCCCGCCTCAGACCATGGGGCGCGGCGGGGGGTCGCGGGATCAGGTATCGCGACGCGCGTTCTGCCAAGCCGACAGGGCTGGATTGTCGGGCGTACCTTCCGCTTCGGGCTTGGGGTCCGGCGTCTCCGCGTCTGGCTCAGGGGCGTGCCAGGCCGACATGCGCGGCTCTGGCATGGGCGGGCGGCTTGCGGTGCGGTGGCGCACGTAATGCATCTCCCGTGCGCCGAAATAGAAGCCCACAATGGCGCCCAGCAGCCACCAAAGCGGGTCTGGCACGAAGCCCAGCCCCTCCATGCGCGCCGCAAAGCCCAACGGGTCCACCATGGCATAGACGAACAGACCCAGCGTGCCCAAAGCCAGCATGGGACGAGGCAGACGGTTCAGCCCGTCCACGCAGCGGTCAAACAGGCCCCGGCGCTCCAACTCGAACTCCGCGCCCAATTGGCGAAGTGCGGCGCGCTGGGCCTCATGGCCCAGGCGCTGCCCCTCGGTCGCGTCGGGCCGAAAGACGCGCGCGACGCCTTGCGCCGCGCGGCCCAGCGTTTCCACCGCGCCCGCGCCCTTTGCGATGCCGCTCATCAGCCCCATGCTGCCACCCGCGCGCGATGTTGCGCGTCCGTTAGACGATATTTGAGCGACATGAATTCTTCGGCCCGGGTGATCCAGCCGCCCTTGCCGCCATCGCGGCGCCGCGCGAATTTGCGCGATGACGGGCGCCGGTCGGCAAGCGAATAGTAATAATTGCGCCGCGCAATGGCATAAGCGTCGGCGATGTGATCCGGTGCCTCCTCCGCCGCCGCCCTGGCCGCGCCCGCGGTCTGCGGCCCGATCACGCCATCAACGGTGACGGTCTGCCCCATGCGGCGCAGCAGGCGCTGCAAGATGCGCACCGCATTGGCGCCCGCATTGACATACATGTCGAAGACCGAGGGTTGCAGGACATCCGGCAACAGATCGACGCGAACCCGGTGGAAGTAATGTTCCACGAAGATGTCCACGGCTTTCGACTTGGGCAACGCCCTGACGTCCTTCGCGGTGACCCGCCCGTCGCCATCCATGTCGAGGCCCAGGGCCCGCATGGTGTGGATGGTCACCCCGTAATTCGTGGCCCCGCCCGGATCGTCGGGGTCGTTCACGTAGCCGCCCTCTCGGGCGACGATTTCTTCTGCAATGTCGCGCACGCTCAGCATGGTCCGGCCTTCCGTTGATGAATGGAAGGGCCGGGTCTCGGGGTGAACGGTTAACGGGATCTTGCCGCCGGGCCGAAAGGTTAACGCAGCCTTTCCGCCAGGTGGTCAGCGCGCGCTGCTGCGGCCTTATTCCGCCGCGCTGCGCGACGCCGTCAGCGCCACGCCCACCGTCACGGTGAACCCCACGCTCGATTCGTCGGGATAGGTCTCGCCCATCTCGAAGGTGCGCCTGTCCAGCGCCGCCTCGCCCGCCATAGTGGCTTGGTCGCCCTCGATGGTGAGCGTGAAGGGTAAAGCCAACTCGATCTCCACACCGCGCAGCGCGAACGTGCCTTCGGCGACATAGCCCTCCCCCTCCGCCCGGATCACGGCGTCATAAGTTGCGATGGGAAAGGCTTCAGACGACAGGAAATCGGCCGACGTCGCCTGTTCCGAGACCGAACCAAGCGCCAGGCTGCCCGTCGCGACCGAGACCTGCACATTGCCGTTCGTGCCATCGGCGCGGGGGGCCTCATCGAAGTCGATGGCAGCTTGCCAGTCTCCGAAACTACCCGTTACGGGCTGGCCCAACTGGCTCACGGTGATCGACAGCGTGCCGTCCTCCACTTGCCAATTCGCGGCCCCCGTCGCTTCCGCGGCCACTTGCGGGGCGGCAGGCGCGCCTGCGGGCACCAATGCCAGGCCGACCCCCAATGTTACGCCCCAGACGGCCAAGGCAATGACGATGGGCAAAGCATGGGACTTGCTGGCCTCCAGCGGTCCCGGATCGGCCCCGCGCCACATCCGCGCCAGCGTCAGATCGCGGTCCAGGAAGACATGTTTCAAAGTTCCCGCCACATGCAGCACCACCGCTCCGACCAGGACCTTCACAAAGGTCGTATGCAGCGTTGCCAAGGTCTTGGCCAAATCCGGGTCCTGCGGCACGAAAGGCAAACCTTGTCCGAACGGCCACCAGATCGGTGCGAAGCCCGTGGTTGCCGCGTGTTCCACCCAGCCCAGAAGCGGCACCAAAAGAAGCGAGCCGTAAAGCAGCCAGTGCACCGCCGCCGCGACCATCGTTTCGGCCTGCCGGTCTGGATGCAGCGGCCGCGGCCGCGGCTGGATCACCGCCCAGACGATGCGCAACAACGCCAAGAAGAAAATCGACACCCCCACCGTCTTGTGGAAGCTGAACAGCCACGCCTTTCGCGCCAATTCCTCATCCGTGGCGAAAGGCGCATGATAGGCCTCGCGCCCCAAGATCACGGCGGTGACGATCAGGATCGCGATGGACCAGTGAAAGGCCCGCTCCACCCAACCATAGGTCGATGTGGTGTTTGTCGGCTCAACCCGGCGCGCGGGCACTGAATCGGTGGCGGTCATGGCGGCGGCTCCGTTTGGCGTCGCCACTACATTATCGCGTTCCACGCCGAGGCAAATGGCACAATGCGCACAGGTCCCGTGCATCGCACAACGTGGCCCAGGCCCCAGCTTGCTTGAAGCGGTGCGCCGCGCCCGCTATCCCGGCCCAATCGTGTAGGGGGGGAAGTCATGAGCCGCGCATTCGTCTTTCCGGGCCAAGGAGCCCAGACCATCGGCATGGGCCGTGACCTGGCCGAAAGCGCGCCCGCGGCGCGGGCAGTCTTCGACATCGTTGACGAGGCCTTGGGCGAAAAGCTGACGGAGCTGATCTGGGGCGGCGACGCCGATACCCTGACCCTGACGCGCAACGCGCAACCCGCCCTCATGGCGACCTCCATCGCCGCCTTGCGCGCACTTGAGGCGCAAGGTGTTGATATTTCGCGCGATGCGGCCTTCGTGGCGGGGCATTCGCTTGGCGAATACACCGCACTCGTGGCCGCAGGTGCGCTGGATCTGGCCGATGCGGCGCGGCTTCTGCGTATCCGCGGTGAAGCCATGCAAAACGCCGTGCCCGTGGGCGATGGCGCCATGGCCGCCCTGCTGGGTCTGGGTTTCGACGACGCCCAAGCCGTGGCCCAAGAGGCCGCGCAAGGCCAGATCTGCCAGGCCGCCAACGACAACGACCCCACCCAAGTCGTGGTCTCCGGCCACAGGGAAGCGGTGGAGCGCGCCCTCGACATCGCCAAGGCCAAGGGGGCCAAGCGGGCGGTGCTGCTGCCCGTCTCCGCCCCGTTCCATTGCGACCTGATGGAACCCGCCGCCCGCCAGATGGCCATCGCGCTCAACGATGTGGACATCGCCCCACCCGTCGTGCCGCTGGTGGCCAATGTGACGGCTGCGCCGGTTACCGACCCCGCCGACATCCGGTCGCTGCTGGTGGATCAGGTCACGGGTGCCGTGCGCTGGCGCGAAAGCATGGACCGTGTGATCGCCGATGGCGTGACCGAAATCTGGGAAATCGGCGCAGGCAAGGCGCTGTCGGGGATGATCCGCCGCATCGACAAGTCTGTGGCCACCCGCGCCATCGGCATGTCCGATCAGGTCACCGAGGCCGCACAATCACTTTAAGGAAGGCACGCAGATGTTTGATCTGACTGGAAAGTCCGCATTGGTAACTGGCGCCTCCGGTGGCATCGGCGCCGCCATCGCCCGAACGCTTCACGGCGCGGGTGCCACGGTTGGCCTGTCGGGCACCCGCCAAGACCCGCTCAACGCCCTGGCCGCTGAGCTGGGTGAAAACGCCCATGTTCTACCCTGCAACCTGTCCGATGCCGACGCGGTCAATACCCTGCCCAAACAGGCCGCTGAGGCAATGGGCGCCGTCGACATCTTGGTGAACAATGCGGGCATCACCCGCGACAACCTCTTCATGCGCATGTCCGACGACGAATGGCAGTCCGTCCTGGACGTGAACCTGACATCGGCCTTCCGCCTGTCCAAGGGCGTGCTGCGCGGCATGATGAAGGCGCGTTGGGGCCGGATCGTGAATATCTCCTCCATCGTGGGGACCACGGGCAATCCGGGCCAGGGGAACTATGCGGCCTCCAAGGCAGGTCTGGTGGGCATGTCGAAAAGCCTGGCCTACGAAGTCGCTTCCCGCGGGATTACCGTCAATGCGGTGGCCCCAGGATTTATCGCGACGGCCATGACCGATAAGCTGACCGATGACCAGAAGGCCAAGATCGACGCGCAAATCCCAGCGGGCCGCATGGGCACGCCCGAGGAAATCGCCGCCGCCGCGCTTTATCTGGCCTCGCCCGAGGCCGCCTATGTCACCGGCACCGTCCTGCACGTGAACGGGGGCATGGCCATGGTCTAATGACCGCCACGGCGCCCCAGACGTCAGACAACCCGCATCTTGCAAGCGCGCGGCCAGCCGCGCACCGTCCCCTCCATCACTGGTCCAAAAATACTCACAAAACGACGCGTGCCACATGCAAGACATCGAAAGCAGGGCACCAATTCTGCCCCGGCGAAACGATTTGCCATCTGTGGCCCCCGTGATATAGGGCGGCGCGAGACGAACCGGGGCACTCCCGGACAGCCCTTCGGGGCGGCCATGCATGGGGCTCAGACCATGCGAGACAGGCCCCCCACGGGTCACGGAATGAGGTAGAGACATGAGCGACATCGAGGACCGCGTCCGCAAGAAAGTCGTCGAACATCTGGGCGTCGAAGAAGACAAGGTGACCGAAACAGCGTCGTTCATCGACGATCTGGGCGCCGACTCGCTCGACACCGTCGAGTTGGTCATGGCCTTCGAAGAAGAGTTCGGGATTGAAATCCCCGACGACGCCGCCGAGTCGATCCAGACCTTCGGCGATGCGGTGTCCTTCATCAAGGCCAATTCCTGACGCATCAGGTCCCCGGACCGAATCTTTGAAGGCGCCCCAGCGGGCGCCTTTTTCTTTGCAGCCCGGTCATTTGGCTGCCTTTCTGTGGCCATGGTGCCGTGGCACCACCCCGGCTGCGCCACTACGGGAAAGGGTAACGATGCGGATCTTTCAGTTTCTAGGCGATGGCGTCCTGACACTCATCGCGGCGGGCGCGGCTTTCTTTTCGTGGCACGCGCTCGACATCCATGCCGCACCTGGCCTGACCCTGCCGCTGCAACTTCTAACATTCGCAGCCCTCGCCGCCGGGCTTGGCGTCTGGCTCAAGTCTCGCCGCCTGGCTTGGTCGGTTGTGGGGCTGACCTTGGCCGCCCATCTGGGCTGGTTCCTGGCGCTTCAACCCAGCGGCGACCGCGACTGGGCCACCCCCCTGGCCCATTCCACCACGGGGACCATCAACGGCGACATCGCCGATTTGCGCGATATTCGCGCGTTCACCTGGTCCGACCCCGACACCGCGGAGGAAGCCTGGACCCAGGCCTCCTACGACCTCTCGAAGATCGAGCGGGTGGACCTGCTCACTTCCGTCTGGGACGACCCGGATATCGCCCATATCATCGTCAGCTTCCATTTCGCGGGTCGCGACCCGCTGGCCTGGTCCATCGAGGTGCGGCGCGAAGCCCATGAGGCGTTCAGCATCCGCGGCGGCTTTCTGCGACAGTTCGAGCTGGCCCTGATCGCCGCCCCCGAATCCGACCTGATCGACTTGCGCGTGGACGCCCGCGGCGAAACGGTCCGCCGTTTCCCGACGACGCTGACGCCCGAACAAGGTGCGCAGCTGTTCCGCGCCTATGTCGAACTTGGCAACGATCTCGTCGCGGCGCCGCGCTTCTACAACACCGTCACGGCCAATTGCACGACGGTGGCCTGGTCCATCGCCCATGTCCTGACCGACGATGACCTGCCGCTGGACCGCCGCCTTTTGATGTCGGGTCGCCTGCCCGAATATCTGGAAGCACAGGGCGTGTTGCCCGGCGACATCCCCATGGCGGAGCGTATGAAAACGGCCCTGATCACACCGCAGAGTCAGTAGCCCCAGCCCCGGGCGGATGCTACAGGTCAGGCCATGACGCAGATCGCGCGCGATATCACCTATGCCGGCATGGCCCGCTCCCGGCGTGGCCGCCTGGTGATCCGGGGGTTGGAGGCCTTGGGCGGCCGACCCGGCCTGCTGCGCCGCGCGGAAGGCTACGACAAGGCCGTGGCCGCGGGGGCCGACTTTTGGGAAGAAATGGCCGCACGCTACGGTCTGCAACCCGATGTGATCCGCGGCAGCCTGTCGGACATTCCGGCCAGTGGCCCCGTGGTGGTCGTGGCCAACCATCCTTATGGCATCCTCGATGGGCTGATGCTGTCCCTGATCCTGAGCCGCGCGCGGGGTTGCTTCAAGGTGATCGCCAATGACGTCTTCCTGCGCGCGCCCGATCTGCGCGACGTAATCCTGCCCGTATCCTTCGATGAAACCCGCGCGGCCCGGGCCATCAACCTGACCATGCGGCGCGAGGCTTTGGCCTATCTGCGCGATGGCGGCATCGTGGGCGTCTTCCCCGGCGGCGCAGTGTCGACCCCAGCGCGCCCCTTCGGCGCGGCCAAGGATCCGTATTGGCGGGGCTTTTCGGCCAAGCTGATCCGCCAATCGGGCGCCACCGTGGTCCCGCTCCACTTTGAAGGGGCCAATTCACGTCTGTTCCACTTGGCCAGCCACTTGCACGACACCCTGCGCGTAGGCCTTCTGATCCACGAATTCCGGACCCGCGTGGACCGGCCCGTCCGCATCTCCTTGGGCCAACCCATCCCGCCCGAAGACATTGCCGCACACCAAGGCAACCAGGCGGAGTTGATGGCCTTCCTGCGCAGCCGCACCTATGCCGCGGGCCAGGATGGCGACGATCTGGGCTTTGACTGGGACACGCAGAAGGCGGGCTGCACATGAGCGTGGGCATCTTCGACAGCGGCCTGGGCGGCCTGACCATCTGGAATGCGGTGACCAAGCGCCTGCCCAACCTGTCGGTCACCTATTTCGGCGACAATGCCAACGCGCCCTATGGCGTGCGCACGTCCGAAGATGTCCACAGCCTGACCAAAAAGGCTGTCGAACGCATGTGGGAAGACGTGGATTTGGTCGTTTTGGCCTGCAACACCGCCTCTGCCGCAGCTTTGCGCCGCATGCAGGAAGCGGGGGTGCCCGAGGGCAAGCGCGTGCTGGGTGTCTTCGTGCCTATGATCGAGGCCTTGACCGAGCGGGATTGGGGCGACAATTCCCCGCCCCGCGAAGTCGCCGTCAGCCAAGTGGCGCTGTTTGCCACACCCGCGACCGTGGCTTCCCGCGCCTTTCAACGGGAACTGGCATTCCGCGCCGTGGGCGTGGATGTGGAGGCCCAGGCCTGCGGCGGCGTCGTCGATGCCATTGAAGATGGCGACATGATCCTAGCCGAAGCGCTGGTGCGCAGCCATGTTGATGCGCTGAAGCGCAAGATGCCCCACCCCCAGGCTGCCGTCCTGGGCTGCACCCATTACCCGCTGGTGCAAGACGCGTTTCAGGCCGCTTTGGGCCCGGATGTGAAAGTCTTCAGCCAGGCGGATATTGTCGCCGAAAGCCTGGCCAACTATCTCGACCGGAGACCGCAGATGGCCCAGGGGGGTGCGGCGCGCATGCTGACGACGGGCGACCCCGCCCGCGTATCGGACCGCGCCACGCAATTCCTGCGCCGTCCCCTGACGTTTGAGGCCGTGACATGAGATCGCTCAAGAAGACCCGCCGCATCCAGATCATCGCCATTGCCGCCGTGGCGCTGGCCGGATCCGCCGCGCTGATCGGCTATGGCTTCCAGGACGGGATCAACTTCTTCCGCTCGCCCAGCCAAGTGGCCGAGGCGCCGCCGCCCCCGAACGAGGTTTTCCGCATCGGCGGTCTGGTCGAGGAAGGCAGCCTGATCCGCGGCGAAGGCACCGAAATCAGCTTCCGCGTCACCGATGGCGGCGCCTCCATCCCGGTGACCTATACCGGTGTGCTGCCCGACCTGTTCGGGGAGGGCGAAGGTATGGTCGGCACCGGCAGCTTCGATGGGGAGGTTTTTGCCGCCACCGAAATCCTGGCCCGCCATGATGAAAAATACATGCCCGCCGAGGTGGTCGATGCGCTGAAGGAACAGGGCGTCTATCAGGAACCCGGCGAAAGCTGACCGGTTGAATCCTACAACGCTCCGCGCCCTGGTCTGGATGACCGGGGCCATCGTCTCGTTCACTTCCATGGCGGTGGCTGGCCGGGCCGTCAGCCTGTCGCACGACACATTCGAGATCATGTTCTACCGGTCCTGTGTGGGGGTGGTGATCGTCTGCGTGCTGGCCGCGACCACCGGACGGCTGGGCGAAGTGACGACGCGCAACCTGCCGCTACAAGTAGGCCGCAACATCGCCCATTTCACGGGCCAGAACCTGTGGTTTCTAGCGATCACGCTGGCACCGCTGGCCCAGGTCTTCGCGCTGGAATTCACCTCCCCCCTTTGGGTGCTGCTGCTGGCGCCCATCGTGCTGGGTGAACGGGTGCGCCCCGTCCAGGTGGGCGTGGCGCTTTTGGGCTTTGGCGGCGTGCTGCTGGTGGCGCAGCCCTTTTCGGGCGCGGTGTCCATGGGGTTGATCTGGGCGGGGCTGGCTGCTGTCTTCTTCGCGCTGACCAACCTGCTGACCCGCCGCCTGACGCGGGATGAGACGGTGACGGGCATCCTGTTCTGGCTGACGGTGCTACAACTGATCTTCGGGCTGATCTGTGCGGGTTTCGATGGCGACATCGCCTTGCCCGATGCCAGCACAGCGCCTTGGCTGGTGTTGATCGGCATTGCGGGACTGTGCGCCCATTGGTGCCTGACGAATGCGCTGCGCCTGGCCCCCGCCTCGACGGTAATGCCCGTGGATTTCGCACGCCTGCCGCTGATCGCGGTGATCGGCGCGCTGTTCTATGCCGAACCCCTGGACCCGCTGGTTCTGGTGGGCGGCGCAGTGGTGGTGGCCGCTGCCTGGGCCAATCTGCGCCTGGCCCGCCCGGTCCCCTGACATCGCGGGGCGTGCCCGGGCCGCGTTCCCCTGTGGCAAACGCGCCATCCGCAACCCCCAATTACTTTACAAAATCGGGCTGCCAGATGTCGGATTGTTGCGGCGACGCAACCGTCCCACCCGATTCCCGACATGTTTGAGCTGTGACGTGAGGTCCGATTTGACCGACGGGTCAACTTTACATCACCGTCCGCCATCACAAGCGCGTGAGTCGGCGTTCGATCCGGCCAGGCGGCACCGAGGGTGATTCGCGGCATGGGGCCCCGCGCCGTCGGATTGAATGGGAAGAGGACAGGACATGAACCGTTTCACTCTGGCTGTGGTGGCAAGCTTCGCCGCAACCGCCGCCGTCAACGCCCAGGGCCTGGACCGATCAGGCCAGGATATCGACATCATCTTCGAAGAGGGCACCTATGCCGAGCTGAACTTCGGCGTGGTGAGGCCGCAGATCGAGGGGGAGGATGGCGCGGTCGCGGGTCCGTTTGCAGGATCGCAAACCGGAGATGTTGCCGACAACTTCTTCCAGGGCAGCGTGGGATTCAAGCAGCAGGTAACTCCGAACTTGTCCTTCGCATTGATTGTCGACCAGCCCTACGGCGCGGACGTCATATATCCTGATTTTAACCCAGTGACAGGTGAAGGCAGCATACTCCTCGGCGGAACAAAGGCCCTCCTCAACTCGAACACTTTCACTGGAATGGCTCGCTACCGTTTTGACAACGGCTTTGGCATCCACGGTGGCATTCGATTTGAACAGATCAGCGCACAAGTTAATCTGAGCGGTCTTGGTTACGGCGACCTCCTCAATGGATACGAAGTGCAACTTGACGGTGACTACAACTTCGGTTGGCAGGTTGGCGCATCTTACGAGATCCCAGAAATTGCGCTGCGTGTCGCAGCGACATACTTCTCGGAAATCGACCATGATTTTGACACTACAGAGACCCTTACGCCAACTTTCGCACTGTTGGGGATCACGGCTGATGGCGAGTCCACGACGGATGTAGAAACCCCGGAAGCGCTCAACGTTTCCTTCCAAACAGGCATCGCGAAGGATACTCTGGCCTTTGCTAGCTTCCGGTATGCTCGATATCAGAACGTCCTTGTCACTCCCGAAGCTTTTGGCATCGCAACTGGAGGTGCCAGCCTCGTTGGTATCGACATCGTGCGCGACTTCAATATCGGCGTCGGACGTCAATTCACCGAAAAGCTGGCCGGTTCGGTTTCTTTCAACTGGAGCGATGGCGGTCCCGATACGCTCGTTTCGCCCCTCGCCCCAAGCGACGGCCGCTGGGGCGTCACCGTGGGCGCAAGCTACGACATCGACGAAAACCTGACCGTCTCCGGCGGTGTCAACTACACCGAATTAGGCGATGCCACCGCGACGGTGGGTGGAACAGAACTGACAGAACTCGAAGGCAGCGAAGTCTTCGGCTTCGGCTTCAAGATCGGCTACCGTTTCTAAGTCCACCGACCACCAGACAGCCCAAACGCCCCGCCGCAAGCGGGGCGTTTCGCATTCAGACACCCGACAACGCGCATGATCCGGGTGGCCCTGCCCCGGCCCGCCCGGTAGCGAGGCGGCATGACGACGCGCACGCTTTCCTCTCGCGCTTGGGCCGAATTGGCCCTGCTGGGCCTCATCTGGGGCGCGAGCTTTCTGTCGATCCGCATCGCGCTGGATGAAATCCCCTTCGTGACCTCGGTCGCCTACCGCGTGGGTGTCGCGGCAATCGTCCTTTGGACCTACGTCGCGCTGCGCCGCCTGCCGCTGCCGCGCGACCCGAAGATGTGGGGCGCGCTGCTGGTCATGGGGCTGCTCAACAACGTGGTGCCATTCTCCCTGATGGCCTGGGGACAGCTTCACATCGAAAGCGGGCTCACCTCGATCCTGAACGCGGGGACGGCCGTCTTTGGCGTGCTGGCCGCCGCGTTTTTCCTGGCCGATGAACGGCTCACGCTGCCTCGCGCCGTCGGGGTGGGCTTGGGCTTTCTGGGCGTCGCCACGGCCATCGGCCTCGAAAACCTGGCAAATTTCGACATCCGGTCGGCGGCGCAATTGGCTGTGGTGGCGGGGACGATCAGCTACGCTTTGGCCTCCGTCTGGGCGCGCACGCAGTTGGGCGGGCTTGCCCCGCAGGTCCAGGCGGCGGGTATGTTGACCGGTTCGTCCCTCGTGATGATCCCGGCGGCGCTGTGGGTCGATGGCTTCGTCATCCCCACCCAGACCGATACAATCCTGGCAGTGGGCTATTACGCGATCATCGCCACCGCCATCGCCTATCTGCTTTATTTCCGGGTGCTGGCCATGGCGGGCAGCGGCAACCTGATGCTGTGTACGCTGATAATCCCGCCCGTGGCGATCCTGCTGGGCGCATGGGTGCGGGAGGAGGCGCTGTCGAACCAGGTTTATCTAGGCTTCGCCCTGCTGGCCTTGGGCCTTATCATCCTGGATGGGCGGCTGTTGCGCGCGGCGCGTGCCGCCGCTACGCGGGGGGCATGATATACGAGACCCCGCAGGACTGGACCCAAGCCCCCCACAAACGTGTGACGTTCTTCGGCATGTCGGGCCTGGGCAAGACCCATCTGGCGCAGATGCTGCGCGCGGGCGGTGACTGGTTCCACTATTCCATCGATTACCGCATCGGCACCGCCTATATGGGCGAATACATCGCCGATAATCTGAAGCGGCACGCGATGACGGTGCCCTATCTGGCGGAGCTTTTGCGCTCCGACAGCATCTATATCGGCTCCAACATCACGTTCGAAAATCTGGCGCCTCTGTCGGCCTTCCTGGGCAAGCCCGGCGACCCGGCCAAAGGCGGCCTGCCCTATGACGAATATGCCCGGCGACAAGCCTTGCATGAACGCGCCGAGATCAACGCGCTGCTGGACACACCCGCCTTTATCGAGCGGGCATTGGATATCTATGGCTATGGCAATTTCGTCTGCGACACCGGCGGCTCCATCGTTGAAGTCGTGGACCCCGATGACCCCGACGACCAGGTGATGGCGACGCTCAGCCAGACCACCCTGCCCGTCTGGATCGAGGGGCGCCCGGACCATGCTGACACGCTGATTGCGCGTTTCACCCGCGACCCGAAGCCCATGTGCTACCGCCCAGACTTCCTGCAACACCATTGGGACCGGATCGGCGGCGCTGAGGTGGACCCCGACACCTTCATGCGCGACACCTATGCCGCCGCCATTCACGCGCGAGAGCCACGCTATGCCAAGATGGCGCGCTGGGGGGTGAAGGTGTCGTCGGCCGATGTGGAACAGATGCGCGACGCCGCCGATGTCGTGGCGCTGGTGGCCGATGCCATTGGCAACCGTGCCGCGCCTGCATAGCTAACGCCCCGCACCAGCACACGAGACGTTCCATGCCCATCACCCTGCCCCGCGACCTGCCCGCCTTCGACGTCCTGTCCGACGAAGGCGTCATGGTCATGGGCGAAGACGACGCGACGCGGCAGGACATCCGGCCCCTGCGCATCGGCTTGCTGAACCTGATGCCGATGAAGATCGCGACCGAGACGCAGTTTGCCCGGCTGATCGGCGCCACGCCCTTGCAGATCGAACTGACCCTGATCCGCATGACGGAGCATCAGTCGAAGAACACGCCCGCGGCGCATATGTCGGCCTTCTATGAGTCGTTCCAGGATGTGAAGGCGCAGCGCTTTGACGGGTTGATCATCACCGGCTCCCCCATCGAACACCTGCCGTTTGAGAAGGTGACCTATTGGGATGAACTGCGTGAGGTCATGGACTGGACCCAGACCAACGTCCATTCCACCTTCGGCATTTGCTGGGGCGGCATGGCCATGGCCTGGCATTTCCACGGGGTCGAAAAGCACATTCTGTCCGCCAAGCATTTCGGCTGCTTTCGGGTGCGCAACGAAGACCCGTCTTCGCCCTATCTGCGCGGCTTTTCCGACGATTGCGTCATCCCCGTCTCCCGCTGGACGGAACTGCGCCGCGCCGATGTGGAGGCCGCGGGCATGCGCGTGCTGTTGGGCAGCGCCGAGACGGGGCCCTGTCTGATCGAGGACAGATCCACCCGCAGCCTGACGATCATGAACCATTTCGAATATGACAGCGACACGCTGCGGCTGGAATATGAACGCGACGTGGGCAATGGCACGCCCATCAACGTGCCCGGCAACTACTACCCGGATGACGACCCGTCGCGCCCGCCGCTCAATCGCTGGCGCAGCCATGGACATCTTCTTTATGGCAACTGGATCAATCAGATCTATCAGACGACGCCCTATGATCTGGGTCTGATCGGGCGGGATTGATCGGGCTTTGAAGCTGTGGCCCCTTCTTTTTGGCCGCCACCATTGGCGCCATCATCTGGGCCATGGCGCGGCCTTTGCTGCCGGGCATTCTGGGTGGGCCGCAGAAGGTTTATTTCCTGACCGAAGCCGTGGCCGACGACATGCCGGTCGGGCTCATCCTGAACGACCCGCGTGGCGATGGTCCGGTGGTGGCCATCACCGACCCGGAAGCCTTGCGCGCAGCGTCCGACGCCTATTTCACGGACTTGCCGCCCGCCACTTGGCAGCGCCTTTCCCGGGTGGTCGACCGCTTTCCCTTTGGCAGCGGACGCATCTCGCAGCGAACGGTGGCAACGCTTCTTTGGGCGGATGGGCGAGAGGCGATCTTCGGGTGCCATGTCACCCACTGCCCCGGCGGCCCAGGCTTCCGCCAGGATCTGCGCGGCTTGCCAGCAATTGGGCGTCCGGCGCGGCAAACCTCCGGCAGCCATGAGCCGGGCCATGGTGGCTACATGGCCGAAGTGGCCCGCATCAAGGCCGATCCGGACCGGATTTTCATCGGGCCCTTACTCGAAAGTCGCCACCCCTATCGTGGCACCGTGCCCGTCCACATTCCGGGCCTGATCTTGCCGATCAATATGCCCGATGCGGAGGAACGGGTCGCCGCCCATGCAAAGGCCATGGCCGACGCGTTGCGCGCCAACATGCCGCCAGAAGGCACAGTCTGGACATTGGGCGACCCGGTCCTGACCACGTTGCGAGGGATGCCCCTTGTCAACGCAGATGTCGGTGGCGAAGTCCTCGATGCCGATGGACATCCGATCTGGCTGCATGGGTTGGATTTCCATGGTCTCACTTTCGTTGCCAAGGGCGATGAAGCGCTTGTGGAGATAGTGCGCACCGCCATGCCCGAACTGGGGCTCGATAGCGCCTCACTCAGCCATCTAGAGGCCGCCATCGCCGATACACTTGCCAATACCGTCCCCCACCTCAACCGTGCCGATGTGCAGATCGATTACATGTTCGACTGGCCCCAGCGGACGGAGATAGGCGCCTTCCGCCCTGAGACCTATGCCCTCCAATGGTATCAACTCGCCCCCTCCGCAGCGGGAAATGGCCACTGATCTCCCTGAGCCGATCTTCGAAAGCCCCCCGGAACATCGCGATAGCAGCAACCAGAGAGTGCGCTAATCGCAATTTACCGGATAGCCCTTGTGCCCGCACATGTCTTGCAGGCCAACGAAACACAGCAGGTCAGGCCAAATGCCCCCGCCCTGCTGGCACCGTGGTTGGCTGACATGGCCATGCGAGGGATCGAATGGACAGCGACATGGTTCGACCTACCCTTCGCCACCCGAAGCTGGGCACAGCGACATCGACCAAGACAGCACGACGGAAAATGGACCATGCTTCTGCGAACCGCCCTTACCACAGCCGCAACCCTTGGCACCGGCAAAGCTGCAAGCGCCCGCGCCGCCGCCCGGGAGCGGGAGATCGAGGCGCGCTTTCCGCCGGAAGGTAACATCCTCGATGTGGGTGGCATCCCCGTCCATGGGGTCGTGCGGGGCACCGGGCCGGACCTTGTCCTGATCCACGGCGCCTCGGGCAATGTCCGTGATTTCACCTTCGCGCTCATGGGGGCGCTCGCGCCCCGCTTTCGCGTTTTGGCCTTCGACCGGCCGGGCCTCGGTTACACGGGCCGCACCAACCCCAGCTATGACGCGCCCTTCTCCACCCGGGCCGAGACGCCGCTGGAACAGGCGCAGCTTCTCAAAGATGCTGCCGCCCAACTGGATGCGCCCGCCCCGTTGGTGCTGGGCCACAGCTTCGGCGGCACCATCGCGCTGGCTTGGGCCCTGCTGGGCGGGCCCCGGGCACTGGTGCTGACGGGGGCCGCGGCCATGGTGTGGCCTGGCGGATTGGGTCCTGCCTATGCGCTGCTGGGCTCCGCCCTGGGTGGGGGGCTGGTGGCGCCGGGGCTGACGGCCACGATTTCGGAAGACTACGTGCGCCGGGCCGTGGACCGCACCTTTCGCCCCAATCCGGTGCCCGACGGCTACGAAGACCATCTGGGCGCCATGCTGACCCTGCGACGCCGCAGCCTGCGGGCCAATGCACGCCAGCTTCAGACGCTGAAGCCGCAGATACGGCAGATGCAGCGCGGCTACGGCGACCTGACGCTGCCCATCGAATGGCTGCACGGCACGGCGGATGAAACGGTACCCGCCCGCATCCACGCGCATCCCTTCGCACGCCTGGTGCCGCAGACCAACCTGACGATGCTGGACGGCATCGGCCACATGCCCCATCACAGCGCGCCTGACGCCGTCCTGGCCGCCATCGACCGCGCCGCCAGCCGGGCGGGCTGAGGCCGCGCACGCTTTTCCGCTTCACCCCGACCCCCGTCACGGGCGATAAGGCCAAACGCAGGAGACGCCCATGACGAAGCCTTTCGACGCCGCCATCAGCCGCTTCTTCGCCAAAGAAGCGCCCGCCGACATCCGCGCGGCTGTGGAAAACGGCGGCAAGCGCGACGTGCTGACGGACGAATTCCCCTACCAGAAATGGATGCCCAAGAAAGACTACCAGGCGGAACTGGACGCGCTGCAGGTCGAATTGGTCAAGATGCAGTCCTGGGTGCGCAAAAGCGGCGCGCGGGTTGTCACCGTCTTTGAGGGCCGGGATGCGGCGGGCAAGGGCGGGACGATCCGGCGGTTGCGCGAAAACCTCTCGCCCCGCTCCGCCAAGGTGGTGGCGCTGTCGAAGCCGACCGAGACCGAGGCGAGTGAGTGGTATTTCCAGCGCTATGTCCGCGCCCTGCCCACGGGCGGGCAGCTCGCCATCTATGACCGCTCCTGGTACAATCGCGCGGTCGTCGAACATGTCTTCGACTTCTGCACCCCCGATCAGCGCCATGCCTTCTTCCAGCAGCTTCCGGCATTTGAGCGCCTGCTGACCGATGACGGCATCTACCTGATCAAGCTCTGGCTCAATGTGGGCCGGGCAGAGCAGCTGCGCCGCATGCTCGCGCGCGAAAACGACCCGCTCAAACACTGGAAGCTCAGCCGGATCGACGTGGAGGGCCTTGCGAAATGGGATGCGTATACCGCCGCCATCGGAGAGACGCTGGACCACGCCTCGTTCGACTTCGCGCCCTGGACGGTGGTGCGGTCCGATGACAAGCGGCGCGCACGGTTGGGCGCCATTCGCGCGGTGCTGAGCGCGGTGCCCTATGCCGGTCGCGACGACGCGCTTGTGAAGCTCGACCCCAAGATCGTGGGCGGCCCCGACCTCTGGCTTGGCGGTGCCTAAGCGCGGCTACCATCACGGCAACCTGCGCCAGGCGCTGGTCGATGCCGCCCTGACCCTGATCGAGGAAAAGGGCCCCACGGGGTTCACCTTGTCGGAGGCCGCGAAATCCGCAGGTGTGACCCCGGCGGCCGTCTATCGCCATTTTCAGGGACGCGAAGACCTGATCATCGAATGTGCGCTGCAAGGCCACGCCATTTTCGGTGACCTGATGGAATATGCTTACGAATCCGGCCAGCCCTCGGACCTGGCCGCATTCGAAGCCACGGGCCGCGCTTATCTGGCCTTCGCGCGCAAATATCCCGGCCACTACATGGCGATGTTCGAATCCGGTCTGTCGCGCCATGCCACGCCCGAACTCGCCCGCGCCGTGGGTCGGTCTCGCGGGGTGTTGGAGAAAGCGGCGGAGGCCTTGTCCGAACATATCCCCGCAGACCGCCGCCCCCCGGCAGCGATGTTTTCGTCCCACATCTGGGCCATGTCCCACGGCGTGGTGGAGCTTTTTGCCCGCGGCAATCCCGGCGGCAACGCGCCCTTCCCGCCCGAGGATTTGCTGGAGGCGGGGATTGGCATCTACCTACGCGGTCTGGGGCTGGTGGCGCCGGATACTTGACCGACGTCCCGGCAAGCATCGACGTCGGCCCGAACGGACGCAAGCCGGTCCATCGACGGGCCGGGGGACGGCCCAACGATGGACTGGCCCCTTGCGAGCTTGATTCCGGTCCAGAGCCGAAGCGGCGATGTGACCACCCCATTGTCTTTGGTTGTTGAGGCGTTCGGCAGACAGCCAAGCAATCCTGTTCCCGGACAGCAGAAACGAACACCTGCACACGCCTAGACCCCAATCATTTCAGAAAACGGCCCCCGCCTCACGGCCATGAGAGGACCGATCGCGCCCATGTGAGCGGCGTGCTTCGCTTGTGACCCTCATGTTCATTTGCGCACGATATATCGCAATTTATCCTGTTAATGTTCATTGAAAGCTAGGTTACTTGGTGCCAAGTTAGCTCCATCGACAGGGCAAACACCCTGCCACACACCAAACACCAGGGCGCGCACCAACCACGAAACCGCCCGCAAATTGAAAGAGTTAGACCAATGAAAACCGTCATCGCTTCCGCCCTCGTTGCCGCCGCCGCTCTGACCGCCGCCCCTGTGGCTGCCCAGCAGGTCAGTACCGGCGCTGCCTCTGCGATCGCGCATTTCAACCAAGATCATGACAGCCAAGATAACCGTGTCGCACTGGACGTAGCCTCGGTCGATGCGGGCGTCGATATCTCGACCCGGTCAGACAATGCGACCAGCTTCGCCTTTGCGCGGTTCAACCAGGACGCCGACACCCAAGACGGCATCCGCGGCGTGAACGGCGCCACGACCTTCAATGCCAGCCCGGCCTCGGGTGCTGCGGCCATCTTCGACGATATCCGGCGCCAGAACCTCGAAAACGAGTAATCCGCCAGTTCCCCGGCGCGTCCTCCCCGCGTCGAATGAAACGCCCCCCGCATATATCTGCGGGGGGCGTTTTCATGTCCGGCTCATCCCAGTCGCCCCAGGATCCGCGCCCAGGAACGTGCGCCCTTGCGAAAGCATTCCACGTCGTACTTTTCGTTGGGCGAATGGATCTGGTCGTCATCCTTGGCGAAACCCGCGAGCAGCGATTGCATCCCCAACTCGCTCTGGAAATAGCCGGCAATGGGGATCGACCCGCCGCCGCCGATGAAGGCGGCCGGGATGCCCCATTCCTCCGACAAGGCCAGTTGGGCGGCCGAAAAGGCCGGATGGGCCGGGTCCATGGCGGAGGCCGGCCCCGCGCCATGTTCGGCGAAAGATACGTGGCAATCGGGCGGCAATTGCCCGATCACCCAATCCCGGAAAGCGTCGCGCAGACGCTCAGGGTCCTGCCCGCCCACGAGGCGGAAGCTGACCTTGGCCGAGGCCTCGGACGGCAGCACGGTCTTGAACCCCGCACCGGTATAGCCCGACCAGATCCCGTTGATTTCCGCCGTGGGCCGCGACCAGAGCATCTCCAACCCGGTGCGCCCCGCCTCGCCCGCAGGATGGCTCAGGCCCACCTCACCCAAGAAGGCTTCGGTCGAAAAGCCCAGATCGGTCCAGCTTTGCTTGATCTGGGTCGGCGGCTCCCCCACCCCATCGTAGAAACCGGGCACCTGAACGCGGCCTTGGTCGTCGTGCAGCCCGCCCAGAATGCGCGTCAGCACGCGGGCGGGGTTCATGGCGGGGCCGCCATACATGCCGGAATGCAGGTCCCTATCGGGGCCCTTGATCGTCAGCTCTTCGCCCAGAAGGCCCCGCAAGGTGGTGACGATGGCGGGCACCCGGTCATCGAAGAGCCCGGTGTCGCAGATCAACGCCACTTCGGCGCGCAATTCATCGGCATTGGCCTGGAGAAACGGGACAAGCGACGGTGAACCCGATTCCTCCTCCCCCTCGAACAGCACCGTGATCCGGCAGGGCAAGCCCCCAGTCTCCGCCCGCCAGGCCCGGCAGGCCTCTAGGAATGTCATAAGCTGGCCCTTATCGTCCGACGCGCCACGCGCGCGGATCACGTCCCCCCGCGCAGTCTTTTCGATGGCCGGGTCGAACGGGTCGCGCGCCCACAAGTCGAGGGGGTCCACGGGCTGCACGTCGTAATGGCCGTAGAACAGCACGTGGCGTGCGCCTTCCCCGCCATGGGCCACCACCATCGGGTGGCCGGGTGTGGGGCGTTTGGATGCCTCAAACCCCAGATCCGTCAACTCGGCCACCAGCCAATCGGCAGCCGCGTCGCAATCGCCCGCATGGGCGGGATCGGTGGAAATCGACGGGATGCGCAACAACTCCATCAGACGATCCAGCGCCTTGGGCTGTTCTGCGTCGATCCGGTCGAGAATGGCGGGAAGGGCGTCGGTCATGGGGCCTCCGGTGCGAATGGGTCGCACCCTTGGTGCGATGCCGGGCGCGGTCTGTCCAGCGGGCGCCGCGCATGAGATGGGCTGCGGCCCCGAAAGGGCCCGCGAAAGCCCGACGCGCGCGGGCCACCTTGCCCCGGTTCCATATGGGCGACGCCCGCGCTAAGACCTCGAAAACCCGCGCCCGACCGGAGTGCCGCACAATGTTTCGACCCGCCCTGTTCACCGCACTTCTGGCCGCGATGCCCGCATTCGCCCAGGACGTGCCCGACCGTGACACCGCCCGCGACCTGCTATTTGGCACGCGCAACGCAGATATCGCCATCATTCGCCAGGACTTCCTTTCGGAAGCTGACTTGGCCACGTTGCAGCAAATGCCCCAAGTCGCGCAGCTTAACTATTACGGCGCCATGGCCGCCGCCCCGGCGGACGGTTTGCAAGCCGAGGCGACGCAGGGCGCATTCAACTTCCACTCGCTCGAAGCAGCACGGGCCGCCGCCATCGCCGCCTGCAACGGCGCCCGCACCGGCGGGCCGGCCTGCGTTGTGGTCGCCGAAATCCGCCCGCGCGACTTTGAACCCGGGCGCAGCCTGACGCTTAGCCAAGACGCGAGCCGCGCCGTGACGGGCCGTGACCTGCGCCGCGCGGGCCCCGATGGGCGCCTCGCCATCAGCGCATCCACTGGTTTCTGGGCTGTGGGTGACGACGAAGATGCCGCACTTGCCGCCTGCAGCGCCCAAGGTGCTTCTGATTGCGAAATTGCAGTCGCGCGCTGACTTCACGCGACAATCTGCTCCCTGGCGCTTGCCGGCACGGTGCTTTACCCACCCCTGACTGAGACGATGGAAGGCGCAGCAATGATCGACTACGGGGCCGCTTTGGACGGCGCTCTGCACGCCCTTCACGAAGAAGGGCGCTACCGCACTTTCATCGACATCGAACGCCGCCGCGGCCAGTTCCCCCACGCGACCTGGTCGCGCCCTGACGGAACTGAGCAGGACATTACGGTTTGGTGCGGCAACGATTATCTGGGCATGGGCCAGCACCCTGCTGTGCTTGCCGCCATGCACGATGCCATCGATGCCACGGGCGCCGGGTCGGGTGGGACGCGCAACATTTCGGGCACGACCATCTATCACAAGGCGCTTGAGGCGGAATTGGCCGACCTTCACGGTAAGGATGCCGCGCTGATCTTTACGTCGGCCTATATCGCAAATGACGCGACGCTGAGTACGCTGCCCAAGCTCTTCCCCGGGTTGATCATCTATTCCGATGCGCTCAACCACGCCTCCGTGATCGAGGGCGTGCGCCGCAATGGCGGCGCCAAGCGCATCTTCCGCCACAACGATGTGGCCCATCTGCGCGAGCTTCTGGCCGCCGACGACCCTGCGGCGCCGAAACTGATTGCCTTCGAGTCCATCTATTCCATGGATGGCGATTTCGGCCCGATCGAGGCCATTTGCGACCTGGCCGATGAATTCGGCGCGCTGACCTATATCGACGAAGTCCACGCGGTCGGCATGTACGGCCCCCGCGGTGCCGGCGTGGCCGAGCGGGACCGGCTCATACATCGGCTCGACATCATCAATGGCACGCTTGCGAAAGCCTACGGCGTGATGGGCGGCTATATCGCGGCATCGGCCAAGATGTGCGACGCCATCCGGTCGTATGCGCCGGGCTTTATCTTCACGACATCCCTGCCCCCGGCCGTTGCAGCCGGCGCTGCGGCTTCCGTGGCCCACCTGAAAGGCGACCAATCGCTTCGCGATCTGCATCAAGAACGGGCAGCGGTGCTTAAATTGCGGCTGCGCGGCCTGGGCCTGCCCATCATTGACCATGGCAGCCATATCGTCCCCGTCCATGTGGGCGACCCGGTGAAATGCAAAATGATTTCAGATCGCCTGCTGGCCGATCATGGTATTTACGTCCAACCCATTAACTTTCCGACCGTTCCCCGCGGGACGGAAAGACTGCGCTTTACCCCGTCGCCTGTTCACACGCCTCTGATGATTGATGGGCTCATCCATGCCATGGATGAACTCTGGTCCCATTGTGCGCTAAATCGCGCGCAAGCCGCTGGATGACGTAACGCGTGCATTGTGCGCGATATGCTGCTAAGCTAGGGCAGGCAGTGGAAGCCAGATGGGGAGTCGGGCTTCCTTCATCATAGTTGGAATCGTGCACGCAGAGGCGCGACCACAGAAATTGCGGGGCAGGCCCATGTTTGGCCGGAAATCCAGGTTCCTTTCCAAGGCAGTACAGCCCGACCGTGGCTTTGACAGTTTTCAGATGCGTCTGGGCGATGAAATGCGGGGCGAACGCGCCACGCTTGGCAAATCGCTTATGGATGTGCAGCGCGAATTGCGCATCAAGGCCAGCTATATCGCGGCCATCGAAAACGCGGACTTGTCTGAATTCGACTCACTTTCCTTCGTCGCCGGATATGTGCGCAGTTATGCGCGCTATCTCGACATGGACCCTGAGATTGTCTTCGCACGTTTTTGCGAGGAATCTGGCTTCGGTGGCATAAACGCCCTCAAACCGATGGAATCCGAAGTCTCCCGCCGCACCGCTTTGGGCCCCGACCTGACGGCGCCGGGCCCGGGCCTCGCGGTGAAGCCCAAGAAGATGTCCAAGGCCGATGACCCGCTTCTGGGCGCTGGCAACCCGTTTGCCAATCGCACCACGCCGGTCTTTGCCGGGTTTGAACCGGGTGCGCTTGGCTCGCTCGCGGTGCTGGCCTTGCTGATCGGCGGCCTTGGCTATGGCGGCTGGACGGTCGTGCAGGAAATCCAGCGCGTGCAGGTGGCCCCGGTCGAACAGGCGCCCGAATTGGTAGCCGAATTGGACCCCCTGGCCTCTGCCAGTATGTCGTTGTCGGCGCCGGATGGGGCGGGCATCGACGCGCCAAATGTGGACGCCTTGGCCAGTCTCTACCGACCCCAAGCCCTCGACGCGCCTATCCTGACGGCCCGCGACGCCCCAATTTCCACCATCGCCCCAGGCGCTTACGGCGCGCTGGCATCGGTCCAGCCGTCGGGCCTTGCCGGGCCGGACGCGGTGGCAGATGGCACGCAAATCGCATCTGCCGTCGATGCGGCCCTCAGCGAAGCCCTGGGTGGGGTCTTGTCCGAAGCCGACACGCCCGACACGCCCCGCGTCCTGGCCGAAGAACCCGATGCCGTGGTCCTGATCGCGGTGCGCGCGGCTTGGGTCCGTGTCCGCTCTGCCGAAGGCGATACGCTTTTTGAGAAGATCCTCGAACCCGGCGAAACCTACGAAGTCCCGGTGGCTGAGGCCCCCGCCACCTTGCGCACCGGCAATTCGGGCGCGCTCTATCTGTCGGTGGCAGGCGAAACCTACGGCCCGGTGGCGCCTGGGGCGCAGGTCGTGTCCAACATCGCGCTGGCCGCAGACGCGGTGCAGGCGAACTACGCCGTGGCCGACATCGACGGCGACAGCGACCTCGCGCGCGTCGTCGCCGAATTGACCGCCACGCCCGAGCTTCCCGCGACCGAGTGACCCCGGACGGTTGCGCGCCCTGCGCGCCGCCGCTACCTGTCGGGTGAGCCACGCGAGGATCCCCCATGTCGCTTCACGCCATCCGTCCCTGGCGGCAGATCGACCGCCGCACATCCCGTCAGATCATGGTCGGAGACGTCCCCGTAGGGGGCGATGCGCCGATAACCGTCCAGACCATGACGAACACGCTGACCACCGATGTGGCGGCCACCATTGCCCAGGTGCAGGCCTGTGCCGAAGCGGGCGCAGATATCGTCCGCATCTCTGTCCCTGATGAGAATTCGTCCCGCGCGCTCAAGGAAATCGTGGCCGAGTCGCCGGTGCCGATCGTGGCCGACATCCATTTTCACTACAAACGCGGGATCGAAGCCGCCGAAGCGGGCGCCGCTTGCCTGCGCATCAATCCGGGCAATATCGGCTCTGCCGACCGCGTGCGCGAAGTCATCAAGGCGGCCCGCGACCACAACTGCTCCATCCGTATTGGGGTGAATGCGGGCTCCCTCGAAAAGCATCTGCTTGAAAAATATGGTGAACCTTGCCCTGAAGCGATGATTGAGTCGGGCCTCGACCATATCCGCATCTTGCAAGACAACGACTTCCACGAATTCAAAATCTCTTGCAAAGCCTCGGACGTGTTTCTGGCTGCCGCGGCGTATCAGGGCCTAGCCGACGCCACCGACGCGCCCATCCATCTTGGCATCACCGAAGCGGGCGGCCTTGTCTCCGGCACGATCAAATCGGCCATTGGCCTTGGCAATCTGCTCTGGATGGGCATCGGCGACACGATCCGCGTCAGCCTTTCGGCCGATCCGGTGGAAGAAGTCAAAGTCGGCTACGAAATCCTGAAATCACTGGGCCTGCGGCACCGGGGCGTCAACGTTATCTCTTGCCCGTCTTGCGCGCGGCAAGGCTTCGACGTCATCGCCACCGTGGCCGAGTTGGAAAAGCGTCTTGAACACATCAAGACGCCCATGTCGCTCAGCATCATCGGCTGCGTGGTCAACGGCCCGGGTGAAGCGCTGATGACAGATGTGGGCTTCACCGGCGGCGGCAACGGGGCGGGCATGGTCTATCTTGCCGGTAAGCAGAGCCACAAGCTTTCCAACGACCAGATGATCGACCACATCGTGGAGCAGGTTGAAAAGAAGGCGGCCGAACTGGAAGCCGCCAGTGCCGCCGAGACACAGGCCGCCGAGTAGCACCTTAACATCACATGGCAAGCCGTTGATCTGAAAAGATCGCCCCTTCTTCCTGGCAAAAATATCCCGGGGGGCTTCGGCTTGCCGAAGCGGGGGCAGAGCCCCGTCCCCGGACCAGTTAGATGCACAGCACAACCTGTCCGATCACGTCCGATAGTTCGGCGATTCTCGGGTGATCTGCACATCGTGGACATGGCTTTCTTTTAGGCCAGCCCCGGTGATCTTCACAAAGCGGCAGCCCTGGCGCATCTCTTCCACTGTGGCGCAGCCCGTATACCCCATGGCCGCCCGCAAGCCGCCCACAAGTTGATGAACCACGGCCCCGGCAGAGCCCTTATAGGGCACCTGCCCCTCGATCCCTTCGGGCACCAACTTGTCGCTGGCGGCATCCTTCTGGAAATACCGGTCGGCTGAGCCCCGCGCCATGGCACCCAGACTGCCCATGCCGCGGTAGGATTTGAAGCTGCGGCCCTGGTATAAGATCACCTCGCCCGGGCTTTCATCGGTGCCTGCGATCATGCTGCCCACCATGGCACAAGACGCGCCCGCCGCGATGGCCTTGGCGAAATCGCCGGAAAACTTGATACCACCATCGGCAATCACCGGGACATCACCTGCAGCGCTGGATGCATCGATAATCGCCGTCAGCTGCGGCACACCCACACCGGCCACGATGCGGGTCGTACAAATGGAGCCTGGCCCGATCCCCACCTTCACCCCATCCGCACCCATGTCGATCAGCGCGCGGGTGCCCTCGGACGTGGCCACATTGCCCGCGAGCACTTGAACGTCGTTTGATAACCTCTTGATTCGATTTACAGCGATGCCAACGCCCTCGGAATGCCCATGGGCGGTATCCACTACAATCAGATCGCAGCCCGCATCGATCAGCGCCTCGGACCGCTCGAACCCCGCATCGCCCACGGTGGTTGCCGCGGCCACCCGCAGGCGGCCCAACTCATCCTTGCAGGCCTGGGGGTTCAGCACTGCCTGTTCGATATCCTTGATGGTGAGCAGACCCGTCAGATGGCTCTGGTCGTTGACCACCAGCAGCTTTTCGATGCGGCGGGCATGCATGACCGACTTCGCCTCGGCCAGATTCACCGGTTCATGCAGAATGGCGAGGTTATCGGCGGTCATCATGGCCGCCACCGGTGTGGCATCGTCGCTGGCGAACCGCATGTCACGGTTTGTGACGATGCCCAGCACTCGGCCCGCGTCGTCCACCACCGGGAAGCCCGTGATGCGGTAGCGGTCCTGCAAGGCCTTGGCATCGGCCAGCGTCTGGTCGGGGCGCAATGTGATCGGGTTATAGACGATCCCACTTTCGAACCGCTTCACGCGCCGCACTTCCTTTTGCTGCGCGTCCAGGTCCAGATTGCGATGGATGACCCCCATCCCGCCCGCCTGCGCCATGGCGATGGCCATGCGTGCCTCGGTTACCGTATCCATGGCCGAGGACAGAAGCGGGATGTTCAGCCCGATGGATTTCGTCACCCGCGTGCGGGTATCCGCGGTGGCGGGCAGCACCTGGCTGGGGCCGGGTACAAGCAGGACATCATCGAAGGTCAGCGCCTCGCGAATCTCCATCGGGGGTCTCCGTGGCAGGGTTCGGTTGGCGCTGCGCCTTCCCATGCCACCGCGGCGAAGGCAACCCCGCGCGGGGAAGCGCGGGCCAGGAATGTCGCGCAGTCGCGCACTCGCTCTGGCTTGGTCGTTCGGCCCTAGATCGGTGGTGTTCGACCGACAAATGGGGGACGGCGCCGATACCGCCAATGCCAGCCTAGCCCCTAGACGGGCGGCGCGATCAGCACGTCGCAGGTGGCATGCATCGCCGCGCGGATGGCCGTTTCGCCCAACAGAAAGCGGGCCACACCCGACCGGGCATGGCGGCCCACGGCGATCAGATCGGCGCTCGTTTCTTCGGCATGCCGCAACAAGGCCGGGGCCGGCGCGCCGACCGCGGCTTCGCCGGTGACCGTCGCCCCATCCATCTGCAATTCTTTCACCGCATCCCGCATCTGGTCAGCCCATTCGCGCCCCGCGGCGCTGGACACGGCGCCCATGTCAAAGCCGTAGGGCCCCGCCAGATACGGGTCGTGCCAAGCATGCAGCAACTCGACCGCCGCCTCCGGGGCGACGTCCCGCGCGAGGTCGAAGGCCTTGCGCGACGCGGACGAGTGGTCCCAACCGACCATGACCTTGCCATAGGCCTTGTCCGGTCGCCCGACCGCGATCAGGATGGGGCGTTCCACCGCGCGCATGATCCGCGTCAAGGTCGGTGCCCCCAGCAATTCGCCCAAACCCCGACCGCGGTGGGATCCGAGCACGATCAGCCCTGCCTCAGCCGCATTGGCCGTCTTGGCGACCAGCGGGGCGATATCGCCGACTTCCACGTGCAACTTCGGGCTTAGCCCCGCCAAGGCATCCGTGCCTTCGACCATGGTCGCCAGGACAGCCTCGGCCTCTTCGCTACGACGCTGCAAGATGGCGGCGGGCAGGTCGTCATCAGCCACATGGAGGATGTGCAATTCCGCCCCTCGCGCCTTGGCCACATGCGCGGCGCGTGTCACAGCGCGGTCCGAGCGCGCGCTTAGGTCCGTTGCCACCAATACCGGGTCCATGGGCTTTCCTCCTACCTGGGCGGTTCACGGAGAAACCCGAGAGATCGGCCATCCGAGACACACGCGCCTAATTGATGTTTCGCCAAGCCACCCCCCTCCAAATTGGGGACAGAGCGCTCCTGGCATCTTCAATCTGACGCAAACGTCACGGGCATGCCTTGATGCCGATCAAGCTGCGCAAGGGGGTATCCAACGGGCCCAGGCGGTTACCAAGCCAAGAATGAACCACACCCAAATTGGCCTAGGCCGGACGCTCATCATACGGCAGCAGACAGATGCATCCGGCAGGAAATCCATAACTTTTCGACGCCTGCGAAAGAAGTGCACCATCGAACTGAACCCACGACCGCTTCAAGCAACGGGGCGCCGACTGTGTGGAACCAGGCCGCAAAGTCGCTTTCGCCGCGCCCATGCCGCTGGGGTCAGAGCAGCAGGTCCTCATCCAAGGTCACGATCCGCTCCAATTCCACGCCACCACGGCCGTGGGTGATTTCGACCTGCCACCAATCGCGCACGTCCTCGACATCGGTCAGGATCGTGCGGACCCTCTCGCCGTCCTCGTAGACGCGCAGGGCCTCGACGCCGCTTTCGCGGATGACAAGTTGCTCTTCCTGTTGCCACCAATCGCGCACGTTCTCGCGGTCTGTCGCGACCGATTGGACCATCCGGCCCTCTTCGAAGGTGCGGACGATGTCGATCCCGTTGTCGCGGACAATGCGGCGTTCTTCGACGTCGCCATTGGCGTCGTAGCGGATTTCCATCACGTCGTAATTGTATGCATCCGCCCGATCTTCGATCCGGCGGAAGACCAGTGCGCCGTCCTCGTAGTCATCGGTGACTTTGCGCCCATCGTCCCATTCGTCGATCCGTTCGACCAGGGCCCCGGCATCATCGAATGCCTCGATGCGGGACATCCATTGGAATTCATCGGGCAGATCAACGGTCTCGCGGCTCTCAACCAGACCTGTGAGAGTATTAAGTATTTCAGATAGATGCTGGCCATTGTCGAAAACCGTCAGAATGCTAACTAGATCGCCACCGGCAACGCTTTCGCGGAGGGCCCAGTCTTCGATATCGCCAGTATCGGCTTCAATCGTGGTCGTAAGGTCGCTTTCATACCACGTCTGACGGCTAACGCCGTCTAGGTCGACAAACTCTTCATACCTGATTTCGCCGTCACTATCGAACCGCGTCTCGATCCGATCGAAACCGTCAACGTCTCTGACAACCTCGGTCGGATCACCAAGCAGTACTAGATACGAAACGTCCGTTAGACCCGCCCACGTATATTCCGTCAGAATAACAGGCCCGCTTATAACGAACTCGTTATCGGTCCTCGTTTCTCGTTCGATAAGCAAATCGCCTTGAAACACTAAGCTGTAGCCGCGACCGTCCAGCTCTATGTTGAATTCGCGGATGTCATCGGGGGTTTCAATCCGCTCAATCTCGGAGCCATCGGCGCCATAGACAACCTCCACCTGCCACCAATCGCGAACATTGTCAGTGTCGGTGATGATTGAGCGCAGAAGCTGTCCGTCTTCGTAAGTGCTCCAGGTCTCAATCCCGTTGTCACGGAAGGTACGACGCTCTTCGACGTTGCCGCCAGCGTCGTAACGGATCTCCATGACGTCGTAGCTGTATGCGTCCAGGTGGTCTTCGATCGTTCGTGAGACGAGTCTGCCGTCGTCATAATCGTCCATGACCTCGCGCCCATCGTCCCGGGTGACTTCGCGGAGCCGTAGCGCGCCGACAGAGTCGTATACGTCCACACTTCGGATCCAGTTAAATTCGTCGCCGAAGTCTTGAAACGCGCGTGCCTCCAGCACGCCATCCGAGTCCCAGAGCTCGTGCATGGTCAAGCCGGTGTCGTGAATCGTTCGCGTGAAAGACCCAATGCCCGCCTGAAAAACTGTCTCGCGCAACGCCCATTCCCGAAGGTCGCCAGTATCTGCCTCGACGGTCCACGTGTGATACACAGCGCCGTCCCGGTCATAATCGGTGAGGGATTGACGGCTAATCCCGTCCAGATCAATGACTTCTTCGTAGACGGGACGGTCTTCGCCGTCGAAGCGTGTTTCAAACCGATCGACGCCGTCCTCGTCTTCGACAATCTCCGTGCGAACACCATCGGGGGCAGAAAACTCATCGGCTTCTCGCAGACCGGTGACATGGGAATAGACCTCTGACCGCCTGAAGACCTCCACCGGCCCATCGTCACCGTCAACTATGCTCAGCGTCTGCCACTCGATCAGCAAGTCACCTTGAAACACCAGCCGCTCAGTTACCTCGCTTGCGTTTTCCAGTTCCAGTTCCCTGATGTCAGTCATCACCCCAAAATCCCGCAATCTGTAAATTTTGCAGATAGTTACGGACGATTCTGGGCTGAATTATGGCCGCTGCGCCCAGAATGATCGCAGCCACCGCTTGCCAAGCGCATCCACCATCGCCAAAAGGCCGGGCACATACCCGCAACCGGGCGTTCCGTGGGCGCCAAAACGACGGAGGACAAAGCGATGTCCCAGATCACCCTCACCTTCCCCGATGGCAATGCGCGTCAGGTCCCCGCCGGGATCACACCCGCCGAAATTGCCGCCGACATCTCCAAATCACTGTCAAAAAAGGCGATCTCGGCCCAAGTGAACGGCGCCCATTGGGACCTTGCCTGGCCCATCGACGCCGACGCATCCATCGCCATCAACACCATGGCCGACGAAAACCCGGCCCTGGAACTGATCCGCCACGACTTGGCCCATGTCATGGCGCGCGCGGTGCAGGAAATCTGGCCCGACGTGAAGGTCACCATCGGCCCGGTCCGCGATTTCGGCTGGTTTTACGATTTCGACCGGGCGGAGCCGTTCACCCCCGAAGATCTGGGCGAAATCGAAGCGCGCATGAAGCGCATCATCGCGGCCCGCGACCCTGTCCGCACCGAAGTCTGGCCCCGCGACAAGGCCCGCGCCCATTATGAGGCCGCCGGGGAGCCGTTCAAAGTCGAACTCCTCGACCGCATCCCCGGCGATGAGCCGATCCGCATGTATTGGCACGGCGATTGGCAAGACCTCTGCCGCGGGCCCCATCTGCAACATACCGGCCAGATCCCAGCGGATGCGTTCAAGCTGACCCGCGTGTCGGCCGCCTATTGGCTGGGCGATAACACCCGGCCGCAGCTTCAGCGAATCTACGGCATCGCCTTCCGCAACCGCGACGACCTGAAGGCGCATCTGAAATTCCTGGAGGAGGCCGAAGCCCGCGACCACCGCCGCCTGGGTCGCGAGATGGACCTGTATCACATGCAGGAAGAGGCGCCGGGCCAGGTCTTCTGGCACCCGAACGGCTGGACCATCTACACCACGCTGCAAGACTACATGCGCCGCAAGCAGCGGGCCGACGGCTATGTGGAGGTCAACACCCCCCAAGTCGTGGACCGCGCGCTTTGGGAAAAATCGGGCCATTGGGACAAGTATCAGGAACACATGTTCATCGTCGAAGTGGACGAGGAACATGCCCGCGAAAAAGCCATTAATGCGCTGAAGCCCATGAACTGCCCCTGCCACGTGCAGGTCTACAATTCTGGTCTGAAATCCTATCGCGACCTGCCCTTGCGCATGGCGGAGTTCGGGTCATGCAGCCGTTATGAGCCTTCGGGCGCGCTTCATGGCATCATGCGCGTGCGCGGCTTCACCCAGGACGACGCCCATATCTTCTGCACCGAAGACCAGATCGAGGCGGAATGCGCCAAGTTCATCACCTTCCTGGACTCAGTCTACAAAGACCTCGGCTTCGACAGCTTCGAGATCGCTTTCGCCACCCGCCCCGAAAAGCGCGTCGGCAGCGATGAAGCCTGGGACCATGTGGAAGGCGCGCTGGAATCGGCCATCAAATCGGTGGGCGCCCCCTACCGCATCGAAGAAGGCGACGGCGCCTTCTATGGCCCCAAGCTCGACTTCTACCTGACGGACGCCATCGGGCGCGTTTGGCAATGCGGCACCTTCCAGGTGGACCCGAACCTGCCGGAACGCCTGGGCGCCACTTACATTGGCGAAGACGGCAACAAGCACCGCCCCTACATGCTGCACCGCGCCTGTTTGGGCAGTTTCGAGCGGTTCATCGGCATTCTGATCGAAAACTCATCGGGCAAGCTGCCCTTCTGGCTTGCGCCCCGCCAAGTGGTCGTGGCCTCCATCGTGTCGGATGCCGACGATTACGTGGGCGAGGTCGTGGCCGCTTTGACCAAGGCCGGCGTGCGCGCCGAAGCTGACATTCGCAACGAAAAGATCAACTACAAGGTCCGCGAACACTCGCTCGGCAAGGTTCCCGTCATCCTCGCCATCGGCAAGAAAGAGGTCGAAGACCGCACCGTCACCCTGCGCCGCCTGGGCGAAAAGGCAACGCAGGTCATCGCATTGGATGAGGTCACGGCCGCATTGGGCGCCGAGGCCACGCCGCCGGACCTTTCCTGACGCATTTCCCGGAAGGCTGCTCCGTTAGCTTTCCGGGAAAGGCATCAAAGTCAGCGCGATGCGGGCATGCTGCACGGCGTCCCAGCCCTGGCTTTCGACGTTTCCGGGATCGAGACAATCCGCCCTTTCCTTCACATTGTCCCTAAACCACCCCAGTCGCGCCCCAATCGCGCCACATTCGACGGGCAAACACAGGTCCAAGGCAATGATCCGGCCGGGGTTGATCACCATCCTCCCCCCCAAGCGATCCCCCGGTTGGATCATCGCCTTCTCTCCCTGACTACTGGTCGACCCGCGCCCCTCCCGCGCGGGTCGAACCTGTCTTCGTAGTGGGCATCATGCCGTAACGTGTCAGCCGAACGGGTTTCAGCTGGTGCGCTGACGAGACGGGCCCCGCCGAGCGGGGGTTTCACCCCCCCGCACCCCCGTGGGATATTTCTGCCAGGAAGAAACGCATGTCAGGCCCTTTGCGATACAGTGACCAGCGGCCGACAAGCATGTGCAGGCTCGCGCTTCTTATCGCTGAATGCGCCTTTCCTGACCGAGCTATTGAGCGGTCCTCGAAAGACTTGAGCCACCAGCCTTCTTGAGAAACACTTCAACATCAATGTGATGTCGCGTGGCTTTCAAAGATACTGATTGTCGGCCTTTCGAAAATCGCATTGGCTGCATTGGACGAAATCGGTTCACATCGGTCCCAACGGCGCGATCAAGTCAGGGCCGGATGCCCGATTCGAATTGACCGCCTTGTCCACACGGTAACGGGCAATTCGATCTTCCGGTGCCGCGCGCATAAGCGGCGCCGCCTTTTCATCGGTTTCCCCAAGCCACCTTGCCCAGTCTTCGCGCGCCAGCATCACAGGCTCTCGGTGATGGACCTGCGCCATGGTGGGCCCAGCGGCGCAGCTGACGATGGCACAGGTCGAAAGCGCGTCAGGCCCCCAATCCTGCCAGACGCCTGCAAACATGATGAACCTGTCTTCCGTCGGGTGAAAATACCACGGCAGCCGCGACCCATCTTCTGCCTTGGTCCATTCGTAGAACCCGGTGGCCGGGATCAGGCAGCGTCGCATGCGCACGGCCTCCCGAAAGGCGGGCTTCGTGGCAATTGTCTCGGCCCGCGCGTTGATGATCAGCGGGCCATCGGTGGGTGTCTTGTACCAATGGGGCAGGAAGCCCCAGCGCATGGGCACAAGACGTCGCCCCGGCACCACCACAGGGATCGTCTGCGTGGGGCAGACGTTGTAGCGGGGCCCGGTCTGAGGCAGGTCGTTGGCGGGGGCTGTATCCGTGTCGTCAATCAGTTCGGACAGTTTCGGGGCTCCGTCCTCTTCCCCATCCAAAGCCAGCACGAAGCGTCCGCACATGCCACATCCCCCAAACCAGAAAGAAGCTGAGGCGCATCGAGATGCGCCCCAGGCAATTCATATTCAGGCGTCGCCCAAGGTTCGAGCAGGCCCTTACTTGGCGGAGATGCGCCCATCGGTATAGGGCGTGTAGGTCCCGCCCAGATCGGCGATGTAATCGGCCACGACCAACTCAAGACCGGGGCCGAAATCGTAGGCATCGGCGGCGGTCGAGAACATGGCATAGCCGTCGCCGCCATTGCGGACGTAATTGTTGGTGACCACGCCATAGGTCGCATCCATATCGATGGGCGTATCGCCTACCATAACGTCACTGATCCGGCTGCCCGGCTCGGCCGCGGCATCGAACGCATAGGTCATGCCAGCCACCTGCGGGAAGCGCCCTGCGCCTTCTTCGATCTGGCTGACGCCGTTTTCCAACGCCGCGACGATATCGGCCCCCGTGGCGCTAAACGTGGCCAGCGTGTTTTGGAATGGCAGCACCGTCAGAACTTCGCCCATCGTGATCTCACCGGCATCAATGGACGCCCGCAGACCGCCGCCGTTCTGAATGGCGATTTGGACACCCTGATCGGCGACCCGGTCCAGCATGGCATCGGCCACCAGATTGCCCATGGGGCATTCCATGGCCCGGCAGACTTCGCGTGCGCCCTCAATGGCGTCGGCGGCGTCGCCGATGACGCGGGATTTCAACTCCTCAATCGGGCCAGCAAGTTCGGCGATGCGCGCGGCGATCCCGGCATCGGGCTCGACGCTGGCGTCCATCAACGCCGTGTCACCAGTGGCCGAGGTTACATTGCCGTCGTCGTCAAAAACCAGCGTCAGGTGGCCCACATACTTGGAATAGGCATAGGCCTGCACGATTGGCACATCGTTCACCATCGTCGGATAGGCCTCAGCCCCTTCCTCGGTGTTGGAGAAGGTCGTGTGGCTGTGGCCGCCCACGATGGCGTCCAGACCGGTCACGCCTCCGGCAATCTGGCGGTCGCGGGGCAGGCCCACATGGGTCAGCGCGATGATCTTGGTGACACCCTCAGCGGTCAGCGCATCCACATCCGCCTGCAGCGCCTCGACCTCATCTTGGAAGATGACGTTGGGCCCGGGGCTCGACGTTTCGACCGTATCCGTGGCCAGGGCCGAGACGATGCCGATCCGCTCACCGCCCACGTCCAGGATCAAATGGTCGGCCACATGGTCGTCGCCCAGCACGTTGGACTGGCTCAGGTCCAGATTGCCGGACACGATGGGCACATCGACCTCACCGGCAAACTCGGCCAATTGCTCGGGTCCGTCGTCGAATTCGTGGTTGCCCACGGCCATGGCGTCGAAGCCGATGGCGTTCATCATCTCCGCTTCCACGTCGCCCTTGTAGGTCGTGTACATCAGCGAGCCCTGGAACTGATCGCCCGCATCCAGAACCACCACGTTTTCGCCTTCAAGCTCGGCGCGCTTGCCGTCGATGAAGGTTTTGATACGGGCAACCCCACCAAAGCATTCGCCCGCGGCATCATCTTCGGCCGAACAGGTTGAATCGAAACGGTTGATCGGCTCAATCCGGCTGTGCAAATCGTTGATATGCAGAATGTGCAGCGTGTATTCAGCCTGGGCCATGCCGGCGGTCAAAGCAAGTGCGGCACTGGCTGTCAGAAGTCTTTTCATCGGTGTATCCCCCTATTGGACAGCGGCGATGGTGCGACGGGCGCCGGACGGTGTCAAAGCGATATGGCGCCGCCCCTGCCTTGACGTGACGGCGCGGGCAGGTCATCGGGGTCGCCATGATTTACAAGCTTTTCCGCACTCAAGAATGGCAGGCGCTGCGTGCCGACGAAACGACGCAAGGCGCGCCGGTGGATCTGGCCGACGGCTATATCCATTTTTCCACCGCCGCTCAGGTGGCCGAGACGGCGGCCAAACACTTCGCTGGCGAAGAAGGTCTGTGGCTGATCGCCGTGGACGAAGCCGCACTCGGCCCAAGCCTTCACTGGGAGGCGTCGCGCGGCGGGCAGGATTTCCCCCATCTCTATGCGCCTCTGCGGCTCGACCAAGTTGCCTGGGCCCAGCCCCTGCCGCTGGTAGATGGCGCCCATCAATTCCCCGCCGGGATGGAATGAGCACGCCCCTGCCCGCGCGAGGCTTGCGATGATCGAACGCCTGGGCCTGTCGCTCCTCAGCCGTGTCGACCCAGAACGCGCCCACGGCCTGGCCATCTCAGCACTTCGTGCCGGGCTCGGCCCCCGGGGCGGACCACTGACCAGTGACCGGCTGCGCAGTACGCTTGCAGGCCTCGACCTGCCCAATCCCGTGGGCTTGGCCGCAGGCTTCGACAAGAACGCCCAGGCGCTCGACGGCCTCGCCCGCAGCGCCTTTGGCTTCCTAGAGGTGGGCGCCGCCACGCCGCGCCCCCAGCCCGGCAACCCCAAGCCTCGACTGTTTCGCTTGGCCGAAGACCACGCCGCGATCAACCGTTTCGGCTTCAACAATGATGGGGCCCAGGCCATCGCCACCCGACTGGCACAGCGCCCTCGCCGCGCGGTGATCGGCCTGAACCTCGGTGCCAACAAAGACAGCGCCGACCGGGCCGCAGATTTCGCCTCGGTCCTGGAAACCTGCGGTCCCCATGTGGATTTTGCCACCGTCAACGTTTCCAGTCCGAACACCGAAGCGCTGCGCGACTTGCAAGGCCCCGCCGCCCTGCGCGCCCTGCTTGCTGGCGTGATCGCGGCCCGCGCCGCCCTGCCCCGGCAAATCCCCATCTTCCTCAAGATCGCCCCGGACCTGACCGACGACGAACTGGCCGCAATCTGCGAGGCCGCCCAGGGCATCGACGCCATCATCGCCACCAACACCACCTTGGCCCGCGATGGCCTCACCTCACCCCATGCAAACGAGGCGGGCGGCCTGTCGGGGGCGCCCTTGTTCGACCGCTCCACCCGCATCCTGGCCCGCCTTTCCACGATGACCGACCTGCCGCTCATTGGCGTGGGTGGCATCGCCTCCGCCCGCGATGCCTATGCCAAGATCAAGGCAGGCGCCTCGGCGGTGCAACTCTACACCGCCCTGGTCTATGCGGGCCCCAGCCTCGCCGCCGATATCGCACGCGGCCTCGACCGCCTGCTGGCACGCGACGGCTTTGAGAATGTGGCCGAGGCCGTGGGCACCGACCGCGACGCCTGGCTATAGCTGCGTCTTGCGCCGCGGCCGTCTTGGTTGCAGCTTCTTTGGCGACAATCGGGTCAGTGTTGGGTGAGCAGAATGATGCGGTTCCTTAAACCCGCATGGTGCGCGGTTGCGGCGCTTGTCCCCTACCCGCCGAGGCGGCCCCCTACACCCTCACCAACGGGCAGAGCGTCGCGCCGTTGGAGGTGTTCCGCGAATGAGACGCATGCCCCGAGATGATCGCCCTTCCGATTGGCCATTTCACCATGGGCATGCCATCCGAAGAAAAAGCTGCCCTTCGAGATGTCTTCGGGGCCGCAGCACCGCGTCGCCGTCGATATCCCCATCGCCATGGGCCGCAACGAAGTCACCTTCGATGAATGGATGGCCTGCGTCGATGGTGGGGGATGCAACGGATACGTCCCGCCAGACCGCGTAGGCCGCCAGAACGCCGAACCAGGGGACGACGAGTTTATTTGGTCGGCGGACGACACCCGGTGACCACAGTCACATATGCTCAAGCCCTGTCCTACGCAGCTTCGCTGAACAAGGTCAAAGGCACAGAATCGTACCGCCTTCCCAGTGAGGCAGAGTGGGAGCATGCCGCACGCGCCGGAACCAGTTCACCCTATGCCCAATGGGATAGACTGACGCGAGATCAGGCGCAGTTTTCGGTCTCGGTGGTTGCTTTCCGGGTGGGGGAGCCAGCGACCGAGCCAAAGGCACAGGGGCCTGTCCCCGTGGATGACCTGGATGCCGCGAACCCGTGGGCCTTAGGCATAGTCGGGCAACGTGCGCGAGTGGAGGCAGTCGTGTTTTATCGCGCCGTATGAACGTTGGTCGACAACCAGCCAATGGCTAAAAGAGGCTGCAGGTCCACCAGAATGCCAAAGATCCACCCGAGGTGGCGCGAGTTGGTATCCCATGGAGGACGCGCGAATAGGCCGACGATCATTTGCGAATACCCCAACCGAAGTCCACGCAACGCAATGGACGGGTTTCCGCGTTCTGCGGGAGTTGCGATAGCTATAGCGTTTCTCGAAAAACCCGAAGCATCAGTTTTTTGAGAAACGTCGCGACATCAATGCGATAACAGGACGTTTTTCGGAAATGCTGATTCAGGTTTTCCGAAAAAACCGCTTTATGCCCCCGCCGCGCGCTCCAACGCCGGATAGCGCCAGCCCAGGGTCAGCCCCCGCACCGCGAACGACACCATCAACGCTGCCCAGAGCCCGTGATTGTCCAAGGCGGGCACCAAGGCCAGGACGGCCGCCCCATAGGCCAGAAAACTCACCACCATCATGTTGCGCATGTCTGCCGTGCGCGTGGCCCCGATGAAAACCCCATCGAGCATCCAAGCCGCCACCCCGATCAATGGCGCGGCCACCATCCACGGCAGATAGAGACGCGCCATTGCGCGCACCTCCGGGTCGGTCGCCATGATATCCACGATCAAGGGGCCAAGCGCGGCGAACGCGATGGCGAGGGCAAGGGTCGTCCCAAGGCCCCAAAGGCTCGTCATCACCACCGCGCGGCGCAGGGCGTGCCGCTGCTGCGCGCCAAAGTAGCGGCCCACCAGCGCCTCAGCCGCGAACGCAAAACCATCGAGCGCATAGGCGGTGATGTAAAGAAACTGCAAAAGCACTTGGTTCGCGGCCAGCGTCACCGTCCCGAATTCGCCACCCCACAGCAAGAACGACACGAAGGTGGCCTGCAACAGGACCGAGCGGATAAGGATATCCCCGTTCACCGCCGCCATGCGCCGCAGGCGCGCCCGGTCGAAAACACGCGGCCAATCGCGCCAGGCGGGCACGGCGAAGGCCGCGCGGCAAAACCAAAGCCCCAAGGCCGCGCCGGACCATTCCGCGATGAAGGTGGCCCAGGCCACGCCGGGCACGCCCCAGTCCAGCCCCAGCACGAACCACAAATCCAGCAAGATGTTGACGCCGTTCATGGCCACCTGCACGACCAGTACAGCGGCCGTCCGCTCCTGCGCGATGAGCCAGCCCGTCAGACCATAGACCGCGATGGCCGCAGGCGACGACCAAATGCGAATGGCCATGTAGTCGCGCGCCATGGCCTCCACATCCGGGGCGGCGGGTGACAGGGCGAAGGCCCCTGCGAAAATCACCCATTGCAGCATGATCAGGCTTGCCCCCGCCGCCCCCGCAATCAGCAGGGCGCGGGTCAAAAGCGCGGCCAGTTCACCATCATCTTCGGCCCCGATGGCCTGCGCAGCCAGCCCCGTCGTGCCCATGCGCAGAAAGCCAAAAATCCAATAGACTGCGCTTAGGACGATGGCCCCGACACCCACCGCGGCAATGGGTGCGGCCTGGCCCATCTGGCCCACGACACCCGTATCCACAGCACCCAGGATCGGGACCGTCGCATTTGACAAGACCACCGGCACCGCAATCTTGAGCACGCGGCGATGGGTCAGCCCGGTCACGGCGCCAGACACCCAAGACGCGGGTGAGATGGCGCCGAAATCCGCCCCATCATTCGCACAGCTTGCGTGTTATCCCATTGAAAACCCGTTCCATACCACGACCCGCCATACGAAAAGTTGTGGAGAACCGGACCCACCGAGAAAGACGCGATCAGGATCGCACCCGGCCCGCGCGCATCGCTCACGCGCCACCGTCAGTCAGCGCGGGCATCAGGAAGTGACCCGTCGCCTGCGCAAACAGCCGCGCGCGATTGTCCTGCCACCCTTCCACATGGACACTGGCATATCGCCGCCCCGACCGGTTGAGCCGGGCGCGCGCATAGGCATCCCGTGGCAGGCCCGAACGCAGGTAGTCCACGCTGAAATCGATGGTCTTGGGCAGGCGCGGCAAGGTCTCGAATGTCAGCGTTTCCGCATCCAATTGCCCCGATTCCAGATCATCCCATAGCATGGCCCATGACAGCGTCACGATGGCCGTGACCTCCAGGAAGGCTGCTGTCACGCCGCCATGCAAAGCGGGCAATGCCGGGTTGCCGATCAACTTTTCGTCGAAATGCAGCACGCCCGTCAGCTCATCGCCGCGACGGTCGAACTCGATCCCCAGATACTGGATGTAGGGCACCCCTTCGATCAATGCGCGCAACGCCGCGTCGCGGCGCTGCTTGACCACCTGGATGGGTTCCGGCCGTTTCATGCGCCTGCCCCCTTGCGCCGCTCGAAGGTAAAGGCCCCATTAGCCACGGCCACCGGCCCCTCCCCGTCTTCGTCGAAGGCTTCGGCGCGCACGAAGGCCACCGAACGGGTCACGTGGTGGCAGACCGCCCGCGCGGTGATGCGCTGATGGGGCTTGGCCGCGCGCATATAGTCGATGCGCAGATCCATCGTCGCCGTCGCCACGGGCTCCGACGGGTGGCAAAGCACCGCCGCGCCCCCCGACGTGTCCATCAAGGCCGACACCGCGCCGCCGTGGATGACACCGGTGCGTGGGTCGCCCACCAGCGCCTCCGCCCAAGGCATGGATAGCGTCGCCGCCCCTTCTCCGATGTCTTCGATCCGCATGGACAAGGCGCGGCAATGGGGCAGCGCCTCGATGAATTGATGCGCTGCATGCGCCCTTGTCTCACTGGTCATGCCCCAGCCTTGCCGCGCGGCACAGCGCATCGCAAGGCCTCGCAATGGACAGGCGGGGCGGCTTCGTGCCAGAATATCGTCGGGTAGAGGGCTCCATGACCGATCGTCTCGACTTCAAGCAAATGTGCGCACGCTTCGACGTGACGCCGCGCACCTTGCGCCATTACGAATATATCGAACTGCTCCACCCGGAGCGGGAAGGCCGCGCGCGGTTCTACGGCCCGCGCGAAGTCGCCCGGATGATCCTGATTCTGCGTGGGCGTAAGTTTGGCTTCTCGCTGGAAGAGATCCGTCAATGGCTGGATCTCTATGATGCCGACCCCGAAGGCCGCACCCAGATGGAAGTCTGGATCGACAAGGCCGACCAGCAATTGGGGGAATTGGCAGAACGCCGCCGACAACTTGATGAGGCCATTGCCGAACTTAAGGCGCTGCGCGACGGTGTAAAAGCTGATTTGGACGGCGTCTAAGGGGAACGCGCCCCGGGATTTCCCCGCTAAATCCGTGGTTAACGCGATTTCAAACAGTAACAGAATTGCGCCACCCACAGGCTTACGTGTGCAATCGTAACGTCAACGTGGGTTTGACGTTACGTCGCGGTTACGTAAGCGTCATCCTAGCTTGTATCAGTATCCCGACGTCCGCATTTCGGCCCCGCGCCAGAGTGTAACTCGGACAAGGACTATGAAATGACGGACGCCCTAATGACGATCCGCGAAATGTGCGACGCTTTTGACGTCACCCCGCGCACGCTTCGTTTCTACGAAGCGAAAGAGCTGCTGTTTCCGCAGCGCGAGGGACAGAAACGCTGGTTCACGCGGCGCGATCGTGCCCGACTGAAGCTGATCCTGCGTGGAAAGCGCTTCGGCTTCTCGTTGGAAGAAATCCGCCAACTTCTCGACCTTTATGACTTGGGGGATGGCCAATATACCCAATTGGCGCGCTCCTACGAGATCGGTCGCGAACGCTTGGTCGGCATGATCGCCCAACGCGACGAACTCAACGAAGCCATCGCCGACCTGGAGGAACAACTCCGCTGGGGCGAGAAGATGATGGCCGAGATGCAGCCCCGCAAAGCGGGATAATGCCAAAACACCGGGGCGGCAGCCCAACTGCCCCCCGGACCCACCGTTCCCGAGGAGGATGACGATGCCCAGCTACACCGCCCCCACAAAGGACATGCAATTCGTCCTGCATGATGTCCTGCGTGCCTCGGAACAAGATATTCCCGGCTACGATGAAATGGACCGCGATTTTACAGCGGCCGTTCTCGAAGAAGCCGGCAAGCTGGCCAGCGAAGTGCTCCACCCGCTCAACGAAGTGGGCGACCGCGTGGGCTGCAAGCTGGAAAACGGCGTGGTGCGCACGCCTCCGGGCTTCAAGGAAGCCTTCGACCAGATGCGGGAAGGCGGCTGGACGGCGCTCGATTGCGACCCAGAATATGGCGGCCAGGGCCTGCCCTACCTCATGCAGACGGCCGTGGGCGAAGTGATGTCGGCCTCCAACATGGCCTTCAACATGTATCCCGGCCTCACGCACGGGGCCTATTCCGCCATCCATGCCCACGGGACGGATGCGCAGAAGCAGAAATGGCTGCCCAAGATGGTGACCTGCGAATGGACCGGCACCATGAACCTGACGGAGCCCCATTGCGGCACAGATCTGGGCCTGATGCGCACCAAGGCGGTGCCGCAGGATGACGGCTCCTACAAGATCACCGGCCAGAAGATCTTCATCTCCGCCGGCGATCACGACATGGCTGACAACATCGTCCATCTTGTGCTGGCCAAGATCCAAGGCGGCCCCGAGGGCATCAAAGGCGTGTCGCTTTTCATCGTGCCCAAGATCTTGGTGGATGATGATGGCAACATGGGCGCCCGCAACGGCGTTTCGGTCGGCAAGATCGAAGAAAAGATGGGCATCCACGGCAATTCGACCTGCGTGATGAACTATGACGAGGCGACGGGCTACCTGCTAGGGCAGGAACATAAGGGCATGCGCGCCATGTTCACGATGATGAACGAAGCTCGCATCGGCGTGGGCCTGCAAGGCTATGCCCAGGCGGAAATCGCCTATCAGAACGCGCTTGCCTACGCGCTTGACCGCCTGCAAGGCCGCGATGCAACCGGTACCAAGAACCCCGATGGCCCCGCCGATCCGCTGATCGTGCATCCTGATATTCGCCGCAACCTGATGGATCAGAAAAGCTTCGTGGAAGGCGCCCGCGCCTTCGCCTTCTGGGGCGCCAACCTGATCGACCGGGCCCACCGGAATGAAGACGCCGAGGCCGATGGCCTGATCTCGTTGATGACCCCCGTGATCAAGGGCTTCATGAGCGACAAGGGTTTTGAGTTCGCCACCAATGCCCAGCAGGTCTATGGCGGCCATGGCTATATCGAAGAATGGGGCATGTCCCAGTTCGCCCGCGATGCCCGCATCACCCAGATCTACGAAGGTGCCAACGGTGTCCAAGCGCTGGACTTAGTGGGCCGCAAGCTGGCCACCGATGGCGGCAAACACGTCATGGCCTTCTTCGAGATGGTAAAGACCTTCTGCAAGGAAAACGGCGAAGACGAGAACCTCAAGGGCTTCGTCGATCCGCTCAAGGCGGCCTCCAAGGATCTGCAAGCGGCTGGCATGTATTTCATGCAGGAGGGCGTGAAAAACCCCAATGCCGCGCTGTCGGGCAGCTACGACTTCATGCACATGATGGGCCATGTCTGCATTGGCCTGATGTGGGCCCGCATGGCCAAGGTCGCCTACATGAAGCTCGATGAGCCGGGCGCAGATCGCGACTTTCTGGAAGCCAAGATCGCCACGGGCCGCTACTACATGGCGCGACAGCTTCCGGCGACATCCATGCACTTGGCCCGCATCCGGACCGGCCCCGATACCGTCATGGGCCTTGAAACGGCGGCCTTCTGATCGCTCTTCAGTCGGGGCCCCCTGGGCCCCGCTTTCATCGCAAGAGCAAGAGGAGGTTTGCACGCGCATCTGACCCCCGGACCGCCTAAGTGATCGGGACCAACACCCTCCGGGGGGGATATTTGAGCCAGGAAGAAAGCCGAGGACGGCGCAAGACCCGTCAAACCGGCGCCCTGCTTCTTCCTGGTAAAAATATCCAAACGCGCAACAACCGACGCCGCGGCACCGGCGGCATAAGGCGACATCTGGGAGGAAGACGCCAACATGACCATCCAACTCCACTGCTTCGGCGAAAGCGGCAATAGCTACAAGGCCGCGCTGGCCCTCGAATTGTCGGGCCTCGACTGGGCGCCTGTTTTCGTTGACTTCTTCGGCGGTCAGGCCCGGACCGATGACTGGCGCGCCATGAACCCCATGGGTGAAGCGCCGCTTCTGGCGGATGGGGACTTCCGGTTGTCGCAATCGGGCGCCATCCAGCAATGGGTCAGCGACAAGTCGGGCAAGTTCGGTGGCGCGGGCGATGACCGTTACCAAGTTCTACGTTGGGTTCTCTGGGATAACCACAAGCTCAGTTCCAATGCCGGGATGACGCGGTTTCTGATGAACTTCCTGCCTGCGGAAAAGCGCCCCCAGCCCATCATCGACTTCCAGCTCGGCCGTCTGCGCAGCACTTATGAGGTGCTAAACGCGCATCTCGCGGGCCGGGATTGGATCGTGGGCGACGGGCTGACCAATGCCGACATCTCTTGCTGTGGCTATCTGTTTTATCCTGAGCCCTTCGGTTTCGACCGCACCGATTGGCCCCATATCGACGTCTGGCTTGACCGGATCGCCGCACTTCCGGGTTGGAAGCACCCCTACGACCTGATGCCCCGGGCCCTGCCCTCAAAATGACCGATTGCGCGGCATATTCGGCCCCCGAAAGGGTGACGTTATGTTGTCGAACATCGCTTTGGGCGGAATCTGGGCCTATCAACGCTATCTCAGCCCCCGGAAAGGCTATCGCTGTGCCTATTCCGTGGCCCATGGCGGCACAGGCTGTTCGGGCTATGCCAAACACGCGATCCGCGAGGCCGGGCTTTGGCGCGCGATCCCGGCCATTCGGGCGCGGTTCCGCGATTGCCGGTTGGCATATGAGACCCTGCTTAATGAGCGGACCGACGAACGAGCGAAGACCAAGCACCAAACCAATCAGCGCAACCGCAACCGCAAATGCGGTAAAAACTGCCGCGATGCGTCCTGCTATGGCGCCGAAGGTTGCACGTTGCTGCCAGGGGCCTGCGCGGGCGCGGGCGCCAGATCGGTCGGGGCAGCGGGGTCTTCCAAGTTCTGCGACATCAACCCCTGTGACGGCGATATTGGCTGCGGAGGCTGCGACGTCTGCTCGTGCGGATAAGACGCCTGAAACACTTCACGACAACCTGACCATGGGCCAGTCCGCTGCGGCTGGCCACGCAACCTTTCGGCGGGCAGGATCCGCCATGAAGAGGAGTCTCCAATGACCGAAGCCTATATCTACGACGCCGTGCGCACACCGCGTGGCAAGGGGCGGAAGGATGGCTCGCTCCATGAAGTGACCGCCGCGCGGCTGAGCGCGGGTGTGCTGGATGCCCTGAAAGACCGCAACGGTTTTGAGGGCCACGCGGTTGAGGACGTGATCTGGGGCAATGCGACCCAGGTGGCCGAACAGGGCGGGTGTCTGGCGCGCACGGCCGTTCTGGCCAGCGACCTGGACGAACGCATTCCGGGCCTGTCGATCAACCGCTTCTGTGCGTCCGGCATGGAGGCCGTGAACCTGGCCGCCAACCAAGTGCGGGGCGGCGCGGGCGATGCCTATATCGCGGGCGGCGTCGAATGCATGAGCCGGGTGCCCATGGGCTCGGATGGGGCGGCCATCGCGGTGGATCCGTCCATCGCCATGGATACCTATTTCGTGCCCCAGGGCATTTCTGCCGACATCATCGCCACCGAATACGGCTTCAGCCGCGATGACGTGGACGAATATGCCGTCGAAAGCCAGAACCGCGCCGCCGCCGCCTGGAAGGCCAAGCGCTTCGAGAAATCCATCCACACGGTGCGGGACGTCAACGGCGTGCCCATCCTGGACCATGACGAATATATCCGCCCAGGCACCGACATGCAGAGCCTCGGCAGCCTCAACCCCGCCTTCCAGGCCATGGGTGAAGTCATGCCCGGCTTCGACAAAGTTGCGCTAATGAAATACCCCCATCTGGAGGCGATCAATCATGTCCACACCGCGGGTAATTCCTCGGGCATCGTGGATGGCGCGGCGGGCGTGCTGATCGGGTCCAAGGCATTCGGCGAAAAGTGGGGCCTGACGCCCCGCGCGCGCATTCGTGCCACCGCCAAGATCGGGACGGATCCGACCATCATGCTGACGGGGCCCGTGCCCGCCACGCGGAAAATCCTGGAAGATAGCGGCATGTCGATTTCCGACATCGACCTATTCGAAGTGAATGAGGCGTTTTCGTCGGTTGTGCTGCGCTTTATGCAAGCTTTCGATGTGGACCATTCCAAGCTAAACGTAAACGGTGGCGCCATCGCCATGGGCCATCCGCTGGGTGCATCTGGCGCCATCATCATCGGCACCCTGCTCGATGAAATGGAACGGACGGGCCAGGGCACGGGTCTTGCGACGCTTTGCGTGGCATCCGGAATGGGGGCCGCCACCATCATCGAAAGGGTCTGACGATCTCAAACGCCGTCGCGATATATCAAGCCCATCTGGATGCCACTTCGGAAGCCCTGTGGAAGCGGGACTACCCCAAGCTGACCCAGTTACTGATCTGTCCGCACACGGTGACCGCCGAAGGGGAAACGCGCGTGTTCCAAACGCCTGACCAAGTGATTGAAGGCGCGCGCTACTTCCGCGAGGCAATCATGAACCTGGGCGCGACAGCTTACCATCGCGTGGCCTTGTCGGCGACATTTTCATCGGAGGAACACGACGAAGTGCAAGGTTCCCACCGCGTCTACATCCTGCGCGGTGGCAGCTACATCGTCGATCCCTATGAAACGACCCAGACACTCGTCCTAGACCACGGCCAATGGCGATCCAGCGAGATCGAGATCCTCGCCCCAAGCGACGCACTGTCCGCCATCCGCCCCATCCAATGCGTGCCCAAGCAGGCAAGCTGACCCCATCCGCGCGGCCCACCCGCGCCGCTTATTCCGGAGATCCAAGATGACCGATTTCACCATGGCAAAAGACGCCGACGGCGTGGCCACCATCACCTGGGACGTGCAAGGCAAGTCCATGAATGTCCTCAGCCTCCAGGGTTGGGAAGACCTGGAAGCGTGTATCGACCAGGCCCTGGCCGATGACGACGTCAAGGGCGTGGTCATCACGTCGGGCAAGGACAGCTTCGCAGGCGGCATGGACCTCAACATCATCGCCCGCATGAAGGCCGAAGCGGGCGACAACCCCGCCCAGGGCCTGATGGACGGGCTGATGCGCTGCCACGGCATCCTGCGCAAGATTGAGCGCGCGGGCATGGACCCAAAGAAGTTGACGGGCGGCAAGCCCATCGCCGCCGCCCTGCCCGGCACCGCCCTGGGCATTGGCCTGGAAATCCCGCTGGCCTGCCACCGCATCTTCTGCGCGCCCAATCCCAAGGCCAAGATCGGCCTGCCCGAGATCATGGTTGGTATCTTCCCCGGCATGGGCGGCACCACAAGGTTGGCGCGCAAGCTGGGCGCCATGGGCGCCTCGCCCTTCCTGCTGGAAGGCAAGATGAGCGACCCGGCCCGGGCCAAATCCGCGGGCCTCATCGACGAAGTGGTGGACGACCCCGTGGCCGCCGCCCGCGCCTGGGTGCTGGAAGCAACCGACAAGGACATCGTCAAACCCTGGGACGCCAAGGGCTACAAGATGCCAGGCGGCGCGCCCTACCACCCCGCGGGCTTCCCCACCTTCGTGGGCGCCTCGGCCATGGTCAACGGCAAGACCCAAGGCGTCTATCCGGCGGCCAAAGCCCTGCTGTCGGCCGTCTACGAAGGTGCGCTTGTGCCCTTCGACACTGCCATCAAGATCGAAGCGCGCTGGTTCACCCATGTGCTGCTGAACCCCTCGTCCGAGGCAATGATCCGGTCGCTTTTCATTAACAAGGAAGCACTGGAAAAGGGCGCAAACCGCCCCGATGTCTCCGACCAGAAGGTTAGACAGGTCGGCGTCCTGGGGGCTGGCATGATGGGCGCGGGCATCGCCTATGTCTCGGCCAATGCGGGGATCGACGTGGTCCTCATCGACCGCGACCAGGAGGCCGCCGACCGCGGCAAATCCTATTCCGAAGGCATCCTCGACAAGGGGATTTCCCGCAAGAAGGTTACCGAAGACAAGAAGGCCCAAGTCCTGGGCCGCATCACCGCCACCACCGACCTGGACGCGCTAAAGGGCTGCGACCTGATCGTAGAAGCCGTCTTCGAAGACGTGAGCGTCAAGGCCGAGATGACCAAGGCCGTCGAAGCCATCGTGGGTGCCGATTGCATCTTTGCCACCAACACCTCCACCCTGCCCATCACCGAACTTGCCAAGGCCAGCGTCCGGCCCGAGCACTTCATCGGCATCCACTTCTTCAGCCCCGTCGACAAGATGCTGCTGGTCGAGATCATCAAGGGACAGGCCACGGGCGACACGGCCGTGGCCAAGGCGCTCGATTTCGTCCGCCAGATCCGCAAGACCCCGATCGTCGTCAACGATGCGCGCTTCTTCTACGCCAACCGCTGCATCATCCCCTACATCAATGAGGGGATCCGCATGGTGAAGGAGGGCGTGAACCCGTCCCTCATCGAAAACGCGGCCAAACTGGTGGGCATGCCGCTCGGGCCCCTGCAACTGACCGATGAGACCTCCATCGACCTGGGCGTCAAGATCGCCAAGGCCACCAAGGCAGCTATGGGCGATGCCTATGATGATGCCGCCGATGAGGTCATCTTCTGGATGGAGGCCGAAGGCCGCCTGGGCCGCAAGACCAAGGCCGGCTTCTATGCCTATGACGAGAAAGGCAAACGCCAGGGGCTGTGGGAGGGCATCTCTGCCAAGTACCCCATCGCCGACACCCAACCCGATCTGCACGAGGTGCAGAACCGCTTACTCTTTGCCCAGGTCCTCGAAGCCGTCCGCGCGCTGGAGGAAGACGTGCTGCTGGACATCCGCGAAGGCGATGTGGGCGCCATCCTTGGCTGGGGCTTCGCGCCCTGGTCGGGCGGCCCCTTCGGTTGGCTGGACATCGTGGGCGCCGATTGGGCGGTGGAAACCACGGCGGAGCTTGCTGCCGCCCACGGGCCCCGCTTCGCCACCCCCGCGCTGCTGACGAAAATGGCCACCGAGGGCAGCAGCTTCTACAGCGCCGCCGCGGCGCAAGCAGCCTGAAGCGGTTTTCGGAAAACCTGAATCAGTATTTTCGAAAATTTTCTGCCATCACATTGATGTTGCACCGTTTCTCGAAACGCTGATGCTTCAGATTTTTCGAGAAACGCTATAGATAGCGGCAGGCGGCGCTCGGCGCCCCGCCCCTGTCAAACATCTCCGGGGCGCGCCACCTCGGGGGTTTCTTTCCACAATGAACCACGCTGGGGCCGATTGCATTGCCCCTACAGCCCGCCTACCCCCAAACGATCCGACGCCGCATTGCGGTGGATCCGGTTGGGAAACTGTACAATGTCCGGCCGATAGCGGTTCTCGAAAACCTGAGCCGTCAGCATTTCGAGAAACGGTGCAACATCAATGCGATAGCGGGACGTTTTTCGAAAATACTGGTTCAGGTTCTCCGAAAACCGCTTTAAGCAGGATGTCCGGCAGAAAAGGCGCCGCCAGCAGGTCACCGGCATAGCCCAAACCATTCATCTTCCGCCAGACACGCCACACCGTGTCAGCAAGGTCTTCCGCATGGTGCCGAAGCGCCAGAGCACTTTCGCGCTTTCCAGGAAAGCATCCAAGGTCACGATGTCTTCGGCCGCCAGGGTATCGCCCAGAACATCGGAACGAAACACGCCCTTCACACTGTGCGGCCATAGGGGAAACCCTCGGTCTTCACGGACACCCCGCAGGGCTTGTCCAGGACGCGACTGATAAAGCGGTTTTCGAAAAACCTGAATCAGTACTTTCGAAAAACGTCCCGACATCGCATTGACGTTGCACCGTTTCTCGAAAAGCTGACGGCTCAGGTTTTTCGAGAACCGTTATAGAACGAAACGATTTCGGCCAGTTGTTCGTTCGTCAGGAACGAAGAGAACGTGATGGCCAACTCCTCAACAGCGGCTTTACGCATGTCATCGTAAAAGCTTTCTGGGATCAGCGTAGCAAACATGTCCACATCGATGATCCGCCCGCCAAGCCGTCTGATCGCTTTGCGGTATGCCCGGATCACAGCTTCATGTTCAGAAAGACGTCCTTCAAGGGAAAATATGATGATACGATCAAAGATCAGTGACGCCACGGCCACGGCATCCCGCGATGGTTCGGCCCGGGCCATGCCCAAGCTCAAACCGACCACGATTGCCGAAACAAGGGCCCAGACGCGCATGTCATGTCCAGTTGTGAACGATCAGATCTCTGGTCGCCCGATAACACGCGACCCTGGCCACAAGATGTCCCAACCAAGGCCCGCCCCTTCATCCTGGCGAAAATACTCCGGGGAGTGTGAGGGGCAGCGCCCCTCACCCCAGACGCTGCCTGCACCAAGACGGGTCAGTCTTCCAGTTGCAAGCAGGCGCCGTACCGGCACGATCTGAAAGAGGATGACGGACGGGGCGCCTCCCGCCGCCCCGTCCGTCCCTCTCTCCGGCCCCTCCCAGGCCAGAGATCTAGAATGCCCTGAGCGCTGGCTCACCCACGGCATGCATGGCGTGAAATGCCGCGCGGATCTTGCTGCGATCCACCGGACCTTCCGCAACGTCTTCGATTTCGCAAAGTACCCCCTCCGCCTCGATCCGGGCGGGGTGGGACACGACCACGCCGAGATAGCGGATATCGCCCATGGGACGCTCCAGGATGAGACCGCGCAGGCCGACCAACTCGCCCACCGGAACCGACACATCGCGGGCACCGCAGGTCTCAGCGACGATATCGCCGGAAAGCACCACTTTTTGGGATTGAGCCAGCCGCAGCGGACGCGGGTTTCCCAGCGAACCCACGGGCACGCGGACGGGCCAGATTTCCCGCCGGTAGGCCCAGTCGGCCCGGGTCTTGCGCACCTGGCGGAGTGCGGTGATGCGCACGGGTCCTTCGCCGTGGGCCATCACATCGTCGCCCATCTGGAGCGTTTCGATGGCGCGCCATCCTTCGGGCGTGGAAATCCGCGTTCCGGCGTGGAAACGCGCCGCGTCATCCGCGGGCGCGGGCGTAAGGGAAATCGGACGATGCGTGAATCGGAATGTCTGGTCCATCACTGGCCTTATCTCGCCCCCACAGCGACCCGTCTCGTACTATGCCGCTGCCGCTACGGCAAACCTATGCCGATCCAGTCACGGGCCCGTGATCGGCGGTTTTATGCGCGGGACGTCCCATCGAAGTGGTAGGAAAAAGCGGCGATGTCGGCGGCACAGACTTCGGCCACGCGGGCGCGGGTGGTCGCGTCGTAGTAGCTGCGCCAGTCCTGCGCCCGGTCCGATGCGTTGGCCACGGGGACGTCCAAGCGGAAGCCCAGCAGCGCCTCGAAAGGGGCAAGGTCGGCCCCCAGATGTTCCAACCGAATGAAGATTGGATCGCGACCGCCCGCCACATAGGACGTATAGGGATGGGCGTGAAAGGGTTGGCCGACGCCCGCATCCATCACGAAATCTGCAAATGGCAGCGCCTTGGCCGTGGCAACGGCAGGGTGATCGAAGGTCTGGTCCCTGAGCCAGTGATAATAGCTCACCACCCTGTCCCAAGGGTTGCGTACCAGCATGACCGGGCGCAGCGTATCGAGTACGTCATCGGGCAAAAGCCCGCGAATATCGGCCAGAGTCGAATGCTTCCAAAGCCGCCCCGCAGTGCGCGCCTCGCGCAGACGTCCTTTGCGGCGCTTGGCCTTGGGCGTGTCGCCGATCAGGATGTCATCCGCCCGCGCTCGCGCCTCCAGGGCGAGGGTCAGCGCCGTGCCGCCAGTCTTGGGCGCATGGACAAGCACATAGCCCCGCCCGGGCGAGACGATCACGACGACGCCCCCTGCCCCCGGAGCGCGATCAGGCTGCCCGCTGCCGCGATCAACATCAGGCCGATCATCGACAAGGGCGTCAACGCATCCGACCAGACCAGCCACCCGAAAAGGGCCGAGAAAGCCAGGACCGAATATTCAAAGACCGACACCAAAGACGCCTCGGCGGTCTGGTAGCCTTTTGTCAGGCAGATCACCGCCATCAAGCTGCCGAAAGCCTGCATGACGCACCACAGGAGCATCTCGGTATCGGGGACGACCCAGCCCTGGCTTAGGAAGCCATCGCCCAAGGGTCCCGTCACCGACAAGACCGCCACGCCGCCCAGGCCCCAGAGACCCTGCGCCGCGAAGGTCCCCATGCTCAGTACCAAGGCCGCCTCGCCCGGGCACCATTCGCGGGTGGCGATGGCGCCCATGGCATAGAACGCACCGCCCAGAACCGGCGCGAAGACCCAGGGACTAACAGTCGCGGGGTCGGGCGACAAGACCAGCACCACGCCCACAAATCCCACCAGGACGGCAAAGGTCCGCACCGGCCCCACCGGCAGCCGGAACAGCACCACCGAAAAGATCAGCACCCAGATCGGCGCGGTGAACAGCCCCGCTGCCGCCTGCGCCACCGGCATGAAGCCCAGCGAGCCGAAATAGATCATCAACCCCGTTGCCAGCACCGCTGACCGCGCGGCCACCGCCCCCAGATTGCCCACCGCCAGACGGCGTCCCGACAGCTTCAGCCAAATCAGCACCCCGCCCAGGATCATGACAGAGCGGATGGTGTGAAAGGTCCACAAGCTCGATTGTTCCGCGATGACTCGGATGAACTGGTCGATGAAGCTGACCGTGACGGTGCCCATCAGGATATAGCCTGCGGCCAGAAGGGGTCTGTTCTGCATCCGCGGCCTTGTCCTTTGTACCGGCGTCAGGCCAGTATCGCGGGCGCAAGGCAGGCGTGCAACGGGGGGATGCAGATGGGCTGGCTCGAAGACGAGACGGGGCTGGACAAGGGGCAGGCCAATTTCGTGCCCCTGACGCCCTTGTCGCATCTGGCGCGCGCGGTGCGCATCTGGCCCGGACGCGAGGCGCTGGTCTATGGCGAGACCCGCCTGACCTATGCCGATTATGCCGCGCAGGTTAGCCGCCAGGCCTCGGGCCTGGTGCGTCTGGGCGTACAGCCGGGCGACGTGGTGGCGACGCTGTTGCCGAACGTCCCCGCGCAAGTCATGGCCAGCTTCGGCGTGCCCGCCTGCGGGGCCGTTCTGAATACAATCAATACGCGGCTGGATGTGGATACGGTCGCTTATATCCTGGGCCACGGGGCAGCAAAGGTGCTGCTGGTGGATACCCAATTTCTCGACCTGGCCGAAGCTGCCTGCGCGACCCTCGACACCAAGCCCAAACTGGTGGAGGTGCCCGATCCGGGCGCAGGCTTCCCCGCCTCGGGGCGGCACATGCTGCATGATGATTTGCTGGCAGACGGCGACCCGGATTTCGCCTGGATTTATCCGCAGGATGAATGGGAAAGCCTGGCGCTGAACTACACGTCCGGCACGACGGGGCGGCCCAAGGGTGTCGTTTATCACCATCGCGGCGCGTATCTGATTACGATGGGCACGGTGATTTCCTGGCGCATGGTCCTCTATCCAAAGCTCTTGGTGGTGGTGCCGCTGTTTCACTGCAATGGCTGGTGCCATTCCTGGATGATGCCGGTGGTCGGCGGCACGGTGCATTGCCTGCGCGACGTGTCGGCCGACGGCATTTTCGACGCCATCGCCGATGAGGGCATCACCCATTTCGGCGGCGCGCCCATCGTCTTGAACATGCTGGTCAACGCCCCCGCGCCGCGCCCCTTCGACCACGCGGTGGAAGTCTATACCGCCGGCGCGCCCCCCGCCGCCGCAACGCTGGGCAAGATGGCCGATCTGGGCTTCAACGTGACCCATGTCTACGGCCTGACCGAAACCTACGGCCATGTGGTCGAAAATGTCTGGCAGCCCGGCGAATGGGATACCCTTCCGCCCGAGGAACAGGCCGCGCTGAAGGCCCGCCAAGGCGTGGCCTATCCCATGATGGAAGGGGTGGATGTTTTCGACGCTGACGGCGCGCCCATCCCCGCAGATGCCGAAACCCAAGGCGAAATCGCCATGCGCGGCAATGCGGTGATGAAGGGCTATTACAAGAACCCCGACGCCACGGCGGAGGCGTTTCGCGGCGGCTGGTTCCGGTCCGGGGATATCGGTGTGAAACACCCCGATGGCTATGTGCAGATCGCGGATCGTGCCAAGGACATCATCATCTCGGGCGGCGAAAACGTGTCATCGGTCGAGGTGGAAGGCACGCTGATGCACCACGAGGCCGTGCTGGTCTGCGCCGTGGTGGCCAAGCCCGACGACCATTGGGGCGAAGTGCCCTGCGCCTTCGTGGAGTTGAAGGACGGCGCCCAGGTCACCGAGGACGCGTTGATCGCCTTCGTCCGCGCCCGGCTTGCGGGCTTCAAGACGCCGAAATCGGTGATCTTCGGGGAGTTGCCCAAGACTTCCACCGGCAAGATCCAGAAATTCGTGCTGAGGGAGCGTCTGAAAGCATGACCGCCCTCGACGGGATCGAGCGGTTGGAGGCGCCGGGCCTCTGGCGCCCGGCGGCTGACGCCCAACGCCAAGATGTTTATGTCGCCATTGGCGAGGCGGAACTGGTGCTGCAAGACCGCGCAGGCGCGCCGTTGACGCATTGGTCGCTGCCCGCTCTGATCCGGCTCAACCCCGGCACGATGCCCGCCAGCTACGCGCCCTCGACGGCATCAGGCGAACAACTCGACATCGAAGAGCCCGAGATGAGCGAGGCGCTGGACCGGGTGATCGACGCGGTGGAAAAGGGCCGCCGGAAGCCAGGCCGCATCCGCCGTCTGACGGTGGGGCTGGTGTCGGGCTTTGCCGTGGGCTCACTTCTGATGTGGCTGCCTGGCGCGCTCCGCGACCACGCGGCCAATGTCATGCCGGGCCCGGCCCGGGTGGAAATCGGCGAGCGGATGCTGGCGGAAATCACGCTGCTGACGGGCCCGCCCTGCGGCACCATCCTGGGCTCTGAAGCGCTAGCGACCTTGAAGGACCGCGTCCTGCCGACCACACCCGCGCGGCTGACAGTGCTGCGCGACCTGCCCGTCCCGGCCCTGGCCCTGCCGGGGGGACTGATCGTGCTGTCGGACGCCCCGCTGGTGGAACGCGACGACCCGGACGTGACCGCGGGCCACGTGCTGACGGCCGCGCTCGGCGCGCGCGACAGGCCCCCGCTTGACCGCTTCTTGGGCGGCCTCGGCGCTTTGGAACTGGGTCGCCTGCTCGCTTCGGGCGAGGTGGGTGACGGGGCTATCACAGCCCATGTGGAGGCGCTGTTGCTGGCCGACCCGCCGCAACCAGATGAGGTCATCTTGCGCCCCGCCTTTGCCGCCACGGGCCTCGCCTGGGCGCCCTATGCCGAGGCTGCGTCACTGGAACTTGGCACACCCCCGACCTCACCCCCACTGCCCGCGCTCGATGACCTAGCCTGGCAGAGTTTGCGGGGGATTTGCGATGGGTGATGCGGAGTGGATGCGTTTTGGATGGGCCACAAAGCATCGGCACACGTATTGGAACTTTGATGATTGAGGGTCGGCAGTTTGGAACCCATGTTTACATCTTGTCGCACCTGCACCAGTGTCGGCTCCGGGTGAGAGATGGAAAATGATAAGGGCGCATTCCAGAATTGCATAATTGGATTGATACTGAAGGCGGGCCTTTTCTTCTACTTGCGAAAAAGTCCTTGTCGTCATGGCGCGGAACAGAAGGGCGAACATCTGAGACACATGGCGAAGATGCCAGTGACTACAGTCGAGCGTGCGATATTTCAGACTGGATTGGCCCAATAAGCTGTGGCCAAGATACGGGATACGTTCTCGGAGGAGACGTCGGGCGTGTGTCATGGATAACCACAAAGGAATTAAATGGCGGTTACTTAGTTCAATGGATAGGGGTGAATGATGAACGCGAAATCCTGCCTGTGTTGCATTCCAAGCAACTCGAACAGCTAATTTCCAGCGAACGAGCGGAACGCATCAGTATCAAAATTCCCGAACCTGGTGAAATGCGGATCATACAGGCCGCAGAAATCGGTGATGACCTTGTCGCACCAAGTATACCAATCAAGTTGCGCCCCGGGACCTATGATGCGACTTCTGCCTATCTCCAAACCGCATCTCTTACGATCGTTGTTCGAAAGCTTGCGTTGCAATAGTGCTCAGACCCCGCTCGGAGAACGCCAATCTTGGCAAACTGCACCGAAGGTCAGCTTCGTCCCGCCGACCAGAAATAGATCTCCAAAATGCGGCCCCAAGCCGGACACTGATTGTCACGGTCTCCACTTAAACCGCCATGCGTCAGACCAATCGCGGCACCTCCGCCGTCCAAACCGCCACGCCACCCACAGATCCAACAACCACCAAATCAGACAACCAGTGACAGCCGCTTGTTCGACACCCTGATCTGGGCTTCCGCACCCCAATCGAAGGGCAGGAAATCCTGCTCGATCCCGTCGGCAAAGACCACGCCGCCCTCGTTGATGCGGGACAGCAGGATCAGGCGACCGTCTTGCGCAATTTCGCCGGCGGCAATGTCGCAGCCAGAGGTTCGGCTAGGCCAGGGTTCGCGCGCGAAGAAGGCGGCGCGGCTATCATCGGGGGCGATGTCGAAGCTGCGATGGGTGGCGGCCATGATGGATTTGGCCCATCCCGTCAGACCCGTCCCTGTGGCCACGATCATCCCGCTGGAGGATTGGAACTCTTCGGCCCCGTTGGCGCGCACCACATAGCGGGCCGATTGATGAGAGCGGTGGCCGATGAACACTTCATTGAGCGCGAGCAAGCTCTGCCCTTCACCCGCCCGCGCCTCGACCATGGCGCGCGGTTGCAGGTCGATATCGCTGTTGACGGTGCGCTTGATCAAGGCGGGCAATTGGTCGACGCCATGCCGTGTCAACACGCCCTCCGAGCTCGCAAGGTCAGGTGAGACGCCAATCACAGGCTGACCGTTCAGATACTTGGCCAGGTTAGCCACCAGCCCGTCTTGCCCGATAGGCACCACGATATCTTCGGGCCCGAACAGAAAGCGGTTCAGATCATCGCGCGTGACATGGGCGAAGGGCCAGTCGGACGGAATGGCGTCTTTCGCAGCGGCGATGGCGCGGGTTTGCAAAGCATCCCGCGCCTCCAGGTCTTCGATCTTCTGGCCGCGCGTCGACAAGAAGAACGCCGCCTGCCCCCGCGTCCCATGCCGAGACAGAAGCGCGGCATATTCCGTCTCACGGCTGACGAGTACGACACGCGGGGTCAGGGCCATCTCACGTCTCCGATGATGGGTTGGCCATCAATTGCTTGGCTTGGCTCACCAGACCGGCCAGCATATCGGGGCTGACGGTGAGGCTGTCGACCTTTTCCAGCTTGCCCGCGAATTGCTGCGCGGCCAGCGCGAACATCACGGCGGGCGGCACATTGGCGATGGCGTCCATGCGCGCCTTTTCCATATCCGCCGCCGCCTGTTCGACGGCGCGAATGCGGCTTGCCTCAGCCTCGGAAGCGACGACCTTGGCCTCGGCATCAGCGGCGACGAGGATCTGCTTGGCGGCGGCCTTCGCCTCCGCCTCGGAGCGGGCATTGGCATCTTCGCGGGCGATCAGGTCTTTGCGGCGGGCAGCCAGTTCGATCTGATTCTGCAACTCGTTTTCGGCAATGGCCCGTTCCTTGTCGACGGCCAGGGCCCGTCGCGAAAACGTCGCTTCATCGGCCTTCTGCTGCAAACTCTCAAAAGTCGGCGCCTGCAAGGCGCGCGACAGCTCGGAACTTGGCGACAGGGCCGCGACGCGGATGCTGACCACTTCAAGCCCCATGACATCCAGGGTCGGATCGCGTTCGAACCCGTCGGCAATGGCGGCCTGCACGGGCGCCAAACCCGCTTCCAGCAAGTCGCGCACGCCCTTGTCCTTCAGATAGGTATCCGCAAATTCACGCACCAAACCGGTGAGGACCGATTTGATCTGCTCTTCCGGCTTGTCGAGGCGATTGCCCTTGTTGACGTCGATCCCGAAATCGACCCGGGCCGCGATGCGGTCGGCATCGGCCACGCGCCAGATCACGGAGCCTTGGATGGCCAAGTCCTGGTAATCCGACGATTGCCCCTTGATCATGAAGACCAACTCTCGGTCGTTCATGGGAATTTCGGTGAGCGAGGCACCGTTGGGATCAAACCAGAAGGACAGGCCGCGCCCGGACTTCACGAGGGTGCCGTTGCGGAAGTATTGGATGTGCTTGGATGCCTCGGCGCGCAACTGGTTGGCAACGATGTAGCGTTTGATCTGGGCCATGGCTCTACTCCTCTGGCTTGACTTGGTACAATTCGGCGGGGCGATAGGCGCCGCCGGTTTCAAATTCGCCCGTGGGGGCGATCATCCCCCGGTCGAGCAATTTGCGTCGAAACGGGGGTTTCTTCAGCGGACGGGCCAAAATGGCCTCATGCACCTCTTGGACATGGCGGAGCGTGAAGCGGTCCGGCAGGAACGCGAAGGCGATGCGCGAATAGTCGAGCTTGCCGCGCAGCCGCTTGACCACATCACCCAGGATAGCCCCGTGGTCGAAGGCCAGCGGCAGCAGGGTGGCGTCGCGAAGGGCCTGGGCCACGCCGCCGGTTTCCCCGGGCCAGTCGACGGTGAGGTCGGCCAAGGGCGTTTCGCCCAGTTGAGCAGCGGGGCAGAGGGCCAGGTAGACCACGCTGATGACGCGTCCACGAGGGTCGCGCGTCAGCGCGCCATAGGTGGCAAGTTGTTCGAAATGGACGCCTTTCAAACCAACCTTTTCATGCAAGACCTTGGTGACCGTTGCCTCAAGTGAGGCATCGACATGCACGAAACCACCGGGCATGGCCCAGCCCGCAACGTCGTCGGCCGGGCGTTCAACCAGCACGACCTTCAATTGCCCCTGAACGATGGTCAGGATGGCAAGGTCAACGGCGACGCTGGGCTTCGGGTATTGGTCTAGGCTTGTCATCTATAATATTCATTTTAGTAATTACTAATTAGAGTATAAGTCTCGGCGATCAAGCCTTCAATTTTGCTGCCGTAGAATTCGCCTGCCGACCGCGTGGCGACCAAGCCGCCCCAGCCCTCACATCTGGTGCAGAAAAATCTTCCCAGTTAAGGAATTCATATGTTGACTGACACTTGCCACTGCCTTATCGAGACCTCTATTCACGAGGGAACACCCCCATGTCACATCGGTTCGACATAGCGCGCTTGCGTATCACCGAGATCTGATGTTGCCCCGACAGCCGGGGACATCAGGTCTCCAGCTGATCACGCCTTCCCTGCGAAATCGTGACGCCACTCATTCCTCAAATTGTTCCTATAGCTCAACCGGACAGAGCATCGCGTTGCGGATGCGGAGGTTGCAGGTTCGAGTCCTGCTAGGAACACCATGCCCGCGTATCCCCCCTGGCTTCGAACCAGGACAAAGATAATCGGAAGGCAGATGCGAGTTCGAGTCTCGCCGCGGGCTCCAGACATACGGCTAGATATCGGCCTGGTGCATCGCCAGGCAGCTCTCAGAATGCGGTCAGTCACGTCGAATTTCGCATTAGTTTTTCTAGTGCGACTACCAAATCATATCCGGGCACTCCGCAGCGTCCCCCACGACATCGCGCAACGCCAACGGCGCCTTGAAGCATTCAATGCGCCGTCTCGTCCACGTCCCCGACGGTGAAAAAGAAGTCGGGCGCGTGTTCATCGAAGGCCACGTCGTCCGGCACAGAATCGGGTCCAGCGAGGAAGACATTGGCGCCGAAATGCGCGTGCAACCGGCTGAGCCGCTCCATCCGGGGTGAGGTGATCTCGGTATAAAACGCGGCGAAAGCGTCCCCTGCCCGCAATTCGGCTATGCGTTTGCGGTGCGCGGCAAGGCAGGCGGCATGTTGCTCGGCCACGCCGGGCAACGCCAGCAATCGCGCCATCTCGGCCCGCATGGCAGGCAGCTTGCGTTGGATGGAGCGATCTTCTTCCGCGTTATTGTTCATGCGAAACCAGTAGCCCAGGCCCTGATCCCGCTCCACATGGTTGACCCGGCCCCGGTCGCGCTTGACCAAGAAGCTTTCCGCATCGCGGACCGCGTAATGGTTCAGCGTCACCAGATCGTAGCCATAGGTTTCAAGGGTCGACCGCCAACCGGTGCGCAGCATCTCTTTCGGCATGGGCCGACCGGAGCCGTTGACCCAGTCGATCTGTTCCCACAGGTCCGGCTTAAGCCCCTTGGGCCGATGCACCCCCATCTTGCGATACATGCCCAGATTGCGAAACAGCGTCTTGAAGCCCCAAGCCTGGTGCGGCTTGCGGATAAGCTGGGGCGCGCAGCGGGTGAAGCGTTCGGGCGTCGGCGTTTCGCTAAAGCCATGTTGGTCGGCATTGCCGAATAGCCGCCACGTGGCGGAAATCATGTTCGCATTGCCCACGGCACCATAAAGGTCGCGCAGATGGCCCGCCCCCACATGGATGTTCAGAAACTCGTCCACATCCATGCAGATGGCCCAGGCGGCGCGAGCCATGATCTTTTCGTCCTCGGCAGCGGCGAGGGCAGCGTGCTGGGGCTTGAAATCCGGCATCTGGCGGAACGGGTTTTCGCGGTGCGCGACGAGCCCGTGATCTTGCAACAGATCCAGAAGCGTATCCGTCCCATCGGTGCAATCGTTTGTGTAGACAAGGAAATCATCGACCCCAATGGCGCGATGATAGGCCACCCATTCGAGCACGAACGGCCCTTCATTCTTCATGCAGGTGACGATGGCCGTGCGCCCGGGAAGGGCGGCGGGCAGCCCCCCGCCCGCACTTTTCGACACCGGCGGCAGGATCGGGTCCGCCCCGAACCCATCGCGCGCCAGCGCAAGCAGGTCATCGTCCACAATCAGTCCCGCCTTGGGCGCCAGCGGCAGATCACCGGCCTCGGACGTGCGCGCGGCCATGGCACGGTAGAAGAAGGCCACGTCGCGTTCCGCTGGCGTCAGACCGCCCACCCGCACCAACCGGAAAGGCGCGTCATCAGGCAACCGCGCGGGCGCCGCGACCCAGCGGCGATTACCGCCGGGATTGTCGAACTGGTCGCAGACATGGTCACCAAAGCCCGCCGCCTGCCCATTGCGCACCCGCCACGGATAGATGCGGCGCCCCACAAGCGAGACGACGCCCACCTTGGCGCCTTCGATGATATCAAAGGCCCGGCGCCCCAAGGGCATCGGCGCAAGCAAGTCCGAGACATCGAGGAACGCCACCGCGCGCGCCTGTGTCAGAAAGCGCCAGCGCAAAGCTTCCAGGACGATCAACTCCGACAGGGGCGCCGTCCACGGGTCGGCGCCAGGATGCATCATCCGATCTTTGCCCGGCGCGTCCGGGGCCTGAAAGGGATGGCGCTCACTGGTCGCATACCCTGCGCCAAGCGGCAAGGCGCAGGTCACGATGACCGCCCTGCGCAGCCCGTTCACTGGCGCGCCGGCAAGGGCGGCTTCCAGGGCTGGCGCCAATGGCACTTCACCCGGCCGCGTCCGATCCAGGATCAGCGCCGCATCCACCCCCTGTCCCGCCACGTGATGCGCCAGCCAATCACGAACAAGGCCCGCGTCTTCGCCGTTTCGAATGCCCATGAGCACGCGCATGCCCCGAAGGAGCTGTGGTTCAGGCTGGGCCACTTGCAAATCGGTGTCCTGCCCGGCCAGGGGCAAGCACGCCTCCCCCTCTAAGTCGCAGCGCACCATGAGGGACTTGGCCACAGAAATGACCTGCCGCGGCGCCACCCCACCTTTGGCCGTCACCGCCGTGGGGTCAGTGCCTGCGCCCAGAAAAACGCGCAGGCCGTCGCGCCCACCCACCGCGTCCAACACTTTGGTTTCGCCCACCATCCGGGCGTGAAGCGCGCGTGTCTCGATCATGATCCGCCCGCCTGCGCGGCTTGATACTGCGCCAACAAAGCGTGGCCCAGAACAGGCGACGGTGCCCTGCTACTGGCCGCCAGAACCAGCCGCCCGCAAAGCTTCGCCCCCGCGGGTGTCGCAAGGATGCGCACCAATTCCGCCTTGTGCCAATCCTTCGCACGGGCCTCGGCCTCGTCCACGCCCGGCAAGGCGCGCAAGGTCGCGGCCCGACACTCCATTGCAGGCAATTGAGAGGCAATCATGGTGCAGGCCGTGTCGTTAAAGTTGCGCTCCACCCAATAGGTGAGGTCGATGGGCTTGCCCACATGGTTGGGCAGGCCGCGTCCGCGTTTGACCAGAAACTCCTGTACCGACCTGGTGGAGTAGTGGTTCAGCTGAACCAAGCGCCCGGTCGGCGACTGCCCCCCGCGCCAAAGCAGAATGCGCTGCGGTGCATCGGCCAAGCCATCGTCGCGGGCACCGGTATCGTCGGCAAAGATGGGTGACGCGGATTGCACAGGCCGGTGGATGCCAAAGCCTGTAAAGGGCCCGTCGCGCCGAAACAGCGTCTTGAAGAAGCTGGCCAGTGCCGGAAAAGCCAGACCGGGCGGCGCGGCACGGCTGAACCGTGCGGGCGTGGGGCCATCGCCCGGCTCAAACCGTCCAGCGCAACCAAAAAGCCGCCAGGGCAATGCGATTGCCTGGGCGCCCTTCGCCGCATCGATCAAGCCCGGCAGGTCGACCGGGCCATCAAGGGCCACATACTCATCCGCATCCAGGTGCAGCAGCCAATCCGCGTCGCAGGCCGGGTGGTCCCAGGCGGCGGCCATGGCACGCCATTGCGGGCGCGGGCCGCTATCTTCCAGAATATCGCCCTGCGGTACATGAATCACGCCCGCTGGCGCCAGCGCATCCAGCACGGCGCCCGTCCCATCGCGGCAATCATTGGTGAAAGCCAACACGCGACTCACCCCCAATTCCAGCAGGTGGGAAAGCCATTCGACGACATATGGCCCCTCATCGCGCAGGCAGGTCACCACAGTGATGGAAGGGGCGGGCATAGCGGCTCCGAGCCGTTGGGAACAGTGCAAGGCTGTCGGTTTGGTTGTTGCAGATACGGGGACAATGGGGCGAAAATGGCAAGCCATTCGGGTGATTTTGTGCCTGATCCTCGCCTTAAATCGGTTATCCTGCCCCAAGTGCCGCACCGAGGATCCGATGACGGACCAACCCGACCCACACGCTCCGCGTGATGCCTTCGCGGACCACCGCGATGCCCTCGCCCGCCATGCGGGCGGGCTGGGTTACGTGCGCGATATCGACGACCGACATCTGTCGATCTTCCGCTCCATGGGGCCGACCCTGCTGGTCACTTTCGAGACCGAGGCCGAAATCGCCGACCGCCCCACCCGCCTTCCCTGGAGCGATGCGCTGGCCCGGCGCCGCCGAATGTCCACGCTGGACATCGTGGCCCATGGACGGACGTGGTTCCGCTCCGACGGGCTGACGGCGTTCTTCGATGAGCTGACGGATGAAGGCTTCTTCGACGAATTCGACAAGGTGATCTTCGCTGGCGGCGGGATGAGCGCCTATGGCGCCGCCGCCTACAGCGTCGCCGCACCCGGCGCGACCGTATTCCTGGCACAGCCCTATGCCACCTTGGCGCGCGACATCACGCCTTGGGAACGCCGCTTCCGCTCCTCGTGGCATCTGTCCTTCGGGCCGCGCTACGGCAATGCCGCGCGGATGATCGACGCGGCGGAGCGTGTATATGTCGTCACCGACCCGACAATCCCAGCCGACGCCATGCATGCGAGCTTGTTCCAGGGCGACCACGTCACACGCCTACCCGCGTACCATGCCGGGGGCGCGATCTGGACGACGCTGGACCGTCTTGGCATCTTGAACCGTCTGGTCGCAGGCGCCGAGGCAGGCAATCTGACACCCACGCGCTTCGCGGAACTCTACCGCCGCCGCCGCGAAGACCGGGTCTGGCTCGATGCCTTCATGCGCAAGGTGGACCGGATGGATCGTCCTTGGCTCACGGCGCTTATGGCCGGGTCGCTTCTGCAGCGCCGCGACGACCCTGCCGCACGACGCCGCCTCAACGCCGCGCTCGCCAATCTAGAGGCCGCGGGCCACTCAGCCCCAGCCGGTCTGCGCCCAGAGCCGGTGATCGAGGCCCGCATGGCCGGCGAATAGGCCCACCTGCCCAGCAAATAAGGCGGTTCTCAAAAAGCTGACGTCTCAGGTTTTTCGAAAACAGCCATAGATCACAAAGAGATCTCTGCGCCGCCCGTCGCCGCCCCTGTCTTCTTCCTGGCAAAAATATCCATTGGCACGACGTCAGATTGCGCGCCAACGTTGGGAACCGGGGACGCCGCGTCCGTCAGCTCTCGGGTGTCTCCGCCGTGGGACTTGCACGCTCGATGCGGACATTGCCGCTCAGGCCGGTCACAAACAGCCGCCGCACGCCATCCACATCGGTCACAAAGACCTCCGCGCGGGGGCCCGGGCTGCCATCTTCGGTGATGGGCGCACCGCCGGGGGCTTCGATACGGAAACGCGCGGGGTCGCCGCCCGTGCGGAAGACAACCGTATAGGGTAGCTCGTACCCGCAATTGTCCGTGACGCCCGACCAACCCGATTGCACGTCCTCAGGCCGTTGACCCACACAGCGCGCGCCGTCGGTCATGCGTAGCGTAACGCGATTGGCGGTGACGGCGACCGTTTCCACGCGGGTTTCGCGCGACGGCTCCGCGGCGGCCCGGGGCATCCCGTCGGTCAGGGTCTCAATCGGTTGACAGGCAGCGGTGGCGACGAGCGGAAGCAATAACAGGATGGGGCGCATTTCAGCCTCCTTGGGCGGATCAGAGCGGCCAGATCACGGGGATCAAAGCCGAAGACACAATCGCGACGATCAGGTTCATGCCCAGACCGACTCGCGCGAAGTCCGTAAACCGATAACCGCCTGGACCATAGACCAGCATGTTCGTCTGGTAACCGATGGGTGTCGAAAAGGCACAACTTGCCGCCACCATGACGGCCACCACCAGGGGGCGCGGATCCACGCCAAGGCTTTGCCCCAAGGCGATGGCAATGGGGGTCACGACCACCGCCACGGCATTGTTGCTGACCGTTTCGGTCAGCACGGTGGTCAGCAGGAAGACCGCGAAAATAAGCAACGGCCCTGGCAATCCCATGAGGAACGGCGCCATGGCATCCACGATGATCGTCACCGCGCCCGAGGACTCGAGCGCCGCACCCACCGCGAGCATCGCAAAGATCATGGCAAGCAGTCGCCCATCCACGAAGCCAAACGCCTCATCTGCATCCACGGCGCGCGCCAGCAGCACGATCACCGCGCCCATCAGCGCCAGCGCCAGAATGGGCGCCAGATTCAGCGCCGACAGCGCCACGATGCCCGCCACCGCCGCCACCGGCACCCAACTGCGTTCGCGGCGGAAAGCCTGATCGCGCGGCTGGCTGATTTCAACCAGGTTCAGATCGGCGGCCAAGCGGTGGATATCTTCGCCAGCGCCTTCCAGCAGAAGCGTATCCCCCACCCGAACGACCACATCTTCCAATTGTCCTGAAATGTTGCGGTCACGCCGGTGCAGCGCCAGGGCATAGACGCCGTAGCGACGCCGCAGGCGCAGCGCGCCCAGGCGGCGGCCCACCATCTTGGCGTCCGGGGTGATCAGCACCTCAACCGTCGTGGTCTCCACCGCGCCCACCTGGTCAAGCCGTTTGAGCGACTTGTTGCGTTGCAGGCTCAGCAATTCCGCGATTTCGGTGCGCAGAATGACGCGATCGCCGACCTCCAAGGTAACCTCGGCCATCTCGCGCCGCAGCGAGGCATCGCCGCGCACCACGTCGATCAGCCGCACGCCTTCGCGCTGGAACAGCCGCACATCGGTGGCGCGCCGCCCAATCAGGTTCGAATCGGGTGGGATGACGGCTTCCGCAAAGAACTTGAGTGCCTTACGCTGACCCAGCATCGCCGCCATGGACGTCCGCTCAGGCAGCAGATGGCGCCCAACGAAGTAGAGATACGCCATCCCCGCCAGCGCAATCGGGATGGCCAATGGCGAGACTTCGAAGATTGTGAAGGGCTCCAACCCCCGCTGGCGGGCCACACCATCCACCAGCAGGTTGGTCGAGGTTCCGATCAGCGTGATCATCCCGCCAAGGATGGACGCATAACTCAGCGGGATCAGCAGCTTCGACGGCACCGTGCCCAACGCGCCCGCCAATTGCACGAAAACCGGGATCATCACGACAACAACGGGCGTATTGGCCACAAAGGCCGACGCCACCAGCACGAAGCCGAGCAAAAGCCCGATGGCGAGGCCCGGGCGCGTGCCCACCTGCCCTTCCGCAAATCGCGTGAACCAATCCAAGGCGCCCGTGCGCACCAGCGCCCCCATCAGCAAAAACATGGCCGCGATGGTCCAGGGCGCCGGGTTCGACAGCACCGCCACCCCGGCCTCATAGGGCAAGATGCCCGTGGCCAACAGAAACGCCGCCCCCGCCATGGCCACGACCTCAGTCGGGTAGGTTTCGCGCACGAACAGCACCAGCATGACCGCCAAGGTCGCCAGCGTTACCCAGGCCTCGGCCCCCGGGCCCATGTCCATCCAAGTCAAGCGGCGGGCCCCGCCTGGCTCAGCCGACCGCCGACGCGCACTTGCGACACGTGGCGGGCAAGACCCGTGGCATCGTCCGTTTCCACAAACAGCCCACAGAGCGTGGCTTCCCCCGCAGCGGGTTCGAACCGGCCCCGGGTCATGCCGGTGACGAAACGGCGCAAGGGCTCGGTCTTCTCCATACCGATGACACTGTCATAATCGCCGCACATGCCGGCATCGGTCTGAAAGGCGGTGCCGCCGGGCAGCAAGCAGGCATCGGATGTTGGCACATGGGTATGGGTGCCCACCACGACACTGGCGCGTCCATCGCAGAAATGGCCCATGGCCATCTTTTCCGACGTGGCCTCGCAATGGACATCCACCAAAACGGCATCGACCGCGCGGCCCAACGGATGCGCCTTCAGCACCGGCTCAATGGCGCTGAACGGGTCGTCATAGGTCCGCGACATGAAGACCTGACCCAACACCTGCGCCACCAAAAGCCGCCGCCCCGCAACATCGAAAACGCGCCACCCTTTGCCCGGCGCTTGCTTGGCGTAGTTGATGGGGCGCAGAATGCGCGGCTCCGCTTCAATGGCCTGCATCATATCCTTCTGGTCGAAGGCGTGGTCGCCCAACGTGATCACATCAGCGCCAGCCTCCAACAGCGCCTTGGCCTGGGACCCGTTGAGCCCCCGCCCCGACGATGCGTTCTCACCATTGACGATGACCGCATCCAGCCGCCAGTCGCCACGCAAACGAGCCAGCCGCTCCGACACGGCGGAGCGGCCTGCGCGGCCCATGACATCTCCAAGAAACAAAATTCGCATCCCCGTGGGTTACGCCGCACCCGCACCCCGCGCAACGCTCTTTGAAATGCGCCACGTTCTTTCATCACTGGTCCAGAAGTACTCTGGGGGGTCCGGGGGGCTAGCCCCCCGGCACGCAGGTCCTACCCCTTCACAGCCCCCGCCGTCAGCCCGGACACGATCTGCCGTTGGAAAATCATCACCAACAGAAACAGCGGCGCGGTGATGGAAACGGCGGCGGCCACAGCCTCCACTTGGTCGGTCGTCGTGGTCTCTCGGTTGAAGTAGCCCGCAATGGCCGGAACCATCGTCTGGTTGGACGCGTCCAGCAGCAGCGACGTCACCAAAAAATCGTTATAGGCCAGAAGGAAGCTGAATAGCCCGGTCGTGATAACGCCTGGCCACATGACCGGCATGATCACCCAACGGAAGGCCTGAAAATGGGTGCAGCCATCGACGCGTGCGCTCTCGTCGAGATCCACGGGAATGTTTTGGAAGAACGACCGTAACATCCAGATCGTGAAGGGCTGGTTGATCGCCACCAGCACCGCGATCACGGCCAGGGGTTGGCCGTAAAGCGTGGGGGCGTTCTCGCCCAATATAGGCCGCAACAATTCGGCGGAGTTGATGAAAACCGGCAAATAGCCCGCCACCAGGACCGAATGGGGCAAGGCGCGGAAGATGAGCGCGATGATCAGGATCCAGAACGCCAGGGTCGAGCCCGACCGCGCCAACCCATAGCCCGCCAGCGTGCCCACGGTCAGCGACACGGTCACCACGCCCGCCGTTACCAGAAGCGAGGTCTGGAAGTTCTCATAGAACGCGTTTTCGATCCAGACGGCTTCATAATGCTGGGTCGTCAGGCCCAGGACGGGGCGGCCAAGGGGGCCGAGCAGGGCTTCCAACGGTTGCGCAAGCCAAGGGGCGACCACGAAGAAGCCCAGCACGAACAGAACCGCAAACCCAATGGCAATGACAGCCCAAGAAAAGACCCGTTGCAGCGTGCCCTCACCTGCGGCCATGGGCATCAGCCAGCGCGTGGCGGCCTTGATGGACAGCCAGGCCACCGCGATGCCAAGGGCAATATCGATGATGGACACGCCATTGCCGTCGGCCAGCGTGCGCGGGCCGATGATCACCTCAAGCGCGTTGGACGAAAACGCATCCACCGGCGACTTGAAGGACATGGCCAGCACCCAAACCAGCGGGAAAGCGGCCAGCAGAAGCCAGACCAGAAGAAACGCGTTGGAAGCCAGCTTGAGCGAAAAGGGCTGCCGCATGGCGCGTGGCAAGGATGCGTCGGACATGGCTCAAGCCCCCCTATGGTCGCGCCAGGTGCGGCGCAGCGGCGCGGCCAAAAGGACAACGACCCCGATCATCGTCAACATGGCCGAGGCCGAGGCGGAACTGACCGCCCGGTTCCCGGCATCGTCGGGTGTCAGGTAGTCCCAGGTCAGGTATTGCAGGGTGATGCGGTAGCTCTCGGACGAGAAGCCGATCACCTCCTCGAAGGCGCGGTAGGCATCCATCAGGTGGATGAGGGTGATGAATACGATCAGCGGCATGAGATGCGGGATGACCACATAGCGCAGCCGCTCCCACCGCGAGGCGCCGTCGATGATGGCCGATTCAAGTGTGTCCTGGTTCACGGTTTGCAGCCCCGCATAGAAGATGACGAAGGCAAAGGGCGCCACGTGCCAGACGCGGTAGAACATCATCAGAAACTCAATGGCCCAGCCATTGGCGGCGATGGATAGGTCCGTGTTCATCAACGCCTCCAGCCAAACGGTGACGATCCCGTCGCCATAGAAGAGCCAGCGAATGGACAGCGCCCCGATCACGGGCGTGATGATGAAGGGCAGAAGCGAGACGAAGATGACCGGGCCCTTGATGTGGCGCGCCGCATTGTTGACGACCACCGCGATGGCGAGGCCCAGGCCCAGCACGAAGGGCAGCGTAAAAAGCGTGAACGTCAGCGTGAAACGCAACGCCTTCCAGAAGTCGATGCGCAGCAAGGCCCCGAAATCGAAGCCGGCCAGCGCACTCATAGCTCGCTCACCGCCCAGAACATTCGCGTAGCTGGCGAAGCCAACCCATTCGGTGACGGTCACGACTTCCCCATCATCGCCAATGACGGGGATGGTCTTAACCTCAGTCGTGCAGGTCTGGGTCAGGAAACCGGGTGTGCAGGTTTCGACCTCTTGCGTGGTGAAGACGGGGTTGGTGACCTGGAAGGAATTGATGAAGACCGTCACCAGCGGGAAGGCGATGAACAGAAGCATCATCAGAATGGACGGGCCGACAAAGGCGGCAAACGTGCGGAATTTCAATCTGGCGCCCCCCGGCCTCTGCGTGTTCCACACGGACCGTTGCATAGGCAGTCAAGGACTGTCACGGGCTTTCCTGCCATTTCCGGAGAAGCATGGGGGCATCGCCCAGGCCACGGCCCCGCAAATGGAAACGGGGGGCCACTGGCCCCCCGAAAGATGTGTCGCACGCGTCTTGGATATCAGAGCTTCGCTTGCTCAGACCGCAAGGCCAGCCAGAGGCAGTAGCACATCATAAGGACCACCAAGGTGAACGGGATCCCCGTCGAAACGGCCGCCCCCTGCAAGGCGGCAAGACCACCCCCCAGCAGCAGCGCGATGGCCACCAGGCCTTCCAGCGTGCACCAGAAGATGCGCTGGACCACCGGCGCGTCCATCTTGCCGCCCGCCGTGATCGTGTCGATCACCAGCGACCCGCTATCGGACGAGGTAACGAAGAAGATCACGATCAGCACAAGCGAGATTGGCGCGACAATGCTGTAAAGCGGCAGTTCCGCCAGGAAGCCGAACAGCGCCCCTTCCGGCGCATAGCTGTCGATCACCGTGGCACGCACGCCCTCGGCCCCGCCTGCGTTCAGCATGTCGATGGCCGCACCGCCGAAGGTCGACATCCACAGCGCGCAGACCGCCGTCGGCGCCAGCAAGGCGCAGATCATGAATTCGCGCACCGTCCGCCCGCGTGAGATGCGCGCGATGAACATGCCCACGAAAGGTGACCAAGCGATCCACCAGGCCCAGTAAAACGTCGTCCAACCGTGGAAGTAGCTTGTGTCTTCGCGCCCGAACGGGTTCGCCAATGCGGGCAAGGCCACGACGTAATCGGCCATGATGCCGAAATAGCGGGTGAACGCCGTGACGGCACCGGTCATGAAGATGACGAACAGGAACAGACAGACCGCCATAATCATGTTGATCTCGGACAGACGCTTTACACCCTTGTCCATGCCCATGAGGACCGACCCAAGTGCGATCGCCGTGATCCCGATGATGAGCGAAACGGTCACCGTGTTCGATGGCTCGATCCCGGCAACCTCTTTCAATCCGGCTGCCACCTGTTGCGCACCCAGGCCCAGCGACGTGGTCAGGCCGAACAAGGTCGCGAAGACCGCCAAGGTATCGATGGCGTGGCCCCACCAGCCCCAGACACGGTCGCCGAGAAGCGGGTAAAATGCCGACCGCAGCGTCAGCGGCAGGCCGAGGTTATAGCAGAAGATCGCCAGGCTCAGGCCGACGGCGGCATAGATCGCCCAGCCTTGCAGGCCCCAATGGTGAATGGTGCCCACCACCCCGGCATATTCATTGCCGGGTTGCGTGATGTCGATGTTCAAAGGCCGCGCCGCGCCGTCTTCGGCGAAGTTGTAATAGACCGGCTCCATCACGCCAAAGAAGAGCAGGCCGATGCCAATGCCCGCCGCGAACATCATCGCGATCCAGCCAGGATAGGAGTAATCCGGCCTGGCATCCTTGCCTCCGATGCGAACGGCGCCCACCGGCAGCACGATCATCGCCAGGCAGAAGAGAGTAATCGCATCGACGGACAGGACGAGAAACCAATCAAACGTGCTGGTCAGCCACGGTCTGAGCCATCCGAAGAACGTGGCCGACGCCTCCTGGTTGGCGAGTGCCAGTAGGACGAAACCGAAGATCAGAATACTCGAAATCAGAAAAACCGGATTGTGAATGTCCAGTCCAAGGGGGCGGATATTGTCCTGCCCCATCTCATAATCTGTTGAGTATTCTACACTTTTACTGAATGCATCGGGTGGAATGTCAGACGACGTCATAACTTAGCTCCTCCAGGATTCTCCGGGTCGGGGGTCGTTACCGAGCGCTTTCAGGGTCATCCGAACCACCAAAAGTGTCAAAGACTATCTTTTCGAAAGATTTTTTCTATGATCTGCGCGAACTCGATAGCCGCCATCGTTGCTGCGGTGCATGTGCATAGGCAGTGGGGGGCTGCGACGTGCGTGGGCATCTGGAAGCACAGGCTTCCGGCAGGCGTTCAAGATAGAACGTTTCGACCCAACACTGGCTGGGCCCAGGGTTAGGACCCGTCTTCCGGTAAGGTAACAGGTTTGATACCCGGTTCAGCCATTCCATCGGGGTCATGCGGCTCACTGAAAGGCGCTACGCGCGCCGCACCGGCACAGGCGCGCATCCGCGCTTGCACCGCGTTTAGCCCGAAGCGTCCGCCCCGATCCGGCCGGATGCCGGTCATCGCGCCAGGGCGCAGGCCCGGCAGGGCGATGGCAGGCCAGCAGCGGCCAAGCAACAGCCCCGATTGCCCTGTCTGCGCCGGGGCCGACGGGGCTGCAACGGACCAGAACAGGACCGATAGGAACAGAACGACGCGCATGAGCCACCGCACGAATCAAAAGGACCCAGCCACACTAGCGGCCAGGTCCCTGATTTTCCGTTAAGGTGCGGCGCCCCGCGCCGCGCATCGCTTATTGCAGCAGGCCCGCTTCCTTGGCAGCGGCGGTATAGGCTTCCTCGACCGCGGCCAGCGTTTCTTCGGCCGACTGTTCGCCAGTGAAGAAGGCGGGCAGCTCGTTGCCCAAAGCCGTGTGCATCAGACCCATCTGGCTGGTGGACGGATAGCTTGCCGGTGCTGGGTCGGACGTCGCAGTCGCGATGGCGCCCTGGGCCATTTCATCGGGCTGGTAGCCGGGCACGAGCCAGATGGCGTCGCCGTTGTTTGCCGTCACCATCTCTTCATCAAGGCCTTCCATGGCGACGCGGAACGCGGCCTCGGCCTCTTCATCGGGGATGTTGGCCGCAATCACGATGCCATCCCACCAAAGCGTGGTGGCAGGCGCATTGCCTGCAACTGCGATGGGCGCAGAGGCCGAGCCGACCTTGCCCACGACTTGGCTTTCCGCCTCATCGTTCATGGCGCCGCCGCGGCTGGCCCAAAGATTGGCCATGGCGATTTTGCCCTGCTGAAATTGCTGCTGCACGTAAGTGGAATCGGAGACGAGGTATTCCGGGTCCATATAGGCCGTCAGCGCCTGCATCATTTCCAGCGCCTGGATGCCAGCCTCGGAGTTGATGCCCGGCGTGCTGTCGGCGTTGTAGAACGTACCGCCGTAGCCTTGGAACATGTTCACGAAATCCTGCGCGATGTTCCAGCCGGACTTCATCGTGGCGCCCAGCGGATATTCGACAACGCCCGCCTCCTGAATGGCGGCGGCCGCTTCGAGCACCTCGTCATAGGTGGTGGGCACTTCGAGGCCCAGGTCTTCGAAGATATCCGAGCGGTACATCATGTGTTGCGTGTTCACCATCATGGCCACGGCCATGATGTTGCCGTTCACGCGGATCAGCTGGTTGTCGGCCAGGTTCTGACCATATTGCTCGACCAGATCGTCCAAGGGCCGAATCGTGCCTTCATTCAGAAGCGGGGTGATCGTGCCGTTGGACACGCCACCAATATGGTAGAGCGACGGGTTGGCGGCGAAGGCGGCCGGCTGCTTGGTGCGGAATTCCTGATCCAACTCTGCCTGCACGTTGCCGCATTCGGCCATGGCATCGGTCACAGCCTTCCAGGCCTCAAAGCCAGCCGAAAGCGAGCGGACTTCGACGTCGTTCTGAAATGAGCAGGCCATGGCGGCCGTGGACGCGCCCAGCGCAAAGGCCCCTGCAAGCGCCAGTTTCTTCATAAGCATCGGTCTCTCCCTGTCGATGTCTTTTGGCTGCACCGACCGGGTCGGCGCGCATGACCCATACCCTGCCGGGCAAAGGCCGGAATTTCCAGCGCGAACCCGCTTCACGCAGGGCGCGCGACGTGACACACCCGGCGGCGTGCATACGCTTGCAAGACGGTATCCGCCCCAGCTTGGCGGCTGCAAGCATGAATCGAGGGGATAAGATGACCGATTTCCGTGCCGCCACTGCCCTGGGCCTGGCTCGCTTGCTCGCCGATCCGGGAAGCATTGAAGTCGTTCTCAGCGCCGATGCCGTCTGGCACATGATGGCGCCGGTGAACCGCGTCGACGGGCCAGAGGCCATTGAACTACAGGTTCTCGCCCCCCTGCGCGCGGCGTTAACGGGCCTGCATCGCCGGGATGAGATCGTCGTCGGCGGTCAAAACCGCCGAGATGTGGGCGGCCACTGGGTGGCCTGCGTCAGCCACTATGTCGGCACGCACAATGGCCCGCTCTGGGGTGTCGCCGCATCGGGCCGCCTGGCCTTCCTGCGCGCGGGGGAATTCCACCGCATCACAGAAGACGGCCGCATCTGCGAAAGCCGCATCATCCTCGACCTTCCCGACTTGATGCGTCAAGCCGGGCGCATACCGTTCGAGGAAGGTCTGGGAACCGAGATGCTGTTTCCCGGCCCCGCCACCCATGACGGCGTCTGCCCCAGCCAGGGGGATGGCCACGCCAGCCTGGACCTTGTCGAACGGATGCTGGGCGACTTGCACGAATACGACCCCGAAACCGGCGCCTCACGCGGACAGATCGGCCAGGACGGCACCTGGTCTGACGACATGCTCTGGTATGGCCCCGGGGGTATCGGGTCGAACTTCCAATGGGACGGCTTCGTGAAAGACCACCGCGCCGCCTTTCTTGCGGCCTTCCCCGACCGCAAGGGCGGCAATCACTACTGCCGCATCGGAGATGGGAACTATGCCGCGGTCTCTGGCTGGCCCTCCATGACGATGACGCATCGGGCCCCCTATTTGGGCGTTCCGGCCACCGGCAAGGCGCTGACCCTGCGGGTGATGGATTTTTACCGCTGCGAGGCCGGGCGCATTGCCGAAAACTGGGTGCTGCTGGACTACGTGGACCTGTTTGAGCAGATGGGCCACGCCATTCTGGCCTGACAAAAGGGCAAAGCACCGCAAACTTGCATGCGCCCCGTGCGAAGGCGTATGCCCGTGCGACCCAACGTAGCAGAGGCACACATGACGACATCCGTGTTCATCGACGGCGAAGCTGGAACCACCGGGCTGCAAATCCGCGAGCGTCTGGAACGCCGCGACGATATCCGCCTTATCCAGTTGCCCGATGACCGCCGCAAGGATGCAGGCGCCCGCCGCGCCGCCTTCGGTGAGGCGGATGTGGGCATCTTGTGCCTGCCCGACGGCCCCGCGCGCGAGGCGGTGACCCTGGCCGAAGGCACGCGGCTGATCGATGCGTCCACCGCCCATCGTGTCGCGCCGGGATGGGTCTACGGCATGCCCGAGCTACCGGGCCAGCGCGACTTGATCGCAAATGCCGACCGGGTGGCGAATGTGGGCTGCTACGCCACGGCCTCTATCGCCATAATCCGGCCCTTGGTTGATTGCGGCATCCTTCCTTCGGACCACCCCGCCACCCTGACGGGCGTGTCGGGCTATTCGGGGGGCGGCAAGTCTCTGATCGCGGAATATGAGGCCGGGGAAGGACCGGATTACTACCTTTACGCCCTGGGCCAATCCCACAAACACCTGCCGGAAATCATGGAACATGGTGGCCTGACCCGCCCGCCCCTGTTTCAGCCGTCAGTGGGCGCGTTCCATCAAGGGATGGTCGTGCAACTGCACCTGCATGCCGACCAACTTCCGGGCGGCGTGTCGGGCTATGCCCGCATCGAGGCTGCTTTGCGCGACTTCTACGCCGGTGATCCTTTCGTGTCCGTGGAACTGCCTGGCGACCGGCTTGATCCTCAGGCCCTGAACGGAACCAACCGGATGGTCCTGACAGTGCAAGGAGATGGTGAGGCACGTGTCACGATTGCGGCAATTCTCGATAATTTGGGCAAGGGTGCGTCAGGAACGGCCATTCAGAACCTGAATATGATGATCGGCACAGAAGAAACCTCAGGGCTGACCTAATCGGAGCATATTTTCGCCCAGCGATTCATGGATGGTAAGCGCAATCGAAACTGCCATTCGAGGACGCAGAATGTTCCGCATTGCCATACTCGCGCTCGCCCTGACATCAGGTGCTGCGCATGCTCAGAAATTCGTCGGAAACGACGAACAACCCGTCACTGGAAACTTTTCCCAGGGGGAAGGAAACGCACGATCCGATGGTCTTGAAAGCCTCGGCGTCGCCGCGGTCAATGACCCCGACAACTCACTCGAAACGGTCATTGAAGAGGGTGGCGAATGCAACCCCGGTACGACCTGGGTCGTGGAAGAAGTGCTCTGCCTGAACGGCCACGACGACGTCGTCGGCTTCTGATCATTCGACGCGGCGCGACTGTGCCGCGGGGCTGAGCATCATTGCCGGCGCGAAGACGTGGAAGGCCGCGCCCCCTGCGCGGCCGTACACGTTCTGGAGCACGTCTCGGAATCCCCACTCAGGTTTTTGAAAGCGCCATGGGGTTCGCACGTGGTCAGCGGATACCGCGCAGCAACCTGATCTTAAGATTTTGGCGTCATCCAAGGGCCCATCCGGTCCCTTGGAATGCCCCATGTCAGAGCTTTCGCCTTTCGCCCCACCCCCCACGCAGATGAGTCCGCGGCAAAAGGCGGCCATCGTTATCCATCTGTTGATCTCCGGCGGGGTCGATCCTGGTCTTCGCGACCTGTCGCCTGACCAACAGCGCGCACTTGTCGATGAGATGCAGCGCCTGCGCTTCGTGGACCGCGCGACGCTGGCCTCTGTCGTGGCCGAATTCGCATCTGAATTGGACGGGATCGGCCTGCATTTCCCCTCTGACCCAGCCAAACTTCTGGCCGCGCTTGACGGGCAGCTCTCCCTCGAAGTCCTTGAAGGCCTTCAGGCGGACCTTGGTGCAGACGCCATCCCGGGTGACGGGGTATGGACCCGCGTGGGGGAATTGGACAACGAAGCCATGGTTGCCCTGGTTGAAGGGGAAACCGACGAGGTCTGCGCAATCCTGCTGTCGAAATTGCCCGCGGGCAGGGCTGCCGAGCTGATGGCGGACCTGCCGCAGGAACGGGCCGACGCAATTGCCGAAGCTTTTGCGCGCACCGAAGGCGTGACACCCGACGCGGTCTCCGCCATCGGCACGGCGCTGGTGCGTGCCTTCGATGTAAGGCCCAAGCCAGGCCTTGGCGGCGACCCGGTCGACCGCGTGGCAGGCATCCTAAACAAGGCGACGTCGGGCCTGCGCCGCTCGGTTCTTGATACGCTTGATAGCAAAAGCCCCGATTTCGCTGCCCGCGTGCGTGCTGCCGTCTTCAGCTTTGAAAACATTGCCGACCGTGTCGCCCCACGCGATGTGCCGAAAGTGTTGCGCGCGGTGGATAACTCCGTGTTGGTCACCGCGCTCAAGGGTGCCCCGGACGAACAGGCCCATGTCGGGGAATTCATGCTTGCTGCGATTTCAAGCAGGTTGGCCGACCAGATCCGCGACGAAATCAACGAACGTGCCGATGTCCCCGCCGATGAGGCAGAAACCGCCATGGGCGAGATCGTCGCCGCCATTCGCGACTTGGAGGAATCGGGCGAACTCGCACTCATCATGCCGGAAGACTGACGAATGCTGCCGCATCTGACCCCTCATTAGAGGCCTGGAAATACTGTATGTTGGCGGCACGACCAAAACAGGGCGCGTCTGCATCGCGGGCCGGGTCAATGTCCGGGCAGTGTCGGGGCTTGATGAGTTTCAGCTTTGGCGTTGGACCGCGCTCTCTTTCTGCGCCTATGGGCAAGCTGGATGGCCAAACCACCGACGCCGTAAGATGAAGACGGCATTAGGATCCGGCCAAGCTGCTTTGGTCTGTCCGACAAGACAAAGCAGATATCGCCGTGTTGACCGTGGCAGTCACCAAGCAGCAACAGCCCCAAACGACAAACGACAAAGGTTTTGGGAAAGCCGCCTGCGCCCTCTATCTGAACCAGCATGGTTCTAGAATTCACCGAAGACGGCATCTACTGCCCGGCAGGCCGCTTCCACATCGACCCCTGGCGCCCGGTCGATCGCGCCTTGGTCACCCATGGCCATGCCGACCACGCCTATCCCGGCCATCGCCACTACCTCAGCAGTGCAGGCGCCGCGCCCGTCATCCGCCATCGTCTGGGCGATATCGATATCGAGGGCATGCCTTACGATGAAACACGCGACATCAATGGGGTGCGCGTCAGCTTTCACCCCGCGGGCCATGTCCCCGGCTCTGCCCAGATAAGGGTCGAGCACGGCGGTGAGGTTTGGGTCGTGTCTGGGGACTACAAAACCACCGCCGACGCCCTGTCAGAGCCCTGGGCCCCGGTGCGCTGCCACGCCTTCATCACCGAATGCACCTTCGGTCTGCCCATCTTCGACTGGCGCAACGATGCCGAGCTCTCGGCCGAAATCAACGGCTGGTGGCAGACAAACTGTGCCGAGGGACGGTTTTCCATGCTCGGCGCCTATTCGCTAGGCAAGGCACAGCGGGTCATGACGATGGTGGACCCGTCCATCGGGCCCATCCTGACCCATGGCGCAGTCGAAAACACCAACGAGGTCTTGCGCGCCCAAGGCATTGCCCTGCCCCAAACCATTCGGATCACCCCCGACCTCGACCTCAAGGCCCATGTCGGCGCCCTGGTCGTCGCGCCCCCCGGCGCGTTGGCACAACCCTGGGCGCGGCGCTTTGGCCAGGCATCGCAGGGCATCGCCTCGGGCTGGATGGCGTTGCGGGGCGTGCGCCGCAGGCGGGCCGCCGATCGTGGCTTCGTAGTCAGCGATCATGCCGATTGGAAAGGCCTGAACGCAGCCGTGAAGGAAACAGGCGCAAGCCGCATCTTCACCACCCACGGCTACACAGCCGCCTTCCGCCAATGGCTGGAGGAGGAAGGCTACGACGCCCAAATCGTCGAAACGGAATACGGAGATGACCTTCTGGAAGCCGAAGAGGCACCGGCATGAACGACCTCACCTGGCGCGACCGGGCCGTGGCGCGTCTGGCGCGTCATGTCATGCGCCCGATGCTGGCCCTGCCGATCCCCTGGAAGATGCACCGCGCGGGCGCGGACATGATGGGGCCACGCTACCGCGCCAAGCCGGGCCTGACCCTCAGGCGCGCCCCAATTGCGGGCGTGCCCTGCCTGACGATCTGCCCGCCGCAGCCGGACGGCACGCTTTTGTGGCTCCATGGCGGCGGGTTCGTCCTTGGCTCGTCCCGCATGTATGAAGGTTTCGGCAAGATGCTGGCCGAGCGCGCGAATATGCGTGTCGTGTTGCCCGATTACCGTCTCGCGCCGGAACACCCCTTCCCCGCCGCGCCCGACGATTGCCTGGCCGTTGCCCGGGCCTTGCTAGCGGACGGGCCCTTATCTCTGGGCGGGGATTCCGCCGGTGGCACCCTGGCTCTGACCACCTGTGCCGACCTTCTGGCCGAAGGAAAGGCGCCCCATCGGATGGTCCTGATCTCACCCGCGACGGACCTGGACCCGACGCGCGACGCCCCCCCGGAAAGCGATGAGATGCTGCTGGCAGAGTCGATGTTGCATCGCTGCGTGGCCGACTACCTGGCGGGTGCCGACCCGCGGGACCCCCGTGCCTCCCCGATCCATGCGGATTTCACCGGGGCGCCGCCGACGCTTTTGCAACTGGCGGTGCGCGAAGTCCTGGAACAAGACGGCCACGCCATTGCCGCGCGTCTCAAGGATGCCGGGGCCCGCGTGCGCGTGCAGCGTTTCGATGGCATGCCCCACGATTTCCAGATATTCGTTGGCCTGTCACCCATGGCCGACCGCGCCATCGCGCGCATCACCGGCTTTCTGAAAGCTGCGCCATGAGGCAGTTCGCCGACCTATTCACGACGCTGGACCAGACCACCAAGACGTCGCGCAAGACCGCCGCCCTGGCGGGCTACTTTTCGACAGCGCCCGACGACGACAAGGTCTGGACCATCGCGCTTTTGTCAGGGCGGCGCCCCAAACGCACGGTCACCGTGACCCAGCTTGCCGAATGGGCGGCCGAGAAAGCGGGCCTGCCAATGTGGCTCTTCCGGGCCTCCTACGACGTGGTCGGCGACCTGGCCGAAACCATCCATCTGGTTCTGCCCGCACCCGAACAAACCCGCGACCGCAGCCTTTCGGATTGGATCGGCGACATCCGTGCACTGGCAAAGGCCGAAGAGGCTTTGAAGCGCGAAGCCATCCTGGATGCCTGGAACAGCTTGGCCGGGGCGGAAAGGTTCGTCTTTAACAAGCTCATCACCGGGGGCTTTCGCGTGGGCGTCAGTCAAAAGCTTATGACCCGCGCCCTGGGCCAAGCGACCGACATCCCGGAGGCCGAACTGGCCCACCGCCTGATGGGCAATTGGACGCCCGAGACCACAAGTTTCGCCGCCCTCGTCACCGACCCAGACCCGGAAGCCGACCTGAGCCGCCCCTACCCATTCTGTCTGGCCCATGGGGTGGAGGATGAGGCCGCCGCCCTCGGGCCGGCCGAGGATTGGCGCGCGGAATGGAAATGGGACGGCATCCGTGGCCAACTGATCCTGCGCGGCGGACAGCATTACCTCTGGTCTCGTGGCGAAGAACTGATGACCGACCGCTTCCCCGAACTGGCCCGCGCGCTGGACTTCCTGCCGCTTGGCACCGTGATCGACGGGGAAGTCGTGGCCTGGGATGCCGACGCCCGCGCGCCCATGTCTTTTGCCGCGCTACAAAAGCGGATCGGGCGCAAGACGGTGCCGAAATCGCTGCTGACCCAGGCGCCAGCGATCCTCTATGCCTATGACCTGTTGGAAGATGGCGGTGAAGACATCCGCGCCAAACCCTTCTCGGAGCGTCGCGCGCGGCTGGACGCGCTGATCGCCCCCCTGCTCGCGGATGCCCCAGTCCTGCTATCGCCAGACCTGCCCTTTGACGATTGGGACGCGCTGGCCAAGACCCGCGCGGGCGCCCGCGCCGCGCAGGCCGAAGGCGTGATGCTCAAGCGCGCGGACAGCCCCTATCACGCCGGGCGCAAGAAGGGCGATTGGTGGAAATGGAAGCTCGACCCGCTGACTATCGATGCGGTGATGATCTATGCCCAGGCAGGCCACGGGCGACGCGCGAACCTCTACACCGATTTCACCTTCGCCGTCTGGAAGGGGAATGACCTCGTGCCCTTCACCAAGGCCTATTCCGGCCTGACCGATGCCGAATTCCGCAAGATCACCCATTGGGTGCGCCGCAACACGCTCGCGCGGTTTGGCCCCGTGCGGCAGGTTCCACCGGAACAGGTGTTCGAGATCGGCTTCGAGGGTATCCAGAAATCGACGCGGCACAAATCGGGCGTGGCCCTGCGCTTTCCCCGCATGCTGCGCTGGCGCCATGACAAGCCCGTCCAGGAAATCGACACCCATGCCCATCTGCTGAACATGTTGGAGGAATATGGGTGATTTCCGCGCGCCAAAACGCGCACGCAACCTTATGCCTGCGCCGCACACGACTTCCGTGCTATGGTCACCGCACCAAGTATCTGAAGAGGGAGGAAGAAGATGCTTCGTCAAAGCGATGCCGTTCGTCACGCCCGTCAGTTGCACGAACTCGTGGGCGCGCGGGCAGAGGCCGTGGCAGCCCAGCGTGCCGCGGAAGAAAAGGTCGCAGGCCACCGCGAATCGTCCGATGATTGGGAACGGATCCGCAAGATCATCCGCGAACGTCGCGGGCCCCATCAGGGCTGACACCCGACAGGGTGCAGATCGGCCGCTGGACGTGACCCGCCGCACGGCTTAGGCCGTGCCCATGACCTTGCCGCGATCTGCCCCGCCGCCTGCGCCAACCGCACCACAGCGCCCCGCGCCGCCGGGCGCCTGTGATGCCCATATCCACATGTTGGCCGCCCCTTCCGAGGCGGCATTGTGGGACGGCCGCGTGGAAGATCCAGCCACGGATTGGACGTTTGCGCAGTATCTGGACGCCTATCGCCGGGTTCAAGCCGCCCTTGGCACGTCCCGCACAATCATCGTCCAGTCCATCCTTTACGGTGCCGACAACAGCTTGCTCGCCCGCGCCATCGACGCCTTGGGCCGCGACACGACGCGCGGCGTCGGGCTGGTGACCGATGGGGCCAGCGATGCGGAGCTTGATGCGCTGGTGGCGGCGGGCATCGTCGCCGTGCGGCTAAACTACGTGCATGGCGGCGTGCTCACCTGGGACGGGGTCGAGGCCATGGCGCCGCGGCTGGCTGACCGCGGCCTGCACGTCCAGATGTTGCTGCGCGCCGACAAGGACCTGCCCGATCTGGCCCCCCGCATCGCAGCCATGCCCGTGCCCGTCGTGCTGGACCACATCGCCTGGCCCGATCTGAACCTGGGCCCCGATGAGCCGGGCTTTCGCCACTTGCTGGACCTTTTGGCCCGGGGGCAGGTTTGGGTGAAGCTTTCGGCGCTCTATCGCCACTGCCCTGCCCCGTTTGTCCAAGCGGATGCCCATGTGGCCGCATTGCTGGCGGCCAACCCCGAACGCTGTCTTTGGGGCACCGATTGGCCCCATATCATGCTCAACGGGGCGGAGCCCGGTCCCGTAGGCGTGATGCTGGATGCCTTTGACCGGGTCTGCCCAGATGACGCGACGCGGCAGGCCGTCTTGGTCGACAACCCTGTAGGGCTATTCGGCTTCTAACGTCCTGCGCCTACTCCGCCGCCATGGACGTCGCTCGGCCCGCGCGCCAGGCGCGGCAGGCCGCCCCGAAGGAATCGAACAGCGGACGCGACACCGGGTCATCGGCCGCGTTCCATTCCGGATGCCACTGCACGGCCAGCGCATAGCCCGGCGCGCCCTCGATCCAGAGCGCTTCTGGCGTGTCGTCATGGGCCCAACCGTCGATGCGAACCCGTGCGCCCGCCTGCTTGATCCCCTGCCCGTGCAGCGTGTTCGTCATCACTGTGCGCGCGCCCATCAACCGCTCGAACGGGCCGCCTTCGGTGAAACGAACTTCGTGGCGCAGGGCAAACTTTTCTTCCAGCGACCCATCGGGCGGCATCCGGTGGTTGTCGCGTCCGGGCAGGTCGCGGATTTCGGGATGGAGGGTCGACCCGAACGCCACGGCCACTTCCTGGAACCCCCGGCAGATGCCCAGCACAGGCTGGCCCCGTTCCACCGCCGCCCGGATCAGCGGCAAAGCCACCCGATCCCGGTCCCGGTCGAAGGCGCCATGGACCTCAGTCTCGGCCTCACCGTATTCTTCGGGGTGAACGTTGGGCCGACCGCCGGTGAAGAGGAAACCGTCGAATGTCTCAAGCAGTTCATCGACGCGCGACGCATCAGGGCAGGCCGGGAAAGTCAGCGCCATGCAATCGGACACCTTCGCGACGGCGTCGGTGTTCATCGTCCCGTTGGCATGGGCCGGATACTGGTCGTTGATGAGGTAGGCATTCGAGATGATGCCGACGATGGGTCTGCGGGTCATGGCGCGACATTACTCCGGTCGGGCGCGCACGTGTAGCCCCAGGGGCGCAGGGGTGACCTATGCGTGGCTGCACAGCCGCGCAGGTCCAGGCAGCGCGGTCGGGCGCGGGGCGTCACGGGCTGCCGAATTCTCGGTTCCAGATGGAAAGGTAGGACAAGAAGGCGAGGACGAAGAACGCGATTCCGATCCGGGCGAAATTGCCGAACGGTCCATAATGCCCCTCGGTCGTCTTCCAGTGGCGTGTGATGGCGAAGAGCAAGGCCATGAGAACGGCCGTGGCGAGGGTGAAAAGCACGAAGGACGCTTCCCCGAAGCGGAAGACGAATTCGCTGAATGGACCAGTCCCGCCCGGCGTGCTGTAGAACGTGTCCCACGCGGTGTAGCCAAGGAAAAGCGAAAGGGCGCAGGTGGGGATGGCGACCGCGTTCCTCTTGCCGATCATCGACAGGCCCGAAATGGCCGCGAAGCCGGTCGCCATCGGGTAACCGATGTAGATGAAGAAGAACGGGACGAAGAGGATGATCAAGCGGGCAACCTTTCGGAACTGTCTCGCGGGCGCGCGGCGCTTCGGCCCGACCGCCCCAAAGGTCGGGGTGGTCGATAGAATGCGCCCCTCGGGCCACCCCTCGCAAAGCGCGGTGCGGCGCTCAGGCTTCTCCAGTCAGCCCGACGGCGCCAAGCCCGGCCAGTCCCGCATCGGCATCGTTGTCGGACGTATCACCCGTGACGCCCAACGCGCCCATCACCTCGCCCTTCTTGTCGCGGATCAGGATGCCGCCCGGCACGGGCACCACCTGCCCGCCATAGACGCCATTCACGGCGGCCATGAAATAGGCCTGCTGTTCGGCCCGCGCCATCTGTGCCTTGCCCGCCATGCCGAGCATCACGGCGCCGTAAGCCTTGCCATGCGCAATCCCGAACCGTCCGGGTGAGGCGCCGTCTTCCCGTTCAAACGCTTTCACATGGCCGCCCGCATCCAGCAACACGACGGAGAGCGGCTTGAGTTCAAGCTCCCGACCGCGGGCCAGTGTCGCCTTGATGATCTGCCGCGCGCGGCGGAGTGTGATTTCAGCCATGTGATGTCCTTTTGACGTTTCAATCACCGCTTACCAGCGGCGGGTGCGTTCGATGTAGCGCTCGGCGTCCTCGCCGAAGGCCGCGCGCAAGGTTGCTTCTTCTTCTGCGATGAAGCGGCGCGTGATGATCCAGGCGAAGGGCAGCGCCAAAAGCACCGCCAGGACGGAGCCGAACAGAAAACCCGTGCCCACCAGGATAAGGACGACCCCGCTATAGATGGGGTTGCGGTTGATGCGGAACGGCCCTTCAACAATCAGGGCTGTGGGCGTGTCCCGGGGTTCAAACGTCGTGCGCTTGCGGCGAAACCAGATAAGCGACCAGAGCGCCAACCCGAAGCCCGCCCCGACCAAACCCCACCCAAGGACCGTAAAGACCGCGCCGTCCACCCGCAGGATGGGCAACACCGCCGCAACGACCCATTGCAACGCCACGGTGCCCGCCGCCCAGACGGGCGGCAGGTCCGGAAAGTCGCGGCGCATGGACATCAGCTGGCTTTGGCCTCCAACCGGCGGCGATGCAGGACAGGCTCCGTGTAGCCAGATGGCTGATCACGCCCCTCAAACACCAGATCCGCCGCCGCCCGATAGGCCACGCCGTCATAGGCGGGCGCCATGGGCCGATAGCCCGGAGTGCTGGCATTCTGTGCGTCGACCTTTTCGGCCATGCGGCGCAGCGCATCCTGCACCTGATCTTTGGAGATCACGCCGTGATGCAGCCAATTGGCCAGCGCCTGCGACGAAATTCGGCAAGTCGCGCGATCTTCCATAAGGCCCACATCGTGGATGTCGGGCACTTTGGAACACCCGACCCCGGCATCGACCCAGCGCACGACATAGCCAAGGATGCCTTGGGCATTGTTTTCCACCTCGGCGGCCACTTCGTCATCGGACAAGTTGCGCCCTTCCATCACCGGGATGGTGAGCAGGTCTTCCAACGTACCGCGCGCCCCGGCTGCGGCCAGTTCATCCTGCCGCGCCAGCACGTTGACCTGATGGTAATGCGTCGCGTGAAGCGTCGCTGCCGTGGGGGATGGCACCCAAGCGCAGGTGGCGCCCGATTGCGGATGGCCGATCTTCTGTGCCAGCATGTCGGCCATGCGGTCCGGCATGGCCCACATGCCCTTGCCGATCTGCGCCCGGCCCTTCAGGCCGCAGGCCAGGCCGATATCCACGTTCCGATCTTCATAGGATGTAATCCAGGGGGTCGCTTTCATCTCTCCCTTGGGCAGCATGGGCCCTGCTTCCATGGAGGTGTGGATTTCGTCGCCCGTCCGGTCAAGGAAGCCCGTATTGATAAACGCCACCCGGTCCTTCGCGGCGCGGATACATTCCGCCAGGTTGGCCGAGGTGCGCCGCTCCTCATCCATGATGCCCAGTTTCACGGTGTTTTCGGGCAAGCCCAGCAGCACCTCGACGCGGGCGAAGATCTCCGAAGCGAAGGCCACTTCTTCGGGCCCGTGCATCTTCGGCTTCACCACATAGACGGAGCCCGCGACCGAATTGCCGCCATCGCGGCTCAGATCGTGCATGGCGATCAGCGTGGTGATCACCGCATCCATCAAACCTTCGGGGATTTCCGAGCCGTCTTTGAGGTGGATGGCCGGGTTGGACATCAGATGCCCCACATTGCGCACCAGCATCAACGCGCGGCCCTTGACGGTGACATCCCCGCCGGCGGGCGCCGTGAACGTCATGTCGGGGTTGAGCACGCGGGTGAAGGTCTTCCCGCCCTTCGCCACCTCTTCGGTCAGGTCGCCGCGCATCAGGCCGAGCCAATTGCCATAGGCCTGCACCTTGTCTTCGGCATCGACGCAAGCGACGGAATCTTCGCAGTCCATAATCGCCGAGAGGGCGGATTCCAGATGGATCGCATCAAGCCCCATTGGGTCGTCGCGCCCGATCTCGCCCGAGCGGTTCACGACCAGGATGATGCCCAACCCGTTATGGCGCAGCAAGATGCGCAACACCTCCCCATCCCGCGACCAGCCCTCATATGCGTCCGGCGTGGTAAGTGTGGCACCGCCCAGATCCAACGCGCCCGCATCGGTCACGCCGATCCCGTTCAGGTCCTTCCAGGAGCCGGTGGCCAGAGGCACCGCCTTGTCCAAGAAACCCTTGCCCCATTCGATGACCCGCGCGCCGCGTGCCGCGTCATAGCCCTTGCCCGAGGGCAAATCGCCCAAGGCATCGGTGCCGTAAAGCGCATCATAAAGGTTGCCCCACCGCGCATTGGCGGCGTTCAGCGCGTAGCGTGCATTGGTGATGGGCACGACCAATTGCGGACCCGGCATCTCGGCGATTTCGGGGTCGACATTGGCGGTGCCGATGGTGAAGGGGGCGCCTTCCGGCACCAAATATCCGATCTCTTCCAGAAATACACGATAGGCGGCGGCATCATGGGCCTGGCCACGGCGCGCGCGGTGCCAATCGTCGATCTGCGCCTGCAGCTTTTCCCGTGTCGCCAGCAAAGCCGCGTTCTTTGGGGCAAGGTCATGGACGAGTGCCGAAAAGCCGTCCCAGAAGGTTTTTGGGTCGATGCCCGTGCCCGGCAAAGCGTGGTCATCCACGAAACGGGCCAGTTCGTCGGCGACGGCCAAATCGGCCTTTTGGGTCGTGTTCATGGTGTCTCCGCATATACCCCGGGCTGCTATCGGCGGTGGAGTAGCGCGTAAGGTCTTGGTCGGCAATAAGTTGCCATCAACTCTTGTTAACACTTCGGTTGGATCGACACTTTTCCGAGCAATACTTCACGTCATCCCAGACCTTTGCCCATTTCTTACGCCATGAAAACGGGCGTCCGCAGGTGGCGCAGACCTTGCTGGGCAGCTCGGATTTGCGTCGCATCCGCGCCATCAGAGGTTGAGTTCCCCTTGCCGGGCATCGCCCCGCCGCTTCGCCGCCCGCGGCCGCCGGTCCGACGGCCCCTTGCGCGAGCCGTGCCGCGCCACGATCTGCGCCGCGACGTGCTGAAAATCGGGGCTCTGCCGGGCTGCACCGATGCGCGCCCGTGCGGCGCGGGCGGTCTCGGCCACATCCACGATGGGGGCGGGGTAATCCCTTGGCGGTGACGCTGCGCGCCACGGCTCCTGCACCAGATCGACGGGCAACGCGGCCAATTCCGGCACCCAACGCCGCGTGAATACCCCTGTCGGATCCTGATCGCGGCCCTGTTTGATGGGGTTGTAGATGCGCAGCTGATTGATGCCGGTGACCCCGGATTGCATCTGCGCCTGCGCGAAATGGATGCCGGGCGCGTAATCCGTCCAAAGTCGAGCCAGAACCGGCGCGCTATCGCGCCAATCGAGCCATAGATGATAGCTCGCCACCGCCTGCACCATGGCGCGCATCCGGAAGTTCAGCCAACCCGTCGCCCGGGCATAGCGCATGCAGGCATCCACAAAGGGCAAGCCCGTGCGGCCCTCGGCCCAGGCCTCCAACAGCGACGGATCGGTGTCGCGGATTCCGTCGAAGGCGGGATGCATGCAGCGGCGGTCCAAATCGGGGAAGTCTTCGAGCTTCTGGGTGAAGTGGTCGCGCCAAGCCAGGCGCGAGATGAAGGCGCGCAACGCCGCCTTGTGGGGGCTGTCGGCCAGGCGCGCGGCAGCGGCCCGGTGGGTTTCGCGCACCGAAAGCGTACCCCAGGCAAGATGGGCCGACAGGCGGGAACAGGCATCTTCTGCCGTGACTGGGGAGGACATGGCCGCGCGGTAGGTCTCGGCCCGGTGGTCGAGGAAGCTGTCCAGCAGCGCCAATCCCGCGCGCCGCCCACCCGGCTGCCGCCCGGGACAAGGGTCTGCGGCCAGACCCAACGCCGCGGCGTCCGGGACCGGCCCCGGCGCAACCTCGGGGCCTTCCAAGACCGCCGGAAGCTCGGCCAGCGGCGCGCGCAGAAACGCATCGCGCCGCCCCGCCCAACGGTCCCGCGTGTCCAGACGCCGGATCACACCGCTATCCACCGGCTCATCCCACGCAATCCGGTGCGCCCGCGCCCAAGCCGCCACCCGGCGGTCCCGATCCCATGACCAGCGCAGCCCGGTTTCCTGATGGCTAACTAGCCGTGCGATGGGCCTGACTTGGCGCAACGCCTCGAACACAGCGACCGGCTCCCCCACGCGAATGACCAGGGGCGCGCCCCGTGCGGCCAAATCGGCGCGCAGTTCCGCCAGGGCTTCGGCCACGAATGCCCATTGCCGTGCGCTGGCATCTGGTTGGGCCCATGCCTTTGGCTCCGCAATGTAAAGCGGCACGACAGGCCCCGATACCGATGCCAGCGCCGGGTGGTCGGCAATGCGCAAATCGCGCTTGAACCAAAGGATCGTCACAGGCTCGCCCATGGGCAGGACCTTGGGCGCCGCCCGCCCAGGTCAAGCCCCCGCCGCCAAGGATTGCGGCCAGGGAAGACAAGATCCCACTGGCGGCGCCCCGGGCAGCGACCTACGCTTGCCTCAACGAAGGAGATCTGAGCCCATGCGCGACGCCGAACCTGCCCAGCGGGGCGAGACCGTTTACCTCAAGGACTACGCCCCTGTTCCGGTCACGGTGACCCATGTGGATTTGCACATCCGGCTGGACCCGCACGCCACCCATGTCATGGCGCGCCTAACCTGCCAGCGGCAGGGGCCCGGCGACATGGTGCTGGATGGCGAAGGACTCAACACATTGGCGGTGCGGCTGGACGGCGACGACATCCACCCCACGATCGCCGGCGACAAGATGACCCTGACGGACACGCCCGACGCATTCCTTCTGGAAACCGAAGTGGAAATCGCACCCGAAGCGAACAAGGCACTGTCGGGCCTTTACATGTCCAAGGGCATGTATTGCACCCAATGCGAGGCCGAGGGCTTCCGCCGCATCACCTGGATGCTGGACCGCCCCGACGTCATGGCCACCTACGACGTCGAAATCGAATCCGACCTGCCCGTCCTTCTCTCCAACGGCGACGAAGTCGGGCCTGGCAAGTGGCACGACCCCTGGCCCAAACCCACCTATCTGTTCGCGCTGGTGGCCGGCGATCTGGTCGCCACACCCGACACCTTCACCACATCCGAGGGGCGCGATGTCGCGCTCAACATCTGGGTACGGCCCGGGGATGAGGGGCGCACGGCCTATGCGCTCGATGCGCTCAAACGTTCCATGCTTTGGGACGAACAGGTCTATGGCCGCGCCTACGATCTATCGGTCTTCAACATCGTGGCGGTGGACGATTTCAACATGGGGGCCATGGAAAACAAGGGCCTCAACATCTTCAATTCGCGCTACGTCCTGGCCAGCCCGGACAGTGCCACCGATGCCGATTACGCCAATATCGAACGGATCGTGGCCCACGAATACTTCCACAATTGGACGGGCAACCGGATCACCTGCCGCGACTGGTTCCAGCTTTGTCTGAAGGAAGGGCTGACGGTCTTTCGCGACCAAAGCTTCATGGCCGATGCCCGCGACGCCGCCGTCCAACGCATCGGCGATGTCCTGACCCTGCGCGCGCGCCAGTTCCGCGAAGATGCCGGGCCGTTAGCCCACCCAGTCCGGCCCGAAAGCTTTGTGGAGATCAACAATTTCTACACCGCCACGGTCTACGAAAAGGGCGCCGAGGTCATCCGCATGCTCAAGGTTCTCATCGGGGACGACGCCTATGCCGCGGGCTGCCAGCTTTACTTTGAGCGCCATGATGGCCGGGCCTGCACCATCGAAGACTGGCTCGCCTGTTTTGAGACGGCAGCAGACCGCGACTTGACCCAGTTCAAGCTGTGGTATTCGCAGGCAGGCACGCCTGTGGTTACCCTGCGTGAGGACTTTAAGAACGGCACATACCGCCTTGAAATCATGCAAGACGTGCCGTCGACCCCTGGCCAGACCGACAAGGCGCCCATGGTCATCCCCCTGGCCTTCGGGCTGCTGGGCGCCGACGGGGCAGAACTGGCGCCCACCCGCATCCACGCGTTGTCGGAAACCTCCGACGTGATCGAAATCGAGACCGCAGAGCGCCCTGTCCTGTCCATGCTGCGCGGCTTCTCTGCCCCCGTCATCTTGCGCCACGAAACATCGGACACCGACCGGCTGACCCTCCTGGCCCATGACACCGACCCTTTCACCCGCTGGGAAGCGGCGCGCGGGCTGGCCAAGGGCCGCTTGGTCGCAGCCCTGACCGATGGCACGGATTTCGACGAGGGCTGGCTCGATGCCCTGGCGAAACTGGTCCGCGATGACAGCGCCTCGCCCGCCTTCCGCGCCCTGGCCCTGGGCCTGCCGTCGGAAGACGACCTGGCCCAAACGCTCCACGATATGGGCGTGGTGCCGGACCCCGACGCCATCCACGCCACCCGCCGTGCCGCCCGCGCGGCCATTGCCAACCGCCTGTCGGGGGACCTGCCCGTCTTGCGCGACGCCGTTGCCATCCCAGGCGCCTATGCGCCGGTGGCCGCAGATGCGGGCAAGCGGTCGCTGGGCGCGGCGCTCTTGTGGCTGCAAACCCTGCTCGACAAGGGCGCGGCGGCGCGCGCCGCCTATGCCGCCGCCGACAACATGACGGAACGGATGTCTGCCTTCACCTGCCTGCTGGATGCGGGCGATCCCGACATCGCAGCCGCGTTCGAGGCCGAGTGGAAGCAGGACCGGCTCGTCATGGACAAGTGGTTTTCGGCCCAGGTGATCCATGCCGCGCCGGACAAAGCCGTCGCCGTGGCCCAAGCGCTTTGCGATCATCCGGATTTCGACATGGCCAATCCGAACCGCTTCCGGTCCGTCATCGGGGGGCTGACCGCGGGCAACCCGGCGGGCTTCCATTCCGCCAACGGTGCGGGCTACGCCTTCCTGGCAGATTGGCTTCTGAAGCTCGACGCCAGCAATCCGCAAACGGCTGCGCGGATGTCGTCCGCGTTTGAGACATGGCGGCGCTATGACGCCGACCGCCAGGCCTTGATGCGCCAAGCGCTCGACGGATTGGCCGACGGCGCCCAAAGCCGGGACCTGAGCGAAATGGTCACGCGGATGCGCGGCTAATGCAGGCCTTGCCTGCGAAGATAGGAGCCGGGCCAGCGTCTGGCCGCGGAGCAGTGCTTCGACGGTGGTGCGAAGCACTTATCGAAGCCAAGTCCGTCGAACAGCCCTTCGACGCGGGACACCAACCGGATCGGCGCAGGCCCGGCGGGGCTGAAGCCCCTTGATTCCGTGCCGCAGGCGAGTTGCGCCAAGAGACAAGAACGAAGACCCTCGACCCACACCGGAAGGACCAAAGACATGCGATACGCGACCCTGGCCCTCTGCCTTGCGGCGACCCCGCTGGCAGCCGAAAACCGCATCGACCAGATCCGGCCTGACGCGCCGGAATTGGCCGCCCTCGGCGCCTTCCCGGTGGGCGTCGAGACCATGACCTTCACCGACCCGGACCGCGTCGACGTGCTGGCCGCCACCGATGACAGCGCGCCCACCGCGCCCCGCGCCCTGACAGTGGAAATCTGGTATCCCGCGGCCCCCGGCACCGCGTCCGGCGGCAGCTATACCGCGCTGCTGCGCGACGGGGTGACCGAAGTCGAATTGCAGGGCCAGGCCGCGCGTGGCGCCGACCCGGCGGACGGGTCCTTCCCTCTTGTCCTGATCAGCCACGGCTATCCGGGCAACCGCTTCTTGATGAGCCATCTGGGCGAAAATCTGGCCTCCAAGGGCTATGTCACCGTTTCCATCGACCACCCCGACTCCACCTATGACGACCAGGGGCCCTTCCCCTCGACGCTGGTGAACCGGCCCGTGGATCAGGCCTTCATCGTCGATGCAATGGCCGCTCTGGACGGCCCCATTGGCGCCATCGTGGACGACGATGCCGTGGGCGTCGTGGGCTATTCCATGGGCGGCTATGGCGCGCTCATCTTCGGGGGTGGCGGGCTCAGCCAATCCGCCATCGACCGGCGCGAGCCCGCCGCTTTCAACGCGCCCGGTGACCTGCTGGCGCGGCATCTGGCGGGAAGCGAGGCCCATGCCGCCCTGCAAGACGACCGCGTGCAGGCCCTGGTCGCAATCGGTCCCTGGGGCCGCAACCGCGACTTTTGGGATGCAGATGGGCTGGCGGGTATCGAGACACCGTTGATGATCGTCGCGGGCGGCGTGGACGATGTCAGCAGCTATCCCGCCATGCGGTCGATCTTCGAGGAAACCACCGGCACCGACCGCCTGCTTTTGACCTTCGAGAATGCCAACCACAACGCCGCCGCCCCCATGCCCGCCCCGGCCGAATCCTATGCCGTGTCCGAGCCTTTGGGTTGGGCCCCGTTCGAGCACTACGCCGACCCGGTCTGGGACAATGTGCGTATGAACAATATCTTGGCCCATTTCGTCACGGCCTTCCTGGACCAGCACTTGAAAGGCGAGGCGGCGAAGGCTGACTTCCTGGACCTTGTGCCCAATGCCAGCGATGGCGTTTGGGAGGTGGATGACAGCGGCACGGAAGGGCCAGGCCATACGTACTGGAAAGGCTTTCCCAACCGAAGCGCGGCGGGGCTGCGCCTTGAACGGCTCGCGGGCGGGCAATGACGCGACCGACCATGCTGGTCACTGGTGCTTCCTCTGGCATCGGGGCGGCCACCGCACGATTGGCAGCGCCCGACTATGACCTGGCGCTGCATTACAACCACAACCAAGCCGGTATCGGGGAAACGGCAGAGGCCTGCCGCGACGCCGGTGCCCGCGTGACCATCCACCGCGCCGACATGGCCGAGCCGGACAATGTCGCGGACCTGTTCGCGCAGATCGACCGCGATCACGACCAACTCGATGCGTTGGTCAACAATGCGGGCATGGTGGATGTGGCCAGCCCGGTCACCGATTTCACCGCCGCCCGCTTGGCCCGTATGGTCGCGGTGAACCTAACGTCGCCGATGCTGGTGGCGGGCCAGGCAGCGCGGCGCATGGACGCCGGCGCGGCCATCGTCAACATCAGTTCGGCCGCGGCGCGCTTCGGCTCCCCCAATCAATATGTGGACTACGCCGCCACCAAAGGCGGGCTGGAGGTCTTTTCAAAGGGCCTGGCCCAGGAATTGGCCCCCAAAGGCATCCGCGTGACCGCCATCCGGCCCGGCATCATCGAGACACCGATCCACGCCAAAGGCGGCCAACCCAACCGCGTGGCAGAGTTGAGCGCACAGATCCCCATGGGCCGCGCAGGCACCGCCGACGAAGTCGCGCAGGCCATTTTGTGGCTGCTGAGCGATGCCGCCAGCTATGTCACCGATAGCGTTCTGGACGTCTCCGGCGGGCGATGATGCGCCGCCGCCATGCGCACAAATCCGCAGGGCTCGCCCCCGGTTTCGCTTTTTGATAGCCGCCACGCACCATCGCCTTGAAAATAGGCCACGTGAGTCGGGGCTGTCATAGCCCTGTTACGGACACATGATGAAGGGGCGTCATGCGCGACCGTCTCGACCCGTTGATCGCCGAGAGAGCCCCGTGGCTCTTCAGATCCTCCCTTTCCGCCCGCTCCGCGAAGGTGGTTCTGAACCGTTTGCTCGCCTATGAACGCACGGTGGAAATCGGTGCGTCCTACGAAGGCCTGCACGTCGCGCGCATCATGGAAGACCTGGCCCGCCGCATCGCGCGGCGCGTCACGGCAACCGGGGTCGAGAATATTCCCCGCACCGGGCCCGCCCTGATCGTGGCCAACCACCCCACCGGCATCGCCGACGGGATCATCCTTCAAGATCAGGTCAAGCGGCGCCGCTCGGACGCGTTTATCTATGCCAATAGCGACATCATCCGCGTGTTGCCGCAATTTGCCGATCTGATCATTCCGGTGGAATGGCGCGCCGACAAACGGACCGTGACCAAGACACGCGAAACGATGACCCAGACGCGCGCCGCACTGGAAGAAGGGCGCTTGGGTGTCATCTTCCCCTCGGGCCGCCTGGCCAAACGGCAAGGCCTGCGCCTGCATGAACGGCCCTGGATGGCCTCGGCCGCGATGATCGCTCGCAAGTTCCAGTTGCCCGTTATCCCCGTTCATATCCGTGCGCGTAATTCGGCGATGTTCTACGCCTTCGACGCGATCCACCCGACATTGCGCGATATCACCTTGTTCCATGAAACGCTCAACAAGGATGTGCAGCCTTACCACGTGACCGTGGGCCGCCCCATTGACGGGGCTGCCCTGCCAAAAGACGCGGCTTCGGGCATCGAAGTGCTGCGCGACGCCACGTTGCGCCTGGGCTCCGAACGGCACGGTGAAATCAAGCTGACCGACAATCGTCCCGCTGGTCGCGGTTGGTGGCCCCGCCCTGCGTGACGCGGCGATTGGGAAACCTAAGCCAAAAGTCTTCGAACGCGTGAAAGCTCTCCTTTCCTCTCTCTTTGTCCGAGACAAGACGCCCTGCGATCCTTTTGAAGGCTGGGTTGAAGCGAAACAGGGCATCGCCGATTTGCACGCCTCCAATTGGGAGGCGTTCGGCCGGACCCTGGAGGCCCTGCGCCCCTGCAGCAGCCGTCGCCTATTGGAGGTTGTCCGCCGAAACCTGCCGGAAGCGGATCTGCCCATGCCCGACAGCGATGATCCAACCATCAGGATGGCCGCCGTTCTTCTGGACGCGGATTTCCCGACAGTTCTGAAAGACCCGAAGGCCTTCGACACGGAAGCGGGCCGACACGCCTATCGGGCACATCTAGCACGCGGCCAAACCATCCTGACGGACGTGCTTGCCGCCCGTCCCGACGATGCCGTTGTGATTTCAGGACTGATCCACGGCGCGCGTCTGCAGGGGGCGAGCTTGACCACGCGCCGCGGCCTTCTGGATCGCGCCGCCCGCGCAGAGCCGCTTTCGCTGCGCTGCGTGATGCGCTGCGTGCAAGCCATACGCCCTGGCCCCTTCGATGCGCCTGACCTGACGCCTATGTGGCGGGCCACCGAAGACCTGCTGGCCAGCGACCGCAGCGCACCACTTCAAGCCCTCTATCCCGCGGCGCTGATCATCGACTTCGCTTGGCACGACTTGGAATGCACCGACGCGTTGCTGCGCAAACGCAGCTTGCGCGTCCGCGGCGGGGAAGACATCGCGCAAAGGCTGGCTTCCAGCAATGCGGCCTTCCAGGAAGCCCTGCCCATCCTGTCCGCCGATGGCCGTCAACTCGGCCATAACCTCTTTGCGGCGGCCTTTTTGCAACTGGGCGCCCCTGCCGGGGCCGCGCCCCATCTCAGGGAAATCGGTGCCTATCCCATGCTCGATATCTGGGGTGGCTGGCTTGGCCAGATGACGCTGCGCGACCTGAACCGCTTGCGCGAAGCGGCCATGTTGCCGCCGGTGACCTTGGCCGACGCAACCGAATAAGGGCGTCAGAAATGCGAACGCCGCCCCGAGGGGCGGCGCGCTATCCATCTTCGAGTTGGTGCGGTCGAGAAGACTCGAACTTCCACGGGTGTTACCCCACAGCGACCTCAACGCTGCGCGTCTACCAATTCCGCCACGACCGCATCGCCTCGAAGCGTGGCGAGGCTCTAACGAAGGGACGCGCCGAAGGGAAGCCCGAAAATGGCCCCGTCGGCGCGCCGATCCATCAGTCCTGCGCGGGCGCTGCGAAGCTGGGCAACGCTGCGGGCACAGGCTGGACCGAGGCACCCGCCCCCGCCCCCTGACCGGGCGCCGCCGCCCAGACCAGCAATGCCGTCCGGTCGGGTTGGTTGGGCGCAAAGACCGGCGTGGCCCCACCCTGCAACGCCTGGATGGCGGTGCTGTACCATTCGACAGCCAGGTCCGGCCGCTTGGCCGTCCCGAAGCCGTCATTCAGGTGGTGGCCCAGCAATTCCGCATGGGGTGCGGAGCCCATGGCCACCATCAAAAGCGCGGATCCCAGGGCCACATCCATGTCGTCTGCGCGGTAGCCCGCAGCCAGGCACAGCGTCGCGGTCTGGCGCAATTGCTCGGGCGACATGCCGGTGGTCAGGGCGAAGGCGGACACTTCGGTCATCACATCCGCCTCGGGCCGGGCCGACAGGGCCGTCAGTTGCGCGGCCATGGCGGGGCCGAAGCTGCCGCATTGGGCCTGGACCATGTCCATCGTGGTGCCTGGCATGGCCGACACCATCTGCTCGCCCTCATCTATGGCGAAGTTACGCGCCAGGCAGAATTGCTCTGCCAGGGCAACGCTGCGTTCACCCCCAGATGACACATCGACGAAACCGCCGCGCGTGGCCGTCAGCAGGTTCACCTTGCCGCAATGGCTAGCCAGCGACAGCTCTGCCACCGCGCCTCCGAAGCTGGGCAGGACCGGCGCGACAGGCGCGGCCTCGGCCGGGGCGGTGGCTGCCAGTGTCGTGCCGCCGGGCGCCGCCGGGGCCGGGAAGGCGGGCGTGGAAGCCACGACCGGCGCATTGGCATCTTCGCTCAGCCGGCAGGACGCGCCAAAACATTCGAACGTTGCCGCCGTAGGTGAGTGCGCCAGCATGTCGTTGCGTGCATAGCCCTCGGGCGTCGAGACGAAGACCATCGTCTTGCACTCGGTCGGCGAACACCAGAAAGACGAGCCCGAAAACGATGTGTCGATAATGTAATCGTTGCGCCCGTCCCCGTTCAGATCCGACAGCTGGATGAAGCCCGATCGCTGCAACAATTGCTCTGGCGACGGGTCCGAGGATGCGGCCACCTCATCCACCGCACGGCTCACTTCCAGCGGCAGACCTGGGTAGCCCGTGGTGCGCAAGGCGGGCTGGCCGGTGCCGCCTGTCATCAAGTCCTTCTGTGCCCGCAATGCGGCGCGCGCGCCCAGCGGAGACGTCGAAATGAGACGCACCGTGTCGGGGTTGCCGGACAAAGCGCGCGTATGGGCGCTGAGCAAGATGTCCCGCTCGAAGCTGGTAAGCTGGCCATCGGGGGGCAGACCCAGAAACGATTCCATAGACGAAATCGCAGCCCGCGACCGGCGACCCAACACACCATCGGCGCCACCTGCATCAAATCCGAAATAGTTGAGCGCGGTCTGAACATCGCGGTTCTGCTGGCGCTGCGCGGACGAAACCGCCGGGGCACGGCGCACGGTGGTGCTGCGTGTCTGGGTCCGCGTGCGCGGCTGGGTTTGACGACCATGGTTGACGATGGCGCCGCCAATGACGCCTCCGATAATCCCGCCGACAATGTCGTCGGCGCCGGCCAGCGCCATGGGCGCGGGCACTGAAATGGCAAGGGCCGCAATGGTGGAAAGGGTACGATTTGCAAACATTGGCAGATTCCTTCAAGCAACTGTTTCCACCGTAGGCGCCCCCGCCCGGCGGATCCATGCTCAATTTGACCTAACGTCATCACATCGGACCCCAAGACGCCCCATGGCCCCCGAATGGATCACCTCCGACACGCTCGTCCCCTATGACCGCGCCCTGGCCGAAATGGAGGCACGTGCCGATGCCATCCGCACAGGTGAGGCGGCTGAGGCAATTTGGCTTTTGGAGCATCCGCCGCTTTACACCGCAGGCACGTCGGCCCAAGCGCAAGACCTGCGCGACCCAGACCGCTTTCCTGTCTATGAAGCGCGGCGCGGCGGGCAATATACCTATCACGGGCCCGGCCAGCGCGTGGTCTACACCATGCTGGACGTGGCCGCACGGGGCCGGGATGTGCGGGCTTTCGTGCAAACCTTGGAACGCTGGGTCATCGACGCCTTGGCCGAATTCGGCCTGAACGGCGAAATCCGCGAAGGCCGCGTCGGCGTCTGGATCGCGCGGCCCGACCAGCCCCCCCTGCCCGATGGCACGCCTCGCGAAGACAAGATCGCCGCCATCGGCATCCGCCTGCGCAGATGGGTCAGCTTCCACGGGCTTTCAATCAACGTGGAACCGGACCTGACTCATTTCGACGGCATCGTCCCCTGCGGCATCAAGGGCCATGGGGTCACGTCGCTGGTCGATCTGGGCCTTCCGGTCACCATGGCCGATCTGGACGCTGCTTTGCGCCGGACCCAGCCATGGGATTTGCCGACAGGCCAGCCAGACGTGCCGCGCTAGCGCCGCATGCTGACCCTGCTGATCGCGCGCCCAGTAGTGAATCGTTCGCCAGATACAGAATCCAGAAAAACTGCGGCGAAAGAACTAGGCCGGCCGCCAGAAGATCATGCTCTCGAACGCGGGTGGTGGCAAAGATAAAGGGCCACGAACCACGCAAGCTGCAACACCACCGTCCCCACCAGGAGGACACCGATCCGGTCTCCCACGGCCCAGTGGAGCCGGCGAAGGATAGGTACGACTTTCATCGGCAGCATCCTTATAAAATTACGGTATGCGCGCAGCCACCTTCCGCGCGCGGAGGCTCAAAAGGTCCGGGTTCTCCAGGACCCTCGCGATACCCTAACAACATGTTCCAGCATAGGACAAACAGCGCCTCGATTCCCAGCGGTCCAGAAGCCGCGTTAACAGTTAAACTGTGACGCTTTTCCTCCCCCCGCGACCCATTGTTGCGTTGCCCCGGCCCGATACCGTCGCTAGAACGCCTGCCAGACGGGGGCGTCGCACAACGCCACCCGAATCGAGCAACACGTCTACGGGAGCGACCGCATGGCAGACGCCGCCATTTCCGGCCATGACGCGCACGAGAAGCCGGGCTTCTTCACGCGCTGGTTCATGTCCACCAACCACAAGGACATCGGTATTCTCTATCTGCTGGTGTCGGGCCTTGCCGGGTTCATCTCGGTCGCCTTCACCGTCTATATGCGCATGGAACTTATGGACCCCGGTGTCCAATATATGTGCATGGAGGGCGCGCGCCTGACGGCTGCCGCCGCCGGGGAATGTACCCCTAACGGTCACCTTTGGAACGTGCTGATCACCGGCCACGGCATCCTTATGATGTTCTTTGTGGTCATCCCCGCGCTCTTTGGCGGTTTTGGAAACTATTTCATGCCCTTGCATATCGGCGCCCCCGATATGGCTTTCCCGCGGCTCAACAATCTCAGCTTCTGGCTCTTCGTGGCGGGGACGTCCTTGGCCGTGCTCTCGGTCTTCGTGCCAGGCGGCAATGGTCAATCGGGCTCCGGCATAGGCTGGGTGCTCTACCCGCCGCTATCGACGACGGAGGCTGGCTTCTCGACCGACATTGCGATCTTCGCGGTTCACGTGTCAGGTGCGTCGTCCATTCTCGGCGCGATCAACATTATCACCACCTTCCTGAACATGCGCGCGCCGGGCATGACGCTGCACAAGGTGCCGCTGTTCGCGTGGTCGATCTTCGTGACCGCGTGGCTCATCCTGTTGGCCTTGCCCGTTCTGGCCGGTGCCATCACGATGCTGCTGACGGATCGCAACTTCGGGACGACGTTCTTCGACCCCGCAGGCGGCGGTGACCCGGTGCTTTACCAGCACATCCTGTGGTTCTTCGGCCACCCCGAAGTCTACATCGTCATCCTGCCCGCCTTCGGGATTGTCAGCCACGTCGTCTCAACCTTCTCGAAGAAGCCCATCTTCGGCTACCTGCCCATGGTTTATGCCATGGTCGCCATCGGTGGTCTGGGCTTCGTCGTCTGGGCGCATCACATGTACACCGTCGGGATGAGCTTGACGCAGCAGGCCTATTTCATGGTGGCCACCATGATCATCGCCGTGCCCACGGGGGTGAAGATATTCTCCTGGATTGCGACGATGTGGGGCGGCTCGATCAGCTTCAAGACGCCCATGCTGTTCGCCGTCGGTTTCATCTTCCTCTTCACCGTGGGCGGCGTGACGGGTATCGTGCTCAGCCAAGCTGGTATCGACCGGGCCTATCACGACACGTACTACGTCGTGGCCCACTTCCACTATGTGATGTCTCTGGGGGCCGTCTTCGGTATCTTTGCGGGCATCTATTACTGGATCGGAAAGATGTCGGGGCGCCAATATCCGGAATGGGCCGGCAAGCTGCATTTCTGGACGTTCTTCATCGGCGCCAACCTGACCTTCTTCCCCCAGCACTTCCTGGGCCGCCAAGGTATGCCGCGCCGCTACATCGACTATCCCGATGCCTTCGCGCTTTGGAATGCGGTGTCTTCCTGGGGCGCCTTCCTGAGCTTCGCGTCCTTCCTCTTCTTCATCGGCGTGGTGTTCTACACCATCGTTGCAGGCCGCAAGGTCGAGGAGGAGGCCTATTGGGGCGACCATGCCGACACGCTGGAATGGACCCTGCCCAACCCACCGCCGGAGCATACGTTCGAAGAACTGCCCACCCGTGACATGTGGGACAAGCAACCGGGCCACTAGATGCCGTACGAAGTCATCACCGACCGACAGGAGGCCCCGGCAACGTCCGGGGCCTTGCTGTATCACGTGCGGCTCTGGCCCCATCAATCGCTCACGGGGCCCGGCTTCGTCTGGATGATCGCGCTCAGCTACGGGATGCTCAGCATCCCGCTGATTGGCCTCATCGGCACTGCCGCGCTCTGGGGTGTGCTGCCCTTCGCCATTGGGGCTCTGGCGCTTTTGTGGCTGTCGATGAAGCGCTCCTGGCGCGACCGCGATATCGAGGAAACCTTCACCCTGACACCAGAGGCCGCGACCCTGACCCGCCGCGACCCCGACGGGTCAAAGCGGGACTGGTCCGCCAACCCCTACTGGGTGCGGATCACACGGCACGAAAAAGTGGGCGCCGTGAAGGATTACCTGACCCTTGAAGGCGGCCCCCGGGACGTTGAAATCGGCGCGTTCCTCACCCCGTCCGAGCGGCGGGAATTGGAAGGCGCCCTGCTCGTCGCCCTGGGCCGCCTGAAAGGCGCCTGACGCGAGGAGGGCTGACAAGCCCGAGGAGCAAGGCAGCCAAGCACATTTGGCAAAGCCGTAAAGAAACTCTGGTCTACCGTAAGGGGTGCAGCCGATGGCCATGCACCTCTGTTGGCCGAGAGGTCGGCACGGCCTTAACCGCCCCCCACATCCGCGCGCGCCACGCCGCTTGCCTTCAGCACCGCCCAAACCGCGCACCCCTCCGCCAGCCCCAGCGCCGCAAAGGACCGGCGCGTCACCCGCGCCAGCAACGCGCCGTCGCCTGCGCGCAGCCGCAACATCACCCCTGGCCCCTGGCCTTCATGCACACCGGCGATGACGGCTGGCAGCACGTTCAGCGCAGACAGCCCTTCCGGCGGCTGCGTGGCCACCATCACATCCTCGGCCCGGATGCGCACCCGGATGCGCCCGCCCTCGGGCGGTGCGCCCGCTATTTGCAGGCGCCCCGCCGGTGTCTCCACCGTGGCAAGCCCGTCCGCCGTGGCGACCACCCGCCCTTCCAATACCGCGCCCGCTTGGGAGGGGCCGATCAAGGCCGCCGCCTCCGGGTCCGACAGTATCTCCGTCAAGGGGCCCGCCCGCGCCACGCGGCCGTCGCGCAGCAGCACCAACGTGTCGGCCAGACGCGCCACTTCCTCCATGGAGTGGCTGATATAGAGGATGGGCAGCCCCTCGGCCCGCAATGTCTCTAGCCATGGCAGGATGTCGGCACGGCGCGGCGCGTCCAACGCCGCCAACGGCTCATCCAAGATCAGCAGGCGCGGCGCCCGCAGGAGCGCGCGCCCGATGGCCACCCGCTGCGCCTCGCCCCCCGACAGCCCGCCGGGCCGCCTGTCCATCAAAGCCGCAATCCCCAAACGCGCAGCCACTGGCGCCGGGTCCGCCCCCTTTGGCGCCCCGAACAGCAGGTTTTGCCGCACATCCAGATGGGGAAAGAGCCGCGGCTCCTGGAACACATACCCCACCCCTCGCCGATGCGGCGGCAAGTTGCCCCCCGGGCCGAACAACACCTGCCCGCCCAGCGTGATCTCCCCGGCATCGGGACGCACAAGGCCCGCCAAGCACCGCGCCACCGTGGTCTTGCCTGCGCCCGACGGCCCGAACAAGGCCGTCACCCCCGGCCCCGCGCTCAGATCCACATCCAGCGTGAAGGCGCCTTGGGCCCGCTTGATCCGCGCCCGCATCAGCGCCCCGCCACGCGCGCGGCGATGCGCGGTGCAATCCAGTTCGACACGAAGACCGCGCCCACCGCCACGACGACCGCGATCAAGACAAGCCCCCGCAGCCCCGGCGCCCCGCCCGGCACCTGCAAGAACGCGTAGATGGCCGCCGGCAGCGTCCGCGTTTCACCGGGGATGGAGGCGACGAAGGTGATGGTCGCCCCAAATTCCCCAAAGGCCTTGGCAAAGCCCAGCGTCACCCCCGCCAGCACCCCCGGCGCTGCCAAGGGCAATGTCACCCGCCACCAGATGCGTACAGGCGACAGGCCAAGCGTGGCGGCCGCTTCCTCCAGGCCCGGATCCACTGCTTCGATGGCTTGGCGGATCGCACGCACCATCAGCGGAAAGGCCATGACCCCCGCCGCAATGGCTGCGCCGGTCCAGCGAAAGGCCACGCCCCAGCCCAAGGGCTCCAACACGCCGCCGATGGGTCCGCCGCGCGAAAAGAGCAAAAGCAGCGCATAGCCCGTCACCACCGGCGGCAGGACCAGCGGCAAATGGACCAGCGCGTCCAGCAGGCCGTGCCCCCGAAAGCGCCGCCGCGCCAACAGATGCGCCACCCAGACGGCCAGCGGAAGCGCGGCGATCGTTGCTATGGCCGAGACGCGCAGGGACAGGGCCAAGGCTTGCCAGGCCTCGGGCGGCAGCTCGATCACGGGGCAAACCCGTGATCGGCAAACAATGCGCCTGCGCCTTCCAGGGCGGCCAGCAGCACCGCCGCCCCGGGCCGTGCCCCCACCACCTGCGCCGCCGGATAGCGAATGGGCGCATGGGCCGAAGCCGGGATGGTAGCGGCCACCTCAACCCCCGTGCCCCGCGCATCCGACCGGTAGACCAGCGCCAGCGGCACATCGCCCCGCGCCACGAAGGCCAAAGCCGCGCGCACATTTTCCGCCATCAGCGCCCGGGGGGCGAGCCGGGCCCAAAGCCCCAGCGTCTCCAAGGCCTGCTGGCCATAGCGCCCGGCAGGCACCGACATCGGGTCGCCCATGGCTATGCGGCCCTCGGGCCCCAACCGTGCAAGCAAGGCTGCCTCGGTCAGCTCCACAGGTCCTGCCCCGGGCGGCGCGGCCAGGATCAACCGGTTTGTGGCCAGATCGACGGGCGCGCCGTCCAACACGCCCTCCCCCGCCAGCCATTCCATCCAATCCCGCGCCGCCAGAATGACGACATCCGCCGGCGCCCCGGCAGCCACCTGGCGCGCCATGGCCCCGCTGCCCCCGTAGGAGATCGCCAAAGGCGCGGGCCAATCCGACGCGAAGGCATCCAAGGCGGGCTTCAAGCTGGCCGCCGCGAAGACGGTCAGCCCGTCGCCGGACCGCGCCCGCCCTGCAACGCCGATGGCCAGCGCCGCCCCCAGAAGCGCACGGCGCGTGGGTCTAGAACGGAAGCGGCGTGCCATCGAAACTCTCGAAGACGCCAGTGCGCTCTAGGCTCAGTGCTTCGAACCGGTCCCACAGGCCGCGGGCCGACGCCTCCACCCCCAAGTCGGCCCCCGCCCCGCCCATATCGGTACGCACCCAGCCAGGGTGATAGATGCCCACGGCAATCCCGTCGCTGCGCAAGTCTTCGGCCAAGTTGCGCCCCAGATTGATCGCCGCCGCTTTGGCCGCGCGGTAGACGAAGCCATTGCCCCCGGCCCGTTCAGATGAGCCCATGATCGACGCGATGATGGCGATGCGCCCGCCTGCCGATAGGTTGCGCCGCTGCGCCTGCACCGTCATCGCCACCCCCGCCACGTTGGCGGCGAATGTGTCAGCCCAATCCTGCGCCGTCAGATCGGCCAGCGCCTTGCCCTTGTCCAGAAAGACCCCGGCATTGCAGACGAGCAGGTCCAGACGGCCGATGCGCGCGGCCACGTCGCGCTGCATATTGGCGTCGGTGACATCCAGCACCCAGTCGCCGCCGCTGCGGGCCGTGCCGATGACCTCATGCCCACGCGCCTCCCCTTCGGTCAGCAGCGCAGCCCCGATGCCGCGATTTCCACCGGTGACCAGGGTCCGCATTCAGTTCGCCTTCGATTTGGGGCCGAATGGCAGGGGCGCCACGGGGATGCCGTCTTCCAGAAGGGATTTCGCTTCCGTTAGGTTCGCCTCGCCCCATATGGGCTTCGATGGGTTGTCAGAGGCATGGATGGCACGCGCCTCTTCGGCGAAGCGGCCACCCACATAGGTCGCCTCCGCCTCGACCTTTGCGCGCAGGGCCGCGACCTTTTGCTCCACCTCCGAAGCGGGCTCAGCCAAGCTGGGCAGGTCGGACGTCACCTTGGGCGCCATCAGCGCCTTTGACACATCCGCATCGCCACAGATCGCACAGGTCAAACGCCCGGCTTCAGCCAAGCTGTCATAGGCTTGCGCCGACTGGAACCAGCTGTCGAAATCATGCCCTTCCGAGCATTTGAGCGCGTAGCGGATCATATGCCTTCCCATGATGTGGATAATGCAATCTAGGCATTACGGTCCGTGACGCAAGCGTCACTTAAGGTTGATTGCGCCGACCTTTCCCCTAGTTTTTTGGGCATGAGATGGATCGCCTTCGCCCTTCTGGCCACGCCTGCCACAGCCTTCGAGTTCGAGGCATTGGAAGGTGGGGTCATCGACCTCGACGATTTGCGCGGCCGTGCCGTGCTGGTGGTCAACACAGCCTCGCTCTGCGGCTTCACCGACCAATATGCCGAGTTGCAAAAACTGCAGGACCAATACGATGACAAGGGCCTGACGGTGATCGGCGTGCCCTCGGACAGCTTTCGGCAGGAATTGGGCGACAACGAAGACGTCGCCGAATTCTGCGAGGTCAATTACGGCCTGACCATCCCGCTTACCAAGATCACGCCTGTCAAAGGCGATGACGCGCATCCCTTCTATCGCTGGCTGGCCGAGGAAGGCGCGGTGCCGCGGTGGAACTTCAACAAGGCGCTGCTTGACCCGTCGGGCACCCTGGTGGCGTTCGAAGGCGCAAATGTGCGGCCCCTGTCGCGGCCCTTCCTGCGGCAGATCGAAAGCGCCCTGCCCTGATCACCTTCTTCGGGAACGAGATCTATCGCGGCTCCAGCTATGGCGCGTGGCATCCGCTGCGCGTGCCGCGCGTCTCGACGGTAATGGACTTGGCCCGGGCGCTTGGCTGGCTACCTCGCGAGACCTTCCGCACCTCGCCCCGCGCCAAGCCTGCCGCACTCCATGCCTGGCACAGCCATGACTACGTCGCCGCTCTGCGCCACGCCGAAGAAACCGGAACGGTTGATGAGGCGACCCGCGCGCGCCATGGCCTGGGCACCGTGTCCAACCCCATCTTTCCCGAGATGTTCCGCCGCCCGGCCACAGGTGCCGGCGCCTCGATCCTGGCCGGCGAATTGCTGGCCGGTGGCGGGCGCATCCACAACCCGGGCGGCGGCACCCATCACGGCATGCCGGACCGTGCATCGGGCTTTTGCTATCTCAACGATTGCGTTTTCGCGATCCTGTCTCTCAAAGCCCATGGCGCCGCCCGCGTAGCCTATGTGGATATCGATGCGCATCATATGGACGGGGTGGAGCATGCCTTCGCGGGCGACCCCGATGTGCTTCTGATTTCGACCCATGAAGAAAAGCGATGGCCCGGAACCGGTCGCCTGGGGGATCGCGGGTTGGGCCAGGTCTTCAACCTGCCCCTGCCCCGCGGCCTCAACGATACGGAAATGGCCCTGGCCCGCGACCGCGTCATCCGCCCCGCCATCGAGGCGTTCCAACCCGACGCCATCGTCCTGCAATGCGGCGCCGATGCCGTCGAAGAAGACCCGCTGTCGCGGCTGTCGCTGTCCAACAATGCCCATATGGACGTGCTCCGCGCGCTGCTGCCGCTGGCGCCGCGCTTCCTGCTTCTGGGGGGCGGCGGCTACAACCCCTGGTCGGTCGGCCGCCTCTGGACGCAGGGCTGGGCCGTACTGTCAGGGCGCGACGTGCCCGACCGCCTGCCCCCTGCGGCCGAAGACGTGTTGCGCCGCCTGGTCTGGCGCGGCAATTCCCGGGCCAAGGCGCCGCCGGACCATTGGTTCACGAGCTTGCGTGACCCGTCCCGCCCGGGACCGATCCGGGCCGAGTTTACGGACCGCGTGGCCGCCCTTGGCGCACGGGTCGCGTCCATTCCCGGGCGTCGCGCGGTTTGAGGCAGGGTCATTTGAGTATTTTTGCCAGGATGAAGATGGTTCAGCGCGCGAAGGGCTGAAGGCGCGCCCAGTCGAACTGGACGCCGATGCCGGGCGTGTCTGGCGCGACGGCCTGGGCGTTTTTCACCACCAGCGGGCGCGTCGTGTAGCGATCGATCGGGAAGGCATGCACTTCGATCCGGCTGACATGGGATTGGGCGGCAACCAACGACACGTGGAGTTCCTGCATCCCGTGGCTGGAAACGGGGATGCCCGCCGCCTGGGCCAGTTTAGCGGCGCGCAGCCAGCCGGTGATGCCCCCGCAATTGGAGGCGTCGGGTTGCAGGAAACTGAGCCGGGCCTGATCGACGGCGTAGCCAAACTCATGCTCGGTATGCAGGTTTTCCCCCATGGCGAGCGGGCAGCCTGTAGCATCGGCGATTTCGGCAAAGCCCGCGTAATCGTCGGGGATGATGGGTTCCTCGAACCAGAGGATGTCTTGTTCCATGAACCCCTTGGCGGCCTTGATCGCCCGTGGCACGTCCAGCGCATAATTCGCATCCACCATGAGGGCCACATCCGGCCCGATGAGCGTGCGCACGGCGGCGGCGCGCGCCTGGTCATCGGGGCGACCTACCTTGATCTTCACGCCGTCGAAGCCCCGCGCCAAGTAGCCTTCCACCGAGGCCAGCAGCTTGGGCAGGTCAAAGCCCAGATCGATCCCGCCGCAATAGGCGCCGCATCGGTCGGACGCGCCGCCCGCCATGGTGACCAGGCTTTCGCCCCGCATCTTTCCCCTTATGTCCCAAAGCGCAATATCCACCGCCGAGATCGCGAAACTCGCCACGCCGCCCCGTGCGACGTAATGGACATGCCATTGCATCGCATCATGCAGAGGCTCGGGCTCAGCCACTTGCCCCATGAGCATGGGCGCCAGATCGTCGCGGATCATGGCTAGGATGGCCGTGCCACCTTTTCCGCCGGTATAGGTGTAGCCCGTGCCTTCCACCCCGTCGGAAGTGCGAATGGTGCAGGTGATCAATTGGAAATGCGTGTGGTTGCCGTGTTTGGCATCCACAAGCACTTCATCCAGCGGCACGTCGAAGAGCCGCGCTTCCAGATGTTCGATCCGTCCGGTCACCGCGCGCCGCCCCTCAGAGGTCCCGGCATTCCGGCACCGGGGTGACCACGCGCCCATCTTCCAGCCATTGCAGAAGGTTGCGCACCGTCAGGTCGCCCATGGCCTGGCGCGTTTCCACCGTGGCCGAGCCCACATGGGGCAGCAGCACCACGTTATCCATGGCTTTAAGGGCTGCTGGTATCTTCGGCTCCGCCTGGAACACGTCCAGGCCCGCGCCCGCGATGGTGCCCGCTTTCAGGGCCTCGACCAGTGCCGCCTCATCAACCACCGACCCGCGGGAGACGTTGATCAAGATGCCCTCAGGCCCCAAGGCGCGCAGCACCTCGGCGTTGACCAGATGCCGTGTCGAAGGCCCGCCAGGCGTGATGCAGACCAGCACATCCACGGCGGCGGCCAGCTTTTCGGCCCTGTCGTGATACGTGTAGGCCACGCCCTTGGGGTTGCGGGAATGGTAGTGAACATCGCCCCGGAAACACGTGACGCGATTGGCGATCTCTTCCCCGATACGGCCCAGGCCCAGGATGCCCACGCGCCGTTTCTGGATGGACCGCGTCAGCGGAAATTCCCCGTTTTCCCAATCGCCGGACCGGGCATGGCGGTCGGCGGATACGATCCCGCGGGAGACGGCCAGCCACAACGCCACGAAGGTATCCGCCACCTCGTCATTGAGCACATCGGGCGTATGGCTCACCTTGATGCCGCGGGCTGCGAAAGCGGGCGCGTCGATGGCGTCGTAACCCACGCCGTAGCTCGACACGACTTTCAAGTTGGGCGTGGCGTCTGCCACATCCTCAGGCACACCGTAATGGCCGTTGGTCAGCACCGCTTCGATCCGGGCGCCATGCTCGGCCAGCCAAGCGGCGCGATCGGTCTGTTCGAACAGCACGTGCCGCGTGAACCGCCCTTCTAACGTGTCGGCCATCCGGTCGGTGATGTTGCCGATCTGCAGAAGCTCAATCATCGGCGCGCACGGTCTGGCGTTGGCGGCCAAGGCCCGCGATTTCCAGCTCCATCACGTCGCCCGCTTTCAGATAGACCGGTTCGGGCTTCATCCCCATGCCCACGCCCGGCGGTGTCCCGGTGGAGATCACATCCCCCGGCTCCAACGTGAACATCTGGCTCAGGTGGCTGATGATCTGCGCCACCGTGAAGATCATGGTCGAGGTGTTCCCCGTCTGCATCCGCTGCCCGTTCACGTCCAACGACATAGCCAGCGATTGCGGGTCCCCCACCTCATCGCGCGTCACAAGCCAGGGCCCCGTGGGCCCGAACGTGTCGCAGCTTTTGCCCTTGGTCCACTGCCCCGTCAGCTTTGTTTGGAAATGCCGCTCGGACACGTCGTTACAGACGCAGTAGCCCGCGACGTAATCCAGCGCGTCCGCTTCCGAGACGTATTTGCAGCGCGTCCCAATCACCACGCCCAACTCCACCTCCCAATCGGTCTTGGTCGAGCCGCGGGGCATGACCACATCGTCATTAGGGCCGACGATGGCGGAGTTGGCCTTCATGAACAGGATAGGATGTTCAGGGATAGCGGCCCCGGTTTCGGCGGCGTGGTCGGAATAATTCAACCCGATGCACATGAACTTGCCGATGTCGCCCACGCAGGGGCCATAGCGCACCGGATGGTCGATTTTGGGCAGGCCCATCGGGTCGAGATTGCGCAGGATATCCAGCGACTTGTCCGACAGCGTCCCGTTGGCGATGTCGTCCACCTCCTGGCTGAGGTCACGCAAGTCGCCATTGTGGTCGATCAGGCCGGGCTTTTCGGCCCCCGGCTTGCCGAAGCGGCAAAGCTTCATAACGTTCTCCTTGTTGGCGGCAGGTCAGTGGTTGTCACGGGGCACACCCTTCTGGGCCGTGCTGCGATAGGCGTCGGCGCCGCGCAGAACCATCCCTTCGGACAGCGGGCCGACCCGTTCGCGGAAGATTTCCTGCCACGGGGTTTCACTGTCGGGCGTGAAGGGGTTGGGCGGCAGGGCGGCGCGGCGTGCGGCCAATTCGGCCTCATCCACCAGCATGTCGGCGGTGCCGCGGCCCAGATCGATGCGCAGGCGGTCGCCGGTCTGCACAAGGGCAAGGCCGCCGCCCGCCGCCGCCTCGGGTGAGGCGTTGAGGATGGACGGGCTGCCGGACGTGCCGGATTGGCGGCCGTCACCGATGCAGGGCAGTGCCTTGATGCCTTTCTTGAGCAGGTAGGCAGGCGGGCGCATGTTCACCACTTCGGCCGCGCCGGGATAGCCGATGGGGCCCGCGCCACGCATGATCAGGATACAATTTTCATCGATATCAATCGTTTCATCGTCGATCTTCATGTGAAAATCTTCGGGCCCATCAAAGACCACGGCACGTCCCTCGAACGCCTCGGGGTCGTCGGGGTTCGACAGGTAGCGCGCGCGGAATTCATCGGAGATGACACTCGTCTTCATGATGGCCGAGTCGAACAGATTTCCCTTTAGGTTCAGGAACCCAGCGGCATCCTTCATGGGTTTTTCCACCGGTACGATGACGTCCGGCAGGACGGAAGAGAGGCCCGCGCAATTGTCACCGATGGACTTGCCGTTCACGGTGACCGCGCCCGGATGGGGCAGCATCCCCGCCGCGATAAGCTGGCCCACTACAGCAGGCACCCCGCCTGCATGGTAATAGTCTTCCCCCAAAAAGTCCCCAGCAGGCTGGAGGTTTACGAGAAGCGGGACATGGTGACCAAGCGCCTGCCAATCATCATTGTCGAGCGGCACGCCAAGGTGACGCGCAATGGCGTTGAGATGGATGGGCGCGTTGGTGGAACCGCCGATGGCAGAGTTCACGACTATGGCGTTTTCAAAGGCTTCGCGGGTCATCACGTCAGACGGCTTCAGGTCGTCATGGACCATTTCCACGATACGTTGCCCGGTTTGGTAGCTGACATGGCCCCGCTGACGGTAGGGCGCTGGAATGGCCGCGCTTCCAGGCAGTTGCATCCCCAAAGCCTCGGCCAGGGAATTCATCGTGGTGGCGGTGCCCATCGTATTGCAGTAACCCACGGAAGGTGTTGAACTAGCAACGATTTCCATGAACCCGGCATCGTCGATTTCGCCCGCCGCATGCATCTCGCGCGCCTTCCAGACGATGGTGCCCGACCCCGTCCGCTCGCCCTTGAACCAGCCGTTCAGCATGGGCCCGACCGACAGCGCGATGGCCGGGATGTTGACGGTCGCGGCGGCCATCAGAAGGGCCGGGGTGGTCTTGTCACAGCCGATCATCAGCACGACGCCATCCAGTGGATAGCCGTTCAACGTCTCGGTCAGGCTCAGATAGGCGAGGTTGCGGTCCAGCGACGCGGTGGGGCGTTTGCCCGTTTCCTGGATAGGGTGGACCGGCACTTCCAACGGTACGCCGCCCGCCGCGATGATCCCGTCGCGCACCCGCTTGGCCAGTTCCAGGTGGTGGCGGTTGCACGGGCTCAGGTCGCTGCCCGTTTGCGCGATGGCGATGATGGGCTTGTCGCTTTGCAACTCCTCTCGGGTGATCCCGTAATTCAAGTACCGCTCCAGATAGAGTGCGGTCATCTCGCGGTTGTCCGGGTTGTTGAACCACAGGCGGGAGCGGAGTTTGGTCATCGGACGCTCATCTCATTTCTTCATATTTTGCAAACGGTTACCGGTCGGAAACCGGGTAACCGGCTCTATTGCCCCGACCAGCCGCCGTCGATGACATGCGGATGCCCGGTGGTGAATGCGCTTTCGTCCGAGGCCAGATAGACGACCAGCGCCGCGATTTCCTCGGCGGTGGCGACGCGCCCCATGGGCTGGCGCGCGACGAAAGCCGCCATGGCGTCGTCGTAGCTGCCCATCTCCTCGCCCAGCGCGCGGACGCGATCATGCCAGGACGGACTTTCCACCGTTCCCGGGCAGATCGCGTTACAGCGGATGCCCTGCTTGATGTAATCCACCGCCACCGATTTCGTCAGACCGATCACGGCGGCTTTGGTCGCGCCATAGATAAAGCGGTTGGGCGCGCCGATCACGCTGGAACAGGCCGACGACATGTTCACGATGGACCCGCCGCCCGCGTCGAGCATGATGGGCAGCGTCGCGCGGATCGTGCGGAACATCGACGCCACGTTCAGGTCGAACCCGAAAGCCCATTCGTCATCCGTCGCGTCCATGATCGTGCCGTGGTGGACGAAACCGGCGCAGTTGAACAAGACGTTGGGCCGCGCGCGCGCCACGCCCGCTTGCACCGACGCGTCGTCGCGGACGTCCAGCGCATAGGTTTCGCAATCGAGCCCCGCCAGAAGGTCCGCGTTCAGGTCGGTGGCGAAGACCTGCGCGCCCTCGGCGATGAACATCTCGGCTGTGGCGCGACCGATGCCTTGGCCTGCGGCGGTGATCAGGGCGCGTTTGCCTTTCAGGCGATCTGTCATCGGGCTCCTCCGGTTGTGTCTGCGGGTATCGGGTTCATAAGGGGCGTGCAATTGGGGAGGGCTCGGCCATGAAACTCACGCTGCTTGGCACCGGTCTGATGGGGGCGCCCATGGCGCGGAACCTGCTGGCCGCGGGCCATGACTTGGCGGTCTGGAACCGCTCGCGCGACAAGGCGGCCCCGTTGGGCGAAGCGGGCGCGCGCGTGGCGGCAACCCCGGCAGAGGCCGTTGCGGGCGCGTCCATCGTCATCTCGATGCTGTCGGACGGACCCGCGTCGGATACGGTGCAGATGGCGGCAATGAATGCCTTCGCGCCCGGCGCTGTGTGGGTCGAGATGGGGTCGATCAAGCCCAGCGAGGCACGGGCCCATGGGGCGCGATTCGCTCAACAAGGCATGGGCTATGTGGATGCGCCGGTATCCGGCGGCACCAAAGGCGCCGAAGGCGGAACGCTGGCCATCATGTCTGGGGGCGACGCAGCAACCTTCGAGACAGTCGCGCCCGTGCTGGGCGCTCTGGGCCGTCCCGTCCATGTGGGCCCGGTCGGTGCGGGGCAATTGGCGAAGCTGGCCAATCAGGCCATCGTGGCTTGCACCATCGGCGCGGTGGCCGAAGCCACGCTGCTTTTGGAGCGCGGCGGGGCCGATCCGGCGGCCGTGCGCGACGCGCTGAAGGGCGGGTTCGCGGACAGCGCCATCCTGCAGCAGCACGGGCGCCGGATGACGGAGGGGGATTTCGTGCCGGGCGGGCTGACCAAATTCCAGATCAAGGACTTGGACAACGTGCTGGATGAGGCCGAAAGCTTGGCGCTGACGCTGCCTGCCGTGACCACGGTCAATGACCGCTTCAAGCGGCTGCGCGACGAAATGGCGGGTGGTGAGTTGGACCATTCCGCGCTGTTTCTTGAGCTGAAGGATCGCAACGGCCTCTGACGACCCAGGGGCCTCGACGCGCGTCATTCGACCAGATGCCGCTTCAGATGGGTGTGCACCGCGCCCCGCAGCCGGTCTTCATCACCGCCCAGGGCGGCATCCACGATGGCCTGATGTTCCTTGATGATCGGGTGGAAATAGCGGGACGTGAAGGCTGCATCCAGCGTCACCATCTGCTGGCGAAACTGCATGTAGACGCTGTCATAGGTCTCGATCAGCAGGGGCATGCGACATTCGGAAATCAGCACCTCGTGGAAGGTGTGTTCCGCATCGGACCACAGATGCAGGAAGGGGGCCGGGTCTGGCGCGCGGGCGATCTGACTTTCGATATGGCTGAGCGAATGGTGCGCCGCCGTCAGCCGCGCCTCCCACGCGAGGCCACCATGGCGCATGGACCCGACGGCGCCTTCCTGTTCCAGCAGAATGCGAAACCGCGTGATGTCCGAGCGCCGTTCATCCGAGACCTGGCGCGCGCGAAAGCCGCGCTGCATTTCAAATTCCACGAGCCCGACTTTGGAAAGCTGCAACAGCACATCGCGCACAGTGTTGGGCGAGCAGCCGAATTCGTGCTGCAATTCGCTGGGCTTAAGCTTGGCCCCCGGCTCAAAACCCGCAGTCATCAGACGGCGTTGCAAATCGGCATAGATCGCCGGCGTGTCCATGCGGGCAGCACTGTCCGGCATCGATTCCTCCCATCAGAAATTTTGATATTCCAAAAAAATATCGCCTGTCCAGAAATTTTGATTTTCTGTTTGCGAGTCGGAAATCGCTTGCTAGGGTCCGCCTGTAACCCCTCGCTAGGGAGGTCCCGGAGGGGAGCGCGGGGGGAAAGGGATCATTGGGAGGATCACATGAACGCTCTGAAACTGACGGGTGCCGTTGCCGGCGCCACGCTGCTGGCGACCACCGCCATGGCGCAAACGACCACGCTGCGCATCCAGACACATTACGCGCCCGAGACGGAATCGGGCCGCCTGGCGCAGGAATTCTTCGACAAAGTCGAATTGATGTCGAACGGCGAAATCACCATCGAGCCGTTCTTCAGCTCATCGGTCGTGAAGTCGGTCGAAACCTTCGATGCGGCGGCCACGGGCATCCTGGATTGCGACATGACCGGCGGCGGCTATCAAACCGGCAAGAACCCCGCCTTCCAGTTCGTGGGCGACATCATGGGCGGGTATGATACGCCCTATCAGCAGCTATCGTGGCTCTATTACGGGGGCGGTCTGGAAGACGCGCAGGCGCTTTACAACCAGTACGACATGCAGCTTGTGGGCTGGTGGGTCTATGGCCAGGAAAGCTTCGCTTCCACCAAGCCCATCGCGCAGATCAGCGACTTGCAGGATTGGAAGTTCCGCTCCCCCCCGGGGATGGAAACGAAGATTTTCGAGAAGCTGGGCGCAACACCCATCGTGATGGATTTCACCGAGATCTTCACCGCGCTGGAAACCGGCATCATCGACGGCGCGGACGCAAGCGGGTTGGCCAACAATGTGGGCCTGGGTCTGTATGACATCGCGAAGTTCGCCAACTTCCCCGGCTTCCATTCGATGCCGTCGGACCACCTGGCCTGCAACAAAGCCGTGTGGGATGGGATGCCTGAACATCATCGCGCGATCATGTCGACGGCGATGGAAAGCCTGGCACTGCAAACCGCGCTGACCTTCGAGAAGAAGAACGCCGAAGCTGCAGCCCAGCTGCGCGAACAGGGTGTGACCCTGTCGCAATGGTCGGCGGAAGACCTGGCCGAGTTCCGCGCCGCGGCGCAGGCCACCTGGCCGGAATTCGCCACGACGCCCGAAGCCGAAGCGCTGGTGGAAAGCCATATGACGTATCTGCGTCAGTTGGGCCTCGTCTCCGAGTGATCGGGACCAGAGCCTGACGCCAACGGCGCGGCCCCACGGGGCCGCGTGTTCCGCCTGGTGGCCGGGGTAACCCAAGGGCCGACCAGCAGCCCGTCGCGCGGTGGCGCATGCACAGTGTCAGATGCGGGGGCCAACATGCGCGAGGGGGACGCCATGACCAAAGACGCCATGCAGGACGCGACCTATTACGAGACCGGGAACGCGCCGCAGACCGTGCCTGGACCCTTGCAGGTACTGATCCCGATCGCCTTCGTGGTCAGTTTCGGCTGGGCGATGTGGCGGATGCCGGCCTTCCTGATGATCTTCTCGGAACCGGGACCCACCGTAGATGCGCTGGCCCGCCGCTATGCCGCCGCATCCGCGCTGGATTGGGCCGCGCTGGCGGGCATTTTTGTCTTTCTGGTGCTGGGCGTCATGACGGTGCGCCGCGCGCCCATGGAATTCGAGGGTTGGGGCATCTTCGACCGCCTGTCGGTGTTCATCGGGCGGGTCACGATGATCCTGATCGCGGGGATGGTTTGCGTAATGGTCTACGAAGTCGTCCTTCGCTACGTCTTCGAGCGCCCGACGCTTTGGGCCAATGAGCTGACGCTTTGGATGGCGGGGTTCGTGTTCATCCTGTCGGGGCTCTATGCGATGCAGCAGCGCAGCCATATCCGCATCTTCCTACTCTATGACGTGATGCCGCGCTTTCTGCAAAAGACCTGCGACGTGATTTCGACCGGTCTGATCGTCACCTTCGCCTTCTTCCTGTTCTGGGGCGGCTACGGGGAGGCCGCGGCCAAGTTCGCCCGGTGGGAAACCTTCGGCACGGCCTTCGACCCGCCCATCCCGGCGACGCTGAAGCCGCTGATCCTGCTGGTGGTCACGCTGGTGGCGTTGCAAGCCATCGCCAACCTGATCCGCGATTGGAACGCGGAGCCGGTTATCCATTCGGCCGCCGACGACATCGACGAAGACGAAATCGAACGCCTGCGCAAGCAGGTCGGCGGCGAGTAAGGGGCAAGCGCGATGGATGTCGGAACGATTTCGCTGGTCCTGCTGATTGGGCTGATGCTGCTTTTGGCCATCGGGATGCCGCTCGGCATGGCCTCGGCCATTTTGGCGGTGCTTGTGCTGGTCATGAAGTTCGAACCCGCGCTGCTGACCGCGCCCTGGGACTTTGGGGAAGGGCTTCTGACGGGGCGCTTCGGGTCCGGGCCGCTGAACATCCTGGCGCAAAAGATATACGGCTTGCTGACGGATTACGTCCTGATCTCCATCCCGCTGTTTATCTTCATGGCAGCACTGTTGGAACGGTCGGGCATTGCCAAGGACATGTATTCGTCCCTGAATGTCTGGCTGTCGCGCACGCGGGGCGGCATCGCAATCGTCACGTCGATCATGGCCGTCATCATGGCCGCCATGTCGGGCATTATCGGCGGCGAGGTGGTCCTGCTGGGCCTGATCGCTTTGCCGCAGATGTTGCGGCTGGGTTATGATCAGAACCTGGCCATCGGCACGATTTGTGCGTCCGGGTCGCTGGGCACCATGATCCCGCCGTCCATCGTGTTGATCATCTTCGGGCTGATCACCGAGACGTCGATAAAGGCGCTGTTCACGGCGGCCTTCGTTCCGGGCTTCATGCTGGCCAGCTTCATCATCATCTACATCATCATCCGCACGCAGCTGAACCCAAGCCTCGCCCCCCTGCCCCCAGACAACCCGAACGACCCCAAGGGGCGCGAGAAAACCATGCTGTTCGGCGCCTTCCTCGCCATTCTGGTCACGGGCTTCGGCGCGGCCCTGTTCCTACGGGCGCTATTCTTCACGGTGACGGGGCAGAACGCGGTCATCGAAAACGTCGACCCAATCACATTGGGCCAGCCCCACCATGTCTGGGTCTTCGGCGCCCTGGTGGCCGCGGCCTTGGCGGCGATCTTCTTCGTCTTCAAGCCCGTCCGCGCCAAGACCGGCTGGCAGATGGGCAAGGGCCTGGTGGCGCCCATCGTGGTGATCGGCGTGGTCATGGGCTCGATCTATGGCGGCATTTCGGGGATCACCGAGGCGGCGGGCATGGGCGTTGTGGCCGTCTTCCTGATTTCCGTCTTCCGGGGGGAAGCCAGCGTGGAGCTGGTCTGGGACAGCCTGATGCGCACGCTCAAGTCCACCGGCACGATCATCTGGGTCACCATCGGCGCGGCCACGTTGGCGGGCGCCTATACGATTGCGGGCGGGCCGACCTATGTCGCCAACCTGATCACGAGCGCGGATTTGCCCACGATGGGCATCCTGCTGACAATGATGCTGATCCTGCTTTTCATGGGTGCCTTCATGGATTGGGTCGGGATCGTGCTGCTCATCATCCCGGTCTTCCTGCCCATCGTGCAGCGGCTGCCCATCGAGGAAATCGGCCTGCTGGGCCATGTGGAGCCCCGCTATCTGGCCGTCTGGTTCGGGGTGCTGTTTTGCATGAATATGCAGGTCAGTTTCCTGTCGCCCCCCTTCGGCCCGGCGGCGTTCTACCTGAAATCGGTGGCCCCGCCCCACATATCGCTGACGGATATCTTCAAGGGCTTCCTGCCGTTCATCTGCATCCAGCTTTGCGCCTTGTCGGTCTTGCTGATCTATCCGCCGATCATCGAAGTCTTGTTGGATTGAGCGCGTGGCAGAGTTTACCCTTGGACGGAGGCCCGGCGCATGAGACCGGGTCGCCGATGAAGCCCGGCCCGGCCCAGATCGAGGCATTCGACCGCCAGGGATTTCTGGTCATCGAAGATGTGGTCCCGGCAAGCCTCTGCGCCGCGGTGGAGGCCGAATATGCCGACCTGATCCGCGGCATCGCAGGCCAGCACGGCATCGCCTGGGCCGGCCCGTTCCGAGAGACGCTGCGCGCCGTGCATCTGGCGCGCCATGATTGGTTCCAACCGCTGGATATCAGTCTGCCGGGCGGCGTGATCATGGCGGACACGCGCTTCCATTACGGACCCGCTATCCACGACATGCTGACCTGTGCCGACATCCTGGACGCCTTCAAAAGGCTGATCGGGTTGCGCATCACCTCCACCCCCATCCAACATGTGCGAAGCAAACCGTCCTCGGCCACGCTGGCCACCGGATGCGCCCGTTCACACGACCGTCACCGCCTGCCACCAAGATCGCGACTTGGCCCATGCCGGGGCCGACGCCACCGATATGGTCACCATCTGGGTGGCCATGACGGATGCCACCCCGCAAAACGGCTGCCTTCTGGTGCAGCCCCAAGAACTTGGTCAGCCCATGCTGCCCCATTGTCCGCTGAACCAGACCGCCATCCCGACCGCGCATCTGGCGCCCGACCGTACCCGCCCCCTACCGGTGCGCGCGGGCGGCATCGTCATCCTGCATCCGCTGACGCCCTACACGGCCGGGCCCAACCGCACCGACGGCTTCCGGTGGAGCTTCGATCTGCGGTACCAGAAAATGGGCTAGTCCCATATTCCCATCCATCGCTGGACATCCAACAGCCCCCATTGTGCTTGAGACCGTGACGCGTTTCCCCTTCCCTGCATCGCGCCGCATGCGCCCTTGGCTGGTCGCGGCCCTGATCGCGCTGGCCGCGCCCGTTCAGGCCCAGATCCTGGACGTCACGCCAGCCGTCGTCGCGAAGCTTCTGAAGGAAAACCGGTTCGAGTTGCGGGGCATCGACCGGGACAACACCTTTACGGAGGTCTCGGCCCGCCACCGTGGCAGCAACTTCTCGGTTCTGTTCTTCAATTGTGTGTCCCAAGCCGATTGCCTGTCGATCCAGTTCGAGACCGGCTATACCGTCGATAAGCCGCCATCGCTGGACCGCATCAATGAATGGAACCGCGACCAGACCTTCGCCAAGGCCCATCTGGATGAAGAAGGCTATCCCTGGCTGGAGATGGACGTGGGCATCGCGGGCGGTGTTACACGCGCCGCTTTGTTGGCCCAAATGGAGACCTGGGCAGACCTGATGGAAGAGTTCGAGGAGTATATCGCATGGTGACGTCCAAGACCGTGCGGCTCGACCCGACGGACAACGTGGTCACCGCCACTGCGGCGCTGGCGGCCGACACAATAGTGGAGGACGTGGCCTGCGCGGCCCCCATCCCTTCGGGCCACAAGGTGGCGACGCGCCCCATCGCGCGGGGCGAGGCCATTCGCAAATATGGCCAACTGATCGGCTATGCGTCCTGCGACATTGCCGCGGGTGACCATGTCCATACCCAGAACTGCGCCTTTGCCGCCACCGACCAGACCTATGAATTCGGGACTGACCTGCGGCACGTGACGCCCGATGGGGGCGACACGTTTCTGGGTTATAAGCGCGAAGACGGATCAGTGGGGACGCGCAACTACATCGCCGTGGTAACCTCGGTGAATTGCTCGGCCACCGCCGCGCGGCGCATCGCCGACGCTTTTGGGCCCGAAGACTTGGCCGCCTATCCCAATGTGGATGGCGTGGTCGCCTTCGTCCACGGCACCGGTTGCGGCATGGCCGATAGCGGCGACGGGTTCGAGGCGTTGCAGCGCGTCATGTGGGGCTATGCCAAGCACCCCAACCACGGCGCCGTGCTTATGGTGGGCCTGGGTTGTGAGATGAATCAGATCGACTGGCTCTTGGAGGCATACGGCCTCAGGCAGGGGCCAACCTTCCAGACCATGAACATCCAAAACGTCGCCGGCCTACGCCGCACCATCGAGGCGGGGGTGGAAAAGGTCCGCGCCATGCTGCCCATCGCCAACAAAGCGCAACGCACCCCCTGCCCCGCGAGCGCGCTGAAAGTGGCGTTGCAATGCGGCGGGTCGGATGCTTGGTCGGGCATCACCGCCAACCCCGCTTTGGGCCAGGCCTGCGACCTGCTGGTGGCCCAGGGCGGCACTGGCGTGCTGGCCGAGACACCGGAAATATACGGCGCCGAACACCTGCTGACGCGCCGCGCGGCCTCGCCCGAGGTGGGGGCGCGGTTGGTGGGCCTGATCCAGTGGTGGGAGGATTACACGGCGCGCAACCGCGGCTCCATGGACAACAACCCCAGCCCCGGCAACAAGAAGGGCGGGCTGACGACCATTCTGGAAAAATCGCTGGGCGCAGCCGCCAAGGGCGGCACCACACCCCTGACCGGCGTCTACAAATACGCGGAGCCGGTGCGCGCGGCGGGCTTCACCTTCATGGACAGCCCCGGCTACGACCCGGCCTCGGTCACCGGGCAGATCGCGGGCGGCTGCAATCTGGTCTGCTTCACCACCGGGCGCGGCTCTGCCTTCGGGTCAAAGCCCGCGCCGACGATCAAGGTGGCCACGAACCAGACGCTGTTTGACCGCATGACGGAGGATATGGACGTGAATGCGGGGGACATCCTGACCGGCGCGTCCTCGGTCGAGGCCAAGGGGCGCGAGATCTACAACCTGTTCCTGCGCGTTGCCTCGGGCGAGATGACCAAGTCGGAAGCCCAGGGCCTGGGCGACTACGAATTCGTCCCCTGGCAGATCGGGGCGGTGATGTGAGGCAACCTGGACGAGTCGTCGAGTTTTCGAATCGAAACCGTCTCTCTGAGCTTTTGCTCAAGTCTGGATATGGGGTGTTTGTCCCGCTGATCGACACAGGGATCGACTTAATCGCACATAGTGAAGAAACCGGTGAAGTACGGCTGATTCAGCAGAAATCGCGATGGACGGTCGATCGGAAGTATATTGGCCGTGATCTTTGGATAGCATTTCCCGATCAGGAAGACTGGTTTTTGGTCCCACATGACGACCTTCTACGAATGGCACCGCCGGGCGTTCAGGCGTCGGTATCTTGGTTAGAAGGCGGCACCTACCACCGAGCACCTCTCGGCACCGCGCTGCGAGATAAATTGTCGGAGTATCGCGTCGGGTCTGCCACATGACCCGCCTCCTCCTGGCAGGCACGGGCCTGATCGGCGAACGCCACCTCGCCCATATCGACGCCAACCCCGACCTGACACTTGCGGGCATCATCGACCCCGATCCGGCGCGGCGGGCCCACCCAACGGCGCCCGGCTTTGCCAGTATCGACGATGTCGATGTGCCCGCCGACGGCATTGTCATCGCGACGCCCACCGCAACCCACGCACCGCTGACCATCGCGGCCGCCGCGCGAGGCTGGCACGTGTTGGTCGAAAAGCCCGTGGCCCACAGCCTGGACGCCGCCGATGCGATGATTTCCGCCGCGCGCCAGGCGCACACCCACATTCTGGTGGGCCATCACCGCCGCCACCACCCGCGCGTGGCCAAGCTAAAGGATATCGTCGCCAGCGGGCGGCTGGGCCAGCCGGTTGTGGCGTCCCTGCTGTGGCTCATGCGCAAGCCGGACGATTACTTCGCCGTGGATTGGCGCGCGGGGCTCGATGGCGCGCCCATCAAGCAGAACCTGATCCACGATGTTGACATGCTGCGCTGGCTGTTCGGGGAGGTGACGGATGTGGTCGGCCTCGCCTCCAACGCCATTCGCGGGGCGGCGCGGCCCGAATCCGGCGGCGCGGTGCTGCGCTTCGGCAGCGGTGTGACCGCCACCCTGACCTATGCCGACACGGCCCCCACGCCCTGGGGGTTCGAGGCCGGGACCGGCGAAAGCCCCCATATCCCCCACACCGCCCAGGACAGCCTGCGCGTGGCCTGCACCGGGGGCGCTGTGGAATTCCCGTCGCTGCGGATCTGGTCGGGCGCCGCCCATTGGAACGAACGGCCCATCCCGTCCGAGACCGAGGTCGAAGACGGCGTGCCGCTGATGCGCCAATTGGAGCATTTCGCCGACGTGATCGCCGGGCGCACCGCGCCGCTTGTCGATGCCACTTCGGCCCGTGCCAATCTGGAGGTCATCCTTCGGATCGAAGCCACCACCGGGACGATGAGCGCGCATCGCGACGCGAAGAGGACCGGCCACATTGACGAAGGGAACTAGGATGTCACAGATGCGAATCGGTTTTCTGGGGCTGGGCCTCATGGGCTCTGCCATGGTGCAGCGGTTGCTGGATTGCGGCCATGGGCTGGTGGTTCTGGGCAACCGCGACCGCACGGGCGTCGAGGCGGCCATCGCGCGGGGGGCGACCGAAGCCGCCAATGCGCGCGCCCTGGCCCAGGACAGCGATATCGTCATGCTTTGCATGGGCACGTCCGACCAGGTGGAGGCGCGGATGCGCGGCACGGACGGCGTGATCGCGGGGCTGAAACCCGGCGCGGTGGTGGTGGATTTCGGCACCTCGCTGCCCGACTCCACCCGCGCTTTGGCAGACGAAGTGGCCGCGGCGGGCGGCGCCTATCTGGACGCGCCGCTGGGCCGCACGCCCAGCCATGGGCGTGAGGGCAAGCTCAACATCATGGCAGCGGGCGACCGCGCCGCCTTTGACCGGGTGCGCCCGGTGCTGGGTGATCTGGGCGAGAACGTCTTCCACCTAGGCGCATCCGGGTCGGGCCATACGATCAAGCTTATCAACAACTTCTTCGGTATGACCGTTGCCAATGCCATGGCCGAAGCCTTCGCCATGGCCGACCAGGCGGGCGTCGAGCGCCAGGCACTTTACGACGTGATGGCCGCCGGGCCATTGCGGTCGGGGATGATGGATTTCGTCAAAGGCTACGCCGTCGATGGCGACCCCGCGCAACTGGCGTTTTCCATCCGCAACGCGGCCAAGGATGTGGGCTATTATCGCCAGATGGCCGCCGGGATGGAGGTGGACAGCATCATGTCCGCCTGCGCACACAAGGGCCTGAACGCGGCGGTCGAGGACGGGCGGGGCGAGGCCATGGTCTCCGAGATCGTGGATTTCTACGCCGCGCGCATGAAGGGCTAGCATGCCCGACGCGCCCGCCATCTCGCATCTGGCGCGTCCGCGCGAAGACCGGCCGGGCCGCGGCATCTTGCTGATGCTGCTGGCCTACTTCCTGTTTTCGCTGACGGATACCTCGGTCAAGTGGATGTCGCTGGCGGGCCTGCCCGCGCTGCAACTGGCCTTCATGCGCTTTGGCGTCCACTTGGCCTTGTCCACCGGGCCCATGCTGGGGCGTGACCATTCGGGCTTCACCGCGCCCCAGGCCCAGGCCTTGGCCATGTTGGTGCGGGCGGTGCTGCTGGTCACATCGACGGTGACCAACTTCATCGCGCTGCGCTATCTGGACCTGACCGTGACGGCGGCAATCATGTTTTCCTCGCCCATCATCGTGTCGGCCCTGTCCGTGCCGCTTCTGGGCGAAAAGGTGGGCATCTGGCGCTGGTCGGCCATCTTGGTGGGCTTTGTCGGCGTGCTGATCGTTGTGCGCCCCTGGTCCGCCGAATTCCACTGGGCCGCCCTTCTGTCGTTGACGGCGGCCACGGCACTGGCGCTTTTTTCCATCATGACGCGCAAATTGGCAGGGGTAGCCGCGCCGCGGACGATGCAGTTTTATGTCGGGCTTGTGGGGGCCTGCGCATTGCTGCCTGCGGCTGTGATCACATGGGAAAGCCCGGATACGACGCTCAATTGGGTGCTGATGTTCGCCATCGGGTTCTTCGCCTGGTCGGGGCACCACTTCTTTGGCCAGGCCCATGGCTATGCCCCGGCCAGCGTGTTGATGCCGTTCAGCTATTCCTTCCTGATCTATCTGACCATTGCGGGGTATCTGGTCTTCGGCACGGTGCCCGACGCGCTGACGGTGCTGGGCGCGCTGGTCATCGCGCTGGCGGGGCTCGTCATCTGGTGGCGCGAACGGGTGATGCGATGAGGGTGGGGTTGATTGGGCTGGGCATGGTCGCACAGACCCATGTGGCAGCATTGAGGGCGGCGGGGTTGACGCTGTCTTGTGTCATGGGGCGGAATGCGGCCAAGACGCGGGCTTTTGCGGGTCACGTGGGGGCGGAGGCTGTTTTCGACGTGAACGCCATCGCGGAACAGTCTGATTTCGTTATACTTGTGACACCACCTGATGCGCGGGCAGCCTATGTGACGGCCTTGGCGGAGCGCGGCATCCCCATCCTGTCAGAGAAACCATTGGAGCGGGATTTGCCCCGTGCCAAGGCGCTGGTGGAGCTGTGCGAGACAGCGGGCATGCCGCTTGGCGTCACGCTGCAACACCGGATGCGCCCGGCGGCGATTGAGCTTCTCGGTCGCCTGCGCGCCCTCGGCGCGGTGGCCAGCGTGGACCTGCGCGTGCCCTGGTGGCGAGAGCAGAGCTATTACGACGCCCCTGGGCGCGGGACATTCGCGCGCGACGGCGGCGGCGTTCTCATCACCCAGGCGGTTCACGCGATGGACCTGATGCTGCAATGCTGCGGCCCGGTGGAGGCCGTGCAGGCAATGGTCGCCACCACGCCGCTGCACCAGTTGGAAGCGGAGGATTTCGCTGCGGCCGCGTTGCGTTTCCGGTCCGGCGCCGTGGGCGCGCTCATGGCTTCGGTCACCCATCGGCCCGGCGGGACGGAGAGCTTGGCGATCAATGCGACAGGCGGCTCTGCCCGGTTGGAGGGCAATGTGTTGACGCTCCACTGGGCCGACGGCCGTACGGAGACCTTCGGCGAAGGCGGGGCGACCGGCGGCGGAGCCGACCCGATGGCGTTCAACCATGGGTGGCACCAGGCTGTGATCACAGATTTCGCCGATGCGCTGCGCGAGGGCCGCGCGCCTGTGATCACGGGCCGATCCGCCCTGCCCGCCCAGGCGCTGGTCGACGCCATCCAGCGCTCGGCCTGTGACGGGTGCCGCGTGGGGGTGGAAAATGTCTGACGGGATCGGCGTCATCGGGATCGACCACCGCCACTGCTATACCATGGTAGCTCATTTGGTGGCGGCGGGCGCCCGGCTGGTGGGATGGGCAACCGATGGTGCGCCCGGCACGTTGGGCGGTTGGGAAAAGCGTTTCCCGGATGCGCCACGGCAAAGCGAGGCCGCGCTTCTGGCGGACCCGAATGTGGCGATCATCGTAACCGCTGCCGTACCATCGGACCGGGCCGCCATCGCCATCCGCGCCATGGAGGCGGGTAAGCATGTCTTGTCGGACAAACCCGCCGCGCTGACATTTGAAGACTTGAAGATCGTGCACGAAACCTCTGACCAGAAAGGAAAAATCTGGGCGGTAGATTTCTCGGAACGGTTCGAAGTACCCGGCGTCACGCGCGCCACGCAGCTTGTGGCAGACGGCGCCATCGGAGACGTCATCGACGTCACACTGCTGGCGCCGCACCGTCTGAATGCGCCAAGCCGCCCCGATTGGTTCTGGGATCGTGCCCGAAATGGCGGCATCCTGGCCGATATCGGCAGCCACCAGATCGACCAGGTCCTGCACTTTGCAGGGGCCGAGACCGGTGAGATCCTGTTCGCCGAAACCGCCTGCCTTGCCCAGCCCGATTTCGAGGACCGGGGCCGGATCATCATGCGCGCGGGGCGCGTCACCGGGACCATCCTGGTCCATTGGTTCACGCCCGCCGCGCTGCCAACCTGGGGCGACGGGCGATTGTTTTTGACCGGGACCGAGGGCAGCATCGAAGTGCGCAAATATATCGACCCCTGTGGGCAGACGGGGACGGATCATGTCATCTTGGCAAATGGCAGCCATTTGGAACGCATCCAGGCCGCAGATGACCCGCTGCCCTTTTTCGGAGCTTTCCTAGAGGGGTGCCGCCGGGGTCGCATGGACGACCCGGGTCACCCCTTCCGGGTGATGGAGCTGGCCCTGCGCGCGCAGGAGATGGCAGCGTGCTGACTTTCGCCGCCGCAGTCTTTTTCCTGATCGTGACACCAGGGCCGGGCGTTTTGTCGACGGCGGGCGTGGGCAGCGCTTTCGGCGCGCGGGCGGGCACGCGTTATGTCATGGGGCTGTTCATAGGGACGAACCTAGTGGCGCTGGCTGTGATCACAGGGCTGGCCGCGCTCATCCTGGCTTATCCGCTTTTGCGCAGCATCCTGTTCATCCTCTCGACCGGATATCTGCTATATCTGGCCTTTCGGATCGCCACTGCGGGCTCCAAGCTGGCCTTCGTTGAAACCGCGCATGAGCCGGGCATCTGGGACGGCATCGCGCTTCAGGCGGTGAATCCAAAGGCCTATGTGGTGAACACGACGCTCTTTTCAGGCTTCGCCTTCCTGGCCAGCGCACCCTTGGCGGAGGCAGCGATCAAGCTGGTGATCGTGAACGCCATCTGGTTGCCGATTCACTTTGCCTGGCTGTGGGCGGGCATCACGCTGCGGCGGTTGAATCTGGGCGCCCATGTGCAGCGGGTACTCAATCTGGGCATGGCGGGTGCCATGCTGTTGGTGGTGGGGTTGGCGGTTTGGAGCGTGTGGTAGGGCACCGCTTCCAAGCGAAATGAGCCCAATATCTAGGCGGCGGCAGTCCAGAATCGGCCCCGCACCTTGCCAGCCCTTGGCGCGACGCCTGGCCTCGACGAAGACTGATGGAATGGAATCGTGGGAATGAAGGGGTAGGCGGACATGGCCGGACACGAAATCGGGACGCCGCAGCAGTTGCGCGACCCCAATTACATGCCACCGATCTACAAGGCGGTGCCGCTGGGCATTCAGCATGTGCTGGCCATGTTCGTATCGAACGTGACGCCCGCCATCATCGTGGCGGGGGCGGCGGGCTTCGGGTTTGGGTCGAACTCACCGGACTTCCCCGAACTCTTGTACCTTATCCAGATGTCGATGCTGTTTGCGGGCCTCGCCACGCTATTGCAGACCGTCACCATCGGCCCGGTTGGCGCGGCGCTACCGATTGTGCAAGGGACCAGCTTCGCCTTTCTGCCCATCATGATCCCACTGGTGGCGGGCAAGGGCGTGGATGCGCTGGCTGCCCTGTTCGGCGGCGTGATTATCGGCGGGCTGTTCCACGCCTTGATCGGCACGTTCATCGGCAGGATTCGCTTCGCGTTGCCGCCCTTGGTCACGGGGCTGGTGGTCACGATGATCGGGCTCGCCCTGGTGCGGGTGGGCATCCAATACGCGGCAGGGGGCGTTCCGGCCATCGGGACACCGGAATATGGGTCGCTGCTGAATTGGTCGGCGGCCCTGGTGGTCATCTTCGTGACGCTGGGTTTCAAGTTCTTCACCCGGGGCATGTTGGCCATTTCGGCGGTGCTGCTGGGGCTGCTGGCGGGCTATGTCTACGCGCTGCTGGTGGGTATCCTCAGCTTTGAGGCCGTCACCGGCTCATGGGAGCGGGCAGCGGCCTTCGCCCTGCCCCAGCCGTTCAAATACGGGTTCGAGTTTTCGGTCGCGGCGATCATCGGGTTTTGCCTGATGGCCTTCGTGTCAGCGGTCGAGACGGTGGGCGACGTGTCGGGCATCACCAAGGGCGGCGCGGGGCGCGAGGCCACGGACCGCGAAATCACCGGCGCCACCTATGCCGACGGGGTGGGTACGGCGGTGGCGGGAATCTTCGGCGGCTTTCCGAACACGTCTTTTAGCCAGAATGTGGGGCTCATCGCGATGACAGGAGTGATGTCGCGGCATGTCGTGACCTGCGGGGCGATCTTTCTGATCCTCTGCGGGTTGGTGCCCAAGGTGGGCGCGGTCATCCGTACCATTCCCATCGAAGTGCTGGGCGGCGGTGTGATCGTGATGTTCGGCATGGTGGTGGCTGCGGGCGTGTCCATGCTGTCGGATGTGAATTGGAACCGGCGTAACATGGTGATCTTCGCAGTGGCGTTGTCGGTGGGTCTAGGCTTGCAGCTGGAGCCCGACGCGGTGGCCTACCTGCCCGATTGGGCGCGGGTCTTGATGGTATCGGGGCTGTTGCCCGCCGCGGCCATAGCCATCGGGCTGAACCTGTTGCTGCCAGAGGAGCTGGCGGACGAGGCCACCGAAGAGGTCACGGGCGGCTTATCAGGGCACAAATAGGGGTGCGGCATACAATCGGCGAGAACTACAAATTTGCAATTCTCGCCTAATCTGTTGCCTGAACGTCAGAAATCGACGTCCAAGGCCACGCCCGCCTCAATGGCCCGTTCGACCACCGATGACGCCACCGCGAGGTCCTGCAAACCAACGCCGGTGCCGTCAAACAGCGTGATGTCGTCGGCAGAAATGCGGCCCGGATTGTCGCCGTTGATCACGGCCCCCAATTCCCCAACGTCGCCTTCCGCGATAAGGCCCTGACCCACGGCGTGCTGGGCTTCGCCGATGGTGACCGACTGCGCGACTTCATCGGTGAAGACGCGGGCGCGGGCCAAAAGCGCGGCCTCCACCTCTTGCTTGCCCTTGGTGTCGGTGCCCATGCAGGCGATGTGGGTGCCGGGGCGGACATGGGCATCCATAAGGCTCGGCGCCTGCGACGACGTGATGGAGATGATGACATCCGCCTGGGCGCCCAACGTCGGCAGGTCTACCGCCTCGAAAGGCAAGCCCAGTTCGGCGGCGGTGTCGGACAGGCGCGACAGCATTTCGGGGTGGTAATTCCAGCCCACGACCTTTTCGAATCCGCGCTGGCGCACGGCGGCGCGCATCTGGAAGGCGGATTGATGGCCCGCGCCGATCATGCCCAGCACCTTGGAATCGGGTCGCGACAGGTGGGCGATGGACACGGCTGACGCGGCAGCGGTGCGCAGGGCCGTCAAAAGGTTGCCGCCCACCATCGCCGTGGGCTTGCCCGTCGCGGGGTCGAACAGGAACACCGTCGATTGGTGGTTGATCAGGTTGCGGCGTTCCAGGTTGTGCGGCCAGTAGCCGCCCGCCTTCAATCCCAGCGCACCGCCCACCGCGTCAACACCGCCTTTGAAACCATAAAGCGCCTCTTCCGGCCCGGGCAGCGCCTCGCGCACGACGGGGAAATTGCGGGCGTCGCCGCGGGACATGGCGGCGAAAACGGCCTCCACGGCCGCAAAGCTGGCTTCGGGTGAGACGAGACCGGCAATCGCGGCTTCGGGAACGATTATCATGACTTCATCCTGGTCGAAATACTCCGGGGGTCCGGGGGCAGAGCCCCCGGCGGGTCGGACCGGCGCCAGCCGGTTCGATCCTAATAAGCCTTGCCGCGCGCCGAGACGGGCCAGAGCGTCTCAACCTTGCCGCCGCGCACGCCCACATACCAATCGTGGACATTGCAGGTCGGGTCGCAATGACCGGGAACGAGTTTGAGCTTGTCGTTGACCTTCAGCAAACCGTTAGGGTCGGCGACCACGCCGTGTTCGTCGGAACACTTGACGTAAGTGACGTCATCGCGGCCATAGATGGTGGGCAGCCCGCTATCGACCGATTGCGCCTTGAGGCCGGCATCCACAATGGCCTTGTCGGCCTTGGCGTGGCTCATCACCGAGGTCAGGATGAACAGCGCGTTTTCCCATTCGCCCTCGTCGATGCGACGGCCCTTTTCGTCGAGGATACGGCCGTAATCGGCATCCATGAACGCATAAGAGCCGCATTGAAGCTCATTATAAACACCTGAGCCGCTTTCGAAGTAATAGCTGCCAGTGCCGCCGCCACCGACGATATCGCATTCGAGGCCCTCGCCCTTCAGCGCGGTCACCGCGTCTTGCACCATGTCGATGGCGATCTGGATCTTGGCCTTGCGTTCCTCATAATCGTCGAGGTGCTGCATGGCGCCCTGATAAGCCTGGAGCCCAGCAAATTTCAGCCCCTCAGCAGTGTCTATGGCCTTTGCCAGTTCCACCACCTTGTCGGTGCTGGTGACGCCGCAGCGGCCTGCGCCGCAATCGATTTCCACCAGACATTCGATGGTCGTGCCTGCCTTGGTCGCGCCTGCCGACAGGTTGGCCACATTGGCCAAGTCATCCACGCAGCAAATGGCCCGTGCGCCCAGTTTGGGCAGGTTGGCCAGGCGGGCGATCTTTGCGGGCTGCGTCACCTGGTTGGAGACCAACACATCCTTAATGCCGCCACGGGCGAAGACTTCCGCCTCGGACACTTTCTGGCAGCAGACGCCGCAAGCGCCGCCCAGATCCTGTTGCAGTTTCTGGACGTCCACCGATTTGTGCATCTTCCCGTGGGAGCGATGGCGCATGCCGCGCGACTTGGCGTAGTCGCCCATCTTGCGGATATTGCGTTCCAGCGCGTCCAGATCGAGGATCAAGCAGGGCGTCTGAATATCGGCTTCATCCATGCCCGGCAGCGCGGGGACGTCATAGCCGACTTCGAGATCGTCGTGGTTCAGGTCTTTCATTGTGCTTCTCCTCAAATCTGCCAAGGCAGCTTGTCGAGATCGACATTGCCGCCGGTGATCACAACGCCCACGCGCTTGCCTGCGAAGACATCCGAGTTCTTCAAGATGATGGCCAGCGGCACTGCGCAGCTTGGCTCGATCACGATCTTCATGCGCGCCCAGGTCAGGCGCATGGCGTCGATGATTTCCTGCTCGGTCGCTGTCAGGATATCGGTGACGTAGGTCGACACGAAGTGCCAGGTGCGTTCCTTCAGGGGCACCTTCAGACCATCGGCGATCGTGACCGGCGCGTCATCGGCGATGATGTGGCCCGCATTGAAGCTGCGGGCGGCGTCGTCGGCCTGTTCGGGTTCGGCCGCGATGATCTGCACGGCGGGGGCCTCATGGGACAGGGTCAGGCAAGTGCCCGAAATCATCCCACCGCCACCGATGGGGGCCACCATTATGTCGACCGGATCGCCGTATTCCTGCATCTGTTCCATGAATTCGTGCGAACAGGTCCCCTGCCCTGCGATGACGCGCGGGTCGTTGTAGGGGTGGACGAAATCGGCGCCGGTTTCGGCCTGGACCTTGGCGAAGACCTCTTCCCGGCTGGATGTCGAGGGCTCACATTCCGTTATGATACCGCCATAGCCGCGCACGGCACTTTTCTTGGCCTCGGGCGCCGTGCGGGGCATGACGACGTGGCACGGGATGCCGCGCCGCCCCGCCGCGTAACTAAGGCTCAGCGCGTGGTTGCCCGATGAATGGGTGGCCACGCCCAACTTGGCCTCATCTTCGCTGAGGCCGAAGACGGCGTTTGTAGCACCGCGGACTTTAAAGGCCCCGGCCTTCTGGAAGTTCTCGCATTTGAAGAAGATTTCGCAGCCCGAAAGCGTGTTCAGAAAGGACGACGTCAGGATGGGCGTGCGGTGGATATACGGTTTGATCCGCGCATGGGCGGCCAGCATGTCATCATAGGTGGGCAGGTCTAGGCCATTGAGGTCCTTCATCACGCGGCTGCCTTCTGTTGCTTGTTGCTGTGGCGATAGTATTCTTGCGCCGCCGCCACGCCCGCACCCAGCTTCACCGGCAGGCCCAGATCGACCATGGCCATTTCCGCCACGCCCAGGCCCGACAGGACCATGGCGTCGGTCAACATGCCCAAATGGCCGATGCGGAAGACCTTGCCCGCCACATCGCCCAGCCCCACGCCGAACGCCATGTCGTAGTCGCGGGCGGCCACGGTTACGATGTCGGTCGCGTTGAAGCCCTCGGGCGTGCGGATGGCCGAGACGCTATCGGAATAGAGGTCCGGCGTGGCCGCGCAGAGCCTCAGGCCCCAGGCATCCACGGCGTGGCGCACACCCTCGGCCATCCGATGATGGCGGGCAAAGACATTGTCCAGCCCCTCTTCCAGAAGCATGTCGATGGCCACGCGCAGCCCATTCATCAAGCCGACAGGCGGAGTGTAGGGGAAGGCATCGGCGGCATAGCCCTTGGCCATGTCGGCCACATCGAAGAACGTCCGCGCCAGTTTGGCGGTCTGCGTGGCGCGGATAGCCTTGGCGGAAAAGCCCACGATGGCCAAACCGGCGGGCAGCATGAAACCCTTCTGTGATCCAGTGACCGCGACATCCACGCCCCATTGGTCAAACCGGAAATCCATGGACCCGATTGAGCTGACACCATCGACCAGTAAAAGCGCAGGGTGGCTTGCGGCATCCATTGCGCGGCGCACGCCCGCAATGTCGGATTTGACGCCAGTGGCAGTCTCGTTGTGGGTGGCAAGCACGGCCTTGATGGCGTGGGTTTTGTCGGCGCGCAGGGCCTCTTCGTAGGCGTCAAGCGGGATGCCGTGCCCCCAAGCCACGTCAATGACCTGAACATCCAGACCGTGGCGCTGGCACATGTCGATCCAGCGGTGGCTGAACATGCCGTTGCGCGCCACCAGCACTTTGTCACCTGGGCTGAGCGTGTTGGAGATCGCCGTCTCCCACCCGCCTGTTCCGGTGGACGGGAAGATGAAAATATCCGCGTCGTCGGATTTGATAACTTTGCGGACGCCGTCCAGGCAGGGATGCAGAATGTCGGCAAAGGCAGGGGACCGGTGATCCAACGTCGGCATGTGGCAGGCCAGTCGGACCGCTTCCGGCATGTTGGTGGGCCCTGGAATGAAGACGGGATTCTGGGGGTTCATGGCATCCTCCGCTGGGTCGGGATGTCGCAGGTCTAGCGGGTTCGGCGGGATTTTCATATTTTTTTGAAAACGGCTTTCATTTTTTCGAAAGTCATGATTTCGTCTGCGAAACAGGCATTTGCCTTTTTTCATTTGGCGGACACGTTCGGAGCGGGGATTTCTTTTCCATGACCAGAAGCGATGAAAGCCGCCCCCGGGGTCGCCCCCGGGCTTGGAGCGACAAGACCGACCAGAACACAATCAAGGCCGTGGACCGGGCGATGCATGTCCTGTCCGTTCTGGCCCAGCTTGAAACCTCGACGCTCTCAAACTTGGCCGAAGCGACGGGCGACCCAGCAGCCAGCGTCTACCGCGTGCTGGTAACACTCCAGGCCCATGGCATCGTGGAATTGGATCCAGCAGACCAGACTTGGCATGTGGGGCCCGGCGCGTTTCAGATCGGCTCAGCCTTTCTGCGCCGCACCTCGCTGGTGGAACGCGCACGCGAACCGATGCGCGCCTTGATGGAAGCGACGGGAGAGACCGCCAATCTGGGGATCGAGCGTCAGGGCAGCGTGCTTTTCGTCAGCCAGATCGAAACCCACGCCCCCATCCGCGCCTTCTTCCCGCCGGGGACCCAGGCGGTGATGCATTCGTCGGGGATCGGAAAAGTCCTGCTGGCGGCGATGCCGGAAGAGCGCCGTGGCGCATTCTTGGCCGCGCCGCTGGAGCAGTTCACGCCCAGCACCCTGACCGACCCCGACGCGTTGGCCGCCGACCTGACCCGGATCGCCGATCAGGGCTATGCGGTCGACGACGAAGAACGCAACGAAGGCATGCGCTGCATCGCGGCGCCGGTGCGCAACTTGCATGGCGAAGTCGTCGCGGGCCTGTCGATTTCTGGCCCTACCAGCCGCGTGACGCGCGCCCGCACCGAGGCCCTGTCAGAAGACGTCAGGACCGCCGCCGACACGCTTTCGACCCTTCTGGGCGCCCGTCCGGTGGGACGACACGACGCTTGAACGGACTGGCATCGCAGCGCGCACTGAGCCTGAAATATGTTTGTGGGAGGTAAGTTAAGCGACGGCGAGACCAGCAGGAATAGCTTTGGAGGCGAGTACCGGACCCGCTACCATTTTTCTAAGCCACTGGAAGGCTTGAACAATCGAGTGCGAGGTTGAGTTGTGTGTCGCACTTTGTGTCACACTTATGCTGTCTGGGTTGTGTTTCTGTCAACCGGCGCGTCCCGTCTTGGGTGGCCTTCCTAGTCCTTAATAGGGTGGGTTGCTCAGGTCTTGGCGGTTCTTCTGTCCAATAGTGGGGGCGGGTCACGGCCCCGCGTTTCTTTATCCCTATAGGTGGCCCGGATGCCGACCCCCGGCGCTTCTCTTGTCCTATGGTGAGGCCGGGTTGCGAACCGGGGCGTATCCCTGTCCGGGCGAGTGGGGTATGGGGGAAGTCGGCGCGTGGCTATGTATAGATGGGGCCACGAAAAAATGTGCCGGATTTTTAAGAAGACGTTTAGCCCAGCGGCTTAGCTATGCTTCGCGAGGCGACGATCAAAGCCCTACAAGTGCGCTGTAGGCTGTTGATACTTGAAGGTTTTTCCCGATTGGGTAGTGTGTTTGAAAAAAGTGGGCAGAAATGAGCAAGACTGAAAAGAAGTTCCTCGACGCTATAGGCTCCATCTTGGGAACCCCTGCGGGGCAAGAAGCGGCGATGTACGGTCCGATCAGGGACTTGTTTTGCGATGTCTTGGGATATCCCAAGCCAAAGGTACACATTGACATTGCCGGGGAGGCGGGCAGGCCAGACGTTACATGCCGTGCGCCCAGTGGGCTTACAGACGCCAAGGGCAACGAAATAGACATTGATTGGATTGTCGTTGAGGCAAAAGACGAACACAGCGCTTTCTCAAATGAAATCAAGCGTGAAGTAATCTTTGCAGAGAAGTCGAAGTACATCACCCCCGACACTGCTTGGTTCGTTATGGTTGAACCAAACGCAATCATTGCCCGCCCCACAATGGCGGACTATTCAATCTCCGCTAACGACTTGATCTTTAAGACAGACGGGTCGCAGTCTCTGGACGACTTTATCACCCTGTTTTCCCGGATGAAGTTTGACCAAGCGGGTGTGCCGGAACGCTTGAAATCATTCAGGGATGGCGATGTTAGCCTGATCGCGACTGATAAGTTAATCTGCGATGACAGCGCGTCCAAACGTGTTCAGAACAAGACCAAACTCGCCCGCCGTCACTTCTACACTGCTTTGCGAACAACTACGCAAGCCTTGCAAGAAAGTACATTGGCTGCACTCAAGGAACTAGCGCCGCAGATAAAAGCGATACGGCAAGAGGTAGCGGTTTTTGAAAAAACCTATGGTCCTTCGGTGTTTGATCCCTACACGCTCAGGATTTCCGCCAGTCCAGCTTCATACGAGCTTGCTAAAACGTACCCAAGTGCTGCCGCCAAGTTGTCCAGAGACCTTAAACGGCGCGGAAGCATATCGCGCCTAGCTTTAGATGGCCTGCCCAGTTTTGAGCGGCGCATATCCACGCAATCCGAAGCCCAGACCTATGAGATGTTTGCCACGGAAACAGCCAACCTTGTTTTGGCCCGCATCCTGCTAATCCGTTTCTTTGAGGATCATAAGTTTTTCGGTGAGCATCGCTACCTTTGCAATGGTGGCGTACAGGCTTTCCAGAGTCTCAGAGAAACCTTTGAGCAAGGCTATACTCGCCTTCTGCAAATGGCCTACGAGAAGGCGGAAAAACTTTATGCTGCTGCCTTCGATGAGACGGAACTAGATTGGGTGTTCTTTGCGGACAATCCCAACCTGTCCAACTCTATCGAGTGGGCAATGTATCAGCTTTCCCGTTACGATTTCACCACTGTTAAGGGTGACATTCTTACCGGCGTCTATGACCGCTTTTTGGATAGAAAGCAGCGTAAGCGATTTGGAGAGTACTATACGCCCACGTCAGTTGCGCGATATATCTTGGACGCAATGGACTTGTCACCTGATGACAAGGTTCTTGATCCGGCTTGTGGCAGTGGAACATTCCTGATTGAGCGTTATCAACAGGTCATCGGAGAAGATGTAGATAAAGGGCTAGGAAACTACGCGGAAGTCCTTGACGCTCTTGAGCGCATTTACGGGAATGATCTGAACACCTTTTCAGCCGTCTTGGCCCAAATCCAGCTTCTGTGGCACGCGCTATCGTTCAAGGATGATCTGATTGCCAGGGGCTTTCCCGACATTCCCGTTTCAGACAAAGGCAACAGCATCGTTCGGTCCAATCTTGATGTTGGGCAACAGGGCCGATGGGCTGAGTTTGATACCTTGAGCTATGGCGGTGTGGTGGGCAATCCGCCTTATGTTCGCCCGGAACGCTCGGGCGCGCTTGATGCAAAGACAACCGAGTACTTTGAGAGTAAGCGGGACAAACCGGGGCAGAACGAAAGTTGGAGCGGTATTTCAGCAGAGGCCAACCTTTACGCACTGTTTCTTTACAAGGCTTTAGACAGTTGGTGCAAAGGCCCGGATCGGCATGGGCTAGGCGCGGGCAAAGTGGGGTTCGTTCTGCCACTGGCCCTATGCGGGACAAACGAAAACGCGGATATCAGAAGGCTGTTCGCGCCCGGTGGCAGGTGGACTATCACAGAGATTGTTGATCTTGAACTGATTTGGCGTCACGTCTTCGATGCGGACGTCCTACCCGTTGTGTTTATTGCCGAGGCGCGGCCCCCAAAGCTGGCTTTGACTGACGAGGTTCTTTCAGGGAAGACCGACACTTCGCATGATCCTGCTTTGGCCCGGCAGGTACGCGCCGCGCGGCTCGACAAGTGGATCGACGGACGCATAAGCAAAGCCGTGGGTGAAGAAGCTACCGCGTACTGGACCTTTATCCGAGATCGTAACACGCCACGTTTTGCCCCAGACAAGGTAAAGATAAAACTGGCGACAAAGGACTGTATTCATTTTGAGGAGGGTGTTAAACGCCCCAGCTTTGATTTTGACAGCGTCACGGCACAAGAAGTCGATTATGCTGACGTGTTCTCGGATGATGGGCGCATTCTTACCCGCCTGACGCCTGCGCGGTTGGCGATTGTCAGAAAGCTACGAAAGAACCCACGTTTTGAGACTGTCCTCGCCACCTACTACTACAAACAACGTGGGGCGAACCGAGGCACTGTTCGGTTGGATGCACCTTCGACGGGCCAACTGGACTGGGAACACCGTGAGATGATTTCCCGAGGGATTGTATTCGCGGGTAAGAAACAAAAGGCGGGGCCGGGACAGGGGCATACTGTTTACAAGGCAGAAAACATCGTCACTGGCGCGATATACGGTGAGCCGCAAGACACCGGCATCGACATTTCAAAAGCCCGCAACAAGTACCTGTTCGCATTTCAGGACATATTGCCGGAGCGCATGTGGGCAGTGGCCCGCATTGCAGTCACTCCGAATGCAGTTTCTTTCGACCCTCACAAAGTTGCTTTCACTGATACTGCAACTGTTTTTGTTCCGCGTGACAAGGCGACAGACTTTCCGTTCGATCTATTCTTTGTGTCGCGACCCATCCGTTACTTTTACGTCTTGGCGCTTCGGATGTCTTATATGAACATGATACGCAGTGACATTTACCCCACTAACCTGCGCCTTTTGCCTTGGTCAGACAAGCTACTGCCCGCCTCGAAAGGACTTGAGGCGTTGAGGGCGGAACTGGTGTCGGCTTGCGAGCATGAGTACCAGACAGAGGCAAGTATGCGCGCCGCTTTAGACGCCTTGAAACTGCCGACACTGACAGCAGCCATCAAAGCGCACCCAAAAGAAAAGGTGGAGTGGTCAGAGAGCTTTCAAATCGCCGCAGAGAAGATCGAGATCACAGCGCCGGTCATAAGCTCGAAGACAGAGACCGGCTATCGCCTGCAGGTGTCAAAGCAACTGTTTGACTGGATTGAGGTACAGACAGAGGACATGGCCGCTGGCATCGCCGCCGCGCTCAATACTCTTGATGGGCAAACCATTGACCGCGAGGGCATCCTGAAACTTGCGATACCATCCACTGCCAAGGCGCTTGCTGATTATCAGGCAGTTGTGGACAGCTTTGCGAAAGCCGACCACAAAGCCGGGATTGAAGCCTGCGTGGACAAGATTGACGCTCTGGTCGGACCTGCACTGGGGCTGTCAAAGGATGATCTGGCCGCTATCAAACTGGACATGGAAACTGACCCTTTCTTTAAGAATGTCGTGCCGCGCTACCCCGCGTCTGAAAATCGCCTGCATGGCTACCGCACGGGCTTGGATAGCTCGGACCGCTACGGTTGAGCCAAGAGACTGGAAACAAGTTGGCACTGTCTGGTGAAAAGCCCTCAAACAGAACGGGCGAGCGGAAAACAGATAGATACGCGGACGAAAACGCGCGTCCGTTTGATCCTCAATGGGAAACGGCATTGCCATCGCTAAAGGACTATCTGACGGGACTGGCCGGTAGCTTGCAAGAAGCCGAGATCGCCAGCCCGGACGTGAAGCGTGAACGCAGGCGCAAGGGGCCGACGCTGCAAAAATACCGGGACGCTGTACAGGCTATCGCGCTTGATCTGTTCCGCGCGCACCTGAGCGACATGCGCCTAGAAGTTGGCATCGGCACCGGGACGTCCGCCCTACAAAAGATGTGCTCGGGGCGTTATGGGGCTGCGTTCTTGTCCAAACGGACGTTCTTTGACGCGATGCAGGCTTTGCAGGCCGCTGGCATGATCGTGGAGACAACATCGTATTGGCATGACCCTACCGGACAAGAAGGACATGTCAGCCGCTATCAAGCCACGCCCGGACTTTTGGAGGCCCTGCGCAGTGCTGGCGCGTCCCATGCCACGCTGCGCCGCCGAGAGGGGGCAGAGGGCATCATTCTCAAGGGCAAAAAGAACAAGAAAACCGGCAAAAAGCCAATGGTGGCCTATGGCGATGTGGCCTTTGCCAACAAAGCCCGTGACAATCTCCACGTCATCAATCAGATGTTATCGGACCATTGGGCAGACTTGGCCTTGTCCGATAGGGAGGTGCGACGCAAGCTGCATGAGATCGCGTTCTTCCGTGGTAGAACCCCAGCGCACCCGCCTGACTTAACGGCAAGGATTGTCTATCGGGTCTTTAACAACAACGACTGGGAACAGGGGGGACGTTTCAACGGAGCGTGGTGGATCGGCTGCCCCAGCCCGTTGCGGCCCTATATCCTAATCGACGGCAAGCGCACAGTCGAAGTGGACTATTCGGGACTGCACGCGGCCATGCTGTTTGCAGAAGCAGGCGAGAACATTCCCGCTGATCCATATGCGAAATGTGTGGTCCATACCGGCGGGCCGGATGAACGCAAACTGGTGAAGCTGACGTTTAATGCGCTCTTGAATGCCGAACGGGTAGAACAAATTGGCAAGGTAAAGGGCTACAGCAAAGACCTGACCGGGCGGGACTGGGATGATTTCAAGCGCTTCATCGTCAGAAGCTTCCCAGAGTTCAAACAGCACTTTGGGTCCGGTGTTGGGTTGCGTTTGCAGCGTAAGGACAGTGACCTAGCCGAAACCGTCATGCTCAGATTTGCCGCTATGGGCTATGCCTGTTTGCCTGTCCATGACAGCTTCATCGTGCATCATGGGATGCAGGATGTCCTGACCGATACCATGAAAGCCGCATTTGCAGATATGTTCGGTGTGGTCGGTGAAACTGACTTCGACATGGGGCTTGGTGAGGCGGTCGAGGGAACAGGCGAACCGATAGACGCGAACATAGAGAAATCGCTTAGCCCAACTGGCTACCACGGTCGATTGCAAGCCTTCCACGAAATGCGAGAACAAGCATGACGATTCCCTTCCTCTATATATGAGGGTGTGATTTAACCTTCTGAATATAAAGTAATAAATATATGGATGCATAACCCATCGGTCGCGCCGTCTGCGCCGCTCCCTCATTACTGGTAACGATAAGGAACGGCGCTGCCAGTTCAAACCTGGAACCGTCCGATTGCATCGCTCAGTTGTTTGAGCGTGTAGCCTTCCCGGTTATAGACCTCTTGCGTGACCCCGGATCGTGCGTGGCCAACGATGCATTGCACGACAGGCTCGGGAACGTCTGCTTGGCTCAGTCGCGTCACAACCGTATGTCGCAAGCTGTGAAACACCAGACCCGGTTGCTTGATCCCCAGCTTGGGCAAGAAACTTTCATTGCACCAGCGGCCCAAGTTTCGGCCATAGCCGCCGTTCGCGCTGTAGCTGTAGTCTGGGAATAGGCGAGTGCCGTTGCGGCGGCTGTCCACGAAGTCGAGAAAGCCAAGGCGGATCAACTCCGAATGCAGCGGCACCTTGCGCCGTCCTGCCTTCGACTTGACGCTCTTGGTGTCGTCGCCTTCGTCGGTGATGTTAAGGAACCATATGTCACCGTCCTGCTTCACATCGGCAATGTCGAGTTGGCAAATCTCGTTCAGACGCGCCCCGGTAAACATGCCCAAGAGCATTCCCCACCTGTGGCTGTCTTTGCGGACCAGCCCGGACGGGTTTTCCGTCAACTCGGTATAGATCAGGCGCGCTTGGTCCGGTGTGAAGGGCTTGCGCTCGCTCTCGCTGGCCTTGTCCTTCCTCACCTTCATACCTTCAAAGAGCGTGTGCGGTGAATGCCCGTGCCGTTCCGCCCAGTCGAAGAACATCTTGAACATCTGGATATGGCTGTTGATCGTCTTGGCCGCGATCTTCTTGTGGCCGGGTTCGTTGATGACCTGCATCAACGGCATGGCTTTCAGCTTGGGCTTTGTGTTCCGGCTGGCCGGTAGCGCCTGCAAGACCTTCTTGACCTCGCTCGCATCCTGCTTCGTGATCGTGGCAAGCAGCCGGTCAGGACCAAAGTATTCGACAAGGATATTCAGGTACGCCCGGTTCTGGCCGATGGTCTTGCTCGCCCATTGGCGGGAATGCTCAGCGATGAAATCATCTACCGCCGTGCCCAAGGGCGATGAGGCTGGCAGAGCGGGCGCAGGAGCGGCAGGAGTGATGGCAGGAGCACTGTCATAGGAATAATGCTCAAGGCGCTCAGCGGCTTCCAGAACGGCCCTGAGCAAGTCCCGGCGTCCCTTGCGGAGTTCGCGTTGCATCATGGGCTGGCTGGATTGCCAGTCCCGCGCCGTCAGGCCCGATTTTCGCAGGAACGGTTTGACGGGCAGGTACTGGTCGCTCTCCATCTCCATGTCGAGATAGCTTTCGTGGTCCAGCATCTCGCACCGAACGTCTTCCAAGGCATTCTTCGACAAGCCGCGCCGGTCCAGCCAGTCAAGATACTGGTCCAGTTGCGCCTTGAAGTAGGCTTGCACCTTTTCGCGTATCTCGCTTTGTCTCAGTCCCGCCAATGCATTGTTCTCGCGCAGTATTCGTCCGTAGGATGCAAGATGGCGGGCCAAATCACCAGCCCGATCCGGGCACCGAGTGCGCAAAGAGATACGAATGGTTGTCCGCTTTCCCTCTATGGATGGAGGGATAGGCCAGCGGAAGTAGTAAATCCCGTGTCTTGAGGGGCTTAGATAGGATGACAGCATCATAGGGCGTGTGTCCCACTTTGTGTCACACCCGACCGTTCAGCCGCTAACCCTATGATTTAGAATGAAATGGAGGCGAGTACCGGAATCGAACCGGTGTACACGGATTTGCAATCCATATTTTTATGCTACTATAACAGATACTTAGAGCGGAATTGGTATCAGGACATATGCCGAACGCAGGAAGAACCTGATACCCGTTGCTTTAAAGGATTAGGAAGAGCCTGTCCTCAGCCACAGTGCCTGCGTCCTCATCAATGTGTAAGCCAGAAAAAGAAAGTCGCCGGCAGGGTTGCAGTGAACCGCGCCGGGTTTGCCGGAGGCTGATTGATCTTAGTTACGCGGCTATGTCTGATCTATCCAGAGCTGCGTAGA
>CANLTZ010000009.1 GCA_947494145.1 uncultured Jannaschia sp. | reverse complement strand
CTGTCGGGCCGCCTGAACCTGACGATCTCGGGTCAAGACTATGTCGTTGGCCCTGGCGACAGCTTCCGCATCCGGGACGAGCCCTATCGCTGGTCGAACCCTTATGACGTGCCAGCAGTGGCGCTCTGGGTGATTTCCCCACCCATTTACTGAGAGGACTGATATGGCAGAGCTTCCCACCGACGCGCGGGTCGTGGTGATTGGCGGGGGCGCCGTGGGCGCCTCGATCCTGTGGCATCTGACAGAAGCCGGGTGGACCGATTGCGTCCTGCTCGAAAAGAACGAATTGACGGCGGGCAGCACCTGGCATGCGGCGGGCAATTGCCCGACATTTTCCACCGACTGGGCCATCATGAGCATCCAGCACTATTCCACCACACTCTACCGGGAGTTGGGAGAGCGGGTGGATTACCCGATCAACTACCACGTTTCGGGCGCGGTGCGGCTGGCCCACGACGACCGGCGGATGGCGGAATTCGCCAAGGTCCGCGCCATGGGCCATCGCCGCGACATGGCTCTGGAAATGATGGATCTGGACGCGCTCATGGCCAGCTATCCGTTCACCGAAACCCACGATCTGGCCGGCGCGCTTTGGGACCCGGTGGATGGCGATATCGACCCGTCGCAACTGACCCAAGCCTTTGCCAAGGGTGCGCGGGATGCGGGTGCGCGCATTTTGCGGTTCTGCCCGGCCAAGGGTGTTCGCCGCGAAGACGGGCGTTGGGTGGTCGAACACGAAAAGGGTGAAATCACCTGCGACATCGTGGTGAACGCGGCGGGCTATTATGCGGGCCGCGTGGGCGAATGGTTCGAACCCTTCGGCGGCCGCCCCGTGCCCATGGCAGTGATGAGCCATCAATACATGTTGACCGACGAAATCCCGGAAATCGGGGAATGGACAGCGCAGAACGGGGGAAAACTGCCCATCCTGCGCGATGTGGATACGTCCTATTACCTGCGGCAGGAAAAGACCGGCTATAACCTCGGCCCCTATGAACGGAACTGCCAGGCCCATTGGACGGGTGAGGGTGAGATGCCTGACGATTTCAGCTTCCAGCTTTACCCCGACGATCTGGACCGGCTGGAATTCTATATCGAAGACGCCATGGCGCGTGTGCCAAAGCTGGGCGAGGCCGGGATGTCCAAGGTCATCAACGGGCCCATCCCCTATGCGCCCGACGGGCTGCCTCTGCTGGGGCCCATGCCTGGCGTGCCGAACGCCTTCGAGGCGACGGCCTTCACCTTCGGCATCGCCCAGGCGGGGGGCGCGGGCAAAGTGCTGGCCGATTGGATCACGAAGGGCCGCCCGGAATGGGATTGCTTCTCCGTCGACCCGCGCCGTTTCACCGACTACACCGACCGGCAATATTGCATCGACAAGGCCATGGAGACCTATGGCCATGAATTTGCGATGCATTTCCCGCATCACGTTTGGCCCGCAGGGCGCGACCGGAAGCTTACCCCGCTTCATTCTCGCTTGAAGGAGGCGGGCGCGCAGTTCGGCCCCTATGGCGGATGGGAGCGGGCGACCTGGTTCGCCAAGCCGGGCGACGACACGTCCGAGAGCGCGACCCAGACCTGGCGGCGCGACGGCCCCTGGCAGGCCCGCATCCGCGAAGAGGTGGGCGCCGTGCGCGACGGCGTGGGGATGCTGGACCTGACGGGCTTTGCGCGCTTTGCGGTGGACGGCCCGGGGGCGGACGCTTGGCTGGACGGGATGATCGCGGGGCGCCTGCCCGGGCCAGGCCGCGTGACGTTGGGCTATGTCTGCGACCACGATGGCGGGGTGCTCACCGAATTCTCTGTCCGACGGATGGGCGAGGGGTTCGAGTTGATCACCGCCGCCGGAGCCGAATGGCATGACCGCGATCTGTTGATGGAACGGCTGCCGAAAGACGGCTCCGTCACGATCGAGAACCGGACACGGGACTTCGCCACGCTTCTGGTCACCGGGCCCGAGGCGCGCGCGGTGCTTGAGCCCATGACCGAAGGCGATTTGGCGCTGCCTTGGTTGTCGCATCAGCGGGCCGTGGTCGCCGGGCAAAGCGTGGACCTGCTGCGCGTGAGTTTCGCGGGGGAACTGGGCTGGGAAATCCACGCAAACCCCGACGCCCTGCCCCCGGTCTGGGATGCATTGCATGCAGCGGGGGCCGTGCCGTTTGGGATGTACGCGCTCAACGCCATGCGGTTGGAAAAGGGATATGCCGCGTGGAAGGCGGAATTGTCGCCCGACTACACCGCCGCCGAGTTGGGGCTTGGCCGGTTCGTGGCCACGGGCAAGGACGCCGACTTCCCCGGCAAGGCCGCGCTGACGGGTGCGGCGCCTGCGCGCAAGCTGGTGTCACTGATCGTCGAAGGCTCGGACATGGATGCGCCGGTGGGGGCGCCCGTCTGGGGCGGAGGGCGTGTGGTGGGCGAAGTGACCTCCGCCGCCTATGGACACCGGGTGGACGCGGCCATCGCGCTGGCCATGGTGGATGCGGACGCGTTGGGCGGCACGCTGACGGTAGATGTCTTCGGTGTGGCATGCGCGGCGAATGTGCAGCCAAGCACCTGCCTCTGGGACGCCAAGAACGAAAGACTGCGCGCATGAAAACCGTCCCCGACCGGGCGCGCGTCGTCATCATGGGCGGCGGCATCATCGGATGCTCCGTCGCCTATCACCTGGCCAAGCAAGGCTGGACCGACATCGTCCTACTGGAACGGAAGCAATTGACCTGCGGCACGACTTGGCACGCCGCCGGGCTGATCGCGCAGTTGCGGGCAAGCCAGAACATGACCCGCCTGGCGCGCTACAGCCAGGAACTTTACGGCGCGTTGGAGGCCGAGACGGGCATCGCAACGGGCTTTCGCCGCAATGGCTCCGTCACTGTGGCGTTGTCCGAACACCGGCGGGAGGAGATCTTTCGCCAAGCCTCCATGGCGCGCACCTACGGGGTCGAGGTCGAACGGATCGACCCCGACGCCATTGCCGCGCTTTACCCACATCTGAACCTCGATGGCGTGCTGGCGGGGGTGCATCTGCCCCTGGACGGCCAGGGTGACCCGGCCAATATCGCCCTGGCGCTGGCCAAGGGCGCGACAAGGCAAGGCGCGCAGGTCATCGAAGGGGTGGAGGTGACGGGCACCGAAGGCCAGGACCGCCGCATCGACGCCGTGACCTGGAAACGCGGGGACGAGACCGGGCGCATCGCCTGCGACCACGTCGTCAATTGCGGAGGCATGTGGGCGCACAGCTTGGGCCGGATGAGCGGCGTGAATGTCCCGCTCCACGCCTGCGAGCATTTCTACATCGTCACCGACCCGATCGACGGCCTGCGCGATCTGCCGGTTCTGCGGGTGCCCGACGAATGCGCCTACTACAAGGAAGATGCGGGCAAAATGCTGCTGGGGGCCTTTGAGCCCGAGGCCAAACCTTGGGGGATGGACGGCATCCCCACCGACTTCTGCTTCGATGAGTTGCCACCCGATTTCGACCATTTCGAAGGCATCCTGGAAATGGCCGTGAACCGCGTGCCCATGCTGGCCGAGGCGGGGATCCGGACGTTCTTCAACGGGCCCGAAAGCTTCACGCCCGATGACAGCTACCATCTGGGCCAGGCACCCGAGATGGACAATTACTGGGTGGCCGCGGGCTTCAACTCCATCGGGATTCAGTCGGCGGGCGGCGCGGGCATGGCGCTGGCGCAGTGGATGGACGCCGGGGAAAAGCCCTTCGATCTGGGCGATGTGGATATCGCGCGGATGCAGCCCTTCCAGGGCAACCGCACCTATCTGTTCGAACGCGCGAAAGAGGCGTTGGGCCTGCTCTACGCCGATCACTACCCTTACCGCCAAAAAGACACCGCGCGTGGCGTGCGGCGCAGCCCGCTGCACGAACACCTGCGCGCCCGTGGTGCCGTCTTCGGTGAGTTCGCGGGATGGGAGCGCGCGAATTGGTTCGCCACGGACGGCCAGGCGCCGGAATACCGCCATGACTGGCACCGGCAGAACTGGTTCGACAACGCCGCGCGCGAACATCGCGCCATCCGCGAAGGCGTGGGCCTTTACGACATGTCATCCTTCGGCAAAATCCGCATCGAAGGCCCCGATGCCGAAGATTTCCTGAACTATGTCTGCGGCGCCAATCTGGCCGTGCCGCCGGGCCGGCTGGTCTATACCCAGATGTTGAATTCCCGCGGCGGGATCGAGGCGGACGTGACCGTCGCGCGCCTGACCAGCGATGCATTCCTGATGGTGACGCCCGCCGCCACTTGCGTGGCCGACATGGCGCGGTTGAAGCGGCTGGTGGGCGACCGGCGGGTTGTTATCCTGGATGTGACCTCTGCCGAGGCCGTCATCTCGGTCATGGGACCGAAATCGCGCGACCTGATGGCACGGGTTTCGCCCGATGATCTGGGGTCCGAGGCGTTCCCCTTCGGGGCCCTGCGCCAGATCGAGCTGGGCCTGGGCACCGCCCGCGCCCACCGCGTCAGCTATGTGGGGGAACTTGGGTGGGAGCTTTATGTGCCCACCGACATGGCCGCCCACGCCTTCGAAGTCGTGGAAGAAGCGGGGCAAGATATGGGCCTCACCCTTTGCGGGCTGCACGTGATGGATGGCTGCCGGTTGGAAAAGGGCTTCCGCCATTTCGGTCACGACATCACCTGCGAAGACCACGTGCTGGAAGCGGGGCTGGGCTTTGCCGTACCCAAAGCCAAGACGTGCTATATCGGCCACGACGCGGTGCAGCGCAAACGCAATGACGGCCTGTCCAAGCGGCTGGTGCAGTTCCGTCTGACGGAGCCCGATGCCATGGTCTTCCACGCCGAGCCCATCCTGCGCGGCGGCGAGATGGTGGGCCACCTGACCTCGGGCGCGTTCGGCCACCATCTGGGCGCGCCATTGGGCATGGGCTATGTGGGCTGCGAAGGGGAAACCCCGGCGGAATTGCTCGCCTCGGATTTCGATATCGAAATCGCTGGCCGCCGCGTGAAGGCCGACGCGTCGTTGAAGCCATTCTACGACCCGAGTGGGGGACGGATGCGGGCCTAGGTTGGTCTTGGAACAACGATATAGCGGCTTTCGCCCAATGGCGGCGGCCTTAACGCCCTGCGGCATCCGCGATCAGAAATGCGGCCCGTATTTCCAATTGTCAGCGTCGGGCGTCACTTCGTCCAGGTCGTAATCCGCGCCCTGCAGGCGCCTGGCAATATCCAAACCTTGCTGCGCGGCGTCATCAACGTATTGGCGGCCAAGCGCTTCGTCCTGCGCGATGCCGTGGCCGCGCATCAGGTTTAGGCCATGGTTGAAGCGTCCATTAGCGTCACCCGCTTCTGCGGCACGCCGGTCCCATTCAGCAGACGCGTCGGGATCGTATTCGCCGCCCAAACCATTGTTTTCAAGCTGACTGAGCCACGTCATGGCCTTGGTGTATCCGGCCTCGGCGCACAGGCGGGTCAGCTTCCGCGCCAATTCGTGATTTTCGGTCTTGGTGACGTTTATCCCCAAAGAACAGGTGATGGAGTCGATCACGCCCATCTCGATCTTGCGGATGATCATCTCGCGCCCGGTGTCGTCCGGGTTCAAAATACCCAGGTCATCTTCGACCGTATCAAGCGGCTCTCCGTTGGCCGCGCTGGCAAGTAATACCGCACAAAGCAAGAGCTTGGCTGATCGCATATCGAAGACCTCCGCCCGGAAAAAAGCTATCGGCATTCCCGGATCAAGTCACCCTCACCAAGGTCGTAAGACCCAGGGCACACGGATAGTCCGCGCCACGATCATCACCGCAGTGCCTGGTCGATCCGCTTCGCCGACGTGTCCAGCCGTGTCGTGGCGCGGCTGCCCGGCACCAGCAGCGTCTCGGCGCGGTAATAGGCGCGCATCTCTTCCACCGACAGGCCCATTTCCTTGCGGATGTCGGACAGCAACCGCTTCTGCCAGGGCTCAGACTCCAACGGGATCAGGTGGATGTCGCGCATGCCAGGATGGTCTTCGGCATAGCCCACACCCAAACGATAGGACGCGATATGGTTTTCTTCGAAGCGCCAATGTTCGGGGTACTCGGTGGTGGAGACCTTGATGAAAAACGCCTTGGCTTCATCGGTGAAATCGCTGTCCGCGCCCATGGTGGCGCCGATGATGAAAGCTTCGTCCTGCACATGCAGCCCCCGGCCCAGGATGGCGTGGATGCAATCGTGCCGTTCTAGCGAGATGGAGCCGGGCAAGGCCTCGGGGCTTTCGGGGTTCTCGTAGCGGCGGATGATCTCCGGCACGTCTTCGGCATTGGCCGCGGGCATGGTGGCCAGCACTTCGGCCAGCGTCATGTGCCCCGTATCGAGGCCCGGGGCCCATTCGTCCCATTGCAGCAGGGCGCGTCCCATCAGTTCACCTCCGTGAAATCGGTTATGGGCTGGAAGCTGGTCTGCTCCGCCGCCACGGCCTTCAGCGCATCGGCCAAGCCCGCCACATTGTCGATGGCGGCATAGGTCGTCAGCCCTGGCAGGTTCAGCGGATGGCCCGCACCGATGCCCAACCCGATGGTCGAGACCTGAACAGGTGAATTCTTGAGGATATGGGCGGTGTTTTGCAGCAAGATGTCTTCGTCCGACGCCTTACCGTCGGTGGTGACGATGATGCGGTAGGTGCCGAAGCCGCGCTGTTGGGCGGCTTCGCGGGAAATCAGCAGATACGCTTCACCCAGGGTCGAGCCCAGGGGCGTGTTGCCATTGGGCTGGACGTTGATCAGTGCACCCGGCAGAGCCAAGCGCGCATCGATCACATCGCTGGGTTCAAGGATCATGCCGCTATTGAGGCCCAGTACCGAAATTCGCCCGCTATCGGGAAGCTGCTCCACTGCCGTTAGCACGGCATCCTTCGCGGCCTCCATGTCACTGCCCATGGAGCCGCTATCGTCGAGCACGATGACCGTTGTCACCCGTTCCGGGTCAGGTTCGGCCTGGGTGTCGATGCCGTCTTCGGCGGCAGGGGGCCAGGCGTCGATGGCCGCCCAATCGGCGCGGAATTCCTCGCTGGTGGCGTCGGCGGCGGTTTCATCCTCCTGACAAGCGGCCAGCAGGGTCAGCGCGGCCAGCGCGCCCAAAAGGGCGGCGCGGCGGGGGCGCTTGGGATAGCTCTGCATGCGCGTCTCCTCCTGCATGGAAATCACAACGGCGAGAATTCGGTGGCTTCGGCCTGGGCCGTCAGCACCCTGAAGACGACGCGCATGTTCTGCCGCCATTCTTCGGCGGAATTGGGCGGATTGAAGAGCGGGTCTGTGATCCCCACACCATCCACAGTGAACTGGTTGCGGTTGATCCGCACGCCTTCCGCGTCGGCGAATTGGGTCAGCGCATCGACCACGGCGATGGCGCGGTCCAGCGACAGGTTCATGGCCGATGTGCGGATGGCTTTCAGCTCACCATCATCGGCCTGTTCCTTTTCGCGCCGCAGATAATGCAGCGGGTCGGAATGCCCTTCTACCGTGATGATCGCGCCAGAATAGGTCGCGGCGAGGCGGATGATCTCCTCGAAATCATTGGCGTAAAGGGCCACCGGGAAGTCGGTGGAATCGGGCTCGAAATAGACCTCGAAGTCGATCTTTGTGTTGGCGTCCAACTGACCTGTCCGACGCAGGCGCTGTACGGCGGCGGCGGCGGCGGTAGGATCGAAGGCGGCGATATCCCGATCAGAGATATCTTCCAGCCCGTCAGTCAGATCGCGCCAATCCCATTCGGCCGTGGCCAGCATCTGGGGCCGCGCGATCATGTCGGCGCCCATGAGCGCGATGTTGATCTCATCCATCAGGACGGAAAAGCGGCGCGGGTCGGCGGGGTCGCCGAAGTGACGGGCATTGCCCGACCAGCCATCGGTGATGGCGTCTTGCCAGAGGAACACGCCCTCTTCTGCTGGCAGACCGCCCAGAAGCTCATCGGCGATAAGCGTGGCGATGCGCGTCTGCCCGGCGCTGCCATCTTGAGCCATCACCGCGCGGGTGTCTTCTTCGGCATTGAGAAGCGCGTTCACGAGCTGGGCGACGGCCTCGCGGTTGGCGTCGAAATAGTCGCGACGGACAGAGATATAATCCCCGATCACGGCGGTGGCTTCCTGGGTGGAAAACAGGATCGTCGCCCCCTGAATCGAGCCTTCGGCGCCCGAGCCGACATTGCCGCCCGATGTCAGCAAACGCGCATCGGGCAAGATCATGGCGGCGGCATCGGCTTCGCCGCGGGCCATGACCTCAGCCGGGCTGTCATCGGTGCCGGTCAAGTCCCGGGTCCAGACGATCTGCACGTCATCGAGGCTGAGGCCCCCGTCATCCAGAATGCGCGACACGAAATCCAGGTGGGGCCCGTAGGCCTGAACGGCGATGCGCTTGCCCGCCAGGTCGGCGACGTCGTCGATGCCGGGCGCGGCCACGATACCATCGCCGGCGGACCAGGAATGTTTGAAGATGATGACCTGCTCGGTCCGAGGGTCGGCTTCCGTCACCGGGGCGGCGGCGGCCAGCATCCCCAGCGTACCCCGGAGGAAGGGGGAGGCGCAGGTGACATAGGCCTCGACCTGCCCCGCAAAGTCGTCTTCCACCGCCAGATCGATCTGCCAGCCGCCATCGGCCAGGGGTCCGGGCTGCGTGGACATGGCGCCGCCATTCGCCTCGATGGTGACGGCATCGGCGCCCCAGGCGATGATCGGCATCGCCACGTCCTGGGTGGCGCGGCAATCGCGCACATCGGCGGTGACGATCTGGTCCATGGGTTCCCCCAAGGCGAGGGCGCCGCTGCTGGCAAAGACCCCGAGGGTCAGGGCAAGTGCGGCCGGGGCCAGGGAAACGCGAAAGGGAAAAGTCATGCTTGGCTTCCTGTCCTGTGTCGTTGGGGGGTGCGAAGAAGGGCCTCGGCAGTTTCCGAAGCCACATCGATCTGATCGAGAAGGGCGCCGATGCGCTGGTCGCCGATATGATCGAGCGCCGCATCCAGCGTGTCGAGGGCCGAAATCACGGTGGCGCGGGCCTGGCCCAAAGTGGCATCGTCGGCCTTGGCGCGGCGCAGTTCCACCTGGGTTTCCACCGCTTCTATCACGCTTTCGGAGCGAATGGTGACGGCCCGCAGGGTCGCGACGCGGTCAGGTTCATAAAAGACCAACCGCGCCAGATCGTCCAGCGTGTCATGGGTCCGCTCCACCCGCCGGGCCAGTTCAGGCGAAAGCTGAGGCGCGGACCGTTCCAGCCGCGCGCCATGTTGGCGCAGCGTCGCAATCGTGGCCAGCGCGCTGGCGGCGCGGCCATCGCCGATGCCGTGGCGCATGCGGAAAGCGTGGCGCAGCAGATCTTGGGCATCGTGAAGCCAGCGATCGGGCATCATCAGGAAAGCCGCGAACGCGGTCACCCCCGCCAGCACCCCAAGGATCACGGCGTCGGAATAGGTGAAGAAATGGGGCAAGCGCACGAAGCTGCCATAGCCCCAGGTCAGCGCGACGGCCCCGATGACGGGCCCCAACGTGATGAGGATACGGCGCATCATGGAAGCGGAAATACCTCGACAGTGGTGCGCGAAAGATCACGCTCCCATTCTCGGTCGGTGACGCCGTCGGGGCGCGGGAGCGGGTCAGCCCCGCCCACGCCGCCCGCCCAAGTCAGGCGCGCAGGGTCGATGCCCATATCTTCGGCAATGGCCTGCACGGCCCGGGCGCGACTTTCCGACAGATCAAGATTGGCAGCGGCATCGCCGCGTGTGCCCGTATGGCCGGTGATACGAAAGCCGATGCGCGCATCGGCGGCCACATCCGTCAAGTATCCGCGCAGACGCATTTCTTCGCCCGGGGCGAGGGTTGTCCCACGGGTGAAGCGGAAATCTTCAGCCTGGGGGATATCTTGGGCGCCGATCAGGCCCAGGGCCGTACCCGCCGCGACGACCGCCGCGGCCAGAAACGAACCGAAGATTGCACGCGCGGGCAGGCGCGGTCTCTTCTCGGTCTCTATGGCCTTCGGCATGTATCGTCGTCCCCTGATCTTTCCAATCGTCACCCGCCTGCACCCCATACTGCCCCAAAGACCGCGCCCGAAGGTGCGAAAAGCGGGGCAAATCCGGGGCGTAGCTGCGCATGTGTCACCCGGATGCAGCAGATGTGTGGCGCAAACGGCTCTATGGCAAGAGCAGGCCCCGGATACGGTGAGAGCCCGTGGCTTTCGTGCGGGTCCTTTTTCGGGGGATGGGGCCGACCTTCGATGGTGTCGTTGCGTATTCACGTGCCTCTCCTTCCGCGCTTGACCTTTGTGGCCATAAGCACAAAGGGATCTTTGGCCCGTGCCATGCCAAGAACACGAAACCACTTGGAAAATAAGGTATTTATGGATCTGCACCCGAAGGGCCGACTTGGGACGAGCAAGGGGGGGCCTGCTGGCCAGCTTCGCCGGTTGGCCAGCGCGGGTCGGGTCGAACCTTCCGCGTCCCTGGAGGCCAAAGCGAGACTCGGGACGCGCGACGGGGCAGTGGCTTACGTTTCACATCCGTCCTGGACGAGTACGAATTTTGGGCGTTGCGATGTGGATATTTTTGCCAGGAAGAAAGCCATATTGCGCTTCAGGTCCATACGGAACCAAAGCGGAGCCAGAAAAGAGTACGGGGGGCGGCGGTTTGACGGCCCGGTACGTTCTTCTGTGGGGTCCAAGAAGGTCGGAGCGAGGCGGCAACCGGAGTGGCGGTCTGTCGCGCCTGCGGACGCATTTGGCAACGCAACGTCGATCTATCGCGCGTTTCGGGGCGTGGCGGGCTAGAATGTGCCTCTCTAGGCGCTCAGATCCACCAAGCGGCCGAATGGGGCCACAAGCGCCGTCCCGTCGGGCACGGCCCAGATGACGGGCAGGCCGCGGGGCGGTGGACCGGCTCCGCCCTCCAAGTCGGTGAGCATCACCAGCGCCGAGGCGCGAAGGGCCTGGGCCTCGGCCAGGACGGGGACGAAGTTGGTGCCGCCATCGCGGGGCATGGCTGGCAAAGCGGGGCGGGTGTCGGCGGGGTCGATGCGGGTGCGATGGCGGATGGCGTCGTCGAAGACCATCAGGTGCAGTTCCGCCCGCAGGCGCCGGGCGATGCCGGTCACTTCGCCCCAGAAAAGGGCCAAGCGCGCGTCGTCGATGCTGCCGGACGCATCCAGGCCCAAGGCGATGCGCGGCACGTCCGACAGCGGGCGGCGGCCCGGCTCGAACCCTGGTTGGGCGGTGCCCGCGCGGGTGGCCTGTGCGGCGCCCGCGATCCAGCGGCGGGACGGGCGCGCGGGGCTGGGGCGCGGCTGGGGCATGGTGGCCTGGGTCAGCAGGCGGCGCAGGACCACTTCCCAAGGCGTGCGCGGTTCGGGGACATCGGCGATGCGGTGGCCGATGCGGCCCAACCCGCGCCCCGCGCGCCGCCCGGCATCCAGCGCGCGCGCCACGTGCTGGCGCCAGCGCGCGGCGTCTTGGCCGCTATCGTCGCCGCCCGATGGCCCGTCTTCCGCGTCCAGATCGGGCACGAAGCGGCGCGCGGCGCCAGGGTCAGAAGCATTGCCCGCGGGACCATTGTCATCGCTGGGCGCCCCCAACGCGTGGTAAAGCCGGTCCACATCCCACTCCGCCAAAGCCACCGGTGCCGCGACGGCGTCGCCGGTTTTGCCCTCCAGAAGCCCCGTCAACGTCACCGCCGGACGGGGCAGCGCATAATCGGCCAGCAAAAGCGCTTCGTTCACAACGGCGTCGGCGGCCATGTTGTAGCGCTCCGCCGAGAAGCCGTCGCCGAGGCGCGCCTGCAATTCCCCCGAACGGGCCGAGTGGCGGAAGGCGACGTGCAAGATGTGATGAGCGGCCAAGCCCCGTTGCTCGTGGGCGGGCAGCGCGGCGAAATCGGGGCCGTAAGTAATGGTGGTGCCTTGGGTGCGCGTCTGGGTCCCGTCGCGGTGCTGGCACCAAAGCGATAGCGCCGCAATGGCCGGGTCGGTTTCGGCCAGATCCTGAAGCGCAGCGCGCGCCCGCTCGGAATGGCGCGCGCCTTTCATTGGGCGGCCTGCGTCCTTTCCTGGGCATAGGCGGCATAGGCGGGTGAGTCGCGGAAGGCTTCTTGCAGACCAGCGCCCAGCGCCTTGTCGATGAGCAACTCGAATCCATAGGTCGTCAATTCGCCCAAGGGCAGCGCGGCGAAGGCGCCGTCGGTGCGGTCGTGGGCCAGATGGCGGATGCCGGCCATGACCTCGATGGCGGCGGGCAGCGTGTCGCGGTCGGCCAGGGAAATCAGCGCGTAGACCAGCGCCGTCAGGCCGTGCAGGCTGGCGGGATACATCTTGATCCGGTCCGCCGGTTTGGCGTCCAGCATAGCGGTTGCCTCGACGGTGGCGGCGATGTCATCGACGACCAGGATCAACTCCGCCGCGGGGCCTTCGCCCAAGGTGCCCGCGATCAGCACATCGCGGGTGGCGCGGTCGGTGACGGCGCCCAGAATGGTTGAGACGCGCACCCAGGATCGCGGCGTGCAGGCGATGGTCGCGCCCTGGCGCAAAGCGTCTTCCGTCGTGTCGAGCAGGTCGGGCCGGGTGCGGATGAAGGCGGCCACGGCGGGGTGGACGCCCCGGGGCACGGCGTAGCCAGTCAGCCAATCCTGTGCCTCGGCCCGCAACGACAGATGCACCAGCCGATCCGACAGGGCGGTGCCCATCTCATAGGCGACGGCGCCGTCTTCTACGGCGTTGCCCGCCGCCACGATGAACGTGCTGTCGGGCAGGACATAGCCGCCCACGCGGCGTTCTTGCAGCAGGCCGTAGACGGTGGGTTGCAGCGTCGGCGCGGCAGCGGTCAACTCATCGAGGAACAGAATGGCAGGGGTATCGGCGCCGGGCAGGTCTTCGGGCGGGTACCAGACGGTGCGCTTGGTGTCGTGGTCGTAGAAGGGCAAGCCGCGCAAGTCCTGCGGCTCGATCGTCGTGAGGCGCAGATCGAAGAGCTTGCTGCCCGTGTCATCCGCCAATTGCTGAACGATTTCCGTCTTCCCGATGCCCGGTCTGCCATGGAGCATCCAGGAGGCCGTCATCACGCCTGCCGCCTGCGCGGAATGCCCCGCACGAAGGGCGGCAAGGGCTTGGCCCGCCGATATCGGCGTGGTGTTGACGGCCATGGGCCCTCCGGTCGCTGAAGGCGGGGGTCAGCCCCGCCCTCGACAATTAGAGTGCTTTGCCCAGCGGCTTCAACTGCGCCGGACTGTCACGACAACTCCGCCAGCGCATGGGACATGGCGCCCCGGCGGCAGATGCCCAGCTTGGTATAGACCCGCCGCAGATGGGCCGAGACGGTCCAGGGGCTGATATCCAGCACTTGGGCGATTTCCTTGTTGGTCAGGCCACGGGTCACCATCCGGGCGATTTCGGTTTCCCGCGGGCTCAGCGGCGATGGCGCGGCTTCGGGAAGGGGTTGTGCTTCGCTTGGAATGAAAGCGGTTTGCATGGTCTCACCTCCTGTTAAGGTAATGGAAATTTTGAAAAATGTGTTTCACGTAAGGTGGTCGGGTACGGCGCGTCAGGCGCGCCGCCGCCCGGCCCGAAGCGGGATAACGTTGTGCCCGCCGCGACCGCGCGTGGCCGCGCCCTTCTGCAAGCCCAGCGATTCCGCACTGGTGAGCCAGTCGTCCGACTGGTCCACGATGTCTTCGAGGTAGGTTTCGAAATCGACGCGGACCTGGGTCAGAAGATACGGCTCCGACAGCCAGCGCAGCACGTCGCGGCCAGCCGTGGCCATGCGCGAGCGTTGCGAGGCGACGGGCGTTTCTTCCAGATAGCGGGACTGGATTTCCTCCAACGTGTCCCACGGCGTGGGCGAGCCGAAGAGGTTGCGCACATCGTCCGCCGCCAAGATCGCGAAGGCCGCTTCCAGCAATTGGCTGATTTCGGTGCGCATGACGGCCACGTGGCCGTAGCTGACATGCCGCAGGTTCGACCGCAGGTCGAGCCCCGCGCGCCGGACCACGGCCATCGATCCGAACCCTTCGCGCGAGCCATCCGCGCGGATGACATCGCTGACGCGCTTGTCTTGGAAGAACCGGCTGACTTGCAGGTTGAACCCGGTGAACAGACGGTGGAACACGGCATTGGCCTTGGCGCCCTTGGGCGGCGTGGCGCCCGTGTAGCCGAAGACCTTGGAATAGGCCGCGCGGCGTTCCTTGAGCGTGTAGCGCAGGGTGGAATGGCGGTCGAAGCGGAAAAGCCGCATGGCGCCTTCGCCGTCCGACAGGCGTACAACGCCGGCGCGGAACAATTCCTGCAACTTGAGCACGGCGCGAAACACGCCCGATTGCTCCATCTGGAACAGGTAGTAGAGGTCGGCGATGGCCATCAGCCGTTCGCGGCTGACCTGGTCGTCATAGCTGGGCGCCGAAGGCACATAGCGGGTGCCGTCGATGCCCTCGGGTGGGTCTTCGCCGATGCCGATCAGGGCCGCCAGCCCATGGTCGGAGGGCTGTTCGCCATCAAGCGCCGCATCCTCGGCCAAACTGGCCAAATCGCGGAACCGTTGGTTGAGCACTTCGGCCAGCTTGGGGTCCTTCAAGAGCGCCGCACGGGCATCGGCGACAAAGCTTTCCTTCGTGGCAGCCAGTTGGCCCAGCAGGGTCTCCACATCGCCAAGGGTGGTGAAATCATCGGACATGGGATCGGTCCTTTCTATCAAATGGTCGGGCCGCGATCAGCGGTCGGCAATCAGGGTGTCGTCGTCGGGACGCATCCCGCTCAGCAATTCGGTCAGATCGGCAAAGATGCCCTGGGCCAGCGCGGCCAATTCCGCGAGTTCCCGGCGCCCGGCGCCGTAGGGGTTGCCGGGAATGCCGGGCAATTCGACATCTTGCAGCTTGTTGACCTCTCGCATCTGGGTCTGACGCACCCGCTGGATGCGGCGCAAATCGCTGCGGTTCAGATCGGGCCGCGTCAGGGTGGCGCGGTCTTCCAGCGCGGTGTCCTCGATCCAGGCCAGCAGACGGCCCAGGTCGATGGCGCGGGTGCCGTCGCCCAGATAGATCGCCGCCTGATCGGCGGTGGACAGGCCCGACGCCGACAGCACCATGGGCAGGGATGAGGCCAACGTGGCCATGGCATCGTTGCGCACCCGGATGCGACCCAGGATGGCACCAGCCCCGCTGTCGCGCGACAAAAGCCTATAGGCAGAGCGCAGATGGCCCAGGGCGGCGACCAAGGCGGCCTCATTGGCTTCGGGCGCCAGGAACGCCAGATCGGGGTCGCGGGTGGCGATTTCGGCCTGGCTGCCTGCGGGCAGGACAAGACGGTCCACGGCCTCTTGCTCGCCCCGGGTCAGGACGTCTTGCCAGAAGATCCAATCGGGGTTGTTGCCGTCACCTGGCTCCAGATCGTCGTCCATATCGCTATCGTCGAGACGCAGCTCGCGCAGGCAATCCCGCTCGATCACATCGCCAAGCACTGCCAATTCCAGCGTGTCGAAGGCGATCTGGCGGGCGATGACGTCCACATGTGGGCCGAAGGGGCCGGTGGGGGCGGACGCCTCGTTGATGAGTTGGTCAAAGCCACGCATGGCAGCGTCGCGCAGGTCATCGCCTTCCTGCCAATCGTCGCGGTAGCGTTCCGACCCGATGGAATGGAGCGCGCTGCGGAACGGCTCCCGCAGGTTGCGGACGGTTTGGGCCACGATGGCCTGGGCGCCCTGGGCCCCGGTCCCGGACAGCCCGATATCGCTGCGGGCGCGAACCGGGTCGAAGCGAAAGCGCGTCTCACCCCGGTCTTCGCCGCGGGTGACGGAGCGGCTCAGGCCGTTTTGCAGCTTCTCCAGAAGCTCGCCCGCGGGTTGCGAGCGGGCCGCATCGCCGTTCATGTCCGGCACGCCCAACACGGTGCCGATGCGCTGCGCCAGCATCCGGTCGAAGGACCCTGCCCCCGCCTCGGCGGCGATCACGCCAGGCGCGCCACCGCCGCCTTGAAGACGCGACACCGCGTCCACCAGCGACGCACCGCCCAGAACCGGGTCGTCGTGCTGTTCTTTCGCAATATGGGCCATCTCGCTCTCCTTCTTCGTCTCAAATCGCTTTGTTTCAGGGGGGGATGGCGGAGCGTTGCCGCCTGCCGCGTCGATCCGTCGTAGAATAGCCGTGTGGGTCCGCCGCAGCGTCTGAACCGCGTTATGGGCCCGCTGAATGACGTCGCCCAACCGCCCCAACAGGCCCGCAGGCAACCGGTCGCGGTGGATTTCCTCGTCGATGCCTTCGGCCACCTTCTCGGCATGGGCGCCTTCGAAAATCTCCGACAGGATCGCCACCGCCTCGGCCCGGTCGCCAATGGCCTTGAGCCGCGTGGGCGTCAGCGGGCCGTCGGGGTTCATCTTCGCCAGATAGGCGATGCGGCGGGCGGGCAGGTCGGTTTCGGCATCGGGCCGGGCCAGGGCATCGAACAGGTAGCGGTCCGTCAAACCGTTCTCGGCTGGCACATGGCCCAGCACCTGGCGGCGCGCGTCTTCATAGCTCTCCAGTGCGGCAAGGGTAACGCGGGCCGCGTCCCGTAGCTCTGTCAGGTCAATGTCGGGCATGTCTGGCATTCGTCAGCTCCCGGTCAGGGTGGTGTAAAAATTGCGCGCAATCGTCTCGGGCGGCGCCAGACGCCGGTCGAGCGCGTTGCGCGCGGCTGAAATGAGAAACCGCGCGGGCGCGATGCCGGGATTGGTGCCCCGTGCCATCCGCTCAGCGGCTTCGCGCACGGTGGCCTGATCCTGCGGGCGGAACGATACCACATCGGTCAGGCGGCGATTGCCATAGGCCGCCATGGGCCGCAGGCAGAGTTCTTCGACCACCGCCTCACTAGCCTTGGAAAACCCCTTGCGCAGATGGGCGGGCAGACGGCGGCGCACATCGTCGCCATAGATGCTGCGCCAGCCCGCATCGAAGGCCCGCGCCTCGGCGCCGAAGTCGATCCGCCGCATCAGCGCGGTGGAGATATAGGGCCGCAGGTAAGACACTGGGTGGACGCCTTCGGCGCGGTAATTGGCCACGCGCGCGGGGGCCTTGCCGACCACATCCATCAGGCTTTCCACATAAGCGGGCCCGATCAACAGGACGCCGATCAGATCGGCATAGATTTCCTTGTGCCAGCGGGCCCAGGTGGCGACAGCTTGCCCGCCATAACCCATCTTACGCAGACGCGTGGCAATCAGCCGGGGCGTCACCTTCCAAAGGCCGAGATCGGCATGGATGTTATGGCCCACCTCATGGGGCACGGCGCCTAGCGACCAGGGATTGGTGATCCGATGGAAGGGGAGGCGCACAAGCGGAAAGGGGTTGGCCGCGCGGGCGAGCTTCGGGACCTCAACGCCACGGCGCCAGGTGGCGGGCCCGGATGAGGGTTCGTGATAGGCGAAGGGCGGTGGCGTGGGCAGCGACCGCGCCCGGCCCAGCCCCATGTAACAGGCCTGGTAGCAATCGAGCGCGATGCGATCCATGGCCGCCAATTCATTGGCGAAGACACCTTTGCGCTGCGCGAAAAGGCTATCGTAGAAGTGCCAGACGCCTTCCGTCTGACGGGTGCCGCGCACCGCGTCATCCTTGGCACGGGCGAAAGCAGACAGCCGCGCCGTGCTGGGGGTTTTGGAGGCCGCCGCCGCCACACGCTTGAGGCGGGCAATGCGGGCTTCCTGGCGGGCGCGGACCTTGGCGATCAGCGCGTTGGCCGCTTGGATTTGCGCCTCGCGCGGGCGGGCCAAGCCTTCGCCGAACCAATCGCGCTGGAAGGGTCGCAGGCGGGCCAGGTGCCGCTGAGCGTTTACGCCCTGGGCGCGCACCCAACGGCGGGCCACGTCACGCGCATCCGACGCAGCCTTCCCGGGGGCCGCATCGCCCCCGGTCTGGGGGCGGGCGGCATCCGGTGCCAGCAGGAAGGGGGTCTGGTCGGACACCGCCCCGCCCTCACCAGCCGCGCCGCGAACGGCTGCGGCGACGACTGTGCGCGCCATAGCCATGGGACGACCCGCGCATGGACCGGCGCCGCGCACCGGTGCGACCACGGTAGCGCCGCGCCGCCGCTCGCGACCGGCGCAAGGCTGCGCTGCGCATGGCGCGGTGGCGGTACATGCGCGACAGCACGCTGCGGAAGATCGCGCGCGCTTGGTTGGGGTGGATCCGGCGCCCGCGTGTGGCCAGGCGCGTCAGGGCAACCGCCACACGGCGCAAGGCCAACGGTGCGAGCCGTGCGTAAATCCGCAGGCGCGGATTGCGCCGGGCCATCACCATGATGCGCCGCGCCTCAGCCCGCAGGGCCAACAGAATGGGTCGCATCGCACGTGATCCACGGGCCGTGCCAAAGGCGGTCGATGTCATCTCATCGGCGGCCATGGTTGCGTCGTCGGTGCCGGCACCGGGCGCCATGGCATCTTCGGCGATGGCCTCCATCCGCTCGATCTGTTCGGCGTCGAATTCGTCTTCGAACGCATCGGCATCGAAACCCGACAGGTTGGCGGAATGCTTCGACAGGGATCCCAGCACATCACCCAGGATATTGGCCACGACGGCCTTGTTTCCCTTCAGCTTGCGGCTGTCACCTTCGCCAGAGCCCCAGCGCTTGGTGGCGTATTTCTTGCCATAGCGCCGCCAGCCCCAATCCGCCGCCGATGCCAGGCCCGACGCCACATCCGACAGCCATTCATCTTCGAAGTCTTCGTCATCAAAATCATCAAGTTCGTCAAAGCCATCAAACTCATCCAGACCGTCGAAATCATCCATCTCGAAGCCGTCCAGTTCCATCTCAAGACCGTCCATCTCGGGTCTCCTCGTCCTGGGTGTCAAAGAAAGGGGCGCGGTCCGGCGCTTCGGGGAGGACACAGCTCGGGGAGAGAGCGCGCCGGACCGTTCCCGCTCAGAAGTCCGCGTAGCGCTCTGCGCCCATGACGGCCTTCTTGTTCAGCGCCCGGCGCTTGACCTCATTGCGGGCCAGGGCCTTCGCCAGCTTCTTGGGCGACTTCAGGACCTTGTCGGCCTGCTTCTTCATCACCCGGATGGTGGTCTTTTCATCGACCTTCTTCCCCTTGGCACCCTTCTTGGCCATGGCCTGAAGTGTCTTCTTCTGGACCTCGGGGATGATCTTCTTGAGCGGTGCGGTCTTGGGCGACTTGCTCATGACCTGGGCCAAGTTTGAAGATGCCGTGCTGACCACCGGCACGATTGCCTTCACCTTAGCCGGGGCCTTCGCCGCCAGCGTCGCCGCCGAGGCCGCTGCAAGTGCACCCGCCTCAGCCGGCTTGCGCGTCTTGGAGGCGACATGGGCCATATGCTCGGCTGTTTCTTCATCCAGCCCGTCGATGTGGAACGCATCGGTGGCGTTCATCTCATCTTCACTGTCTTCGCCGTCAAATTCGTCGAAGCCGTCATATTCGTCTTCGAGGTTTCGGACAAAACCACCCAACTTGCCGCCGATGGCCGCACCAGCCGGGCCGCCCAGGGCCATGCCAATGGCCTTCCCAGCCAGGGGCGCCAGCATCTTGGCGACGGGGGCAAGCTTTCGCGCGCCCTTCTTGATCTTGCCCCATGCCCGCTTGAGGAAGCGGAACTCGTCGATCCCGTCCATCAGTTCGAGTTCTTCGAAGTCGCCTTCTTCGTCAAAACCCTCGAAGTCGCTTTCGTCATCCAACCCGTATTCTTCGGAATCGAAGTCGTCTTCTTCGTCAAATCCCTCTTCGTCAAAACCGTCGAACGCGTCATAGCCGTCCAACTCATCGTCCATGAAATCTCGCATATCTCAAACTCCCGTCTGGGCCGCGCCACGACGGCACGGCATCTCGGCCTGATACGGGGCAGCATCGCAGTCCCGGCCCTTTCCGGGCAGTCGCCTGGGTGGGCTAGCCCTTGCGTGCATCGCACATCCGGGGGGTCGACACGGCCATCGCGGCCCGCCCCTTGACCTTGCGTCAGTGAAGCGCGGTGGTGAGAGTTAACAAAGCGTGAAACGGCGTGAATTCTTGAGGCTTGGGCCCGAAGATGACGGCAGCGCATCCAGCAATCCGGCCCTGCGCAGCGTCCCCACCGGATAGTCCGGTGACCGGATCAGGCCGGGGGTCACGTCCGGTTCCAAGCGGCGCAAAGCGGCCATGGCCTCTTCCGCGGCCTGGAGCCGTCCCAGGGCCGATTCCAGCACGGCGAGAAAGCGCAAAGGCGGGCGATAGGACGGCGCCATGTCATGGGCCGCCTCGGCCCAGTCGCGGGCTTCGTGCAGGTTACCGCGGGCGGCTGCGGCGCCTGCGCACATGATTGTCCAGCTTGCGGGCGACAGGTGGCCCAACCCCAGCCGCCGCGCGGCATGGGCGGCGCGATGGGCGCGCGTATCGTCGCCCGAGGCCAGCGACACCGCCGCTTCGACCCGCCGCACCAATGCGCCCGCCGGGTCCAGCAGCCGGGCCTGCCGCATCAGGACCTGCGCGCTGCCGCCGCGACCCGCGCGCAAGGCCAACAGCGCCGCAATGGCAGCCGTTGGCCCACTTTCCGGCGCCGCTTCCATGGCGCGGAGCGACATCTCCCGCGCCTCGGCCAACGTGTCAGGGCCCGCGACCCGCTCCATCAGCCGCGTATTGCGGATGAAGGCGCGCAGCGACAGGGCCGCAGGCATGTCGCCCAGGCCAGCCAAGCGCGCGTCAGCCGCATCCAGACGCGTAGGATCGTGGGACAAGACATCCGCCAGCCCCAATGCCGGGGCCGAGGCCACCATAGCCGCCAGACGCGCCGCGCCCTGTTCCAACGCGGTGGGGGAGCCGCCGATGGCCAGGGCCGCCGACCCCAGCGTTGCCCCCTCGGCGTCAATCAGACGAGCCGCGACCATGCCGCTTGCATCGCGGAGTTCTAGCAGCAGATCGGGCGCCTCGACCAGGCCCGCCCGGCGCAATGGGACAAGCTGAGCGGCGCGTTCATAGGCCGTTTCGCCCAATAGCCGCAGCACGGCATCTTCGCCGGTATCAAGCAAGACCGCGCAGGGGTCGGCCCCATGCCCAGTCGTGGCCGAGGAGCCCGATATTGACGCAGGTTGCACAGGGCCGCGCCGTAGGGCGAGCCACGCCCGAAAACTCGGCTCATGCGGGTCCAAGTCGGCGGCCAGCATGTCGCCCGCATCGCGGCCCCGCAGCTCCACCCGGTTCAGGTCAAGCCGCACCCAACCCGAGGCGCCGTCCAACAGATCGCGCAGGGGGCCCATGGCGGTGCGAAGCGCACTAAGCGCTTGGCGCAGACTGGCCGATTGCTGTTCCGAAGGGCGCCCTTCCCAAAGCATTCGACGCAAGGCGGGCCGCTCCATCCGGCCACCGGGCGACAGGGCAAGGCACAGCAAAATCGCGCGCGCCTTGGCCAGACGCGGGGTGCGGTCCGTTCCATCCATATCCGTCAAACGCACCGCGCCGGACAATGTCAGGATGGCTGCGATCTCCCCAGCGGCGGCCATCGGGGGTTTCCCTGTCTCGTTCCTTAGGTAACCTGACGTGAAGGTAAGCTACGCCGAGGGGATAGTCGACATGTCACTGCTGAACGCAGAAAACGCGGAAAATGCTGAAAACGCCGAGAATGCGGAAAATGCCGAAAGCGCCGCGTTCCGCCGCAGCGGCCCAGACACATTGCTGGCCGCCGCGCTGAATCGCGCAGCCGATGCAACCATTGGAGACGGATTGGCGGTGGCCGCCCCAATGCCGCCCGAGCCGCTGCCCATGGATCGGCGCCTGGAGCTACTGGCGGCGCGCCATCGGCGGGACGCGATCCTTTTCGACCTGATCGGGGGCCTCAGCGTTGAAGCCGCCGGGCATGGCCACGCTCTTCATGTCAGGGGCATGGGCGCGCTGGTGACGCTGCACCCGCCATCCAGCCCGGTTCTGGCGGGCGCGGCGGAACTGGTCGCCGCCCACGCAGAGTTGCGCGCCGACCGGATGGCTGAAATCCAAGTGCAACTGACCCGCATTTCGCCCTTCTTCGCCCAGGCGCTGTTCTTGGACCCGGCCCGGTGCCCCCGCACACTAGAGGCGCTGGACCTCGCCCTCGGGCTCGCGGGCCATGTGGGCCACCGTCTGAAACTGGCCCTCGGTATCCCGCGCCCGGTGACCCTGTCGGACCGCATCATGCCGGTGATTTCGACCCCTACCCATGGCAGCTTCCCTTCGGGCCACGCCACGCAGGCCTTCACCATGGCGGCCCTGCTGGCGCACCTGACCGGCGCCAATGCCGAACTGCGCGGTCACTTGACGCGGATCGCCGCGCGCATCGCCATCAATCGCACGGTGGCCGGCGTGCATTATCCGCTGGACAGCGCAGCGGGCGCGGTACTTGGCCAGGCCCTTGCCGACCACTTGGCCGCCTTGCCCACCGGCGGGACAGCACCCGGTCGGGCGCTGGACGGCGACACCTATCACGAAGGCACAGCCGAACAGCCCCGCGACTTCCATGCTGCCGCCTTCGAGGCAATTCTGCCGCAAACCACGGGCAATGTGGGGCCCGGCCAGGCCTCTGACGGGTGGACATGGCTCTGGCAGGCCGCCCAGGCGGAGTGGCCGGCATGAGTGTCCGCTGGGTCGATGGCCCCGCCCCGCAGGTGCCGGGCCTGCCGCAGGCGGATTACCGCCAATGGCTCGCCGAACGCGGCGCGGCCCCCGCAATCGCGCCTGCGGCCCTGGCCGCCCAGGCAACCGCTGCCGCGTTGGAAGACGGCCCATCCCCTGAGCTGGAATTGACCTCCAGGGCACGAGAGGTGACGTCATGATCGCTGAAGAAATCGCAGGCCTATTCTCGCGCGTATCGGATGGCATCCCGGAAGGGCTAGGGGGCCTCGATGCCCTGTGGCGAAAGATACCGGGCCCCGAAGATGGCGCCCATCTTCTCGACGACGCGGCTGGCACGCGGCACGTGATTGGCGTGATCGACCACGCCATCCCCTTCGCCCATCCGCGCCTGACCGACGCCGTCGGCAATGCCCGCACTGCCGCCATCTGGATGATGGACGGGCTCGACCCCGATGACGTAGCGCTGGCATCGGGCGGAGACCTGCCTTTCGGGACGGAACTGCGCGGCCCAGCAATCACGACGCTGCGCGCGCGCCACCGTTCGGCTTGGGGTGTGGATGAAGACGCGCTTTACCGGGCGGCGGGCGCGGTTTCGGCCGCACGCACGCGGCGCATGTCGCTCGCCCGGTCCGCGACCCACGGCGCCGCCATCGCAGACATCGCCGCGGGTGCGGCACCTGACAGCCCTGCGGCCGAGGGCCGCCCGCTTATCGCGGTGGGCCTGCCCGACGATGTGGTGCGCGACACGTCGGGCACGCTGGCGCCATGGTTCGTGCTTCTGGGGACGCTCTTCGTTCTGCGCCGGGCGCAGATGCTCAGCCGCACCATCGGCCGCCCCCTGCCGGTCACGGTGAACCTGTCTTTCGGCGTCACCGCTGGCGCGCGCGATGGCAGCGGCCATGTGGATCGCTTCCAAGATGCCGTGACCCTTGGGGCTGAAGGTATGGGGCTTGGCCCTGTCCGTTTCGTCGTGCCCATGGGCAACCATCTGCAATCACGCACAGGCGGCATTCTGGAGCCGGGCCAGAGCGTCGGCTGGCGCATTCCGCCGCAGGATGCCACGCCCAGCTATCTGGACATTCGCCTGCCGCATCCGCAGCCAGACCGTGCGCGGCTTATCCTGACGCCGCCCGGCGGCGCGCCGCAGGCGACGCCCCTGCCCGCACCGGGACAGTCCCGCGATCTGATGGATGGCGACCGCCATCTGGGCAGGCTTTACGCCGCGCGGGTCCGTGGGGCCGTGGGGCACGTGCTGGTGCTGACCCTGGCCGTTCCGCCCACCGATGGCCGCGGCGCACCCGAAATCGCGGGGCGGCCCGGCCTTTGGGACGTGATGCTGGAGGCAACGGATCAACCCGCTGAAATCGCCGTTCAACGCGACGATTCCGGGCGGGCTCTGCCGTCTTTCGGGCGCCAATCCAAGCTGATCCACCATAGCTATGTTCGAACCGATCCAATCGGCCATCCACTGCGGGACGGCGATGTGGGGCCTGTGCGCCGCGGCCGGACGGTCAACGCCTTTGCCTGTGGCCACGAACAGGTGCGCGTGGGCGCGACCGATGCGGGCGGCGCCATGGCACCCTATTCAGGCCGCGACGCAGCGCGCGCCGCCGCGGACGGGGATGAACTGGCGCCAGGGGACCGGAGCCGGAATCGCGCGGGCCTGGTCACGGCGGGGCCGCGGGCGGGCGGGCACCAACGCATCCGCGGCACCAGCATCGCGGCGGCGGGCGTGACCGCGCGCCTTTCGGACGGGGCGCCATGAGCGGAAAACGTATCGGATGACAGCTCCTTTCCGCCATCCTTGCATCGACCGGGACCTGCCGCCAACCTGATCGTGTCACTGGGCAGGGAGGAAGCCATGTGGACGCTACAAGACGCTAAGGCGAAGTTCAGCGCCGTAGTCGATGCCGCCATGGCGGGCACGCCGCAAGCGGTCTCGCGCAGGGGGCAACCCGCCGTTGTCATCGTGGCAGCCGATGAATGGGCACGCGTGCTGGACGCTTCGCGCGCCGCGGGCCTGCGCGGACATCTGGCCGCCATCCCCACCCGTGGCAGAACCCGTCCAACCGAGGTTGAGATCGCCCCGCGCGCGACGCCCCTCTGACCATGTATCTACTGGACACGGACGCGCTGTCGCGGATGGGACAGCCCGGCATGGCGCCTGGCCTGTCTGCCTGGATCGACGGCGTCGCCGACCGCGACATCTGGCTCAGCAGCATCACCATCGGAGAATTGTCCCGTGCCGTGGCATTGCACCAGGGTAGGGACGCCGATTTGGCCGAAGATTTCGATGCCTGGCTTGGGGTGCTTATGCGCGCCTATGCGTCACGTATCTTGCCCTTCGGCCGCGCCGAAGCCGCGATTTGGGGCGATCTGACCGCGCGATTGGGCCATGCCTCATCGGGGCTGATGGTGTCGGCCACCGCGTTGACCAACGATCTGACCGTTGTGACCTGTCAGCCGGAAAGACACCAACAGACGGGCGTGCGCGTGCTGAACCCGGAGGATGAGCGCTTGTTCCAGACGGGGTGAAACGGGCGGCCTGCGGCAGTGTCTGAAGCCTGCGACGTCAGCATTCCGAGAACCGCTTGCCAACAGCGTCTCAGGCTACCTCCTGCGCCAAGGCGAGGCGCCAGGCCAACTCCAGGGCCGGGCGCGCACCACCGTCCAGCGCAGCCAGACCTTCGGCAATCCGCGCCAGGCCAAGGGCCTGCGCATCACCCGCCAATGCTTCGCTCGGCGTGGGCCGGGCCAGCCCTTGCAAGGCGGTCTCAGCGGCGCGATCCATCAGCAAGCGCACCGGGTCGGGCGGGGGCGCCGTCATGCTGCGCCGGGGCAGACGGTTGCGCAGCTTGGCCACGGTCTTGGCAAAACCCGTGGGCACCGGCAAGCCGTCGAACAACAGGCTGCGCGGTGCCGCCTCACCCGCCAGCCAGACCGAAATCAGCCGCCCGGCGCCCGATGGCCGAAACGCGGCCAGCGCAAGCTTGGGGCGCATCGTCTCCAATCGCTCGGGCGAGGTAATCATGTTGTCCGGCAAGCGCAGCGGCAACGCACCGCCCCCATCATCCAGAAAGGGCCAGTTCCAAACCTGGTCGTAGGCGTCGAAGTCGGGCGGAATCACGCGGTCCGGCGCCACCAGCAACAAAGCTTCGCCCGGGCGGCGGCGGAGCCCGATGCCAAGCTGCGCGTCGATGGCATTCGGCAGGGCCGACCAATCGGTCACCGCATGGTCGGTGGGCGCAGCCACCGCGCCCTTAGCCTGCGCCATCTGGCTCAGGCCGAGCCCGCCATCTGGTGCAATTTTCGCATCTGCAAGATGAAGCCGTTTGCCACCAAGCTGCGAAGGCTTACCGGCATGCCAAAGGGGTCGATACCACGCCTGTCGGCCGCTGAAGGTCAGATCAGTTCCCGCAGAACGCGCCTCGGTCGCGCGGTGGATGGTGCCAGACGTTTCATCCACGAAGGCCAGCGTAAGCCCCCTTGCACCGGATGGCGTGGTCCAATGCTCGCCCCCCAGAAACACGAGATCGCGGTGACCAGATGGCGCGAAGCTGCGCGCCAGGACCCCCATGAGCGCCGGATCATCGGGTGCCAAGCGCAGGGCGCGGGTCAAGGCATAGGTGCGGCCCAGGGCCAGGAACAGACCTTCGGGCGTGTCATCTGCGCGGCGCAGCCGGTCTTCGTCGAAGCGCTTGGAGAGGCCGCGCAACTCAGCAGCCAGGCGGGGCACCGCCTCTGCCCTGGTGGAAATGGCGAGGGTGAAGAGCCTGTCCGCGGCCTGCTGCAAGGTGCCCGCGGCCAGCGATTGCGCCGCCGTCTCCAACACGGCCTGGGCGCGGTCCAGGGTGGTGGGGTCGACGCGGGGACGCGTGACCTCAGCCACCACGGCTTCCGGCAGGTCGCGACCCGCTTCCCGTGCCAAGACAAGGGCCGCCGCGGCGATGGCCCGCCGCGCCCGACCTGCGGCACGGCCCTTGTGGATGGCGGACGCGAGGGGTTGGCCTGCGGCGAATGTGACGCTGTCCCCGGTCTCCGGAAAGGTAACGTTGCGCGTGCCGTCGCCCGATGCCTCTGCCGGACTGTCGGCCAAGGCCAGGGCGGCAGGCCAATCGGCCCGGGCAAAGGCCTGGATGTCGTCGAAGGACAGCGCCCCAATATCGGGGCCTATCGCCACGGGCGCAGGCGCCGCACCGTCCCGCAACGATAGGATGGCCGCTATGATATGGCGGCAGGGGCCCGTGGCGGGGCAGGTGCAGCGCGCCGTGCGCGGGTCGGGCGCGATGAGCGTGACAGTCTCGGCCAGGACCTTCAGTTCGGCCCGATCATCGGCGATCGACAGGGTTTCCACCTTTGCGGCGTCCTTGCCCGCGCGCACCACCACCCCCTTGGAGGCCAGGCCGATTAGCGCCGCTTCATCCCAGGCGGTCAGCATATCCTTCAGTGCGCTCATGCAAGCACGCCCGCCAGCCAATCGGCGAAGCTGTGGGGTGACTGAGCGGCGACGTTCATGCCCTGGTCGGCCAATTGCTGTGCCATCTGGCGGTCGAAATCGGCGCGGCCCGTATCGTCCAGCGCGGCGATGCCCAGCATCCGAACACGCGCCGCCTGCAACCGCGCCACCGCGGCCAGCAAGCGCCTGGGGCCCGCCCCTTCGTAGAAATCCGAGACCACGGCGAGGACGGTGCGGCTGGGCTGCTCCAGCAGCGTTTCACAATAGCTGACAGCTTTCCCGATATCCGTCCCGCCCCCCAGTTGCGCCGACAGCAGCAGCGATAGCGGGTCGTCCAATTGGTCCGTCACATCCACCACGCTGGTGTCGAACAGCACCATCTTCACCCGAATGCCCGGCAGGCCGGTTAACACGGCGGCCATGAGCGCCGAAAAGATCAAGCTGTCCGTCATAGAACCCGACTGGTCCACGCACAGAATGATCGTCCAATCCAGGTGCCGCTTCTGACGGGCGTGGAAATGCAGCCGGTCGGCCAGGATGCGCTGCCGCTCCGCATCCCAGTTGGCGAGGTTGGCGCGAATGGTGGCACGCGCATCGAAATTGGCCGAGGACGGCAGCGGTGAACGCATGTGCCGATTGCGCCGTCCAGTCAGGGCGCGCAGCACTTCGGTGCGCAGCTTTTGCAAGATCTCGTCGATGACCTTTTGCGCGATGCGCCGGATTTCCGTCTGAAGCTGCGGATCCGCGCGGTTTTGGAAGCTGAGCAGGGTGCGCAGGGTGCCGGGGGACGGGTCCAGATCCGCCAGCACTTTCGGATCTTTCAGCAGATCAGACATGCCGTACCGGTCCAGTGCGTCCTGGCGCAAAGCTTCAAAGACGCGGTCGGGGAATAGTCTTTCGGCCTCAGCCAGCCAGTCGAGCGCGCGGATCTGCGTCTTGTCGAGGCTGGCGCCGCGCGGGGACTTCGCCGGTTTGATGCCCCGTTCCCGGTATTCGCGTCCATACAGGAAATCGAGCGCCGCATCCCGGCGCCCATCCTCGCGCCCAAGGCATCCGCCCATCTGGCGGTCGGCATAGCGACCCAGCATCAGGCGCCAACGTTCCGTGGGCGACCTCATGTCAGCAGCCCGTCGGCGTCAAGCGCCGCCGTCAAAGCTTGGTCGAGCGCCAGACCACGGGCCAAATCTGCCTCCGACACGGCATGGCTGCGGGTCAGGGTGCCCGCCCCGGTCTGCAGAAGCGCCGACAATTCCTGGGCCAGACGGTCGGTTTCATGGGGGTTGAGCGATGTGAGGCTGCGGCACAGGGCGGGTAGAAGCGCCAGGAAGGCGTCTTCCGGCAGATCGGCGATGATTGTGTTGGCGGCGTACAGCACAGTCTCGCTTTGCCACAGCAGCATGGACGCGGTGGCCAGCATACCGTCCAGCGCGGCGGCCCGGTCGGTGGGGTTGGTGCCCACGGCCAGAAGCGCGCCGCGCAGGATGCTTGCCATGGCAACCTCGTCCCGCAGGCCCGCGCGGACCAGAAGGCCAGTCGTGGCGCCCGCCAGCCGCGGCGGGCAGTCGGGCGCGTCGGCCAGGTCAGCCATGGTGGTGTTGAAGCGGGTCGCATCGAAGCGGTCCGCTTCGGGCCCGCGCAGAACACCGGCCAGGATGCGCAGGCCCGCGATGGGGGCGGCCAGGTCTTCTTCTGGCAGGCTGGTCAGGTCGGGTAGCAGATAGACCGCGCGGTCAAAGGCGGCGCGCGCAAGCGCCAGCAGATCGGGCGCATCAGGGTCGTGCAGGGGGTCGCCCGGTGCGGCGGCCGATTGCAGTCGGCGCACAAGGTTAGCCAAGCTTGCAAGGTCCCCGCTGGTGGCGATCGTATCCGTCAGGTCGTGCACCAAAGCGCCTAAGGCCGGGCCAAGCCCTGCGCGCAGGCCGATCAGCACCAAGTCAAGAAGCGGCGCGATCTGGTCGCCCTGTCCCGCCTCGAACAAGGCTTGCCGCTTGACGCTAAGGCGGTTCGCAGCAGCTTCAGGCACCGAGGCGCCGTAGCGCGCGGCGTCGATCAACCGCCCCTCCACAAAGGGGGACCAAGCGATGTCCCATTCCTCAAACAGCAAATCGGCGCGGGTGCCCGACACGAAATCGGGCCCAGCATTTCGGGCGCCCAGTTCGCAGTCGAGCAAGTTCATCTGGTGCAAAAACTGAGAGGTCACCCGATGCGCGGACTTGCGCCGGATGTCGAGCTTGCGGGGCTTTCGCGTGCTGTCGGTCAAGTCGATGCGCGCCCGCGCCGCCCTGTCCCGCGCATCGGACACGATGGGCGGGCGGTCCGCGTCGCGGGGCACATGGCCCAGGGCAGTGCCGCGCAAATGGGTGTCTAGCCCCTGCCGATACGGATCGCCCGGACCGGCCATGCCCTTAGCCAAAGCACTTTGCGCCCCGTCGAAAAGGTCCGTCAGCAAGATGGCATCGCGCCCCCGCAACCGGGCCACGCCTTGGGCCATGGCCAGCGTTTCCACCAATTGCGGCAAGGCGATACGGCGGTTTTGCGCGGTCATCTCGGCGGAGAAGCCCATGATCGTGTCTTGCGCCAATGCCGCCCAATCGGGCGGGCCGCCTGCGTCGTCGGCGGCCTGGAAGGCGCGGGCATGCCAAGCGGGGTGGCGCAGGCCCGCGGCATAGCCCGAAAGCTCATCAAGCGCGTCCTCGCCATAGGCGATCAAATAGCTTTCCACTTCTGGCCCCGGCTCCGGCACGTCGGTTTCGCCGCCGGCAATCAGGGCCGGCGTATGGAAGCCGCCGGTCACCACCAGCGTGCGCGCATCGCCGGTCTGGCCCAGATGACGGCGCATTGCGGCTTCGCGTGGCAGCGTGTCGTCGGCGGCCAGCACTTCGGGCGCGGTGGAGGCGCGGAGCGCGCTGCAATAGGCATGAACATCGCCAAAAAAGCGGCGCCAGTCGGACTGGCCCAGCCGCGCCTCGAACAGATGGTCCCAAAGCTCCGACCCGTCGCGCAGGCCCAGCTTGGCGCAGGTGGCGGCGATGAAGGTGGCGCTGTCGAACGGGGTTTCGGGGGCGAAGACGGGGGTGGCGTTGGTGCGGGTGCGGGCGGGCAGGTCGATGAAACGCAACTCGGCGCCCATCGCGTGGCCTTCGCACAGGGCAATCCATTCCGGCGCGGTGACCGAAAACGGCATGTAGCGGATTTCGCGCGCGCCTTCGGCCAGTGGCCCCAGGCTGGCCACGGCCACGGGCGGCACGGTTTCAGGCCGGATCAGCATGGGGATGTGGTGGGCCAGGTCCGATGGCGCCTCGATCAAGATGATCTCGGGCCGGACGTCTCGGATCATGGCGCGCAGCATCCAGGCGCAGGCGGGCGAATGATGGCGGATGGGCGCGAAGATGTGGCGGCCATCGAACAGGGCGGCCTCCGCCTCCGCGCGCCCTGGCAGGTCAGGCTCAGCCACCCGACGGGCCGAGCGCCGCCTGCGCGGCCTTGAAAAAATCCCGCCAGACGGGCGACCGCCCGGCCCGGTCGCGCGCCACCATGTCGATATAGGCGCGGAACTTGCGGGCATCTTCGGGGTCGTCCTTGAAAACGACGCCCTGCAATTGCCGCGCCAAGTGCCGCCCCGCCACTGGACCCCGGTCCAGATAGGTGGCGTCGAGCATGGCGGCATGGGCCACGTTCACGCTTTCAGCGGTGGACATGACGGCCTTGGGCGCAGACACGGCGGTGCCGTCTTCCAAACGGCCCCGTCGCAGGTCGCGGAAGACGGTGACCAGCAGGTCAAGCACGTCAGCCTCGGGCGTCTTGGCCTCGGGGTGTTCGGCCATCCGCTCGGTCAGTTGTGTGGCGACCAGATCGGCCTCATACTTGGCATCGGCGATGGGGTGAACCGTCTCGAAATTGAAGCGACGCTTCAGGGCCGACGACATCTCATGCACGCCGCGGTCGCGTAGGTTGGCGGTGGCGATCACGTTGAAGCCGGGTCGCGCGCGGTATTCGGCATCGGGCCCAAGTTCCGGCACGGCGATTGTCTTCTCAGACATGAGCGAAATCAGCACGTCCTGCACTTCGGGCGCGCAGCGGGTAATTTCCTCGATGCGCACGATCTGACCAGCCTGCATGGCGCCCAGCACGGGCGAGGGCACCATGGCACGTTCCGTCGGGCCCTCGGCCAGCAGCAGCGCATAGTTCCAGCTATAGCGCAGATGGTCCTCGATAATCCCGGCGGAACCTTGGACAACCGCCGTGGAACGCCCCGAAATCGCCGCTGACAGCAATTCCGACAACAGCGACTTAGCTGTTCCCGGCTCCCCGACCAACATCAGGCCCTGACGGCCCATAAGCGACACGATGCAGCGATCCACCAACGGGTCGTCGCCCACGAATTTGGGCGCGATGCTGAGCGCCGCATCGCCGATGATGAAGCGTCGGACCGCCTGCGGGGTCAGCTTCCATCCGGCCGGGCGCGGGCCGGTATCGGACTGGGCCAATGCGCGGAGTTGGTCATCGAAGGTCGTCTCCGCCGGGCGGCGCAACGTCTCATCGGTCATCAATAAAGGCCCTTCTTACGCCATTCTGGGTCGAAAGCGCCTTGCCCTGCGATTTCGTGCCAATCGTTCCAGCATTCCGACAACAGCAGGGCCGGAACCTCCGAAAGCTTCAATGCGCGGCTGCCATAGGTCGTCTTGGTGCCTTTTACGAACCGCATCTCGATCAAGGCGGCGGGCAGGTTTTCTTCGGGCAGGTAGCTGCCGGTGAATTCGATCTCGGCTGTCAGGTCGGCGGATTGGAATGCCTTGCGATAAAGGTTGAAGCCCGCGCCGTCTTCCACTGGGCCACGATCATAGCCCAGCTTCGACGTGGCCCCGCGCAGCTTGAACGTGTCCATCAGCCAGCCCTCGCGATCCACGATCTTGGTGGCGTCGCTATCTTCGGCTGTCAGCACCGGGCGGGAGAATTGGGCGAAAAGCGGCAACACCTCGAAATCTTCCAGATGCTGGGTCCAGGCGGCGCGGTCTGCGTCAGACAGGTTCGCGGCATGGGCCACATCGATAATCGCCACGCCCGTCAGGTCGGCATCGTCGCCCTCGGCATCAAACAGATCGGCCTCAGGGGTGGGCCGGAAGGTGCAAAGCGGCGCGCCTTTGCCATCGAGCCCGCGCCAGACGACACGTTCGGTTAGGCGCGACAGGATGGGATGATCGTTGAGGTCGGCGCGCCAATCTTCCAGCGACCAGTTGCGCTGCGCCATCATCGCCTCATAGAGACGGCTGGACTGCTGGGTGGTGACGGTCTTCACCGTCTTCTTGGCCTGGCTCAGCAGAGCCTTCGAGTCCTTGGTGGTGTCATCCTTGCCCGCGGGCAGGGATTTGACCTCTTTGCCATCGGGGTTGAACAGCTTCAGCGTCAGGTCCGATGCCAGACGTAAGCTATACGCCTTCCGCTCCTCCCCCACGTCCAGGGTCGTGACTCCGCCATCTTCCAAACCGCCCGTGGGCACGGAACGGTCGGCAAGTTGGTCGCGTGTCCAGCCTTTGGACTCGGCCAAGGCGGCGACACGCGTTTCCGCATATTCGCGCACGCTGCGCTGTTTGAAGCGCGTCGCGGTGGCCACCAGCACCTGGATGGCCTCGGACGTGGCCGACGCGAACAGAACGTCGATCATGGCCTTCGCCTGAGATGTGCGCTTGCCATGGTCCTTCAGGTAGGCTGCGATCTGGCGGGCCTGGACCACCGCTGGGGCCCGATGGGTCAGCGAAAGCAGCCCTTTGCTGTCCGCGCCACTATGGGGATAATCGCTAAGCCGATAAGCTATGAGTTGGGCCGCCAGCGTTTCGACGGTATAGTTCGACCTCTTGTAATAAGGGCTATTGGCGATCAGGTTTTGGGCTTCCTGCGTGGCCTCGACCTCCAACTCGGCACGCGGCTTGCGCCAGGTGTCATAGGCAATCCAGCTCGACAGCGCCCAGCCAGACAGCGCTTCCGCTGACGCTGGGTCCAACTGATCGAAGTAGAGCGCCCAAAGCTTCCCTTCGCCCGGATCCTTCAGCTTCACTGCCAGACGAGCCCAGGCATCCACGATGACCGGGTCCACAGCCCCGCCCGAGGCCCATTTCAACGCAGGCGCTTGATCCACGTGTAGCCAGTCGATCTTGGCGTTGGGCAGCTTGGTCACCAACTTGGCGGCCTCATCCATCAGGGCCTTCTTGCCCAGATAGGCATCGGTATCGCCGCCCAGTTCGGCCAAGGCCGAAATCATAGCCGCCCGGGCCATTTCCGACTTCTCGGTCTTGAGCCGCTTCTTGAGCGCGGGTAGCGCGTCCTTCGCCCCCCTTTGCGCCAAGAAAGACGCGGCATTGGCGCGTATGGCTTGCCGCTTGTCTGTCAGCGCAGCAGCGATGGTGTCATCGATGCCCGGGACGTCCTGCAGCATTTCCCGGGCCAGCACCCGCGGGCCCCGCGCTTCACCCATGGCGACGAAGAGCACGGGCTGAATCAGCCATTGGGGCAGGCGCGGCAACAGACGCAGAAGGTTCAGCGCGGCTTCGTTTTCCTGGCCCGACAGACTGCTTGGCGGCAGGTATTCCGCCACGATCTGGATGTTCTCGGCCACCAGGGGCCAGATGGCATCGGCGCCCACGAACTCCGCCGCGCGCCTGGACAGGCCGGGCCCGTCTTCCAGAGTTTGACGTAGCCAAGTCGCTGGCCAGTCTTCGGGCTTTTCGGGCTTGATGCTTTTCTTGTTGTAGCTTTCCCTACCAAGTCGCAACCCGGTCCGACCAAATATCAGGAAATAGGTGCGCAGGTCCATTTGCCCGCTTTGCAGCATTGCCCGCAGCTTATCGACCTGGGGGCTGGCTTCATAGGTCGAGAAGATCGAGTTCGCCTGGTAGAGTCCCAAAATCGCGGTATAGACTGCGCGGTCCGGGGACAGTCGGTCTAGGGCGCGCGCAAAATAGGTGTCATACTCCGCTGAGCGCGCGTAGCCCAGCATAACGCCGTTGCCACGAAGTCCGCGCCCTTTCAGCGGAGCCCCTTTGTTGAAGACGGCCACCATGTCTTTGCCGATGCTCGTTTCCGTCGGACCGTAGTACTTGTGACCTGCCGCTTTGGACGCAGCGGCGCGCGCGCGCGCGTCCTTGTTGTGTTTTGCGTCTATTGCCAGAAGCTCATCCACCTCAGCAGGGGTGAGCACCTTTTCGGACCCCTCAAGGCTCAGTTTCGGAACGGGCGGGATGTCAAAATCGGGATCGGGCTGATCACCCTCGGCAGCGGCGCCAGCGCCCGTCAGTGCAAGGACCTGTTCAATCAAGGCGCGCACCGACTGGGCCTTTTCCACCTCTAAGCGGTCAGCCAGGGCCGCGCGCGCCGCCTCAGACCTGATATCGCCAAGGATCTGCACCGCGGATGTCCGCAAAGCCACCTTTCCCGCGCTCAACATCTCGGTAGCGCGGGTGGTGGCCATGGCTTGATCCTGATGCTTCAGGGCGCCGCGCGCTGCGTCCCGTACCTTGGCCGAACCTGCACCAACGCTGTCTAACAGAAAGTCAGCGTAGGCCGGATCTTTGGACAGACCATGTTCGGTCATTGCCTCAATGGCGCTGACCTTCCCCGCCGCATCAAGACGCGAAATCCCTTCGATGGTTTGCGCAGGCCCGCCTGAGAACGCGGCGCGCTGCTGTTCCTGTCTGTCTTTGTAGACGATGGCTAGATGGCCGTTATAGGATTTAGCACTGAGCACGATCAGGTCTGAGTGTGTGCCGCCCAAAGGCTCCAAAATGGCCATCAGGCCTTCATGACCGACATAGTAGGGAGATTGGCGGTCCGTCCGAACCTCCTGCAACATGCCGAGGGCCACAGCGACCGTCAGCGAGAACGGATCGTTCCTGAAATGGAAGGACAGACTCCGCACGGCAAAAAGACCATGGGCGCTTGCTTCGGCCAGACGCGCAACAGTTGCGTATTGCTGCGCGCGCAGCATGCCACTTAGCGCGCCGCCCAGAATACCCCATGTCATGCCGTAACCCTGCGGCATGTGTTGCCGCGGGATCTGAGATATCGTCGTCTTCTGCGCATCAAGCGCACCGAGCACCATGCGCCCTTCACCGGTCAGGATGTATTGGACGACCTGGCCGGGCAGCTTCGGGTCCACATGGGCGAGAAAGGCAAAATCCTTCTCCAACCCCTTTTGGAGCGTGTTCGCCTTCGAGCCACCGCCCAGAAGACGCGCAATCAATCCCGGCTTCCCGTCATTCGCCATAATCGTTCCCTAACGTCCCGTTACTGGTCACATGTCGTTGTTTATGCGTCCCGCACCGCGAAATTGCGATGGGGCTGCTGCGAGAGGTGGCAAGCTTGCCGCCCTTCGCCAATGATGGGTCGTCCCACCGGATCTCGGCCATTCTTTGGCGTGGAAAGGGCTGTCAGCGGATTCCGTCCTTCAGGTGTCGTTTTCAACGCGGACCCCGGCAAAACCGCTATGCCACGCTCACCCAATGGCCAGGCGGCCCCCGGCCATCGCATGTGGGAGGTTAGCCATGGCCGTGAACGCGTCCGAAACTCCGATGACGCCCGCCCGAAGCCGCGTCGCCGGCGGGGCCCGCGCTGCCCGGCGCAAGGCCCGGACCGGGATACAGCGAAAACCGGGCGTGCCCTACATCCTGCGACGCACGCCCGTACACGAAGTCCTGAACGAAGACGGCTTGCAGAAGATCGAAGCCACCGCCGAGCGTATCCTGGCCGAAGTCGGGATCGAGCAGCGCGACGACGACGAAGCCCTGCGCCTCTGGCGCGCGGCAGGCGCCGAGGTGGAGGGCGTGCGCATCCGCTTTCCCCCCGGCCTCATCGCGGAGGTGCTGCGCACGGCGCCGACGACCTTCATCCAGCATGCCCGCAACCCGGCCAATACGGTGCAGATCGGGGGTGACGCGGTGGTCTTCGCCCCCGCCTATGGCGCCCCCTTCGTGATGGACCTGGACCAGGGGCGACGCTACGGGACCTTGGCTGACTTGGAAAACTTCGTGCGGCTCGCGCAGGCCAGCCCCTGGATGCACCATTCCGGCGGCATCCCGTGTGAGCCTTGCGATATCCCTGTCAACAAACGCCACCTCGACACGGCTGCGGCCCATATCCGCCTGTCGGATCGGCCTTTCCTTGGGGCGGTCACGTCAGAAAGCCGCGCCGAAGACACGATCGAGATGGCGCGCCTGGTCTTCGGCGCGGACTTCACTGACCGGCACTGCGTTATCATGGGCAATGTGAACGTCAATTCCCCGCTCGTCTGGGACGGCACCATGACCAAGGCCCTGCGCGCCTATGCCCGGGCGGGTCAAGGCATCGTGGTGGTGCCCTTCATCCTAGGTGGCGCCATGGGGCCGGTGACCAATGCAGGCGCCATCGCACAGGCCCATGCCGAAACATTGGTGGGCTGCGCGCTTGCCCAACTGGTGCGGCCCGGCGCGCCGGTGGTCTATGGCAACTTCCTATCTTCCATGGCGCTGCGCTCCGGGTCGCCCACGTTTGGGACGCCCGAGCCCGCCATCGGCAGCCTTGTCGTGGGCCAACTTGCGCGGCGGGCGGGTCTGCCGCTGCGCTGCTCCGGCAACTTCACGACCTCCAAATTGCCGGACGCGCAGGCCATGAATGAAGGCACGGTCTCAATGCTGACGGCCGTGAATTGCGGTGCCAATTACGTGCTGCACGCCGCCGGCTTTCTGGATGGGTTGCTCAGCATGTCCTACGAGAAATTCATGCTGGATTGCGACTTCCTGGGCGCGCTTCACACCTATTTGGCCGGGTTCGATGCCAGCGACGACGCGCTGGCCATGTCCGCCTTCCGCGAAGTGGGGCCGGGCCATCACTTCTTTGGCTGCGCCCATACCATGGCCCATTACGAAACCGCCTTCTGGGATTCCGACCTGGCCGACAACCGCCCCTGGGAAACCTGGGACGAAGATGGCGGCATCGATATCGCCACCCGCGCCAATGCCCGCTGGAAAGCGCAACTGGCCGAATACCAGGCCCCGCCCCTCGACCCCGGTATTAACCAGGCCGTCAGCGAATTCGTGGCAAAGCGGAAAGCGTCCATGCCCGATCAGTGGCACTGAGACTGGGCGAGCGCGATGAAGATCACCGATATCCGCGTAACCCATGTGAATGTCCCGTTCGATGCGCCCTTCTGGTGGACGGGCGGTCTCTATCCCGGTGCTTCGAAATCCATCATCGAGGTCCGCACCGATGATGGCCTGGTGGGCCTGGGCGAAGCGCCCTGGTGGCATTTCGGAGAGGTCGTCAAACACGAAATCGCCCCCGCCCTGATCGGGGCTGATCCCCTCGACCTGGCGGCATGCGAGGCGCGCTGCGTGCCGCCCTACCAGATCACCGCCAATACCGGCGAAAACGCGGCTTCGGTCGCTTTCGGCGCCGTTGAACTGGCCCTTTGGGACATCCGCGGCAAGGCGCTGGGCATGCCGATCTACAAGCTGCTGGGCGGGGCCGTGCGGCGCGACATCCCCTTCACGGAATACTTCGCCTTCCGCCCCAAGACCGGCGCAGCCGGGGGCGAGGCAACGGCCCAGGACATCGTGGAATACTGCCTCGACATGCGCGACACGCACGGTGCAACCATGTTCGAAGGCAAGCTGATCCTCGGCGACCCGGATCTGGAAATCGAAACCGTGCGCCTGCTGCGCGAAGCCCTTGGACCCAAGGCCATGATCCGGCTCGATTCCAATATGCAATGGTCGCTGCCCACCGCCATCCGCGTCCTGCGCGAAATCGAGCCCTTCGACATTCGCAACTACGAAGACCCCGTCGCAACTTTTGAGGAAATGGCCCAATTGCGGCAGCATTCCTCCATCCCGTTTTCCACCCATGTGCCCGACCTGCGCCGGGCCGTGGCCCTTGGGGCGCCGGACTACTTCGTATGCAATTTTGCGGCCCTGGGCGGCATCAGGCGCACCATAGCCTTCATCGACGCCTGCGAAGCCATTGGCAAAGGTTTCTGGTGCTATTCCAACGACCTCGGCGTGATGACCGCCGCCTATCTACATGTCTCGGCAGCCCATCACCACATCACAGAGCCATCCCAAAGCCTGTTTCGCTGGCAAATGGGCGATGTCATCGAAGGCGGGCCCTTCCGTCAGACCAACGACACCATCCCCGTGCCCGAAGGCGACGGCTTAGGCGTCACCCTCGACCCCGATGCCATGACCCGTTGGGCAAAGCATTTCGAAGAAAACGGCCCCATGCCCCACTTCCACCATCCCGATCATCCCGGGCGCTACGGGCGCCTGCCGCTACACTGAAAGGTCCCCATGTCCCAGTCGATGACCCGTGACCCGCTGATGCAGCCTTTTCAGATCAAGCACTTGACCCTGAAGAACCGGCTCATGTCCACGGCCCATGAACCGGCCTATTCCGAAGACGGGCTGCCGGGCGAACGCTATCGGCTTTATCATGCGGAAAAGGCCCGGGGCGGCATTGCGCTGACCATGACGGCAGGTTCCGCGGTGATTTCACCCGACAGCCCGCCGCCCTTTGGCAACCTTCTGGCCTACAAAGACGAAATCGTCCCCAAAATGCGCGATGTGGCCGATGCCTGCCATGAGCACGGCTGCGCGGTCATGATCCAATTGACCCATATGGGTCGCCGCACTGGCTATGCGGGGGGTGACTGGTTGCCTGTGCTGGCACCGTCTTCTTTGCGAGAGGCGGCCCACCGGGCCCATCCCAAAGCCATGGAAAACTGGGACATCGACCGTGTCATTCACGATTGGGCCGCCGCGGCCGAGCGCATGAAGGAGGCCGGGCTCGACGGGATCGAAATCGAATCCTACGGCCATTTGATGGACGCATTCTGGTCCCCGGCTTGGAACCACCGCGACGATGATTGGAACGGCACGCTCGATAACCGGCTGCGCTTTACCCATGCCGTGCTCGATGCCATACGGGCCCGCGTGGGCCCCGACTTCATCGTGGGCATCCGCATGGTGGCCGATGAAGATCTGAAAGGCGGCCTGACCAAGGTCGAAGGTGTCGAAATCGCGCGGCGGCTGGCCAGTTCGGGCAAGGTGGATTTCTTGAACCTGATCCGGGGGCGCGTGGACCATGATGCGTCCCTCAATGAGGTCATTCCCATTTCGGGCATGCGTTCCGCCCCGCATCTGGAATTCGCGGGCGAGGTTCGGGACGCGACCGGCTTTCCGGTTTTCCACGCTGCGCGCATCGCGGATGTCGCCACCGCGCGCCATGCCGTGGCCACGGGCAAGCTGGACATGGTGGGCATGACCCGCGCCCACATGGCCGACCCCCATATCGTGGCCAAGATTTCCCGCGGCGAAGAAGATCGCATCCGCCCCTGCACCGGTGCCACCTATTGCCTGGACCGCATCTATGAGGCCGGTGAGGCACTTTGCATCCATAACGCCGCCACGGGGCGCGAAGCCAAGATGCCCCATATAATCCCGCGCGCCCAGGTAACGCACCGCGCACTTGTGGTCGGTGCCGGGCCCGCCGGGCTGGAGGCCGCCCGTGTCCTGGCCGAACGCGGCCATTCCGTCACCGTGTTGGAGGCCGCCGCCCGCCCCGGCGGTCAGGTCCTTCTGGCCACCCGCAACCCGGAGCGACGCGAATTGATCGGCATCGTCGATTGGCGCGTCAGCGAGTTGGAACATCTGGGCGTCACGGTTCGATGCGACACCTATGCCGATGTCGAAACGGTCCTGGCCGAGGCCCCTGATATCGTGGTCATCGCCACCGGCGGCATCCCACAAGCCCCGCCCCTAGCCGGTGGCGGCGCCGGTCTGTGCCTGACGAGTTGGGATGTGCTGTCGGGCGATGCGCGGGCCGATGGCAGCGTTCTGGTCTATGACGACCACGGCGGCCACCAGGCCCTATCCGCCGCCAAGCAATTGGCCGAGGCCGGTGCCCAGGTGGAGATCGTGACGCCCGAGCGGATGTTCGGCATCGACATGGGTGGCATGAACCACGTGCCCTATGCCCGCGCCTTCCAGAAGACCGGCACGCAGATCACCATGCATACCAACCTCCATGCCGTGCATCGTGACGGCAACCGGCTGGTGGCCACCCTGTCGTCCCGCCACGCACCCGATTGGTCCGAGACGCGAGCAGTGGATCACGTCGTGATCGAACATGGGACGGCGCCAGTGGATGACCTCTATTTCGACCTGCGCCCCCATTCCACCAATGGCGGCGTGGTCGATCACACTGCTTTGCTGGCTGGCCAAATGCCGTATCCTAGCACCAATCCGGATGGACGCTTCGTCCTGACGCGGATTGGCGACGCCGTGGCATCGCGTAACATCCACGCTGCGATCTATGACGGTTTGCGGATGATGTTGCCGCTATAGGTTGACGGGTTTTGCCTTTGGCGAGGCGGTCAACAGTGAGTATTTTTACCAGGATGAAGGGGCGGGCGAAGCGACCTGTGTCGGCGTCAGTCCATCCAAAACCAGACCAGGCGCATCCCATCAGGTTGGTCGAATGCGGCTTTGGCATCATGCGGCTGGTGGGCGTCTTCTGCCGTGCCATGTTCGCTGACGAAAAGGCCCTGTTCTTCCAGCGCGGCGGCCAGATCCGCCGGATCAGCCGAGGTCATAAGATAGATGTACTCGGCCACTGGCCATGCCCCCTCGCCCTCCCACTGAGTGATCCCGAGCAGCAAATGTTCCACATCGGGATGAGAGGACAGCGCCTTCAGCGCCGCAACAGCAGCGCCGAAATCTTGGTTCTGGATAGACCCTTCATCGTCATTGCCGTCCAGAAACGTCTCCAGCGAAACAAGCGGTAACGGGTCTTCCGTCCATCCCTGAGTTTGGTAATCGGGCCCGAGGATGTCGAGAAAGGCGGAAAGCTGCGGTGTCATGCGTGCGGCATAGATCGCACCGCAGCCGCGATCAATCCGCCTGGATCGCCTCGGTTTCGATGATCAGGTCCACGCGGTCGCCCACCAAGCCGTTGGCCACGCCGTAATCCATGCCAAAATCGCTGCGGTTCAGTGTGCCGCGTGCGGTGATGCCGAGTGTGAATTTCTGGTGCCCAAACGGGTAATTGGCCGCCTTGTTGAGCGTCACATCCAGTGACAGCGGCTGTGTCTGGCCAAGCAAGCTTAGCTCACCGGTCACGGTGCCCGACGTAGCGCTTGCGGGTTGGCCGCCCGACGCGGTGAATGTCATCACCGGGTGCGCCCTTACATCCAGAAAGTCGTCCGCCCGCACGTGGCCGTCGCGTGCCTGGTTGAAGGTGTTCACGCTATCTGTCGTGACGCGCACCTCCAAGTCGGACAATTCCTGCGTTTCCATGTCGTAGGTGAAGCTACCTTCGACCTCTCCGAAGACGCCCAGCGTGTTGGAATAGCCGATATGTTCGACCGTGAAGGCAACGACCGTATGAGTTGGGTCCAGCTCATAACGGTGGGGTTCGGCCAAGGCCGGCGTGGCCAGGATTGCGCACGTCATTGCGGCGACAAATATACGGGTCATGTTGTCCTCACGTCGGGGTCGGGGCAGGGTCTTCTGCGGCAATCCCGCAGGACAGCCCTACTTGGTTATAGGCCGATCTGCTCGGGGAAGGAGTCCCATGCAATCAAAGCTCGCTTCGCTGCGCTGCGTCAGTTGGAACATCCATCGCGGCGTAGGCCGGGATGGCCGTTTCGACCCCGACCGGATCACCCGCGTCATCGCCGAGGACATCGCGGCTGAGGCGCCCGATATCCTGGTCTTGCAGGAGGCCGACGAAGACCACCGTCCCCATTCAGGTTTCCTTGACCTGCCTGCTATTGAACTTGCCACCGACCTGGCCCACGCCCACGGGACCGAGGCGCTGAAATGGGGGCCGGACAGCCACGGATTTCTGGGTGTCATCGTCTTCCTGCATCCGCGTCTGACAATCACACGTCGCCGTCTGGTGGACCTGCCAGGCCATTGCCATCGCGGCGCCGTGGTGCTGGACCTTTCACCACCTGAGGCGGCGCCCTTGCGCCTGGTGGGCACCCATCTGTCGCTCGCGCAATGGCTGCGGGCGGTGCAGATGCGCACGCTCGGGCAACATATCCGCCGTGCGCCCGAAATGGAGACCTTGATCGTGGGCGACGTCAATGAATGGCGCCCTTGGGGTGGGTTCGCCTTTTCGCGAAAGGTCTTCGGGCGCGACCTGACCGGCCCTGCCCGCGCGACTTTTCCAGCGACGCGACCGCTGCTGCCGCTCGACCGCATTCTGGGCGATCGGCCGGGCATGGTGGGCGCCCCGCGGGTTCTGGACAGCCCGCTGATCCGCGAAGCGTCGGACCATCGCCCCTTGGCCGCGACGATCACTTTGTCGCGCGAGGTCGCTGACGCCGCAGCGCTCCGCTTGACAGGGTCCTGAGGATACTAACTCTCAACAAAATGGCTTCCACCGATCTATTCCGCCCGCGTCCAGCGCTTTCACCCACCATGGCATTTGCAGCCGTGGCGCTGGCGCTTGTGCCTGCCATTGCGCTGGGCGCGGGCTTTTTGGGCACAAGCGCGCCTTGGGTGATCGGCGTGGCCATGGGGACGTTCGTCCTGGCCATGGCGCTGACTGCCGGGCTGATGCGCAGTCACTACCCGCATACCCGGCTGGGCGGTTGCAACACCGTCACGCAGATCCGCGCAGCCATGGCTGCCCTTCTGCTGATCCCGGTGCTCAACCCAGCCATATGGTCGGCGCAACCTGTCGCCATCTTCGCCCTGGCTGCCGTGGCGCTGACCCTAGACGGGGTCGATGGCTGGCTGGCGCGGCGCACCGGCCTCACCTCAGCCTTCGGTGCCCGCTTCGATATGGAGGTCGATGCCGCGCTGAGCAGCATCCTGGCGCTTATCCTGTTGGGCGGCGGCGCTGCCCCTGACCCGATCACGGCGGCCAGCCTGCTTATCCTGGGCTTCGCCCGACACGTGTTCGTCTTGGTCGCGCGCGCGCTGCCTTGGCTGCGTGCTCCCCTGCCGGAACGTCTGTCGCGCAAAACCGTCTGCGTGTTGCAGATCAGTGCGCTTATCTCGATGCTGCTGCCCGCCATCACGCCGCTGGCGCCCGTGCTGCTGCCCGCGGCGGCAGCGGCACTCATCTGGTCCTTTGCGCGCGATATCCTCTGGCTGCGCCGGGCTGCCGGATGACGAAGGCCAAGATCGGGGCGAGCCTGGCGCTTCTGACATCGGCTGCGTTTCTGTACCTTGTCCTGGTCCTGCCGAACCATCCCGGGTCGCTGAATGTCGCGACTTTTCTGCGCGTCCCGTTGGAGCTTCCTGTCCTATTGGGGCTGATGCTGATCCTTGCGCCGCACCCGCGCCTGTCGCGCGCCGTGCGGGCGGGGCTGACACTGGCGCTGACCTTGCTTTTGCTTCTGCGGGCCGCCGATTACGGCGTCTATTCCGCCATGTCGCGCCCGTTCAATCTGGTAGTGGACAGTTTCATGTTTTCGGCTTCGTTGAACCTTTTGATGACGACGCTGGGTGTGGCGCTGACCATCGGCCTGTTGGTCTTCGCCGCCCTCCTTTTGTTGGCTGTCGGCGTGCTGACCTTCCGGGCGTTGGGCCGCTGGTCACGCCCCGTCTTGCCACGCCCCTGGCGGGTGGCGGTCTTGGTGCCGATGCTCGTCTTCGCCGCTTGGACCGTGGCCGATCTGGGTCATAACCTGCGCTATTGGAAACTACCGCAGAATCCGCCGGGATCGGCGCTGACGACCCGCATGACCGTGCTGCATGTGGCGCGCGCGGGGGCAGCGGCGCGGGAACTGGCCGCCTTTCGGCGCGCCACGCAAATCGACCCCTATGCAGATGCCGGGCCGGTCTTCGACCTGCTGGACGGGCGCGATGTGCTTGTCATCTTCGTGGAAAGCTATGGCCGTACCAGTTTCGACAACTCGCTTTACGCGCCCACCCATCTGCCCACACTGGCCGCCGCGCAGGACGCGCTGGACGATGCGGGGCTGGGCGCGCGCAGCTTCTGGCTGACCTCGCCCATCGCGGGGGGGCAAAGCTGGCTGGCGCACGGCACTTTCGCCTCGGGCCTCGCCACGGGGGATGAGGCCCGCTATGGCGCCATGCTGGTGAGCCCGCGCAAATCGCTCTACCACCTCGCATCCGAGGCCGGGTATCGCACCGGCGCCGTCATGCCCGCCATCACCATGGCCTGGCCCGAAGGCCCGCTTCTGGGGTTTGAAACCATCCTGCCCGCCGCCGAGCTCGGCTATGCCGGGGAGCGTTTCAACTGGGTCACGATGCCCGACCAATACACGCTTTCGGCCTTCCCAGACCTTCTGCCGAACGACCCGCGCCCCGATTTCCTGCAAATCGCGCTCATTTCGTCCCACGCGCCTTGGACGCCGATCCCCCCCATGATCCCGTGGCAGGAGGTGGGCGATGGCCGCATCTTCACGCAATGGGCCAAGTCCGGTGATTCACCGCGCGTGGTCTGGCGCGACCGGGACCGGGTGCGCGACCAGTACCGCCTTTCGGTGGATTATGCGTTGCAAGCGGTCTTCTCCTTCGCCGCACGGCAAGGGGGCGATGACGCGCCGCTGATCATCATCCTGGGGGACCACCCGCCCGCGCCCTTCGTCTCCCAGATCGAGGGGCGCGATGTGCCCATCCACATGATCGGCCCGCCCGCGCTGCTGGCCCGCCTGGATGGCTGGGGCGCCCCCGTGGGCCTCGCCCCGGACGCCTCCGCCCCGGTCTGGGCGATGGAGGATTTTCGCAACCGGTTCATCGCCGCCTTCACGTCAGCGGATGGCCAATCTTGAGGAGCATCGCACGGCCCGCCCTGCGCATCGCCCTGTCGCTGGGTCTTGTGGCGCTTGTCCTATGGCTCACCGATGGCGCTGATGCGCTGTCGCTTCTGGCGAGGGCTGACCCCGGCTGGCTTGCCATGGCGGCGCTGCTCCTGACCGCGCAGACCCTTCTGATGGCGCACCGCTGGCGCCTCACCTCGGCCCGGCTGGGCTTGGTGATCGGGCTGAAACGGGCCGTGGGCGAATACTACCTCGCCCAGATCGTCAACATGACCCTGCCGGGCGGCGTGGTAGGCGATGCCGCCCGGGCCGTGCGCACGCGCGAGGCGGGGCTGACCCGCGCCGCAAAGGCAGTGATGGTGGAGCGTCTGGCCGGGCAAGCCGCCCTTCTGGCCGTCATGCTTAGCGGCTTCGCCTTGGCGTTCATCCTTCCCGGCGGGATCGGGTGGCCCATCTGGGTGCCAGCCCTCCTGGTCGCCCTGACCGCCGCCGCCGCGCTCATCGCGCTGGCCATGAACCACGGGAAGGCGCCCACCGCCCTGCGCAGCTTCGCCGCCGCTTGCCAGACCGCCCTGCTGGCCCCCGACATCCGCTGGACCCAAGCCGCCCTGTGCCTCACCATCGCCGCCTTGAACCTGCTAGCCTTTGCCGCCTGCGCCCAAGCGACGGGCACCACGCTGCCGCCCGAGGCCATCGCCACCCTCATTCCCCTGATCCTCACGGCGATGCTCATCCCGCTTTCAGTTGCGGGCTGGGGCTGGCGCGAAGGTGCTGCTGCCGCACTGTTCCCCCTGGCAGGGGCCACCGCCGCCGCGGGCGTCGCTGCCAGCCTCGCCTTCGGACTTGTCCTGCTGGCCGCCAGCCTGCCCGGCATCCTCTGGCCCATCCTTGCAGCAAGCCCCCAGCGCGCATTGCCGCAGGGACAGCAAGGGCCTAGACCTGCAAAAACGGTCGAAGAACTGGCCGAACAGGGGAAATGAAATGACCACCACGCGCACCTTCCACGGGCTAAACCGCCGCACCTTCCTGAGCACCGGCGCCGCCGCAACGCTGGCCCTTGCGGGCCGTCCCGCCTTTGCCAATGGCAAGGACGTCGCGCTGCAATTGTCCTGGCTCCATTCCGTGCAATTCGGTGGCAGCTATATTGCGCGCGAGCGTGGCTATTGGGCTCAAAACGGCCTCAATGTCGCGCTCAACCCTGGGGGCCCCAACGCCCCGGTTGAGCCGCCCGTCGTGGCGGGCAACGCCCTCGTCGGTATCTCCGCCGCCGATTACACCGCCGCCGCCGTGGCGCAGGGCGCGCCCTTCAAGATCATCGGCGTCGCCATGCAGAAGAACCCCTTCGCCATCGCATCGCTGGCCGCCAACCCGGTGAACAGCCCAAAGGATTTGGAAGGCAAAAGCATAGGCATGGCGCTGGCCAACATGCCCGTCCTGCAAGCGCTGTGTACGCTCAACGACGTGGATATCGACGCGATTGAGGTGATCCCCACGCAATACGACGCCGCCCCCCTTGTGGCGGGCCAGGTGGATAGCCTGCTGTGCTGGGCCACCGACTTGCCCGTGGCCATGGCCATCCAGGGGGTAGAGGCGGTCACCATGCTGATGGCGGATCACGGCTATGCCGTCCATTCCCAGACCTACATCGCCACCGAAGACAGCCTGGCCAACCGGCGCGACGATCTGGTGGCACTGATGCGCGGTGAGGTCATGGGCTGGAACGACTACCTGGCCGACCCCGCCGCCGCTGCGGCCCTGACGGTCGAGATGTTCCCGGATGCGGGCCTCGATCTGCCCACGCAGGTCATGCAGGCGGAACGGCAAGTACCGCTCATGTTCTCAGACCTGACGGAGGCGCAGGGCTTCGGCTGGTTCACCGAAGACACCGTCGCCCAGAATATCGAGACGCTGGCCCTGCTCGACCGCAATGTGACGGCGGACTTATGGGACCGGTCGATCCTTGAAGACGTGCATGCCGCCTGACAACGGCCAAGCCATCGTGGGTCAGGCCGTCACCTGCGCGGGCCTGTCCCACACCTTCCAGACCGGCGGCGCCCCCATCCCCGCCATCGGCCCGCTCGACGTCACGTTCGCTGCGGGCAAGACCACGGCCCTTTTGGGGCCGTCCGGCTGCGGCAAATCCACCTTGCTGCGCCTGATTGCAGGGTTGGAGCCACCGAGCGAAGGCACAATCCGCATGGGCGCGGAAACCCCCGACGAAGTCTGCCGCCGCGCGGGCCTTGCCATGGCGTTCCAGGACGCATCGCTGCTGCCCTGGCGCAGCCTGCGCGGGAACATCGCCCTGGCCCTGACTCTGGCGCGCCGCCAATCCGACATGGACAGCGTAGACCGCCTAATCGACATGGTGGGACTGTCAGGTTTTGAGACCCGCCGCCCGGCAGAGCTTTCGGGCGGCATGCGCCAACGCGCCGCCATCGCCCGCTGCCTGATATCGGAGCCGGACCTTCTGTTGCTGGACGAACCCTTCGGCGCCGTCGATGAACTCACGCGCCGTCGCCTCAACCACGACCTACCCGCACTTTGGCAGGCGCGAGGCACCACGGCCCTTCTTGTCACCCATTCCGTGACCGAGGCGGTGACCCTGGCCGACCGCATCCTCGTGCTGTCGCCCCGCCCCGCCACCATCATGGCCGACATCGACATCCCCCTGCCCCATCCCCGCCGGGGCGAAGACGACCCGGCCTTCCAGGACCTCGCCCACCGTGTCGTCGCCGCGTTGGAAGCCAGCGCCGAGGGCCGTCCGCTGGCCGCCCAATGACGACCCGTGCCCTGGACCGCCCGGGCCTTACCTTGCCCCCTTTCGCGGCCAAGACGGTCGGCATCGTCCTTCTGTTCATCCTGTGGGAAGCCGCCGCCCGCGCCTATGCGGGCAGCTTCATCCTGGCGGGCCCTTTGGCCGTAACCGCCTATCTGGCCCAACATGCCGACCTGCTGGCCCGCGCCACGGCGCGCACGCTAACCAACGCGGCCTGGGGGTTTCTTTGGGGCAATCTGGCCGCCATCGCTCTGGCCGTCATCGTCATTCTGCTGCCCCGCATGGAACGGCTGGCCACCGCCGTCTCACTCCTGATCTTCTGCCTGCCGCTGGTGGCCACCGGCCCCATCCTGCGGGTCCTCTTTGGCACCGGCGAGGCGCCGCAAATCACGCTGGCCGCCTTGGCGGTCCATTACACCACCTTTCTAGCGCTCATGGTCGGGTTGCGTGCCGTGCCGCAAAGCTGGCTGGATCTGGTGCGCACCCATGGGCGTGGCGCGGGCGCGCAGCTTGTCTATGTGCGCACGGTCGCCTCCCTGCCCTATCTGACCGCCGGGCTACAAATCGCCGCCCCCGCCGCCATCCTGGGCGCCATGATCGGGGAGTTTACGGGCGCCGAACGCGGCCTCGGCGTGCTCACCATCCGGGCTATGCGCGCCATGGATGTGGATGCCACTTGGGCCATCGCAACGCTGGCCGCGGCCCTGTCCATCGCAGCCTATGGCGCCTTCGGCTGGCTGGGTCGCCGCCTGACCGGCACGCCGCCCGCCCTTTTGCTGACCGCCCCCCGCCCCGCGCCGCCCCGCACGCTGGGCCGCCGCGTTCTGGGCCTCGCCATCTTGATCGTCACGCCCCTCCTGCTCTGGTATGGCGTGATGGAGGCGTTCTCCCTCAACCCGTTCTTCGCAAAACGCCCCGCCGATATCCTGGCCTTCCTCGTAACTGGCCCCGAAGCTGCCGCCCACCGCGCCGCCCTGCTGGGCGCCTATGCCGAAACCCTGGCCTTCACCCTTCCGGGTTACGCCGCAGGCCTGGCGCTCGGCGCGCTCATGGCCTGCGCGCTGCTTCTGGCGCCGGGCCTTGGCACCACCATGCTGCCCGTGGCCGTGGCACTCCGCTCCATCCCCATCGTGACGACAGCCCCCCTCATCGTGCTGGCCCTGGGCCGCGGCGCGGCGGGCACGATCGCCATCGTCGCCGTGATGATCTTCTTCCCGACCCTGGTCGCCTGCCTGCAAGGCCTGCGCCAGACGCCGCGCCAAGTGGTCGATATCTTCGACAGCTATGCTTCGGGTCGCTGGCGCCTGCTGATCCTGGCCCGCATCCCGGCCATGCTGCCGGCCTTCTTCGCCTCGGCGCGCATGGCCATCCCCGCCGCCATCCTGGCCGTCACCACCGCCGAATGGCTCGCTACCGGCAAAGGGATCGGCGCGCTCATGGCGCTGACTGCCTCGACCTCGGATTACAACATGCTCTGGAGCGCGATCACCCTCGTGGCCCTCACCGCCGCAGCCACCTATGCCGCGGTCTCGGCCCTGGAAGATGCCGTGCTGCGCGTCTACGCCGCCGAGCAGGTGGCGCGGTGAAGGCGGTCTTCGCCATCCCCGGCGACCGCCACCGCAGGACCGGAGGGTTTATCTATGAGAGCACCGTGCTCGATGAACTCCGCGCGCTGGGCCACGACATCACCCACCTGCAACTGCCCGCCAACTTCCCTAACCCCGATGCGTCCGACATCGCGGAAACCCTCGCCGCCCTCCAGGCCGTGCCGCGCGACACGCCCATCCTCCTCGACGGCTTTATACCCGGCACCGTGGACCCCCTGGGTCTCGCCCAAATCCAAGCCCCCCTGGTGCCCATCATCCACCACCCGCTGGGGCTGGAAACCGGCCTGCCGTCCGCCCGCGCCGCCTTCCTTCTGGAAAACGAGCGTGCTTCGCTGGCCCATGCAACCCGCATCGTCGTGCCGAGCCCGCACACCGCCCGCATCCTGACGAGCGATTTCGATGTGCCTGGCGACCGCATCACCGTAGCCGAGCCGGGCTTCGACGCACCTTGCGGCACCCGCCAGCCGACCACCCCGCCCCTCATCCTCGCCGTGGGCCTGCTGGCCGAACGCAAGGGCCACGACATCCTGATTGACGCGCTGGCCCATCTGCCCGACCTCGTCTGGCAAGCAGCCATCGTCGGCGGCACGCACGACCTCCTGGTCACAAAGGCCCTGCAAGACCGCGCCCAGGCGACCGAGGTGGCCCACCGCATCACCTTCACCGGCGGCCTGGATGACGCGCCGCTGCAAGAACTCTATGCCCAAGCGTCCATCTTCGCGCTGGCCACCCGCTATGAAGGCTATGGCATTGTCTTTGGCGAAGCGATGAAATGGGGGCTTCCCATCGTCGCCTGCCGCGGCGGCGCCGTCGCTGACACAGTGGGCTCCGCAGGCCACCTGGTCGACGTCGATGACAGCGCCGCCTTCGCCGCCGCCCTCCGCCGCCTGCTCACCGACCCGGCCCATTATGACCGCCTTGCCGAAACCTCCAGGGCCCGCGGCCAAGCCCTCCCGACCTGGCGGGATACGGCCAAACGGGTGGCCGCGGTCTGCGAAGCGGCAAACCAACCAGCGAGATAGGCCCTTCATCCTGGCAACAGTACTCCGGGGGGCTCCGGCTTGCCGGAGCGGGGGCAGCGCCCCGTCCAACGCATCCCCCCATCAGACTCCCTGCATCCCAATCAGCGGCGTGCTTGCCGCCAGGGCCCAGGCCAGGATTACACCCAGCACCAACCCGCTTGTCCCATGCCCGGCCCGCGCGGCCACCCAGCGTCCAGCCAAGCCGTAAACCAACCAAAACAGGACCATCACCGGCACCACCGTGAACGCCACACCCATCAAAGGCTGCAACGCCATGGCCCCCAACAGGCCCGCCAAGGGCAAGATCCGCGCAACGGCCCGTAGCAGCAAGCCAGCCCCGCGCGTCAGCGCCGCATCTGCCAGCGTGAACACCAAAGCCGCAGGCAGTAGAAGGACCATCACCCATAACCGCAGCCCCGATGGCAGGAACGCGCCGCCATAGCGGTCCAGCGCAAAGGCAAACAGCCCCAAGCCCCAGCCCGTCAGCAGCAAAGCGGGCACCAACCGCGCGCCCTGAAGCCGAACACCGCCCCACCAAAGAACGGCGCCCTGCACCAGTCCCCAAACGCCAAGAAACGCCGCTATCCGCGTGAAGGCCGTCAGTCCCAGCGCCCCATCCGGCACCAAAACGGCGGCCCCCAAAGCGGGTAGGACCGGCGCGACCACCGCCAACCAGGCCAGTTTGCGCGGCACCGGCCCTGCCCTTTGAACAGGCCCCAACGCCGCGGCCATGGGCCAGGCCAGCGCGATCACCGCGCCCAGCAGCAGCCCAACCCAAATCCCCGTCGCGGTGGGGGTGGCGACGGGCCGCATGTCGGCCCCTGCGATCCAGCGGCGCATCTCGTCCAAGGTGCTTGGTGCGTAAAGGACGCCCACATGCCCCACCCAAGGCGCTGCCACCGCGCGCCGAACGACACCCATGGTGGCGACAGTCCGCCCTTCCTCGGCGCTCGCGTCGACCATGCGCACCGCCTCCAAGGCGTTGCCGCGAAGCCGGGTCTCCTGCGCCCCCGACACGACCAGCAATCGCGCCGGAGAGGTCTCTGTCACCGCTTCGGAATACATTGAAATCGCCACCACGGCGCCCACGGAGTCCAACCGCTCCGCCGCACGGACGACCACATCCGTCGCCATGGAATGGCCCACCAAAGACACGGGCCCAACCCCGTAGCCCTGTGCCACCAGCACGTTCGTGGTGGCCACGACCTGATCCACCAGCCGCGCCGTGGCGCCGTCAAGTCGCGTGACATCGCCCGTCATCGGCCGTTGGTGGCGGCCATGCCCTAGCAGGTCCACCGACGCCACGGCAAAGCCGCTCCGTGCCATGGTCGTCGAAATCGCCCGCATCATCTGTCGGGACCCGGCAAAACCATGGGCGACCACGACCAGCGGCAAAGGCCTCTCCACATCCGGGCGCAACAGCGTCACGGGCGTTCCCGCCACGTCCAGCCGTTCCACGACCAGCCCTGCCCTTTCCCGCTCCAACTGGAAGACCGACAGAAGGGCGACCGCGATGGCCAGAACGGCGACGAGAAGGGGGGCAGCGGGACGTGTCATCAAGGCGGCGAGCTAGGGCCAGATCGCGGCCACGCCAGGGCACGTGTGAAGATAGCGCAACCCATGTGGGGCGCCAGCGGGGGCCGCCCGGCCTCACACCCACACGCGCCAAGGACACATCCCCCATCTCATCGCGCCACTTTGATCGGGATTTCCCGGTCCCGGACGCTATCATCCCGACCCAGACCGCCGACCGGAGCCCCCATGCTGATCGTCACCCACGACACCATCCGAAACCCCGTCATCCTCGAAGTGCGGCAATTGCCCCGCAAATTCGTGGAGCGCGTGACGGTTTGGCCCAGGGGTCCCATCGGCCTGGGCGGCCTGCTTCGTATCTTGGCGGAATTTCAACTTATGCGGTATCTGCTTTGGCTGCTGCCGCTGGTCGTCATCGGCATGACCTGGCGCCAGACGGCGCTGCCGCTGTCGCAAGCGCCCATCCTGATGTTCGTGCTGATCTGGTGGATGGAGATGCGCGTGCTCCGCGTGCCCCCAGCCCGGCGCGAAAAGCTGATCGACGCCGATGCCGCCGAACGGGGGCTGGACCTGCTGCGCGTGCAGGCCCGCGCCGTCCTGACCAAGATCGCGGCAGGCCGCGGCCTGCGAGAAGGGCAATTGCGCCTTGTGGTCGAACAATCGCCGCTGTCCTGGCTGACACCGCTGACCTATGTCACCGTCCAGTCGGAGGACGGCCCCGAGGTCGTGTCTTTGACGCCCGAGGAACGCGCGATTATCGAGGCCGGCCTGTTCCGCGCGCCCCTGACCGAAAAACTCCTCCACCGGATCAACGCGTCCCAGGACGAATTCCTGCGTGAGATTATGCTCGACGCCCGCAGTGTCTCTGCCCATGCCCGGCTTGAAGCTGCGCTGGCGTGAACGAGGTTGGAGCGTCCGTCCAAGCTTGGCCCCAGACGGGAACCAAGCCCTTTGTGTAAGGCGGTTCGGTTCTGCGATCCAACGGACCTTCTATGCGCTTTATCGTGGCCAAGTCCGCGTTCCGCACACGCGATGCCACTGCGTTTACAAAATCGCCGGGCTGAAGATAGACCGGCGCCCTACGGGCTTGATTCCGATCCCGGGGCTTAACGGCCTGCACCGCAATAGGCCGAGAACCCGTCCGCCCGATGCCAGGCCCCGGACACCAGCCCTTCACCTTAGCCCCATGCGGCTTCCAACGCCTCGGCCAACACCGCGCGGTCGCCGATGTGGTTGGCCAGCACCAATACCAACCGCGCATTCAACGCCTCGGACTCCTCGCGGCTCAACCCCTCATGGATACGTAGCAATTCGTCGTAAAACCCGTCCGGGTCGGGGATGTTCGGCTCCGTCTTCAGCATCAAACCTGCCCCATGGCGCGCGCCATCGCAGCGTCCAGCGCATCGGCGTCGAACCGATCCCACCGCGCTACCACATGCTGGTCAGGTCGGATCAAATAGACCGCCCCCGACGCCTCCCCCAGATAGCGAGCCCGCAAAGCCGCGTCCGGCTCCGGCACTGACAAGATGCTCACTTTGGGATTTTCGCTTGCGATACCATCCGCCACCGCGCCCAAAGCGAGCACCATGAAATCGCCCGCCAAATGGTCGAGCAAGAACCCGTTGCCCACCGGCGCATCCGGGCAAGCCGCCCCGGGGCGCGTGACCGCAGGCCCGCCGGGCAGCGCATCCGGCCCGAACCCCGCAAACTCGTCATAGGTGCAGGGCACCGATAACCGCCCCGAATTGACCAGGGGCCGCGCGAAGGGGTGCTTGCCCGCAAGCCGCAGAACGGCATCGCGAAACACCCGGCTGGCATGGGATTTGGGCGTCATGAAATCCGTGGCGCGCGACGAGTTCAGTATATTCTCATCAGCCGCAAATTCCCGCTCCGCCGCGTAGCTGTCCAGCAGCGTCGCGGGCGCATCGCCGCGCAAGACAAGGTCCAGCTTCCAGGCCAGGTTCTCCGCATCCTGCATCCCCGAATTGGCACCGCGCGCGCCGAACGGCGAGACCTGATGCGCCGCATCGCCCGCAAACAGAACGGGCCCATGACGGAAGGTCTTCATGCGGCGGCATTGGAACGTGTAGATTGAAGTCCATTCCAGTTCATAATCCGGCACTTCGCCCGTCTGGGAAGACAACATCGCATCGACCCGGGCGCGAATACGGTCGGGCTGCAATTCCAAGTCGCGGTCGATATCCCAACCAAGCTGGAAATCGATGCGCCAGATGTCGTCGGGCTGCTTGTGCAGAAGCGCCGATTGCCCGGCATCCTTGAAGGGCGGCTGAAACCAGAACCACCGTTCGGTCGGGAAATCGGCCTTCATGCGCACATCGGCGATCAGGAAATTATCTTCAAACACGCGGCCTTCGAAATCGAGGCCCATCATGTCCCGCAGGGGCGAGCGCGCGCCGTCGCAGGCCACCAGCCAATCGGCCTCCAACCGGTAGGGGCCGTCAGGCGTGTCCACATCGAGCGCCACGTGATCGCCCTTACGCGCCATTCCCGTCACGCGGTTTGCGCCACGTATCTCGATGGGTGCGCCCTCGGCACGGGCGGCGTCGATGGCATCGACCAGGTATTTCTCGAACCAGGGCTGCTGCAGGTTGATGAAAGCCGGGTGCCGCTGACCGCCTTCCGGCGCCAGATTGAACGAAAAAAGCTGCCCTTCGCCCGCAAAGACGCGCCCCACATTCCAGGTCACGCCCTTTTCCACCATGGGCCGGGCCGCGCCCAACCTATGCGCAATGTCGAGCGTGCGTTTGGCAAAGCAAATCGCCTTGCTGCCCAGCCCCGCCCCTTCGTGGTCGTCCAGGACCAGCGCCGGTGTGCCGCGCTTCCCCAGATCCAGCGCCAGGGCCAAGCCGACCGGCCCGCCGCCGACGATGAGCACCGGATGGCGCGTGGGCGCCGCATCCTGTTGCGGCACCTTTTCATAAGGATAAAGCGTGAAAGCGGTCTTGTAGCGGGCCTGAACCATGGCGTCCTCCCCTCAGCCCTGTAGCGCCTGCCACATCTGAAGATCGCGCGCGGCGGTCCAGATGCGGGGGGTGTCGATGCCGCGCGCCTCGTCATAGGCGCGGGAGACGTTGAAGGGCAGGCAATGCTCATAGATCGCGTAATCGGCAAATTTCGGGTCACATTCCGCGCGCACCGCGTCCCACGCTTCCTTCAAGGTGCCACCGCGGGCGGCCACACGGGCGGCAGGGCGGTAGGTGCTGGCCACGAAGTCGCGGGTGCTGGCGATGGCGCGGGCCACGGCGTCCTTGCCGACAAGCGCGCCGCCGCGTCCAGGCGCAATGGCGTCCACGTCGAAGGCGGCGATGGCATCCAGCGTCGGGCCCCAATCGGCGAAATGCCCGTCGCCGCAATAGCAGGCGGAGTGATCTTCGACGATGTCACCAGTGAACATCACGTTTTCATCGGGGACATGGACGACAATATCCCCCGCCGTATGGGCCCGGCCCAGATGCATCAGATCGACCCGGCGGTTGCCCAGATAGACACTCATCCGGTTGCGAAAGGTGGTGGTGGGCCAAGTGAGGCCAGGGATACTTTCATGCCCCTCGAACAGCCGGGGGAAGCGTTGGAATTCGCTGTCCCAATCTTCCTGCCCCCGCTCGGCCACCATTGCGCGCGCGGCGTCGGACATCAGGATCTGCCCCGCCCCATAGGCGGAAGCCCCCAGCACGCGCACGGCATGGTAATGGGTCAGCACCAAGTGGCTGATGGGCTTGTCGGTGACCGACCGCACCCGCTCAATGACCTTTTCAGCCAGGCGCGGCGTGGCCTGGGCCTCTACCACCATAACACTGTCATCGCCGATGATGATGCCGGAATTCGGGTCCCCTTCGGCGGTAAAGGCCCAGAGCCCGCGCCCGACCTCATCGAAGGTGATGGTCTTTTCGGTCATGTCGCCCTGGCTGGCGAATTGCTTGGTCATGGAGTTCTCACCTTTTGGGAAATTCGGCCAAAGAGGTCGCGGCCCTCGGCGTCCTCCATCCAGATGTCGACATGGTCGCCGGGTTGCAGGAAGGGCGTGGCAGGCGCCCCGTCCTCGATGGTTTCGACCATGCGCTGTTCGGCGATGCAGGCATAACCCGCGCCCCCCTGGGCGATGGTGCGCCCGGGCCCGCCATCGCGTTTGTTGGACACGGTGCCCGACCCGATCACGGTGCCCGCGCGCAGGGGCCGGGTACGGGCGGCATGGGCGATGAGTTCGGGGAAGCCGAAGGTCATATCCTGCCCCGCCTCCAGCCGCCCGAAGGGCACCCCGTTCAGGTCGATGCACATGCGCCCGTGGAGCCGGTCTCCATCCCACCCCGCAAGCTTATCCAGCGACAACGCCAAGGGGGCCAGCGCCGATGGCGGCTTCGACTGCACGAAGCCGAAGCCCTTGGCCAATTCCGGCGGGATCAGATTGCGCAGCGACACATCGTTGAGCAGCATCGCCCAGCGGATCGCGTCCCGCGCTTCGTCCACGCTTGCGCCCATATCCACATCGGCCAGAACGACCGCGATTTCCGCCTCGAAATCCAGGCCCCAGTCGGGCTCACCCACGATGTCGTCGCGCGGGCCCAGGAACGGGTCGGAACAGCCCTGATACATCAGCGGATCGGTCCAAAACGCCGCCGGCATCTCGGCCCCCCGCGCACGGCGTACGAGCTCCACATGGTTCACATAGGCGGAGCCATCGAGAAACTGCCAAGCCCGCGGCATGGGCGCTGTACAGCGCTCGATCTCGAAGGGCTCGGGCGCGCCGTCAGGTGGGGCCAGACCCCGCTCTACCATTTCCGCAAAGGAATGGCGCTGCATCCGCGTACTCGTCGCGCGGTCCGGCGCCACGATGCGCAGCTGTCCGTCCCGCCGCATCGGATACGATGCCAGGATCACGGCCGCCCTCCGGCGCTACGCTTGGTCAATCTATGGTCCATCCACCCTCATCTTGCCAAAAAGTACCTCGGGGGGGGTCGGCTTTGACCGACCAGGGGCAGAGCCCCCTATTTCACCCCGGGCGTGCCATCGAATTTCTTTTCCAAGTCCGCCCAGCAATCGATGTAGTCGTCCTGCAACGGCGCTTCCTGAGCGGCGAACCGGGTCAGGTGCTGCGGAAACCGAGTCTCGAACATGAACGACATGGTATTTTCCAGCTTCTCAGGCCCCAATTCGGCGTTGGACGCTCCTTCAAACGCCTGCCGGTCCGGCCCATGGGGCAGCATCATGTTGTGAAGGCTCATGCCGCCAGGGACGAAGCCCTGGGGTTTGGCGTCGTAGATGCCGTGGATATTACCCATAAGCTCGGACATGACGTTCTTGTGGTACCAAGGCGGGCGGAACGTATCTTCGGCCACCATCCAGCGGTCGCGGAACAGGACGAAGTCGATATTCGCCGTCCCCTCCACACCCGAAGGCGCGGTCAGCACGGTGAATATGGACGGGTCCGGGTGGTCGAACAGGATAGCGCCAACGGGGCAATAGGTGCGCAGGTCGTATTTGCAGGGCGCGTAATTGCCGTGCCAGGCCACCACATCCAGCGGCGAATGCCCGATCTGCGTGACGTGGAACTGCCCGCCCCATTTCACCGTCACGGTGGACGGCGCATCGCGGTCCTCATAGGCGGCGACCGGCGTCTTGAAGTCGCGGCGATTGGCCATGCAATTGGCGCCGATGGGGCCCCGCTGGGGCAGCTCGAACTTTTGGCCATAATTTTCGCAGACGAAGCCCCGGGCGGGCCCGTCCAAAACCTCCACCCGGTAGAGGAGGCCTCGGGGCAGGATCGCCACTTCCTGCGGCTCCAGGTCGATGACGCCCAGTTCTGTACAAAACCGCAACCGGCCTTCCTGGGGCACCACCAGCAACTCACTATCGGCGGAATAGAAATAGGCATCCACCATGCTTTCGGTCACCAGATAGACATGGCTTGCCATGCCCACCTGGGTGTTCACATCGCCCGCTGTGGTCATGGTGCGCATGCCCGTCAGCCAGGTCAGCGGCGCGGATTGGTGGGGGACCGGGTCCCAGCGATATTGGCCCAGCGACACCACGTCCGGGTCGATATGGGGCGCCGATTTCCAATAGGGCAGATCGATCTTTTCGAACCGTGTGGCATGCTTGACCGAGGGCCGAATGCGATAGCACCACGTGCGTTCATTGCGGTGGCCGGGGGCGGTGAAGGCAGTGCCCGAAAGCTGTTCACCATAAAGGCCATAGTTGCATTTCTGCGGGCTGTTCATGCCCTGGGGCAGCGCGCCCGGCAGGGCCTCGGTCTCGAAATCGTTGCCGAAGCCCGGCATGTAGCGCGCGACGTCAGCGACGGCCTGCGCGCGCAGATCTGTGCTTTGCTCGTTCATGTCGGCCCTCCCTATGACAACGCTGAGATAATAGTTGAGAATGTAACTAACAACAGCCTAGCATGTCATTATGGCCAAGTCGGACTTCGATATCGGGGATTTCCTGCCCTACGCGCTCAACCGCGCGGCCGAGGCGTCGAGCCGCGGCTTCCAGCGATACTACAAGGCGAAATACGGTATGACCCGCACCGAATGGCGCGTGCTGTTCCATCTAGGGCGGCACGGCGCCATGACAGCCAGCGCCATCTGCCGGAAGTCGGACATCCACAAGACCAAGGTCAGCCGCGCCGTGGCTGCCTTGGACAAACGCCGTCTGCTGGTGCGCCGCCCGGTGGAGGCCGACAGGCGCCACGAAACCCTGACCCTCACCAATGCGGGGCAGACGGTATATCGCGACTTGGCACAGGCAGCCCAACGTTTCGACGCGGACTTAGCAGACCTGTTTGCACCAGAGGAACAAGCCGTGCTGCGGCGCTGCCTGGCCCGGATCGCAGCGCAGGGGGACGGAGCTTCGGGTTGAGATTGTCGGCCACGCGAGCGAAAGCGCGTGCCACCTTGGCCCAGGCATGCCGGGCCGCGCCAGGATGGGATGTGGCGAATTAATGTAGGTCTAAAACGGCGGCAGAATCGACGACTTGTGAGGCCGCCATGGGCGAAAGATGGCGCGCTTCCGAGACCCGGAAACCCACTGTATGATCCTTGCGTATGGGTCGAATGCTGAAACAGTTGCCCTTCGCCGCCATTTTGGTTGGGCTTGGGCTATGGGTCGGGAACACTTCGACTTTCGTCGGTGGGCTTGGGCAGCATGACACGCGCTTGATTGCCCATCGCGGCGTTCATCAGATCTACGCAGGTTCCGATCGATCCAACGATGCGTGCCAAGCGACCCCGGTCGAGCCGATCAAACACGCCTTCATCGAGAACACGATACCTTCAATGAAAGAAGCGTTTCGTCTTGGTGCGGACGTCGTCGAGATCGACGTTCACCTGACGCAGGACAACGTGTTCGCCATCTTCCACGATTGGACCCTTGATTGCCGCACCGACGGCACCGGCGTCACGCATGAACACACCTATGCGGAATTGAAGATGCTGGACGTCGCCTATCGGGTAGATGACGGCACGGGCACCTACCCGCTCCGAGGGCAGGCAATCGGGCTTATGCCACGACTGAAGGAGGTCCTTGATGAAGGTCTAGGTGGCCGGTTCCTCCTGAACTTTAAGAGCCAACGCCAGGAAGATGGTATGGCACTTGCAGAGATGTTGGACGGGCCAGACATTCGCGGCCGCTTGTTCGGTTTCTATGGCGGTGGGCCGCCCACGCGGACCGCGGTTGAAGCGACGCCTGGCCTACGCGGCTTTGACAGGGCCTCGTTAGAGACTTGCCTCATCAGATATGTCGCGCTGGGGTGGAGCGGATATGTCCCGCGAAGTTGCCGCGACACAATCATTCTCGTCCCGCTGAATTATGCGGGCCTTCTATGGGGATGGCCGCACCGCTTCACGCGCCGTCTTGGCGCCGTTGGGACAGATGTGGTGTTGGTGGGCCCCTATGACGGTTCTGGATTCACAAGTGGAATAGACAACAAGGAACAGGTCCGTCAGGTGCCCGAAGCATTCGACGGATACGTTTGGACGAACCGGATCGAGTTGATCGGACCGCTGAATTCTTCGGCGGAATAGGGCTGCTATTTGATCCTCATGACAGATTCCGTAGCGCCGCGTCATTTACGCGGCCCGCCGCAATGCGCGCGCTCCTGCCTTGCATTGTCGACAACAAGACCCACAGTGGCAGGACGTCGTGCCACACGAGCGCCGTTTAACTCTGTACCAACAAGCTACGCGTCAAGAAGACGGGTGCCGAATGGGCAGGCCCGACGTATCACGACCCGCCGCGAAGCCCCAAGGCCATGTCGCCGCCGCCCCTTGACCCCCACCCGCCGCCATGGCTGATCTGCGGCCATGAAGCTGCTCCATGCTGCCGACCTCCATCTGGGATCTCCGCTTCGCACGGCGCTGACCCGCGACCCGGTTCGTGGGGCGGCCCTGGCCCAGGCACTTGATGGCGTGCTGGATCGGATCGTGGATATCGCGCTGACGGAGGCAGTAGATGTCGTGCTGCTGGCGGGCGATATCTTCGACAATGGCGCGCCAGATGTGACGCTGCGCGCGCGCCTTCTGGCGCAACTGCGCCGCCTAACCAAGGCGGGCATCCCAGTCGCGATCATCCGCGGCAACCACGACGCGCTGCTGGACCTCACCCGCTACGGTCCGCTGGGCGGCGGCATTCACCTGCTGGACCGCGACAGCCCAACCGCGGTGATCGGCGATGCCGCGATCCACGGGCTGGGCCATCGGAATGGGGACATGCCCCAATCGCTGCTGCCCCACTATCCGGCGCCACAGACCGGGCGGCTCAATATTGGACTGATGCATACGTCGCTGGATGGCACAGCCGGACACGATCCCTATGCGCCTTGCGCCACGGGCGATCTGTTGGGCCATGGCTACGATTATTGGGCGCTCGGCCATATCCACCGCCGGTCGGAAACCATCCAGGACGGCTGCGCCGTGGTTATGCCCGGGATACCACAGGGCCGTCATATCAACGAAGATCGCGGCGGCGGCGTCACTATTGCCACGCTGGGTGGCACGCCCAGCCTGCGCCAAGTCCCCGTGGCCCGCTTGGCCTTTGGCCGGGTCCAGGTTGACCTCACCGGCGAAGATGCAACCGGCATCCTGGACACCATCGCCGCCGCCCTGCCCGACCCATCCGACCTGCACCACATCCTGCGCCTGCACATCACCGGAAGCGCCCTGCCCGAGGCTGAGCTTCTGGCCCTGGCCCGCGAAGCCGCCAGCACCCGTGACGGCATCGGCATCGAAGCCGTTCGACGCCGCGCCGGTGTCGGAGCCGAAACCGCGGGCCTTTTGACTGGCCTCATGCGCGAGGAAGCCGCCACCGACAGCTTCCGCGACACGGGCCTTCAAATGATGGCGGACCTGCGCGATGCTCTGCCTGTCGAAATCCGCGACACCCTCTCGGATGCGGAATTCGATGCGCTGCTGGGAGACGGCCTTTCCACCGTCGATCAGGCCCTGCGACGGGGCGCCCCGTGAGGATCGCGCAGCTTCACCTGACGCGCTATGGCCATTTCACCGACGCCACCTTCGATTTCGGGCCGCCGCGCGCCAGCGATGTGACGATCATCTATGGCGACAACGAAGCGGGCAAAAGCACGCTCTTCAATGCCTGGCTTGACCTTCTGTTCGGCATCCCCGCGCGCAAACCGCCCTACGCCTTCCGGCATACCCGCGCCCAGCTTGAAATCGGCGCCCGGGTCGAAACGGCGCAAGGCACACAGCATTTCCTGCGCACCGGGCGCGGTCTCTTCGACGGGGATGGCCGCCCGTTGGAGGAGATGCGCTTGAAGGCCCGCCTCCCAAGCCCAGACCGGGAGGATTACAAGAAGCGGTTCTCGCTGGATGACCGGGCCCTGCGCGAAGGCGGCGAGGAAATCGCCGCCGCCAAGGGCGATCTGGGTCAGGCCCTGCATGTGGGATCGTCCGGCTTGGGCGGCGTGGGTAAGGTACTCGACGGTGTGCGGGACACGGTGGAGGCCTTCCACATGAAGGGCGGCCGTCGCGAATTGGCCAAAGCCAAACTCGAACTGGCCGAGCTTTCCGCCCGCATCCGCGAAGACGAATTGACGCCCCCCCGCTTCGATGCCCTGCAAGCCACGCTTGAAGACGCCGAGGCCGAGGCCGACGCCGCCACCAACGCCGCCCAGACTGCCGCGCAGGAGGTGTTGCTGTGCCAAACCGCCTTGGACCTGCGCGACATCGCCGCCGCGCGCGAAACGCTGGAAGCCAGACTTGCCGACATGCCCGAAGGGCCCCCGTTGCCCACGGGCGCCGAGGGCGACCTGCGCGAAGCCATCACGGCCCAGGCCGACGCGGCCGAGGCGACAGCCGAGGCAAAGCGCCAGATTGCCGCGGCTCAGGCCGTGCTGGATGACACCGCGCCCGACCCGGGTGGCATGGTTTTGGCCGCTGAGGTCGCGCGCATCACGGCGCTGACCTTGGAAGACGGCACCTCGCTTCTGGCGCGCGCCGAAGCCAACCGCGCCGACCTGCCCCGGCGCAAGGACAACTTGACCGAGGCTGAAGCCGAGCGCGACGCGGCGCTGGCCCAGGCCGGGTTGATTGGCCCACTGCCTTTCGAAGCAACCCAATTGGACGAACTCGAAAGCCTGCTGCCCAAAGCGGAACAGGCCCAGAACGACTTGGACAGGCTGCGCGACACCCATGACCGAGAAGCCGCCGCCGTACCGACCAAGCCGCCTGCACCTTTGGGAAAAGATGCCCTAGAGGGGGCGCTCGCGGCTATACCAGACCCTAGCTACCTGGCCGACCGGCGCGACGCGGCCCAGACCGCGCGCGAAGCCGCTTCGACTGCGGCGGCCACCTTGCCAGCGGGATGGGACGCGCTGTGCACCGGTCTACCGGAAGAAGCCGACGCCCAGGCCTTGGTGGATGCCCTGCGCGACGCAAAGGCCGCGGTCACGACGGCACGCGCCACGCTTGATACCGCCCGCGCCGACCGGGACGCCGCACGGGATATCCGCGATGCCGCCATGGCACAGCATGACGCTGTTACCGATGCCGACCGCATCGCCGCGCGCACCGCACGAGATGGCGCCTGGGAGACGCACCGCGCGACGCTGGACGCCGCCACGGCGGACACCTTCCGCACCGCCATGCGCCACGACGACGCCATCGCGGAGCGTTTCGCCCGGGGCGCCGAGGCCCGCGCCGCCTTGACCGCCGCCGAAGCGGAGCTTTCCCGGAAAGAGGCCCGCGTGAGCCATGCTGAAGCCGCGCTGGAAGCGGCGGAGAACGCCACCAAAGAACGCAAAGCGCTCTTCAACGCCCTCGCCAAACCGCTGCAGGTCAAGGATCCCGGCGCCCTTATGCCGCGCATCCGCCGCCTGCGCGACGCCATCCGCGCCGACATCTCTGCACGCGCCGCCGAAACTCGCGCCCAACAGGCGGAAAACGCCACCTCGGTGGCCCTTGGCGAATTGGTAGCCGCGCTGAAAGAAACGGGCGTGACGCCGGGGGGCGACCTGCGCCGCCAAGCCTCGGACCGCCTAAAGGACCTGGTCCGGGCAGAGACCGCGGTAAAACTCCATCAGGAGGCCGCCAAGCGGGTAGAGAAAGCGGCGGAACGTCTTGCGGCGGGCAAGGTTACGGCCAAGGCCAGCGACGCGGCACTGCGGACAGCGCTGACAGGGACAGAGATGGAACCCTGGCCGCTGGACAGGTTGCGTGAATCGCTGCCCGCGCTGCGGCGCGCCTTGCAAGCCGAGGGGCAGCGCCGCGACTTGGCAGCGCGGATCGACACGATCACCGCCGCCCTGGACCGGCTGGAGGCGGAAGCCGCCGCGTTGGATGTGGATGGGGATGACGCCTTCGCGCGTCTGTCCCAGGCCCGCATCCGGGGGGACGCGGCCTTGGCGGCGGACGAGGCACGCAAGAACGCCAAGATGGCGCGCGACGCGGGCGAAGCTGCCTTGGCGCGCTGTGAAAGCCGCGCAAAGCGGGCCCAGGCGGAGATCGACCGGATTTTCAAAGACCAAGGCGGCACGGGACCCGCGCGGGACAGGCTTGCCACCCTGTTGGAGCGCGATGGGACAAGGGCGGAGCTGGCCGCGTTGGACCAGCGCGAAGCAAGCCTGCGCAACGGCGTAGATGCCAAGGTCTTGGCCACCGCCCTGACCCATGCCAACGCCATGCATCTGAGCGCTTTACAGACCAAGCAGGCTGAGGCGGAGGAGGCCGTTTCCCATGCGCGCGAAGCCGTGGGCGCGGCGCGGGAAGCCCGCCGCGCCGCTTTGGCAGCCACCGGGGCTGGGGCCCCGCGCCAAGCGCGCGTGGCTCTGCTGGAGGAGTTGCGCCCCAAGGCGCGGCACGCTGCGGCGCTGATGCTCGGCGAAGCGGCCGCGCGCCGAGCCCTTGACCGCCATCAGGAAGAAAACCGGGGCCAGATGCTCAACGACGCGGGCGCCGCCTTTGCGCGGCTGACCGACGGCGCCTGGACACGGTTAGAAACGGGTCCAGGCGAGAAGGGCGAAGCGCTTTTTGCCGTAGGCCCGGCCGGGCGGGTTCCGGTGCAGGACCTGTCCACCGGGACACGGGGGCAAGTCTATCTGGCGCTGCGCCTAGCGGGCTATTCGGCCTTTGTGGAAACGTCGGGGCCACTGCCCTTCGTGCTCGACGACATTGCCGAAACCTTCGACGACACCCGCGCCCGCGCCACGCTGACCATGTTGGGAGAGTTGGGCGCGCGCGGGCAGGCCATTTTGCTGACGCACCATTGGCACTTGGTGGAACTGGCGCGCGCGGCATTGCCCGCGGTGCGGGTGATTGAGTTGCCCGGGCGGTCTGAACTGGGGTGAAGCGTCGTGCCTGGCCCAGGACCGGCTTGCACCCAAACAAGACGATGAAGGCGCCCGCCCTAACCCAACATCCCCAAATCCCCATCCACCGCGATGGCCTGCCCAGATATCGTCCTGCCCCGCGGTGAGGTGAGGAAAAGGATCTGGTCGGCCAATTGCCGGGCGGTGACGAAGTGCTTGATGGAGACGCCGGCAAAGGCTTCGGCCTCTATCTCGGCCATGGGCTGACCTTTGGCTTGGGCGCGCGCCTCCAGCACGCGGCGCTGCCGGTCGCCTGCCACGAGGCCGGGCAGGATGGCATTGGCGCGGATATTGTCGGGGCCCAACTCGATGGCGAGGGATTTGGTGAAACCCACCACACCCCACTTGGCCGCCGCGTAGGGCGTGCGCCGGGCGAAGCCCATGCGCCCGGCTGCCGACGACATGTTGGTAATCGACGCATTGTCGCTGTCACGCAAAGCGGCCACCGCGGCGCGGGTGCAGTTGAACTGCCCGGTCAGGCAGACATCCAATGTGCGGGCCCAGTCTTCGGGCGCCACATCCTCCACACCTGCCGTGGGCCCCGCCACGCCCGCATTGTTCACCAACGCATCGAGCCCGCCCAGATGAGCGATGGACTGAGCCATGAACGCGGCAGCGGCATCGGTGTCGGACACGTCGCAACGCAGGGCCAACACATCGGGCAAGTCGGCGCGCAAAGCGGCCAGCGCGCCGTCATCCACATCGCAGGTGGCGATACGCGCGCCTTCCCCGTGGAAGGCTTGCACGATCTCGCGCCCAATACCCCCCGCGCCCGCCGTCACCAGCACGCGGGCGCCTTGCAGTTGCAAATCCATCCCGAACCCTCCCATCATCGCCGTTGAAACCGGAGGATGCCATGCCCCGCAAGGTCATGATCACCTGCGCCGTCACTGGCGCGATCCATACGCCCAGCATGTCACCGCACCTACCGGTCACACCGCAGCAGATTGCCGACGCCGCCGTGGGCGCCGCGGAAGCGGGGGCGGCGCTGGTCCATATCCATGCGCGCGACCCGGTCACCGGCGCGCCCGATCAATCGCCCGAGGCCTTTGCGCCCATCCTACAGTCGATCCGGCAACGCAGCGATGCGGTGGTCAACATCACAACGGGTGGCTCCCCCGCCATGTTGGTGGAGGAGCGAGTAGGCCCGGCCGAAAGGTTCGCGCCCGAAGTGGCGTCCTTGAACATGGGGACGATGAATTTCGGGCTTTATCCGATGCTGGATCGCTACGACACGTTCCAACACGATTGGGAGCAGCCCTTCCTGGACGGATCACGCGACCGGCCCTTCCGCAACACGTTCTCCGATATCGAATACATCCTGACAAAATGCGCCGAGAACGGCACGCGGTTCGAAATCGAATGCTACGATATCGGGCATCTCTATACTCTGGCGCATTTCGCAGATCGCGGCCTCGTGCAGCCGCCCTTCCTTGTGCAATCGGTCTTCGGGCTGTTGGGCGGGATCGGGGCGCATCCCGAAGACGTCCTGCATATGCGGCGCACGGCAGACCGGTTGTTCGGCGACGCCTATGAATGGTCGGTGCTGGGGGCGGGGCGCAATCAGATGAATGTGGCTGTGCAGGCGGTAACGCTGGGCGGTCATGCGCGCGTGGGGCTGGAGGACAGCCTGTGGCTGGGGCCCGGAGAACTGGCACCCTCGAACGCGGCACAGGTGACGAAGTTGCGCAAGATGATCGAGGCTTTGGGCCATGCCATCGCGACGCCGGAAGACGCGCGAACGCTTCTGCACCTGAAGGGCGGGGACCGCGTGGACTTTTAGACCACAAGCAGGCCTTGCATCGGCAGAGAATCGCCGATCTGTCCTATGGTATTGGCTACTTTCATTTTTGTGACAGGCTGTGCGCAAGTTCACGGTATCTTTCATGGGCCGAAACATGCACGTTATCCGCACGGCATCCTGTTGGGAGGCATAGCGATGACGAATACTGCCAAGGCCATCATTCGGCCTGCGCGGCCAGAAGTCGCGCGCACCATGTCAGACGATTGCGACATTCCACATGTCCATCCCCTACGACGGGTCTTTTCGGAGGTGGCCGCCATTGTCGACGCCCTTCGGATCGACGGCGTTCGCTTGCACATGGGCGGCGACATGCCCGCCCTGGACGAGGTGCGAGCGGCGGCGCTTTACAGAATCCTGGCAAACCTTGCCAGCGAAGCGGCGAAGTCGATGGACGGACGAGGCGGCGACCTGCATGTGCATGCGCGCCGAACCGAACGTGAACTGCTTGTGGACGTCAGCGACACGTGCGGGCGCGGACAGCCCTGCGCCGAACGGACGGCAATTATCCGGCGGCTGGCTTCGGATGTGGGCGCGCGCATAGCGCCCGCCCGTTCCAACCGGGAGGGGAGGACCATACGCGTATCGGTCCCCTTGGACGCCGTGGCGGCCTAAAGCCCGGATAATCTGGCAGAAAAGACGAAAGGCCGCCCCCAGGGGGCGGCCTTTGAACGTCAGGCTCAAGTAGATCTCGCAGAACCCGCCCGCAACGACCACTTTCGGCGGCGATCAGCTGTTGACGCTGTCCTTGAGGGCCTTCGCGATCGTCATCTTCACGACCTTGTCGGCTTCTTTCTTGAACTGCTCGCCAGTGGCGGGGTTGCGCACCATACGCTCGGGGCGTTCGCGGCACATGATCTTTCCGACGCCAGGCAGCGTCACGGCACCACCGTTGGATACTTCGTCGGTAATGATACCGGTGATCGCATCCAAGGCCGAAGACGCAGTCTTCTTATCGGTGTCCATCTTTTCCGCCAGAGCGGCGACGAGTTGCGTCTTCGTCATCGGTTTGTTTGCCATACTCAGCTCTCCCTTCCCCGTAGGGTCTCAATGATGCACGGACACTACCTATGCCGCAGCATAGGAACAACGGCTTGAGATCAATTTTGGCGATAAATGAGCGATTTTAACACTAAAGGAACGCAGTTTCCTCGAAACTGCGCAACTTTCGACTGTGCAGGCGAGCCAGAGGCATCTCTCGCAGCGACTCCATTGCCTTGATCCCGATCAGAAGGTGGCGATTCACCTGCGTGCGATAGAAGGCCGACGCCATGCCCGGTAGCTTCAATTCCCCATGAAGCGGCTTGTCGGAGACGCAAAGCAGCGTGCCGTAGGGCACCCGGAAGCGGAAACCGTTGGCGGCGATGGTCGCAGATTCCATATCCAGCGCTACGGCCCGCGACTGGCTGAGCCGCTGCACGGGGCCCGCTTGTTCCCGAAGTTCCCAATTGCGGTTGTCGATGGTGGCCACGGTGCCCGTGCGCATGATGCGCTTGAGCTCATAACCCTCCAACTCGCTCACCTGTTCGACAGCATCTTCCAGCGCAACTTGCACTTCGGCCAGCGGCGGGATGGGAACCCAGATGGGCAGGTCGTCATCCAACACGTGATCTTCGCGCAGATAGGCATGGGCCAGCACGAAATCGCCCAGGCTTTGAGAATTGCGAAGCCCCGCGCAGTGCCCGACCATGAGCCAGACATGGGGGCGCAGCACAGCGATGTGGTCGGTGGCCGTTTTGGCGTTGGACGGGCCCACGCCGATATTGACGAGAGTGATCCCCGCCTGATCTTCGCGTGTCAGGTGATAGGTGGGCATCTGCGGCATCTTGGGCGGATCGACCATGGGCGCATCGGGGTCGGCGCGGGTGACGCGCTGGCCGTTGGGGCCCACCAGTTCCTCGTAGCCGGAATTGGGGTCGCGCAACGCCTCGCGGGCATAGGCCACGAATTCTTCGACATAGAACTGGTAGTTGGTGAAAAGGATATGGTTCTGAAAATCCACCGGGTCGGTGGCGGTATAATGGGTCAGCCGCGCCAGCGAATAATCCACCCGCTGGGCCGTGAAGGGCGCAAGCGGATACGCGCCGTCTTCGTAGGTGAAACCCACGCCGTTGACGATATCGTCGTTGGTGGTTTCCAGATCGGGCACGTCGAAGACGTCGCGCATCAGGAAGGGCAGCACCCCGTCATGGGGCACGCTGAGTTCGGCATCGTTGAGCACGGCGAAATGCACCGGGATGGGCGTCTGCGACCAGCCCACCGTCACCGGCACCTCGTGGGAGCGGATCAGCAGCCCGATCTGATGGGTGAGGTAATTGGCGAAAAGATCGGGCCGCGTGATGGTGGTGGCGTATTGCCCAGGCTCCGCCACATGGCCGAAGCTGAGGCGGCTATCGGTGCGCGCAAATGTCGTCGTGGTAATCCGAAGTTCGGGATAGAACGCCCGGTGGCGGCAATCGGGTTTGCCGTCGGCAATGGCCCGGGTGAAGGCCTGGCTTAGATAGCCCGTGGCCTCGTCATAAAGGCGCTTGAGCTCGGCCACGGCGGCAGCGGCATCGGTGAAGGCGCGGGGTGCCACGTCTTCGGGCGCGCAGATTGGGGTCAGGTCTTTCATGCCGGTTCCATAAGGTCCGTAAGTTCGAATTTCGTGACATCCACCAGGCCCAGATCGCTGATCCGAAGTTCGGGGATAACGACAAGCGCCAAAAGCGAATGTTGCATATATGCGTTGTTCAGCGTGCAGCCCGCCGCGCGCATGGCCGCCATCAGCGCCTCCGCCTTCGCGGCAACTTCGCCAGCAGGGCTGTCGGACATGAGGCCCGCGATGGGCAGCTCCACCAGGGCCTGTTCCGCACCGTCGGCATAAAGCGTGACGCCCCCGCCCACTTCGGCCAGGCGGTTGGCGGCGGCGGCCATGTTGTGGCGGCATGTGCCGACAACGATCATATGGTGACTGTCATGGGCCACGGTGGAGGCCAGAGCCATGGCGCCGTGATATCCAAAGCCAGAAACCAGCGCGTTTGTGACGCCGCCCGTGGCGCGATGCCGTTCCACTAGTGCGATCTGGCAGGTATCGGGATGCGCGTCGGTCGCGATGCGCCCGTCTCGCACCGGTAAGATCCGGGTCAAGGCCTTGGTCGGCGCCTGGTTTTCCACCACACCGATAACGCGGGTCGTGACCTCGGCCAGATCCTCGGGCGCCGGGATGGAGAAATCGGAAGCCACCAACGCCTTGCCCAGCCGCACCGTATTGCGGGCGCTGTCGGGCCAAACAAGGTGCGGGCAGTCGACCTTCAGGTCCCCATGCAGTGCCACCGTCCGCCCGAGCGCGATGACCTGTTCCACCGGCAGGGTCCTTAGGTCCGGGGTCAGGATCAGATCGGCCCGGCGTCCAGGTGCGATGGACCCCAACTCCCGCTCTAAGCCGAAATGGGTGGCGGTATTGATCGTGCACATCTGCAACGCCACAAACGGGTCGCAGCCGCATTCCACCGCATGGCGATAGACGCGGTTCATATGGCCATCGTTGACCAGCGTGCCCGCCATGCAATCGTCCGTGCACAGGATAAAGCCGCGCGGGTCCAGCCCCTTTTCGGTCACCGCCGTGATCTGACTTTCGACGTCGTACCAGGCGCTGCCCAGCCGCAACATGGCGCGCATCCCTTGGCGGGTGCGGGCAATGGCATCCGCTTCCTGCGTGCCTTCATGGTCATCGGCCGGACCCCCGGCGGCATAGGCGTGGAAGGCGGGCCCCAAATCGGGGGAGGCATAGTGCCCCCCGATGGTCTTGCCCGCCCGCGCCGTGGCGGCCATCTCGGCCAGCATCTTGGGGTCGCCGCCCACGACACCGGGGAAGTTCATCATCTCCCCCAGGCCGATGATGCCAGGCCAGGCCATGGCCTCGGCCACATCGTCGGGGGTGATCTCGAAACCGGTGGTTTCCAGCCCCGGCGCGGAGGGCGCGCAGGACGGCATCTGCATGAACAGGCTGCAAGGCTGCATCCGCGCTTCGTCATGCATCAGCCGCACGCCCGCCAGGCCCAGCACATTGGCGATTTCGTGGGGGTCGGCGAACATGGTGGTGGTGCCATGGGGCAGCACGGCGGCGGTGAATTCCGCAGGCGTCAGCATCCCCGATTCAACATGCATATGGGCATCACACAGGCCCGGAACGGCGAAGCGGCGATGAGCGTCGATCACCTCGGTCGCGGGGCCGATGCAATGGCTGGCATCAGGGCCCACATAGGCGAAGCGGCCATGGGCGATCGCGATGTCCCAGTCCAGGATTTCGCGGGTGTGCACATTGGCCACGCGGGCATGGCGGATAACGGTATGGGCCGAGGCGCGGCCCGCCGCGATGGCGATCAGGTCCGCGGCGACATCTGGCCAGGAAGGAAGGGTCTCAGGCGACATCCTCAAGGGTGTCACGGGTTCGAGGCGGGCGCAAGCGCGGCGGGCCGCGCCTGCGGAGGGCTGCCGCGAGCGGGTTGACCAGAGACAAAGCGGGGGCGCGGGCGTAGCAAAGCCTTTGCGGGACGGCGCAGCACTTCGCGTGTCCAGGTTCTCAGCTGCCGGAGACGTGGCCATTGAGTAGGCTAATGGTTTCCCGGGAGCTCGGCAGATCGCGCGCCAGACGACGAGTGGATATTCAAGTTCGCGGTCGATGGCAGAAATGGCGCGTTTGTCACCCTGGAGCCGCCCGGAGGAGGCGTCGAAGATCTGGTGCGACGACCGCGATCATAGCTTGTTCTTCCTGTCAAACCGCGCAGCAAAGGCGTAAAGCTATCGCGCGCTTGGGCGCTGAAGAATTGCGCGGATTGACCGCCGGGCGACCGGCCTTGGCCACCGCCCAAGGTCGAACGCATCGAGGCTTCCGCCTGCCGATGCGAAGCGAGGAACGGCCCGTCAGGCCAGCCCGGGGATGTCACCCGCCATGCCGATACGGTTCAGGATCCAATAGACCCCGATCACCGCAATCACGGTGGATCCGGGAATGACCACAACCGAGCGATACCAGGGTCGTTGCCCGAACGGCGCGCCCAGCAGAAGAAAGGCCACGGCGATCACGGCGATCTGGCCAAGTTCAACCCCGACGTTGAAGGAAATCAGGCTCGCCACGAAGTGACTGCCTAAGCCGAATTCGCTCAGTACGCTGGCAAAGCCCAGCCCGTGCAGCAGGCCGAAGCCGAAGACCACGCCGATGCGGCCCCAGCCAATGGTTGTACGCTTGCCGCCGAAGATGTTTTCCACCGCGACATAGACAATAGAAGCGGCGATGATCGTCTCCACCAGCCACATCTGGCTATCGGGGATGTTGATGATGCCAAGCGACGCCAGCGCCAGCGTCACGGTATGGGCCAGCGTGAAGGACGTGACCTGCCAGACCAGCGGACGCCAGGCGAGGGAGTAGAGGAAGAGTCCTAGGACAAACAGGATATGGTCCAGACCCTTGGGCACGATATGGTCGAAGCCGGACACCACATAGCGCAGGATGGTTTCCCCCAGGCTGACATCTGCCACGCCACTGCGTGGCAGCGGGTCCGTCAAGGCGCCAGAGGTCAGCAGGGCCTCGTAGGCGTCGGTCGCAGCATCCTCGGCCGTTTGGCGGACGATGAGGCTGCCCAAAGATGCCTCCCACCCGAAGACAACCGGCGTGTCCCCGGGGGGCAAGTCTGCCGTGAGCAGAAGCGTGCTGTCGCGTCGCAGCTCTGCATTGCCCACGGGCGGGATGTCGCTTTGGACCAGGTTCAGCGTCAGCTGCGTATCGCCCACTTGCAGCGTTATGCGCGCGGCGATGTCGGGCCAGGCCGCCTCCAACGCGGAAGACAGAGCATCGGGGTCAAGCGCGCGCAGGGCGTCGCTGGCGTCGGATAGGGGGCTGTCATTGGTGTTTTCCAGCCCGTCGAGATCCAGCCCCGCGATCATGGGCTCAACCGCAGCGCGCAAGGTTACGGTGACGCTGGTGTCGCCCACCTCAATATCGGCAACGGCGGGTTGGACTTCATGGGCCTGCACTGCGGTCATTGACAGTAGCGTCACAAGGATCACCCTGATCAGCAATCTAGGGAGAATGGTCATGTCCGTCCTTTCCACTGCGCGCTTGCTCGCAATGTGCATGTTCGCCTTGCCGCTGCAAGCACATGAATTCTGGATCGAGCCGGAGGATTACACCGTCGAGGCCGGTGATATTTTGTCGGCAACCTTGCGTAACGGCGAAGAATTCGCCGGCTCGACCATCAGCTATATCCCCGCCCGGTTCCAGAGGTTTGAGATCGTCACCGATGGCGGCGCGCAGCCGGTCGAAGGCCGGATCGGCGACAACCCCGCAGTGGCGGTGGGCGACTTGCCGGAGGGGCTGGCTACAATTCTGCACGAAACCTCAGACCAATCGCTGACCTATCGCGAATGGGCCAAGTTCCTGCGCTTCGTGGACCACAAGGCCTTTGACGGCGTGCCCGAGGCCCATCTGGCACGCGGGCTGTCGCAGGAGAGCTTTCGCGAGGCGTATCGCCGCTTTGCAAAGGCACTGGTGGCGGTGGGCGACGGCGCGGGGCAGGACAGGCGCCACGGGTTCCGCATCGAGATCGTGCTGGGGGCCAATCCCTATACCGACGACCTGGGCGGCAGGTTACCCGTCCAAGTCTGGCTGGACGATGCGCCCCGGGCAGGCGCGCAGATTGAGGTGTTCGAGAAGAGTGCCGAGGGTGACGTCGTCATCACGCTCCATATCGCAGACAATGAGGGACGCGTTGTGCTGCCGGTAAAGGCAGGCCATGCCTACCTTCTCGACTCCGTCGCCATCGAACCGTTGGAGCCAGAGTCGGAGCGCGATCCGGTATGGAAGACGCTTTGGGCCGCGTTGACCTTCGCCGTGCCAGAAGCGTAATGCCGGGGGCAACACTGACCGGAGGAATGCATGGACAAGTTCGAGACCCTCACCGGCGTGGCCGCGCCGCTGCCCCTGATCAATGTCGACACCGACATGATCATCCCCAAGCAGTTCCTGAAGACGATCAAGCGATCGGGTCTTGGCGTGAACCTGTTCGACGAAATGCGCTACGATGACGACGGCAACGAAATCCCGGACTTCGTTCTCAACAAGCCCGCCTACCGTGATGCGCAGATCCTGGTGTCTGGCGACAACTTTGGCTGTGGCTCATCGCGGGAGCATGCCCCTTGGGCGCTTCTGGATTTCGGCATCCGCGCCGTGATCGCGCCCAGCTATGCCGACATCTTCTATAATAACTGCTTCAAGAACGGCATCCTGCCCATCGTTCTGCCCCAGGACCAAGTGGACGCGTTGATGCGCGATGCCGAGAAAGGCGAGAATGCGCGCATCACCGTTGACCTTGAGAACCAGACGGTGAGCGGTGCGGACGGAACCACCTATTCGTTCGAGGTGGATGCGTTCAAGAAGCACTGCTTGCTCAACGGGTTGGATGATATCGGGCTGACGCTAGAGAAGGCGGAGGCGATCCGGGGCTTTGAATCGCAGATGGCTGACTCCCGCCCCTGGGTCTGACGTCAAGAACTTTAACGTCACACTGTAAATACATGATTTTGCAATTCTTTCCGAGAAATTGGAAAGGGTTGCGGCTTTCTGGGCACACCGTTTTCGCCAATGGCTTTCTGTTTTCAGTCAGGTGCTTGCGAGGTGAAGTTAAACAAGGCAGGTTAAAGGCAAGAATGAGGCAGTCGCCCCAATGAGGGCGAGATAAATGAAGCAGGATGACCCGCGCAAACGTGGGCGCCTACCGGGCGAGGATTAGCAGGCAGTGTTTTCGCAGCTTCCAGGTGCGTGCATCCGCGCGTTGCTCGTGGTCGTGATGGTAATGATACCATCGCTGCTGCTGCCTCAGACGAACCCACAGATCACGGACGCCATCGTGTTGGTCGCGCTGTTCGCGGCGCTCTTCGTGATCGTGGAATATGGCTCCACCTATCCGGGGTTGGTCGAATTCAGGGGCGCGCCGCCCATCAATCGGGTGCGGTTCGGCATCTTGTTCGTCACGGTGACATTGGTGGCGTTGGCCTGTTCCAACACATCAGAGCCGTCGACCTTGTCGCGGCTTGTCTTGGCGATTGGGATGTTGCTGGGCCAATCCATCGACCTGCCCTTCAGCCCGGTCCGTTTGCTGCTTTGGCTTCTGCCCGAGGGTACGACGCTGACCGATGCCTATATGGTGCGCGCGGCTGCTGGCCTGGCCTATCTGGCTGGCCTGGTGGGCCTGACGGTCTTTGCGATCATGATCCGCCTTCGCGGCTGGCCGTCCCAGGCAGGTACGTTCAACGTCTGGATCAATCTGCCGACTTTCGACCCGACCGCGGGCGGAGACGTGGTCTGGCGGCTCAATCGCGACGGGGCGATTAACATTCTGTTAGGGATTTTGCTGCCATATATCGGGCCACCCATAGTGGCCTTCATCGGCCGGTCCTATGGGTTGTCGCTGTTCGAAAACGAACTGATGCTCGTCTGGGTGATCGCGCTATGGGCCTTCCTTCCCGTCTCGCTGTTTCTGCGCGGCATCGCCATGCGGCGCCTGGCGCTGATGATTTCGCTGAAGCGGCGCCGGTTCGGTGGGGCCGACGGCGTGGCCGATCCAGCTTTTTTGCCAGCCTGATCTTCTGCTGTCTGCTGGGGGCAGCCCCGGCGCTGGCGGAAACACTCCGCTTCGCGACATTCCATACAGGTCTGGGCCGGAAGGGCCCCGGCGTTATGCTGCGCGACTTGCAGGCCGCGCGCGACGACCAGGCCGAAGCTGCATTGGACATCATCGCCGCGGCACAGGCCGATGTGATCTTGCTGGGCGACGTGGACTGGGATTTCGAAGGCCGGGGGCTTGAAGCACTCGTGGCGCGACTGGCAGAGCACGGGTTGGACTATGCCTATTCCTGGGCCCCGAAGCCTGTATCGGGCCTGGCATCTGGTTTGGACCTGGACGGGGATGGGCGCTTGGGCGGGCCGCGGGATTCCCTCGGATATGGCTGGTTCACGGGCGATAGCGGCGTGGCCGTCTTGTCGCGCCATCCCATTGGCAGCGCGACGGATCTGAGCGATCTGCTTTGGTCCGACCGGGCGGATGTGGAAGGGCTGCTACCCGACGACGCAAAGGACGTGGTGCCCTTGGCAACCGTTGGCCAATGGGTCGTGCCACTGCAAGTCCAGGGGACAGAGGTGTCGCTGATCACGCTGGCAGCGGGCACACCGGTTTTCGACGGGCCCGAAGACCGCAATGGTAGGCGCAACGCGGCCGAATTGGCGTTGGTGTCCGAACTCGTGGCGCAGGCGGACCTGCCCATCGTGCTGGGTCGCGCCAACGTGGACCCGGTGGATGGGAAAGGCGATCAGGCCGCGCTGGAAGCCGTGTTGCTGCACCCCGCCCTGACGGACCCGCGCCCACGCGGGTCGGGCGGCGGGGGCGACGGCCACCTGGGGGACCCGGCACTCGACACGGTGAATTGGCAAGGGCCCGGCGCGTTGCGGGTGGACTACGTGCTGCCCGCGCGAACGATGCGCGTACTTGATGCCGGGGTGATCTGGCCCGACGCGGACGACCCGCTGGCTGAGGTCGCAGAGCTTGCAGGTCCAGCGCGACTGGTCTGGGTGGATGTGGCCCTTCCTTGACGGAGACGAGGGCGAGGGCTACGCCCGACGCGATTTCCAACCGAAAGGCCCTGCGACATGGCGAACCCCTCTTTGCTGATCCTGCCCGGCGACGGCATCGGCCCCGAAGTCATGGCCGAAGTGCGCAAGGTGATCGACTGGTTCGGCGCGGAAAAGGGCCTGACTTTCGAAGTGTCCGAGGACCTGGTTGGCGGCTGCGCCTATGACAAGCACGGCACGCCGCTGCACGACGACACGATGGCCAAAGCGCAAGAGGTCGACGCCGTGCTTCTTGGCGCGGTGGGCGGGCCGCAATACGATAACCTCGACTTCAGCGTGAAGCCCGAGCGTGGGCTGCTGCGTCTGCGCAAGGAAATGGACCTGTTCGCCAATCTGCGCCCAGCGCAATGCTTTGACGCGCTTGCGGATTTTTCATCGCTGAAGAAGGACGTGGTCGCCGGTTTGGACATCATGATCGTGCGGGAACTGACTTCGGGCGTCTATTTCGGTGAGCCGCGCGGCATTCATAAAGAAGGCAATGAGCGTGTGGGCATCAACACCCAACGCTACACCGAAAGCGAGATCGCGCGCGTCGCCCGCTCGGCCTTTGAACTGGCGCGGAAGCGGTCGAACAAGGTTTGTTCGATGGAAAAGGCCAATGTGATGGAATCGGGCATCCTGTGGCGCGATGTCGTCCAGGAAATCCACGATGCCGAATACCCGGATGTGGAGCTGAGCCACATGTATGCCGATGCGGGGGCCATGCAGCTAACGCGCTGGCCTAAGCAGTTCGACGTCATCGTCACCGACAATCTGTTCGGTGATCTGTTGTCGGATCTGGCGGCAATGCTGACCGGATCGCTGGGCATGTTGCCGTCGGCCTCGCTCGGCCTGCCGATGGCCAATGGTCGACCGAAGGCGCTTTACGAACCGGTCCACGGCTCGGCCCCCGACATTGCGGGCCAGGGCAAGGCCAACCCCATCGCCTGTATCCTGAGCTTTGCCATGGCGTTGCGTTATTCCTTCGGCGAAGGCGACCACGCCGACCTGTTGGAGGGCGCGGTCGAAAAAGTGTTGGCCAATGGCCTGCGGACGCCAGACCTGATGGGCCCCGATGGGGGCACACCTGTTTCCACCAGCGAGATGGGCGATGCTGTCATTGCGGCACTCACCGCTTGATCGACGTTCGGCCATATGGGGTGCGGGATGCGACGGCTTTCCTGACCCTCTATCGTGACTGCCTGGCTCATTACGGCTGCGACCCCGCCCCGACCGATACGGAGCAGGAGGTGCTGAATGAACTCGCCGCACCCCACGGGACATTCGCCGATATCGCCTGGACCAACGGACAGGCGGTTGGCTTTACCTGCTGGCTACGCGTGTTCCCGGCAGGCTCCGGCTTCGCGTTTTATATAAAGGAGTTATACGTCTCCGAAACGGCGCGCGGAACCGGCGCTGGCCGCGCCTTGATGGCGAAGCTCGCGGCCCGTGCGCGCACTAGCGGAGCCGAACAATTGAGGTGGGAGACAGGGGGAACGCTGGCGAGAAAGTTTTACGCCGCGCTGGGTGCGAAGGATGACGGCAAGACCCATTATACCATGGAGGGACCTGCCCTTCTGGCACTTGCCGACCAAGACGGGGCCTAAGACGCCTTCAGAACATGGCAAGCTTGCACAAGTCGCAATTATCAGCGCTGACTGATCCGGGAATGATCACCGTCAAACCATAGGGCAAGGTGGCCCATGCCTGACAGAACCTCTCCGCTATCGGGCATCTTCCTTGCCCTGGCTGCCTTCGGTCTTTTCGCGACCCATGACGTCGCGGTGAAGATGCTGGGCGGGACCTATTCCGTCTTTCAGATCGTCTTCTTCAGTGTGCTTTTGACCTTCCCGCTCGTCGTGATCATGTTGCTACGGGATAACGAGGTAGGCACCCTGTTCCCCCGACATCCGTGGTGGACGGCTCTGCGTACGATCTCTGCCGTGATCACGGGGCTAAGCGCCTTTTACGCGTTTTCTGTTCTGCCCCTGGCGCAGGTCTATACGATCATCTTCGCCGCACCGTTGATCATCACGTTGCTGTCCATCCCCATTCTGGGGGAGAAGGTGGGGCTGCATCGCGGGGCCGCCGTGATCATCGGGTTGGCGGGCGTCTTGATTGTGCTGCGCCCTGGCGGGGTGCAGTTTGAGCTGGGCCATGGCGCGGCCCTTCTCACGGCATTTTTTGGCGCGCTTGCTTCGGTCATCGTCCGCAAGATTGGGCGCGAAGAACGCGCGGCCGTCCTGATGCTTTACCCGATGGTCGCGAACTTTGCGGTGATGGGATGTCTGTTGCCCTTCGTCTACAAGCCAATGCCGCTAGGTGATCTGGGGCTTTGGGCCATGATGGCGGCTTTAGCTTTCCTCGCATCGCTTGCGCTGATCCAGGCGTACCGACGCACCGAGGCGGTCCTGGTGGCGCCCATGCAATACAGCCAAATCCTGTGGGCAGCGCTTTACGGTTTCGTCTTCTTCGAGGAGTCGATTGACCTCGGCACGGCTTTGGGGGCCGGGGTGATTATCAGCTCCGGTCTCTACATCGTATTCCGCGAAGGTCGGGGGCAGTCGCGTACGACGCCTGTTCTGCGCACACGGTCGCGCGCGGAAACGGGGACTTCCCCGCGTATCGCGCCCATGCTTACCGATGCGGAAAGGGATATTTCACCCTCTGAGCCAGATTAACGGAATCGCAAGACTCAGCCTTCAAGTTAGCGTTGAACAAGGCGAGGCAGGCATGGCCAAAGTGCGGAATTGGGCGGACGATCCCGTCACCTGGATTGAAAAGCGGGTAAGGCCAGTTTTGCCTGCCCTGGCGGTCTGTGCGACATCAGACGGTGCCATGACAGACGCGACCCGCGATCTGCTGCGCACGGCAAGCGATGCACTGCGCAAGCAAGGGCAAGACCGGCTCAGCGACCTTGGCGTGGATCTATCTGAACAGGTCAGATCTTTCGCAGAACGGGCCGCCGACAGCATGGATGCCGCCATGTCGACGCCGCCCGACATGGACCGCATCATGGGAGAGATTAGCCCGGCAATCGATGCGGCACTGGACGGGTTCCGCAAGGCCGTTTTCCAGTCCGTCTCTGCCCGTCAACAGCGTGATCTTGCTGCCGCCGACTTGGCCGTCAGCGAATTGCGGATGCTGGCGCGCAAAATCTACTTCGTTTCGATAAACGCCTCGGTGGAGGCGGCGCGCTCCGGCGAAGCGGGCAAAGGTTTTTCCGTCATCAGCCGTGACATTCGCGACCTCTCCGAACAAGCAAAGCGTGCCATCGAGCGGATGGGAGATGGGGAAAACGACCTTCAGGAAGCGGCTGTCCCAGCCGCGCATTAACGCTTGCTTTGCTATCCCCTCGGCAGTATCCGCCCTGCACGGTCGGAGTGTAGCTCAGCCTGGTAGAGCACTGTCTTCGGGAGGCAGGGGTCGGAGGTTCGAATCCTCTCACTCCGACCAACAAGTGATTATTGTTGTAGAGTTGCGGGGACTTTGTCCCAGGCAACACCATTTTGTCCTCTATCTGCAGTCAAAGTGTCCAACTGTTTGATGTTGCGTTGTCCGTTCAACGGAAGATTTCTGCGTCTCCGGCGTGAAGCTTCGGGTGTTCGGACTTGTCGAATGTGTTTCGTAGGCCTTCGCAGGCTGAATAAGGATCGGACTAGAGCGCGTCTGGGTTGACCAGATTCAAGGTTCCCAGGCTTTCCGATCCGTGCTTCCATGTCTTTGAGCAGATATGGAGGTCATCGATGGGCAAACCTCATCCTCTTGCGTTGCGAGAGCGGGTTGTTGACTTTGTCGAGGAAGGCAACACGCACCGGTCGGCGGCGGCTCATTTCCGTGTCTCGACCAAGTTCGTGAACGACATGGTCAAGCTGAAGCGGGAAACCGGCAACCTGGATCCGAAGCCGCAAGGCCGTTGTGGCCATGGCAAGTTAGCCGATGTAGCGGGTTGGGTGCGCGAGCAGATTGAGGCTCGACCTGCCACGACACTGGACGCGCTTCGGGCCGGCTTGGAGCGCGAACACGGGATTGCGGTGCACCGTTCCTCGGTGGGCGGTTTGCTGCACCGGCTTGGTCTGTCGCACAAAAAAAGACCTGCGGGCTTGTGAACAGAAGCGCTCTGATGTCGCGCGGGACCGGGCGATCTGGATCGATCGTCGCCAGCCCTTCATGCGTAACCATCTGGAACGGCTTCTCTTCATCGACGAAACCAGTCTGAAGACCAACATGACAAGGACCTGCGGCTGGGGCCCAGTTGGTGACCGGCTAAAGCGGTTTTCGGAAAACCCACAATCAGCATTTCCGAAAAACGTCCCGCCATCGCACTGATGTTGCACCGTTTCTCGTGAGTCTGATGCTTCAGGTTTTTCGAGAACCGCTATAATCGACCATGCCCCCGCTGGGCGCTGGAACACCCAGACATTCATCGCAGGTCTGCGACATGATCGGATCGATGCCACCGGCGTGATCAATGGCGCGATGGATCGAGAGATGTTCGAGCTTTATGTCGAAAGCATCCTGGCACCGACATTGCGTGCAGGGGACGTCGTGATCCTCGACAACCTGCCAGCCCACAAGAGTAAAGTGGCAAGGGACATCCTGGAAGACATCGGCGCTTGGTTCCTCTTTCTTCCCAAGTACAGCCCCGATCTGAACCCCATTGAAATGGCATTCTCCAAGCTGAAGGCCCTGATCCGAAAGGCCGCCGCCAGACCGTATGATGACTTGTGGAAAGCAGTTGGAACCGTCTGCAGCCTGTTCACGCCAGACGAGTGCTACAACTTCTTACAGGCCGCCGGATATGAAACCAATTGAGCCAGACGCGCTCTAGGTCTGTTCAGTCACACCGATCTGCCGGATCGCATCCAGACGCGGCATGCCTTGCCCCGTCAGAACCTCAACCTGCCGTAACTTCGTGACAATCTCTTCGGGCTTCGGGCGCTTGTCGGCCATGGTATTCCTCCGTTTTCCTAAACATAGCGGAAGACCACTTCAGTGGGGGAAGACCACGCGGCCAACCCGAGACGCAGGCCCGTTCCATCGGCTGCGAAGCCCAGGGCAGCCTCGCAGTGGAACCAGGCATTGGCGGCGGCGAATACCGACAAGAGCGCAAGCACCGGCAGATTGCGCCAGTTCCGGCCAGCCAAAATCTCGCGCAGGATCACGCCGCCTAGAACCACTGGGAAAGCCAGGTCGATCGCCGCCGCCCAATAGGATGGCAGATGGATCGATACGGTGACCGCGATGCGTCCGGCAACCCAGAGCAGCACCAGCCCGCCGAGCGCCCAGCCGATCACCGGCAGTCGCCCCGTCCAGTTCGGAACCGCTGTCAAAAGGAACCCCGCGACGACCGCGCCAACGTAGCCAAACAGGAAGGCATGCGCGTGCCAGGATACGGCGTCGAAGCGTGACGGTAGCTCGACAGCGCCCATCAGCATGAGCACCCAGATACCCATCGCCAACGCCGCCCAAACTGCACCTAGCAAAAAGAACGGACGGAAGCCGTAGGTCAGGATCGCCGGACCCTTCCAAGTCCGTATGGCGGCGGCGGTCGTCATGGGGCGTCCTTTCGGGTCGACCGCATCAGGAAGCCGCCGTCAGTCGGCCCGCTAGCCGCGCGGTCAGCCAAGCGTGCAGTCGCACGGCCTCCGGAGTCAGCTTGGTCGCGGCACTGCCAGCAAAGGTGTGAAAGGCGTCGGCGTTCAGGGCGCCCAGGCCTACGAGGACCGGCAGGCCAAGCGACAGCGCCTCGGCGATTACCGGCCGGAATCCACGACCTTCTGCCTCATGCTTCCCGAATTTGTTGACCACGAGACAATCGGCCTTCGGCAGTTCGGCCATGACTCGTGCCGCAGCCTCTTCCAATGCGCCTGCATCCAGGCGGCACCCTCGCGCGCCGGAGCCGAGCGACTGCGAAATACGCAGCTCAGGCCCATCCGGCAGGATGCGAATATCCATGTCGCAGGGGCCATTGATCCGCTCGCGATTGATTTGGACAATGCCCGCAGGCCGCAGGCCATCCGCGATCAGTCGGTCCGACAGATCGCACAGCAGCAGATCGACGTCGCCGCGAGCGGGGAGTGTGGTGAAGGCGAGATCCATCAGGCGTCCTCAGATAAGCTGCAAAAAGTCGACAAGCGGCTCGGCAGGTATCCCCCGACCTCAGCGGAGATGGTCGCGAAGCCGTCGGTCTCGGTTCCGCTCACGGGGGTGAGATCGGCGAGACGGGCAAGCCCAGAGTGCATAGAAGGCATCCCGCTCACCGCTGTATCGCAGCCGAAGAGTTCCAGGCATTCGAGCACGGTCAACGTGGTCTCACTTGGCCGGAGAACGATGGGCGCGCATGTCATCCATCCGCCGTTGGACCCTCCGGGCCTGCAAGACGGCGAGATCTTTAGCGGTCAGATTGCCCCGTGCGAGAGGCATGAGACGGGCGTTCTCCAAGATCATTCCCTCGCGCAGCATGGTTGCCAGCTTGGTCATGCGCGCACGCTCCGCTTTGGTCGGCGCGTCCCTGGTCTTGCGCATCGCGGCGAGCGCGCTGGCAATGGGACCTATGGCCTCCATAAGCGCCGCATGAGCTTGGGCGACACGGTCGAGCATCGCCCCGTCCTTTGCGTCAACATGCGACCGCAGGAGAACAAGCAAGTCGTCATCTTCGTCTTTGAGCATGAGCGGCAGATCGGTCTCGAGAAATGCGGCGGCGGCGAAAATGTCTGACCGCTCGGGTCGATCAGCGCCTGCAATGCGATCAAGCGTTTCGCATATGGTGCGCACGCGGAGGTGATCCTCGTCGAGAAGATCGAGGGGCGCATCTGCGGAGGGATGGGCGCGAGGCGCAGAGCCTGCCGCGCGAGCGTTCGAAAGCACATTCTTCATATCAATCTCCCAGGCTGGTCAGGCAGCAGTGGTTCCGTTTAGGCCGCGCCGAGCCAGCATGGAGGCGCGCAGTTGGTCGAGATCTGCTTCGGAAAAACGGGCCCGAGCCAGTGGCACGAGAATCGCGTTTTCCAAGATAAGGTGCCGCCGGAGATCAGCAGTAAAATCCCGGAGCGCCCGGCGCAGTGCAAGCGGCGAGGGCGTCAGGTCGCGCGGCAGAGCGGAAAGGTCAGCCTTTAGCTGCTCCATTGCCGTGCTCAGCGCCGCATGTTCCGCCGCGAGGCGGGTGCGAAGCCTGGGGATATCGTCCTCGGGCTCGGCTCGCTGCGCAAGCAAGGGCACGAGATCGCAGCTCTCGTCCTCGATCAGCGGCATCAATTCGTCCGCAAAGAAGTCTTGAATGGCACTCAAGACCCTCTCATCGCGGCGCGGAGCGGCGGCGAAGGCATCGATGGTGGCGCACATGGTGCGCGCGCGCATGTGATCCTCCGCTATGAAGACCAGCGGATCGCGCAGCAGGTCGGTGGGCGTTGGTGCAGCGCCGTCGCTTCGGGGAACGTCAATGTCGAACTCTCTCATGGTCCGCTCCTTCAGGTTGGAGCGGTCGGAGGTCCGCACCGGAGATCCGGGCGGACGCGACCAGCTTTTGGGTGTAACTCCGCGCGGCACGCGCCCAAGCCGCCTTTTCCATGGCGGCGGAAACGCGCGGGCGCGCGCCCTCATAGGGAAGGACAGCGCCGGGTGCGCAGGCATCCATGCGCACCACGTGCCAGCCATGGCGCGTCTCGATGGGTTCGGGCGTGATCTCTCCGTCCTGCAGCTGGTGCAGCACGGTCTCGAACTCTGGGACGACATCACCGGGGCCAAGTTGCCCGAGGCTGCCGCCCTGAGTCTTGGAGGGGCAATCGCTAGCCTCTGAGGCCAGCCGCGCGAAGCCACGGGGGTTGCCCAGGGCGCGACCCGCGAGGTCCGTCGCGCGGTCGCGGGCGGCCTGTCGTTCTGCGGCATCGCCGGGACCGCAGGCAACCAGGATGTGCGACACCTCCCAGAGCGGAGGGCTGCGGAAACGCTCGGGATCACGCGCCCACTCGGCGCGGATCGCGGCCTCATCGGGCTTCTCTGGATCGACGGCTTGGGCAAGAAGGCCCCGGATCAGGGCCTCCTCCTCGGTCTCGAAGCGGCTGGGCGCAACCTGACGGGGCGTTTCCGTCAAACCAAGCCTGCGGGCCTCTTGCAGCAGCAACGTGCGAAGGGCCAGGGCACGGGCCGCCTTGCGCCACGGGATACCGGGCTTGCCCCGCGGCCCCTCGTGGTTCTGCGCTTCCGCAGCCACAAGGGTGGAGGGGATCACCTCGCCATTGACGACGACGTCGGGAAAAAGAGCTGCGTCCATGGTTTTTACTCCGCCGGGGCGGCCGCGGGTGGGGCCGTGGGTGTCTTCGGCGCCACCTTCGCGGTGGCTACCGTCGTCTTCGGGAGCGGGGCCCGGCGGCGCGAGCGCACGACCTGATAGCCCGTGCGGCCCAGCAGGTAGCGAAACGGTGCTGCAAAGCCCGAAATCATGTGCACCAGCCGTGTGAACGGGAAGAGCGCGGTAATCACGAGGCCAAGCGCGATGTGCAGCCGGTAGAGCCAATGCACGTCGACCATCGTCGTCCAGGCGTTGATGTTCCAAGTCATCACGCTCTGTGACCAGTTCATGAAGCGCACCATCTCGCCGCCATCCATGTGCTGAAGCGTCTGCGTGATGGTCAGCAGGCCGATAACCAACTGCCACCAGATCAGCACCATGATGATGATGTCGGGCCAGCTGGATGTTGTCCGGATGCGGCTGTCAAACAGCCTTCGGTGCAGCAGCATCGTTCCTCCGATCAGCGCGGCAATGCCCGCTGGACCGCCGATCAAGACGGCCATCCATTGCTTGAACCAGTAGGGCACGCCGATCGCGTCTAGCACCCAGACGGGTGTGAAGAGGCCGATCAGGTGTCCAAAGAAAACGGTAATGATGCCCACATGAAATAGGATCGAGCCCCAGATCAGCTGTTTGCGCCGCAACAACTGGCTCGAAGAGCTCTTCCAAGTGAAGGGGTCGCGCTCGTATCGCGCGATGGAGCCGACCACAAGGATGGTGAGCGCCGCATACGGCATAATGCCGAAGATGATAAAGTCGATGTCGAGATTGGCGAACATGGGTCTCTCTCCCTATTCGGCCGCGTGCTGCGAGGCAGCATCGGGTGCGGGGGTGGTTGGGGTGTCCATGCGCGAAAGCATCTCGCGCACTTGGGGGCAGCCAGCATTGGGATCGGGACCGAAGATGACCTCGCTCTCCTCCCAAACTTCGTCGAGCGCCTCGAGGTCGTTTGGATCGTCATCGGGCTGGTCGAGCATCTCGGCCACGGCTTCCGGGTCGGCCTTGACGCCCGACAGTTGTACGAGCGCGCCGAAGACCGGGGCATAGGTGCTGTCGCGCCGGGACAGGCGGCCGATCAGGGCGGTGAAGATGTGCGCGGCATCGGCCAGCACTTCCTGCGCCTCGGCGACGGGTCGGGTCGCCAGGAACTCCAGAAGCACCGGCAGGTGATCGGGCAACTCGCTGGTCACCGGGTCGAAACCCGCATCGCGGTAAGTCTCGATTAGCGACACCATGGCGCCGCCGCGATCCCGGCTCTCGCCGTGAACATGCTCGAAGAGATTGAGCGACAGCGTCCGCGACCGATCGAAGAGCATCACGTATTGCTCCTCCAACGCGTAGATGTCGCGGGTCGTGAATTCTTCGACCAAGGGACGCAAGGCGCGCCGTTCCGCCGCGGTAAGCCGGGTGTCAGAGGCGAGAACGCCTCCAATCTCCGGCATGGCCTGCTGAAGTTCCCGTGTGGGATAGCTCAGCATCAGAGATAGGGCTTTGAGCGTGCGATCCATGTCACTGCACCTCCGAGGGCATCTTGAGGGGTTTGCGCGCGCCGCCGAACAGCGACGCCTTGGATGTGCCAGACGAACACCCGTTGCCGTCGGTGAAGCCGCAACCGCCCTTGAGGTCGTAGGCCTCCTCGACTTGTTCGCGGTGGGTGGTCGGGATGACGAAACGATCTTCGTAATCCGCCAGAGCCATGATCTTGTACATGTCCTCGATCACCCGGCCGGACAGGCCGACGCGGGCGGCGATGCCTTCGTCGATCACGCCGTCCACGGTCTTGGACCGCATGTAGGACCGCATGGCCATCATCCGCTCCAGCGCGTTGACCACCGGGGGCTCGTCGCCTGCCGTGAGCATGTTGGCGAGGTACTTTACCGGAATGCGCAGGTCGTCGACCTTGGGCATGTCGTTTTCCATACCGATCTTGCCTGCCTCGGCGGCGTTCTGGATCGGGGAAAGCGGCGGGATGTACCACACCATCGGCAGCGTCCGGTATTCGGGATGCAGCGGGAAGGCGACCTTCCACTCCATCGCCATTTTCCAGATCGGGCTTTCGCGCGCGGCCTTGATCCAGTCTTCCGGGATGCCGTCGGCGCGCGCCGTCTCAATCACGACGGGATCATTGGGGTCCAGGAAGACGCCGAGCTGGGCGTCATAGAGATCCATTTCCTCTTCGGTATTGGCGGCCGCCTCGATCTTGTCGGCGTCGTAGAGCATCACGCCGAGATAGCGGATGCGGCCCACGCAGGTTTCCGAACAGACCGTGGGGTTGCCACTCTCGATCCGGGGATAGCAGAGCGTGCATTTCTCGGATTTGCCCGAGGACCAGTTGTAGTAGATCTTCTTGTAGGGGCAGCCCGAGACGCACATCCGCCAGCCGCGGCACTTCTCCTGGTCGATCAGGACGATGCCGTCTTCTTCACGCTTGTAGATTGCGCCCGAGGGACAGGCCGCCGCACAGGCCGGGTTGAGGCAGTGTTCGCACAGCCGCGGCAGATACATCATGAAGGTATTCTCGTACTCGCCGTAGATTTCCTTCTGGATGCCCTCGAAATTATAGTCCTCCGAGCGCTTCGCGAACTCGCCGCCCAGGATCTCCTCCCAGTTGGGCCCCTTCTCGATCTTCTCGATCCGCTCCCCGGTGATCTTGGAATAGGGGCGCGCCGTGGGGAACGCCTCCATCTCAGGGGCGGATTTCAGATGATCATGGTCGAAATCAAACGGCTCATAGTAGTCGTCGATCTCGGGCAGGTCGGGGTTGGCGAAAATGTTGGATAGGATGCGCCACTTGGAGCCCTGCTTGGGCTGCAATTTGCCCGCTTTGGTCCGCTCCCACCCGCCGTTCCAGCGGGCTTGGTTTTCCCAGTCGGTCGGATAGCCGGTGCCGGGCTTCGTCTCGACGTTGTTGAACCAGGCGTATTCGACCCCTTCCCGCGTGGTCCACACGTTCTTGCAAGTGACGGAGCAGGTGTGGCACCCGATGCACTTGTCGAGGTTGAGCACCATGCCAATTTGCGCGCGAACTCTCATTGGGCCGTCTCCTTCTCGGTCGCGGGGCGGTCCAGCCAGTCGACCTTCTTCATCTTGCGGATCACGACGAACTCGTCGCGGTTGCAGCCCACGGTGCCGTAGTAGTTGAAGCCGTAGCTCTGCTGGGCGTAGGCGCCGATCATGTGCGTGGGCTTAAGGACCGCGCGGGTGACGGAGTTGTGGATGCCGCCCCGGTGCCCGGTTTTCTCGGATCCGGGCGTGTTCACGATTTTCTCCTGCGCGTGATACATGAAGGTCGAGCCTTCTTTGATCCGCTGCGACACCACCGCCCGCGCCGTCAGCGCGCCGTTGATGTTGTAGACTTCGATCCAGTCGTTATCGACGATGCCCGCCTTCTTCGCGTCCACCTCCGAGATCCAGACCACCGGGCCGCCCCTGTTGAGCGTCAGCATCAGCAGGTTGTCGGTATAAGTGGAGTGGATGCCCCATTTTTGGTGCGGCGTGATGAAGTTGAGCACAAGCGTGTCGCCCTCGTCCTGCACCTCCTTGGTGATCGTCTTCAGGTCGACCGGCGGACGGTAGGACATGAAGCCCTCGCCGAAAGCCCGCATCCACAGGTGATCCTGATAAAGCTGCTGACGCCCGGTCAGCGTGCGCCAGGGGATCAGCTCATGCACGTTGGTGTAGCCCGCGTTGTAGCTGACCTTCTCGCTCTCGATCCCTGACCAGGTCGGCGAGGAGATGATCTTGCGGGGCTGCGCCGCAATGTCGTGGAAGCGGATCTTGTTGCCGTGCTCACCCTCGGCCAAGTGCGCATGCTCGCGGCCCGTGACCTGCTCAAGGGCTTCCCAGGCCTTCACGGCGACGTTGCCGTTGGTTTCCGGCGCGAGCATCAGGATGACCTCGCAGGCGTCGATGGCGGTCTCGATCTTGGGGCGTCCTTTGGCGGCGCCGTCCTGCTGCACGCCGTTTAGCGCGGCGAGGTTTTCGATCTCCTCATCAGTGTTCCAGTTGATTCCCTTGCCGCCGTTGCCGAGCTTGTCGAGAAGCGGACCGAGCGCCGTGAAGCGGTCGTAGATCGCTCCGTAGTCCCGCTCGACCGGTACATAACTGGGCGCCGTCTTGCCGGGGATCAGGTCGCATTCGCCCTTCTTCCAGTCGAGCACTTGGTCCTGCGCGATCTCGCCTGGCGTGTCGTGCAGGATTGGGAGCGCGACGATGTCGGTCTCCTTGCCCAATACCTCGGGCGCGACCTCCTGCACCTTCTTGGCGATGGCCTTGAAGATCTCGAAGTCGGACTTGGACTCATACGCCGGGTCCACCGCCGCCTGCAGCGGATGGATGAACGGATGCATGTCCGACGTGTTCATGTCGTCCTTCTCGTACCAGGAGGCCGTCGGCAGGACGATGTCGGCATAGACCGCCGTGGTGGACATGCGGAAGTCGATGGTGACCAGCAGGTCGAGTTTCCCTTCCGGTGCTTGATCGTGCCACTTCGCCTCCTTGGGAAGCGCGCGCCCTTCCTCGCCCAGGTCTTTGCCTAGGACACCGTGCTGGGTGCCAAGAAGGTGCTTGAGGAAGTACTCGTGGCCCTTGCCCGACGAGCCGAGCAGGTTGGAGCGCCAAACGAAGAGGTTGCGCGGCCAGTTTTCCGGCGCGTCCGGATCTTCGCAGGACATCTCCAACTCGCCCGATTTCAGCTGCTGGGCCACATAGGCGGGGATCTCCATCCCGGCCTCCTTCGCCTGCCGCGCCACCTGCAGCGGATTGGTCTTGAGTTGCGGGGCTGAAGGCAGCCACCCCATCCGCTCGGCGCGAATGTTGTAGTCGATCATGCTCGCGTCCCAGTCGCCCTCCGGCGCGGTGGGCGACAGGATCTCATCCGCGCCCAGCGTCTCGTAGCGCCACTGGTCGGTATGGGCGTACCAGGCGGAGGTGGAGTTCATGTGCCGGGGCGGGCGGCCCCAGTCGAGCGCGAAAGCCAAGGGCTGCCAGCCGGTTTGGGGACGCAGCTTCTCCTGGCCTACGTAATGCGCCCAGCCACCACCGGATTGGCCCACGCAGCCACACATCACCAGCATGTTGATGACGCCGCGGTAGTTCATGTCCATATGATACCAGTGGTTCATCGCGGCCCCGATGATGATCATCGACTTGCCGTTCGTCTTCTCGGCGGTGGAGGCGAATTCGCGGGCGACATGGACGATCTTGTCGGCGGAGACGCCGGTGATCTTCTCGGCCCAAGCGGGGGTACCGGGCACGTCTTCGTAGTAGTTGGTGGCCACCCAGTCGCCACCCAAGCCGCGGTCGACGCCGTAGTTGGCACAGAAGAGGTCGAACACGGTTGCCACGAGGATTTCGCCTTCGGCGGTCTGGACGCGCTTGACGGGGACGTTCTTGGTCAGGACGTCAGGACGGGTGTCGCCGGTGGTGAAGGCCTCGGTCGCAGCGCCGCCGAAATACGGGAAGTCGACGCCGCGGACAGCATCGTGATGCTCGTCGAGCAGCAGCGACATACGCAAGGCGGTCTCGGCATTGCCGGCCTTTTCTTCCAGATTCCACTGGCCTTTTTGGTTCCAGCGGTAGCCGACGGAGCCGTTGGGCGCCACAAGGCCGCCCGACGTCTCGTCATAGGCAATGGTTTTCCATTCGGGATTGTTCTGCTCGCCCAGCTTGCCATCCAGGTCATCGGCGCGCAGGAAGCGACCGGGAACCAACTTGCCGTCCTTTTCATCCAGACGCACAAGCATCGGCATGTCGGAATACTTGCGGCAGTATTCCTCGAAGTACGCAGCCTGCCGGTCGACATGGAACTCGCGTAGGATGACGTGGCCGAAGGCCATGGCCAGCGCCGCGTCGGTGCCCTGCTTCACGTTCAGCCAGACGTCGCCGAACTTGGACGCTTCGGAGTAATCGGGGCAGATGACGGCAGACTTCGTGCCCTTGTAGCGGACCTCGGTGTAGAAATGCGCGTCTGGCGTGCGCGTCTGCGGCACGTTCGAGCCCCAGAGCAGCAGGTAGGAGCTGTTGTACCAGTCGGCGCTTTCGGGCACGTCGGTCTGTTCGCCCCAAGTCATCGGCGATGCCGGGGGAAGGTCGCAGTACCAGTCGTAGAACGACATGCATACGCCGCCCATCAAGCTCAGGTAGCGCGAGCCTGCCGCGTAGCTGACCATGGACATCGCGGGGATCGGTGAGAAGCCGAAGATACGGTCGGGGCCATACGTGGCAGCCGTGTAGGCGTTTGCGGCGGCGGTGATCTCAGTGGCCTCGTCCCAGGTGGCGCGCACAAGGCCGCCGGTGCCGCGCTTGGCGGTATAGGATGCGCGTAGGACTGGATCGGTCTGGATCGCGCGCCAGGCTTCGACCGGGGACTTCGTCTTGCGCATCTCGCGCCAGATTTTCATCAGCGATCCGCGAACCAGTGGGTTCTTCACCCGGTTGGCCGAGTAGAGATACCAACTGTAGGAGGCGCCGCGTGCGCAGCCGCGGGGCTCGTGGTTGGGAAGATCGGGGCGCGTACGCGGGTAGTCGGTCTGCTGCGTCTCCCAGGTGACGATGCCGGACTTGACGTAAATCTTCCAAGAACATGATCCGGTACAATTCACTCCGTGGGTCGAGCGCACAACTTTGTCGTGGCGCCAGCGGGTCCGGTAGGTCTCCTCCCAGTCACGACTTTCGCGCGTAACCTGTCCGTGCCCGTTCGAGAACTCTTCGAGCTTGGAGGATTGGAGGAAGTTCAGTCTGTCGAGCAGGTGGCTCATGGTCGTTCTCCGATCTGGCTGGCCCCGCACCGGACGGTCCGGTGCGGGAATGGCGGTCCGTCAGCAGGGGACGGTCGCGCCTTTGCGGCTGTAGACGGCCCAGGTGATGACGGCGCAGACGGCGTAGAAGCCGAGAAAGGCCCAGAGAGCGCCGTTGGGGGCGCCCGTCAGGGCGATCGAGGTGCCGTAGCTCTTGGGGATGAAGAAAGCCCCGTAGGCGGCGATGGCCGAGGTGAATGCGATGATCGCCGCCGATTCACGCTCGATCGTGCGCTGCATCAGTTCGGCCTCCAGCGTCGGCATAAGGCGCGGAATTTCCTGCTTCATGATCGAGGGGATCATCTGGAAGGTCGATGCGTTGCCCACGCCGGTCAGGAAGAACAGCGCCATGAAGGCTGCGAAGAAGCCCCAGAAATTGCCGGCGGGGTTCGCCTCGGATGGCAGGAACTGCAGCACCGCGAAGACGGCGACGATCATTCCCAGGAAGGTCCAGAACGTGACCCGCCCGCCGCCGAAACGATCCGAGATCCAGCCCGTGCCAGCCCGGCTGAGTGCGCCGACCAGCGGCCCAAGGAACGCATAGGTCAGCACGTTCACATCTGGAAACTGCAGCTTCATCAGAAGCGGGAAGCCCGCCGCATAGCCGATGAATGAGCCGAAGGTCCCGGTATAGAGGACGCACATGATCCAGTTCTGCTTGCGCTTGAGGATCGAAAGCTGATCGCCCAGCGAGGCCTTGGCGTCGGCAATGTCGTCCATACCGAACCAGGCGGCGATGGTACCGACAATCAGGAAGGGCACCCAGATGAAACCGGCGTTCTGCAAGAACAGGACCGATCCGTCCGACAGCTCCTGTGGAGCGCCGCCGACGGCGCCGAAGACGCCCATGGTGATGACGACGGGCACGAGGAACTGCATCACCGAGACACCGAGATTGCCGAGGCCTGCATTCATGGCGAGCGCCTGGCCCTTGACCTTCTTGGGGTAGAAGTATGCGATGTTGGCCATCGAAGAGGCGAAGTTGCCGCCGCCGAACCCACAAAGCAGCGCCAGCACCAGGAACGTGATGTAGGAGGTCTCAGGGTTCTGGATGGCGAAGCCGATGCCGAGCGCTGGCAGCAGCAGTGAGGCGGTGGACAGTGCCGTCCATTTCCGGCCCCCGAAGATAGGGACCATGAAACTATAGAAAATGCGCAGCGTCGCGCCCGACAGGCCGGGCAAGGCGGCCAACCAGAAACGCTGCGCCACCGAGAAGTCGAAGCCAATCGCTGGCATCTTCGCCACCACGACGGACCAGACCATCCAAACCGAGAAGGCCATCAGTAGGTTGGGGATCGAGATCCATAGGTTGCGCGTGGCGATGCGGCGGCCCGTTGTCTCCCAGAACTGCTCGTCCTCGGGACGCCAGTCCGTCAGGACGTGGCTGCGGGGGCCGTTTTGGGTTTCTGTGATCGCCATGGGTATGTCCTCCCGGTGTGGCGTGAATTTGGAGTGAGACGGCCCGTCGCGGGGCCGCCCGGTCGGTTCATTCGGCGGGTTGTCCGGGCTTGCCCGGGGCCATCCGGTCGAGCGCTGTGCGCAGCTCGCCAATGTCGCGGAAGCGGGCGGTAAGCGTCAGACTGTCGCCGCGTTCGGCCAGGGCCACCTTGCCCGAACCTGCGAACAGAACAGCCAGCTCGGCCTCGGCCTTGCGCCGGGCGACAGCCTCGGCGGCGATGGCCTCATCGACTGAAGACAGCACGTATTCTTCGCCGAAACCGCCTTCGGGCTCCTTGAGCCAAAGAAAGCAAACCACCCACGACACCAGCGCCCCGGCGGCGATGATCATGAAGAAGGTCGATGGCTCGACGAACATGAACACGAACAGGTAGAAGACCGCGCCGACATTGCCGTAAGCCCCCGCCATTCCCGCGATCTGCCCGGTCACACGGCGCTTGATCGACGGGATGATGCCGAAGGTCGCGCCTTCTGCGCCCTGCACGAAGAACGAGCAGGCGATGGTGATCGCGATAGCCACGGCCAACGGCCAGGCGCTGTCCAGAAGGCCCATCAGCGCGAAGCCAATGGCGATGCCCATCATGTAGGACAGCATCACGAAGCGGCGGTTGCCCATCCGGTCGGACACCAACCCGCCCATCGGACGCGCCACCAGATTGATGAAGGCGAAGGACGCTGCGATGATGCCCGCGGTGACGGGGTTGAGGCCCCAGGTCTCTTGGAAGAACATTGGCAGCATCGAGACCACGGCCAACTCCGCTCCGAAGTTGGAGAAGTACGTCGTGTTGAGTGCTGCCACCGACGAGAACGGATACCGGTCGTCCTCCGGCACGCCAGCCCTCAGGATCGGAAGGTTGACCCGCAGCACCTGCCAGACTTGATAGATCACCGCGACGACGATCGCTGCGTAGCAGGCCGAGGCCGTCAGCCCGTCGATGTAGCCCATCGACTGCACCCGGTAGACCAGGATCGAAAGGATTCCGATCAGAGGCACCGTGAAGATCACGAGGAGCACCAGGTCCTTGTAGGTCGACACTTCAAGCGCCATGCCCTTCCGGGCCTTCTTATGCGTGTCCGCCGAGGGGCCATCGGTGATGGCGAACCAGTAGAAGACGCCATAGGCGGCCATAATGACGCCCGACATCGCAATGGCGTAGCGCCAACCATCATCGCCACCGAAGACCGACAGCGCGATGGTCGGAATGGTGAGCGCCGCAGCGGCAGAGCCGAAATTGCCCCAGCCTGCATAGAACCCTTCGGCGAAACCGATGTCGCGCGGCTTGAACCATAGCGCTGTCATGTGGATACCGACCACGAAGCCCGCACCGACCGAGGACAGAACGAGGCGCGACACGAAGAGCTGCATTTTTGTATCGCCGAACGCGAAGGTTAGCGTCGGCAAAGCCATTACGACCATGAGGACGGAGAAGACGCGGCGCGGCCCGAAACGATCGAGCGCCATGCCCACGATAATGCGGGCAGGAATCGTGAGGGCCACGTTTGCGATGGCAAAGAGACGGATGTCGTCGCGCGTCAGCCAGTCGGCCGAGGCTAGCATCGACGACGCCAGCGGCGCCATGTTGAACCAGACGTAGAAGGTAATGAAGAACGCGATCCAGGTGAGGTGGAGCGCCTTGATCTCGCGGTTGCGGAACCGGAAAAGGTCGGAGACTTGCATGCGATTGACTCCCTGCGCCTATTCGGCGGCGTGCAGTGCGGGCTGCGCGACGTGGGTGGGAACGATGAGGAGCGGACACTTGGCGCGGCGGGCCAGAAAGGCCGAGACCGAACCGAAGGTCATGTGGTCGAACTCCTCGACCAGCGCATCGATGCGTTTGGTGATGAAGCCCAGAGGCCCATCGTCGGGCTGATGGCTGTGGCGTGCTAAGACTAACAGATCGGGTCGACGCTCCTCGGTGGCGCGCAGGATCATCTTGCGCGCGTCGCCCTCCGCCATGACCACCTTCGCGGGGATGCCCTCCGCCATCAGCTCGGCAGCGGCAGCCTCTGCTCCGGCCTTCTGTTCGGCGAACTGCTCAGAAAACAAGTCGTCGGCGCCAGCGGTCGCGCTGCCGATATCCTCGACGACGGAGATCAGGGTCACGTCCGGCTTTAGCGCGCCGAACATGCGCTTGACCGCATCCAGCGTGATCCGCGCATTGCGCGAATGGTCATATGCCAGCATCACATCCATCTGTCCCTCCGGTGCGATCTTTTGTGTGGAACACGGGCCGAGGCCGCATGTCGCAATCAGATTTTCGCAGGGAAGAGGCAGAACAATTTGATCTAGATCATGTAGAGGCTGCTGGGCGTGCGAAACAAATCAGCGGAAAAATAATGTCGGTCGGTCTAGGGTGGAGATATCAAGGCGGCAGATCGGCATATGTAGATCAATACATGACATTTATCAAATGAACAGTTGACAATTATCAAGGGTGCGTACATGCGTGTCGCCATGGCTCAAACCGACTATTCCGCCGTCCGCGATCTGCGACTCTTTGCCGAGATGTCGGATGCCGCCTTCGCGGACCTGGTACGCGCGGCTTACGTCCAAACCTTCCCGCCGCAAATTCAGTTGATCGCCGAAGGGGATCCGTCCGACTTCCTGCATGTCGTCCTCGACGGCGCGGTCGAGTTGTTTAGCGAATGGAACCGGCGCGAGACTGTGATGGCCACTGTGCGTCCCACATCGACCTTCATCTTGGCGGCCTCGATCCGCGACGCCCCCTATCTCATGTCGGCCCGCACCATGGAGAAGAGTCGCGTCGTCCTACTACCCAGCCAAGATGTGCGCGCGGCCTTCGTGGCAGATTCCGCCTTCGCAAGGGCCATCGTTTCGGAGCTTGCGCAATGCTATCGGTCAGTCGTCAAGAACACCAAAGACCTAAAGCTGCGCACTTCACTGGAGCGTTTGGCCAACTATTTGCTGCGCCAGCAGCGCGCCAGGGACGGGTCAGCGACGTTCGACCTGCCCACGGATAAACGACGCTTGGCCTCTCGCCTCGGCATGACGCCCGAGAACCTGAGCCGGGCCTTCAAGTCGCTGCAGCCCTATGGGGTCGATGTCTCCGGCGGAACGATCACCATTAACGACCAGCGCGATCTCGAAGGCTTCGCCAAACCCGATGCGTTGATCGACGACTACACCACCTGAGGAGGACATCATGACCCGTTCCATGCCTGGCGCCGCCGGAGATCTAGCCGAGCAGCAGCCCGACATCTGGTCGGCCTATTCCACCCTTGGCGCGGCCACGGCCGCGGCCGGCCCGCTCAGCGACCGGGAGAAGCGCCTCGTCAAGCTGGCATTGTCGATCGGTGCGTCATCCGAAGGGGCCGTCCATTCCCATGCGCGTCGTGCCTTGTCCGAAGGGATCGAGCCTGAGGCCCTGCACCAGGTCGCATTCCTGTCCATCGGGCCACTCGGCTTCCCCCGGGCGGTGGCGGCCAAGACATGGATCGAGGATGTTCAAACATGAGGCTGCACTAAGTGTTTAGTTTCCACTCACTGGAGCAAACCCTCCGGCTTCTCGTCGGACCCGATTCAGTGTGAAAGAATTGAGCTATGATCATCCGAAAGTTTGGCAAAAGCAGACCTTCAACGATTTAGGAAGGATGGAACCTCAGTCCGCCCACCGGACATAAATTCCTTGCCAACATCTATACTCGGTGGGACGTTCGCGGGAATGCTCCTACCCCTCAGCGCCCGGTAAGATCGGAACCTCCGAGGTAGCCTTTTCGGTGGACACGACGATGGAGGTCCGGAACTTACGGACGTTCTTGTCAGCGAAGAAGAAGCGGTGCGTGAACGCCTCATAGTCCGAGATATCGCGCGCCATGACGACGAGGATGAAGTCAGCCTCGCCTGCGATGCAGTAGAAATGCGTGACCTGGGCGTCCTCGCGCGCCTTCCGCTTGAAGGCGTCAATCTGGTCCAGCCGATCCCGCTCCAACTCCACCGCGACTATGGCCGTTATACCAAGCCCCAGTGTTGCGGGGTCGAGGATCGCGACCTCGCGCCGGATGACGCCCGCCTGCTTCAGCGCCCGCACCCGTCTTTGGACGGATGCCGTCGATAGACCTGTCGCCTCTGCGAGCAACGCAATGGACCGCTTCGCATCGCGTTGGAGATGATCGAGAAGGGTTCTGTCCGAATGGTCCATGATCGTCATCTTCCTATGTGGCATCCACGAAGATGCGATTACATCGCGGATCACCGCCTTTGGCTATATAGCGCATCACGATATCGGGCTAGGTTGCCTCGATGAAGCAAGGTGCCCTCGCCATCCTCCCCCTCGCGTTCGGCGCGGCCGTCTACGGCTTCGCTTTCGGCCTCCTCGCGGCGCAGGTCGGCTTCCCCTGGTGGGGCGTCGGTCTGATGAGCGCCGCCATCCATGCCGGATCGTCGCAGATCGTCGCCGTCGAGCAGTTCGCGTCCACCGGAACCGTCTTCGGCGCGGTCCTCGCGGGTGCTGCGCTGAACCTGCGCTATGTCGGCATCGTCGCCTCGCTGGCGGAGGTGCTGGAAGGGCTATCCCTGCGGATGCGCCTCCTCGCTATCCATGTCACTGGCGACGAGAACTGGGCGCTGACCATGGCCGAGCGTGCAAAGTCACCGGACATTGGTGCCGCGTTCTTGCTGGGATCGGGCTTCGTCATGATCTCGGTCTGGACCGCTTCCACCACGGCGGGGGCCATCATGGGCACTGTCCTCCCCGATCTCGAACGCTTCGGCCTGGGTTTCGCCTTCACGGCGGCCTTCATCGCGATGGCGCGGGGCCTCTGGCGCGGGCGACCCCAGGTCTTGCCGTGGGTCATGGCCGCAGCCGCGACGATTGCGGCGGTGTCGCTGGGGCTGCCCCGCGCGTACGGGATCGTAGCGGGTGCCGCGTGCGGGCTGATCGCCTCGGCGCTGCTGCGGCGGATCCATGTGGACATGGCATGAGTGCGTCGTTCTGGGCGGTGATTGGCCTTCTGGCCGTGGCGGCGTTCGGAGTCCGGGTGGCGGGCCTTCTGGCGGGCGGACGCATCCGCGCTTCCCGACATGCTTGGGTGCTTGACGACCTGCCGGGCCTGATCGTCGTCAGCTTGGTCGCATCATCGCTCGCCGGTCAGCCCTTAGTCACATGGGGCGCGGCGGCAGTCGCGCTCGCCGCCGCCATCGCGACGAACCAAGTCATCGCCACAATGGCCGTCGGGGTCGCAGCATATGCAGGAATTACGTGGTTAGGCGTCTGATGTTCCACCAAGTGCACCGTAGAAGTGCGACCTACTATGTGTTCTGCCGCAGGATCGCCGACAGGCTGTCACCCTCCGTCCAGTGGACCGCCCGCCACCCGGCTGCCTCCGCCGCCTCCACGTTCTCCGACTTGTCGTCGACCATCAGCAGATCGCCCGGGGGATGGCCCGTGGCATCCTCGGCGAACGCATAGAACCCTGCCTCGGGTTTCGGATGCCCGGCTTGCGCCGAGTACACGATGCCGTCGACCTCCGAGCGCAATCCTACGGCGTCCATCAGATAATCCGCCCGCGCGTGGCACTGGTTTGTCGCAAGAAAGACGGGGACGCCCCGGCTCCGCGCATCCCGGACGTCCGACAGGACCGGCTGGACGATACGGGAACTCATCTCGAACCAGTAGGCGATCAGGTCTTCGGCCCGCAGCGTGGGCGCGATCCCCTCCAACGCCGTGCGCAACGTCGCGAGGAGGTCCGCGCGCCCGGCGACGACGTCCGTCCAGCCTGCCCTGAAGAAGCTGTTCGCGAGGTCGCGCGGTGCGAGCCCTAAATCGTCCTGCAGGCCGGTCATCTAGTGCTGCCCGTCGCTCGGGCGGCCGAAGACCAGAACACCATCGGCATCCAGCATGAGACACTTGGCAATCGTCGTAGCTTTAGCTCCATCCAAACTGCCATGCTCTATTGGTCGACCTGCTCGCAGCGTCAAAGTATGCCCTCTGACCATAGCGGATGGAACGTCTAGGGCAGGCTACCTACGCTGCCCATTCCCCCTTGCGGAAAACCGGGGTGCGATCGCCGTTCGGTGCGAGGCCATCGATATCGATCTCGCCGGACCCGATCATCCAGTCGATGTGGATCTGGGAATGGTTGCCACCCGCCCGTGCCAACGCGGCATCGTCCATTTCGCCGCCACCTTCGATGTTCCCCGGATAGCAGCGCCCCATCGCGAGGTGGCAGGCCGCGTTCTCGTCGAACAGCGTCTCGTAAAACAACAGGCCTCACCGCGAGATCGGCGAGCCGTGCGGCATCAAGGCGACTTCGCCAAGCCGCCCGGCACCCTGGTCTGTCAATCAGCATCCAATCGTGACCCCTTATCGGCGTCCAAAATTGACCCCTCAGGAGCTGAGCTGGCCCGGCGCTGCGTAGTCCCCATGTAACGCAACGGCGGCGGGCCAGTGGGGGTGCGGTTCGCGCTATGCTCTGTTTTTTAAGCGCCAGCTTTCGTTGCCGGTCTCGACGATCTCGCAGTAATGCGTGAGACGGTCGAGGAGCGCGGTGGTCATCTTCGCGTCGCCAAAGACGCTCGGCCATTCGCCGAAGGCCAGGTTGGTTGTCACGATGATGGAAGTCCGCTCGTAGAGCTTGCTGATGAGGTGGAACAGGAGCTGGCCGCCGGTTTGGGCGAAGGGGAGGCAACCAAGCTCGTCCAGGAGTGAGCCATCGCGTCGCCATGGGGTCGAGACCGATGGCGAACAAGTCGAGACGGGAGATCAGGTCGGCGGTGCGACCCTGGCGTTCGGCGCGGGCTTCAGCGTCGAGCTTGTTCACCAGATCGACGACATTGAAGACCCGTCCCCGCCGACCGGTGCGGATGCAGGCACGGGCGATGCTGACCGCGAGACGGGTCTTGCCGGTTCCCGTTCCGCCCCCTTTCGGGACATTGTTGCGCAATGCCCTGCCGGGCAGTGGATCAGCACGAGATTGCGCTGCTGATCGAAGAAGTCTCCGGTGGCGAGGTCACGGATCAGGGTCTCGTTCACCTCCGCGGCCTCGAAGTCGAACTCCTCGATCTCCTTGGCCAGCGGCAGTTTGGCGATCGTCATCTGGTATTTGATCGAGCGCGCCTGCTTCTCACTGATCTCGGCGGCCAGGAGGTCGCCAATGATCTGTTGCGGCTCGTGCTGTCGCTTGACCGCCGTTGCGATGATCTCGTCGTAGGCCGTGTTCGGGGGCGCCCTCGGACCGGTGGCGGGCTGCCCCCTCACTGCCGTAGAGCTTCAGCTGGCCCATGGCGTCGAGCACCTGTGATCGTTCCATTCGTTGGTCTCCTCAGGCTGTTGTAGCGATCGCAATTGGCGGCAGGCTCGCGGCCCAGCTTCAGCGCATCCGCCGTTGCGATGGTCAGGGGTGGCGGTGGTTCGCGGTGACGCGCCAAGATGTTCAAGATCACTCCGGCGGAATGGACGTTGTGAGACAAGGCCTCGGCGCAGGCCGCTTCAATGGCGTCCAGGCCATCGGTGAGCACGGCACCGAGGATGTCGACCACCTGCCGATCACCACCGGGCTGTCGTTCAAGCTTGCGCTGCACCCGGCGCAGGGCCGGCGGCAGATCCCAGTCCTTGAACGGCGCGTTCGCCTAGGGTCTCGAACCAATGGCGACCACAAGGCTCACTGCGCAGGGCGCCCGCTGCCTGGCAGCGCATGCTTGCATGCGCGAGAGGGGGCTTGCGGGCCAGAACCGGGATGTAGTGAAGCGGATCGTAGATCGTCTTGCCGCGACCGAAGGCACGATCATGGCGGGCCACGACCTGGCCGTCCTGCCAGCATTCCAGGCGATCGGCATAGGCGCGGATCTCGATAGGCCTCCCGACCGCGCGAGCGTCCACCGAGTAGCGGTTCGTCGGGCAAAAGGTCCCCCGGACCTTTTGCTGATCCTCCTCACTTTCGAAGCGCACGAGGCAGGTCTTGGACAGTGAGTCATTGAACGCCATTGGTCCGAGAGACAATGGCGAACGCCCGGAAGGCGTGGAATCTATCGAACGGACCGACATACGGTACCAGGCTCGACCGCTCCTCTTCGAACACCTCACAGATCGTCTTGTCCGGAATGTCGGGGGCCGGTTCGCCTTGGCATAGGCAATGCACCGATCCTCGAGCCAGGCATTCAGTTGAGCATAGGATCTGAACTTCGGCCGCGGCACTAAAACCCGCCGCCGGAGCACACCCACCTGGTTCTCGACCTGACCTTTCTCCCAGCCCGAAGCCGGGGTGCAGGGCCGTCCAGAAGGGCGCCATTGGTTCAAGCCCAATGGACGGCGGATCGACCAGGTAATGTCCGCACATCTGCTGGAAGCGGCGATTGTAGGCGCGTTCCTTGCCCACGAAGATCGTGTCCACCGCCGTCTTCGCGTCCATTGTCCTCGGACCAATGGCGGACAATTCCCGCTGTCATAGATTCCGCGAGCACAGGCCCCGCCGAAGAACGCGGATGCCCTGTCGTGCGCGTCGAACACCATCTCCGTTCGCCATCGGTCTCGAACGCATGGCGACCAGATGGCTCACCTCACGGGGATAGGCCCGCACGAACGGCATCCGGCTGTGGCACAGGCGGACATGGGCGACCTTGACCGTCACCGTCACGCCGTCGAGGATCACGATCTCATGGCTCCAGTCGAACTGGTAGGCCTCGCCCGGATCGAAGCTCAGCGGAACATAGGCACTCGCCAACGCATCCCGCGTCGCCTTCGTCCAACTGGACGCATATCGGCGCACCGCATCATAGCCGCCGTCATAGCCGCGATTGCGCAGTTCCTCGTAGATCCGGATCAGCGTCAGCCGTTCGCGCTTCGGCCGCCGCGCATTCTCGGTCAGCAACTCGTCAAGCTCGGAGCGCCAGGGATCGATCTTCGGACGCGGCTGTGTCGTGCGATCATAGGTGAACTCGGTCGCGCCCGATCGAATGACCTTGCGCACCGTGTTCCGCGACAACCGCAGCTCACGGTAGATCTGCTTGATCGACTTGCCTTCGACAAAATGCGCACGCCTAATCTTCGCGATCGTCTCCACAACCAACATCCCCTGACTGCTCCCTCATGCCTGCGAGGAAGCTTCTGATCAGAAACATCAGGGGGGTCACTTTTGGACGCCGATCACCCGAACATAGGGGTCAAATTTGCATGCCGTTCCACACATGCGGTTCGATCACTCATCGCAGCGCGAAAGAAACTGGTTTGCCAGCGCGTGACGATAGATAATCAGGTCCGAGGGCTGGTCGTCGTGTTTGGTGTGCGATTGTCTCGTGCCCTGTCGCCAGCGTTCAAGGACGCTGCTCTGGCGGCCAGTAACGGTGTTCCCGGTCTTCATGCTGCACTATGCGGGCTCTTTGCCGCGCGAGAAGCCATCCTGACAGCCGTGTTGGCGATCGATTGCGACATCAAGAAAATGATCCGAAAATCCGAAGTCTGTAGGCGGTTGATGACGGGTCCAAGCGTCGGCCCGATCACTGCCTTGGCTTTTGCTGCGGCCATCGATGATCCGCATCGGTTCAAGAAATCCCGTGACGTCGGAGCCTATCTCGGCCTCGGACCTCAGAGATACCAGTCGGGAGAGATCGACTACAGCGGCAGCATCTCGAAACGCGGTGATGTGAAAGTTCGAACGCTGCTCTACGAGGCCGCCAATGTCATGCTGACAAGATACGCGGCACCACTCAAACTGAAATCATGGGCGCGCGGCATCGCCGCCCGCTCAACGATGCGCAAGGCGCGGGTGGCGCTGGCACGACGGCTGGCCATCGTCCTTCACGCCATCATGCGAGACCAAACCGACTTCAAGGCCGCCTGACATCCATTAATCGAGGATTCCTACAAACCAGTTCCCAGTGGGAAAGATGCCCGAGGGAGAGCGTAAGACACGGCGCGCATTCTGTCGCAGCAAGCCAATCATGACTGCGGTTTCAGCCTTGTCGGCCCACCTCCAGCCGACGCCATTGTGAGCCCCAGAGCGCGAAGAGAACGAAGGCAACCTCAGACATAGACGTTCAGGAGAAAACCATTGACGAGTTAGAGAACGAAACTAAGCCTATTCAAGAAGTCCTGAAAGCTTTTACCGCGCTTCGCTGTTCAGCCACGATCCCCAGGTTTCGGGATATGTGGTAAAAAGAGTAGACAGCGGCCTGCTCGGTCGACGCGGTGTTGCGATCCATCCAGGTCAAAACGGCACCTAGCTTCTGGTTCGAGACGGACATTTTCGACAGAAGCTCAAGCGCTTCCGGCTCTCGCTCGGCGAAATCGGCGGTCACGACGGTTCAAACGGCATCGCGCGGATAGGCCGACATTTGCGGGTCGGCGCATTCTTCGCTGGCGTTGCATTCGAAGGCGGCTTGCTCGAACTCACCGACATCCACCAGAACCATTGGGTTTTCAGCCAGAATCGGTATTGGAGCCCAGTGATAGCCGAACCATGGCTCTTCGTTGGAATAGGCTGACACGAGCGACGTGGCGAGCGTTTCACCGGAACCGGGCACGAAGACTTCGATGCCTGCTGCTTCCATATCGGCAGCTTTCGCCATGTTGGCGTTGGTAAAGTTGCAGGTCCAGCCATCGGGGCAGGAGTAGAAACGTCCGCCCATCAAGTCTGGGTTGGCGAGTATGCCTTCCAGCGTGGCCAGTTCAGGATGTTCATCAACCAGATATTGCGGGTTCCACCAAACTTGCTGGCCCCCATCGCTTAGCACTTCGGCTAGGAAGTTGACGGACCCGTTGTCCCGCATCTCAAGAAGGCCGTCCGCGGCGTTTTCCCACATCTCGATGACAACGTCGGGCGTGTTGTTTTCGGCCAGCGATACGATGGATGCAGTGATCGAGGTCGGCACCAGCGTCGCGGAACACCCGTAACCCTGTCCGAGCAAGAGCTTGGCGATCTGCGAGTTCACCGTCGCCGATTGCCAGTCGAAGTCGGACACTAGGATTTCGCCGTAATCCGCAAAGGCGGCTGTGCCCATTAGGCAGATAGCAGCCGCATTGGTTACAATATCTTCACGGTTTCCCTCCCCGGAAATCTCCGCAGGCGTTTGGCGGATACTTCTAATCAAATGGGAACAGACGAATCGACCAATAGATAAAGAAATTTCCTAGAGATAAAATCAGAGACGAAAAGCGCGTCGTTGGGGATGTGTGATGACGACGCTCCTATTTTAAGACTCGCGCTTGCCCACACCACAGCCACGTACCGATCTAGGCCCTTTGCTTCGCACTCTTGTTGGGTGCGACGTTCAACCATTTCTGAGTTGGTGTTGCTTCCACCCAAGCGCCGCATCCGTCGGTCGGCGCGGTGCTACTGCGTACTGCATTGCCACGGCAACGACGGTGATTGCAGCGCAGTATCTTGCGGGCGGAGCTTCGGCACTAGGCGCGCGGGTTGGGTACGGCCAAGTGTTGAAGGGGTTAAATATCTGATATATATAATTATAAAGCCGATGAATGACCCTCACCGCCTATTTGCCAACCTGCGACCCACTCGCACTCGTTTTATCTAGTTCGTTAACGCGCTACAGATGGTGCATGTCTTGCGGCATCGCCGAGCGGCGACATCGCGCAGACGGTAGAGATCACTGGAGGAATTTATGACGTTCACTGTTTTCACAAGGATGACCGCGATCGCAGCCGCGTCCGTCGCGATGGCCGGAAGCGCTACGGCGGAGGACCGTGCGGGCTGGCCGGAAAGCTTCACTGTGGCCACTGCATCCCAAGGTGGCACATACTTCGCCTATGGCTCCGGCTGGGCGAACCTGGTGGCAGAGGAGCTGGGCTTGACCGGTGCTGGCCAAGTATCCGGTGGACCGGGTCAGAACATGTCGCTTGTCCATGCCGGTGAGGTCGAGTTCGGCATGACCACGATGGGCCCGGCCGCGGATTCCGTCGCAGGTCTTAGCCCCATCGCGCCAGGCATCCCGATGACCAATGCCTGCGCAATGTTCCCGATGTATCAGACGCCGTTTTCGATCACGGCGCTGTCGTCGTCGGGCATCACCTCGGTCGACACCATCCCGGCGGGCGCGCGCATCGGCTTTGGCCCTGCGGGCTCCACCTCCGACACCTACTTCCCGTTGATGATGGAAGAGCTTGGCGTTGAGTTCGACCGCCGCAACGGCGGCTGGTCCGACCTGGGCGGCCAGTTGCAGGATGGTCTTCTGGACGTGATCGCTTTCGCGGCTGGCGTGCCCGTCCCTGCGGTCAGCCAGCTTGAGGTTCAGACCGACATAAACATCGTCGAGTTCACAGAAGAAGAACAAGCTCAGATCCTAGAGGCCTTCCCCGTTGCGCCGTTCGAGATCGGCGCCGACACCTACACCACGCTGGAAGGCCCGGCACGCTCGGTTTCCATGTGGAACTTCGCCATCGCGAATTGCGACCTGCCGGACGACTTCGTGCATGCCGTGGTCGACGTGATCATGTCCGACAACGAGCGGATGGTGAACATTCACCGTGCCGCACGCTCCACCCTGCCGGAACATTGGGACAAGAATAACGGCGTCATCGCCTGGCACCCGGGCGCGGCCCGCTGGTTCGAGGAAAACGCTGGCGCCAGCATCCCTGCCGATCAGATCCACGGCGGCTGACCCGAACCAGACCAAGACAAACGGCGCGCCCGGACCCGGTGGGTTCGGGCGCGTCCATAACGGGCCGACGCCCCGGAGACGCACATAATGACCGACTCGACTGCGACCACACCACCGACCGACCCGTCCGAGCGGGAATTGGATCACCCTGATCGCGTCGTGGCCGAGGGCATCGATGAAGAACCGGTGGAAAGCAATCGTCGGCTTTTCGAGGGCTGGAAATTCCTGCTCATCGGCGGTCTTGCCTTCCTATACGCCTTTTTTCACATGGCCGCGTTGAACGGCCTTTCGGTGTCGAACCTGACAGGCATCAACCTGCCTTTCTTGCCGCAATTTCCGCTGGAGACCTGGAATTTTCGCATGGTCCATATCGCAGGCGGCTTGGCCTTGGGCTTTCTGATCTATGCGTCCCATGGCTTCCAATCCGACGACACGGCGTTGAAGCGCACGCCCATGGTGTCGATGGCAGCGCTGGCTTTGCTAATCCCGGCAGGGATCGCTGCGGCAGCGGCGCTTTACGCGACCAATCTGATCTATGGTGGTGAGTTGCCACGGGCCGGGGGCCTCACGATCTGGATGTCAGCCCAGGCAGAGATGCCGCAATATAATCTGGATGTCTGGTGGTTCGGCATCCCACTGCTGATCGCCACATTCGGCGCCATTGCCGCAGGTTGGTTCGAGAGACGCGAACGGGGTCAATTCGCCGCCTCAGACTTGGTGCTGGCCGTCTGCGCCGTGATCGTTGCGATGTACCTCATCCCGGTCTACGGCACCGCCGCGCGCAACGCCGTCGGCACGCCATTCGTGCCCATCGGGGTGGCCTTCGCGGCGACCGCGGGCTCTGCTCTGATCATGGAATTGACGCGTCGTGTCGCGGGCTTGGCACTGGTGATCATCACCGGGGTCTTCCTCGTCTATGTGTTTACCGCCCATATCCTGCCCGGCATCCTTTCCATCGATCGGCCCTATAGCTGGCACCGCTTCTTCGGTCATGTCTATTCGGATGCAGGCATCCTGGGACCGACGACAGCGGTGTCTTCCACCTACATCATCCTGTTCATCATCTTCGCGGCGTTCCTGCAGGCCTCCAAGGTCGGCGATTACTTTGTCAATTTCGCCTTCGCTGCGGCCGGGCGCGCACGGGGTGGGCCTGCGAAAGTGGCGATCTTCGCATCTGGCCTGATGGGCATGATAAACGGCACCTCGGCGGGCAATGTGGTGGCAACTGGCTCGCTCACCATCCCTTTGATGAAAAAGGTCGGCTATCACAAACGAACCTCGGGCGCGGTCGAGGCAGCGGCATCTACCGGCGGCCAAATCATGCCGCCGATCATGGGGGCCGGCGCCTTCATCATGGCCGAAATCACCGGCATCCCCTATCAGGAGATCGCCATCGCCGCGATCATTCCTGCCATCCTTTATTTCGTGTCGGTCTACTTCATGGTGGATTTCGAGGCCGCGAAGCTGGGCATGCGCGGAATGCGGGATGACGAACTCCCCAAATTCAACAAGATGGTCCGGCAGGTCTATCTGTTCATCCCGATCATCATCCTGATCTATGCGCTTTTTCTGGGATATTCTGTGATCCGAGCAGGTACTTTGGCGACTGTGGCCGCCGCTGTGGTGTCCTGGTTAACGCCACATCGCATGGGGCCCCGCTCAATCTTGAAAGCTTTTGAAATGGCCGGGATCATGTCGATCCAGATCATCGCCGTCTGCGCGTGCGCAGGCATTATCGTGGGTGTCATCAGCCTGACGGGCGTGGGCGCGCGGTTTTCGTCCGTATTGCTGGACCTGGCGGCAACGTCGCAGCTATTGGCCCTGTTCTTCGCCATGTGCATCGCGATCCTTCTTGGGATGGGGATGCCGACGACGGCGGCCTATGCGGTTGCCGCATCTGTGGTAGCGCCCGGCCTTGTGCAACTTGGCATCCCGCTGCTGACCGCGCATTTCTTTGTGTTCTACTTCGCTGTGCTGTCCGCGATTACACCGCCGGTGGCGCTGGCAAGCTATGCAGCTGCGGGGATTTCAGGCGCGAACCCGATGGAGACCAGCATCGCAAGCTTCAAGATCGGCATTGCCGCCTTCATCGTGCCCTTCATGTTCTTCTACAACGGTGCACTTCTGATGGATGGCGCCTGGGTCGAGGTGCTGCGGGCCGGGGTGACAGCCGTCATCGGCGTGTTTCTGTTGTCTTCGGGCGTGCAAGGTTGGTTCATGGGCGGCCGTTCGGCGTGGTTCATCCGTGGCATGCTGATCGCGGCGGCGCTGTTCCTGATCGCTGGCGGCTTGCTTACCGACCTTATCGGCGTTGGGATTGCCGGGGTGGCATTCCTGATTCAGCGGGTCTTCCATCCTGACCCAGATGCACCTGTGCCGGTGCGCGGGGCGGATTGAAGGTGCCCAACGCACGGGGCCGATCAGGGCCCAGAACTACGCTTTCGATGGTTGGCGGATACGTGATCGCCACGCGACGCATTAGCGGCGACTAGCTCGTGTTCAAGCGCGTTTCGCAACGCGATCAGATCATACGGCTTCGTAAGGTTCTGCACGGTCGGATAACCCGCCAGAGCGTTGACGTCCTTTCCGTAGCCGGTGGCAATGACAAATGGGATCCCCTCTTGTTGAAGGCGCAAGGCGGCTTCCAGCGAGGTTTCTTTCCCGAGATTCACGTCGAGGACGGCGCATTCCAAGGCCACGGAACCGATAAATCGGAGCGCCCCGGCCACATCACTTGAAACATGTACTTGATGCGCGCCCAGCGTCATCAGCTTCGACTGAGTGGCGAGGGCGGCGATAAAGTCATCCTCCACCAGCAGCACATCACCAGATAGAAGGGCGCCTGCTTCAGGATTGCGGTTTTGGGATGCGTCAGAGTCCGTGTCGCTTCGGACGATGGCGACTTTGGGTGCAGGCAGCTTGTCTTCACCCACATTGACAGGTTCAAAGTGAATGGCTGGCACCTCCAGCCGGGCGTTGAGCCCCGTAACATTATAGTTCAACTGCGCCTGTCCCTGGAGGTCGAAAGGAACAGACCGTTCCAGGATAATTGTACCGAAGCCTTCACGATTGGAGGGCTGGACCGGGCCCCCCCCGATCTCGGACCAAAGCAAGACCAGCGCGCCGGTTCGTCCAATGGAAAGGGACACATGCACGCGGCCCGTCTTTGACGAGAATGCGCCGTGCTTGACCGAATTCGTGACCAGTTCATGCAGCACCAGCGCGAGCGTGGAATAGGCGTGTGGCTTCAATTGAACGTCCGGCCCTTCGATCTGAAGCGCTTGGGTATCCGGCGCAGCGTAGGCAGCGACCTCTGTCTCGATGAGCTGTTTGAGCGCCCCGGTATCCCAATGCTGTTGGGTCAGTTGATCATGGGCCCGCGCAAGGGCCTGGATACGTCCTTCAAGGTTCGACACATAGCTTTCGACCGATGGCGCATTCCGGTTCGATTGAGAGACGATCCCCGAGATTAGGTTGAGGATGTTGCGTACACGATGGTTCAGTTCCGCGACCAGCAACTCTTGCTTCTGGCGCAGGTGCCTGGATGCCCGACTTGCTTCATCCGTAATCTTCAAGACGACTTCGAGCAGGGTAAATCTTAAGGTATTCGCGATGTTCAGGTCCGCCTCACCCCATGCCTCACAACGATCTACGACTTCTTCCTGCCAGGCTTCAAAGCTTTCACGGGGATGAAGACGCGCCGGCCCATCCGTCACTTCAACCGGTTTGTGGGGACTACCCGCCCAGGTCACGGACTGCCGGACAGCAGATCGAAAGAGCACGATGTAGTCACGGGGTGAACGCGAAATGGGCAGGACAAGAAGGCCGGCCACACGGTCGGCAAGTTCGTCGGCCTGATCGTAGGCCGCCTTTAGGTGATTGGTGGCATAGACCGCGCCCATGGTCGTGGTATTCAAGAAGCGGACAAGACGAATGAATTCAGGCTCCGTCGGGGCTGCGCCGAGGGAAAGATACCTGTCCTCGGAAAATACGGCGATGCCGTCGAACTCAATCAGATCGTGGATGTCGTGGGCGATCGCTTCGAAATCGCCGAAAAGGTCATGCCCGCCAGAGACGCGCGTCATCATGCGGTCATGCATGGCCTTCGTTTGCGCAAGCTCGTCTTGCTTTTCCGCAGCCAGACCTTTGGCAAGCTCATAGTTGAACAACTGGGTAAAAAGCTCGATCGCAGAGCGCTGTTCGTAGCCAATGTATCGTGGGCTCAGATGGTGGCAGGCGAAAAGGCCCCAAAGCCTTTCATCCTGAATGATAGAGGCCGACATGGACGCACCCACGCCCATATTGCGAAGGTATTGAATATGCGTCGGAGAGACGGCCCGGGTCGCGGCAGATGACAGGTCGATGGCGCGGCCTTCCGGGCAGGTCGTCGGAACGATCCGGTACGTCGGGGAATCCACGTCAGCGATCAGCCGAAGGTGGTTCTTGGTATAGAGCGCACGGGCCTGCTTTGAGATGTCGCTTGCAGGAAAGCGCAGGCCCAAGAAGCTGTCGATCCCAGGGGCCTTGGATTCGGCACGCACAACACCCGAACCATCATCGCCAAAGGAATAAACTTTGACGCGGTCGAACCCCGTCAGCGTGCGCATCGCGCGCGCACCCGCTTCCATAAGGCCATCCAATTCTGATTGTTGGCGAACACATCCGATCAACGTCTGGACAAGATCGAAATAATCGACGGAACCCGTCTGCTGCCTTTCCTCGAACTCATAGATGAAGCCGCGATCCATCTGGTGGATGGAGATGTCGAAGAGGCGGCCATCTTCAAACAGTGACTCGCCGAATATGCGACAGGTTTCCACGCCAGGCTGAAAGACTTGCGTCCGCCCTCGCAACAGATGGGAAACGGGTTCTGGGAAGTGGGCCTCAAACGACGTACCGATCAGATCAGCCAAGTTGAGGCCGAGCATGTCTTCAACATTTTCGGAGGCGTGCAGGACGAGCCAGTCGCCAGAGACCGCGATCAGGCAACCAAATGACTGAACTTGACCCAGAATGTGAATGGGCTCCCTGTCGCAGGAGGTGAGGTCAATGCCTTGCGAATTCGGTGTCATTTATTGATTCCAAACAACTGGAGTTCATTCGAGCCGCGGCGATGTAGATGTCGAAGACAGTCTGTGCGTCTTCGACGATGCGATCTGGAAGGCGGCCGTTGGAAGGCATCTGTGAAAGGCGGGCGCAAAGCGTCCGCCATCTGTCCCCATCTCGCGGATGCGAGATGAATGCGCCTGCGCTTCGAACACGGGGGTCATGTGCGGATTGCCACCGCTTTTGGAGGTGTGAGAGCCCGATTTGCGAGCCGAGCAGGACGTATCGCAGCGCGTCGGGATGCAGTTCGGTGCACTGCGGCAGTGCTGTACCGAAGCTTGTCGCCGCCGGCTGGCCAAGTTCGGTCAGGTCAACGACGAGGTTGCCAACCATTTGGTCCAGGTCGGCCTCCATATCGGCCGCATTGCCCCGTAGGGCGCGCGCCTTCAGGTGTGCCAGCGCCAAGAGGTGCGTCAAAAGGAATGATGTATATCCATGGATCAATGAGACGTCGTAGGGTTCCATCATTGCGTCTACGGTGTCGTGGCGGGACCGCGTATCGGCGCGTAGTCTGGTGCGAAGGGACATCCAACATCTCTCAAGTGATGGGATGCCTCTAACCAGAATGGCTTAAGCATCAGTAAATACCGCGCAATGCGCCTAGCGCCGCCCAGCAGCCACTGGGTCGACGCCTTGGCGCACTCGACGACCGAATAGATCAGCGGCAGCCTCAATTGCCTATGTCTGCGGCGCCTGTTGGGTCAGCACGACTTGGCGATGGGGGAACGGGATCTCGATCTCGCGCTCATCGAAGACTTCCTTCACCAGTTCGGTATAGGCCCGCCCGACACCCCACTGCTTGCCCGGCAGCGTCTTGATTCGGGCGCGAAGATTCACGGCGCTGTCGGCCAAGGCAACGACGCCGTGCATCTCCAGATCCTCTAGAATGAAAGGGCGATGCTCCTCCATTTGCCTCAGGCGCGCGAAAGCTTCGAACATCGCATCCTTGGCGGCGGGAATGCTTGCGCCATAGGCGATGCCGACGACTTCCACATGGAACGAAAATTTCCGCATGAAGTTCGAGACGGTATCGACCGAGGAAAACGGCACGATGTGATAGATCCCATCTAGGCTGCGAAGTCCAACCGAACGGATCGTCAGCTTTTCAACCGCCCCACTGATACCGCCCACCGTAACCACATCACCTTCATTGATGGCGTTCTCAAGCTGGATGAAGACACCTGTGATGATGTCTTGCACAAGCTTCTGCGACCCGAAGCCGATGGCCAGGCCGATCACCCCGGCGCCGGCGAGAAGCGGGGCGATATCGATGCCCAGTTCCGACAGGGCAATCATCGTTCCGAAGATGAAGATCGCGATGGTGAACGCGTTTCGAAACAGCGCAAGAAGGGTGCGGCTACGGGCGGTCACATTGACCCCGTCCAATTCCAAGTTGAGCTGATGGTCGATCCAAGAGGCGACGACCACCCAGAGGGCCACGACCAAGGCAAGGATAACCAGCGCACTCACCACCCGAGAAAGGAATGCGGCCCCAGATGCGCTGGTTATCCAAGCGCCGACATCGAAGATATTCCAGGCATCCAAAAACAGGCCGACCGCTGCGGCAAACATAAGGGCCCCGACCAACCGCGTGACCAGAGGGGCGAGCGCATTCAAGCGCGATTGAAGTTCCGGCAAAGCCGCGGCCAGCGCCGGCGGCAAAGGCACCCGAACCGCCTTTGCATGCCGCACCAAGCTTGCGGCGATTGTGATAATCACGATGACCCCGACAGACTTAAGCGTGGCAAGACCAATCACCTCGGCCATCATGCGCGGCCTTGTGACCGAGATCACGTAGACGCTGACGACATAGGCAGCTGCGAGCCAGGGCCAAACACGGTTCCAAGCGGAAGCCGCAGCCTCGATTGACGCATCGCTGATCGCCTCTACGACGCCTTCAGCATCCATCCCATCAGGGCCATCCGAACCGGTCGGCGCCAAGGCCCGTTGCGACGCAGGAATCGGTGTAATCATTCGCGACACGTTTCGAATTGCGAGAAGTGCAATCACCGCTGCCAATGTGACCGCTATAATGCGGATGGACCGGCCTGCGGCGAAGGATACCCAAGCATTCGCTATAGGGACGGCGGCGGTAATCCCGTAAACCAACAGGAACGTCACGGTTTTTGAGCTGCGATAGATCACTCGTTGCACCGGCGCCGCGAAGTTTGAAATCGTCTGCTCTGGGCGGTCAGGCAGTACGAAAGCACGGATGACGATCCGAACGACGCCAGCGACCAGAAAGGCATTGAGATAGAGCGATTGCTCGATAGCGATTTCCCCGTCCGTGCCGAAGAACAGGAATGCGAGCAGCGAACCGGTCAAGTAGGCCAAGGCCAGCACGACGGCATCGGTCACAGTATTGCGGACGACTGAGATGAACGTGCTGCGAAAGCCGCGACCCGCCGCGTTTGACGATTGTCTTCTGAGCCAGATCGCCGCAAAGCGCGTGAGAAGCCACAACGCCCCCACCGTAGAGATGATGGTGAGGACCAGCGGCAGCCAAGCCTGCGAAATGCGCGCCGCCCGTTCGTCGGAGAGTTCCGAAAAAAGGGACCGAACCCCTCGGATATCGCGCCAGACGGTGGACAGCGTGCTAAACGCGTCTTCGGCAAAGCTGGCTGTGACGCTGGCGATCTGGCGGGCGAGGGCTGCCTGGGCGACATCCGGTTCCGCCTCATTAACAGTCGTGTCGGCAGTTGAGCTTATCGTGGCCTCTAGCTCTTCGATTAAAGCGGTCCTGGCAGCGTCATCCTTAAGCACGTCGAGAAGACTTTGCAGCGACGCCTCGGCCTCTGGCGCAGGCGGGGGGGATGCGGTCGGAAGTTGGGCTTGGGCCATGCCCGTAAGCAGCAAGACGATACAGGCCAAAGCACCGCAGAACCGGAGAAGGGGAGTTACGGCCATGTCGGGAAACCTTCGGGTTCGGAACGATCTTGGTGGGGCTGGTGCAACACCCAGAAACCAGTTCTCTGGGGCATCTCCAACTCGCCAGCCCCCTACCCGATCACCTGCGCAAGGAGAAGTGCCGTAAATACGCAGCGATCAACGTCGCGTCGCCTGCCCAACAGCCGCACGGCCGCCCATTTCCCGGCCCGGGGCGCATTGGCCAAACCGACCCAAGGAAGAAAGCGGTTCGGAAATCGACCGAAAGCTGCAAATAACTGGCTGAAAGATCGAATCCTTCAGAGCCATTTTGCGCTACTCTGACCCGGAGAGCATACAACTCCGTCGAGTTCGACAGAGTTTCGTAGAACCCCAATTGTCGCGCGTTCAGAGTGCGGCAGAGGTGGAAACGATGAACCAGACATACAGGTCTAGACGTGCACCGACTGCCCTGTCGCTGGCCTGTCCTCATGCGCCACGGGCCAACAGACGGCGAGGTCCAGCAAGTCACGACCGATATCGGCAAACGTCAAATGCACAGACTTGATGCCTGGCTGATCGCCAATGGCCTGACACCTGGTCAGATCGTTGTCAGCGAGTGGTGTCGCAATCAACAGACCCTCGATGCAATGTCAGCGGGTATGTTGAACGCCGATCAAGCGGCGCTGGACGGGGCGGAGATTGCCGCGATGGGCGATCTCAATCTTCTCTTGTCGTCGCAGGGCGTGTCTAATGTCATGGCCATGCCTGACTTTGTCGGGGCATGGGATGGTGGCGACCGTAACAGGCCATTGCTGAGCATCTCACGCTTCAGCACTGTTCAAACCGTGAGCGACCGAAGCGCGTTCGAAGGTCGACGTCTTTTATTGGAACCCGTCCAGGAAAACAAAGTGATGGGTGAGTTGAAGCCTCAATCAGCCAGGCCGGATGTGGAGTATTCCCAATGAGAACAGCACTCGTAACGCAAGCGATGGCCCTCGCGGTCGCCATGACCGCCAGTCCTGCCACTGCACAGGATGCCGAAACGTCGGAATGGAAGGGCACCGTCGCGCCCGTTTCCGGCTTCACCGGACAGATGTCGATGACAATGGAAGGCGAAATCCCCGACGGTATGGCCGTCGAAGAGGTCGTGCGCTTCGAGCCTTGGCAAGTCTTGAACGACTTGTTCCGCGACGACCTCGTGTTTCTGATGCGCAGCGGGCCATCGGATTGGACCGCGCGCGACCAGTCCATGAACGGCGCGCAGGATTGCGGCAACCAGCGGTTGCTGTCTTCGACCGGGGAAGACCGGATCCGTCAGTTCGGCGCCCAGATGGTCGTGCATGAGCTGCGACCGGGTGCCGTTCTGATGTCGGAATGGTGCCGCGCCCAACAGACCTACCTGGCGCTTGAAACGGGTATGCTGGGTGTCGACATGAAGGCGCTTGACGGCATGACGACACAGCTTGATCCAACGCTCAATCTTCTGAACGCCCCCCATGGCGCATCCGATGTCGCAGCCCTTCAGCAAACGATCTTGGACTGGGATGGCAGCGATGGTGATGGCCCGCTGCTCATCATAACGCATTTCGACAACATCGCTGCCCTGACGAGATTCAATGTCTACGAGGGTGAAGTGCTGATCGTCGACCCGACGCGCGACGGGCGGGTTCTTGGCTATCTCCGCCTGGGCAGCGCGACCCCGGACCCGATCCGGTATTCGCAAGAGGCGGTGGATTACGCTCAAGCCCAGGCTGCGCTCGCTGAGACGCGCCAATAACGGCCTCGTGGTCGAGTTGGTTCGCCTGTTAATCCGCTTCTTCGGCCAAGCCCAGGTAAAGTGGCCTGGCAGCGGAAAACTGCATGCGATTGCTCCGCACCGGGACCGTCTCGGGTTGAAGCAAAAGCAATGGGCCCCGACGAATTCCAGAACCGCGCTGATTTACCCGCCACACCGTCCGTTGACGATGCGGCATGCGTGCCTTTGCGCAAGATAGGCTGACCTAGAGCGGTTCTCGAAAAACCTGAGCCATCAGCTTTTCGTGAAACGGTGCAACGTCAATGCGATGTCGGGACGTTTTTCGAAAATACTGATTCAGGTTTTTCGAAAACCGCTTTAGGTCTTCGCCGCCTCTGTCGTAGGGCCGCGCACACCGGCCTTTTCGGCTAGCCAATCGAATGTGACAAAGAAGACCGGCGTGAAGAGCAGGCCAAAGACCGTGACGCCCAGCATCCCCGAAAAGACGGCGGTGCCCAGCGATTGCCGCATCTCTGAGCCCGCGCCTTCCGCGATCACCAAAGGCACGACGCCCAAGATGAAAGCGAGTGAGGTCATCAGGATTGGGCGCAGGCGCAGCCGCGCGGCTTCGACCGCGGCCTCGACACGGGACATGCCGCGATCTTTTGCTTGGATCGCGAATTCGACAATTAGGATGGCGTTCTTCGACGCCAACCCCACAAGGACCACAAAGCCAATCTGGGTGAGGATGTTGTTGTCGAAGCCGCGGATCAGGACGCCTGTGATGCCCGCCAAAAGGCACATGGGCACGATCAGGATGACAGCGAAGGGCAGAAACCAGCTTTCATATTGCGCCGCCAGCAGAAGGAATACGAAGACGACGGCCAGCGCGAAGGCATAGATCGCGGTGTTGCCCGCAAGCTTTTCCTGCAACGCAAGGCCCGTCCATTCGTAACCGAACCCGTCGGGGAGGGTTTCGCCCAAAAGCGCCTCCATCATCGCAATGGCTTCGCCCGTGGAGGTGCCCGGCGCGGTTGCCCCTTGGACAGACGCGGACGGATAGAGGTTGTAGCGCGCAACGCGGAAGGCGCCCGTTTCCTGCTCCAACGTCGCGATGGACCCCAAGGGCACCATGCCGCCACTGTCAGAGCGGGTCCGCAAGTCCAGGATATCTTCGGGGCTGTCCCGGAACTCACCATCGGCTTGGGCCGTGACCCGGAAGGTACGCCCCAGGAAGTTGAAGTCGTTTACGAAAGCCGAGCCCAGATAGACTTGTAACGCCTCGAAAACGCGATCCGGCGGCACGCCGAGTTCCTCGGCCCGGACGCGGTCGATATTAGCAAAGAGCTTGGGCGTCGCCGTGTTGAACAGGGTGAAGACGGCAGCAAGACCGTCCGTGGCGTTGGCGCGACCGATGGCCTCGCCCACGCTGTCTTCCAACGCTGCCAGGCCGCGGCCGCGGCGGTCTTGGACATACAGTTCCCAGCCGCCGGCATTGCCGATCCCTTGGATCGGGGGCGGCGCGATGACGAAAGCATTGGCGTCGGTGATGCTGGCAAGATGGCCGAACGCCTCGCCGATCAGAACCTCATTGGTCAGGCCTGCGGGCACACGGTCTTCGAACGGGTCGGTGACCACGAAGATCGCGCCTGCATTTGGCGCGTTGGTGAAGGTCGCGCCATCAAGGCCCGCGAAGGCTACGGTGTCGGATACGCCTTCCATCTGTAGGAACAGATCGCTTGCCTCGCGGATCACGGCATCGGTTCTGGAAAGCGACGCGCCCGCAGGCAATTGCACAACCGCAATCAGATAGCCTTGGTCTTGGTCGGGGATGAAGCCGGACGGCGCGCGGTTGAACTGGAAGCCAGCCAAACCCATCAAACCGACATAAACCAACAAGGTAAGAGGCGCGACGCGGATCAGAAAGCCGATCAGGGCCGCATAGCCGCTCGCAAGCTTGTCGAACGCCCAGTTGAACCCGTCCGCTGCCTTCCGCAGTGGCAAAGTCAGCGCGTGGATGATCTTGCCAAACCCGCGCGGTGCCCGCTCCTTATCAGCCTTGGACTTCAGCAGAAGCGCGGACAAAGCCGGGGACAGTGTAAGCGACATGAACACGGAGATGGAGGTCGCCGCCGCAATGGTGATCGCGAATTGGCGCATGAATTGGCCGGTGATCCCTTCGATGAAAGCCGCCGGGATGAAGACGGCGATAAGAACGAGGCCGATGGAAACGAGCGCGCCCGACACCTCGCCCATGGTTTTGCAAGCGGCATCGAAGGGCGACATGCCCTCTTCGATGTATCGCTCCACGTTTTCGACCACGACGATGGCATCGTCGACCACAATCCCGATGGCCAAGACCAATCCGAAAAGCGTCAGGTTGTTGAGCGAGAAGCCCACCGCGTTCATCACCGCAAAGGTGCCGATGAGAGAGACGGGAATGGCGAGGATCGGGATGATCGACGCCCGAAGCGACTGCAGGAAGACCAATACGACAAGAACCACCAGAAGGACGGCTTCTTCGATGGTGACGATCACGGCATCGACGGATTCCTCGATGAACTCGGTTGGGTTGTAGACGATGGTATATTCCAAGCCCGGCGGAAACTCGGCCGATGCCTCATCCATGAGCGCCCGAACAGCCTCGGCAGTCGCAAGCGCGTTCGAACCAGGCCGCTGGAAGATCCCGATGGGTAACGCTGTGTCTTCGTTCAGATAGCCATTGGTGGAATAATCCTGCGCGCCCAGTTCCACCCGCCCGATATCACGCACGCGGACCTTACGGCCTTCCGGCCCCGCAGTGATGACGATGTCTTCGAACTGTTCGGGATCGACCAGCCGCCCCTGGGTTTCGACGTTCAGTTGAAACGCGGCTTGGTCTTCGACCGGCAGTTGGTTGATGGCGCCCGACGCCACCTGAACGTTGTTGGCGCGCAGCGCTGCGACCACCTCGCCAGCGGTCAGGTTGCGCGCCGCGATCTGGTCAGGGTCCAGCCAGATGCGCATGGAATAGGCCCGTTCGCCGAACACCGTGGCCTGCCCCACACCGTCGATACGCAGCAGGCGGTCGATAATCTGGGTGGACGCGTAGTTCGAGATGTAAAGCTGATCGCGGCTCGCATCCGGTGACAGCATGTGCACAACCATCAGGAGCGAGGGGGAATTCTGCTGCGTTTGGACGCCTAGACGCCGCACGGCCTCGGGCAGGCGGGGTTCGGCGATGGCAACGCGGTTCTGCACCAGGACCTGCGCTTCATCGACGTCAGTCCCTAATTCGAACGTGATCGTGAGCGCCATGCGACCGTCGCCCGTCGATTGCGATAGCATGTAGAGCATGCCTTCGACGCCATTGATTTCTTGCTCCAACGGCGTGGCGACAGTGTCGGCCACTGTCTCCGCCGAGGCGCCGGGATAGGACGCAGTCACCTGGATTGTTGGCGGCGCTACTTCTGGGTAGGCGGCCACGGGCAGCCGCAAATAGGACACAGCCCCGATCAGCAAGATCAAGACCGAAAGGACGATGGCAAAAACAGGGCGGGAAACGAAGAAGCGTGCGAAGCTCGACATCGGTTTATTCCTCCAGCGCGGCGAAGGCCAACGACTCTTCGCGCGGCGTCACCGGTGCGCCGGGCTGCACCCGTTGAAGACCTGAGACGACCACGCGGTCATCCTGCTCCAACCCATCGGTCACGATTCTGAGGCCACGCCAAAGCGCGCCGCGCCGGACGATCTTCTCTTCCACGATATCGTCCGCACCCACCACATAGACGATGGACCGCGCTTGGTCGGCCACGATTGCCTCATCAGGGATGAGAAGTGCCTCATATTCGTCCGACGCGATCAGCCGGGCCCGCCCGAACACGCCGGGGGTCAGAAAGCCATCGGAATTGTCGAACAAAGCGCGCCCTTCGATGGTGCCCGAATTGGGGTCGAGCCGGTTATCCACGAAATCCATGACGCCTTCCCGGTCCCAACTCTCTTCATCCATCAGCTGGACGAGAATACGGTTCGGCGAGTTTCGCGACGAGGGACGCGCACCGCTTTGGTTCAGTCTGGCATAACGCAGAAAATCCGCTTCAGACGCTGTGAACACGAACTCGATGGGATCGACGGACACGATTTCGGTCAATGCCGTTGCGCCAGCCGGTCCCCCGATGACCAGCGCGCCAATGTCGATTTCACCTTTCGAAATCCGGCCCGAAATGGGGGCTTCGATCTCGGTGAAGTCCAGATCCAATTGAGCGATCGACAGATCGGCTTCAGCCAGGGCAACGTCGGCAAGACCCTGGGCATATTCCGCACGCGCCCTGTCCAAGTCCTGCGGGGTTCCCACGTTTCGGTCGACCAATTGCTGCGCCCGGTCGCGCTCCACCTCGGCCAGTCTCAGCCCGGCTTGCGCGGCCTGCAACTGTGCTTCCGCGCGCTGTAAGGCCAGCGCGAAGGGGCGACGATCAATCGTGAACAGCAAGTCACCCGCTTCCACGAGCTGGCCATCTTCGAAGTGGATTTCTTGCAGGTAGCCGGACACCCGTGCCTGGATTGTAACAGCCTCTTCTGCCTCGAACCGACCGGTATATTCATCCCAATCGATAACCCTATCGACCAACGGGGTCGCTACAACCACCTCAGGCGGAGGCGGTGCATCTTGGGCAATCAGCGGGCCAGCCAAGATCGCAAGCAGCAGGGCAGAACAGGCAAGTTGGGTTATACGGAGCATTGATAGACTTCGGCTGCTCGCAGACGAGCACCGACCCCAATTTGGAGAGACATGAAAAGACCGTTTCACGTTGACGGCGCTGGCGCGATGGGAAAGGCGACCGACCTCACGCAGTCGTGAATTCAGGCCAACTCACGCATTCAAGCATCTGATTAACATATGCAAAAATGAAGTCGATATATGAAAGACAAGGTCAGGTCCGCTGCACAGGAACCAATTTACGAGACCATCCAAGCCAATGCGCGTGGTCACGCTTTTCTTCGACGAAGACCCTTAACAAATACAAGCACCATTGGTGGTTTCCGGCTGCGTGCCAGTCGTAAAAGCGAGTTGGATTGAAAGACAACAGCAGGCCTGAATCCGTCAGGGCAAGATTGGACGCCTGCGCGATCTACCATGCGCGCGAAGTGCCTCCGATAGCGCGAGGGCGGCACATGGATATCTGTCTGGTACGATTCCGACGCTTTGGCAGGTCGCGCATCACCGCCGAGCCTAATTCCGAAGCGCCCAAATACGAAAAACTCAGAAATTACCTTACGTAAATTAGCGCCAAGACCCCGACATTTCAAAAACAAGAACAGTTCTCAGCAAATTGTCGGCTTTGTTTCGCCATTATTCTAATGGAGCCTTCCCCCAGCACTCATCGAAACACAAAGACTGAGACGATCATGCTTCGAAAACACAGATCCCTGGCCTCCGTCGCCGCCGTCTTGGCTGTCCTCGGAACACAGGCATTTTCTCAGACCGTGACCATCGAAACAGTTGACGGGAACGTGTCTATCCAAGGAACAATCGTTTCCTTTGATGGCGAAAACTACGACCTCGATTCTGCGGTTGGTCGCATGGTGGTTCCCGCCCGGGCCGTGATCTGCCGCGGTGACGCCTGTCCTGTCATCGACGATGGCAGCGTTCTGAATGCTGGCGTTGCGGTCTTGGACAAGCCATCGAAGGCGTTTCTGGCGAAACTGGTTAACGCTTTCGCCACCACGGAAGACCTCAGCGTCACACCCAACGCAGAAGGCCTGTCCGCATCCTCCATTACCATTGGCGCCGACGGGGAAGATCGCACCGGTGAGCTGAAGATCGTTGATGCACAGAAGCGCGAAGCCTTCCGATCACTCCTGGACGGCGAAACGCAGTTTCTGATTTCTACGGCCCCAATCGCAGACGACCTTGCCGAAGAATTTCTGGCGGCAGGCTACCCCGATCTGCGGTCCCCGGGCCGCGAAGTCGTTGTCGCGCTGGATGCCATCGTGCCTTCGGTCCATCCGCAAAACATCGTCCGCGACCTGTCGCTGCCGGTTGTGGCCCAAATTGCCGCCGGTCGGATCACCAACTGGAACGAGGTCGGTGGCCCCGACCTGCCCATCCGAATGGTTCTGCCGGAAGACGATACCTCAATTTCGCGCGTCTTCGATGAGCGTGTGATGCGCCCCAACCGCCTTCGCCTGAGCCGCTCGCTGGAGCGGGTCGGAAATGAGGCTGAGGCCGCCGCGATCATCGCCTCCGACCCGTCGGCCATCACTGTGACTAGCGCGGCCTTGGCCGAGGGCCTCAAGAAATTGCCCATCCGGCAGGTCTGCGGGCCGCTATCGGTGCCCACGGAATTCGCAATCAAGGCCGAAGAATACCCCCTGGCCCGCCGCGTCTTCATGTACACGTCCGAGCAGGAATTGTCGCAAAGCGTCAAAGAATTGCTCAGCTATGCGGGTTCCTCCGAAGCGCAGGCCACCTTCAGTGATGCCGGCTTCTTCGGCCAGACCGTTGAGAATGTCCCGATGTCGCTGCAAGGCTCACGTCTCGCATCGGCCATCTTGCAGACCGAAAACGCCGATGATTATGCGCTGACGCAAAGTCTGATGGAACGGCTGACCATGGCGGACCGCCTGTCCACCACCTTTAGGTTTGAAACGGGGTCCACCGACATCGACAACAAGTCCCGCCGGGACGCCGTTCGGATCGCCGAATATCTGATGCGGCCGGAAAACGCCGATCGCGACATCATGCTGGTGGGTTTCACCGATAGTGTCGGACGCGACGACCTCAACAACATGCTGTCGTTGCAGCAAGCCGTCAAAATCAGTGAGGCCATTGTCGCAGCATCGTCCGGGCAGATCTCCGAAGATCGGATCAGCATCAGTTCCTACGGGTCCGTAGCCCCGGTCGGGTGCAACGACACCGCCGAAGGACGCAACATCAACCGCCGCGTGGAGGTCTGGCTGCGCTGACGCGCACCGATCCCCCACATGCACTTGATTGAAGCGGAATAGACAGATGACCCGAAGAACCTTTCTCAAACACAGCATCGGCGGCGGCGCATTGCTGAGCCTGGCCGCCCCGGCTGTGGCACAATCCACCGCATCACTGCGGCTATTGTCCACGGATGCAGATGCCGCTGTGTTGCTGACCGACAAGATCGCCGCCGCCACCGGCGGAGACCTGGCCATTGAGACGGACATTGTAGCGCCCCTCGATGCCGCCACGATGCTGGGACGCGTTGCCGATGGGGGGGCCGATATGTGCCTCGCCGCGCTTGACAGCTTCCTATCGCAGAACCTGGCCTTCGGGCTGTTTGCGAACATGCCCTTTGGCATGTGTACCGGCGAACTTGAGGGCTGGGTCCATGCCTCGGATGGAAGCGACATGCTTGCCATGTTGGGCGAAGACTATGGGGTTTCTCTGCGCTTTGCCGGCGATAGCGGCCCCAAACCCATGTGGAGCACGACACCCCTGGCGAACCTTGCCGACCTGCAAGGTCGCATCGTCGGCTCATCCGGGCTCGGCCTGATGAACCTGCGGCAAATCGGGGTCCAAAACGTCGTCGATCTGTCGGGCGGCTCGGTTGATCCGGCCTCGGTGGATGTGATCGACGGCATGAGCGTGACGGAAATGCAGCGGAATGGTCTGGATGGGCGTTTTTCCCATGTCACCATGACCAATCCCAACCATCCCAGCGCCGTGATGTCCCTCGTGACCGCAAACAGCGCGATGGAAGGCCTCAGCGAAGGCCAACGCGTTGTCATCGAACGCGCCGCCAGCGCCGCCTTGGCCGATGCTCGGGCCAGCGCCTTCGACGAAAATGCGCGCGCCTTCGCGGAAGCCGGGTCCACCATCACGACCCAGCCCATACCCGACGACATTCGGCAGGCGCTGAGCGATGGTGCGCAGTCCATCCTGAAAACCATTTTCGACGAAGGGGCCACGCAGGCCACCATCGTCGACGCCTATGTCTACTTCCTGACGGATATCGCGGGTTGGAGCGAGATCGGCGAAGCCGCGTTCTACACGGGCCGCAAGCGCTTGGTCAGCTTGTGATCGCGGCAAAGGAGAAATGAGCATGAAACACACATCGCAAAAATCGCTCTCGCGCCGCGCAATGCTGACTGGGTCGGGTGCGGCTGCCGTCGGCGCGCTCGCCACCCCTGCAGTGGCGCAGAACGCGGGGCAGACGCTCCGCATGGTTACGTCCTGGCCGCCCAGCTTGGGCGGTCTAGCCTCGGGTGCGCAGCGCGTCGCCGACTCGATCACCCAAGCGACCGAAGGCCGCTTGACGGTCGAGCTTTACAGCGCCGGGACATTGGTGCCCCCGCTGGGCGTCCACGACGCGGTTAGCGCTGGCGAGGCGGAGATGTATCACAGCGCCGAATATTACTGGCAGGGCAAGCATCGCGGCTTCAACTTCTTCACCACCGTACCCTTTGGCCTGACCTCCAGCGAACATGCCGGCTGGATCCGCTATGGCGGCGGCCAGGAACTATGGGATGAGCTGAACGCCGACTACAACGTGAAGGCCTTCGCGGCCGGCAGCACCGGCGTGCAGATGGGCGGCTGGTTCGACAAGGAAATCACCTCAATGGCGGATTTCGAAGGCCTGACCATGCGGATGCCCGGCTTGGGCGGCCAAGTGCTGGCCGAGGTCGGCGCCAACCCGGTCGTGCTGCCAGGCGGTGGCATCGTGGACGCGCTCTTCGACAAGAGCATCGACGCAACCGAATGGGTCGGCCCCTACAACGACCTACAGTTCGGCTTCCAGAAACTGCTGGCCAAATACATGTATCCGGGCTTCCACGAACCTTGCACCATGGCATCGGTCGGCGTGAACCTCGACCTGTGGAATAGCTTATCTGCGCAGGACAAGGCCTTGATCGAAATGGCCACAGGTGCCGAGATGTCGCTGATGACGTCGGACTATTCCGGCAATAACGGCCTGTCGCTAACCCAGCTTGTGAATGAATTCGGCGTAAAGCCGACCCGTTTGCCCGATGACGTTTGGGATGCACTTGCGGAGACATCGCAACAGGTTGTTGCAGGTGTAGCCGAGGACGACGAGATCGCCCGGCGGATCTATGAAAGCTTCGAAGACTATCGCCAAATGTGCATGCTGGCCGGTCCGGTGACGCAGTCGGAATATCTGGCGCATCGGAACGCGGGCGACATCTTCACCTTCATCTAAAATGCCGCGCCCCCGCATCGCACGCGATGTTGGGGGCGCTGCCCGATGCATGTATTCGAAACGGCTTACCCAGTGGTTGGGCAGCCTCGAACGTCTTCGATGCTGGCAGGGCCGTCGAACGAAGGAAGGACCGCAAAACGACTCGCCATGACAAAGCGACCTTCGCAGGCCAAGCTGACACGCGGGGCGCTTGTCCGAACGACCTTTCCTGGAAGCCCAGGATATCGGGCGCTCTGCGGTGAAAGCTCCAGCTATGAAGAACGACAACGCCATCGCGGCGGCGGTATCCCACAGCACCGCTAACGGCGAGGGCTGACGACATCCACCGGCACGCCTGTGACCAGAAATTGTCCGTAGGCGACCACGTTCGTCGACACAAAGAAACAGGGCGTGGCCCGGGGCGAAAGCATCGCCCCAGGGGCTGAGCGTCACACAAAAGCGACGCCGTTTTCATCCATCGGCAGCACGCCCACCCTTAGGTTGCTGGCCGCCGCAATCGCATTGGCGAGCGCAGGTGCCGCAGGCGGCGTGCCTGGCTCACCCGCACCCGAAGGCGCCTCGGCCGAGGGCACGATATGCACGTCGATGGCCGCGATATCGCCTATGCGCAAAGGCTCATAATCGGGGAAGTTGTATTGATCGACGGCCCCGCCCGACAGGGTGATCTGGTCGCGCATGTTGTGCCCGATGCCGTAGCCGATACCGCCCTCCATCTGGGCTTTGATGACGTCGGGATTGATCGCAAGTCCGCAATCAACGGCACAGGTCACTTTCTCGATCTTCACGCCGTCTTCGGCATTGCCCGAAATCTCTACGACTTCGGCAACATAGCTCCCGAACGATTTGTGCACCGCCACGCCCTGCGCGTGGCCCGCCGGGGCCTCACCCCAAGCAGCTTTCTCGGCGGCCAAACGCAGCACACCGGCCAAGCGCGCCTGGTCGCCACCGTCGCCCTGAAGATAACTGAGCCGGTATTCCACCGGGTCGCGGCCAGCGGCTTGAGCGGCCATGTCCATCATGACCTCCATCACGTAGGCCGTGTGGGTATGGCCCACGGCGCGCCACCAGAGAGTGCTGGTTGCTTTTTCTGTATCCGTCAGCCCAAAGAACGCACCGGGGATCTGGTAGGGCGTATCCGACGCCCCCTCGACCGAGCTGTGGTCGACCCCATCGCGCACGACGAAGGATTCGAAGGCCGTACCCTTCATAATGGACTGGCCCGCGATGCGGTGATCCCAACCCACGATCTGGCCCGCATCGTCCAGCCCAACCCGCACTTTGTGGCCAAAGGCCGGACGGTAGTAGCCGCTGCGCAGATCGTCTTCGCGCGACCAGACCAGCTTCACCGGGCGGGTGCGGTCGGTGACCACAAAGGCAAGCGCGGCCTCCACCTGATAGTCCGCCTCCGGCGTAGCGCGCCGCCCAAAAGAGCCGCCGGCCAGCATCGTGTTGATACGGATCTTTTCCATCGGCAGACCGAAGATTTCGGCCATGGCCATATGGGGCCCGGTGGGCATCTGGGCACCGTCATGCAGGGTGATGCCGCCATCGTCGTTGGCCTCGATCACGCAGTTCAAAGGCTCCATCGGGGCATGGGCCAGCAGCGGGAAATAGAAGGTCTGTTCCACCACCTGCGCCGCGCCGTCCAGCGCGGCTTGCGTCGCGGTCTGGTCCGTCTTGTTGACGTTGTAGGTCGGCTCCGCCTCCAACGCGGCCATGATCTCCGCCTGGATTTCGTCCGAGCTGCGGGTTTCTGCGGCGGACAAGTCCCACTCGACCTGCAAGGCGTCTCGCGCCTGCATCGCAGCCCAAGTGTTTTCGGCATAAACCGCCACGCCTGCTTGGTTGGGCAGGATTGCGGCGTTGATGAAGCCCGCCACCTGCCGCGCCGCGCTATCGTCGAAGCCCAAGGCCAGCGCGCCGCGCTGTTCGGGGCGGGCAATCATCGTGAACATCTCATTGGGCAGGTGCAGGTCGATGGCGAACATCGCCGTGCCATTGACCTTGGCAGGACTATCCAGCCGCCGCACATCGGGGTTGCCGATCAGGCGGAATTCGGACGGGTCCTTCAAGCGCGGCTCTGTCGGCGCTTCGAGGGCCGAAGCCGCTTCCACGAACTCTGCCAAGGGCGCGGCGTTGTTTGCGCCGGTGACGATCCCTTCCTCGATGGTCAACTCGGAGGCATCCACACCCCAAGCCTGCGCCGCGGTCTCAAGCAGCATCTCCCGCGCGGCGGCACCCGCAGTGCGATACTGCTGGAAGGAATTGGCAATGGCGGTGGACCCGCCGGTGCCTTGGATCTGGCCGAAGGCAAGGTTCGCATAGCGCTGCGGATCGGATGGCGCGAATTCAAACCCGATCTGGTCCATGCGCAGCCCGATTTCTTCGGCGATGAGGGTGGAAAGACCAGTGGTAGGCCCCTGCCCCATCTCGAAATGCTTGACAATAGCGGTGACCGACCCGTCGGCCCCGATCTTCACGAACGGGTTCAGCATCGCGTCGCCACCGGCGGCAAGCGCACCATTCGGGCGGACGCCGACGACCAGAATGGCAGAGGCCGCGGCAGCTGAGGTCAGGAAACCCCGGCGTGTTGTCTCAATGGTCATGATCAAGCCTCCAGAATTTCGGCGGCGCGCTGGATACCGGCGCGAATCCGCTGATAGGTGGCGCAGCGGCAGGCGTTGCCGTACATGTAATCGTCGATTTCCTCGACCGAGGGTTTTGGATTTTCGGACAGCAAACCCACGGCGGACATGATCTGGCCCGACTGGCAATAGCCACATTGCACGACATCTAGCTCAACCCAAGCTTGCTGCACGGCTGCGCCGATTGTGTCACGTTCCATCGCCTCGATGGTGGTGATTTCGACGCCTTCGACATCGTCGATATAGGTCTGGCAGGACCGCGCGGGCTGACCATCCAGATGCACGGTGCAGGCGCCGCAGGCCGCGACGCCGCAGCCGAATTTGGTTCCGGTCATCTTGAGTTCATCGCGCAGGACCCACAGCAGCGGTGTGCCTGGTTCGGCTTCGACCGTGTGGTCCTTGCCGTTCAATTTCAGTGAAAACGCCATGCGCTGTCTCCCGGTGATGGTCAAAGCTGCAACAGAGGATAGCACGGGCTGACCGCGCGACCATTGCGACATCCGCCGCTTGCGCGAATGTCGCAATGGTTTGCCTGATTATCGCAAGGCGCGGCTGGCGGCGATCGCGCCGGGCCGCGCGCCCCGAGGCAAGCCCTGCTCTGCGGATCGGTTGGGTAGAAGCAGCGCCAGAGGCCCTGCTTCCGGCATATCCCGGCCTCGGCGGAGGAATTTTCGATGGGGGCTGTTGGTCTTCCGGCTAGAAGGATTAACTTCACCCGAGATCGAACAGGACACTCCGAAGGGAAGAGATAGCGAATGATGCTTCGCCAGAAGATTTTTGGGCTGGCTGCTTTGGCCCTGTTTACCACCGGCCCGGCGGGCGCACAGGACCTTAGCGGTGAGATCGTGCAAAATGGCGCCGGGGGCGTCATGACGATGACGATGCCCGGCTCCGCCTCGGACCCCGACAAGGTGGTAACGGAACAACTCACGTTTGAACCGTGGGATATGCTGGGCGAGCTTGCCCGCGACGACGTGGTCTTGCTGATGCGTCATGGACCAACGGATTGGTCCAAGCGCGATGCCAATAACGTCGCGCCGACAGACTGTGAAAACCAGCGTATCATGACAGAAATCGGCAAGCGCCAGATGTACGAACTGGGCGCCCTGATGGTTGCCAATGATTTGCAACCTGGCCGGATCGTGGTCAGCGAATGGTGCCGCAATCAACAGACGCTTGAGGCCATGCAGGCCGGTATGCTGGATGCGGACCCGACATCGCTTGACGATGTGCCTATTGAAACCATGGGTGAGTTGAACCTACTCCTGTCGCTGCAGGGTGCGCCGGACGTTGCCGCCATGCGCGAATTCATTGGCGCCTGGGACGGCGGCGACGGTGAAGGGCCGCTGCTGATCATCTCCCACTTCACGAACATCCAGGAATTGACGGAACGGACGGTGTTCGAAGGGCAAATGCTGCTTCTCGATCCCGATAGTGACAACCGCGTGATCGGTGAGCTAAAGCTCGGCTCGGCTGCGCCCGATGTGGGGCATTTCGAATGAATATGCAGATAAAGATCGGGGCCACGGTTCTGGCCCTGCTGGCGAGCCCCGTGGTCGCGCAGGACGCGTCAGACGATATAGAAACACCGGACTGGAGCGGGGTGATCGCCCCGGTGTCTGGCTTCACCGGTCAGATGTCGATGACCATGGAAAGTGAAGTGCCCGAGGACATGGCTGTCGAGGAGGTTATCCGCTTCGAGCCCTGGCAGATGTTGGGCGACCTTTTCCGCGACGATCTGGTTTTTCTGATGCGCAGCGGCCCATCAGATTGGGACAGCCGCGATGCCGACGGCGTGGCCGCGCAAGATTGCGATGGCCAGCGACTTCTGACTGCCGATGGCCAGGATCAGATGCGCCAGCTTGGCGCCCTTCTGGTCGTGAACGATCTGCGCCCGGGCCAAATCATGGTGTCGGAATGGTGCCGCGCCCAACAGACTTATCTTGGTCTGGAAACAGGGATGCTCGATGCTGACATGAAGGCACTGGACGGCGTCACGTCGGGCATAAAGCCTCGTCTCAGCCCACTTGGTGCGGAAAATGGCGCGTCGGATGTGGATGGCCTGCGCGACCTGATCATGGATTGGGATGGCGGCGATGGCGACGGCGCGCTGCTTGTGATCACGCATTTCGACAACATCGCGGCTCTGACGAATTTCAACGTCTATGAGGGTGAAATGCTGATTGTAGACCCCACGCGCGAAGGCCGCGTCTTGGGATATCTGCGCTTGGGCAGCGCCGCACCTGACAGTGTGCACTACTCACCCGAGGTCGTTGCGTTTTCACAGGCTCAGCAAGAAGCTGAGGCTGCCGCTGAATAAACCTACCGCCCGGCTCTCTGCCGGGCGACCCAGGCCGTGACCAGATCTTTGATCGCGGTGGGCATGCGGACCATTCCGCAGAAACTTGTGCGCTCCTACCAGGGCGGGTGAAACCTGTCGGGGGGGCTGCACTTGCGTCATTGGTCTGCGGCGACAGGACGGCCAGCGGGACGAAACAAGCCGCAAAGGCACGTATCTCGCCCGGAAGCACGGCATACGGCCCGACGCAGCAGCTTTTTCCGGCCCCACCATCCATCAAGGACAGCCGCGATGCAAAAAGGCCCGATTGGCCACCGCCAGCAATCGGATCTTATGGCTGCTTGCCGGTTCGGTGGTGTCGCGTACTCCGTCCGAGCAGCGGTACAGCGATCGCAGGCTTTAGCGATAGCGCCTTGGACCGCAGCGGCGAGCCGCTAGCGCACAAGGCGCGACCCATGGACATGTGCCAGAGCCGTCAGATTGTGTGTTTGGCACCGTCTGGGTGGAGCAGATCGGCATACCCCCGGACATAGACGCCAAGGCGTCCCGCTACGTCGGGCGCAGGCGGCGCGGTACGGCGTGTGGCAAGGTCCACATGCGGAAGCAGGGTCTCAACCGTCGCGGCCAGGCTCCCGTCGCCGCGTGCGATCCGGTGGAACAGGTGCGTCTTCTTGCACGCCCCACCGAGCACCTGTGTCGTCACGCTGACGGTTTCACCCGCCATGAGTTCCGCCATGTATCGGAAGTGATTTTCCACCGTGAAGGAGCTGCCGCCTGCAGCGATATAGGCGGCATCGCAACCGATCATCTCCATGATGCGATCCGTGGCCTGGGCCGAGACCTCGACGTAATGGGCTTCGTTCATGTGGCCGTTGTAATCCGTCCAACTTTGCGGGATCGCACGATGGACGGTCACTGGAAGCTCTGTGGCATCAGGGCCCGGCTGGCGACCTTCGTGCTGCCCGATGATTGCTCAGCCCCGGTGCCCGTGACTTTGACCGCGCGCATGATGCCCACCAGATTGTCGTCGCGCTGGCATTCCAACTCACGGATGGAAAGATGCCCGGATTGCCTGTCAGCCTGACTGGTAATCAAATCGACCAAGTCGTTCGTGAACTCCGGCACGTCGGTGAACTTCGTCCAGGGCCAATCAAATGCGGGGCCGAGATGCGCCATGAAGTGCTTCATGCCCGCCTAGCCGCCCCCGCCTTGGTCGCGTCGATGGCAGAGGCCGCGATCTGTTCGGGGTTGCGGGGGGCATGGGGGCTGCGATCTTGCGTGCCGCCGGACCCGGTGATGGCGCATGTGATGAACACGTTGCGGTTCATGGCCAGGGGGCATGGGTTACTTCCCTTTCCAAACGGGATCACGCTTCTCAGAAAAGGCGCGCGCGCCATCCTTCTGGTCATCGATGCGATAGAGCGTTTCGACCGTGGCGAATAGACTGCGAGCGATGCGGTTCATGGCATCCTGAAATCTCATGTCCTTGGCCTCGCGCACGATGTCCCTGATGGCGACATAGACGAGCGGCGGGCCGGACGCGATCAGCGCCGCCAGTTTGCGCCTCGGCCATCAAGTCGGCGACGGTGTTACCTGTGGGACGAACCGGCAGATGGGTCCGGAAAAGTCGATCTTGTGGCATTGCTCAATCACGCTGGCGCACTGGGTTCCGCCGCCGATCACGGCGATGGAGCGCGGGCGCGGCAAACAGTCCAAGCGTGATCTGGCCGTGTCGCGCATCAGGCCGTCAGCAGGCGCGGCAAGTCGCGGCTGATGATATGTCGCTGAATTTCGGGCATGCCGTCCCAAATACGTTCCACCCGGGCATCGCGCGAAAATCGCTCGATGGGAAAAAGTAGTCCATCGAACCCATGTCGCCGAAGATTTGCAACGTGGGGTCGGTGATGCGCGCCAACATCTCAGAGGCAGAAGCTTGGCCGACGCGACTTAGCGGTTGGCGGCGTAATGCTCCGCAAAATCGAAGCAATGCCGCGCGCACGACGCGAAAGGCAGCCACGGTGAGACGGTAGTATATAGCCATTCGTTCATCGCGTCGAAGCCGCCATCCGACACGCCCAAAACCTGCGCATCCGGCAGGCGGCAATTGTCGAATTCGAGGATTTTGTTCTTGTAGCCGCTATCGCTGACCGACGCGTAGCCTTCGCACACGTCAAAGCCGGGCGTGCCGCGATCAACCAGGAAAGTCGTGATCCGCTTTTTGGGACCTTTCGGACTTTCATCCATCCCGGTGGCGATGAAGACAACTGAGAAATCGGCATGTCCAGCGCCCAAAATGAAATGCTTGGGGCCATTGACGACCCCATCGCTCCCATCCCGTCGCGCGGTGCATTTCATGCCGCGCACATCCGAGCCCGCATCGGGTTCGGTCATTGCGAGCGCTATCTCACCCCCGCGGACGGCGGGCAGAAGACAGCAGTCGCGCCGCTCGTCCTTGCAGGTCATCCATATGTTCTGGGCCGCCCGAAGAAATGGGTCAGCGCCATGGACCGACGACCCAATCCCCCCTCCAACAAGGTGAAGTCGAGACGGCTGAGGCCCGCGCCGCCGACATCTTCCGGGAAATTGCAGGCGTAGAACCCCAAAATCGAGGCGCGTTCTTTTGATACCTTTGCCCAGTTCTGGCGGGGCATGTTCCGCCCGTTCCACATCCGCCTCGCGGGGCTAGAGTTCGTTTTCGATGACGCTTCGGACCGTTGAGACGATCAACTCCTACTCAGCGGACAATCCGAACTGCATGGCCCCTTCCGCCGTCAGCACGACTTCGTCTTAGCCGCCTTGATTGAGGTCGAGATGCAGAATTGGACAGAAGTCATGCCAAATTGGACACGCCCCGCAGCCAAGGCAGAGGATGTCGCAATCCTTCTGTTTCAGCGCTTTTCGAACCACCGCTTGGCCAATACCTTCGAGCCGCTGCCCGCTGTCAATGTGCCTCTGATACGGGGTTTCTATCTCTGGCGCTTCGTCACGTTGGACGGCGCCGCAGCCGAATCCTCCGGCGGGTTGCCAGTCATACCCAACAGCATCTGAAGGGACCATTCCCGCGGCGACGCCTTATTCATGATGTCGGGCTACGATGTGCAGACCTTCGCCACCCACCCTACGGCGCAGGCCCCGAAAGCCGCCACCCGCCGGTTCGGAACGTTGGCGGGCAGGGAAAATGGCGCCTGGTTCATGACCTGTGCCGGGCTTCTGGATGGGGCAAACGCGACGATCCACTGCACCAGGCAGCTCCCGCCCCGCCGGAACGCCCCATGGGACACCGCGCCTCACCTTTGGTGGAACGATCCATTGCCATGATGTCCGCGAACCTGGAAACTCAGCTGGCCATCACAGAGTTCGCCCAGCGGGTAGATACCACGCAACGCAGTCTTAGGGGTGGGTTTCAGACCGAAGTGCGCCGCCGCAGGCAATCTGTCGATGCCTAAGGCTCGCCTCAGCCCGCCGCTATGCTCAGCATTCGAAACATTCGATAACCGAGATCTCGATGCGCTGCGGCTATCGGAACGCAGCGTCAATGACGCGGGCGTTCATAACGGAATAAGGGGCACTACCCCCGTGCATTTCGCCAGGGCGCCGGCAGATAGGGGCGCGATACGAAAAATCGCCTCGTCCGCTGGTTCTATTGGTCGAACCGGCACATAGCCTCGGCGCAGGGCCATGGAACAAGCGCCGAAGACCGTGACTGACGGTCTGCGCAATTGAGATTGGCCGCATCCGCGCTACCTTGGCGGTCGAGACAGAGAACGAGGGGACCTGACCATGCAGACGCTTGCCGCATTGATCGCGGGACATGACGATGGGGCAAAGGCGCTGGGTGCGCCGGGTCGGGATTGGCTGGATTATGGCGGCCTGCGCGTCCTGTCGACGGATGTGACGCAGGCGCTGCACGGTGCCGGTATCGGGCGCGGCGACCGGGTGGCAATCGTGCTACCGAACGGACCTGAAATGGCTGCGGCTTTCGTGACCGTCGCGCAAGTCGCGACGACTTGCCCGTTGAATCCCGCCTACAAGGAAGACGAGTTCGCCTTCTATCTGGAAGACCTGAAAGCCAAGGCCCTGATCGTCATGGAAGATGAGGATGGCCCGGCCTTGGCCGCAGCCCGGTCATTGGACCTTGCTGTGATCCGTCTGGTGCCCGGCAGCGCTGCGGGCCAATTCACCCTCAAGGCAGAACGGGAATTGGGCGAAGCGGACAAGTCCGCACCCGGCCCGGACGATGTGGCGCTGATCTTGCACACATCGGGGACCACTTCGCGACCGAAGATCGTGCCGCTTCTGCAATCAAACCTTGCGGCGTCTGCCCAGAACATCGGAGCGTCCCTGGCGCTGAGCCCCGTAGATCGGTGCCTGAATGTGATGCCGCTCTTCCATATTCACGGGCTCATCGCGGCGGTATCGGCGTCGCTGGCGGCGGGCGGTTCCATCTGGTGCGCGCCGGGCTTTGACGCTCTGAAGTTCTTTGGCTGGATGCGCGACGCCAAGCCCAGCTGGTACACCGCCGTGCCCACCATGCACCAAGCCATCCTGTCGCGCGCGGGCCGCAACGCCGAAACCATCGCCGAGGTGCCGCTGCGCTTCCTGCGGTCGTCTTCCGCCTCCCTGCCCGGGCCGGTGATGGAAGCGCTGGCCAAGACATTCAACGCCCCGGTGATCGAGGGCTATGGCATGACGGAAGCCACGCACCAGATGGCCTCCAACCCCTTGCCGCCACGGGCGCAAAAACCTGGATCAGTCGGGGTCGAGGCCGGCCCCTCGGTGCGCGTTGCCCATGAGGTGGAAGACCGGTTGGTGGAGGGCGTAGGCGAAATCGTAATTTCTGGCCCGAACGTCACCCCGGGCTATGAGGGCAACCCCGAGGCCAACGCCAAAAGCTTCTTCCAGGCCGACGGGAAGCGCTGGTTTCGCACCGGCGACCAGGGGGCCTTCGACGATGAAGGCTATCTGTCGCTGACGGGACGGCTGAAGGAAATCATCAACCGGGGCGGCGAAAAGGTCTCACCACTGGAAGTCGACGGCGTGTTGGCAGCCCATCCCGCCATCGCGCAGGTCGTCACCTTCGCCCTGCCCCACGACAAGCTGGGTGAAGAAGTCGCCGCCGCCGCCGTGCTGGCCGAAGGCGCCGAGGCGGACGAAGCCTCCATCCGGGCCTTCGCGGCCGAGCGGCTGGCGGCCTTCAAGGTGCCGCGGAAGGTCATCATCCTGGATGAAATCCCGAAGGGTGCAACGGGCAAGTTGCAACGTATCGGGCTGGCGGAAAAGTTGGGCCTGGTGGCCAAGGCGTGAGGCACGCGGGGCCGTCTACGGCCCAGCGGTGGGAGGAATTGCCATGAAAATCTGCATCTTCGGCGCCGGGGCTATCGGCGGCTATATGGGCGTGAAACTGGCGCAGGCCGGGGCGGATGTGAGCCTCGTGGCGCGCGGCCCTCACTTGGCGGCCATGCGCGAAAACGGCCTGACGCTGATCGAAGAAAGCGGCACCGTGACCGTGCCGGTCACCGCCTCGGAAGACCCGGCAGAGTTGGGGCCACAGGATTATGTTATCGTCACGCTCAAGGCCCATTCCGTGCCGCCCGTCGTGCCCCGGATGCAGCCCTTGATCGGACCGGACACGACCATCGTGTCGGGCGTCAACGGCGTGCCCTGGTGGTATTTCCACAAGATCGGCGGTGCGTTTGAAGGCACCCGCCTGGAAAGCGTGGACCCGGGCAATGCCCAATGGGACGGGTTCGGCCCGGACCGCGTGCTGGGCTGCGTCGTCTACCCGGCCGCCGAGGTGTCGGAGCCCGGGGTGATCCGCCATATCGAGGGAAATCGGTTTTCACTGGGCGAACCCGATGGCGCGAAATCCGAGCGCGCCATGGCGCTGTCGAAAGCGCTCATGGCCGCCGGGCTCAAGGCGCCAGTGCGGCCCCGGCTGCGGGATGAGATTTGGGTGAAGCTGTGGGGCAACCTGTCCTTCAACCCGATCTCGGCCCTGACCCATGCGACGCTGGACGTTCTTTGCACCGATCCGGGCACGCGGGGCGTGGCGCGGGCGATGATGGTCGAAGCCCAGGAAATTGCTGAAAAGCTAGGCGTGAAGTTCCCCATCGACGTCGAACGTCGCATCGACGGTGGCGCCGCGGTGGGCGCCCACCGGACTTCGATGTTGCAGGACTTGGATGCCGGACGGCCCATGGAGATCGACGCGTTGGTAGGGTCGGTCCAGGAATTGGGGCGCGTGACGCAGACGCCAACACCCACCATTGACGCCGTTTTGGCGCTGATCCGTCTGCGGGGACGTGTGGCGGGGCTTTACGGGTAAGCACCGCTGGCAGCACCCGACCCTGATGGCGCATGGGCAAAGGCATGGTCTCATCACTCGCCCATTGCTACCGTTCCTGCTTCGCCATTGGACCGGAATCAAGCCCGTAGGGCGCCGGTCCATCGCCCCCTCCCGGCCCGTCGACGGACCGGCTGGCACCCCGTATTGTCAATCTCCGATCAACGATCTCTTCGTCCAAGCGGTGAACCAACTTTTGGCTACGACTTCTCCGTCGCCACTTTCCCGCGCCCCCGGCGCAAAAGCTTCACCGCGGGCAGCGCCAGCAGGATCAGCGCGACCACCGTGATCGGCCCGGCCACAGGCCGGGTGAAGAAGATCGACGGATCGCCCGACGACAAAAGCAGCGATTGGCGCAGCGTCGGCTCCGCGATGGGTCCCAAGACGATGGCAAGCACAGCGGGGGCCAAGGGGTAGTCGAAGCGGCGCAGCACGAAGGCCCCCAACCCGAAGATCACGATAAGCCAGATGTCGAACATGTCCCGGGTCGCCGCATAGCCACCTGCGATGGACAGCACGAAGATCATCGGCGCAAGAATGGTGAACGGCATCCGCAGCATCCAGATGAAAACCGGGATGAAGGCCAGGTTAATCAGCACAGCTGCTAGGTTCGAGATATAGAACGACCCGATCAGGCCCCAGACGAAGTCCGGTTCTTGCACGAACAGCAGCGGCCCCGGCACCAGGCCCCAGATCACCATGCCGCCCAACAGGATGGCCGTGGTGGGCGAACCGGGGATGCCCAGGGTCAGCATGGGCAACATGGACCCGGTGGAGGCGGAGTTGTTCGCGGCCTCGGGCGCGGCAACGCCGTCCGGGTTGCCCTTGCCGAATTCGCCCGGCACGCGCGACACCATCTTGGCCACGCCGTAGGACATGAGCGAGGCGGGCGTGGCGCCCGCAGCGGGCAGGATGCCCACGAAGAAGCCCAGAACAGACCCGATGGTGGTACCCTTCCAGCCGCGCCGCGTTGCCTCGGCAGTGTCCTTTGCCATTCCGCGCGCGGTCATCTTGGGCGTGGTGCTTTCGACCTCGCCGCGCGATTGCTCGATGGTCCAAAGCATCTCACCGATGCCGTAGACGCCGATGGCGAGCACTAGGAACCCGATACCTTGCAGAAAGCCCATGATGTCGAACAGGACAAGGCGCGGCGCGCCCGAGATCTGATCGAAGCCAATGGCCCCCAGCACGAGGCCAAAGCAGATGGAGAAGATGGTCTTCGGGATGTCATCGCCGCCCAGGCCCACGAAGGTCGCAAAGGCCAGCAGCATCAGGGCGAAGATCTCGGGCGGACCGAAGGATAGGGCCACGTCCGCTAGCAAAGGCGCGAAGGCGGTGAAGAAGACGTTCGCGACGGTGCCGCCCACGAAAGACGCCAGGGCTGCCGTCACCAGGGCCAGGCTCGCCCGCCCCTGTCGGGCCAGTGGGCGTCCGTCGAAGGTCGTGGCGACCGCCGTGGATGCCCCCGGTATCCCCAATGTCACCGACGAAATCGCACCGCCATACATGGCGCCGTAATAGATCGCGGCCAGGAAGATGATCGCCCCGCTGGGCGGCACCAGAAAGGTGATCGGCAGCAGGATTGCCACGCCATTGACCGACCCCAGCCCCGGCATGGCCCCGATGAACAGCCCGATGGACACGCCGATCAGGATCAACATCAGGTTGAGGGGTTGAAGCGCCAGCCACATGCCGTTCGCCAGGAGGGAAAGAACTTCCATGGGCGCCGCCTAGTAGATGATTTCGTAGAGCACGTCGAAGACCGGATCGGTGAAGGGCAGGCCCGTGGGCATGGTGATCCGCATGGCGCCTTCGAAGAAGAAGAAGAATGCCAAGGGCGTCGTGATCGCCGTGGTCAGGCTCAGCTTCCAGGAATGGCGGCCCAGCCCGCGCAGGTAGTAGAGCAGGAAAACCGCGATGGCACCGTACATCGAGATGATCTGGATCAACGCGACGAAGACGATTACGCCACCGCCGACCAGACCCACCATCCGCCAGCCATAGCCGTCCAGAAACGGCTCATCGGATTGGGAGGGCGGAGTGGTGCGGCGCCACCAGTTGAACGCGGTTATGCCGCAGCAGATCAGCATGATGGCCGATAGCCAAAAGGGCCATGCGCCCCCGCCCGGACCCCGGTCGGGAATATAGCCGACGGGCAGTTCGGTGCTCTTCCACATCAAATATATGGAGAAGAGCGCCAAAACCCCGGCTGTCACGATTTCGCCGTTGCGCATGTGCCCCCCTTGCCGATCAGGCCGTAGTCACGGGGCGATGTTATTCGCCCAGACTTGCCAGAAGCTCACGGTGGCTTTCGACTTGGGTCGCCCAGTAAGCGGCCTGTTCTTCGGCATCCATCCAGAGTGGTGAAAGGCTCTCGGATTCGAGGTAGGCCTGCCATTCCTCAGTCTCATAGATCTGTGTGAAGAGGTTGCGGTAATACTCCGCCGCTTCCTCGGACATGCCTGGGGCACCCACCACAGCGCGTTGGTTGTAGTACGAAAACTCGTGACCCATTTCCATCATGGTGGGCACATCCGGGTAGGCCGGAAGCCGTTCATCCGAGAAGGCCACCAGGGGCACGAAATCGCCCGCCTCATAGAAGCCCTTGGCCTCGGCGGGGTTGTTCACCGTCGCCATGATCTGCTGGCCCGCCAAGTCGCGCGCCACGGCCCCGCCACCATCGTAAGGGATGTAGTTGATGTCGAGGTCGTAAGCATCCGACATGAAGGCGATGACGATGGAATCTTCCTGTCCCGCACCTGTGCCGCCCATGACGAAATCACCGTTCATGGACTGCACCTGCGCCACGAACTGATCGAAATCGGTGATGCCGGACTCCGTGTGGACCCACAGCACGAAGGGGTCGACGCCCATCATCGCGACGGGTGTGAAGTTCTGAACATCGATGCCCAGATTTTCCTGCCGCAATGGCGTCGTGAAGAAGGAATTTAGCGTCACGAGGATCGTGTGATCGGGGTCAGATGCATTGCTAACGTGAATGAGTGCTTCCGCACCCGACCCGCCGCCGCGATTGCTGGGCACGAGCGGGCGATTGGTCATGTCGTATTCTTGGGCCACCGATTGCAGAAAGCGGGCGATCTGATCGGCGCCACCTCCGGCACCTGCCATGATGGTGAAGTCGATGGGGCGCCGCGGCTCCCACCCGTCGGCCAAAGTTGGCATCGGCGCAAGTGCGATAAGCGCGGCACATGCCACCTGCAGGAAGCTGCGTTTCGTGGTCGACATGACGTGTCCTCCCCTGTCAAAAATGTCGGAAAGTCGATCGCAGGCCGCGACGACGTCCCGTTGAAGGAACTAAATTTCAGTCTTGGCGCTTCAAGTATTACTTTCTTTCGTGGGCAATTTTCATCTCAATGGGCCATCACCACGGGAATTTCAGCCTTGTCGATAACCGTTTGCGTGTTGCCGCCGAAAAGTATCTCACGCTCGTGGCTGTGCCCGTAGGCACCCATGACAAGCAAGCCAGCCCCCACTTCAAGCGACTTTTCCAGCAGCGCGAGGCCGGGCTTTCGCGCCTCAAACCGGTGAATGTCTGCCTTGATCCCCCGCAAGCGGTAATACTCTACCAGTTCCTCCGTTGTGGCGCCGTGGGGCTCTCCGCTTCCCGCCGCAAGGATGGAAACCCGCTCGGCAGCCGCAGCCAGGTCCAGCGTCAGGGCAACGGTGCGCGCGGCTTCCAGCGACCCGTTCCAGCCCACGGCAATATGCGCGCCGAAATTGGGATCGACCTGCCCCGCTGTGGGGCACATCAGAACCGGGCGGCCAGTCTGAAAAAGCGCTGACTTCAAGGAATTGGTGCCAAGGTTCCGGTTGCTGTCGGGCTTGGCCGCGACAATCAGATCGGCAAGGCGCCCGTGATGCTTGATCACCTGGGCCATGGGACCGAATTCTTCGATGAAGGCCACGGTTGCGCGCGTGCCATCCGGGCTTTCCGTTTCCTCCAGATCCAGATTGCGGGCGATCACATGAAGCGACTGGCGAAGCGTGTCTTCTTCCTGGTCCGCCAATTCAGCCGCTTGCGACATGATCGTCTCCCGCGCGAAAGTCGGCAAAAGCGTGCTGTAGGGGATCATGTCATCCGGCTTGGCCCTACAATGGGCCACAACCACATGCGCCTTGTGGCGATGGGCCAGGGCGGCAGCATGGGCTTTCACCGTTTCCCCCAACCCGTCGCCCCGCACCGGGACCAATAGTCTTGCGAGCATCACATATCCTCCCTCTCGCGCCACGATGCCGGCGCCTTTGGGCCGGGCATTCTTACACAGATGGGCCGATGGCGCCGCTGATCCACGATGAAGAAGGGTGCGGGGTTGGTCAGGGCGCAGGGTGGAGGGCGGTGAAGGCGTCGTAAATCGCGCCCGCCTGGGTAATCCAGATCTCGTCGCGATGGGCGCTGATATGCGTCAGCGCGCGGCGCAGATGGCGCAGTCGGTAGGGTTGGCCGACAAGGTAGGGATGCAGCGCAATGCCCATGACCAGGGGCTGTTGGGCGGATTGCTCCAACATCTCATCGAAAGTGTCGATTAGGATGTCGGCGAAGGCCGCGGCACCATCCTTGCGGGCCACGATGGAGGGGATATCGTTGGCCTCCTGCGGGTAAGGGATCGACAGGAGGGAGCCGTGATCGGTGCGCATCCAGATGGGCTGGTCGTCCATGCACCAGTTGAGCGTGTAGGTGTAACCCGCCTTCGCCAGCAGATCGGGCGTCACCGGACTTTCCGCAATCCAGGGGGATAGCCAACCCCGGGGGGCCGCGCCCTCGGCCTCGGTCAGCACCGCAGTCGCCTCGGCGATCAGGGCCTCTTCTGCGTCCGGGGCAAGAACGCTTTGTCGTTCCGAATTGGTGCGGCCATGGCCCACGACCTCATCTCCACGGGCCCGAAAGGCTGCCATCAGGTCCGGGGCCAAGTCATACATCACCGAATTGGCCAACACGCTGACGGGCATATCCAGCGCGTCGAACATATCCCGCATGCGCCACGCCCCCACGCGGTTGCCGTAGTCGCGCCAAGCGTAATTGAGGATATCGGGCTGCGGCCCGCCCGGCGCCAGTTCCGCGCCCAGCCCTTCCCCAAAGGCAAAATGTTCCAAGTTCAAACCAACATAGACCGCAAGCCGCTTGCCCCCCGGCCAGCTAAAATCCGGCCGGTCGGTGATGGCGCTGTAGGGATACCGCTCGTGGGAGGGCAGCTTGATCATAAAGGCGCCTCAGCCAGCCCCGCCTTGTGGAGGAGGATTTCGGCGCTGTCATTCCAGACATTGGTGCTGACGATCTGGCCGTCACGCACAACGAAACTGTCCATGTAGCGGTTGGTTTCGAAGGCGGAGCCATCGTGCCATTCGCCGTAAAGGTACCCGGTATTGTAGACGTGCACATCGCCCGTGGCGGGGTCGAAGGCGGCATCCGTGAGCAGAAACCTCTTCTTCACCCACTTGTACCTTTTGGCATTGAAAGCCGCCGTCTGGTCGGGGCCGGTGAATTGCCGCCCGCCGGTGAAGGTGATGCGGAAATCGTCGGACACATAGGCCCGCGCACCTTCTGGATCGGGCACCATGGACCGTTCGAGATAGGCTTCGACAAGGGCTTTGGCTGCGGCAGTGGGGTCGGTTTTCTGGTCCATGGGGTCCTCTTTGATCAAGGGAGATGGGCGTGGCAATGGGCATGGCAGAAGCCTTTGACGACTTCGGAGGCAGCGGCGTTCAAGGCGCGCGCCTCGGCATTGGCATGGGTGATCCGGTCGGCAGCGGCGATGGCGCGGGCACGAAGGGCCGCTTCATCCAGCGTCAGGATACGGTCGCCCGCAAAGACCACTTGCCCGGCGATCATCACTTCGCGCAACGCAGCACCGTTTTCGGCCAGTACCACCTGGTCGAGCGTTTCGCGCGCCGGGGTGTAATGGCAATAGGTCCGGTCCAGGAACAACAGATCCGCCTGCCAGCCTTCGGCGATCTGGCCCACCTTGTCGAACCCCATGAGGCCAGCGCTGCCCCGCGTCGCCATGTCAAAGGCCTCACGCGTGCGCACCCAAGCCTTGCTGTCGGGGGCCTGCGCGCGGCTCAGCGTGGCCGCCAAGCGCATGGCTTCGAACATGTTTTGCCCATCGGACGTGTTGCTGGCATCCGTCCCGATGCCCAGCGCCACGCCCGCATCGGCCAAATGGCGCAGCGGCGCGATGCCGGAGCCCAGGCGCAGGTTGCTCATGGGGTTATGGGAAATCCCGGCGCCGTTCTGGGCCAGCAACGCTGTTTCGCGGTCCGAAAGCCAAACGCCATGGGCGCCGCTGAACCGCGGGGACAGCACGCCCAAAGCGTCGAGATATTCCGTCAGGGAGGTGCCGAATTTTCGCTGGGCCATGATCTGCTGCAAGCGCGTCTCGGCCAGATGCGTCTGGAGCGGAACGCCCATGTCCGCAGACATGGCGGCGCAAGCTTGCAGGAAGGCGTCAGAGCAATGCAGCGGGATGGTCGGGCCGATGCCGGGTCGGACGCGGCCTGTGGGAACGGGCCAGTCGCGCAAGGCCGCGTCGCAGACCGCCATGGTCGCGGACCAATCCGGCAAGGACATGGCGGCGACGGCATCCTTCAACGGCGGCTCGAACGCATCAAGCAAACCCGGCAGCGCTTGGTAGAGCGTCTGATCCGCCACCATGGGGGCGACGACCGCGCGCAGACCCACATCGTGATAGGCTTGGGCAACGGCGTGGGTGCCATCGACCGTGGGGCCGGGCAATTCGATGAAAAGATCGAAACAGGCCGTGCAGCCTTTGCGGATCAGCTCAACTGCCGACAATTGCGCACAAAGCGTCAGGTCATCAGGTGCGCGGCCTAGGTTCAGCCAGGCAGATCCTGCAAGAAAGGTTTCGAGAATGGCGTCATCCGGGATGCCGCCCCGCGCCAAGGCGCCATGGGAATGGGTGTGACCGTTGACCAACCCGGGGATGATCAACCGATGAGACGCATCAAGCGTCTCGGCATTCTCGACGGTTTCGACCGAAGGCAGAATCGCCTCGATCCGGTCACCGTCGATCAGAAGCGACACATCGTGGAATGCGTCGTTCCCAACAAGGACACGCCCGCCTTGGATCAGGGTTCTGGTCACCGCGCCGCGATCCTTAGCCAAACCCCTGCGCCCGGTCCCCCGGGCGCAAGGTCTCCTTCAATTCAGCGTCACTTCGAAGCTGCGCGTCTCGACCGGCGGCAAGAAAGACCGGTCGAAGATCTCGGATGCTTCGGGCAGACGATCCAACTCATAGCCCTTGGCCACGATTTCGATGGAGCGGGTCAGCCGTTCATCCACCAGATCGCCCATGCCGATGTCTTCCACCTCGGGCGCGTTCATCAGGTTGGTGAGGGCAAATTCCAGGCGGGCGCGCTCCAAATCCGGGTCCACCAAGTTGTCGAAGGCCATGATCGCCTCGACCGAGCTGTCCTGATTGACGGCCACTTCCATCGTGGCGCGGTTCACGGCGCGGACCAGTCCGGCCACGGCTTCTGGGTTGTTAGCCAGCAGATCGCGCGACACCATCAGACCGTTGGAATAGAGATCCATTCCGTAATCTTCGAAGTTGAACCAGTTGAAGTCATTGGCCGGATCCTGGCGGTTGGCGATCAGGTTGAACCAACTGGTGGAGGTGAAGACGAAGGCACCGTCGATATCACCGCGGATCATCATCGGTTCTTGCAGGTTGGGCGCCATGTTTTCCTGCCCGACCTTGTCCAAATCTACGCCGTTGAGTTCGGCAAAGACCGGGAACAGGCGCGTCGTCGGCGTGCCCTGAGCACCGCCCAGCGTCTTACCTTCGAAATCGGCGGGCGTCTCGATCCCGGCGGTCTTGGGCGTCACGATGGCGAAGGGCGGGCGGTTCCAAAGCTGGTAGACCATGACCGGCGCCTCGCCCGGGCGGGCGGCGGCGTTCTGGATGATGGCGTTGATATCGCCAAAGCCCGCATCATAGGCCCCGCCCATGATGCGCGTCACCGTCGCCGCCGACCCTTCGCCCTGGTCGATGGTGACGTTCAGGCCTTCTTCCTCGAAATACCCTGCGTGCAGGGCTAGAAGGAAAGGCGCGTCGGACCCTTGTGTCTTCCAACCCAGCGTGAAGCGGATATCGGTCAGTTCCGCAAAGGCGGGGGCGACACCTGCCAGCAGAGAGAAGGCAGCACCGAACAAAGCATGTTTCATGAAGACGACCTTTTTCGTTGTGAATGTGACAGTGCGGATTGGGGTTCAGGTGACGGCGATGTCGTTGCCGCGCGTGGCCCAGCCGGTGACCCGGCGTTCCAACCAGGAAAAGGCGGCGTAAAGGGACACGCCCATCAGGGCCAAGATAATGAGCCCGGCAAAGACCAGCGATACCTGGAAGTTGGACGACGCCGTCATCATCACGTTGCCGATCCCCATATTGGACGCGACGGTTTCCGACAGAACCGCACCAACGAAGGACAGGGTGATGGCGACTTTCAACGACGCGAAGAAGTAGGGCATGGCGCGGGGCAGTCCGACATTCCACAGGATTTCGGATTTCGACGCACCCAAGGTTTTGAACACGTCTTCCAGTTCGGGCTCGGTGGTGGCCAGACCGGTCGCGATGTTCACCACGATGGGGAAGACGCAGATCACCATGGCCGTCAGGATCGCCGGCGTCGTGCCCGACCCGAACCACAAGACGAAGATCGGAACGACCGCGACTTTCGGGATCGAAGAAAAGCCCACCAGCAGCGGGTAGGCCACGGCATAGGCGATCTTGGAGGTGCCCACCATCACGCCCAGCACCACACCGATGATGACCCCCAAGGTGAAGCCGGTCAGCGTTGAATAGAGCGTTTGCAGGATATGCGGCCACAGCACGGGGAAGCGCGTCCACATCGTGACGATGATTTCGGACGGGCGCGGCAGCACCAGGTCCGATACGTTGAGCAGGATGCAAAGCACCTCCCACATCAGGAAGAAACCCACGATGAGAGAGCTTGAAAGCAGGCGGATGCGTTGGGAATCTGACATGGAACCGCGCCTTACGTACTGCGGACCTGAGCGATAAGCTCGCGCAGGCCCTGGGTCATTTCGACGAATTCCGGGCTGTAGATCATGCCGATATCGCGGGGCTGCGGGATGTTGACCGGCTCGTCCGAGATGATGCGGCCAGGCCGCGCGCTCATCACGCAGATGCGGTTGGCCAGATAGCCCGCTTCGCGCAAATCATGGGTGACCAGAAGCACCGTTGGCTTCCGGTCCAGATAGAGGTTCTGCATGATCTGCCAAAGCTCTTCGCGGGTGAACTGATCCAGCGCACCGAAAGGTTCATCCAGCAGCAAGAGGTCCGGTTCGTGGATGAGCGCGCGGCACAGGTTCGACCGCTGAAGCATCCCACCCGACAACTGCCATGGATAATGAGTGGCGAAGTCTTGCAGACCAACTTGGCGCAACAGCGCGTGGACCCGGTCGCGGAAGGCGCCCTTCTTGTCCTGCCGAAAGGTCTTTTTGAACGGTTCCACGATCTTGAGCGGCACCATGATGTTCTGCTCGATGGTCAGCCAGGGCAGCATGGTTGGGTTCTGGAACGCCATGCCGATGCGCAATTCCTTGGCCTTGGCCTCTTTCCCACCCACCAGGACCAGGCCGGAGGAGGGGTGCAGCAGGTTGCTCACCAATTTGAGGATGGTGGACTTGCCGCAACCCGACGGCCCGACAAGCGCGAGGAAATCGCCGCTTTTCATCTTCAGCGAGGTGGGCGACAGGGCCGTGACGGCTTTGTCCCCGGCCCCGAAGACAACCGATGCGTCCTGAAGTTCTAACGCGGGCCTAATGTGCACGGGACCGGGCATTGCAGGCTTTGCGGGTGTTGCGGGGATGCTCGCTGACATGTTCATGCCGCCGGACATGCAGTGCCGCCTGCACGGGATGAAAGCGGATAAGTAAACGAAAACTTAATTACTGAACGGTAGCCTGTTTTCCAGGCAGTTCTCGTCTTGGTTGTGCAAGAAAACTACATATACGAAGGCATACAATCGATCCGAGGAGCGCTCAAACTCAGAACGATTCGCCCGAGATTACCGCATTGTTGATCAAAGCCCCGACATGGTCGCGCCGCGCCTGACGCCACGCTTTGCCCATGATATCGGTCCCGAACGTGGCCGATAGCGTATGGCTGGCATTGATGTGATGGGCGCTGAGCGCGACGATGCTGACATATAGCTGTAGCGGGTCGATCCCTCCGCGAAAAACCCCGGCCTTCGCCCCGCGCGCAAGAATATCAGCAATCTTGTCGAGAAACGGCGCTGACATTTTCTGGATTTCGGGCAGTTGCGAAACGAAGCGCCCACCCAGAAGGTTCTCGCTTCGTGTGATCGACAGGAAGGCCGTGTTGCTTTCGAAGAAGTCAAACGTGAGTGCCACCAACCGATCAAGCGCTTCTTCCGGGGGCATCGCTTCGAGATGTAGCTCATCTTCGCGGGCGCGGATTTCCCCATAGATGTGGCGCAACACTGCGAGGTACAGTTTTTCCTTGCTGCCATAATAGTGGTAGATCAACCTCGGATTGCAGCGCGCGACTTCTGCGATCATCTGCACCTTCGCGCCGTCAAAGCCATTGGCGGCGAATTCCTTCAAAGCGGCATTCAGGATTTCGCCCTTGGTGCGCTCAGGGTCGCGGGACCGGACGGCATGTTGTCTGCCAGACACCTGTTTCATGCCGCAGCGCTATCAGCCGCGCGATGCAAGTCAACCGCCAAGCTGCGCCCTGCGAGGCGCGGGGAAACCACCGTCTGGAACTGGCCATGCCGCTTGCAAGCGCCCTAGCCCTCTGGCCTGAGTTTCTGGCAGGGTTTTCGATCATGTCTGACCCCGTAACGCCCAAATCATTTTATCGTCGCAGGCGCCCGCTCTCTCCATCCTATGGATATGGACGTGGTCAATCAGCAGGTCTCTGACCAGACTATGGGGCACATCATGCGGCGCGGTGTCAGGTTGCGAGTGCTGTCAGACGATCGCCGTGTAACGCGACCTCAATTGCCTCGGATGCTTAGGATGGACGTCTCACCGAGCCGCTGGATCAAGGTCTGCTCGACCTCTTCCAGGACACTGGCCACGCGTCGGTGCAGCGCGTGCTCGACGGAACAAGCAGGCACTTGCGCGTCGCTGTCCGATGCCACCAAGCTTTCGTCTAAGGCCACGTAAACATCCGCGAGGCTGATCGTTTCGGGCGCGCGGGCGAGGCACCAGCCGCCAGCATGACCCTTTTCGGATATCAGGATCCCCGCATCACGCAAATGCCCGAGAACCCGTCGCACGACGACCGGGTTTGTCCCTGCATGTGCGGCAATATCCGCGGAGGTGCGCCGGCGATCCGGGTCGCCCGCCATGTGGCCAAGCGTGTGGAGCGCGAGGGAGAGGCGGCTGTTACGTTTCAAATCAGCGGTCCTGATACGGTCTGCACCTCGTAACATGCCTTGTTGCGTGCTTCCAGGATTTCCCACAGCTGCATAAGGAGCGCTTGAACCACCCGCAATTCGTCCAAGGGACATTCTTGTAATCATCGAAGTTACATCATAGCCTCAAAATCAATCAACAGAGAGGACGCCAACCATGCAGATACACCGCCTTTGCCTCGCCGCCCTATCCGCCTTTGCGGTGGGGCAGCCGGTTGTTGCCCAAACTCGGGACCTGCATGCGCATGAACATGGTCACGTAACGTTGCAGGTGGCGGTCGATGGCGAGAGCGTCGAGATGATTCTAGAGGCACCCGGCGCGGACATCGTGGGCTTCGAGCATTCAGCCGAAACCGACGAGCAAAAGGCGGCAGTTCAGGAAGCAATGGCGGATCTGGCCGATCCCATGGCGCTTTTCATCCTGCCAGAAGCTGCGGGTTGCACTGGCGAAGCCGCAGAGGTGGAACTGCATCAAGAGGGTGACCACAACGCCTTTGAGGTCGAGTATAGCCTGACCTGTACCGACCCGGCGGCCCTGACCGAGATCGAGACGCGCTTCTTCGAGCTTTACCCCTCCGTTGAGGAAATCGAGGTCGAATATGCCACCCCCGCAGGACAGGGCGCCGGAGAGCTGGAGCCGGGTGAGGCGCTGCCCCTGCCGACCAGCTGAACGGCTGTGGCAGAAGCACCCGATGCCGTGACGGGCGGCGCCTTGTCGATGTACGATGTGGCGTTCCGATACCCTGGAACGGGTTTCGCGCTGAGCGTGCCGCATTACACGCTGGATACCGGTGAAGCCGCCTTCCTGCGCGGGCCCTCCGGCTCTGGCAAGACCACGCTGCTTGGCTTGGCGACGGGTCTTCTGGCCGCCGATACAGGCGAAATCCGGGTGGCGGGGCGCGACATGCCCAGTCGCGCTGCGGGACGTGATCGGCTGCGGGCGGATGCAATCGGGGTGATTCACCAGCAATTCAACCTGCTCCCCTATCTCGACACTTTGTCCAACGTGCTGCTTCCCGCCGCCTTCGGTCGCGGCGCCGCAGACCCTGCCCGCGCGGTGGATCTGCTGGAACGGCTAGGTGTGCAGTCGGCCTTGCATGGCGCCCCGGCCCGGGCGCTGTCGGTGGGCCAGCAGCAGCGGGTGGCCATCGCCCGCGCCTTGATCGGGACGCCGCGCCTGATCGTCGCCGATGAGCCGACAAGCGCACTCGACACCGAAGCGCGCGATGCTTTTTTGGACCTGCTCTTTGAAAGCGCAAGGGCGGCGGGCGCCGCTCTCCTGATGGTCAGCCACGATCCGGCAATCGGTCGTCGCTTCGCGCGGGCCGATGACCTGCGCGATATCGCCCGCATCCAAGCGCCAGGGCAGACCGCGTGACACGGCTGCGTCTGCTTGCGCGGCTGGTGGGTGCGTCGCTTTGGTCGCGACGACTGGCCATATCGCTGGTGGCCCTCGCCGTTGCCGTCTCGACCATACTGTTCCTGTCGGTCGAAAGATTGCGCACGGGCGCTTGGGAAAGCTTCGCCTCCACCATATCGGGCACCGACCTGATCGTTGGCGGGCGTTCGGGCGGGGTGCAACTGATGCTCTATTCGGTCTTCCGCATCGGCAATGCCACCAACGATATTTCCTGGGAAAGTGTCGAGGACATCGTCGCCCTGGACGATGTGGACTGGATCGTGCCCCTGTCACTGGGGGACAGCCATCGTGGCTACCGCGTTGTTGCCACAGCCGACGCCTATTTCGAGCGGTATCGCTATGGTCGCGGCCTTTCGCTGGAAATCGAACAAGGCGCGCGCTTCGACGATCTGTTCGACGTCGTGTTGGGCGCCGAAGTTGCCCGGGCGCTTGACTATGAGATCGGCGACCGCATCGTCATCGCCCATGGGCTGGGCGCCGCCGGTCTGGTGCGCCACGATGACCTTCCCTTCACCGTCTCGGGCATCCTTGCGCGGACCGGGACGCCGGCTGACCATTCGCTCCATATCTCGTTGGAGGCGATGACGGCGATCCATGTGGATTGGGCGTCCGGTGCCCGGGCCGCGCACACGACGCCCGCAGAGGTGCTGCGCGCCCGCGCGGCCGAGGGCGATCTGGCCCCCAATTCGGTGACGGCACTTCTGGTCGGCACAACCAGCCGCATCGCCGTCTTCCGCACAGCCCGCGCCATCAACGAGTACCCGGAGGAGCCTTTGCTCGCCGTGCTTCCCGGCGTCGCCCTGCAGGAGCTTTGGTCCGTCGTGGGCACGGCAGAGCGAGCGCTGGCGGCGGTTTCGGCCATGGTCGTGCTCACGGCGGTTGTCGGGTTGGTCGCGACCCTTCTTGCCACGTTGGAACAACGCCGCAGAGAAATCGCCGTTCTGCGTGCGCTGGGCGCGCGGCCGGGCATCGTCGCAGGATTGCTGGTTGTCGAATCCGGGCTGGTCGCATTGGTCGGCGTGCTTGTCGGCCTTCTGACGGTCCTTGCCGCAACCCCTGTCGCGGGCGCATGGCTTCGTGCGACCTACGGTCTGGACCTGCCGGTCGGCCTGTCACTTCGCGAGGCACTTGTGCTAAGCGGCATCGTCGTCTCGGCGGTCTTGGCCGGGCTCCTGCCAGCCTGGCGGGCCTATCGGATCGGCCTAAGCGACGGGTTGGGCGGCGGCGGCTGACATTGTCGAAACGGATGAAAAAGGGACAACCATGACGGTTCATCGTACAAGACGCAGCTTGCTCGTTGGAGGCCTCTGCCTGGCAGGTGCGGGCATCGGCGGGGGCGTTGCCATGAATGTCTTGCGCCGATCGCCCTATCCCGAAGACGTGCGCATCCTGACTTGGATGGACCTCATGCCCGAAGCAGAACGGGCAGCCCAGGAACAGGCCCAGCTACAGGGTTTGGTGACCGAGTTCGACCTGCTTGCTCAAGAATTCGATGGCGGGGGCAGTGACGCACCATGGCAACCGATGCCCCAGTCGCGACCTGCCGCTCAGCCACGCGCCGATCTCGATGGGCAGACAGTTGCCCTTCTTGGCTACATGACGCCGTTGGACTTCTACGCACGTGAGACCAAGGCCTTCCTGCTTGTGCCATATGTCGGCGCGTGCATCCATGTCCCGGCGCCTCCGCCCAACCAGATTGTGTTGGTCCAATCCGAAGACCCGGTCCCGGTCCTCGACATGTGGCAACCCTTTACCGCGGTCGGCACCCTGCATGTCCAACGCCTCGACACCATCCTGGCCGAGAGCGCCTATGTCATGACGCTGGATCAGATGGTGGCCCTGGACGCTTCGGGTGGCCCGGAAGACGATAGCAACTGGGAGATGCAGTGAGCCGGGCGTGTTCGCGCGAGGTCTCCGATTTCCGTGTCGGCTGTGGGAGTTGGGCGGGTGGCTCGCGCCGTGCCTGTATGCTGGCGCAGCGTTGCGGATTAAGCTCTTCTTGCTCACTAGAATGATCGGTTTCCACGGAACGTTCGCTGCTTACGGATATGGGGCAATCTCAGCACTCGGCGACACCACTTTCTATTCGCAACTCAGTCATGGGTGTCGGAAACGAGTGCATCCTGATCGGTGGATCGCGGCCTGTCGTAGAAGCGCGCGCCATCACAGGAACAATCCTGTCCCGTTGTAGGGAAAGAGGTCTGCCAGGGATGGCCAAGGGACTGACGGCGCTCAGTTGGTCAGCCGCCCCCAGCTCAGTCGTTTGCTCAGTGGGTTGGGATGGGACGACGGGAACGAGAACGGACAAACCAGATGTGACGGCAGATCACTGCTGGGCATGTGATCGGCTGCTATGACCGCGCGTGCGTCGAAGACGAGGCAATGGCGATCCCGGCAGGACTCGAACCTGCAACCTATCCCTTAGGAGGGGATTGCTCTATCCAGTTGAGCCACGGGACCCCGCCCTTCCGATAGCGTTAGCAGGCCGTGCTTGTCCACTGCCCCGCGCGCGGGCTACGCTGCAGGGGACAAGTCGAAGGGGCCGTAATTGACGCGCCGTAATTCCCGCCAGCAGCACCTGACCCTGCGCGACGTCTCTGAAGCGTCGGGCGTCAGCGAAATGACCGTGAGCCGCGTGCTGCGCAATCGCGGCGATGTCAGCGACAAGACCCGCGCCAAGGTGATCGAGGCGGCCAAGCGGTTGGGCTACGTGCCCAACAAGATCGCAGGGGCCTTGGCGTCGAACCGGGTGAACCTGGTGGCCGTCGTGGTGCCCAGCCTATCGAACCTCGTCTTTCCCGAAATGCTGGCTGGGGTGGATGAGGCGCTTGCCGATACCGATTTGCAGCCCGTGGTCGGCACCACGGGCTACGACCCCGAAAAGGAAGAACGCGTCCTCTTCGAGATGCTGTCCTGGCGCCCATCCGGCGTGGTGATCGCCGGGTTGGAACATACGGAGGCCAGCCGCGCCATGCTCGCCAATGCAGGCATCCCCGTCGTGGAAGTGATGGATGTGGATGGCGACCCGGTGGACGCCGCCGTCGGCATCAGCCACTGGCGCGCGGGCTACCAAGTCGGGACGGAGATTGCGGCCCGTGGCTACAAGCGTGTGGGCGTACTCGGGACCAAAATGGACGGCGACCACCGCGCCCGCAAACGGATCGAAGGATTGGAACGCGCCTTGGCCGAGGCAGGTATCGAGATCGTGGACCAGGTCGCCTATTCGGGCTGGTCCGGCTTCGCCAAGGGCCGCGAGATGACCGCCGCCATGTTGGATCGCACACCCGATCTGGACTTTATCTTCTACACCAACGATCTGACGGGCGCGGGCGGGCTGCTTTACGCCTGGGCGAAGGGGCTCGATGTCGGGGGCACTTTGGGCATGGCCGGGTTCAATGCTTTTACGCTGCTGGATGGTTTGCCGTTGAAGCTGGCCACTGTGGACAGCCGGAGGCGGGAAGCGGGCCAGGTGGCCGCCAAGATCATTGCGGGCACGCATGTCTTTGAGGGCGATGACCGGCGGGTGGAGTTGACGCCCACCTTCCTGCCCGGGGATACGATGCGTCCGGTTTAATGGCGTTGGCGGGCCGTCAGCGGGGCAACGCTGGACGCCGTCTATCCGCGCAAGCCCGTCCATCGATGGGTCACGGTTGGGCGATCCAACGGGCTTTCTGTAGCACTTTATCTCTAGCACACCCGTCTTATATGCCCGGGCGATGGACCGGCGCCTTGCGGGCTTGATTCCAGTCCAATGCACCGCGGGCAATCCGCCATCAGACCGCCCGGCTGGCCTGCACGATCTGACGCCGCCGCCGCAGATAGGCGGCGATGAACAAAGCCGTCAGCACCAGCACGATCGTCGGCGCGGGCGCACTGTCGAGAAAGAAGCTCAGATAGACGCCAGACAGCATCGACACCAAACACACCGCCACCGACACAGCCAGCATCCAGCCGAAGCTGCGCACCGTCAGAAAAGCCACCGCCCCCGGCGTGACCAGAAGTGCCACCGCCAGGATCAGGCCAACGGCGTTCAGCACCGCCACCACAATCAGCGACAGAATGGTGAGCAGGCCGTAATGCAGCATCCGCACCGGCAGGCCCGACGCCTGGGCCTGGGCCGGGTCGAAGGCATGCAGAAGGAAGTCGCGCCATTTCAGCCCCAGCACGATGCAGACGGGGACCGATATGGTCAGCGCCGTGTCCAGGTCTTCCTGCCCCACGCCCAGCATGTTGCCGAACAGGATGTGGTCCAGATGGGCATCCGAGGGGAAAGCCACGAAAAGGATGATCCCCACGGCAAAGAAACCCGAAAACACCACGCCCATAACAGTGTCGCGTTTGACCCGACTGTTTTCGGCAAGCCAGCCGGTCAGCAGCGCGCAGGCCATGCCTGCCACGAAAGCCCCGGCAATGAGCGGCAGGCCCAGGATGTAGGCCAGCACCACGCCAGGCAGGATGGCATGGCTGACCGCGTCGCCCATCAGTGCCCAGCCCTTGAGCACCAGAAAACACGATAGAAGCGCCGTGGGCGGGGCCACGATCAGCGAAATCCAGAAAGCGTTCTGCATGAATGGGAATTGGAAGGGAGTCAGCAGCGTCTCGATCATGGTGCCCGCGCCCGCCTACGCGTGGCCAGAAGGCCGTGCTTGGGGGCCAGAAGGAAGGCCGCGAGGAAGATCAGCGTCTGCAAGGTCACGATGATGCCGCCCGTCGCGCCGTCCAGGAAGAAGCTCAGATAGGCACCTGCAAAGCTGGTGCCTGCACCGATGGCGATCGACAGCGCCAGAAGGCGCGGGAAGCGGTCCGACAGAAGGTAGGCCGTGGCACCCGGCGTGACCACCATGGCGATGACCAGAAAGGCGCCCACTGTCTGCATGGCCGCCACGACGCTGGCCGACAGAAGCGTGAAGAACAGCACCTGCAGCCGCCGCGGGTTCAGCCCGATGGAGCGCGCGTGGTTTTCATCGAAGAACGCCACGAGCAGGTCTTTCCACTTCAGCAGCAGAATGGCGAGGGACACACCCGCGATGATCACCAATTGAAGCGTATCTTTCGGCGTGATGGCCAGGATGTTGCCCATGGTGATGGTCTGCACGCTGACCGAGACGGGGTTCAGCGACACCATGAAAAGGCCCAGCCCAAAGAACGATGTGAAGATGATCCCGATGATCACATCGGTCTTTAGCCCCGACCGTTCGCTCAGAAACAGCATAGCCCCTGCCGCCAAACCGCCCGACAGGAAGGCACCGAAGGCGAAGGGCAAGCCCAGCAAATAGGCCCCCGCCACGCCCGGCACCACGGAATGGGCCAGGGCATCGCCGATCAGAGACCAGCCCTTGAGCATCAGATAGGCAGACAGAAACGCGCAGACCCCGCCCACCAGGGCCGACACCCACATGGCGTTGACCATGTATCCATAGCTGAACGGGTCGAGCAGGGCGGTCACTTCTTCTCGCCGTAAAGAACGAAGGGCCGTTCATCATCGGTGATGATGCGCACTTCGCGTTCGTCGTCATCGTCATGCAGGTCAGCACCGCCCAAGGTGAAGTGGCGCAGCACGCCACCGAAGGCCGCTTCCAGGTTTTCGCGGGTGAAGATGTCCTCTGTCGGGCCGTAGGCCAGCACGGTGCCCTTCACCAGCACGGTGCGGTCACAGAATTCCGGCACGCTACCCAGATTGTGGGTGGAGACTAGCATGACGCGGCCCTCTTCGCGCATTTCGCGCAGAAGGGTGACGATCTGTTCTTCGGTTTTCACGTCGACGCCGGTGAAGGGCTCATCCAACAGGATGATCTGCCCGTCCTGCGCCAGGGCCCGAGCCAGAAAGACGCGCTTGCGCTGGCCACCCGACAGTTCTCCGATCTGGCGGTGGCGGTAGTCGGACATGCCCACGCGCGCCAGCGCCGTGTCCACGGCGGCGCGGTCGGCCGCGCGGGGGCGGCGCAACAGGCCCATATGGCCGTAGCGCCCCATCATCACCACGTCTTCCACCAGCACAGGGAAAGCCCAGTCGACTTCCTCCGACTGGGGGACATAAGCGACGATGTTGGCCCGCAACGCCTGCGCCACGCTGTGCCCCAGCAATCGGATCGTGCCCGACGATGTGGGCACGAACCCCATGATCGCCTTGAACAGCGTGGATTTTCCTGCCCCGTTTACCCCCACCAGCGCCGTGACCGTACCGGGAGGGATGTGGAAGGTGGCGTCGCGCAGGGCGGTGTGCCCGTTGCGATAGGTGACGGTGACGTCCGTGGCGTCGATGCCTCCGCCTTCCGTCGCCGTGTCGCGCATCAGGAATTCCCAGCCAAGCCGTCGGCCACAGTCTGCGTGGTGACGCGCAGCAGATCTAGGTAGGTGGGAACTGGCCCGCCTTCTTCCGATAGGCTGTCCACGTAGAGCACACCGCCATACCGCGCGCCCGTTTCTCGGGCCACCTGTTCGGCGGGGTCGGTATTAACCGTGGATTCGCAGAAGACCGCAGGGATACCGTTTTCACGCACTGCGTCGATCACGCGCCGGACCTGCTGGGGCGTGCCCACGGCATCGGTGTTCATGGGCCAGAGATACAGCTCATTCAGGCCCAGATCGCGGGCCAAATAGCTGAAAGCGCCTTCGCAGGTTACAAGCCAGCGGTCATCGGCGGGCAGCGCGTCGATCACCGACTTCAGCGGATCCAATACTGCGCGGATTTCGCGCTTATAAACCTCCGCATTGGCGGCATAGGTGGCGGCATTGTCGGGGTCTGCTTCCGACAGCGCGTCGCGGATGTTGTCCACATAGACCATGGCCGCGTCGGCCCCCATCCAGGCGTGGGGGTTGGTCAGCCCCTGGTAGGCGCCCGAGGAGATTTCGATGGGCTCGATCCCCTCCGAAACCGTCGCCGAAGGGATATCACCCAGGTTGCCCAGGAACTGCTCAAACCAAAGCTCCAGGTTGAGGCCATTCCAAAGGATCAGGTCCGCATCGCTGGCATTCACCAGATCGCGCGGCGTGGGCGAATAACCGTGGATTTCGGCACCGGGCCGGGTCACTGACACAACCTCGGCCGCGTCGCCTGCCACGTTCTGAGCCATGTCGGCGATGACGGTGAACGTGGTGACAACTTTCAGTTTTTCGTCTGCCAAGGCAGATCCTGGCACGAGCAGCGAGAGCAGGAACAAGGACCGAAAGACGGGCGACATTCTGAACCTCCTGATTTGACTGTTGGCAGTTATGGCAAATGCGAATGATTTGCAAGTGCGGCAAGGTCGACCCGTTAACCTGTATGCTGTATCCCCCGGGCCGCACGCGAAGGGCCCTTGGCCCAGATTTCGACATGATTGAATGCGATAGCCGCCCCGCTGTAAGAAACGTGACCCGATGAACAAGAAGCCCAATACCTTCAACTTCCAGCATACCGGCAAGGAAGGCGTTTTCCGCACCTGGTTTCGCGGCGAACATACCAATTTCAATCCCAATTTTGAGCAGATGGCCGACGCCCACGCCGCGCTCGATTGGGTGGTCAAGGGTTGGGAACCCGCACAGCGCATCGTCACGCCAGCCACGCAGATCACCGCGTTTGGCTCATGCTTCGCTGCCAATATCTCCAACTGGTTGGCAGCGCGGAACTACAACATTCTGACGAAGGACGAAGGCTCTAACGCCTATGTGGTGAAGTGCGGCGAAGGGATGGTGAACAGCTTCGTCATCCGCCAGCAATTCGAATGGGCCTTCGAAGGCAAAAAGTTCGAAGAAGAACTCTGGCACGGCTACTCCGCCGAAAGCTACGGATATGACGAAACCATCCGGCAGCAGACGCTCGACATCTTTTCGAAGACCGACCTGTTCATCCTGACCTTCGGGTTGAGTGAGGTTTGGTACGACGAAGTCACCGGCGGTGTCTTCTGGCGCTCCATCCCGCAGGACGCCTATGACCCGTCGCGCCACAAGTTCCGCGTCACGAGCGTGGAAGAAAACAAGGACAATATCCGCGCCATCTATGACCTGATCCGCAAGCATCGCCCGGACGCCAAAATCATCACGACCCTTTCACCCGTCCCGCTGATCGCCACCTTCCGCCCGGTGTCCTGCATAAGTGCCAATTCGGTATCCAAGGCTGTGCTGCGCGTCGCCTTGGATGAGTTGATGCGCGAATTGGGCGATGACGGCTATCTGCATTACTGGCCCAGTTACGAAATCGTTTCCGACGTCTTTCATCTGCCCTTCAAGCAAGACAGACGCCATCTGCCGCGCGCGGTGCTGGATTTCATCATGATGCTGTTCGAACAGGTCTGGTGCGAAAAGCAGCCCACCGATGAAGAGATGCTGCGCCACTGGCTGGCTGCCTGTGCGGCGGCGGGCCTGATTTCCGACCGGGTTGAAACGGCCGTGCGCGAAGATGATCTGGCTCTTCTGAAACGCGTCATGGCCAAGCGGAAAGTCACCCGCCACCCCGAGACGGAGGCCGCCATACGCGACCAGCTCAAGCGGCTGGAAGCGCTGATGGCGCAGTAGACACATGCGCGAAAATGCCAAGGCCATATTCGATCTGCTGCCCAAAGCGGGCCGGGGGGCCGAGGTGGGCACCCATGAAGGGCGTTGGACAGAAGGCCTGAAGGCGGTGGCGACGCCAATGGCCCTGACATTGATCGACCCTTGGGCCGAAGACCCGGCGCAAGACGAACGCCCCCATGCCTATATCGCCCCACAAGATGTGCGCGACGCCCAGCATGACGCCGTCTGCACGGCCTATCCTGATGCGACGATCTTGCGCCAAGCCTCGACCGAGGCGCTGGCGGGCCTGGATGACGGGGCGCTTGATTGGCTCTTCCTTGATGGCAACAAGCAATACGATGTGATGCTTGCCGACCTGGAACATGCTGCCCGGGCAGTACGACCCGGCGGCGTGATCGCTGGCGGTGGTTGGCATTTCGGCACAGAGATGGGCCGCCCCGTGCGGGAGGCGGTCATGGACATCACCGCCCGCATCGACGCCGCGCAACTGACCCGCAAGGGCCAGTTTTGGGCCATAACCCTACCCGACACGGTGCTGTTGCGCGGGCGCCTGATGGATGTGCGCTATCTGATCATTTCGACCATGAAGAACGAAGCGCCTTACATTCTGGAATGGCTTGCCCATCACCGCGCGCTTGGCTTCACCGACTTCCTGATCTTTACCAACGATTGCGACGACACGACTGACCCACTGCTGGATCGGCTGGCTGAAACCGGCGTGGATGGCGCCACGCTCATCCACCAGGTGAATACTGTCCTCAAGCGCGGGCCGCACAAATCGGCGCTGAAATGGGCGCGTGACCATGTGCTGCGCCACAAGGCCACTTGGATGCTGATCGCCGACGTGGATGAGTTCATCAATCTGCCCCGCGACGGAACCATTCAAGGCCTCGTGCAGCATCTGGGCCCCGAAACCGATGTCATTCCCTTCCCTTGGAAATGCTTCGGCAATGGCGGGGTCGAGGCGTTCCGCGACAAGCCGATTACCGAGCAATTCACCATCTGCGAACCCGTGCCCAAACGCGGCGGGCGGCGAATGCGAGACATCAAGACGATGTTCCGCAGGCCCGAGGCGATGTACCATTTCGGTCTGCACCGCCCCCGCATCGCCCCCGAATGGCGCGACCGCATCGTCTGGAAGGCGCCCACCGGCAAGGATATGAGCGCTCGTATGAACAAAGGCCAAGCCTGGATGATGCCGTGGGATGGCTGCCAGGATGCGGGCTACATGCACCATTACCCGCTGCGGTCGCTTGAGGCTTATATCCTGAAGAAGAACCGTGGCCGCGCCAATCACATCGGCGAGGATCTGGGGCTGGAATATTGGGACAAATGGAACATGCGCGGCGGCCGTGACAGCAGCCTGGTCGAAGGTGTGCCGGGCTTTGCCGACACGCTTGCGGCAATGCGCAGTGACCGTCAGGTTCGACAATTGCACAAGGGCGGGGTGGACTGGCACCGCGCGCAATTCGCCCAACTGATGGAGGAGCCGCGATACCGCGCGCTCTGGGACGAACTCAAAAAGAAAGAAAAAGCGGGAAACGCCGCTTAAGGGGTCAAAATGGCAGGAAAACGAGATGAAACGCGGCGACGCATGTTGGAAGCGCTGCCCAAGAACGGAATCGGCGCCGAAATCGGCGTCTGGGAGGGAAAGTTCAGCGAGGTCATTCTCGAAGTCTGCACCCCAAAGACGCTGCATTTGATCGACCCGTGGGAATACGATCCACGGTTCAACAATACGAGCTTCGGTCGCAAGAAAAACGCGGAGCGTATGCCGCAGATGTTTGATCTCGTCTCCGCGAAATTTTCGGGTGACGACCGCGTGGTTCTGCATCGCTCCACGTCGCAGGATGCTTTGCTGGAAATGGAAGATGCGTCGCTGGATTGGATCTATGTCGACGGCAACCACAACGAGCCGTTTGTCAGCTTGGACCTAGCGCTCAGCCTCAAGAAGGTGCGACCGGGCGGGGTGATCGCGGGCGACGATTACCACTGGAATGACGGTGAGGGGACGCCCGTCAAGGCGGCCGTCGCCAAGGTCGTCGAGAAATTGGGCGATGCAGCGTCCCTGGAAGTGATGGGCCAGCAATACATCATCCGGCTGAGTGGCTAAGGCGGTTTTCGGAAAACTTGGATCAGTATTTCCGAAAAACGTCCTGCCATAGTATTGATGTTGCACCGTTTCTCGAAAAGCTGATGTCTCAGGTTTTTCGAGACCCGCGGTAATATCGAAAATGCGTCGATTTTGGCAGGCCCACGCGGCGGACGGTCGGGCGACCGGGCTGGAGTCGTCTTTTGAGACGATGGCGAAGTAAGGTCCAGGTAAAATGGCAGAAACGAAAGCCGCCTGCTTATCGTGCGACTAAGCGCTCTACTGGAAGAACGAAAGAAGGGACGACAAAGGGACGAATAATAAATCCAAGATTTCAACTCACCGACGAGCAGTTTTTTCACTTCCTTCGCTATCTTATTGATAATGAGGACACGAGGGCAGCCTTGCATGAAGGTATTGGAAAAAGGAATGGCTGCCTGAAGCTGGTAGGGTCATTGGTAGGGCGCAGGAATACTATGTGAAGCACGTACGACCAGAAGTAAAGGGACGTGAAATTGATCTACGCTTTGCGCCTTCGATCGCGATAGCAATAGTCAAAGGAGAATGGAGTGGTGTGGATGGTCCAGAAGTAAAGGAATGGCTTGTCAAAAAACGGAGCAATAGAAAATGAAAAAATTACGCATCCTCGACACGAAGTCCATTAATCACCATTTCAGCATTCTGGCAGATTGACCGCCAAACCGCCCTGGCTCGTTTCCTTGTACTTCTCGGACATATCGATCCCGGTCTGCCGCATCGCTTCGATGCAATTGTCGAGCGGCATGAAATGCGTTCCATCCCCGCGCAGAGACAGAGAGGCCGCCGACACGGCTTTGATGGCACCCAGCCCATTGCGTTCAATGCAAGGCACTTGAACAAGCCCCGCCGCCGGATCGCAGGTCATACCCAGATGATGCTCCAACGCGATCTCGGCGGCGTTTTCCACCTGGGCATTGGTCCCACCCAAGGCCGCGCAAAGCCCGGCTGCCGCCATCGCCGATGCGCTGCCGACTTCGCCCTGGCAACCCACCTCGGCACCCGAGATCGACGCATTGTGCTTGATCAGCCCGCCAATGGCGGCAGCGGTCAAAAGGAAGGTGCGGATGCCCTGCGCCGTCGCGCCGACGCAATGGTCGCGGTAGTAGCGAAGGGTCGCGGGCACCACGCCCGCCGCCCCATTGGTGGGTGAAGTGACGACTTTGCCACCGGCGGCGTTTTCCTCATTCACTGCCATGGCGTAGACCGACAACCAATCATTCACGACATGGGGTTGGGCCAGGTTCTTGCCCGCTTCGGCCTTGAGTTGTTGATGGATCGCGCGCGCCCGCCGCTTGACCGACAGCCCGCCGGGCAGGATGCCGTCGCGGGCCAGGCCGCGGTCAATGCAATCATCCATGGCGGACCAGATGGCGTCGACCTTCGCATCGAGCCCGTGGGGCGACAGCACCGTTTCATTGGCGTGCTTCATCTGCGCGATGGTCAGGCCGCTGGCCTCGCCCATGGACAGCATCTCAACTGCGTTGCCAAAGGGATAGGGAAAGCCCATCGCCTCTTTCGCGGCATGGAGGTCGGGCGGGTCATAAAGTTCACGCGCCGTGGCCACGAAGCCACCGCCGGTGGAGTAGTAGGTTTCTTCCAACGCCAGCGCGCCATTCGCGTCCTTCGCCTGCAAGATGAGTCCATTGGCATGGCCCGGCAGGGGCGGGCCCCAGTCGAACACGATATCTTGGGCGGGGTCGAAGACCATGGGTGGCAGCCCGTCGAGGTCCAGGCGATGGTCTTGGCCCAGCTTGGCCAGGGCCGCCTCGGCCACGTCCAGGTCCATCGAGGCCGGGTCGAAGCCCAGAAGGCCCAGCGCCACGGCCCGGTCTGTCGCATGCCCCTTCCCCGTCCAGGCAAGACTGCCATGCAAAGTGGCGCGAATGGTGGCAGGCGGGCCAGACCCCGGCTCCCGTTCCGCAGTGCGCAGGGCCGCAAGAAAGCGCGCGGCGGCCACCATGGGGCCCATCGTGTGGGATGATGAGGGGCCGATGCCGGGTTTGAAGATATCGAAGATGCTCAGAAACATGGGGCCCTCATGCGCTGTCATGGGAAGGCGGGGCGGGCCGCTTCCACCGCCGGTGTAGCCAATACCATTGTGCGGGATGGCGCGTGACCCAATGCGACAGCCGATCATTGAAGGCCGACATCATCGCCTCAGGCGTGGTGTGGGGTATGGGCGCTTCCAGCACCACGCGGATGCGGCCGTCTTCCACTGGGGCGAAACAGGGCACCAGGGGGATGCCGTGGCGCAGGGCCAAATCGGCGGGCGCGAGGGATGTATGGGCGGGATGACCCAAGAAAGGCAGGGCCGCGCCATCGGCCACGAATTGATCCGGCAAGATGGCGAGCATACCGCCGTCGCGCAGGAAGCGGACGAGGCCGCGATAATGCTCCATCCCCTTGGGGAAGATCGGCTTGCCCGCACCTTCCAGCCCCCCCTTGAAGAGCGGGTCATACCAGGGGTTGTTGTTGGGGCGGTAGATGGCCCCGACCTCCATCCCTTCGCGGCGCAAGGTGTGGCGCACGGCCTCCCACTGGCCGAAATGGCCGGAGATCAGGACCGCACCGCGCGCATCGGCATGGGCGGCGCGCAACGCGTCGAGGCCGGGGCCCTCGATGGGCAGGTTTGCGACCTCTCGGCCGTGATCGGCGGGGTACCATATGCTGGTGAGGGTACGGCCGGCATGGCGCGCGGCCCGTGCTGTTAGCCTGTTGCGGTCGGCTCGGGGAAGATCGGGCCAGACCAGGTCCAGATTTCGCTCGATCCGTCGGCGCAGGGGGGTCAGGCGCACGAGCCATTCAGCAATGCGCCCAATCACGGCGCGCCGCCCCCTCAGCGGGAGGGGCCGAAGCAGGGTCAGCAGCAGCCGCAAGGTCGCCGCCTGAAGCCAATGGATCGCGCGTCGCATGGCCTTGGCGTGACGCAGGGCGCGCGAAGGCGCAAGTCCGGGGCTTGGATTCCCCGGCACGGTTGCGGTAGCCCGGGGCAAATCACGCCTTGGGGGTCCGATGTTTCGTCTTCTTCTGCCGCTTGTCCTGTTTCTGGCCGCTTGCGTCGCCGCGCCTGAACCCGAAGAGGTCGCCACCCCCGCCTTCGCCATGCCGCTGAACCCAGGGGAAACGCCCGAGGTGCGTGCATTGGTGAACAAGTGGGCCGATTACTACGACATTCCCCGCACCCTGCTGCACCGCGTCATTCAACGCGAAAGCGACTACCGCGCAGGCGCGCGCAATGGGCCCTATTGGGGGATGATGCAGATCCTGCCCGCGACCGCCCGGAATATGGGGATGGAAGGATCACCGCAGCAGTTGCTGGATGCGGATACGGCGCTGAAGTATTCGGTTCGCTACCTGCGGGGCGCCTGGATGGTGGCAGATGGAGATGAGTACGAAGCCATGATGTGGTACGCGCGGGGCTTCTATTTCGAGGCGCGGGATCGGGGGCTGTTGCAGGAAACCGGCCTGCGCGGAGAGCTTTGGCAGCGCTATGACCGGGGCGAAGCGGCCATGCCCCCCATCGACGCGCTTGGCCGTTTGCTGCCGCCGGAGCCGCCGTGCGAGCCCGAGCGCGGGCTGTTCGGGCGGGTGATCGAGGGGAGCTGCGCCTGAGGGGTTAGCGTTCCCACCTTGGGCCCAAGCCGATCCGATGAAGGTGCTGCAACGGCCCGGGCTTCATGCCGTATCCTTTGCAATGGCGGCATCCAGTGCCGCCACCAGGCGTGAATAGGTGTCATTATTGGGCGCCTGTGCCGCAGCCTGGCGTGCCAAGTCCAAGGCCTCGGCCAGCTTCCCATCTTCCCGCGCCAAACGCGCGGCGAGCCAGAGGGTGAGCGGATCATCTGGCTCCATCTCTTGCGCGCGGGCAATGAGCGCACGGGGCTCTGTCCCAAGGTCGCCCACAGCCATCAAACGGCGTGCCGCGAATGTCAGCGTCGAAACCCCCGCTTCCGGCAGATCGGCGGCGACCCGTGCGAAGTGGCGCCAGCGCGGGTCCCCGCGATCCGCCTGATAGAAGGCCCCAGCCAACCGGACAAGGACCGCTTCAGCGCCGTCTAGCTTGTGGTGATGGGCAAGGGTGGCGACGCGGGCGGCGGCATCCCAGTTTCCGTGACCGATATGGTAAGCCATCACTTGGTCGAGAACGTCGCTGTCGGTGCCGCGCAGGATACGCTCCAGATGGCTGCCGCTGCGGGCGGCGACCAGAAGGGCCCGGGCAGTTTGCGCTTTCTGCGGCGCGGGCAGGTCATGATAGATATCGAGCAGGAAGATCACCTGTTCGCGCATGGTGATCTGCACCCGCCGGGCCGCTGCGACCACGGCCTGACCATGGCGCACCGCCTTTTCGCTTTCCAACCCACGCTCGGTCACGGGGTTTTCGGTGATGTGCTGCTCGATCCGGCGGGCAATGCGATCAGGGTCGCGCATGTCCACCAGATATTCGTCCAGAAGATAGCCCAATTGGCGGACGGACCGCTCGGGCAGGGTGGCGGGTGGCGGTTCGAAGGCAGGCGCCAAGGCATCAAGCGTGTCGATGCGGGTGCAGATATGGCTGTATTCGCTGCGACCGGCGGCAAAGACGGGGCACCCCAGCACCAAAGCCTGAAGCCCGACACCAGAATTGGTCACGATGACAGAGCGGGCGCGCGACACCAGGTCGTTCACCGAGCCGTCGGTGACATGCACACCGGGCTTGGCGGCGGCGTCAGCGATGGCAGCCTCCATCATCGGGGAGGCGCAGCGCGGGTGGCGTTTGACCACAAGCGACACGCCTGTCGCAGCCGCAAGCTCGCTGGCGCGGCGCAGCATGGCAGGCTGGCCCAGGCTGCTGAGTTCATGCACCTCGTCATCGGCGGTTTGGAGCGGGAAGAACACGAAGCCATCGTCGCAAGGCAGCGCTGCCGGGCCATCGGGTTGGGCATAGTTCGACAGGTTCTGCTCGCGCATCTCGCGGGCCAGGGCTTCGATGACGGCGCGGGCTCGGTCCAGGTCGAACTGGGCAGAGCGGTCTTGCAAATCGGCATCATTGGCAAGCGTGCACCAACCGCCGTAGCCACCTGCATCCATGAACCAATGGTGGGGCAGCGCGCCTTGCTTGATGCAATAGCTGCGGGCGCCCGGTGCCTGTTCGGCGTGATAGGCATAGTAAATGCCGTCGGCCAGCAAATCGGGCCAATCGGCATGGGCGAAGGCATGTTTGCGCATCAGACTGAACGGGTGTTCCCCCCGGATCAGCGCGTCGATCAGCGCCAGAAAACCGGCGCGGCGTTCGGGCGGGGTGACCGCAGGGTCATCCAGCGAGGTGGGCCGGTCCAGATAGAACTTCACGCTGCGCATCGGGGCTTCGGGCATCCGCTTGCTTGGTTGGCGAGGCTGTGCCAGCAAATCATGATAAGGACGGTGGCGAAAGGCTCAGATGGATCAGGTCAGTCCCTTAACAGATGTGCGCACCACCCCGCCGCGCGTGCCCAGCTTCGCCGATTACGCGCCGTTGTCGGTCGCGGAGGCGCCCGCGCGTCTTGCCGCCCTGCCCGGCATCGCGGCGCGGCTTGGGGGCGACCCGAGCGCATGGTCGATCTCGGAAGTGGGCGATGGCAATCTGAACTTCGTCTATATTGTGAACGGGCCCGATGGGTCGGTCTGCGCCAAGCAGGCCCTGCCTTATCTGCGGCTGGTGGGCGAAAGCTGGCCCCTCCCGCTGAGCCGGGCAGTCTTCGAACATGCGGCCCTGGTGCGGCAAGCCCAAGATGCAGGGCCGGGTCTGGTGCCGGACGTCCTCCATTTCGAGGCCGGTCAGGCCCTGATCGTGATGGAAAACCTGGCGGGCCACGTGATCTGGCGCCAAGCTTTGATCGACCGGCAACGCCACGAGACGGCGGCGCCTGTCTTGGGGCGATTTTGCGCGGACACGCTGTTCAAATCCTCCGACCTTGCGCTGGACCCGACCACCCGCAAGCGCGAGATGGCGGGCTTTGCGGCCAATGACGCACTCTGCCAGATCAGCGAAGACCTTATCTTCACCGACCCTTACCATGACCATCCCGGCAACGATTTCACGCCCGAACTGGCCCCCATCGTGGATGAGATGCGCGCCGACGCGGCGTGGCGCATGGCGATCCAAGACTGGAAATGGGCCTTCATGACGCGGGCCGAAGCTCTGTTGCACGGGGATCTCCATTCCGGCTCCGCCATGGTCACACCGGCGGGTTCTGACGAACGGGTGCGCATCATCGACCCGGAATTCGCCTTCTACGGACCCATGGGTTTCGATGTGGGGGCAGTGCTGGCCAACCTGTGGCTGAACGCGGCGTCGCAGCCGGGATGGGGCGGCGATTGGCGGGCGCAGCAGGACTGGGTTCTGGCGCAGACCACGCAGATGTGGGACGCTTTCACCGGCCGCTTTTCGGAGCTTTGGCGCACGGCGCGCAGAGGCGAGGCCATGGTGGACCGCGTGTTGGGCCAAGCGGGCCCTGAGGCCTGCGCGGCCATGCTCGCACGCATCCAAGTGGATGCGTTGGGCTTCGCGGGGGCAAAGATGACACGGCGCATTGTGGGACTGGCAGGCGTGGCCGATCTGGCCCGGCTAGAGCCGCCCGCCACCCGCGCCGCCTGCGAAGCGAGGGCCCTGCGCATGGCAGGGCATCTGGTGAAGGAGGCGCGGTCCATCGCCAGCGTGGCGGCCGCAACGGATATGGCGCGCGACATGTTAGGAGAGACGCAATGAAGGTCGACGGCACCCCCACCCGCACCATCTGGCCCCTGCGCGACCGCGGCGCCGTGGGCATCATCGACCAGACGCGCTTGCCCCACCTCTATGAGACGGTGGAGCTGACAACCCTGGAAGACGCCGCCCGCGCCATCGCCGACATGCTGGTGCGCGGCGCGCCGCTGATCGGGGCCACGGCCGCCTATGGTATGGCACTTGCCATTGCCAAAGATGCCTCCGATGCGCGGCTTAGCCGGGCCTATGACGTGCTGCACGCCACTCGGCCCACGGCGATCAACCTGCGTTGGGCCTTGGATGAGATGATGGCAGTGCTCAAGCCTCTGCCTGAAGCGGACAGGGAAGATGCCGCCTGGCGCCGCGCCGCCGAAATCGCCGATGACGACGTGGAAATCTGCCGCATGATCGGTGTCCATGGGTTGGAGTTGATCCGCGAGATCGCGGCACGCAAGGACGGCCCGGTCAACATCCTGACCCATTGCAATGCGGGCTGGCTTGCCACCGTGGATTGGGGCACCGCCACCTCGCCGATCTACCATGCCCATGATGCGGGGATGGAGGTGCATGTCTGGGTGGATGAAACCCGACCACGCAATCAGGGCGCCGCGCTGACGTCGTGGGAATTGCTCAATCACGGGGTGCCGCACCATCTGATCACCGACAATTCCGGCGGGCTTCTGATGATGCGCGGGATGGTGGACATGGTCATCGTGGGCACGGACCGGACCACGGCGGCGGGCGATGTGTGCAACAAGATCGGCACCTACCTGAAGGCGCTGGCCGCGCGCGACAACGACGTGCCGTTCTATGTGGCACTGCCATCGCCCACCATCGATTTCCGCCTGATGGACGGCATGGACATCCCCATCGAGGAACGCGACCCGGAGGAGGTGACCTGGCTCAACGGCAAGACGTCCGACGGCGAGGTGTCGAAAGTGCTGATCTCGCCCGAGGGGACGCCCGCGGCGAACCACGCCTTCGACGTGACGCCTGCGCGGCTGGTGACCGGGTTGATCACGGAAAAGGGTGTTGTAGCGGCCGATAGGGATGCCATTGCCGCGCTCTTCCCCGAACGGGTCGCGGCGGAGTGAGCGCGCGCAACGCCATCCTGTCCACCTGCCGCGCCATGAATGCCAGCGGGTTGAACCAAGGGACATCCGGCAATGTATCCGTCCGCGATGGCGATGGCATGCTGATTACCCCGTCGGGCGTGCCCTATGACGATACCACGCCGGATATGATCGCACCTGTCGATATGGATGGCGTGGCAGAGGGACCGCTAAAGCCATCGTCGGAATGGCGGATGCATATGGATATCTACCGCGCGCGGCCTGAGGCGCAGGCGGTTGTCCATGTCCATTCGCCCTACGCCACGGCCCTGTCCTGCCACCGACGTGGCGTCCCAGCATTCCACTACATGGTGGCGGTGGCGGGCGGGTCGGATATTCGCTGCGCCGATTACGCGACCTTCGGCACGCAGGACTTGTCGGACGCCATGCTGGCCGCGCTGGAAGGACGCAGCGCCTGCCTGCTGTCCAATCACGGGCAGATCGCCTTCGGCCCAACGCTGGACAAGGCACTGTGGCTCGCCGGGGAGGTGGAAACGCTGGCGCGGCAATACATCCTCGCTCGGGAATTGGGAGAGCCGGTGACACTGGACGAGGCCGAGATGGCGCGCGTGCTGGCGCTGTTCGCGGATTACGGCAAGCAGCCGGTCGGCGCGTTGGAAGGCTTGTAAAGCTGAGGTCGTCTAGCCCTTGGGACAATTGAGCGCGGCGAGAACGGGCTCGGATAGGAAGGCTCGGATCAGGCCACCTGCTGACGTCGAGTCTGGGTCTTCTACGGAAACGATGTGAGACAGGTCACCGGCTTTGAAAATATGGCGCGTGTACAGGAAAACGACCCAATCGCCGACAAGGTCGTGCTTTGTTGACACAAGGATGTATTCCTTCTGACAGAGGGTTGCACGCTCAATCCGGTGGGCGTCAGGAAAGGTTCCTCCCTCACCCCGGATTGAGACTTCCGCGCGGGCTGTTCCATCGGCTGCTTGCAAGATCACGGCGCCTTCATCGTCACCTGAGCGTGCCGCAACCCACGCACTATAGCCGTTTTCGCGCACTTCTTGGACGCCATAGCCATCCAACACGCGCCAAACGTATATTCGCATCACGTCTTCGGCTTTGACAGCCTGGACAAGCAAGATCACGACAAGAACAGGCGCGGTAATGCGCATCCTTGGCCCCTCGATATGCGTTGGAGACCCGGGATAACGGAGCGCTTGTCGCAGCGCCATGCAAACCCCGACGCGCTTGCGGGTCAGAAGGCGCCTAGCTATAGCGGTTCTCGAAAAACCTGAAGCATCAGCTTTTCGAGAAACGGTGCAACATCAGTGCGATGGCGGGACGTTTTTCGGAAATGCTGATTCAGGTTTTCCGAAAACCGCTTTAAAGCGCGGGGCGAGGAGAGCGCGATGTCCCTGAACACTTTCGGCCACCTGTTCCGCGTCACCACCTGGGGCGAAAGCCACGGGCCCGCTTTGGGCGCGACCGTGGATGGCTGCCCGCCGGGCGTGGCCATCGAGGCTGCGGCGATCCAGCATTGGCTGGACCAGCGCAAGCCGGGCCAATCCAAGCACACGACCCAGCGCAAGGAACCCGACGCCGTGGAAATCCTGTCGGGCGTGTTCGAAGGACGCTCCACCGGAACGCCCATCCAGTTGATGATCCGCAACACCGACCAGCGGTCGAAGGACTATGGTGAGATTGCCGAGAAGTTCCGGCCCGGCCATGCCGATATCACCTATTGGCAGAAATACGGCATCCGCGACTATCGCGGCGGGGGTCGGTCCTCGGCCCGGGAAACGGCGGCACGGGTGGCCGCGGGGGGCGTGGCGCGCGCCGCATTGGCGGATTTGGTGCCGGGGATGGAAATCCGTGGCTACATGACGGCCATGGGCCCACTGGACATCGACCGCAATCGCTTCGACTGGGATGAGATCAGACGCAATGATTTCTGGTGCCCCGACCCTGTCGCCGCCGAAGAGTTCGCCGCACATCTCGATTGGCTGCGGAAGGATGACCACAACTCCGTCGGGGCGATCATCGAATGTGTGGCCCGCGGCGTTCCTGCGGGGCTGGGCGCGCCGATCTATGGCAAGCTCGACACCGACCTTGCTGCCGCCATGATGTCGATCAACGCGGTCAAGGGCGTCGAAATCGGCGAAGGCATGCATGCCGCGCGCCTGACGGGGCGCGACAATGCCGATGAGATTTCGATGGGCCCCGACGGGCCGGTCTATTCGTCCAACCATGCAGGCGGCGTCCTGGGTGGCATTTCGACGGGACAAGACGTGGTGGTGCGTTTCGCCGTGAAGCCCACCAGTTCCATCCTGTCGGAGCGGCGGACGATCACGCGATCCGGCGAAGACACCACCATCGTCACGAAGGGGCGTCATGACCCCTGCGTCGGCATCCGGGCCGTGCCCGTGGCCGAAGCGATGATGGCCTGCGTGATTTTGGACCATCTGCTGCTACATCGCGGCCAGATTGGCGATGTCGGCGGGCAAATCGGCTAAGATTCGCGCCTGCCAGATAATTGGGCAAAAAAGCCATGATTGTGGCGCAATTCGGTGGCAATGGGCGCCCATTGCCCGGATTATATGATTGCGAAAGGTATTTTGAGAATGAAGCGGAACGTCACGAAGGCGATTTTTCCGGTCGCGGGCCTCGGCACGCGGTTCCTGCCGGCGACGAAATCGGTCCCGAAAGAGATCATGACGCTCGTGGATCGGCCCCTGATTCAGTACGCCATCGACGAAGCCCGGGCTGCGGGCATTAAGGAGTTCATCTTCGTCACCTCGCGTGGGAAATCCGCGTTGGAGGATTACTTCGACGATAGCCCGATTCTGGAACAGGAGCTGCGCAAGAAGGGCAAGCTCGCCCTGCTGGAAGAACTTGGCCACACCAACATGGAAAGCGGCCAAATCGCCTATATCCGCCAGCACCGGGCCATGGGCCTGGGGCACGCCGTGGCATGTGCGCGGCGGCTTATCCATGACGAACCTTTCGCCGTCATTCTGCCTGACGACGTGATCGCCGCCGACAAACCGTGTCTGGCACAGATGGTCGAGGCCTATGCCGAAACCGGCGGCAGCATGGTCGCCGCGATGGAGGTCGCGCCGGAAAAAACGTCGTCCTACGGCATCCTCGATGTCGCAAGCAACGAAGGCCAGGCCCTGCCCGTGCGCGGTATGGTCGAAAAGCCCGAAGCCGGGACGGCACCGTCGAACCTGGCCGTGATCGGGCGCTACATCCTGAGCCCACGGGTCATGCAGCACCTCAAGCAACAGGATGCCGGGGCGGGCGGAGAAATCCAGCTTACCGACGCCATTGCCCGCGAAATCGGGCCCGATGGCGACGGGGTCTATGGCTTCCGCTTTGCGGGGCAGCGGTTCGATTGCGGCTCCAAGGCGGGGTTCCTACAGGCAACGGTGGCCTTCGGCCTCGCCCGTGATGACTTGCGGGATGAATTGGCCGCCTTCTTGAAGGACCTGACCCTCGCCCCCGTGGGGTAATGCCTTGGATGCCGGTGCGCTTTGGGCCGCCTACAAGCTGCGATGGCGGCGCAGGCGGCTGCTGGCCCGGTCCTGGCGCAAGCGAAAGCAACTGACCGCGCTGGCGGATCGAACGACCTGCCTGCCGCGCGACGCGATCCTGTGCTTCGGCACCATGCGCAATGAGATGGCGCGGCTGCCCTACTGGCTGCGCCATCACCGCGATCTGGGGGTCGATCACTTTCTGATCGTCGACAATGGCAGCGACGATGGCACCGCCGATTTCCTGCAATCGCAGCCGGACGTGTCGCTTTGGCAGACCTTCGGCAGCTACAAGAAATCCCGCTTCGGCGTGGATTGGTTGACCGTCCTGATGATGCGGCACGGACATGGGCACTGGTGCCTGACGCTCGATGCCGATGAGCTATTCGTCTACGCCCACCACGATGTGCGGGGCCTGCGGGCGCTGACGGATTGGCTGGATTGGCAGGACCGCCCCTCCATGGGGGCGCTGATGCTGGACATGTATCCCAGGGGCCATCTGGGCGCCGTGCGCCACGACCCCGAAGCCGACCCGGTGCAGGCCCTGCCCTATTTCGATGCGGGCAATCACGTGATGGTCCGCCAACCCAAGCTTGAAAATCTATGGGTGCAGGGCGGCGTGCGGGCGCGGTGCTTCTTTGCCAGCGACCCGCGCCGCGCGCCCACGCTGTCGAAGGTGCCGCTGGTCAAATGGCACTGGCGCTACGCCTATGTAAGCTCCACCCATTCGCTGCTGCCGCGGAAGCTGAACCACGTCTATGCCGAAGACGGTTCCGAGGCACCCACGGGCGTATTGCTGCACACCAAATTCCTGCCCAACATCGTTGCTAAATCGACGGAAGAGAAAACGCGCCGCCAGCATTTCGAGAACTCCGACTTGTATCAGGGCTACTATGACGCGCTGATCGGGGACCCTATCCTGTGGTGTGAGGCATCGACGCGCTATGCCGGGTGGCAGCAATTGGAAGGCCTCGGCCTCATGTCGCGGGGCGGTTGGGAATGACGCGTAAAGAGTTGCGAAATGGAATCATGCTAGGGCCCGCACAACGCCTACCGATTGAGTTCTCATTGGAAACAGTGATGAAACAGGCGATACGAAGGAAACGAAGGGGCCGGGCTGCGCGATGGGGCTGATCTCATCCTACAGAATGCGCCTGCGTCGGAAGTACTGGCGGTTGCGCGCTTTCCTGCGGCGGCGGCAGTTGCGTCCGGTGCAGAACCGTACGCGCGCCATCCGCCGTGGGGCCATCCTGTCGTTCACGACTGTACGCAACGAACGGCTGCGGTTGCCCTACTTCTTAGACTACTACCGCCGCTTGGGCGTGGACCACTTCCTGTTCGTCGACAATGGCAGCGAAGACGGCACTCGCGAATACTTGGCCGAGCAGGAAGATGTTTCCCTTTGGACGACGGGTCATAGCTATGCGCGCTCTGCCTTCGGGGTGGATTGGCTCAACTGGCTGCACCGTCAATACGGGCACCGCCATTGGTGCTTGACCGTCGATGTCGATGAATTCTTCGTCTATCCGTTCTGCGACACACGGCCCCTGCGTGCGTTGACCGATTGGCTGGATGCCAGTTCCATCCGCAGTTTCGGGGCGATGTTGCTGGACATGTACCCCAAGGGTCCCGTGGGGCGGCAACCCTACCGCGAAGGGCAAAACCCATTTGAAATCGCATCCTGGTTCGACAGCGGGAACTACCTGATCGAAAAGAACCCTGCCTATGGGAATCTTTGGATCCAGGGCGGTGTTCGGGCGCGAACCTTCTTTGCCGACCAGCCTAAAAAGGCACCCGCCCTCAACAAGACGCCTTTGGTGAAATGGCACAGTGACTTCGTCTATGTCAGTTCGACCCATGCATTGCTGCCGCGGGGTCTGAACCTGACCTTTGACATGGCGGGCGGGGAAAAGACGACCGGCGTGCTGCTGCACGCAAAGTTCCTCAGCAGCTTCGTGGACCGCGCCACCGAGGAGGCCGCCCGGGCCGAACATTATCGCGGCGGCACAGAATACAGTGCCTATACCGGCGGCATGGACCCGGACACCAACCTTTGGTGCAAGTGGTCCGAGCGTTACATCAACTGGCGACAGCTTGAGATATTGGGCCTGATTTCCAAGGGGAACTGGGCATGACGCTAGGCTTTGTCATGCTCGTCCACACCGCCTTTGACCGGGCGGAACAGGTGGCGCGCTACTGGGCAGGGAATGGCTGCCCGATCATCATCCATGTGGATGGCAAGGTCCCGATCCGCACGTTCCGCGCCTTCCGCGACCGCTTTAAGGGTGAGCCGATGATCCGCTTTTCCAAGCGGTGCCGGGTCGAATGGGGCACCTGGTCATTGGTGCGGGCCACACAATTGGCGACCACCCGGCTTTTGGACAATTTCCCCGAGGTGCGGCACGTCTTCCTGGCCTCTGGCTCATGCCTACCGCTGCGCCCGGTAGGGGAGTTGCAGGATTATCTCGACGCCCATCCCGAGACGGACTTCATCGAAAGCGTCACCACCGAACAGGTGACCTGGACAATCGACGGTCTGGAATCCGAGCGTTTCACACTGCGTTTCCCATTTTCCTGGCGCAAGAACCGCAAGCTCTTCGACCGCTATGTCCGCCTGCAACGGCGGCTGGGTGTGAAGCGAAAGGTGCCGGACGGGATATCGCCCCATCTGGGCAGCCAATGGTGGTGCCTGACGCGGCGGACATTGGAATCCATCCTGAACGCGCCGGACAGGACGAAGATGGATGGGTATTTCTCGAATGTCTGGATCCCCGATGAAAGCTATTTTCAGACCCTGGCGCGGCGCTACTCGGCGGGAATTGAAAGCCGCTCTCTGACATTGTCGAAATTCGACGTGCAGGGGAAACCGCATATTTTCTATGACGACCACCAGCCCTTACTAGAACGGTCCGATTGCTTCGTGGCACGCAAGATCTGGCCCCGGGCAGAAGGTCTCTATGCTGCTTTTCTGACCGACGACCGGCCTGAGACCAAACGGGCGGAGCCTAATCCGGGCAAAATCGACCGCGTTTTTTCCAAGGCCAATGAACGGCGCGGGCGCGGGCGGCCCGGGCTTTATTCGCAAGCGCGCTTTCCGGCCAAAGGGTTCGAACATGGACTGACCTGCGCCCGATACAACGTGTTTTCAGGGCTTGCCGATCTGTTCGAGGAGTTCGAGCCTTGGGTAGCACGGCGCATCGGCGGCCGCGTACACGGACACCTTTATCACCCCGAGAGAGTGGAGTTTTCGGGCGACGAGAGGGTGATGAATGGCTGTATCCCCGACAGCGCCACTTTGCGCGACTATCGTCCCGAACAGTTCCTGACGAACCTTCTTTGGTCCACGCGGGGGGAACGGCAGAGCTTTCAGTTCGGGCCGGGCGACAAGCAGGATGTGGCCCCCTTCATTACGCGCGACCCGAATGCGACCATTGCGCTGATTTCCGGCGCCTGGGTTGTTCCGCTCATGACCTCCGACCAGCCGTTCGACGCGGTGAAGGCGGAAGCCGCACGCCTGCAACGGATCGAACTGGCCTTTCTGAAGGTGCTGCGCACCCCCGGCGTCGCGGCGCGCGCACATGTCTGGACGCTCGCCGACTTCGTGACCCAACCCATGGAGAAGCTGCAAAACCTGCTCGATGAGATTACGGGCCCGACGCCCCGGCGCCTGACCGAAGTGCCCCGAATGCGTGATCTGGAAGGGTTGCCCGACTTCCTGCAGAAGCTGCGCAATGGTGGCATGAAGCCCCATGTGATGGGGGATTTCGCCGCTCTGCCGACCAGCCCCAAACCGCGCGACACCAGCGAAAGGGCCCGCCTTGTCAAATAAGTTCGACGGGTTCGTTCTGTTTGCCGAGATGCGCACAGGGTCCAACCACCTGGAGGAATCGCTCAACCAAATCAGCGACGTGGCCAGCTTCGGGGAAGCGTTCAACCCGGCCTTCATGGGCGCCCACAACAAGACCGAATTGTTCGGCATCGACATGGCCGCCCGTGCGGCGGACCCGATGCCGCTGCTCGACGCGATCCTGGGGCAGGAAGGGATTTCGGGCTTTCGCTATTTTCACAACCACGACCCGCGCGTGCTGGACCGGGTGCTGGAAGACACGCGGATCGCGAAGGTCATCCTGACGCGCAACCCGCTCGACAGTTATATCTCGCTCTCGATCGCGGCCAAGACGGGGCAATGGCGCCTGACCAACCCGAAGATGGCGAAGGCCGCGAAGGCGCGGTTCAACGGGGCAGAGTTCGACGCGCTACTGGACGCCAAGCGCACCTTTCGGGAACGTATCGCCCATGCGCTGAAGGTGACCGGGCAGTCAGCCTATTGGATTGCCTACGAAGACATCGGCGACTTGGAGGTTCTGAACGGCTTGGCCACCTTCCTTGGTGCATCTGACCGCTTGAAAGAAGTCCCGGGCCGCCTGAAGCGACAGAACCCGGGTGAGTTGGAAGACAAGGTCGAAAACGCTGATGAGATGCGGGCGCATCTGCGTGGGCTCGACCCGTTTGCTCTGGACCGCGCTGTGCAGATGGATCCGCCGCGCGGGCCATCGATCCCGTCTTTGATGGCGGCAGCCGCGTCGCCGCTGCTGGCGCTGCCCGTTCCGGGCGGGCCCAATGATGCGGTGCGCGATTGGCTGACGGCCCTGGATGGCGCCGCGCCAAGCGATGGCATGACCCAAAAGGAATTGCGGCCCTGGATGCGCAGCAACAAGGATTTTATCAGCTTCGCCATTCTGCGCCATCCCCTGGCGCGCGCCCATGACGCCTGGCAGGTCGTCTTGAACCGGAAGGGGCCCAAGGCCAACAACCGGCGCCGCATCCTGACGAACCAGCATGGTGTCGTGATGGAGCCGAGCGCCGAAGGCTTCCTGAGTTTTCTGCGTTTCCTCAAGGCTGGACTTGGCGGCCAATCCGCGCTGCCAGTGGCCCCGAAATGGGCGACACAAACGGCGCTGTTGGCAGGAATGGCTCAAGCCGTCCTGCCCCAGCGCTTGATCCGTGAACCGGAGGCACAGGCAGAGTTGGATTGGCTGGGGGAATGGGCAGGACGACCGCCGCAGCCCTTTAACCTACCGGGTCTGGATGGCTTGAACGCGGTGGTCAGCGAAGACATCGAGGATGCCTGCATCGCAGCCTACCGGCGCGACTTTCTACAGTTTGGCTTCCGGCGGTGGAAGAATTCCTAATACTTTGAGGTGACGGCTGGCGATGTCGTCCTGCCCGGCGGCAGAACTCAAGCAGCCTCAGACGCGGGCGACTCGGTCAAGACGGTGTGCAAGATGGCGGGGTCATCATTGGCACGCAGTTTGGTGCAAAGCGCCCCATCACGCAGCGTGCGGGACACCAATGCCAGCGCCTTGAGGTGGGCCACGCCCGCGCCTTCCGGGGCGAAGAGCGCAAAGATCAGATCGACAGGCTTTCGATCCATCGCGTCGAAATCGAGCGGCTGTTCCAGGCGGACGAAGACACCATGGACATCCTCCAGACCGGCAAGCCGCGCATGGGGCAGCGCGACGCCGTCGCCCACGCCGGTGGGGCCCAGGGCCTCCCGATCTTGCAAGGCGGCCAGGGAGGTTTCTTCGTCCAGCCCGTGGATGCGCGATGCGACATTGGCCAGTTCGCAGAACAGCCGCTTCTTGCTGGAAGCCTTGGGCAATAGCTTCACGGCCCCAGGGGCCAGAATCTCGCTCAACTGCATCGATCCAATCCTTGCTCGACCCCCGGGGGCCGGGGAAACCTAGGTGCTTGTGGCGGGGTCTATCCAGCCGACGTTGCCGTCGTCGCGCCGGTATACCACATTGAGGCCACCACCCTTTTCATTTTTGAATACCAGCACCGGGGCACCAGCCAGTTCCATCTGCATAACCGCTTCACCGACGGATAGCGCGGGGATCTTCGTCTCCATCTCCGCAACGATCATCGGTGCCAAAGACTCGGGCTCTTCCTCCCCTGCCTCGGCGGCGAGGATATACGAGGACGCCCCAGAGAGTTCAACAGGTTGTGCGCGATCCTTGTGATGGTCTTTCAAACGCCGCTTGTAGCGGCGTAGCTGCTTTTCCAGCTTTTCAGCCGAGGCGTCGAAAGCCGCATAGATTTCAACGGCTTTACCCTTTGCCGTCGCCGTCAAACCAGTGGACAGATGCACCACGGCTTCGCAGACATGTTCATGGGCGGACTTGGAAAAGATCACCTGCGCGTCGGTCGGGCGGCCTGCATACTTCTCCATCACGGAGCCGAGTTCGGTCTTCACATGAGTCTGGAGGGCTTCGCCAATGTCGATCTGCTTGCCGGTGATCTGATAGCGCATGATGACTCCTGTAGACGGGGATGGACGGCTCAACCGACCTGGTAGATGTGGGATGTTGCTAGGTGCAGGCCGAGAAGTTCGGCTGTGTCGACCCTGGCACTGGGGGCGCGATCTTGAAAGCGACGCTCCATCCCGTGATTGGGCGCCGGAAGCGCATGCAAGTCAACGCGAAATCGCAGAAATGGTGTCAGCGGGCGAAACTATCGCCCAGATAGACGCGGCGGACATTGTCGTTGGCCACCACTTCGTCCGGTGTGCCGGACATCAGCACGCCGCCGTCATGCAAGATGTAGGCACGATCCACGATTTCGAGCGTTTCCCGGACGTTATGGTCGGTGATAAGGACGCCGATCCCGCGGGTCTTCAGCTCTGACACGAGGCCGCGAATGTCGTTGACGGCGATGGGGTCGACGCCTGCGAAGGGTTCGTCCAGCAGCAGGTAGCGGGGGTTTGCCGCAAGGCAGCGGGCTATTTCGACCCGGCGGCGTTCCCCCCCCGACAGGGCCATGGCGCTGGCACGGCGCAGATGTTCGATGTGGAATTCGCTGAGCAACTGCTCCAACCGTTCGCGGCGGCGGCGGCGCTGAGGTTCGGCCACTTCCAGGATGGCCATGATGTTCTGCTCGACCGTCAGACCACGAAAGATGGACATTTCCTGCGGCAGATAGCCGATACCCGCCTTGGCACGGCGATACATCGGCAGTTGCGTGACGTCCTTGCCGTCGATGGTGACGGTGCCGCCATCGGGCGTCACGAGGCCCGCGATGCAGTAAAACGTGGTCGTCTTGCCCGAGCCATTGGGGCCAAGCAAGGCCACAACTTCACCGCGTGCCAGATCCATGGACACGTCGCGGATAACCGGGCGCTTGCGGTAAGACTTGCGCAAGTTGCGGATGACCAGCCCACCCGACCCTTCTGTGACGCGAAGGGTCACGGCTGCAACGTGGACCGGACGCGGCCCGTCACGGTGCCCGCCCCGGCTTCCAAGTCGATGGACATGCGGTCGCCCGCCAGCACATTGGGCCCTTGGGTCACCAATACCTCGCCATCCATCAGGATTTCCGAGGTGGCGAGGATATAGACGGCATTGGCCCCTTCGGCCGCGTCTTCGCCCGACGTGATGAGCACGTTGCCATTGGCGTTCAAGCGGTCGATTTCGCGCTCACCATCCAGCGTCGTGTATTCGACGGTCACACGATCGGCCGACAGGCGCAGGTCACCCTGCTCAATCACCACGTTCCCGGTCAGAATGGCCTGGCCCGTATTTTCGTCGATTTCCAGATTGTCGGCGGCCACCTCAACCGGGGCGGAGCGGTCGAAATCGCCATTTCCGAAGCCCATATTGGTGCCTTGCGCATGGACAGGCAGAGCTAGAAGAAGAACAAGAAACGCGAAAAGACGTGGCAGCATAAGATATCCGATCAACCTGGCGGCAGGTATAGCAGTTCGACACCGCCCGTGAATAGCAGCCCGCGGTCACCTTCTGGCGATTCCCCGATTTGCATCGCACCCGCGCGTATCTTGCCCAGGGGCCCGATGCCGATGATTTCCCCCGGCGCAGTGATCATCATCTGGCCAAGCGATCCCTGCAAGCGTTCCGTTCGCAGCGCGAAACCGTCGGGCGTCTCAATCCGGATATCACCGGCCAGCGCAATGTCGCGGGAGCCGGTATCAACCTCACCCAAGCCCGCGCGGACAGTGGTGTCGCCGCCTTCGGGCATGGTCAGCGTCAGACGGATGTCTTCGGCGGTCATGCGCCGCGGGTCGGCGGCGTCGGGTTTCGCCCGCGTAGCAGATAGCGCGAAGGTCGTGCCGTTGGCGGAAACGCCAGCGAATCTAGGGGCTGTCAGTTGCTGTTCGCGGGCCCGTTCGGTCACGTCCACATCGGCGATGGGCAAGGCGTTGTCTGGGTCAACGGTGCGGGCCAGCAGGAACAGGGTCGACAACAACCCCAAGGCCACGACAGGCAGGATGAGCTTCGTCCACCAGACGACACGGGAATGTAGCGATTGAGGGTTCGTCGACTCCGCGACCATGGGCGTCCTGTCAGGAATGGGCAAAAATATCGGTGTCAGGATACCCGATCAGGTCAAGCTTCGCACGTGTGGGCAGGAAGTCGAAACACGCCTGCGCGATCTCGGTACGATCTTCGCGGGCCAGGCGCGCATCCAGTTCCACCTTCAGGCGATGCAGATACAGCACATCGGACGCGGCGTAGGCCATCTGATCGGGCGTCAACGTCTCGGCCCCCCAATCGGAGGTCTGCTGCAACTTGGAGATATCTTCGGACAGAAGCTCCGACAGCAACGCCTTCAGCCCATGGCGGTCGGTGTAGGTGCGCACCAGGCGGCTTGCGATCTTGGAACACCAGACGGGCTGCGCCAAAGCGCCGAAGGTGTGAAACATGGCGGCGATGTCGAAGCGCCCGAAATGGAACAGCTTGAGCACGGCTTCGTCCCACAGCAGCGCCTCCAAGTTCGGGGCCGATATCTGACCCCTCGCGATCTGCACCAGATGGGCATGCCCATCCCCGCCCGAAAGCTGAACAAGGCAAAGCCGGTCACGATGGGGGTTGAGGCCCATGGTCTCACAATCGATGGCCACGCCGTCAGGGAAGGCCATTCCATCGGGCAAGTCGCCCTGATGCAGCGTGATGTTGGATTGAGCGATAGTCATTACGGCGTCCCCTGGATACGCGAACGCCCGACCGAAATGGCCGGGCGTTTCGTGTAGACCGTGGTGCCCAGGAGAAGACTCGAACTTCCACTCCCTTGCGAGAACTGGCACCTGAAGCCAGCGCGTCTACCAATTCCGCCACCTGGGCTTCCACGGTGCAGGCGGAGGTATAACCGCTTTGGTGTCGTGTCAATTGTTTGACGTGCGAAAATCCGTGCCCTTGCCCGAAGCGGGTGACGGGTCTATCCGAAGTCTTGACCGGACAGGAGTTTCCCATGCAGCGGCTTGTGACCATTTTCGGCGGATCTGGCTTCATCGGGCGCTACATCGCGCGGCGCCTGGCTAAGCAGGGCTGGCGCGTGCGCGTGGCCGTTCGCCGCCCCAATGAAGGGCACTTCGTTCGCATGTATGGCAGCGTGGGCCAGGTAGAACCTGTGCTGGCCAATATCCGCGACGACGCGTCGGTCGCAGCCGCCTTGTCGGGGGCAGATGCGGTCGTGAACTGCGTGGGCATCTTGGGGGAGCTTGGGAAGAACACCTTCGACGCCCTGCAAGCCGAAGGCGCGGGCCGAGTGGCGCGCTTGGCGGCAGCCGAAGGGATCGAGACCATGGTCCAGATCAGTGCCATCGGGGCAGATGCGGAAAGCAAAAGCGACTATGCCCGTACCAAAGCAGAGGGTGAGGCCGCCGTGTTGCAGCATATTCCGGGCGCCATCATCCTGCGCCCCTCCATCGTGTTCGGGGCCGAAGATCAGTTCTTCAATCGCTTCGCCTCTATGGCGACGTTCTTGAAAGTTGTGCCGCTTGTGGGGGCCAAGACGAAGTTCCAGCCGGTTTTCGTGGATGACGTGGCCGCCGCTGCCGCCCTGGCCGTCAACGGCAAGGCGGCGCCTGGCATCTATGAACTTGGCGGGCCGGACGTGGCCACCTTCCGCGAATTGATGGAGACCATGAAGCAGGTCATCCAACGTCGCGCGCTGATGATTTCAGTGCCGTTCTTTGCCGCCATGGCCATGGGTTTCGTCTTCGACATGCTACAGAAGGCGACTTTCGGTATCTTGGCCAACAAGGTGTTGACCCGTGACCAAGTACGCAACTTGGCCCACGACAACGTTGTCACCGCCGACCAGACATTCGCTACCCTGGGCTTGGATCCCGTCGCGATGGAGGCGGTCTTGCCGGAATATCTGTGGCGTTTCCGCCCCTCCGGCCAATATGCAGAGATCAAGGACAGTGCCCGCAACCTGCGGACCTGAACGCGTGCGGGAACGATATCTGCCCTTGCGCGGTTGCGTCGCGAAGGGACGTTGAATGGCACAAGGCAAACGGGATCTGACCGAAGGCCCCATCTGGAAGGGCCTGTTGGCCCTGTCCGGTCCCATGGCACTGGGCATCGCGGCCGTGCTGTCCACGGGTCTGATCGACGCCTATTTTCTGGCCAAGATCGGACCTGACGCGCTCGCGGCAGTTGGGTGGATATACCCCGTGACGACCGCGATTTCATCGCTGTCCATCGGGCTGTCGGCAGGCGCCGGGGCCATCATCAGCCAGGCGGTCGGGCGGCGGGAAAGCGACGATGACGTCACCCGTCGCGGCCTTCATGCGCTTGGCATCGGGTTGCTGCTGGCAGCCCTTGTGGCCTTTGCGTTCTGGCTGCTGGACGGCCCCTTGCTGCACCTGCTTGGCGCAAGTCCCGACGTGCTGGACGCCGCTTTGCGCTACACCCCGATCTGGTGCATCGCCTTTCCGTTCCTTGTGTCGATGATGCTCATCAACTCGGTCTTCCGCGCACACGGCTCGGGCACAATGTCGGCGTTGGTCATGGTGTTCTCCGCCGTTGTGAATGTGTCGACCACACCTGTCCTTATCCTGGGGCTGGGCCCCGTGCCCGAAATGGGGATTGCGGGGGCGGCCATGGGCACGCTGATTGCCATGGTCTCCGGCTCGATCCTGGCGTTCTTTCTGGCGCTACGTGAACGGATCCTGCAACCCTGCTCGGCCCCGTTGCAGGACTTGTGGCGCAACCTGCGCAGCATCGTGGGCGTGGGCGCGCCCGCAGCCACATCGAATGCCATCAATCCTGCGGGCATGGCGCTGGTCACCGCGGCGGTTGGCACGGTCGGCGCGGCTTATGTCGGCGGGTTTGGCGCCGCGACGCGGGTGGAAAGCGTGTTGTCGGTGCCACTTCTTGCGCTGTCATCGGGCATTGGCCCGGTCGTGGGCCAGAACTGGGGCGCCGAAAAGTGGGACAGGGCGCGGCAGGCCGTGCGGCTCTGCTTTGGGTTTTGCGTGATCTATGGGCTGGCGGTTGCGCTGGTGCTGACCTTCTTCGCGGAAGCCATCGCGTCGGCCTTCGGCGCCAACGCGGAAAGCACCGCGGCTGCCGCGTCTTATCTGCGCGTGGTGGGTTGGACGATCTTCGGGTTTGGGATGCTGGTGACGGGGAATGCGGCGCTCAACGCGATATCGAAGGCGGGGCATTCCATGACGCTGTCGCTGGCCCGCGTGCTGGCCATCTATGTGCCGTTGGCCTGGGTCGGCGTGTCACTGTTCGGCTATGGCGGCGTGCTGGGTGCGGCGGTTGTGGCCAACCTGTTCGGCGCCTGGGCGGTGCTGGTCGCGGCCCGCGCGACAGGGCTTTCAGCGTGGGATTTCGCGCCCATTCGGGTGCCTGCGGCGCGCGTGCCTGCTTAGGCATAGGCCCACCATAGAAGCACCACCCCTAAGATCACGCGATAGACGACATAGGGCGTGAAACTGACCGAGTGGAGCAGACGCATCATCAGCGTCAGGGCCAGAAGGGCAGCGGCGAAGGCAAAGGCTGCGCCGATGGCTGCGTCGCGCCAGATGGCCGCCGTGCCGGTGCCGATAACATCGGCGCCCAGCAATACGCCCGAAGCCATGATCGTGGGGATCGACATGAGCATCGCAACGCGGGCAGCATCTTCGCGCCCGTAACCCATGGCGCGGGCGCCGGTGATGCAGATACCACTGCGCGACGTGCCAGGGATAAGGGCGACCGCCTGCCACAGACCCAATTTCAGGGCCTCGGACGGGGACCAGTCGGCCAGCGTTTTGGTTTGCGGCGCCTTTTGGTCGTACCACCAGAGTACGATCCCGAACACGAGCATGGACCAGCCAATCACCGCAACGGATCGCAGGGCATCGGCCCCCACCGTGAGTTGGATGATCAGACCCAGCAGGATGACCGGAAGCGTCGCGATGATCAGGCCCAAAGCCAGCATCTCATCTGGGCCGGTGCGGCGCCGCGCCAGGCCGATCAGGCCCATCACCGCGCGGGCGACTTCGGCCCGAAAGTAAAGGACGACGGCACCCAAAGTGCCCACATGGACCGCCACATCGAGGAAGGCGCCTTGGTCGGGCAGACCCGTCAGCGCAGGCAGAAGGATCAGGTGGCCGGAGGACGAAATCGGCAGAAATTCAGTCACGCCCTGAAGCGCCGCAAGGAGGAGGAGATGCCAGAGGGCCATGGTGATTCGCCTGTTTCGGGCACCATGAATTAGGCATTCCGAAAGGGGAAGCGAGCCATTAGGTCCGATACGGCCCTTATTTTGCATGATTCTGATGGCGGATGTTCGCAAGCAAGCGCAAATTTCGTTAATTAGGTCAGTAAAACTGACTTTATATCAGCGCGCGCCCTGTGTATGGGGAATGCTCACTCGGGAGGGACGTATGGCCTCGAACAGAATGTTGCGCTTTGTGAACCTTGAACGGCAGACGCCCGAGAAGCGGGACGCTGAGTCGCGCAAGGATGATTTCGGCGAAATCTACCGTGAGTTTGCCGCCGACCGCGCCGCCGAGCAAGCGGGGCGGTGCAGCCAATGCGGCGTGCCCTATTGCCAGACCCATTGCCCGTTGCACAACAACATCCCCGATTGGCTGCGCCTGACCGCGGAGGGCCGGTTGCGCGAAGCCTATGACGTCGCGCAGATGACCAACACCTTCCCGGAAATTTGCGGTCGCATCTGCCCGCAGGATCGTCTGTGCGAAGGCAATTGCGTCATCGAACAATCCGGCCACGGCACCGTCACCATCGGCGCGGTCGAGAAATATATCACTGACACGGCCTTTGAAAACGGCTGGGTCGACCCGATCAAACCCCGCGCGGAACGCTCTGAAAGTGTGGGCATCATCGGCGCGGGCCCGGGCGGACTGGCGGCGGCGGATATGCTGCGGCGCGCCGGCGTGCAGGTCACGGTCTATGACCGCTATGACCGCGCGGGCGGTTTGCTGAGCTACGGTATCCCCGGCTTCAAGCTGGAAAAAGACATCGTTGAGCGGCGCAACGCGCAGCTTGCCGAAGGCGGTGTGGACTTCGCGCTTGGCACCGAAGTGGGCCGCGATATCAGCTTCGAGGAAATCCGCGCCGAGCATCACGCCGTTATCATCGCCACGGGCGTCTACAAATCGCGGGAGTTGGATGAGCCCAATGCACAGGCCCCCGGCGTCGTGCGGGCTATCGATTATCTGACCGCGTCCTCCAAGAAGTATTTCGGTGACGATGTGGTCGAATTCGATTCAGGTGAGCTGAATGCCGATGGCAAGCGCGTCGTGGTCATCGGCGGCGGCGACACTGCCATGGATTGCGTCCGCACCGCCGTGCGGCAGGGCGCGAAAAGCGTGAAGTGCCTGTATCGCCGCGACCGGGCCAATATGCCGGGCAGCCAGCGCGAAGTGGCCAATGCCGAGGAAGAGGGCGTCGAATTCGTCTGGCTGACGGCACCCGGCGGTTTCGAAGTTGACCTGCGCGTGACCGAAGTCACCGGAGATAGCGAGGCTGCCCAAGGCAGCCCGGTGCGCGGTGTGAAGGTGCAGAAGATGCGCTTGGGTGAGCCCGATGCCACAGGTCGTCAGCGCCCCGAGATCATCGACGGCGCGGACTACGTCGAAGACGCCGATCTGGTCATCAAGGCCCTCGGTTTCGAGCCCGAGGACCTGCCGGCGCTGTGGGACCAGCCGGAGCTTGAGGTGACGCGGTGGGGCACGGTGAAGGCCGACTTCCAGACCCATGAGACGCAAATGGAAGGCGTCTATGCCGTGGGCGACATCGTGCGCGGCGCGTCCCTGGTGGTATGGGCCATCCGTGACGGGCGGGAATGCGCAGAGGCGATCTTGGAAAAGTTCGCAGCCCAAAGCGCAACCGTCGCAGCCGAATAGAGGCCCCGCACAGGACCGACATACGCATGTGCGGACGGTGGCTTTCCCCACCTATGCCGCTTCCGGGGCCAGAATGTCAGCGTGGCTGACGCGATTTGAGGGTGACGAAATCCCAATGACGCCGACCATCGAAGATGTGCTTCTGGATAGGGAGCTGCGGCTGCGCTGGCTTCCCGGCCGGGGCAAGCGCATGGTCGTGGTGTTCACCGGGATGCATGCAGGTGTCATGGGGCAGCCGCTGGATGAATTCGCGGGCAGCGCCTGGGGCGGCGGCGAAAACAACGTGCTGTTCGTCACCGACCGCCGCGCGACCTGGTACGCCGCGCCGGGGCTATGGCGGCGTATCGTGAAGCTGGTGAAGTATCTGCGCGACAGCGAAGGCCTGCGCGAAGTGATCAGCCTGGGCAACTCCATGGGGGGCTACGGCGCCATGCTGCTACCCCGCGATGTGCGCGTAACGCGCGTGGTGGCCTTCAGCCCGCAGGTCACCATGGACCGCAAGCTGCTCGCCGATGACCGCTGGCCCGATGTGGGCGCGCGCTTCACCCTGCCCGTGCGCAATGTTGGCGACGTGATCGGACGCGCGCGCGCGCATTTCTACGTGATGGCAGGCGCCGATTGCGCCCCGGATTTGGAGCATTTGGCCCTGCTGCCTGACCACAAGCGGCTGCATCGCTATATCCTGGCGAAGGGCCGTCACAACGTCGCGCATCGGCTGAAGTCAGCGGGTGTTCTGGGCGATGTGATCGCGGCGATCATCAAAGGCCGGAAAGCGCGGGTTGAATCGCTTCTGGGCGATTACCGGGCCGTCGCATGAGCTGGGTGGACGCATATCGCCGCGATGCGGGTCGGCTCGATGGGCATTGCCTGTGCGGCGCGGTCACCGTTCGCGTAGACGGGCCGCATCTGGCAGGGGTGGGCGCGTGCCATTGCGACATGTGCCAGCGCTGGTCCGGCGCGCTTTATGCCACGTTCAGCGCGCCCGCCGCGTCGGTCACCATCGACGGCGTGGTAACACGGTTCGCGTCGTCCGACTTTGCGGAACGGGCGTTCTGCCCCACCTGCGGCAGCCATTTGTGGTACCGCCCCACCAATAAAGCAGACGCGGACTATGACCTGATGCCAGGCCTGTTCGGCGCAGCGCGTCATCTTCCGATGATATCCGAGATTTATCACGACAAGGCCCCGGCCTATGCCGCGCTGGCGGGCGACCACCGCCGCGCGACGCAAGCCGAGTATGAGGCCCGCAACACCCATGTGAAGGGAGACGACACATGACGCATTGGTTCACCGAATGGGAACGCGACGAGGTTCTGCGCCGGGGTAAGACGGCCGAGACAAGTCTCTACCACGAAGAGGCAGAACATGCCTCTTGCGGCGTCGGTCTGGTCGTGGACCTGAAGGGCCGACGGTCGCGCCGGGTCGTGCAGGCGGGGATCGACGCGCTCAAGGCGATTTGGCATCGCGGCGCGGTAGATGCCGACGGTAAGACCGGGGATGGCGCGGGCATTCACCTGCAAATCCCCTTCCGCTTCTTCGGCGAACAGGTGGAGCGCACCGGCCACAAACTGCGCGACGAATTGCTGGCCGTTGGGCAGGTCTTCCTGCCCCGCAACGATTTTGGCGCACAAGAGACATGCCGCACCATCGTGGAAACCGAAGTCCTGCGGATGGGGCATTACATCTACGGTTGGCGCCATGTGCCGGTGAATATCGAAGTGCTCGGTGAGAAGGCCAATGCCACACGGCCCGAGATCGAGCAGATCCTGATTTCCAATGCGAAGGGCGTGGACGAAGAAACCTTCGAGCGGGAACTCTACGTCATCCGCCGCCGGATCGAGAAGGCCGCCATCGCCGCGCAGGTGCCGGGGCTCTATATGGCGTCGCTGTCGTGCCGGTCGGTCATCTACAAAGGAATGATGCTGGCCGAACAGGTGGCAGAGTTCTATCCCGACCTGAAAGACGAGCGTTTCGAAAGTGCGTTCGCCATCTATCACCAGCGGTATTCGACCAACACCTTCCCGCAATGGTGGCTGGCCCAACCTTTCCGCATGTTGGCCCATAATGGTGAGATCAATACGCTGAAGGGCAACGTCAACTGGATGAAAAGCCATGAAATCCGCATGGCGTCCGGCGCATTTGGCGACCAGGCGGCGGATATCAAGCCGATTGTGCCTCAGGGCGCGTCTGATTCTGCGGCGCTGGATTCCGTCTTCGAAGTGCTGGTGCGCGCCGGGCGGTCGGCGCCCATGGCCAAGACCATGCTGGTACCGGAATCCTGGTCGCAGCAGGCGGTGGAACTGCCCGACGATTGGCGCGACATGTACGCCTATTGCAACGCCGTGATGGAGCCTTGGGACGGTCCCGCCGCCCTGGCCATGACGGACGGCCGCTGGGTTTGCGCAGGGCTTGATCGCAACGGCTTGCGCCCCATGCGCTACACCGTGTCGGGCGACGGGCTGCTGATTGCCGGGTCCGAGACGGGGATGGTGCCCGTGGACGAGGCCAACGTTGTGGAAAAGGGCGCCCTGGGGCCTGGCCAGATGATTGCCGTCGACATGAAGAAGGGCCTGCTGTTTCACGATGCGGAATTGAAGGACAAGCTGGCCAACGCCCTGCCCTTCAAGGAGTGGGTCCAAAAGATCACCGATCTGGAAGAAGTGACCAAGGGCGTGTCGGAAGTGGCCGTCCATGACGGCGCGGAGTTGCGCACACGGCAGGTGGCCGCGGGCTATTCCATCGAGGAGTTGGAGCAGATCCTGGCGCCCATGGCCGAAGACGGGAAAGAGGCGCTGGCCTCCATGGGGGATGACACGCCTTCCGCCGTTCTGTCGGAAAAGTACCGCCCGCTGAGCCATTTCTTTCGCCAATCCTTCAGCCAGGTGACGAACCCGCCCATCGACAGCTTGCGCGAATACCGGGTGATGAGTCTGAAGACGCGGTTCGGAAACCTCAAGAACGTGCTTGATGAGGATTCGTCGCAGACCGAGATCCTAGTGCTCGACAGCCCATTCGTGGGCAACGCGCAATTCCAGGCGATGTTCGACCATTTCGAAGACTCGGTGGTCACCATCGATTGTTCCTTCCCGGCAGGTGGCGTCCACGGCGCTTTGCAGGAAGGCCTGGCGCGCATCCGGGCCGAGGCCGAAGATGCCGTGCGCTCGGGCGCGGGGCATATCGTGCTGACCGACCGCTTCCAGTCGGAAGACCGGGTCGCGATGCCCATGATCCTGGCGACCAGTGCGGTCCATTCCTGGCTGACCCAGAAGGGCCTGCGCACCTTCTGTTCCATCAATGTGCGCTCAGCCGAGTGTATCGACCCACACTACTTCGCCGTTCTGATCGGCTGCGGCGCGACCACGGTGAACGCTTATCTGGCGCAGGACAGTCTGGCCGACCGTATCAACAAGGGCCTTCTGGATTGTTCGCTGGACGAAGCGGTGGCGCGCTATCGCAAGGCCATCGACGCCGGACTGCTCAAGATCATGGCGAAGATGGGGATCAGTGTGATTTCGTCCTATCGCGGCGGCCTGAACTTTGAGGCCGTGGGGCTGAGCCGGGCCATGGTCGCCGAATACTTCCCCGGTATGCTGAGCCGGATCAGCGGCATCGGCGTCGCAGGCCTGCAACGCAAGGCCGAGGCTATCCATGCCCAAGGCTGGCAAGGCGCGTCGAACGTGCTGCCCATCGGCGGCTTCTACAAAGCGCGGCGCTCGGGCGAAAAGCACGCTTGGGAAGCGCAGACGATGCATATGCTGCAAGCCGCCTGCGACCGGGGCAGCTATCAGCTTTGGCAGCAATTCTCCAAAGCGATGCAGAGCAATCCGCCGATCCATCTGCGCGATCTGCTGGCCATCAAGCCCATGGGCAAGGCCATCCCCATCGAAGACGTGGAAAGCATCACTGCCATCCGCAAGCGCTTCGTCACGCCGGGCATGTCCTTGGGCGCGCTGAGCCCCGAGGCGCACAAGCTGCTGAACGTGGCCATGAACCGCATCGGCGCGAAGTCCGATAGCGGTGAAGGCGGCGAGGATCCGGCGCATTTCGTGCCAGAGCCCAATGGCGACAACCCGTCGGCCAAGATCAAGCAGGTCGCGTCGGGCCGCTTTGGGGTCACGGCGGAATACCTGAACCACTGCGAAGAGCTTGAAATCAAGGTCGCCCAGGGCGCCAAGCCCGGCGAAGGGGGCCAGTTGCCAGGGATGAAGGTCACCGACCTGATCGCGCGGTTGCGCCATTCCACCAAGGGCGTGACGCTGATTTCACCGCCGCCGCACCACGATATCTATTCGATCGAGGATTTGGCGCAGCTGATCTACGACCTCAAGCAGATCAACCCGCGCTGCAAGGTGACGGTGAAGCTGGTGGCCTCGTCCGGTGTGGGGACCATTGCGGCGGGCGTGGCCAAGGCGAAGGCCGATGTCATCCTGATTTCGGGCCACAATGGTGGCACCGGGGCCAGCCCCGCGACCTCCATCAAATATGCGGGTCTGCCCTGGGAAATGGGCCTGACGGAAGCGCACCAGGTGCTGGCCATGAACAACCTGCGGTCGCGCGTGACGTTGCGCACCGATGGTGGGCTGCGCACGGGCCGCGACATCGTCATGGCGGCGATGATGGGCGCCGAAGAATACGGCATCGGCACCGCCGCGCTGATCGCCATGGGCTGCATCATGGTGCGCCAATGCCAGTCCAACACCTGCCCCGTGGGCGTGTGTACGCAGGATGAACGCCTGCGCGCCAAGTTCACCGGCACAGCGGACAAAGTGGTCAATCTGATCACCTTCTATGCCCAAGAGGTGCGGGAAATCCTGGCCTCCATCGGGGCGCGGTCGCTGGATGAGGTGATCGGACGGGCGGACCTGCTGACGCAGGTGTCGCGCGGGTCGGCCCATTTGGATGACCTGGATTTGAACCCGCTTTTGATCACCGTCGATGGCGCGGACCGCATCACCTATGACCGCGAAAAGCCGCGCAATGCCGTACCCGACACGCTGGATGCGCAAATCGTGAAGGATGCCGCACGGTTCCTGAATGATGGGGAAAAGATGCAGCTCAGCTATGCAGTGCAGAACACGCAGCGCACGGTGGGCACCCGGACATCCAGCCACATCGTGTCGCAGTTTGGGATGCGCAACGGCCTTCAACCAGACCACCTTCACGTGAAATTGCAGGGCTCTGCCGGGCAATCCCTGGGGGCCTTTGCCGCGCCCGGGTTGAAGCTGGAAGTGTCGGGGGATGCCAACGATTACGTGGGCAAGGGCCTGTCCGGCGGCACCGTGATCGTGCGCCCGCCCATGGCATCACCGCTAAAGGCGGATCAGAACACCATCATCGGCAACACGGTGCTCTATGGCGCCACCGATGGGCACCTGTTCGCGGCGGGCCGCGCAGGCGAACGCTTCGCCGTGCGCAATTCCGGCGCGCGCGTGGTGATTGAGGGCTGTGGGTCGAATGGCTGCGAATACATGACCGGCGGGGTCGCCGTCATCCTAGGTGAGATCGGCGCCAATTTTGGCGCGGGTATGACTGGGGGTATGGCGTATCTATACGACCCCGATGGCGTGGCCTTGTCGCTGATGAACATGGAAACACTGGTCACCTGCCCCGTCACCGTCGACCATTGGGAGGCAGAATTACGCGGGCTGGTCGAGCGCCATGTCGACGAGACCGAATCTCGAAAAGGCCAGTCCATCCTGTCGGATTGGGCACGCGAGAAGGACCACTTCCTGCAAGTCTGCCCCAAGGAAATGCTCGTCCACCTGCCCGCCCCCCTTGGCATAGATGCAGGGGCCATTCCGGCGGAATAAGTCCGGCATTGAAAGCACATAAACCCCGTTCGCTCCCAGCGCGGTCGGGGTTTTTCTTGACCCGCAGGCCCCCGCGCGGTTGGGAGAAGCCGTGGCAAAGAAGCAGGCAAAGAAACCCGGTAAGCGGAAGGAGGCGGCCAAGTTGGGCTGGCGGGCGCGGCTGGCTGCGTGGCTGGGTCGGGTGCTGCGCCTGGTGCGGCGCGTCCTCTTCTGGGGCGTGGTCGCGGTCTTGGCCTGGGTTCTGGCCTATCGCTGGATCGACCCGCCCACGACGCCCTATATCCTACAGGAATCCCAACGGCTTGGTGGGGCGCAGCGGGTTTGGGTCGATATGGAAGCCATCGCGCCAGTCATGGCCCGCGCGGCTGTGGCCGCCGAGGATGCGAATTACTGTCTACACTGGGGCTTCGATGTCGATGCGATCCGCGATGCCATTGAGGAGGGCGCCAATCGCGGGGCCTCGACCATCAGCCAGCAGGTCGTGAAGAACGCCTTTCTTTGGCAGGGCCGCTCTTGGTTGCGCAAGGCGATGGAAGCCACGCTGACCCCCGTGATGGAGGCATTCTGGCCCAAGCGGCGCATCTTGGAAATCTACCTCAACGTGGCCGAGATGGGTGAAGGCATCTTCGGGGTGCAGGCGGCGGCGCGACACTATTTCGGTGTCGATGCCGCCGACCTGAGCGCGCGGCAGGCGGCTGCGTTGGCCTCAATCCTGCCGGCGCCCAAGCTGCGGGACCCAAACGCGCTGACACCGGCCCTGCGCCGCAAGGCCGCGCGCGTGGTGGATGGCGCGGCGACGATCCGTGCCGACGGCCGCGCCGCCTGTTTCGAGGATTGAGGGTTAAGGCCGCGAGTTGTATCGGTGCAGGCATGATCCAGCTTTATCACTTCCCATTGTCGCCGTTCTGCCGAAAGGTTCGCCTCGTCCTGGCGGAAAAGAAGCTGGACGTGGAACTGATCGACGAACGCTATTGGGAAGCGTCCTCGGAATTCCTGCGCCGCAACGCCGCCGGAAAGGTCCCCGTCCTGCGGGTCGACGGCCTGACCTTGGCGGACAGCAACGCCATTTGCGAATACCTGGAAGAAACCGTGTCTGAGCCCGCCTTGATGCCTGAAAAACCGGCGGCCCGAGCAGAAGTGCGGCGGCTGGTGGCGTGGTTCGACGACAAATTCCATCAGGAAGTGACGTCGAAACTGGTCTACGAACGGGTCAACAAGAAGCTGACGCGGCAGGGCTACCCGGATGGCGCAAACGTCAAGAACGGGGTGAAGGCGATCAAGTTCCACCTCGATTACATGGGCTGGCTGCTGGACCGGAACCGCTGGTTGGCGGGATCGTCGCTGACAGTGGCGGATTTTGCGGCGGCGGCGCACCTATCATGCCTCGACTATTCGTCCGACGTGGACTGGAACCGGAACGAGGCGGTGCGCGACTGGTACGCCAAGATCAAGTCGCGGCCTGCCTTCCGCTCCATCCTGGCGGATGTGGTGCCCGGGTTCCGGCCCGCAAGCCACTACGCCGATCTGGACTTTTGACGCTTCGCGCGCGGCTGGAGGCGGAGGCGCGCGCAGCGGGTTTCGTGGCGTTGGGTGTGTGTCGCCCAGATTCGATCCCCGAGGCGGCGGGGCGGCTTCAAACCTTTCTGGAGGACGGCCATCACGGCCAGATGGGCTGGATGGCCGAGCGGATAGCATGGCGCGGCGACCCCAGCGCACTTTGGCCCGAAGCGCGGTCGGTCATCATGCTGGCCCATTCCTACGCGCCGGACCATGACCCTTTGGACGATCTGGATCGTGCGGACCATGGCGCGATCAGCGTCTATGCCCAGGGTCGCGATTACCACGATCTGGTCAAGAAGGCCTTGAAGCGCGTTGGTCGCTGGTTGATCGAAGCCGTCGAGGGAACCGCGGAAATCAAGGTCTTCGTCGACACCGCCCCGGTGATGGAAAAGCCGCTGGCGCAGGCGGCGGGCCTGGGGTGGCAGGGCAAGCACACCAACCTGCTGGGCCGCGGTTTCGGCAATTGGGTGTTCCTTGGCGCGATCTTCACCACGCTGGACCTGCCCCCCGACGCGCCCGAGGCAGAGCATTGTGGAAGCTGCACCAAGTGCCTCGACATCTGCCCCACCGATGCGTTTCCCGCGCCCTTCCGGCTGGATGCGCGGCGCTGCATTTCCTACCTCACGATCGAGCATCGCGGCCCGGTGGAGGAGGCTTTGCGCCCCGGCCTCGGCAACCGGATCTACGGCTGTGACGATTGCCTGGCGGTCTGCCCGTGGAACAAGTTCGCGGTCGACGCCTCGGACATACGCTATCATGGGCCCCATCGCGCACCACCGCTGGAGGAATTGGCGCTGCTAGACGATGCGGGCTTTCGAGCACGGTTCAGCGGCTCACCCATCAAGCGGATCGGGCGGGATAGGATGGTGCGCAATGTCTGCTACGCCATGGGAAATAGCGGATCGGCGCGGCTGAAACCTGTTGCCCAAGCACTTTGTGAGGATGCGGATAGCGCCGTGGCGGATGCCGCGCGCTGGGCGGTGGCGCGGCTATGAGTGTGCTTTTGTCCTTTGGCCACGGCTACTCCGCCCGCGCGCTCACGCCTCTGCTGCTGGCGCAGGGGTGGCGGGTAATCGGGACGACGCGGTCTGATGAGAAAGCAAATGCTTTGCGGTCAGAGGGTGTGGAGCCAATTATCTTCGGCGATGCACTCGACGCGGTGATGGCTGACGTCACCCATCTGCTGACTTCTGCCGGGCCGGATCCCGAGGGTGATCCAGTGCTGAACACTTATGGCACCATACTCGGCAACCATCTGGGGCGGATGGAATGGGTCGGCTATCTTTCGACCACCGGGGTCTATGGCGACCACCAAGGCGGTTGGGTCGATGAGGACACCCCACTCACCCCATCGACCAGGCGGGGCCGGATGCGGGTGGAGGCGGAGGCCGCCTGGGCCGATCTGGCAAACCGCGCGGACGCCCCTCTGCATATCTTCCGCCTGGCAGGCATCTATGGGCCGGGGCGCGGTCCGTTTGCCAAAGTGCGCGCGGGCACCGCGAAGCGCATCGTCAAGCCGGGCCAGGTTTTCAGCCGTATCCATGTGGCGGACATCGCCCAAGTCTTCGCCGCGTCCATCGCGCAGGGCGGGCCGGGGCGCGTCTGGAATGTCTGTGACGACGACCCGGCACCCCCCGAAGACGTGATCGGCCATGCGGCAGAGCTTTTGGGCGTGCCGCCACCGCCCGAAATCCCGTTTGAGACCGCCGATATGACCCCGATGGCGCGCAGCTTCTATGCCGAGTCGAAGCGCGTGCGAAACGACCGCATCAAGGAAGAGCTGGGCGTGAAGCTACGCTTTCCCGACTACCGCAGCGGTCTGGCCGACCTGTTGCAGCGCGAACGCCCGTAGGCCGGTTTCCAAACCATCAAACCATCGCGCCGAGGGCAAAACCCCCGGCACGGTCGAATCATGCGGCCAACGCCCCCGCTTGCTGTTCATGCAGCGCGCGGTAGAGCCCACCCTCCTTGGTTAGCAACTCGGCCGGTGTGCCGTCTTCGACGATCCGGCCCTTGTCGAAGACCAGAAGCCTATCCAACTTCGCCACCGTCGCCAGCCGGTGCGCAATGATCAGGGTCGTTCGACCCTCCATCAAGCGTTCAGCAGCCGCGGCGACCTTGGCTTCAGCCTCGGAATCGAGGCTAGATGTCGCTTCGTCCATCACCAGCACCGGTGCATCCGACAGAAAGGCGCGGGCAATGGCGATGCGCTGACGTTCACCGCCCGAAAGCTTCACGCCCCGTTCCCCCACCAGCGTGCCATATCCCTTGGGCATGGCGTCGATGAACTCAGCCGCGCCCGCCCGGTCGGCGGCGGCCCGAACCTCGGCCAGGTCGGCGCCAGGGCGGGCATAGGCGATGTTGTCAGCCAGCGTGCGGTGGAACAGGATCGGTTCTTGCGCGACAACGGCAAGGGCGCAGCGCAGATCGGCCAATGGCAGCGACGCGATGTCGGTGCCATCAAGCTCGATCCTGCCTTCCGTGACCTCATGCAAGCGTTGGAGAAGCTTGACGAACGTCGTCTTGCCCGACCCCGACCGGCCCACCAGGCCCACACGCTGCCCCGCAGGGATCGACACGTTCAGATCCGTGAAAAGCGGAGATAGCGCACCAGAATAGCCGTAGCCCACGGACCGGAAGTCCAGCGCGCCATTGCGGGCGGGTAGCGGCTGCGCCGGGGGCCGGGCCACTTGGGCTTCGGGCGCGGCCTCCATCAGGTCGACGAGTTCCTCCATGTCGTTGATGGCGCGCTGAAGTTGCCGGATTTCCTGCCCGATGGAGCGCAGATAGCCTTGCAGCGTGGCAAAGGCGGTCACGGCAAAGGCCACTTCGCCCGGGCCCGCCAGACCCCGCGCCCAAGCCAGGATGGCCCCGCCCAGAACGGCGACGCGAAGCAGCCAAAGGATGGTATCTTGGGCCAGGCCCGACCAGGTGCCGCGCCGCCAAGCGCGCCGGGTGCGATGGCGCCATTTTGCCAGCACGTGGTCAAGACGGACTTCTTCCCGCGCCTCAGCCGCGTGCGCTTTAACCACCTCGTTGGAGGTGATTGCATCGGCAATAGCACCGCTGAGCCGACTGTCCTGGGCGTTGGACAAACTGGCGGCCGGCGCCACCCAGCGGGCCGACAAGACCACCGAGACGGCGATGAAGACAACGCTGCCGACCAAGGCCGCGATGCCCAGTTCAGGGCGGAAGACCGACAGCGTGACCGTCGTGCCGATCAGGGCCAGGAAGGCTGGCAGCAAGGCGAGCAGGACCGTATCGGCCATGTCGTCCAAAGCCCATCCGGCCCGCGTGATCTTGCGCACGGTGGCGCCTGCGAAACTGTTGGCATGCCAAGCGGTTGGCAGGCGCAGGATGCGGCCGAAACCGTCCATGATCAGATCGCGCATGGCGCGCAGCGTCATGTCGATGATGACGAAATACGCAACGACCTTTGCCACACTCGACACCGCTGCGAGGCCCAGCATGGCGGCCAACGCCAGCCAGACCGTGCGGGAATCGGCGGTTGGATCGGCGACGGCATCCACAAGGATGCCGGTGGCCACGGGGAAGCCCACATCGGCGCCCGTCGATAGGACGACAAGCGCGATCAGCGCGGCCATGCGGCCGGGCTGCTGGCGCCAACGACGCCACGTAAATGACAGAACCCGACGCGGCGCGTCGGTCATAGCTTTGCGGTTCATGGAAGCGTCACGACCGCCCCATGGCGGGTCGTGCCCTAGCTGAAGATGTGAGATGTGCCCTGCGGGAGGGCGGATAAAGGCGCGCTCAGTTCGCAGAAGGGCGTGTGAGCTTTCGGTGCTTCAAAGGCCCTGGAAGGCCCATACCAAACGACGGGAAGGTCGGGTCGAGCGTATGCGTTATCATATGCAGCCTCCTTGCCGTCTCATCTTCAGATGGCAGTGTCGTACAGGACGGACAGTCGCTGCGTCAATCACGTCGTTCAGAATGGGCGGATAATCGGAATGGGCGTCTGCGATCTGCGGCCAGTGGCGTTTGGGAGCATGCCGGAGCTTACGCCATTTTGACAAAGATGATGATGCACGAACTTACCGTGTTTTGACGCCGCGCTTGCGAGGCTTTTGCGGCGTCGTGGCATCCTCTGGGTGGGTTTGCACTCACCGTGCGTGGCGCCGCCGGCCACAGACGCTCAGGCCAAAATATGAGTGAACGCACGCGGCCCAGCATCCGCCCCGACCTCTCCCCCGGGGCGGATGCGCCCTTTATCGGGGATTATTCATTCATTTTTCACGGTTTCTTAACGCCAGGATCGCGGGAACCTGACGTAACGTCGCTACGAACATGCAAGCCAAGAATCGGGGGATTTGGAATGGCACGTATGAAGACGCTCTGGCCCACGCGCAAAGTCACGGCAGCCGCCTTAGGTGCTGCGGTCGCGGCTGGCCTGACCAATGGAATTGACGGCGCTTTGACAGAAGTACCTCTGCCTGCACTGCTGAGCACCATCATCCCGATGGCCGCGGCCCTTGCGATGGGCTGGATCGTCCCGCCAAGTGCGCGCGACCAGCTTGACGACGGGGTGCCGCGCGGCATGCCGACGCCTTGGCAGGCCTTGTTGGACTAGGCGCGATGGAGTTCGTTCATATCGAAAACCTCGCCGGAGCGCCGATCATCCATGATTGGGCCCCACCCAGCCGGTACGGCGAAGGTGGCACGCAAATCAGACCCTCGGCCCCGGCGCTGTTTGCGGCAACGGCTGAAGCCGCCATTGGCGCGGTCGACACGGCCTTAAAGACGGCAGGTCTGGGTGCAATCCGCGCGGTTTTGGTCAGCGGGTCCGAGAGCGGATCTGAGCCGGAGTCCGATGAGGCGAAGATGTCTCAACTCAAGCTCGATGGTCTGGTCTTGTCGACACGACGCGCTTGGGTTGCCGGCTCTTTCCCGGAAGCACCCCATTTTTATCTGGGGGTCGAAGCGATCCTGCGGGGCCATTTCGACGTGGTTTTGACGTATGGGCACACGGCGGATCACCACGACCATATCCTATGCGGCGACGAGACGTTGGCCGACCCACGGATGGATGCGCGCAGCCGAATCCTCTTCTTGCAACATGCGCTGTTCTATCTGTTCGACCTCTGGGTCGAACCGACGGGAACCTACGATTGCAACACGAAGTTCGCTGAGCGGCTGATCTGCAAGGAACATGACTTGCCCCCATTGTCGGATCGCGGGGCCTGGCGGCAGTTTCTGACACTGGCAACTCGCATCGCGTTTGAACGGGCAGCGCCGGAGCCATTGCAGGATTTGGTGGCATGACACGGTGGCGCGGACCGGGCTTCGCCTTTGCTGCCAGACGGGACTTTCGCATTCGGAAGCCCGTGGCAGAGAAGACCGACCGGTCCGTCGAGAAGGAGGATTGGGGCCTTGGCTAAGGACGATTGGGCGCGCACGCAGGACGGCGCGCCCCAATGCATCGCGCGAGATGGGACCGAGCGCTGCAACGGACGCGTCGGCGAAAACGGCGTGATTTGCGACGACCATCTGACCGCGTTGGAAGCAGGCGGATTGGTGGCGGTGGCCTCCGGCCTGACGGAGGTTGAGCGGATGGGATACGGGCGCACGCGGAAGGGCTTCAGGTCCCGGTGAGGGTATCAATTCTCTGGGCGCTCGATGGATGATGTATGCTGTCAGACAACTTGCCGCGGCTAGCGCCGAAGCCTCACCTCAAACCTCCACACGCTCCGCCAGATGGCAGGTCACCGCACGGTTTCCCGTGGTGAGATGGGCAGGGCGAACATTGGCACAGCGTTCGATGCGTTTGGGGCAGCGGGATTGAAACAGGCAGCCGGGCGGCAGCGCCATGGGGCTTGGCAAGTCGCCTTCCAGCACTTGAGGCGTGATCTGTATCCTGGGGTCGGGGATGGGCACCGCCGATAGCAGCGCTTGGGTATAGGGATGCAAAGGCTTGGCGATAAGCGCACCGGCGGGGGCCTGCTCCATCATGCCGCCCATATACATGACCAGGATTTCGTCGGAGATGTGGCGCACGATACCCAGATCATGGGCCACGAAGACAAGCGCCAGGCCCATCTCGGCCTGGATATCTTTCAGCAGGTTGATGACCTGGGCCTGGATCGAAACATCGAGGGCAGAAACCGGTTCATCGCAGAGCAGGATTTTGGGCTCGGCCACGATGGCGCGGGCGATGCCGATACGCTGACACTGGCCGCCCGAAAACTCGTGCGGGAAGCGGTTGAACTGGCTGGAGGTGAAGCCGACGCGATCCAGCATCTGCTCAGCCGCGCTGCGGCGGGCGGCGGCATCCATGTCGGGACGGAAATAGATCAGCGGCTCAGCCACGATTTCGCGGATCGTCATGCGCGGGTTGAGCGACGCGATCGGGTCCTGGAAAATCATCTGCATGGATTGGCGCAAGCGGTGCATATCCGCGCGATTGGCATAGTCGATCTGCGCGCCGTCCAGCCACACTTCACCCGACGCGACCGGGGTCAGCCCCGCAATGGCCCGGATGAGAGAGGATTTGCCACAGCCCGATTCACCCACGATGCCAATGGTATGCCCCGCGGCCAGGTCGAAGGTCACGCCGTTGACGGCATGAACCTTGCCCGGCGCGGACCAAGGCCATTTCTTGGTCTGATTGGCGCGGAACGTCACGTCGAGATCGCGGACGGAAAGCACGTTGTCGGTCATGTCAGCACCTCCACCGGGCGCAGACAGGCGCGTTTCGACCCGTCCCCGTCCAGGTCCGGCAGGGTCAGGTGGCACGCATCGACCGCATCGACGCAGCGCGGTGCGAAGGGGCAGGCCGCGGGGGGCTTGCGCTGGCTGGGCGGGCTGCCGGGAATGGCGGCGAGCGATGCGGCCGGGTCTTCGATATTGGGCACCGCGCGCAACAAGCCCCGCGTATAGGGGTGGCCTGGCGCGTCAAAGATCGACAGCGTGGGCGCCTGTTCCATGATGCAGCCGCCGTACAGCACCAGCGTTTCGTCGCAAAAGCCCGCAACCACGCCCAGGTCATGGGTGATCAACACCACGGCGGTGCCCATGTCGCGCTGGATATCGCCCAGAAGCTTCATGATCTGCGCCTGTACCGTCACATCCAGCGCGGTGGTCGGTTCATCGGCCAGGATGAGGCGCGGATTGCACATAAGTGCCATGGCGATGACGATGCGCTGACGCATACCGCCCGAAAATTCATGCGGATAGGCATCGAGCCGGGCCCGTGCATCGGGGATTTGCACCGCATCCATGACTTCGAGGGCCCGTTTGCGGGCGTCGCGGCGGCTGGCCCCTTCATGGAGTTCGACGATCTCGGCCAATTGGCGCTCAATCGTCATATAGGGATTCAGGGACGACATGGGGTCTTGGAAGATGATCCCGATCTGGCGGGCGCGGATCTTGTTGAGCTCCCCAAGCGGCAGATGCAGCAGGTCGCGGCCGTCGAACATGATCTTGCCCGAGGCTTCGCCATTCTTCGCCAGAAGCCCCATGATCGCCAGGGCGATCTGGGATTTGCCCGATCCACTTTCGCCCACCACGGCGAGCTTTTCGCCCACGTCGATATCGAAGCTGACATTGTTGACGGCATGGACAAGGCCGTCGCCGGTGCGAAACCGGACGCTCAGGTCGCGGACCGACAGAAGGGGCGCGGTGTTGGTCTGGGTGTCGCGCATCGTCACCTCTCCTTCGGGTCGAGAGCGTCGCGCAGCCCGTCGCCGATATAGAAGAGCGAGACCTGCGCAATCACGAAGAACATGGCCGGAAAGGCCAGTTGCCAAAGCGTCCCGAAGGTCATCGTGCGCGCCCCTTCCGAGATCAGCGCGCCCCAGGATGTGTTGGGTTCCTGGATACCGACGCCCAGGAAGGACACCAGACTTTCGGCCATGATGACTTCGGGGATGACAAGGGACGTATAGATCACCACGACCCAAAGCACGTTGGGCATCAGGTGCTTGAAGATGATGGCCATGTCGCTCATCCCCAACATGCGGGCCGCATCCACGAATTCGCGGTTTTTCAGCATCATCACCTGGCCGCGCACGATCAGCAGGCCCGCCGTCCAGTTCACGATGATGATGACGATGATCATCTGCGTGAGCGACCGGCCAAAGAAGGCCTGCCAGACGACGAAGAAGATGATGTAGGGGATCGAAATCCAAATCGTGTAAAGGCCCATCACGGTCTGGTCGAAGCGGCCCCCGAAATAGCCCGCCATGGCGCCGATCAACGCACCCAGCATGACGGAAAGCGGCCCGGCCACGAAGCCCACCATCAGTGAGGTGCGGGTGCCTTGGACAACACGGGCGTAAAGGTCGCGGCCCAGTTCATCCACGCCGAACCAATGGCCGTTTTCCAGCGACGGGCCCCCTTCGGTCTTGACCTGGCCCAGAACGGCCCAGTCGATTTCTTCGTAGTTCCAGACGGCGATGGTGTGGCCGAAAAGGGCGAAGACCACGAGGCACAGCAGCATGAAGACCGAAAAGACGGCCATGCGATTGCGCAGGAAGCGGCCCCGCGCATCGGCCCAGAAGGACCGGCTGGTGATCATCTCTTCGGCGGCGGCGTCCGCGAATTCGCGGGATTTGAGGCGTCGGCTGGCGGAGGTCATCCCATGGAACTCCGCACCTTTGGGTCGATCCAGGCATAGAGCAGGTCGAGCATGAGCGTCAGCGCGAATGTCAGCAGGCTGTAAAGGATCGCGAGGCCCAGAAGGATGGAATAGTCGCGGCTATAGGCGCCGTCGATGAAGTCCTGCCCGATGCCGCCGGTGGAAAAGAAAACGTCGATGAAGACCGATCCGGTAATCATGTAGACGAAGACCGGGCCCATATAGGTCAGTGTGGGCAGAAGTGCCGGTTTGAGCGCGTGTCGTATGATGATCGTCCGCTCCGGCAGGCCCTTGGCCCGGGCGGTGCGGATGAAGGGCGAATTGAGCACTTCCAGCATCGACCCCCGCGTCAGGCGCGCCACCCCCGCCATATAGGACGTGCCAAGCGCGATGGCGGGCATGACGATGTATTGCCATTGTCCGCCATTCCAGCCGCCCCCGGGCAACAGGCCCCACGATAGGGTGAAAAGCAGCACCATCAGGGGCGCCAGCACGAAGTTGGGGAAGATCTGGCTGAAAATGGCAAGGCCGGTCATAGTGTAGTCCCAGAAGCCATTGTGGCGCAGGGCCGCGATGATGCCCAAGGGTACCCCGCAGACCAGAACGAAGATGGCCGACCAGAAGCCATAGGTCAGCGTCACCGGAAAGCCCTGGGCGATGACGTCGTTTACCGTGCGGTCCTTCTGGCTGAAGCTGGGCCCGAAGTCGAAATAGAGGACGATGTTCTTGATGTAGCTCCAAAGCTGGACATGCAGCGGCTCATCCATGCCGTAGCGTTCCAGCACATTGGCCATGACAGCGGGCGGCAGGGGCCGTTCGGACGTGAAGGGCCCCCCGGGGGCAAGTCGCATCAGGTAGAACGAAAAGACGATCAGCACCAGGATCGTGGGGATCACCGCGAACAGGCGGCGCAGCGTGAAGTTGAGCATGGGGGCCTCCGGGGGTCGGGCCCCGGCTACGCATCGGGCGCAGCCGGGGCCGGTCTTAGCGCGGGAAGCGCGTTACTCGGTTGCCACCTTGTAGAGGTCCTTGGAATACCAAGTCTGCTCCACGTTATCGACGGGCCAGCCCTGAATGGAGGCATCCAGCATCATATTGGTCGAGTAGTGATAGACCGGGATGACAGGCATCTCATCGGACAGGATCTGCTCGATCTCGGTATAAAGCGGCTGGGTATCCTGGGACGACTTGGCCGCAGCCATCAACTCATCCACGCGAGCGTTGGAGAACTTTCCGTCATTGTAGCCCGAAGGCGTCGTCAGCAGATCGAGGAACGTCGAGGCTTCGTTATAGTCGCCGCACCATGCGCCACGGGCCATCTCGAAATTCTGCGCACCACGGTTTTCCAGAAACACCTTCCATTCCTGATTTTCCAGCTCAACCTCGATGCCCAGCTTCTGCTTCCACATCTGGCTGGCCACGATGGCCACCTGCTGGTGGGCTTCGTTGGTGTTGTAGAGATAGGTGAAGCTGAGCGGCTCACCGCCTTCGCCGTAACCTGCCTCGGCCAGCAATTCCTTGGCCTTCGCGTCGCGGTCGGCCTGGGTCATGTTGGCGATGTCGACGGCGGGCACCTCAAAGTCGGCTGTGGCGCCGGGGGTGAAGGTGTAGGCGGGGAATTGGCCGCCTTGCAGCACGGCATTGACGATCACATCCCGGTCCACAGCCATGGCGAGGGCTTGGCGCACGCGGACATCCTGGAAGGCTTCCGGCCCGTTTTCGAGGTTGAAGGTGAAGTAGTAGTTGCACAGCCGCGGCAGGGCATAGGCTTCTTCCGGGAATTCCTGCTTCAGCGCGGGGTATTGCCCGGCGGGGATATCGGTCTTGTCGACTTCACCCGCGCGCCAGCGGGTCAGGCCCTGGGCGTCGTCACCGATGACCAGCGTGACGACGCGGTCGAGGATGGTGTTGGCATTGTCCCAGTACATCTCATTACGCTCCCGGACGGAGCGTTCCTTGGGCACGTGCTCGCTCAGCACGAATGCCCCATTGGACACGAGGTTTCCGGGCCGCGTCCATTCGGAGCCATGTTCGTCGATGGCCCATTTGGGGGCGGGGAAGGTGGTGGCGTGGCTGACCATCTTGTCGAAGTAAGGCAGCGGTTGGCTTAGCTGCACAACCAGCGTGTGGTCGTCGATGGCTGAGACGCCAAGATCGGTGATCGGCTTTTCACCGGCAATGATTTCGGCGCCGTTCTCGATCGACATCAACTCCATGTACCAGGCATAGGGTGAGGCCAGTTCGGGATCGACGGCGCGCTGCCAGGCATAGACGAAATCACCCGCCGTCACCGGCTGGCCGTCGGACCACATGGCGTCTTGGCGCAGCGTGAAGGTGTACGTCATGTTGTCATCGCTCACCGTATGGCTAAGCGCGACGCCGGGCACAATGTTACCTTCGCTGTCCTGATTATAGAGCCCTTCGAACAGATCCCGCACCACTTCGGAGCCGTTCACATCCTCGACCACCTGGGGGTCGAAGGACGAGAACTCATCAAGCACGCGGTAAGTGAAGGTCTGGTCTTCGGCCAGCGTCGTGCCGGGCGGCACATTCGCCGCCAGGGCGACCAGCGGCAAAGTGGTGGACATAAGCGCGGCGACAAGCAAGCTGCGACGTTTCATAGTAGCCTCCCAAGCTGGTGGTGATCTGTCCAGCTTGCCTGACACCGACCCCGTGCCAAAGAAAAATCCGCCCAAGTTACGTAGCGAAATGTCTCACCCCCAGCTCGTGCCGGGCGGATATCCGCCCGATGCCCAAGGCTTCACCGGTGGTGCTTGCCAAAGGGGCCAAAAGTCATCTCGCCATCGTCCGTTGCGCAATGCCTCAACTTCGTCCGCGACAATTAAGGCGGCCCAATCCGCGGAAATGGCATTGTCTTCGCAACCCAGCGCATAGATGCGTCCGCCTTCGGCATGGCCGTTGTCGATCCGATGGGGACCGTTGCATTGGTCGGCTGATGATGGGTTGGGGCCTCGTACACGTGCTGAACCACACAATCGCGAAGAGCTGGATGATGAACTCGATTGCGCCTCGAACGCCGGGGTGGATGTGGTGGATGTGGCCGCGTTCGATTGTTCTTGTAGTCTCTATCCCGCTCAAGTTTGCTTTGGCTGATCGTAATGATCGGAAGCTTTGCCGGGAGCCAAGCAATCGCTTCATGGCTGCGTGATCGCTCTCGATCAGGTTGTTGCGCCACGTTCTATTGGGTCATCGCTGCTGATCTCTCCTTCTTCGTCAGGTTCGACCTCACCGCCCGAAGGTGGCTATTTGCACGACCGGTTGCCCCACGCTTCGGTCACCTGTGCCGCATCCTTGCTGAATTCGGGGCACGCCTCCGGCGGCACGGCGGCGCCATGGGACGGTGCGGCGACGATGTCGTTCATGGCGCGCTCTCTAACGGGAAGTTGGGATTTCCCAAATTTGGGACGGGCCTGCCCTAAGATCCGTCGGACGAAATACGCAGATTAATCAGAGCGATTGCCAGGCAGAGGCGACACAAACAGCGGGCCGCAGCAATTTCTTGTTGAAACGAAAAACCGGCTCCCTACTTAGTGCGTAGTCCGAACTATAATGCCCTCAGCAAACCAACAGGTGAACGCAATGACGTATCTCAGTCTCACCATAAGCGGGTTCCTGGGTCTGATCTTCTGTGCAGATCTGGCCCAGGAAAATACAAAGTTTCCGCCCGAGCGGATGGCCGAACTCATGGCAATGCGATGATGCGTTTCACACTTCGGCAGACCTGTGAGATGCTTTCCAAGATATCTCAAAATCGCGCTCTCCTTGGCGCTGCGTTGGCGTTGACCACAGTCCCGGTGTTTGCCGACACCCGAGCGGACGCGGTTGGTGTCATCGAAGACTTCTTTGCCGCATTGAAGGCAGAAGACGGCGATGCCGCCCTGGCGATGTCGACCGCGGATGCCATGCTGCATGCCCCCTACAACCCCAATGGCGATGCCAGCGATGCGGGCATCCGATCCTTCCCTGCCGGCGCCTATGTGGTCGGGGCAATGCAGACCTATGACAATTTGGTCTTCGCGGAGCGGGACGTGAGCGTGGCCGACGATGGCACCGTGATCTGGGTCGAAGCCGAAGGCCGCTTGCGCGTGGCCGAAACCGGGCTGCCCTACGAAAACCGCTATGCCTTCAAGATCGAACTGGCGGACGGCGCCATCGAGACAATCACCGAATACACCAAAGTGGCCACGCTGGCGCGCGACGATGTCACGGCCTCTGCCGACTGACCCCCAACGGACATAGCCGAACCGAGAGGATAAAAAGATGACCACCACATTCACCCTCAACGGCGCGGGTGTCACCGCCGAGGTGGACCCCGACATGCCGCTTCTCTGGGTCGTGCGCGACCATCTGGGGCTGACCGGTACCAAGTTCGGCTGCGGCATCGCGGCCTGCGGCGCCTGCACCATGCATGTGGATGGCGTCGCAACCCGCACCTGCGTTCTGCCGGTGTCGGCGGTGGAAGGTGCCCGGGTCACCACCATCGAAGGCGTATCCAATGGGGAAAATCTGAGCCCCGTCCAACAGGCCTGGCTAGACCATCAGGTGCCGCAATGCGGCTATTGCCAGTCGGGCATGATCATGGCCGCCGAGGCACTACTGGCCGAAAACCCGAAACCAACCGACGACGATATCGACGCCGCCATAACCAATATCTGCCGCTGCGGCACCTATGACCGCGTGCGGGCCGCCATCCACAGTGTCGCCAAGCAGAAGGGAGAGGCGCTATGACCAAGCAGGACAAGCCCAAGGGCGGCTCAAAGGTCGCAAAGTGGACGCGGCGGTCATTTCTGGCGACAGCCGGGCTGCTCGGCGGCGGCCTGGCGCTTGGCCTGACACTGTCGCCCAACCGGTTGAAGATGGTGGGCGCAGCACAAGCGAGCGAAGGCGCGTTGAACACCTGGGTTCGGATCACGCCCGACAACCGCGTCACCGTCGTCTTCCCCCATTCCGAGATGGGCCAGGGCGCGGGCACCGGGCTCGCCCAGATGCTGGCGGAGGAGTTGGAGGCCGATTGGGATCTGGTCGAGATCGAACAAGCGCCGGTCACAGAAGACTATACCAATAGCGATCTGGGCCGTGGCTACATCGTGGGCGAAGGCGCCAACATCCCGGCCTTCATGTATCCCATGCTCGACTTCGCCTTTCTACAGATCGCGGGCGGTGTCGTCGGTCAGATGACTGGCGGCAGCACGGCGATCCGCCTGACGGGCCACCATGGGATGCGCCGTGCCGGTGCCGCAGCGCGTGAAATGCTCGTACAGGCCGCTGCAGAGGAATGGGGCGTTGATGCCGACAGCATCGTGGCGCGCAAGAGCATGGTCCTCCACGAAGGGTCCGGCCGGTCGGCCACCTTCGGGGAGTTGGCGACCAAGGCGGCGGAATACACCCCCAACCTGAAGCCGCGCCTGAAAGACAGCGCCGAATACACCATCGTCGGCCACTCCAAGCCGCGCTTGGACCTGCCGCAGAAGGTCAACGGAACTGCCCAGTTCGGGATGGACGTCCGTGTCCCCGGCATGGTCTTCGCGGCCATTGCCTTGCCTCCCATTCGGGATGCGCAAGCCACTTCCGTCGATGACAGCGCAGTCTCCGGGCGCGCGGGCGTGGGCCGGGTGGTGAACCTGGGCGACGTGGTGGCAGTGACGGCGGAGAGCTACTGGGCCGCCAAGCGTGCATTGGACGACCTGCAGATCGACTGGCATGGCGGGCGCACCAACCTGACATCGGCCTTGGTCCGACAGACCCATGAAAACGACCTTGCCACCAAAGAGCGGGAGGTGATGGACGACGCGGGCGATGTGGATGCCGCCTTTGCCAGCGGCACGGTAGTCGAGGCCGAAATGGCCGTGCCCTATCTCGCACATGCCACCATGGAGCCGATGAACTGCACTATCTCCGTCACCGATGACGGGGCGGAAGTGTGGGTGGGCCACCAGAACATGATGTTCGCGCGCAATGCCGTGGCCGAAACGCTGGGCCTAGCCCCCGAAGCCGTGACGATGCATCCGCAATATCTGGGCGGCGGCTTCGGGCGCCGGGGCGATTTCGACTGGGTCACGCTCGCCGCGCGCATCGGTGGCGAATTGCGCCAACCCGTCAAGGTCGTCTGGTCGCGTGAGATGGACATGACCAACGGGCTTTATCGTCCCGCCATTCTGGCGCGCATGGTCGGATCGGTCGAAGACGGGCGGATCACTGGGCTGCGCAGCCACTATATCGACGCCAGCTCGGGCATGCCCGACAGCGAACGGCCTTTCGCCTTCCAATACGATGTGCCCACGCGCGACATCGCCCGGGTCAAATGCCCCAGCCCGATCCCGGTGGGCACGTGGCGCGCGGTGGACTTCACCCAAATGGGGTTCTTCCACGAAACGCTGATGGATGAGATGGCCCAGGCCGCCGGTGCCGATGAACTGGCCTTCCGCCTGGCCCATACCAGCGACCCACGCATCCGCACCGTGTTGGAGCGGTTGGGGGCCGAGGCCGATTGGGGCAAGGATTTGCCCGACGGCACGGCCCAAGGCCTCGCCATGGTCAAAAGCTTTGAAGCCATCGTGGCGCAGGTTGTCCAAGCCCGCATCGGAAGCGATGGCGGCGTGCGCGTGGAGGAGGTGACGTCCGTCGTGGATTGCGGGCGGCTCATCAACCCCAATGCCGGGCATGCGCAAGTCACCGGATCGGTGATCTTTGGTCTGACCTCCGCGCTTTACGGGGAAATCACGCTGGATGGTGGCGCCATCCAGCAGGTGAACTTCCCCGATTATGAGATGATGCGCCTGGCCGAAGCCCCAGCTCAGAAAGTCGTCTTCATCGAAAGCGATGAAGCGCCGGGCGGCCTGGGCGAACCCGCCGTGCCGCCGGTGACCCCGGCGCTGACCAACGCAATCTTCCGTGCCACGGGCACGCGCATCCGGGAATTGCCCATCGGCAAGCATGGCTTCCATGGCGTCTAGGGCCGTCACTTGGGGTCTTCATGCGGGACGGGCGGGACTCGCCTCGCTATTCATCCTGGGTGGGATCAACAAGATCGCCAATTTCGGGGCGACGGCGGCGTCGATGGAGGCAGTGGGCCTGGTCCCGACCGCCGTGCTTCTGCCCGCCACCATCGCGTTGGAATTGGGTCTGGGCCTTGTCCTGGCCTTAGGCCTGCGGTGGGCCTGGGTCGCGGGCCTGACACTGGCGGTTTTCACCCTGGCAACGAATGTCTTCTTCCACCGGTTTTGGGCGCTTGAGGGTGAGCTGGCCCAGCTTGAGCTATCTCTTTTCTTCAAGAACGTGGCCATTGCCGGGGCGTTGGTCTTCGCCGCCATGGTGTCGTTGTCAAAACGGGGCTAGAGTCTGCATCTCATGACCCTGATCGATGCAGGCGCTACCTTCTCACTCGGTGTCGTTCGCGTCAGGCCCGCATACGACTGAAATCCGGGTCATAGGGGCTGGGCGGGATGACACGGGCGGGGATGGTGTCGCCGATCACGTCGACGCTCAGCGCTGTCTCGGGGGCGGCCATGTCCGGCAAGACAAAGGCATAAGCCAGGTTCAGCCCCGTCCGGTGGCCCCAATCGCCCGATGTTACGGTGCCAACAATGCCCCCATCCGCACGCACCGAGGCACCGCCATGGGCCGGCGCGTGGGTGCAATCGAGCGCCAGGGTCACAAGCCGCCGGGACGGCCCTGCCTCCACCCGGCCCAGCAGAGCATCCTTGCCGACAAACCCTGGCTTTTGCAGCTTCACGAACCGGTCAAGCCCTGTCTCGAACGGGTCGAATTCGGTCAGGATGTCGGCTTTCCAATGCAGGAAGCCCTTTTCCATCCGCATGGAATCCACCGCGCGCGACCCGAACAGGCGCAGGCCATGGGCATGGCCCGCTGCGCGAAGTGCTGCATAGGCTGCGTGTAGGTTTTCGTTGGGGATGTGGATTTCATAGGCAAGCTCACCGGAAAAGCTGACACCCAGCACTGTGGCGGGCGCGATGCCGATATGGGTTTCGCGCAGCGACAGCCAGGGGAAGGCCGCGGCCGACCAATCACCCCGCGCCACCGCCGACAGGACATCGCGGGCCTTGGGCCCGGCCAGCACGAGAATGGTCTGCGCGTTCGTCAGCGACCGGATCTGCACGTCTTCGCCCGCCGCGATATGGCCGCGCAGCCAATCCATGTCATGAAATTCCGATGCCGCGGCGGAGCCATACCAGATGCGCGCCGGTCCGCGGTCGGAGACAGGGATATGGGCAAGGGTCGCCTCCGATTTCAGGCAGCCGTGGTGGTTCAGCAGATAGGCCAGCCCCACCCGACCCGGACGCTTGGGCACGGTGCCGCAGGTCATGCGGTCCAGGAAGCTATGCGCGTCACTGCCCGTCAGTTCAAACCGGTTGAAGCCGGACACTTCGGTCAGACCCACCGCCGTCGCGACGGCCTTCACCTCGGCGGCAACGACGGCGTGCACCTCGTTGAAGGTGAAGCCCAGCGTTTCTTCGAATTCGGGACGGGGTTTGATGTAATCGACCCGCTCCCACCCGTTGACGATGCCGAATTCCGCGCCTTCCGCGGCCAGGACAGCCGTCAGCGGCGTCGTCTTCATGGGGCGCCCGGCAGGGCGGTGTTCATGGGGGAAGTGGAAGCGGAATTCGTTCTGGTAGTCTTCGATGGCCTTGAGCGACGTCAGCTCCACCGTGGCATGGCCGGTGAAGCGGCGGGGGTCGATGACCCAGGTATCATAGCAGGCTTCCCCATGGACGATCTGTTGCGCCAGCAGCCAACCATGGCCGCCGCCTTCGCCCAAGCCCGCACGCAGGCCGATGATGCAGAACGCGTTGCGCTTGCCGGGAATGGGCCCAACCAGGGGTGCGCCGTCGATCGTGTAGGTGATGGGGCCGTTGACGACTTCACGGATGCCAGTTTCCATCAAGGCAGGCATCCGGGCGAAAGCGCCTTCCAGAACGTCGGTCACGCGGTCCAGATCGTCGGGGCAAAGCGCGTTGGTGAAATGCGCGTCGATCCCGTCCATGCCCCAGGGGCGGCAATCCTGTTCGTAAAAGCCCAGAAGCAACCCGCCCTTTTCCTGGCGGCAATAATAGTCGCTGATGGGACAGCGCAGCAGCGGCATCCGGTGACCCGCCGCCGCGATGGCGGGGATATCTTCAGTCAGGAAATACTGGTGTTCCATCGATGCGACGGGGTGCTGCACGCCCATCATGGCGCCGATTTCATTGCAGCGGTAGCCGCCCGCATTGACCACGATTTCGCAGCGCACATCGCCCTTTTCGGTGTGGACGGTCCAGGTATGGTCGGCGTGCTGCGTCAGCCCGGTCACCGGCGTATGGCGATTGACCTCGGCCCCCGCCAATCGGGCGCGCCGCGCCAAGGCCTGGCAAAGCTGGGCCGGGTCGATATCCCCGTCCGACGGGTCCCAGAGGCCGCCCAGCAGGTTGTCGGTGGAAATCAGCGGGTGGCGGCGGGCGCATTCGGCGGCGTCCAGCACGTCGAATTCCACGCCCATCCCCGCAGCCATCGACGCGAAATGGCGGTAGCCATCCATCTGCGCTTCCGTATTGGCAAGCCGGATGCCGCCATCGCCATGGTGATAGCCGACCGGATAATCGGGATCGTCCCGCAATTCCTGATAGAGCGCGATGGAATGACTTTTGAGGCCAACCATGGTCTGAGTCATGCCGAAATTCGTGACCTGCGCGGCGGAATGCCAAGTGGTGCCCGATGTCAGCTCATCGCGTTCGATCAGCATGACGTCGGTCCAGCCCTCACGCGTAAGGTGGTAGAGGGCCGAACACCCCGCAATGCCGCCCCCGATGACGACGACTCGTGCCTGATCGCGCATGACCTGCCCCCGTTCTCTTTGAAGGCACTGAGGAAAGATGCACTGCCCGCGTCAATCAATGGATGATAGTTTCGATATTGTCGAAACTGTCTTTCGATACCCGCCGGGGCAACGCGCATGTCTTGCGCGATGGTCGGACAGGGCGTTCCCTAATGCAGCACCGCATCGACGGAGGGGCCATGACAGACGCAACCACTTCGCCGCGCCGCCGCCGGGCGGGCGGACGCATCGACCGGTTGGCCCTTCGGGCGGCGGGGCCGTCGACTGACCCTTGCCCCCCGGGTCAGGCGGGTGGCCGCTATGCGCCGCTGACCCCGACAGAGGTGGACCAGATCATCAACGCCGCCATCGGGCTTCTGGCCACGCTGGGCATGGGCGAAGTGCCCGACCGCCTGCGCGACGACCTGATCCGCGCAGGGGCGGTGCCTTTGCAGGGCGTCGGCGTCGACCGCCTGTCCTTTCCAGAGGCGCTGGTGCGCCAATCCATCGCCGAGGCCTGCGGGCAGTTCACGCTGCATGGTCGCACCGAAGGGCGCGATATCGAGGCAGGCGGCGAGCGGGTCTATTTCGGCACCGGTGGCGCTGCGGTGCAGACCTTGGATCTGGAAACCGGGCTCTACCGCCCCTCGACCTTGCGGGATCTGCACGACTTTACGCGTCTTCAGGACGGTCTGCGCAATGTCAGTTGGTTCACTCGCTGCTGCGTCGCCACCGACCTGCCCGACAATTACGAATTGGACGTCAACACCGTCTATGCCCTACTCGCGCGCACGACGAAGCCCGTGGGCACGTCCTTCACGCTGGCCGAATACGTGCCGCCCATTGCCGCCATGTTGGACATCGCCGCGGGTGGCCCGGGCGCTTTCGCGGCACGGCCCTTCCTGAAGGGCCATATCAGCCCCATCATCTCACCCATGCGGTTCGGCGCAGATGCAGTGGGTGTGGCCTATGCCTGCATCGAACATGGCATCCCGCTCAACTGCATCACCGCGGCTCAATCGGGCGCCACGGCACCTGCGACACTGGCGGGCTTTCTGGTGCAGTCCCTCGCCGAAACCTTGGCAAGCCTCGTCATGGTCCACGCGATCCGGCCAGGCTACCCGATGATTTTCTCCAATTGGCCCTTCGTGGTGGATTTGCGCACCGGCTCTTTCGCGGGCGCGGGCGGGGAAATCGCGGTGATGAACGCAGCCTCCGCCCAGCTTTCCAACGCGCTTGGGCTGATTTCGGGGATTGCCGCCTCCATGAGCGATGCCAAGGCCATCGACGCGCAATACGGCGCCGAAAAGGGCGTGACGGCCCTGGCGGCGGGGCTGGCGGGCGGCAACCTTGTCTATGAAAGCTTCGGCATGACCGCATCGCTGCTGGGGGCCAGTTTCGAAGGGTTCCTGCTGGATGATGAGATGCATTCCACCATCCACCGCGTCCTGCGCGGCGTCGAAGTCACGCCCGAGACCCTGGCGCTGGAGGCCATCCACGAAACCGTTCTCGGCGAAGGCCACTTCCTGGGCGCGCCCCACACCTATGCCGCGATGGAGCGAGATTATTTCTATCCCACCATCGCCGACCGCGATGCGCCCGCGCTTTGGGCCGAAAAGGGCGCGCCCGATGCCTGGCACGTCGCCCGCGACCGGGCCCGCGCCTTGCTTGATGTGCCGCCGCCCTGCCACCTGACCGCCGCGCAGGACTGCGCGATCCGCGACGTCGTGCCCATCGTGGACGTGTATTGAGCGGCGACCCGACGGCCAGTCCGGCCTTCTGCATGGGGCGTCCCTTTCGACGCGCCGGGGCTATTCCACGTTCCTCGGCGCATCGTCCAACGTGCTGAACCCATCGGCCAACCAGGGGTAATTCGCCACAATCGGTGCGATGGCTTCCCGCTGGATCATCCCGCGCAGAATCTCCGCGATGGCCAGCGGGATGGGGCGGCCCAACTCAGCCCCGGACAGCACCACGAGGCGCCGCGCGAAGCCCGCGAAGGGCAAGGGGTGCAACCGGACCTGCGCCATGAAGCGCTGCGCACGCAGGAAGTTGAGTGGCGTCAGGATGGACCAACCGCCACCGCGCGCGATCACGGCCATGATGGATTGCGCGCTGTCGAATTCGTAGCGATTGGGAAGCCGGATCCGGTTGCGCGCCAGATGTGCCTCCACCTGTCGCCCGATGGCGTGGTCGGCGTTGAAACGCAGGAAGGGCAGCGCGCTGCCCGCCAGAAGATGGGCCGGACCATCGGGCAAGTCCGGCGGGGCAGCCAGCACGAAAGGGTCGCGCAGAAGGGCCTCGCGGGTCAGACCCTCGGCGGGATCATCGATTTCGGTGACGATGGCAATGTCGATATCGCGCCCCAGCAGCAGGCCCGGCGCTTCATGGCTCAACACCGTGCGGATGGTCAGCTTGGCTTGCGGCATATGCCCCGCCAAAGCGACGGCGAGTTCCGGTGAGATACGGCTTTCGAAGTCTTCCACGATGCCGATGCGCAGAACGCGGGCGCGGTGCAGGTCCCCGATGGCCGTCTGGCTGGCGGCCAATCGCATATGGCGCAGCGCCTCGACCACGTGATGCAGCGCGTCTTGCCCGGCGCGCGTCAGGCCCATGGGCCGGCGAGAGCGGTCTAGAAGCGGCGCGCCCAACTCGGCCTCCAGCCGCGCGACATGGTGCGAGATCGACGATATCGACATCCGCATCTCTCGTGCCGCCACCTGCATGGAGCGGTGGCGCGCCACGCAGGCAAAGGCCTCCAAGGCTTGCAGGGTCACGCGCGGCAGGGCCATGGGGTTCCGATCAGTTTCGAATTCATCGAAACTGATCGGCCCTCGAGGCCGTCGTCAAGCGCCGCGTTCAGCTGGGCGGGCGCGTATCAAGCAGAAGTTCCGCCAAGGCATTGCGCGCCAGTGGCTTGGGCAGCAGCGGGATGGCCGTGGCCCGGCACTTTTCGGCCAGTTCGCCCGAGCGATCCGCCGATATCAATGTGGCATGTAAGGGTCCGTGGCGGCGGCGCATTTCTTCGATTAGCGCGATACCATCCATGCCGTCGCCCAGTTGGTAATCCACCAGAAACAGGTCCGGCAGGATGCCGAGTTCGGCAATCAATTCCAACGCGTCTTCGCCCGACGCGGCTTGGATCACGTCGCAGCCCCAGCCCTCGATCATCAATGTCACCGCGCGGGCGACGTCGGGGTCATTTTCCACCAGCGCGACGATCAGGTCTTCGGTCGCCGCCGGTGTCGGGCTCATCCCACCGGAATTGCGGGACACCGCAGCGCCGGTTGTGGCGGCAATAGGCGCCGCGATGGAAAAGCGGCTGCCCGACCCGGGCGCAGAATCCAGTGCCAAGCGATGGCCCAGCATCGCACAGGCGCGGTCCACAATGGCCAGGCCCAGACCGATCCCACCCGCGCCAGAGCGTCGGGCACCAAGCTGGCGGAATTCTTCGAAGATGACGCTTTGATCTTCGGGGGCGATGCCAGGACCCTGATCGAGAACCTCGATCCGCGCCTTGCCCTCCACCCGCCGCACACCCAGCAAGATCTCGGTGCCTGTCGTGTAGCGGATGGCATTGGCCACCAGGTTCTGCATCACGCGGCGCAGAATGACGGCGTCGCTTTCGACGGCCAGCGATGACGGTACGACCCTCAGGCGCAGTCCTTGTGCGGCGGCAAGCGGTGTCATCTCGATCCGCAGTGAATCCAAAATGGCCGAGAGCGGTACGTGGCCGATATCGAACTGTGCCTGCCCGGAATCGAGCTTCGAGATATCCAGCAATGCCTCGATGATCGTCTCGACCGAAGCCAGGGCCGACACCGCCTTGCCCGCGATGTCCTGCATCTGCGGGTCGGCGGCGCGGTCTTCCAGGCTGGCCACGAACAGCTTCGCCGCCGAAAGCGGCTGCAACAGATCGTGGCTGGCCGCCGCCATGAAGCGGGTCTTCGACGCATTCGCCCGGCGTGCTTCTTCCAGCGCGTGGCCCAGTTCTTCGGTGCGGTCCTGCACGCGGCGTTCCAGCGTGGCGGCCAGGTCGCGGAAGGCTTTGGTCGCAGCGCGTTCGGTCGTGACATCGGTGAAGCTGACCACGAAGCCCCGGTCGGGCATTTCCTGGGCGAAGACGGTAAACGTCCGGTCGCCAGCGCCTTCCACCTCGAAGTTTAGCGCAGGCCGCGGTTTGCGTTGCGCCGCCCAGGCGATCAACGCGCCAGGCGCCACCTGCCCCGTGAAGTCGAAGCTTCCATCCAGCCGATGGATCAGCGCGTCAAAACCGGTGCCAAGAATCTCTTCACCCAGGGGTCGCGCCAACAGCGCCTCCATCTGGGCGTTCCACCCCAAAAGACGCCCATCGCGGTCAAAGATCGCCACACCCTGGGCCAGATGGTCCAGCGTGGCGCGCACCATGCGGGCCTGAAGGTCGATCAGCCTGTCACGCTCACGACGTTCCTGGCGGATGATACGGGTGATATCGGTCTGCAAGATGACCGTGCCGCCCGACGTGGTGCGATGCTCGGACACCTGCACCCAGCGATCGCGCACGAGCCGCACCTTGAAGGTGGTCCGCGTGTCGGCATGATTGCGCATCCGCTTGGCACGCCAGTCTTCGGGCGTCTGATCATCGGGCAGGGCAAGCTGATTGCTGCGGCTGATCAACTCGACATAGCGACCAAAGGGCATACCCTGCCGCAAGGCTGGCGCCACATCTTCCAAGTCCTGGCAGAAGCGCGAATTGTGCATCACCAGCAAATCTTGCGCGTCGAACAGCGCGAAACCTTCCTGCACCGTCTCAATAGCTTCCGCGAGGTTGGAGCGCGCAGCCTCCGCCTCATTCATGGCCTCGCCAAGCCGCGCATTGGACTCGTGAAGAAGGTCTAGCGTCCGCTCAAGTTCAGCGGTGCGCTGACTGACCTCGGCCTCCAGCAGGGCGGCGCGTTCGAACTGCGCGTAGGCGAGGCTGGAATGGTCAGGGCTTTGCTCGACCCGGTGCATCAGCACCTCGACGATCCGGTTGAGCTTCTTGTTCTGACGCTCCAGATCGTCGCCCGGGTCGACCAGCATCATGGCGCGACCTCCTCCGGGGCGAACAGCGCCACGCCCGTCATCGTCTGATTAAGATGCATCGGCCCGATCTGTTCACCATAGGTGCAAAAGCCCCGGACGCCGTGCCGCTTCAACACCTTGGAAACATCGCGCGTCCGCTGCGTCTGCTCCGCCTCGATCCGGCGCAGAATGCAGTCGCAGGCCAGCACACCGGCCAAAGATCCCTCATCCGCCAGGCGGCTGAAAGCGCGGTCCAGATGGGTGACCATGTCGTCGGCCTCGACCACGGACAAAACCATGCCTTCGTCGATGGCTGAAAAGAAGACAAGTTGCCCGTCCTCATCCACGCGCTGGATGGCGCGGACATGGTGCGTCTCGCCCAGGCGTACCGCCACGGGGTGGGCGGCAAAGGTGAATTCGTTGAGCTGGCCAGGGTCTTCACCGACGATCCGGGCATATTCCGGTCCGGCAGGTTCAGCGTTGATTTCGCGCACAATTCGGCGTTCTGGGTCGGCATCCGTGACGACCATGCGCTGCGTGGTCGGGCGGAAATGGTTGAAGCTGAAAACCTTCACCCGAAAGTCTGTCACCGCCAGCGTCAGAACGGCCGCGTCCTGCAGGACACGTCCATCCAGCGCCACATGGGTGTGGCCGAACCGCGCACCATCGCCCGCAGACCCCCCAAACAGCGGCATTCCGCCGAGAGCGGGCGATATCGCCGCCGTCAGCATGTCTTCGCGAAGGGAAAGCCCATCCACCATCAGGAAGGCGAATCCGTGTTCCCGCCTTGGATTCGCCCCCAGAAGTGCCAGCCGCGCGTTGAGCACATCGCGCCCCAGCCCGGGCCCATCCATATGAGCCAGGTCCTCGATCACCACCGATGTGGTGGCAAAGCGTGCCGCAGGCAGACCGATGGCGATGACATGGCCATCGGCATAGCCGTCTGCCCCGATCTCTCCGGCGGTGGAACAACCCGCAATGGGCAAGCCAGGAAGGGCCGAGGACAGATCCGCCATCAAAGACGGCAGGTCCAGATCGGCGCTGACAAACAAGAAAAGCTGCGCCAGATCCTGCCCTGCCAGCCGGGCGGCGATGCGCGCGGCTGGGGCGTCATCCTGCGCCCGGATCTCCACTGTGACAAAGGCGTTCACTACGTGGGGCTGCGCAGACGGGGTCTGACCGTCGCACTGAATATTCAAAGCTATCCTCCCGTAAGGGAAAGGATAGTGTCAGGTTTCCGAACTTGGCAAGACCGCCCTGAACCGTGCGTCTTGCGACACAAGCACGGCCTGGGTCCGACTGCGCACGCCCAACTTGCGCATGATCGCGGTCACATGGGCCTTCACCGTCGTCTCGGCAATCGACAATTCATAGGCGATTTGCTTGTTGAGCTTCCCGTCGCAGATCAGTTCAAGGATACGACCCTGCTGAGGCGTCAGCGTCGAGAGGCGGCTGACCGCATCGGCCGTGGGGTCGTTGGCGGCTTCCACGAAACTGTCGGGCAGATAGGTGCCACCCTGTTCGATGGCCTCCAGCGCGGCTTTGAAGACCGCGCGGCTGCTATGCTTGGGCACGTAGCCCGCCGCCCCGGCCTTCAGCGCGCCCGACACGATCTTGTTGTCGGTCATGGACGAGGCCACGATGACCGGCGCGCCTTCGGCGGCCTGCCGCATCCGCACCAAACCGTCAAATCCGGTCACGTCGGGCAGGTTCAGGTCCAGCACCACAAGGGCAGGCTTGGCGTTGTCTTCCAAAAGCCCCAGCCCTTCATGCAGCGTAGCTGCCTTGACGATAGCCCAGTCTGGCGCGACCGAGCGCAGCGTCATTTCCAGCGCGTCGCAAAAGAGTGGGTGGTCATCGACAACCAGTGCCCATGCGCCCTGCGTCAGGCCCTTCGTTTCTGTGGCAGCTTCAAACGTCATGAGTGCATACATAGCAGACCCAGCGGGAACCTCATCATGTCCAATGGTCTTAGGTCCAAGCTTCGATCCGGCCAGGGCCCTCACGACGTTATTGGTGATCGTCTGATGAACAGGCGCGCGCAGATCGTCCGCGTTCCGTCAACAGTCTGACGAACGTCCGCGAATGGGCACCGTCGCTTCCGGCGGAAACCCTCTGTCACGGCCACCGGACGACAAACGGCGCGCCCCCGGGGGGACGCGCCGTGTCGTCGGTCTTGCGAGTGATCTTAGTTCGACGTCTTGATGATCGGCTCACCTTCGGCGTCGATATTGGCCAAGTTGCGCGGCAACTTGAACGTCCAGAGCATGCCGCCCTGGTTGAGGTAGTTCACCTTGCTGGCCACTTCCCCGCCCCAAAGCGGCACGGCGCCGCCCCAGCCGGAGATGACGGTGACATATTGCTCCCCGTCTTGTTCCCAGGTGATGGGCTGACCCACGATGCCGGAGCCGGTCTGGAAGCTCCACAGCTCCTCACCCGTCTCGTCGTCATAGGCGATGAACTTGCCTTCGGGCGTGCCAGTGAAGACCAGACCGCCTGCGGTGGTCATGACGCCCCCCCAAAGCGGCGCGTCGTTCTGAACTTCCCAAACCCATTCGCCCGTCGCCGGGTCGATGGCCTTAAGCGAACCGATATGATCTTCGTACATCGGCTTGATCGTGAAGCCAGAGCCCAGATAGGCCGCGCCCTGCTTGTAGGTGATCGGCTCGTTCCAGATATCCATGCCCCATTCGTTGGACGGCACATAGAAAAGCCCCGTCCGCTGGGAATAGGCCATGGGCATCCAGTTCTTGCCGCCCAGGAAGCCAGGTGCCGAGAATACCGTCTCACCCTTGTTGCCATCGGCGGCCAGCGCAGGGTCGCCGGGGCGATTTTCTTCGACGAAGATCGGGCGGCCATCGTCGCCGATATCCGACGCCCAGGTGATATCCTTCACGAAGGGCCAGGCATCCACGAAAGACCCATCTTCGCGGTTGAGCACATAAAAGAAGCCATTCCGATCGGCGGTCGCGAACTTCATGTTGCCGTCGGCATCGGTGAAGGACACCACTTCGTTGACGCCGTCGTAGTCCCAACCCTCGCGCGGGGTGGTCTGATAGTGCCACTTGATCTCACCGGTGGCGGGGTCGATGCCGACGCGGCTGGCAGCATAGAGGTTGTCACCGGCATTGCCTTCGGTCGGCTGACCCGCATTGCGCAGATGGCTGTTCCAGGGCGCAGGGTTGCCCGTGCCATAGACGATGGTGTCTGTGTCGATATCGTAGGACCCGCCGAGCCACGTCGCCCCACCGCCGGTCTTCCACATGTCGCCCGGCCAGGTTGCGTTCAACTCACCCGTCATGGTGCTTTCTTCGCCGTTCAGCGTGCCCATGTGGCCCTCGATCACGGGCCGCGTCCAAACCATGTCACCGGTCATGGCATCGCGCGCCTGCACTTCGCCCACGATCCCGAACTCACCGCCGGAATTGCCGGTGATGACCAGGCCGTTCACGATCATCGGGGCCGCGGTAAAGGAATAGCCCGCCTTGTAATCGGCGATCTTGTCGCGCCAGACCACGTCGCCCGTATCCTTGTTGAGCGCCACAAGCCGGGCGTCCAGCGTGCCGAAATAGATGTTATCGCCATAGATGGCCGCACCGCGGTTCACCACGTCACAGCAGGGCAGAATGCCTTCGGGCAGGCGGGCATCGTATTGCCAGATCTCTTCGCCGGTCTTCACGTCAATGGCGTAAAGCCGGGAATAGGAGCCCGTGATATACATCACCCCGTCATGGACAAGCGGCTGGGTTTCCTGACCGCGCTGCTTTTCACCCCCCAGCGAAAACGCCCAGGCCGGCACCAGATTGGCGACATTGTCCTTGTTGAGGATGTCGAGCGGCGAATAGCGCTGAAGATCGCGGCCCATGCCATTGGTGAGCACGTCATCGGTGCTCGCCTGATCATTGGCGATCATTTCTTCCGTGACTTCGGCATTGGCGGTGGCCAGTCCAATAGCCAAAATGCTGGCCGTCGCGGCCAGTGTGAAGCGTGTCATGTCGATCCTCCCGTTTCGGGTCTCATCCGGTGCATCGGTGCAATCCGGCCCAAGGGCAGTATCGGCCCCGGCCGCCATCCGCCGAAATCGGACCTTGGTCGTAAGACCTTTGGCGTTGGCCAGGGAAAGACACGGCTCGCGCCGCTTAGGCCCAAGCAATAGAGAGGTTCCATGGAACCCGTACTCTACGCCGTCGGCGATGTGCATGGCCGCGATGACCTGCTCGGCCAGGTCCACGACCACATTCGCACGCACCATGACCTGCTCCATCCCGGGCGCCCCGGTCAGATCATCCATCTGGGCGACTATATCGACGGAGGCACCGAAAGCGCGGGCGTCCTTGACCGACTGATGGTGGGGGTCGACGGCTTCCACACGACCTGCCTGATGGGCAATCATGAGGCGATGCTGCTGGAATGCTTGGCCACGGACAACCGGCAGGCCTGGTACACTTGGCTATCCAACGGGGGTGAGGAGACGGTCGCCAACCTGGGCCTGTCGCTCCACTTCGGCGGCTATGACCCCGCGGCCTTGGCCGATGCCCTGGGCCCTGACCGGGTCGCTTGGCTCAGGACTCTGCCGCTTTGCCAGGATGCCGCGCCCTATTTCTTCGTCCACGCGGGCATCGTCCCGGGCGTGCCGCTGGACCAGCAGCAGCCCAAAGACATGCTTTGGATCAGATCCCGCTTTCTTGACAGTGAGGCCGACCATGGACGCATCATCGTCCACGGCCACACGCCCGGCGATGGGCCCGTCAACCGACCCAACCGCATCTGCGTCGACACGGGCGCGATTGCCAATGGCTGCGTGACGGCAGCGGTGCTGGACAAGGACGCGCCGCCACTTTTTCTACATGCGAAGGGGCGGGCTGGCAGAACACCGTGACGGAACGACACGTGCCCCTTTGGTCGTACTACCCTAACCCGCCTCCGCTGCTACGCTTCGATCAACGTTTGGGAGGACGACCATGACCGTTATCACCAAGATCACCGCCATTGCCGCAGCCTGCACCCTTTGGGCAGGCGCCGCCTTGGCGGAATTGCCCACCTTGCGCGCCGCGGTGCTGGAATACGGCACCGTCAATTGGGAACTCAACACCATCGACCACCACGGCCTGGACGCCGAAAACGGCTTCACCCTCGACGTGCAAGGCATGGCTGGTGGCGCCGCCGCGCGCACCGCCTTCCAGGGCGGTGAGGCGGATGTCATCGTATCCGACTGGCTGTGGGTCGCGCGGCAGCGGGCGGCGGGCAAGGATTACGTCTTCATCCCCTATTCCCGCGCCGTGGGCGGCGTGATGGTGCCTGCGGGCAGCCCGGTGAACAGCGTGGCCGACTTGGCCGGGTTGAAGGTGGGCATCGCGGGCGGGCCGCTGGATAAGTCCTGGCTGATCTTGCAGGCCTATGCCGCCGAGACCACGGGCATGAACCTGGCCGCCGAGACGGAGCAGGTATTCGGTGCCCCGCCGCTGATCTTCAAGACGGCGTTGCAGGGTGAAACCGACGCGGCCATCAACTTCTGGCACTTCATGGCCAAAATGGAAGCGGGCGGGATGCGCAAGCTGGTGGACATTTCGGACGCGGCCGAGGCGCTTGGCCTGGACCCGAACACGCCGCTTCTGGGCTATGTGGTGAAGGGTGAGATGCTGCGCGACAACCCCGATCTGGTGGACGGGCTGGCCGCCGCCAGCCGCGCCGCCAAGGATATGCTGGCCAGCGACGATGCCGAATGGGACCGCCTGCGACCCAACATGCGGGCCAGTGACGACGCCCAGTTCGAAGCACTCAAGGCCGGTTTCCGGGCCGGCATCCCGGCGCCTGGCCCCGTGGATGAAGAGGCCGCGGGCCGGATGCTGGCGCTGATGGCGCGACTGGGCGGCGAAGAGCTGATCGGCAACGCCACCACGCTGCCCGAAGGCACCTTTCACACGCCGGGCAGCTAAGAGCCATGTCGCCCGCCCTGTCCATCGAGATCGAGGGGCTCAGCCGGGGGGATACCCCTGTGCTGGGCCCGATCTCTCTGCGGGTGGGTCCGCGGGAAGCGGTGGCCCTGGTGGGCCCGTCGGGCGTGGGCAAGACGTCGCTTCTGCGCGCGGTGGCGGGATTGGGCGCGGGATTCAAGGGCCGTATCGACCACAGCCCGAAGCTGGCCTTCGTCTTTCAGGAACCCACACTTCTGCCCTGGCGTAGCGTCTTGGCCAACGTGGTTCTGCCCACGGGGGCCAGCGCCGAAGCTGCCCGCGCGACGCTTGCGCGCGTGGGACTGGCAGGACGCGAAGAAGACGTGCCGGGGCAATTGTCTCTGGGCCAGCAGCGGCGCCTGTCCCTGGCCCGCGCTTTCGCCGCCGAACCGGACTTGTTGCTGATGGACGAACCCTTCGTGTCGCTGGACGAAGCGCTGGCGGGCGATATGATGACCCTCGTCACCTCGTTCCGCGAAAGATCCGGTGCCGCCCTTCTGCTGGTGACCCATTCCATGTCCGAAGCCGAGCGCCTGGCCGACCGTATCGTCACCCTGGGCGGCAAGCCCGCCACGGTGACCGATACGCGGACCCTTCGACGCCCGAAGCTGCGGATCGCGGCGACGCGGGGGGCGTGAGGAGGCGACCCCTCAGAACCGCGGCCCATATTTCCAGTTATCCGCATCGGGCGTGACTTCTTCGGGGTCATAGCCCGACTCGACCATGCGCTGCGCGATGGGCAAGCCAGTGGCAGCGGCTTCGTCCACAAGGCGGCGCCCGGCATCGACGTCTTGCGCCACACCGTGCCCGCGGATCAGGGCGAGGCCCAGGTTGAACTGGCCCACCGGGTCCCCTGCCTCGGCGGCGCGGCGATCCCATTCGGTTGCGGCATCAGGGTCGTAATCGCCGGCCAGCCCGTTATTGTCCATCTGACCCATCCAGGTCATGGCCCCCGTCCAACCCGCATCTGCACACAGCTCAAACAGGCGCCGCGCCAAGGCGTGGCGACCCGATTTGGTGATGTAGTAACCCTGCGCGCAGGTCATCATGTCGGCATGGCCCCGCGCGATGTTGTCTTCGATGGCATCAAGGCTCAGTTCCGGTGGGTTGAGCGTGCCGTCTTCGCTGCGCACCGTTTCCGCATTGGCGAGGGCGGGCAGCAGGCAGAGGGCAGCAAGGGCGAGGCGGGCCATGGCGATCTCCTTTGAGGTGGAAGCATAGCGCGGATGGGCGTGGGATGCATCGGCGCCATGGTCGTAGGCCTGTGCAAGCCGGTCCAACGACGGGCCGCGGTTCGGCGAAACCGCAGGAAGGCTTCGCGGCTTTATGGCAACCATCTCCGCAGGAATTCGAAGCTTCGCGCGAACATCAACCAATCGCCGGGCCGGGGGGCGGCCCGTCGATGGACCGGCGCCCTGCGGGCTTGATTCCGGTCCTGGCTCGCATCCCTACCGCCGCGACATCCCCCGCGCCGGGTCATAGCCCCATAGCGCCAGCGCCGCGAAGACCCCCGTCGCCAGCACCGTCCAACCCAAGGCCGCGCCGTTCCAGTCGAGGTACAGCGCGAAGCGGATCAACTCCACCGCGTGGGTGAACGGATTCACCGCGCAGATATCGTGCAAAAGCCGCGAGGATTCCGCCATCTTCCAAAGCGGGTAAAGTGCAGACGACAGAAAGAACATCGGGAAGATGACGAAGTTCATCACCCCTGCGAAGTTCTCTAGCTGTTTGATGAAGGACGACAAGGCCAAGCCAAGTGCCCCTAGCATCAGCCCGGCCAACACAAGGGCGGGCAGCACGGCAACATAACCCCAAGCGGGCAACACGATGCCGAAGGCCGCCGCGATCCCGAGGAAAACGTAAGCCTGCAGGATGGAGATCGCGGTCGAGCCCAGCAGCTTCGACAAAAGCAGCCACCAACGCGGCAAGGGCGCGGTCAGCAGCACCTTCATGGAGCCCATCTCACGGTCGTAGACCAGTGACAGCGACGATTGCATCCCGTTGAAAAGCAGTATCATTCCCAGAAGGCCCGGCACGATATAGATCTCATAGGTGATATAGGTCTGGTAGGGCGGGGTGATCGACAGGCCAAGGGCCGCGCGAAAGCCCGCCGCAAAGACCAACAGCCAGACCAGGGGGCGCACCAGGGCCGCGATGAACCGCTCCCGCTGGTGTATGAAGCGCAACGCTTCGCGTGCGACGATGGCGCGCAGCGCGATTAGCGCAGCCCTCATGCCGCGTGGCCCGTGACGCCCAGGAAGTAATCCGACAGAGGCGCCCCTGAGGTCACTTCGCCCACACCGCCATCTGCCAGCAGATGGCCCTGGTGCAGCACCAGCAAATGATCCCCCTGCCCGACCTCATCCGTCAGATGCGTGGCCCAAAGCACGGCGAGCCCGTCCTGCGCCAGATCGTGGACATGGGCAGTGATGGCGGCACGGCTGGCGGCATCCAGGCCCACCGTTGGTTCATCCAGCAACAGAACGGCCGGCTCATGGAGAAGGGCCCGCGCGATCTCCGTCCGGCGGCGGTGGCCGCCATTGAGGGCGCGGACTTTTTCGCCCGCGCGCTCAACCATCCCTAACCGCTCCAACGCGGCATCGATGCGGGCATCGGCGGCGCGGCCCGCAAGCCCGCGCAAAGCCGCGAAATAGCGCAGGTTCTGGCGCACGGTCAGATCCAGATCCAGCGTGGTCTGCTGGAAGACGATCCCCATCTGCGCCAGGGCCCGGCGTGGGGCGCGGGCCATGTCGTGGCCCGCCACCTCCACCCGACCAGCCCCAGGTCGCAGCAGCCCTGCAAGCAGCCCGAACAGCGTGGACTTCCCGGCCCCATTGGGTCCCAGAAGCGCGGTAAAGCGCCCAGGCTGGGCCGCGAAACTCACATCCGCCAAGGCCTGCTTTGCCCCATAAGCATAGCTGAGCCCCGCGACCGAAAGCGTCATTCGATGGTGATCTCCAACCGCTGCGTCTCCCCGGTCGAGCCCGGTATTTTCAGATAGTACCTGCCGGGCTTGATGGCGACGAAGCCGATCTCCATCTCCCCCGCCTCATCGAATTCGATACTGTCGAGGCCCAGGGGCCGGATTTCCAACCCCTCCACCACGATTTCGTCGATCCATATGGCGCGAAAGAATTCCGGGCCCACAAGCGCCAATTCCTGGCTGCCATCGCCCTGGATCTCGAACTCGTAATACATGCCCGATTTCAACACCCAAGGCGCGCTGGTCAGCGGGATGCCTGCGCCCAGTTGAATGGGCTCCAGATCCGCCTTGTTGGAGGCCGACAGGATGCCCGCCAAGCCAAAGCCTCTATCATCGTCGTCATCGGCCAAAGCCGGGCCGGTCAGCGCGCTGGCCATGACCAATGCAATCAAATTGCGGATCATCTCGAGAACTCCCTCATTCCGTCGGTCGGAAGGCCGCGCCCCAGGGGAAGCGGCCGACCTTGATGGTCTTCGTGGGCGTGCGCGAGGCGACGTCGATCACGGTCACATCGCCAGACACGCCATTGGTCGTGAAAAGCTGCTCGCGGTTGCGGTCGAATTCCATGTGCCAGACGCGGCGGCCGACCAGAATGTATTCCTCCACCTCGTAGCTTTCGGCATTGACCACGGCCACGTGGTTCGACGGGCCAAGGGCCACGAAGGCATGGGTGTCGCCATTGGTGAACTCAAACCCCACGGGCTGCACCCGGTCGGGGTGGACGCCCTGCACCTCGAAATCGATCTTGCCCTTTTCCGCCTGGGTGGCGACGTCGAAGATGGTGATGGTGCCGCCGATTTCGGAACTCACCCAAAGCTCCGTCCCTTCTTTGACGAATTCCGCGTGGCGGGGGCGGCTATCAACCAGGGTATTGGCGAACAACTCCTGGGTTTCGGTGTCAATCCAATGGGCCATATTCGTCGTCTCCGACGTGGTGATGGCGATCTTGCCATCGGGGCTGACGGCCATCCCCTCAGGCTCGATCCCCACATCGATCTGGGCCACGACGGTCCGGCTTTCAGTATCCACCACGGTGGTGATCGCATCGTCTTCGTTTGCGATGTAAAGGTGCCGGTCGTCCGGGTGCAGCACGAATTGTTCGGGGTCTTCGCCCGAGGGCAGATCGTGCAGGATCTTCCCCGTCTCCGGGTCGATCACTTGGACCGAGTCGTCGTCGGACGCGCAAAGATACAGCACCGAATAATCCTTGGAGAAGGTGATGCCCCGGGGCCGTTCGCCGACCTCGATGGTGCGCACGACCTCCAGCGTTTCGACGTCGATGACGCTGATCGTGTCGTCCTTTTCGTTGGACACCCAGATTTCGTCGGCCTGGGTCGGCAAGGCGGCGCAAAGCGCGATGAGGGATGCGCGCAGCATGAGGCGTTCTCCTTAGTTGAAGGCGGTGCAATCGCTTTCGGGCGCATCGAGCCCCAGCGTGTCGAGTTCGGTGCGCTGGTGCAGGAACCCTTCCAGCGGGGCCGACGCGACCAGCGCGCGGGGATGGACGATGGGAATGGGCTGGCGCAATTGGCCATTCCAGCCGCGGAAGGTCAGGGGGCGGCCCTTGAAGCCCGCAAGCTCGAACGCATCCGACAGAAGGAAGGCGCGCACATCGCCCGGGTCGGCGGTGCCCGTCCGCGTCACGGCTTCGCCGATGGCGCGCATGGCGGCCCAGGCGGCCCAGTCCTCCGGCTCCATCCCGCGGCCTGCCAGTTCGGCAAAGCGGTTCTGAAGCTGGATGGCGCCCCATTGTTCGACCACCGGCGCCCAGGTCTGTGCCGTCAACCCTTCGGAGCCCGCGATGGGCCGCGGCTCCCACGTGTTGTAAAGCAGGAAGCGGCCGAAATCGCCCAACTCATCGGCCACCAGAAGGGCGTCGTAATCGCCGAAATCCTGCGTGAACAGCGGCACTTCGGCGGCGGCGTTGCGGCGCATATCGGCATCGAAAGCCCAGGTCTTGCGGGCCTCGATTTCCAATCCGAACTTGGCCAGACTGCGGTCCAGCGCAGCGGCATAGGCCCGGTCAGGCCCGTGTTCGCCTTCCACCAGTACCAGATCATCCCACCGCTTGCGCACCAGAAACTGCGCCAGCGCATCCGTTCGCATGGCCGTCGATGGCACGGTGTGCAGAAGGTTGGCGCGGCACCCCGCATCCCGCAGCGCGGGGTCACCTTCCGTTGCGTTGAAGATCAGCGCGCCCGCCGCTTCGGGCAGATCGGCGATGGCTTGCAACGCATCGCCGGGCCCATCCACGATCAGAAAGGGTGTCTCGGCCAGGGCGGTGCGGGCGGCGGCGGCCACGTCGCCCCCGACCTCGACAGCATGGGCGCTGACCTCATAGGTGTGGCCCAGAAAGCGCCCGGTTGTCGCGTTATCTTCCTGCCCCAGGCGCGTGCCGTCCAGGCCCAAACCCTTGGGCCGAAGCTCCAACTCCGACAGAACGGGCGGCGGTGGCTGGATCACATGCAGATGCGCCACCACAACTTCGACGGCCCCAGCCGGGGCTGCCAAAAGACAAGCAGCCATGATGGTGCGCAGCATGCAGAACCCTCCCAGAACGCAGCCTACAAAGCGGGCGCCGGGCCACCACTAAGACTTTGGTGGCAGGGCGACGAAGGTCCGGGCACACCAAAGTCCAATACCGCCGTCAGGCCGCCTGCCATATCCCTCCCTCAACCCCGGAGGAGGACCACCATGACACGCAGATCGCTGCCTTTCGCCCTTGTTCTGATGGCCGCCGCTGGCTTGGCCCATGCCCATGGAGACGTCGCGCCCCAGGCCGTTGACACTGCCACCCTGCCGCCAGTGGGTGATGAATGGCTGACCGAAAACCCCTACCGCGCCGAAGTGGCCGGGGAAAAGGTCTGGGCCGAAGCACTGCGCATCGGCGCCTCGGGCTACAACCAGAACTGCGCCCGTTGTCACGGGCTAGAAGTGGTGTCCGGCGGATTGGCCCCCGACCTGCGCTTCCTGGAGGCGGAGGAATACGGCGACGAATGGTTCGTCGAACGCTTCCGCGAGGGCTACACCCAGAACGGCACGACCAAGATGCCCGCCTTCGGGGAGCTTCTGGGCCAAGAAGCCGCCTGGGCCATCCGCACTTATATCGAGACCCGGCCCGACGATGAGGCGATGGCCGAAGTAACGCCCGAACTGTCCGGCCTGCGCGATGAATTGGCCGCAGGCACCGTCGATACCGAAGCCGCCACCGCCCGGTTGCGCGAAATCGCCAGTGGCATCGAAACGCTTTCTGGCGCGCCTGTCTCCGACAGTGCCGCCTGGCGTGCCGCCAATATCCTGGAAGCCGACGCTGCCGCGCTCGACAAGGCGGCCGAAGTTCTCACGATCGGGTTGTCCGCCGCCAAGTGAGCAGGCGTCGGATACCCCCGGGCCATGTATTGGCCCTGACCCTGGGCCTAGCCCTCGCCTGTCTCTCCCCAGGTGAGAGCCGGGCCCAGGACCCTTGCGCAGACTACGTGCCGCAGGCCAAGCCGCAGAATGTGGGCCGCGACATCGTGGGCCAGGATCTGGACACCATCCAGGACCGTGGCTTCATCACCTTCGCCGTCTACGAAGATTTCCCGCCCTATTCCTGGGAAGACGGCAGCACGCCGCGTGGCATCGACGTGGATATCGCCCGCCTGATCGCCGCCGATCTGGGCGTAGCGCCGCGCTTCAACTTCATAGATGCCGCCGAGACGCTGGATGCCGACTTGCGCAACAACGTCTGGCGCGGCCCCATCACCGGCGGCGCCGTGTCCAACGTGATGATGCGCGTGCCCTATGACAGCCGCTTCGCCTGCCGGGTGGAACAGGTGGTCTTCACCGGCCAATACGCCGCCGAGGCCATCGCCATCGCCTACGCGCGCGCCGAATATCCCGAAGACCCGCCGGTGCCCGCCTATTTCCGCTTCGACACCGTGGCCGTGGAAAACGACTCCATCGCCGATTTCTACCTGACGTCTTTTGCGGGCGGGCAGCTAAGTGCCAATATCCGCCGCTTCTCCACCATGGACGCCGCCATGGAGGCGCTGGCCGCTGGCGACGTTATGGCCGCCATGGGCCCGTTGTCACAGCTCGAACATGGCGCCTCTGACACCATCGGCGTCCACCAGCCGCCGCTGCCCGGTTTTGCCGTCGGCAAATGGCAGCTTGGGGTGGGCATTCACTTCGCCTACCGTCCCCTGGCCTATTCGGTGGACGACGCGATCTGGGCCGCCCTGGCCGATGGTCGCATCGCTGATATCCACGCCTCCTACGGCGTCACGCACCAGGCGCCCGAACGGTGACCCCGCGCCTTTGGTCGTATTTCCGCCCACGCGCCCTTCATCCTAGCCTGCCCCCCCGAGGAGGACCCACATGCAGATGACCGGCACCCGCACTATTGCTGCCCCGCCTGATCAGGTCTACGCGGCCCTTCTGGACCCGGACGTGCTGATGTCCTGCATACCGGGCTGCAAGGAAATGTCGGGCTCCGCCGATGATGGCTTCGACGCCACCGTCACCCAGAAGGTGGGTCCGGTGAAGGCCACGTTCCGCGGCCATGTCGCCTTGGGCGAACGCGACGCCCCCAATGGCCTGACGCTTTCGGGCGAAGGCAAGGGCGGCCCCGCCGGGTTTGCACGGGGCGATGCCAAAGTCGCGCTGGCCCCCGTGCCTGCCGGGACAGAGCTTTCCTACGAAGTCGATGCCCATGTGGGCGGCAAGCTGGCCCAACTTGGCAGCCGCATCGTGGATGCCTTTGCCGCCAAGATGGCCGACCAGTTCTTCACGCGCTTTCAGGAACAGATGGGCGGCGTGCCCGAACCTGCGGACGCGCCCACCGCGCCGGACCCCATGCCCGAGCCCGCGGCGGCATCCGCAGACGCGGCAGCGCAGCCCGAGCCTGCACCTGCACCGGAAAAGAAGAGCTGGCTGCGCCGCCTCTTTTCCTGAAAACCAATACAAACAAGATCGAAATCCTGGGAGGGAGAAACATTATGGTTGAAGTCACGTTAACGGTGAATGGTGTTTTGCGTTCGGCGGATGTTGAGGGTCGGACGTTGTTGGTTGAGTTGTTGCGGGA
>CANLTZ010000008.1 GCA_947494145.1 uncultured Jannaschia sp. | reverse complement strand
TACTTGTTCGTCGTCTTGCTCATGATGCTCCATCCTACTCAGGAGTTGGAGCCTCCGGCAAACCCGGCGCGGTTCACTTCTACCGCTGGTATGATCGGTATCTGCAGCGCGGTGAGGCTGGACTGCAGGATCATTCCCCGAAGCCCAAACACGTCTGGAACCGCGTTCCTGATGAGGTGAAGCGCAGAGGTGTCGACCTGGCGCTGCAGGAAACGGAGCTGTCGCCACGCGAGCTGGCCGTGACGTTTACGGATCAAGAACGGTTGTTCGGGGGAAACGCCCCACCGGGGCCTTTCCCGCTCCCTCCAACTTTGTCTCGGAATCCACAGTGTATCGCACGCTCAAGGCGCATGACCTGATCACCAGTCCCGCCTTCATCGTCCTGAAGGCCGCCAATGCGTTCCAGCACAAAACGACTGGAAACAATCAGCTTTGGCAGACCGACTTCACCTATATCAAGGTTCTGGGCTGGGGCTGGTTTTATCTCAGCACGGTTCTCGACGATTACAGCCGCTACATCGTCTAAAGCGGTTTTCGGAAAACCTGAATCAGCATTTCCGAAAAACGTCCCGCCATCGCACTGATGTTGCACCGTTTCTCGAAAAGCTGATGCTTCAGGTTTTTCGAGAACCGCTATAATGGAAGCTCTGCACCAACATGAGGGCTGAGGACGTTACGGAAACGCTGGAAATGGCGTTGCAGACGTCTGGGTGTGATCAGGTTCACGTCGTTCATAAGCCGCGCCTGCTTCGCGACAACGGTTCCAGCTATGTGTCCGGTGACTTGGCTGAGTGGCTGAAGGGAAAAGGCATGAAGCACTCGCGCGGTGCGCCATATCACCCACAAACCCAAGGTAAGATCCCTCTCGTGACATTGCTGCGCAATGCACTGCCGGGCAGTGGAACGATGGCACCAAACCTTGAAGAACCGCATCTTGCTGGAAAACTCCTTCCTGCCCGGCGACCTCGAAGCCCAGATCGACGCCTTTGTCGAGCACTACAATCACCAGCGATATCACGAGAGCCTGAACAACGTCACACCGGCAGACGTCTACTTCGGACGGGACAAAGCCATTCTGAAACAACGCGAAAGGATCAAACGAAAGACACTCGAAGCGCGACGCTTGCAGCACCGCCAGCACGCCGCATAAGCAGATCAACAAGATGAGCCAAACTCTCCCTTAGTTTAGGCAGCTATTGGTCCCAAAACCCTGACGACGGACATCTTCGAAAAGGTCGAATGGTCAGGAACACGGTTTTTCAGATCAAGGCGGCAGAACCAACGGTAAGCCAGGTTCAGATGTACCTCTTCACAGAGCCGCCGCTCGGACCGGATGCCAAAGCAGTATCCCACGAGAAGCATGCGGATCAGCAGTTCAGGATCAACCGATGGGCGGCCGTTATAGCTGTAGAAGTCTGCGAGATGAGCGCGGATACTGCTCAAATCAACGAACCGATCAATCGACCGCAGCAGGTGATCTAGCGGAACATGATCTTCAAGCGAGAAGTCGTAAAACAGCGCTGCCTGCGCTTCCTGCCTTGGTCCAATCATCGCCAATCCCTCTCCACAGGACGAATTGAATCAGTTGCTCAGGCGTCAATCAAGCCAGATTTTTTCAACAGAATAAGCCGATTCTGTTGAAAAACAACGTGTTGCGAGCGGAGAAAGGGGGATCGGTTAGGCCGTGTAACGGCCTTTCGGATCAGGCTCCATGCGTTCGTTATGGTTTAAGACCGAATATCGCCAGCTATTTAGGAAGTTCATTGGTGGTGTTGTGCCTCTTGCAGCGTTGGATGCCCCAGTTAGGCCAAAGGCAGACTATGCTGCCAAAAAGTTCAAACTAATTGTCAAAAAACTCAAACTATCATGTCATTTCAGAGTCAGCCCCGCCCGTCCTGCCAGGGCTTCACCAGGTTGCCGAAGCGGGTGAAGCGGCCCTCGAAGCTAAGTTCGACGGTGCCGATGGGGCCGTGGCGTTGCTTGCCGATGACGACTTCGGCCTTGCCGTGGACGGCCTCCATGGCGGCTTGCCATTCGGCCATCTTGTCAAGCTGGTGGTCGCCCGGCTTTTCGCGTTCCTTATAATATTCCTCGCGGTAGACGAACATCACCACATCCGCGTCCTGCTCGATCGAGCCCGATTCGCGCAGGTCCGAGAGTTGCGGGCGCTTGTCTTCGCGTGCCTCCACCTGGCGGGACAGCTGCGACAGCGCGATGACGGGGATGTCCAATTCCTTCGCGATGGCCTTCAGCCCTTGGGTGATGGCCGAGACCTCGTTGACGCGGTTGTCGCCGGTGCCGGGCGCCTTCACCAGTTGCAGGTAATCCACGATCAGCAGGTCCAGCCCATGGGTGCGCTTCTGGCGCCGGGCGCGGGCGGCGAGCTGGGCGATGGGCAGGGCGGGCGTGTCGTCGATATAGAGCGGGCAGGCTTCCAGCGCCTTGGCAGCTTCCACGAAGCGGCGAAACTCGGCCTCGGTCATGTCGCCCTTGCGGATCTGTTCGCTGGGGACTTCGGCGGCTTCCGACAACACGCGGGCGGCCAGCTGTTCAGCCGACATCTCCAGGCTGTAGAAGCCCACGACGCCGCCCTCGACCGCGCCATCGCGCCCGTCATGGGTCGTGCCGCGCTTATAGGCCTTGGCCACGTTGAAGGCGATGTTGGTGGCCAGCGATGTCTTCCCCATGGACGGTCGCCCCGCCAGGATCAGCAGGTCCGAGCGGTGCAGCCCGCCCAGCTTCTTGTCCATGTCGATCAGGCCCGTGGAAATACCCGCCAGCCCGCCATCGCGCTGATAGGCAGCATTGGCCACGTCCACGGCCTGTTTGATCGCCGACAAGAAGGATTGGAAGCCGCTTTCCGACTTGCCCTGTTCGGCCAGCGCATAGAGCTTCGATTCGGCGTCGACGATCTGGTCGGCAGGTTCCTTTTCCACGGTCACATCCGTGGCTTGGGCGGCAATATCGCGGCCCAGGCTGATCAATTCGCGCCGGATGGCCAGATCGTAGATCATCTGGGCATAGTCGCGCACCGCATAGGCGGCCACGGCCGAAGCGGCGAGGTTCACCAGATAGGCGGGGCCGCCCAGGGTTTTCAGGCCTTCATCGTCTTCCAAAAAGGGCTTGAGCGTGATGGGCGAGGCCAGGGCGTTCTTCTGGATGCGTGCGGCGCAGATATCGAAGATGCGGGCATGGACGGGGTCGTAGAAATGTTCCCCCCGCACGATGGAGGCGGCGCGGTCATAGAGGTCATTATCGGTCAGGAGCGCGCCCAGAAGCTGCTGCTCCGCCTCGATATTGTGGGGCAGTTGGCCGTCGGTCGTTGCGGGAACACCTTGATCCAATCGCGCCACGTCGTTCATTTCGCTGCCTCTGCTTTTTTCTGATTTGGCGTCACTTTAGGGGAGGGGGCGCGGCCCCACAATCGCAGGCCTGTGGGCAGGCTGTGGGTGAAGTGACATTCATTGGGGAGAACGGCGCAGGTTCATGATTTCCATGACCTTTCCCGTTGAGATTGGGCGTAACCGGTTCGCGTGCAAGCCGGTCCATCGACGGGCCGCGGCGTGCCGATCCCACTGTTCCGCTATGGCGCTTTATGGTTGCCGCCGCCGCAATAGCCCCGGGGCTCTGCGCAAACCCAGACAGATCGCCGGATCGGGGGGCGGCCCGTCGATGGACCGGCGCCCTGCGGGCTTGCGCCCAGTCCGGGGGAAAAGCCGTGCCCGTTCAGGCCTTGTGCGCGTCCTGCCAGGCGCGGGGGTCGTTCAGGAAGGCCTCGACCCCGTCCAGCGTCTCTGCGTCGAAGGCACCGGACCGCTTGGCTTCGGCAAGCACGTCCCACCAGGTGCAGAGCGCATGGAGCGTCACGCCCGCATCGCCCAGCGTCTTGGTGATTTCGGGGAAGATGCCGTAGCTGAAGATGACTGCCGTATGGCCGCAGGTCGCGCCGGTGTCGCGAATGGCCTCCACGAAGCTGAGCTTGGAGCCGCCATCGGTCGTCATGTCTTCGACCAGCAACACGCGCTGGCCTTCCGTCATCTGGCCTTCAATGCGGGCGTTGCGGCCGTAACCCTTGGGCTTCTTGCGCACATAGCTCATGGGCAGGGCCAGGCGTTCGGCCATGAAAGCGGCGAAGGGGATGCCTGCAGTTTCGCCCCCGGCGACGTTGTCGAAGGCTTCGAACCCTGCATCTCGCATGACGGTGACGGCCAGGAAATCCATCAACGTGGCGCGCAGGCGGGGAAAGCTGATCAGCTTGCGGCAATCGATATAGGTCGGGCTGGGCAGGCCGGAGGCCAGAATGAAGGGCTCGCGCGCGTTGAAATGAACCGCCTCCACCTCCAACAGGGCGCGGGCGGTGAGCCGGGCGATTTCGTCTGCGGCGGGATAACTGGTCGGGATCATGGGCAGCTCCGGGGCGGTTCGGAATTCCCCGCGGGGAAATAACCTTTTGTTAGAGTTAGTTAACGCATCATTAAGCGGTGACGTGCCAATGCAGCGCATGGCCCGGATCGAACAGCGTCACGGCCTGGCCGTTGGTTTCAATCCGCTCGGGCAGGTCCAGCGCCGGACCCTTGGTGAGTGTCACCGTCTCATCATTGGGGGGAAGACCGTAATGGGCGGGGCCGTTCAGCGAGGCGAAGGCTTCCAGCCGGTCCAGCGCGCCTTCTTCTTCGAAGACATGGGCATAGCAGGCCAGCGCGTGGGGCGCGGTGAAGCAGCCCGCGGCGCAGCACGTGGCCTCTTTGGCATGGGTCGGGTGGGGGGCGCTGTCGGTGCCCAGGAAGAACTTTGCCTCGCCCGATGTGGCGGCCTGGCGCAGCGCGGCCTGGTGGGTGTCGCGCTTCAGGATCGGCAGGCAGTAGAAATGCGGGCGCATCCCGTGGCTGAGCATGGTGGTGCGGTTGGCCATCAGGTGCTGCACGGTGATGGTGGCGCCGATATTGTCGTGGCCGCGCACGAATTGGACGGCTTCGGACGTGGTGACATGTTCCAGCGTGATCTTCAGGGCCGGGTGGGCCGCCCGCAAGGGCGCAAGGGTGCGGTCCAGAAAGGCCGCTTCGCGGTCGAAGACATCGCCATCGGTGGTTTCCCCGTGGATGCAGAGCGGCACGCCCGCGTCTTCCATGGCGGCCAGGACGGGGCGGACGCGGTCGAAATCGCGCACGCCCGAGGCGGAGTTCGTCGTGGCCCCCGCGGGGTAGAGTTTGACCGCAGTGACGATGCCGTCCCGGTGGGCGGCGACGACATCGGCGGGGTCGGTGTCTTCGGTCAGGTAGAGCGTCATGAGCGGGCGGGCGAAGCCTGCCGCGGTGATGCGGTCGCGGTACTCGGCGGCCTGGGCGCCGGTGACGACCGGGGGCACCAGATTGGGCATGATGATGGCGCGCCCGAACTGGGCCGAGGCGGGGGCGACGGCGCGCAGCATGTCGCCGTCGCGCAGATGCAGGTGCCAATCGTCGGGGCGGCGGATGGTCAGCGTGTCCATGCATGCGGGCCTATAACGGTTTTCGGCGGAACGAAATCGGGATTGCCGAAAAACGTGCCGATCCCGCTGCGACGGCCCCCCGGTCTTTCGCATACCCACGCGGCGGCCTTGCGGGCGCCTGGGCTGAGGGTCAGGGTGGCCGCCATGGATGGCGGGACCACATATCGACGGATGCAGCGGATCGAGGGCCGGGCGCATGTGGCGCTGGGGCGCGGCGGGCTGGCGGATTTGGCCCAGGCGGGGGCGGCGAAGGCCATGTTGCCGCGCACCGATGCCGCTTGGCCCGAAGTGGTGTTCTTGAACACGGCGGGGGGCGTGACCGGGGGCGACCGGCTCGATTACGGGCTGCGCGTGGGTCCCGGTGCGCGGGCCCTGGGCGCCACCCAAACGGCGGAGCGGGCCTACCGCGCCTTGGGCGAGACGCCGGGCCAGGTGTCGACGCGGTTGGAGGTGGGGACGGGCGCGCGGCTCGACTGGTTGCCGCAGGAAGTGATCGTCTTCGAGGGCGCCCACCTGGCGCGGCGCACGGAGGTGGAGTTGGCGCCGGATGCGAAATACTTGGGCGTGGAAAGCATCGTGCTGGGGCGCGCCGCCCATGGCGAGGTGGTGGCGCGCGCGCGGTTGGATGACCGGCGCAGCATCCGCCGGGGCGGGCGGCTTGTCCACGAAGAACACCTGGCCTTGGGGCCAGATGTCCTGGCCGACCCGGCGGCTTTGGGCGGGGCGCGGGCCTTTGCCACTTTGGTCTTCGCCGCCCAAGGCGCGGAGGATTCGCTGGGCCTCGTGCGCGCCAGATTGGCCGAAATCGGGGCCAATCACGAAAATGTGCCCGCGCCTGTGATTGCGCCCCAAAACACTCCGATAGACAGGAATTGCTGCATTGCAGCATCCGCGTGGGATGGGCGTTTGGTGGTCCGTTTCGCCGCACGCGAGGCCGCGCCGTTGCGTCGTGCGCTCATCTCGGTCATCGTGACGTTGCGCGGCGTTCCCATGCCGCGCGTCTGGCAAGTCGATACGTAAGGCCCTGAATGAACCTGACCCCGCGCGAAAAAGACAAGCTGCTGGTCAGTCTTGCCGCCATGGTTGCCCGCAACCGCCTGGACCGTGGCGTGAAGCTCAACCATCCCGAAGCCATCGCCTTGATCACGGATTTCGTGGTGGAAGGCGCGCGGGACGGACGCTCTGTCGCCGATTTGATGCAGGCCGGGGCCCATGTGATCACCGCCGATCAATGTATGGAGGGCATCCCCGAGATGATCCATGACGTGCAGGTCGAGGCCACATTTCCAGACGGCACGAAGCTGGTAACGGTCCATCACCCGATCCGTCGCAAGGAAGCGGCGGAGTGATTGTCCTCAACCTGTTGGTCGGCCTTGGCGCAGGCCTGCTGGTGCCCCGGTTGGAGCGGTATCTGAAGGATTGGGCGGAGAGCATCTGGCTGGACGGTCTGCCGCTGGACGACCACGAATTCGATCTGGCGGCGCTGTTGGTCGTCTTGATGGCGGCGTCCGTCCTGTGCGCGATTCTGGGCGTCGATAGCTCCGCCTTCCTGCTGTGTCTTGGCGCCTTGGCGGGCCTGTTCGGCAAGCGTTTTTGGGCGCGTATGATGCGAGGTGAACCATGATCCCGGGCGAAATGATCTGCCAGGACGGCGAAATCGAACTGAATGCGGGTGCCGATGTCATCACGCTGGAGGTGGCCAATACCGGCGACCGGCCCGTGCAGGTGGGCAGCCATTACCATTTCGCCGAAACCAATCCTGCATTGGACTTTGATCGGGGTGCCGCACGCGGACGCCGATTGGATATCCCTGCGGGAACCGCCGTGCGCTTCGAGCCGGGGCAATCGCGGCGCGTCCATCTGGTGCCGCTGTCGGGCGCGCGCCGTGTGGTGGGCTTCAACGGCCAGGTCATGGGAGACCTTTGAATGTTCGAATTGTTCCAGCTGCAATTGAAGACCGCGCAGATCATGGTGGACGCCCATGGCGTTATCGGAATGCGCATGCTGGGCATCGCGGGCGTTATGCCATCTGAAGCCGGTGAGACGCGGTTGATGGTCACCGAAAAGCAGAATGCCTTCGCCAGTGCCGGGCTGGCCGCCACGGGCGCGATGTTGGCGGGCAAGACGCCCGCGCAGGCCTATGACATGGCGTTGGAGCCGATCGGCCATGCCACGCGGGCCAATGCGCGTCGTCTGACCCGGCTTGATCCGCGGTGAGGGCGGCGGCGCTGCTTGGCCTGCTGGCGGCGCCCTTAGCCGCCCAGGAGGAGCGGGCGCCACAGGTGGATTGCGCCGCGGGCGATCTGACGCAAATTGAGTTGAACTATTGTGCGGCTCTCGCCTGGGAAGACGCCGATGCTGAGTTGAACCAAGTCTATCGCCTGGCGCTGACCCGCGCCAAGGTGATGGACGAGACCATGGCGCTGAACGATGTCGAAGGGCCCATGACCACGGAAGATGCCTTGCGCCAGGCCCAAAGGAACTGGATCGCCTTCCGCGATTCGGCCTGCGCGGCCGAAGCCATGCTGGCGGCCGGTGGCACGGCACAGCCGATGCTGGGCACCTTATGCCTGGAGCGGTTGACCCGTCAGCGAACCGAAGACCTGATGATCTTCGGTGAGATCAACTAACAGCCGGAGAAAGACCATGTGCGATATTTGCGTGATGGAGGCCGTGAAGGCCAAGATGCTGTCCCGCCGGGACGTGTTCCGGGGCGGGCTGGCCGCGGGCGTGGCGGCCTCGGCTGCGGGATTGGCGGCGACACCGGCGCAAGCGGACATGCATGGCACGATCCGGGACATGACCCACACCTATGACGACACCTTCCCGACCTTCTTCGGGGTGCCCGGCATCACAATGGAGCAGGGGTTCAACTTCGCAGAAAGCGGCTTCAACCTGTTCAATCTGACGATCAACGAACATACCGGCACCCATATCGACGCGCCGCTGCATTTTTCGGAAGACGGGGAAGCGGTGGATGAGATCGAGGTGGGCAACCTCATCGTCCCGCTTTGCGTGATCGATATCCGCGAAAAGGCCGACGGCAACCCTGATGCGCAGGTCACACCCGACGATCTGATGGCCTGGATTGAGGCCAATGGCGACATCCCGGACCGCGCCTGCGTGGCGATGCATTCGGGCTGGGGCGACAAGATCGCTGAGCCCGCCTATCGCGGCGCGGACGATGCGGGCACGCTGCATTTCCCCGGCTTCCATATTGAGGCTGCGGAAATGCTGTTGGAGCAGACCTCAGCGGCGGCCTTGGCCGTGGATACGCTGTCGCTGGATCACGGGCCTTCGGCCGATTTCGCCACGCATTATGCCTGGCTGCCCGCAGGCCGCTACGGGATCGAAAACTTGGCGGGGCTCGACCAGGTGCCCGAAGCCGGGGCCACGCTGGTGGTGGGCGCGCCCAAGCATCGGGGTGGTTCGGGCGGGCCTGCGCGCATCTTCGCGTTGGTCTAGTGGCGACCGTCCCACTGCTGAGCGACGATGCGCTCGCGCCCGAGGCGCGGGCTGTCTTCGATGAGATCCGGGCTGCGCGGGACACCGACTACGTCAACGATTTCTGGCGTGCCCTGGCCCATGACCCCGCCACGTTGCGCGCCACATGGGATCGTTTGCAAGACGTCATGGCACCCGGCGCGCTGGACCCGCTGGTCAAGGAAATGGTCTATCTGGCCGTCTCTACCGCCAATGGCTGCAGCTATTGCGTCCACAGCCACACGGCGGCGGCCAGGGCCAAGGGCATGGATGCGGCGATGCATGGTGAATTGCTGGCCGTGATCGGGATGGCCATGCAGACCAATGGGTTGGTGACGGCGTTGGGCGTGGCGCCGGACGCGGTGTTTGATGTGGGGGAAAGCGGCTGAGCAGGGCCTGCCGGTCGGGTTTTTGCGGCCTGACCGGCCTGATGTCACGCGGAAGGCGATGGCAATTGACGAAGATCAAAGTGCCTTTTGGACGCGGTCTTGTAGCATCGTGCCAGATCGATCCGCACAGGAGCGCGCCATGCCCGCAGCCACGACCCAATCGGACCTTCTTGCGCGGACAGAGTGCGATTACGAAAAACTGTGTCGTGTCTTGGATCAGATCCCCAGGGGCCAAGCCACGCAGGTGGGCGAAGACGGGCTTTGCCCGCGCGATATCGTGGGGCACCGGGCCCATTGGATCGACCTGTTTCTGGGTTGGCAGGCCGATGCGGCTGCGGGTCGAAAGGCGCATATCCCGGCCAAGGGCTATAAATGGTCGGAATTGGCGGCCTACAACGCCAAGCTTCGGGATGCGCAATCGACGTTGAGCTGGGAAGATGTGCGCGCGGCGTTGAAGGCCGCCCACGGACGGCTGGTGGCCTTCATCTCGGCGCAAGACGATGCCGCGCTTTACGGCGGGCCGATGACCGGCCAGAGCAAATGGACCACGGGCCGCTACGCCGAAGCCGCGGGCCCCAGCCATTACCGCTCAGCCGCGAAGGTGCTGCGGGCGCAGATACGGGCTATGGCGGACGTGCAGACTGCCTGAATTTCAGGCAACAGGGCCTGGGTGGTTTGACAAGCGGCGGCGTGGGGGGAAACCTCGGCCCCACTGCCGAAGGAGCCGTTCATGCCTGCCAAGATTTCCCGCCGCGCCTATGCCGACATGTACGGCCCCACAACCGGGGACAAAGTTCGCCTGGCGGATACGGACCTTATCATCGAGGTGGAGCGTGACCACACGGTCTACGGTGAGGAGGTCAAGTTCGGCGGCGGCAAGGTTATCCGCGACGGGATGGGCCAAAGCCAGGCCACGCGGGCCGAAGGGGCCATGGATACGGTCATCACCAATGCGCTGATCGTGGACCATACGGGGATTTACAAGGCCGATGTGGGTCTGCGCGATGGGCGCATCGCGGGGATCGGCAAGGCCGGAAACCCCGACACCCAGCCCGGCGTCGACATCGTCATCGGGCCAGGGACAGAGGCCATTGCCGGGGAAGGCCGCATCCTGACGGCGGGGGGCTTTGACGCCCATATCCACTTCATCTGTCCCCAGCAAATGGAAGACGGGCTCCATTCTGGCGTGACCACCTTTCTGGGCGGGGGCACGGGCCCGGCCCATGGCACGCTTGCCACCACCTGCACGCCGGGCGCCTGGCATATCGGGCGGATGATGCAGGCTTTCGATGCACTGCCGGTGAATTTGGCGCTGTCTTGCAAGGGGAATGCATCGCGCAAGGCGCCGCTTGAGGAGATGGTCGCCGCGGGCGCCTGCGCCATGAAGCTGCACGAGGATTGGGGCACGACGCCCGCCGCGATCGATACCTGTCTGAGTGTCGCCGACGACATGGATGTGCAGGTGATGATCCACACCGATACACTCAACGAAAGTGGGTTCGTGGAAAACACCGTGGCCGCCATGAAGGGCCGCACAATCCACGCTTTCCACACTGAAGGCGCGGGCGGGGGGCACGCGCCCGATATTATTAAGGTCTGCGGGTTGGACCACGTCATCCCGTCATCCACGAACCCCACGCGGCCCTACACGGTGAACACGTTGGAGGAGCATCTGGATATGCTCATGGTGTGCCACCACCTGGACCGCGCCATCCCCGAAGACGTGGCCTTCGCCGAAAGCCGGATCCGCAAGGAAACCATCGCCGCCGAAGACATCCTGCACGATATGGGCGCGTTTTCGATCATCGCGTCCGACAGTCAGGCCATGGGCCGGGTGGGTGAAGTCGTCATCCGCACCTGGCAGACCGCCGACAAAATGAAGCGCCAGCGCGGGCGGCTGGACGGTGAGACGGGCGACAACGACAATCTGCGCGTGCGTCGCTACATCGCGAAATACACGATCAACCCGGCCATCGCCCATGGGATCGGGCATGAGATAGGCTCCATCGAGGTGGGCAAACGCGCCGATCTGTGTCTTTGGTCCCCTGCCTTCTTCGGGGTGAAACCCGAAATGGTGCTGGTGGGCGGCACCATCGCTTGTGCCCAGATGGGCGACCCGAACGCCTCCATCCCCACACCGCAGCCGGTCTATTCGCGGCCCATGTGGGGCGCCTATGGCCGTTCGGTTGAGCGGGGGGCGGTGATCTTAAGCAGTCAGGCCGCGGTCGATGCCGGGATCGGCGAGAGCCTGGGGCTTGCCAAGGATGTGCTGCCCGTGAAGGGCACGCGGGGGATCGGGAAGAAAGATATGGTTTTGAACGACTTGACGCCTGATGTTGAAGTTGATCCGGAAACCTATGAGGTTCGTGCCGATGGGGAATTGCTGACCTGTGAGCCAGCCAGCGAGTTGCCCATGGCGCAGCGGTATTTCCTGTTTTGAACCTGACTCCGGAGTCTCTGATGTTTCGACCGCGCGCTATCGGCTACGTTTTTGCTGCCATGATGGTGACGATCCCCGGATTGGTCTTCGCGGCCTGTCCGACATCGCTTTCTGATGGAATTCAGATGACGCGTGAAGCGCCATATTTCGACGTTCGTCTGACACCGCTGGGCGGGCCTGCGATCCGCGAAGAACGGGCGATGGAACGGAATGGGGCGCGCGAGACCGTCGTGACAACCTATGCCCACGCGCTTGCACCTCTGGTCCGAAAAAGCGCGAGCTCGGAGTTGCGGCTTGACTATGACGGTGATGTCGATGGGCTGGCTCAGCTTGACAGACGTGGCACGTGGTCGAGCGACTTCGTCCTGTTCGTGAACGGTGATCGCAAGGCGCCGGGTCAATTGCGTGCACGCTTTCTCGACAAGGGTGCGGTGGATGTGGGCGTCTGTCGCTACGATGCCTGGAGGGTCGTGGTGACCACAGCCATCGACGGGTCTGCCCCGTCGGAGCATGAGCATCTTTTCGTACCCGCGCTGGGGGCCTCGGTCAGAACCACCGCCTTGGATGCGTCTGGTAATCCGCGCAGCGCAGTGGTTTTTGACCGGATTGATGTGCTGCAATAGGCACGCGAATGGGGTGTATTTTTTGATTTCTGAAGGGGGTAGCTTGGTAAATGTGTCTGCACGAATTCGCCAATCGGGTCTCGGGGGCACAGCCATGATCCGCGTGGCGCTGGTCACCATGGCCCTGGCTTCCCCGGCTTGGGCCTGCCCCACCGCCGAAGACATGGCGCGCGGCGTTCTGGTCACGCTGAGCGACGGCGAGACGGAGCAGCACCAAAGGCTGCCCGATGGCCGGACCCGGCTGGTCTGGACCTCCGAAGGCGACACGTGGAGCGACCTGCTGCAACATGGCCATTACGGGGTGGCCTATTGGTCGGGCGACGGGCTTTTTCCGCTGAGCGACGCGTCGGTTATCACGTATTCAGTGCCGCTCTCCGAATTGCCGAAACCCGCGCCGGGCCTGACCTTTGAGACCTCGGGCGCCGAGGCGGAGCAGGGGCGCGAGACGCTGCGCTTCACGCAAGTCGACAATTGGGGGCAGGCCACCACGACCGATATCGACGAATGCCAGTTCGATGTGTTGGAGGGCGAGCGTATCCGCGCGGATGAGGGGATGGAGCCGCTTCGATCTGTCTTTCTGCACATCCCGGCGCTCGGCATCTCGATTTTGACGGAATATCAGGGCGATGACGGTCCGGTGACGCTCGACATCGTCTCCATCGAGGCGGTGCAATGACGGACCTTCGCGTGGAGCGACTGCTTGAGGAGGCCGAGGCGGCGCAAGACGTGATCCGGCTGGATTATGATGCCCGTCTGGCGCGCCGCAAGCGTCTGGTGAGCGAGGGCGGGCAGGGCGTGTTGCTGGACCTGCCGGAATTGACCGATCTGTCCCATTTCGCGGGGCTGGAACTGGAAAACGGGACTCAGATCGCGCTTGAGGCGGCGGCGGAGCCTGTCCTGGTCATTCGCGGTGATCTTCCGCGTCTGGCCTGGCATATCGGGAACCGGCATACGCCTTGCCAGATGGGTGGCGATCACCTTGTGATCCGCGCGGATCATGTGCTGCGCGGCATGTTGGAAGGGCTTGGCGCAGATGTCAGCGAAGACAGCCGCCCATTCCGCCCCGAAGGCGGTGCCTATGGGCACGGGCGGACGATGGGTCATGACCACGCCCACTGACCTTCTGCGCCTGACCCAATGGTTGTCGCCCGCCTTCCCGGTGTCGGGTTACGCCTATTCCCACGGGCTTGAGACCGCGATGGCGGAAGGGCGCGTCCGCGATGTGGAAAGCGTCAGGGCCTGGATCGCCGCCGTGTTGCGCTTCGGTGCGGGGCCCTTGGATGTCTGGGCCATCCGCTCCGTCATGGCGGGCGACGCGCCGGAAGGGGTGGCGGATGTCTTGCGGGCGCGGGCGGGTTCGGCTGAGCGGTGGGAGGAGATGCGCGCCCAAGGCGCCGCCTTCGGGGCGGCGACGGCGGCGACAGGGTTTGCGCCCGTTGCTGATTTGCCCTTGCCGGTGATCTTGGGGCTACGCGCACGCGGTATGGCGCCAGAGGTTGTCGCGGCGCTTTATCTGCAAGCCTTCGCCAGCCAGCTTGTATCCGCCGCTGTCCGCTTCGTGCCGCTGGGCCAACATGAGGGCCAAGCGGTCCTGAGCGATCTGCATCCCGTCATCGAGGCTGTGGCGGCGCAAGATGCACCAACACCCCCCGGCACGTCCGCAGTGGCCGCCGAACTGGACGCCATGGCCCATGAGACGTTGCAGCCAAGGATTTTCCGAACATGAGCACCTATGAGACCGGCAAGACCCTTGCCGAGGCGATGAATCCCGGAATGGAAGATGCGTTGCGGGACCGTTACGGCCATTTGGTGCCCGGTTTGGCCGAGGGTATCGTCGATTGGGCCTATGGCCGCCACTACGCGGACGAAACACTGTCTCTGCGGGACCGCTATATTGCGACCATTGCCGCGCTGACCGCCCAAGGCGGACAGACTCGTCCACAGCTGAAGGTCAATATCGCAGGCGGGCGGAAGGCCGGGTTGAGCCAAGAGGAAATCGCTGCGGTGATCTGGCAGATGGCGCTCTATGGCGGTTTGCCTGCGGCGATCAACGGATTGAACGCGGCCCTTGAGGTCTTTGCGGAGGAAGAGGTGTGACGTTCGTCACCTGAAGATACGCTGGGATCTAAGCCCGGGCGGGCGGTGCGTATTCGCGACGTGATGGCACCCGCCCTGCGCGCGCAAAGCCTTGCTGCGAATGGGACGGGGGGCACCGTGGCGCAGCGGATTACGGCTTTCGACATCCGAGCGGCCATCTGGCCTGTGGGTTCGTTTTGTGGTCGGTTGCCACGGACGGGACGCTTGGCCTGATCCGCCGTTCTCAGGTGAATGGGCTGCGGCCCGATATGGTAATTTTGAAGCAAGAGGCCTTGATGCAAGCCTTCCAATCCACATCCTTCCGGGCATTGCCGCCCCGCCTGACGGGCGCACGGGGATGAGTGCGCATGGCCCCTTGCGCGTGGGCATCGGCGGCCCGGTGGGCGCGGGCAAGACCACGCTGACCGAAGGTTTGGCGCGCATTCTGGCGCCTCAGCTTTCCATGGCCGTTGTGACGAACGATATCTACACCCGCGAAGATGCGGAGGCGTTGATGCGCGCCCAGGTACTGCCCTCGGACCGCATTCGCGGGGTCGAAACGGGCGGCTGTCCCCACACGGCCATTCGCGAAGATGCCAGCATCAACTTGGCGGCCATCGCCGATCTGCGCGGCGCGCATCCCGATCTCGATCTGGTGCTGATCGAAAGCGGGGGCGACAATTTGGCCGCCACGTTCAGCCCGGAATTGGCGGACCTGTCGATCTATGTGATCGACACATGCGCGGGGCAGGACATTCCGCGCAAGCGGGGGCCGGGGGTGACCCGCTCCGACCTTCTGATCCTGAACAAAACGGACCTGGCGCCCCATGTGGGCGTGGACTTGGACCAAGCACGCCAAGACTTGGAAACCGCGCGCGGCGCGCGGCCTTATGTGATGGCGGCGCTTGGGAAAGGACATGGTTTGGACGACGTGGTCGCCTTCATCCGTCGCGAAGGGGGGCTTTCACCCTCCTGACAGAATGCTGTCAGGAGGGGTATGCCAGTCTTGTCCCATGGGGGCCGCTGCGTTTGGCGGCCACAAGAGAGGACATGAGACATGACAGACCAACCCAATGCCGTCGTTTGGACCGAGATCCCCGTGGCCAGCCTGGACGCCGCGTGCGCCTTCTATGGAAAGGTTTTGGAAAAGGAACTGACCGTTCAGCAGATGGGCCCCGATAAGACAGCCGTCTTTCCCTATGCCGAAGGCGCGGGCGTGTCCGGGCATCTTTACCAAGGGACGCCGAGCGGCGATGGCCGTGGCAACACCGTTCATCTGGCCGCGCCCGGCAAATTGGAGGCCACGATGGACCGCGTGCGCGCGGCGGGCGGTGCCGTTGTCAGCGACGCCATCGCCATCCCCGCCGGGCGGTTCTTCTATGCGACGGACCCGGACGGCAATTCCGTCGGGTTTTTCGAGGCCTGAGGCCCATGCGCCGCGCCGACCGTCTGTTTCGTCTGGTGCAGCTTCTACGCTCCGGACGGCTTTGGACGGCGGCGCGGTTGGCGGAGGCGATGGAGGTGTCGGAGCGGACGATCTATCGCGATATCGCCGATTTGGCCGCCTCCGGCGTGCCGGTCGAGGGCGAGGCGGGCGTGGGCTATGTGATGCGCGCGGGCTTCGACATGCCGCCGCTGATGTTGACCGAAGCGGAAATCACGGCCATGGCCCTGGGCGCCCGGATGGTCGTGGCTTGGGGCGGGCCCGACATGGCCGATGCGGCGCGTGACGCTTTGTCGAAGATCGAAGCGGTGGTGCCGCATCCGGAGGAATTGGGCGCAGCCCTGACGCGCCTAGCCGCGCCGCGCGTCGGAAGGGCCGTGGATGGGCGGGACCGTCTGGACCTGCTGGACCGGCAGGCCCGCGAAGGGCGGGTGACCGTGTTGGATTATGTCGATGCCGATGGCGGGGCCACGCGGCGCAGGGTCTGGCCGCTGGGACTGTGGTTCTGGGGGCGGGTCTGGACGCTGGTGGCTTGGTGCGAGTTGCGGAATGATTTCCGCATGTTCCGGCTGGACCGCATCGCGGAGATGGAGGCCTTGGAGGACCGGTTCGAGCGTCGGGCGGACCGAACGCTGAAGGCCTGCATCGCCGCGATGGAAGAGCGGGAGGGGATGCGAATGCCGCCGGATCCGCTTGGGTGAGGTTTGCTTGGGTATCGGGCTCGGGTTTCTTTGCCGACATCATGCGATTGGCAGTTCTTTGTCTGTGCCGCGCCACCCCCGGACCGGGCTCAAGCCCGCAGGGCGCCGGTCCATCCACGGGCCACTCCCTGGCCCGGCTTTCACGAAGGCTGACAAGCGCCCAGCCCGTAGCAGGTCTCGAAAACCGCTTTGGCCAGCTTGACCGGCATTCCAGAGATGCGGTCTCAGACCGCCCCTTAAGCCGCCTTCCAGAACAACCGGTCGAAATTCGCTTCGGTCGCGGCGGCGAAGTCGGCGTAGTCCAACCCGAAGACCTCCGCCCCGATCCGCGCGGTGTGGGCCACGAAGCCCGGCTCATTCCGTTTTCCGCGATGGGGCGGCGGGGCGAGGTAGGGTGCGTCGGTTTCCACCAGGACCCGGTCCAGGGGCGCGCGGGCGAAAGTGTCGCGCAAATCTTGGCTGCGGGGGAAGGCGGCGATGCCGGACATCGATAGATAGAAGCCCAGATCCAGCGCCGCATCGGCCAAAGCCGCCCCGCTGCTGAAGCAATGCATGACGCAGGTGAAAGGGCCCGCCCGATGTTCTTCGGCCAGGATACGAGCCATGTCGTCGTCGGCGTCACGGCTATGGATGATCAGCGGCAGTTTCGTCTGGCGGCAGGCCTCGATATGGAGGCGCAGGCTTTCCTGCTGCACGGCCTTTGTCTCGGCCGTGTAATGATAATCGAGGCCGCTTTCGCCGATGCCGACCATCTTGGGGTGCTGGGCCAGGCTCACCAAGTCGTCGACACTGGCCATGGGTTCATCGGCGGCGGACATCGGATGCGTGCCCGCGGCCCAGAAGACCGGGGCATGGGCGTCGGCCAGGGCGCGGACCTGGGGGGCCTGTCGCAGTTTGGTGCAGATGGTGACCATGCGGTGGACGCCCGCCTGCGCCGCGCGGTCCAGAAGGGCCGGAAGCTCCCCTTCGAATTGGGGGAAATCCAGGTGGCAATGGCTGTCGGTGATCTTGGGTTCCATGGGGCGGGCAGCTAGGGCGTGCCGCGCCCGGGCGCAAGGTCAGACCTTGCGGGCCTGGGCGTCGATCTGGGCGAGGGCATCCCAGACAATGGCGGTGGGGTCCACATTGACGGCACGGCCATGGGCGGCGCGGTCGGTGATCTGTTGAGAGAGGCGCGCCCAGCCGCGCGCGGCGGCGTCATGGGGGGCCAGGCGGGCGAGGGCCTGACGCTCGGTATCGGGGGCGTCCTGGGGCGGGCCCATCAGCCCGGCGCGCGCGGCGCGGTGCAGCAGGCGATCGATGGCGGCCAGCGTGGCGTCCAGCCGGTCGGCCCCCGCGCGGCCCGCGCAGGCATCGGCCAGTTTACGGGCGCGGGGGCGATCCATCTGGCCTGCGCCGAACAGGTCTATCAGCGCGGCATAAATATCGGCCCCGCCTTCGGAGAGTTGCAGCGCGGCCCCGACGGAGCCTTCGGCCAGCGCCTGAGCGGTCTCAGACGCGCCGCCCGCCTGCGCCACCGCCTGGGCCAGATCGTCCGGCCCGAGGGGGGAAAGCCGCAAGACCCGGCAGCGGGAGCGGATGGTGGGCAGAAGTCGCGCGGGCTGGTGGCTGATCAGCAAAAGGGTGGCCTGGGCGGGTGGCTCCTCCAGCAGTTTCAAGATGGCATTGGCGGCGCTGGCATTGAGTTCATCGGCGCTGTCGACGATGACCACGCGCCGCCCGCCGGCAGACATGCCGAAAAAGCCGTTCAGGCGCCGGACCACATCCACCGTGATGTCGGTCTTGAGGCGCTTGGCCTTTTCGTCCCACGGGCGGCGCAGCAGCATCAGCGACGGCTCGGACAGGGCGGCGATGCGGGGCAGGGCGGGGTGGTCTTGGGGCGGGTCCAGGGTCCCGGCAGGGCGGGGCGGATCGGTCAGCAGAAAGCGGGCGAGGCGCCAAGCGAGCGTGGCCTTGCCCACCCCGCGCGGTCCGGTCAGCAGCCAGCCATGGTGCAGCCGCCCGCCATTCCAAGCATCCAGAAACGTGGTCTCTGCCGCGTCTTGACCGAACAGGACGGCCGTGTCGCGCGGATGGGGCGCGTCGCCCGCGCGGTCAGGCTCGGGCAGGGCGTCGACTTCCCTCACAAGCAGGCCTCGACACGGGTGGCCACAATGTCGGGGTCGGCATCGCCGTCGATGACGCGGATGCGGTCGGGGAAGTCTTGTGCGAGCGCCAGGAAGCCCGCGCGCAGCTTTTCCTGGAAGTCGAGCCCGAAGGCCTCGAACCGGTCTTCCCCGGTGCCCCGTGCCAACCCCCGGGCCAGGGCCACGGCGGGGTCCATGTCGATGACGAGGGTCAAATCCGGCTCCCGCCCGATGACGAGGGTGTGGAGCGCGTCGACCAGTGCGCGCAGATCGCCCCTTGTGGCGCCTTGGTAGACGCGGGTGCTGTCGGCAAAGCGGTCCGAGACGACCCAGTCGCCGCGAGCAAGGGCAGGCTCGATCACGGTTTCCAGATGGTCGCGGCGCGCGGCATTGAACAAGAGAATTTCCGTCTCGGGCGACCAGCGTTCCGGTGCGCCTTCGACCAGCAGGCGGCGCACGGCCTCCGCCCCCGGGGAGCCGCCGGGTTCGCGTGTCAGGACGACCCGCTTGCCGCGCGCTTCCAGCGTTGCGGCAAGGCGCTTGGCTTGGGTCGATTTGCCGGAGCCGTCGATGCCCTCGAACGAGATAAACATGGGCGCAGCCCTATCATCCCGACGGTTGGGGGCAAGGGAGCGCAGACGCCTGGGGCGCTACTGGAACCGTTCCAGGGCGGCGCCCAGAACCTCACCCGCCACGCGGGTGCCCGCGATCTGGATGCGGCGCAGGGGCCCCGCGCGGGGCACGTCGGTGGCGGCCAGAAGCGGGATTTCCACCGCCTCGACGCCCGGGTGGCTCAGCGTGAGCGTGGCGAGCTGCGTGCCTGCCGCAATGGGGGCTTCGAGCGGGCCTTCATAGGTGATTTCGCCCGTCACGTCCTGGCGGCCCGTGATCGGCAGAAGCATGGTCACCGCCTCTTCGGGGACCAGGGGCACGGTGGCCAATTCGCCCATGAAGACACTGGCTTCGGCCACGGGGTTGGACGTGTCCTGCAGCAGGTTCGCTTCGGCGAATTGCAGGAAGGCCCAGTTCACGATCCGCTCGGATTCTTCGCGGCGGGCGGCTTCGGTTTCCAGGCCCGACACCACGAAGGTCACGCGGCGGTCGCCCTGCGTTGCGCTGCCGACCAGGCCATAGCCTGCTTCCTGCGTGTGACCGGTCTTGAGGCCGTCGGCCCCGATGCCCAGCCGCAGCAGTGGGTTGCGGTTGAACCGGTTGGCGGGGGAGCGGCCGTCGAAGGCGAATTCCGTCTCGGCGAAGTAGGGGTAGTATTGCGGGAATTCCGTCACGAAGCGTTCGGCCAGGATGGCCAGATCGCGCATGGACATGACATGGCCCGGCTCGGGCCAGCCGCTGGCATTGCGAAAGACGCTGTCATCCATACCCAATTCGCGGGCCCGTGTGGTCATCATGTCGGCGAAGCCGTCTTCGGTGCCATCGGGGCTGAGCGCCTCGCCGATCACCACGGTGGCGTCATTCCCGGACAGGACGACGATCCCGCGGATCAGGTCTTCGACCGTGACCCGGTCGCGGGGGTCCAGAAACATGGTGGAGCCGCCGAAGCTGGCTGCATGTTCGGAGACGGGAAGTTCCGTTTCCATGGTCAGGCGGCCATCTTCCAGCGCCTCGAACGCCATATTGAGCGTCATGAGCTTCGACATGGATGCCGGTGGCAGCGGCACATCGGCATTCTTGGCCAGAAGCACCTGGCCCGTGTTGTGATCGACCACGATGGCCGATCCGGCGGTGGTCTGGAAATCCTGCGCCCAAGCGGGGGCGGCGATCAGAAGGGCGGCGATCAGAGGGCGGAGCATGTGGCAGCTTCTCCGAATGTTGGGGACGGGGGCATCACGTCTGCCCCCATCTAGGATGTTTCGCGCGGGATCTGAACCGGCCCGCCATGACAAGATCGGCATATCGGCCCTGTCATCTGCAGCGCGCCAAGCCGGTGATCGACGCGGCGCCGCTTACGCCTTAGCTGCGGACGGCGAAAGCGTCGTCGAAGCCCAGATCGCGCGCCGTGCGAAGAACCGCCGCCCGGTCAGCCGGGTTGGTGGAGGGGCCGACGACCACGCGCCAGAACGCGCTGCCGCCTGATTCTTCTTCGACCACGCTGGACAGGATGCCGGAGCCGCGCAGCTTGTCGGACGCCTCGGCGGCGTTTGCCTCATCCGAGAAGATGCCAACCTGCACATAAGCTTCAAAATTCTCACCGCTCTGCGTGCCATCAAGCGACGAGGCTTCGATGCTTGGCACCGCGGCGCTGCTGACGGCCGGGTCGGGTTGGCCCGGCAGGGGGGCCGGTTCATCCACGGCGGCGCCAAGGGCGCCCGGGTCCACATCGGCGGCGGCGTTGCCCTTGCGGCCAAAGACACGCTGGAACCAGTTGCGGCGCGGCTGGGCCGCGGTGACAGTGGCGTCGGCCACTTCAGCGGCGGATTCGGCACCAGATGCAAGCCCCGTGCCGATGGCATCGGTAGCCGCTTCGGCGGTTTCCGCTGCGGCTTCGGGCAGGGTGGTCCCAGCCTCCGACGCTTCGGCGGCATCCAGGGCGCGCGTTGCGGCGGCGATTGAGTCGTCGGCTTCGGTCGCCGGGGCGGCTGTGTCGACGATGTCGTCCACCGCCAACGTGGCTTCATCCAAGCTCTCGTCAATGTCGGGTAGGTCGGCGATGGCCGGTTCTTCCACTTCTTCGCGGCGCAGGGCCACGACGTCGATCATGACGGGGGCGCCGGCGAAGACATCAAGTGCCGCTGCGGCGTCAGATGAAAGCTGCAAGCTTGGGCCGGGATTGTCCCGTTCGCGGTTAAACAGGGCACCCACGACAAACTTGCCGTTTTCGGTGTTGCGGATGATGACGCGCTCGGGCGCGGCCACGCCGGGTGCGGCGACCCAGATGCCGCCCAGCGAAGGGCGCCCGTCCCAAAGACCGCGATCTTCGACGCTGAAGACCTCGGGCGCCTCGACGTCCCGTTCAATCAGCTGAACGCTGTCGCCTGCGGGCGTGGCCCGCGTGGCATCGCCGCCGTTCTGGGCGACCTGACAACCTGCCAGAAGCGCCATCGCCGCGACGCCAGAGAGAATCCGAATGGTGAATTTGGGCGAGACCGCCCCATTGGTTGCCTGTCGCACTGTCCTGCGCCCCGTGCTCTGCTCATGCCTTGGCGAGCCGTTGACCGGCCCTGCCTTGACGTGACCGTAGACTAACCACGCGCTTCTGTGAAGCCCATCTGTCGCTAGACACCCATATCCTGTGGCATTGTTTCCAGGATCACCGGTATCTTGCCCTTAACCTTGAAGAATCCGGCCGTCGCGAAGGGCCATGCGGCGCTGTCCCAGGCCCGAATAGGGCGGGTCGTGGCGAAGGGCAGCGCGTCGAGCGCGGTGCGCGTGGGGCCCACGGTGGCGTAGGGCGTGACGATCTGGTCGAAGCCCTGGGCCCAGGCGGCGATGTCGTCTGGGTTGTCCGTGACGGGGCCGGTGCCGCCTTGCCGCGTCAGCGCGTCTTCGGCCAGTGCACGGGCGAAGGTGGTGACCTTGGAGGAGACATGCAGCGGCGACCGGCCAGAGGTGGCCAGCAAGCCAGCCACGCCTTGTGGCCGAAGCCCCCGCGCAAACAGATAGTCGGGATGCAGGTCGTCTTCGTGCAACAGCAGGCCGATGCGCGCGGTGCTGTCCCATCCGGCGTCTTCCGGCATCGGGCCCGGGTCGGGATGGCCGGGACCATCCAGCGGCTTGACCTGATCGGCGCTGGCCAATTGGTGGCTGAGCGACCAGGCGTCGTAGCGCCCGCCGGTATATTTCGCGATGTTGGAGGCGCGGGCAGCATATGTCTTGCCCCGCGTATGCAGGCCGCCTACCCAACGCCAACTCAACGTGTTGGAGGCAGGGTCTCCATCCAGAAGGTGGCGCAGGAAGAAGTCCGCGCCCAATTCCCATGGAAGGCGCAGCGTGTGCATCCAGATCGAGGCGAACCACATCCGGGCGTGGTTGTGCAAATAGCCCGTCGACACCAATTCCCGCGCCCAATCGTCAAATGGCGCGATCCCGGTGCGGCCTTCGCAGGCGTCTTCCCATCCGCGCCGCAAGCCGCTTTCGGTGGCCAGCCGGTCGCGGGCCCGGTCCAGGCCCCGCAGGTAATCGGCCCAGACGCTTGGGCGGCGTTCCAGCCAGCCTTTAAAATACGTGCGCCAGACCACTTCCGACAGGAACTTGTCGGCGTTTGACGCCTTGAGGCGGGCCAGAACGGCGGCGGCCACCTCGGCCTCGGTCACCACACGGTGGCGAATGTAGGGCGACAGGGTCGACACGTCGGGGTGCCCCGGCAGGTCATGGTTGCGCCCATCGGCATAGGCGCGGCCCGCGCGGGGGGCGAAGTCTGTGAGCCGCTTCAAGGCGGTGGCGCGGCTGGGCGGGAAGGTCAGATCGGGGGTTTTGGCATCCATGGAGGCGAAGCTAGGGCCGCGCGGGCAGGGGCCAAGAAAAAGGGCGGCTGCCGGGATCGGCGCCGCCCGTTTTTCATCATGAATGGCGCATCAGGCGCTTGCGTTGCCCTCGGCCTTCTCGGTCTTTTCCGAATGGATCAGCAGCGGTTTCACCTCGCGGCGCACGGCCTCTTCGTTGACGACCACTTCATCCACCGTGTCCATGCCGGGCAGTTCGAACATCGTGTCGAGCAGGATGTCTTCCATGATGGAGCGTAGCCCCCGCGCACCCGTCTTACGTTCGATGGCGCGCTTGGCGATGGCCGACAGCGCGTCTTCGGTGAAGGTGAGTTGCACGCCCTCTAGCTCGAACAGGCGCTGGTACTGCTTGACCAAGGCATTTTTCGGCTGGGTCAGGATGATGACCAGCGCGTCTTCATCCAGATCGGTCAGCGTGGCGATGACCGGCAGGCGGCCCACGAATTCCGGGATCAGACCGAACTTCAACAGGTCTTCGGGCTCAAGCTCCTTGAAGGCTTCGCCGACGGTCTGTTCTTCGGGTGCTTTCACATCGGCCCCAAACCCCATGGAGGAGCCTTTGCCGCGCTGTGCGATGATCTTGTCGAGCCCCGCAAAGGCGCCGCCGCAGACGAACAGGATGTTGGTCGTGTCCACCTGAAGGAATTCCTGCTGAGGGTGCTTGCGCCCGCCCTGGGGCGGCACACTTGCGACCGTGCCTTCCATGATCTTCAAAAGCGCCTGCTGCACCCCTTCGCCGGACACGTCGCGGGTGATGGAAGGGTTGTCGGACTTGCGCGTGATCTTGTCGACCTCGTCGATATAGACGATGCCGCGCTGCGCACGCTCCACATTGTATTCAGAGGCCTGGAGCAGCTTGAGAATGATGTTCTCGACATCTTCGCCCACATAGCCCGCTTCCGTCAGCGTGGTGGCATCGGCCATGGTGAAGGGCACATCCAGAATACGCGCCAGTGTCTGGGCCAACAGCGTCTTGCCGCAGCCCGTGGGACCGATCAGCAGAATGTTGCTTTTGGCGAGTTCGATGTCGGATTTCGACGAATTGTCAAGCCGCTTATAGTGGTTGTGGACCGCGACCGACAGCACGCGCTTGGCGTGTTCCTGCCCGATCACGTAATCATCCAGCACCTGGCAGATTTCCCGCGGTGTCGGCGTGCCGTCGGAGGATTTCAGGCCCGCTGCCTTCGTTTCCTCGCGGATAATGTCCATGCAAAGCTCGACGCATTCATCGCAGATGAATACTGTCGGGCCCGCGATAAGCTTGCGGACTTCGTGTTGGGACTTGCCGCAAAAGCTGCAGTAGAGCGTGTTCTTGCCGTCGCCCGAGCCTTGGTTATTGGCCATCGTTGCCCTCCTCGTCGAGGCGACCTTGCCTGCGTCCGTGGGTGGTGGCACGCGGACGCGCCACCGAATGCTTCGCCTGATGTCTGGAAACCTAGGCGCATCGCTCCGGAGCCACAATGGCTAAAACTGCACGTGCGCATCCACGTGAAGTAACCGAAGTTGTCTTAATACATCAAATTGTTCGGGTTGCCGAAATGATCTGCGACAACCCGACGCCGATAGGTCAGCTATCGCCGGTCGCTTCGGCGGCTTCTGCGCGGCTCTCGACGATCTCGTCGATATGGCCCCAATCCTTGGCTTCCTGGGGCGACATGAAGTTGTCCCGCTCCAGCGCGGCCTCGACTTCTTCGTAGCTGCGATCGGTGTGCTTGACGTAGATGTCGTAAAGCTGCTTGCGGATCTTCTCGGTCTCGCGCGCATGGATCAGGATGTCCGTCGCCTGACCCTGATAGCCGCCCGATGGCTGGTGCACCATGATCCGGCTGTTGGGCAGGCTGAAGCGCATGCCCTTTTCGCCCGCCACCGACAACACGCTGCCCATGGACGCCGCCTGGCCCACGACCAGCGTGGACACGGCGGGGCGGATATATTGCATCGTGTCGTAGATGCTTAGCCCGCTGGTCACGACGCCGCCGGGTGAGTTGATGTACATGCTGATTTCCTTCGACGGGTTTTCCGCCTCCAGATGCAGCAGTTGCGCCACGATCAGCTGGCTCATCCCGTCATGGACCGGACCGTTGACGAAGACGATCCGCTCTTTGAGGAGGCGGCTGAAGATGTCGTAGGCCCGTTCGCCACGGCTGGTCTGTTCAACCACCATCGGCACGAGGTTGTTTTGGAAATAATTGACTGGATCTTGCATGACAGCGCCTCAGAAATCGCCCGGTCCGCGCCTGTCGCAGGGGGCGTTCGGGCCGAACCTATGGCGACGGTGCGGGGGCTTCAAGGCATGGCGCGCAGCCGCCGGTCTGACGGCCCTGCGGGCTGGGCGATTGACCCGGTGCCTGCCCTAGGGGCATAGCTTTTCGCGATGGGACACGAGGACATTCTGACCGCTCTGGCAGACCCAACGCGACGGGCCGTTTTGGACCGGCTGCGCGAAGGGCCTAGCGCCGTGGGCCGCATTGCCGATACGTTGCCGGTGACGCGCCCGGCCGTGTCGCAGCATCTAAAAGTGCTTTTGGATGCGGGTCTTGTGAGCATGGAGCGTCGCGGCACGCGCAATCTTTATTCGCTGACGCCCGGCGGCGCCGGGCCGCTGACCGACTGGCTGGGCGCGCTTCGCGTGCCCGGGCCGTCCCATGGCGGGCGCAGCCTGACGACACGGCTTGCCCGGCGCGAGGCCTGGCACCTTTTCTGCGAGGATTTGGCGATCTGGTGGCCCGTGGCGCGGGTCTCGCTTTCGGCGATGCAGGAAGGCGCCTTGCCCCAGGCCGTGCTGTTGGAACCGCGCCCGGGCGGGGCGCTTCGCGAGGTGCTTTTCGACGGCACCGAAGGGGTCTGGGCCAACGTTGTCGAAGCTCAGGCGCCGTCGAAACTGGTGCTCGACTGGAAGCTCGGCGCGCAGGAACGGGTCACCGTCACGCTGGCCCCCGAAGATGGCGGCGCGCGCCTGACGCTGGACCACAGCGCCGACACGTCGGAGCTTTGGGACCCGGTGCTGGACCGGTTCGCGGCGGCGGCGAATGCGGCTTTGTCTAACTTTTAGAGCGGGTTAGCGCAGCCAAAGCCCTTCGCGCTTCAACCTGTTGCGAATGGCTTGTTCTTTGCGGGGCAGGTTGTCCCGGTCAAAGAGCGCGCGGGCTTTGGCACCCTTGGGTTGATAGAGAAACCGCTTGAACGGCTCGTAATCCTTCAGAACCTTCTTGATCGGGTTGGGCGCCGTCGCCGCGGCCACTGCGTCGATCACATGGTCGGGGGCCGTCGCATACATGAGCGGTAGAAAGCGATAATGATATGAATGGGTTCCGTCGAGAAGTTCATCCTTGATGCCACCCTTGTTCCCTGGCCGCCCACCGCCCAGTTCATGCACCGCCAAGGGCAGCGCGGCCTGGTCGAGCCAGGGGTCGAGCGTCTGGCAGACGATCTCGTCCGGCGGGTCGTCGCGGATCATCAGGGCGGCGTCCAGAAAGGCCTTCTGGAAGGCGCGCGGGTCATGGCCGAAAAACCAACCGGCATTGAAGTAAAGATAGCGCCGCCAATGGTTGTCGGGCCAGGTCAGGTCCAAGGTGTCTTCGAGCCGCCCGTCGCGCCGCGCATGAAGAACGCCCCATATGTCATTGTAATCCGGTCCATAGAGTTCAATCTCGGGCCAGGTCCCCTCGCGCTTCATGGAGGCTGCGGGGCGGGCGAAGTCGATTGCAATATCGGCCAGTTCGCCCGTGATCACAGTATCGGTGTCGAAGAAAAGAAAGGGCCCATCGGGCAGGGCGGAAAGACCTTCGATCTTGTTTCCATTGGGATAATAGCTGCCGAAATGGTGGTTCTCGAACGGCGTGATTTCGGCGCCGAGGGTTTCCAATAGGTCACGCTGCGGTCCTGCAGGGATGCGGGGGTCGTCGGGCCAGCGGGGGCCGGGCTGGGGTTCGGCCACGATGAGACGGCCGGACCAGTTGGGCGCATTGTGGCGAAGGGTTGCGGCGAAGAGGGCCGCCTCATGGGTCAGGCGGCCTTTCTGCCCTATGATCAGGATGTTGAAGGACATCCCGCGCGTCAGGCAAGCTCGGCCAGACTGTCCAACGCCGATTGGATCACCGCGGCCTCGGCCTCGCGGGCGGCGAGGTTGGCGCGGGCTTCATCCACCACCTCGGGCGGGGCGGAGGCGGCGAATTTCGGGTTCTGAACGCGGCCTTGCAGACCTTTGATTTCCTTGGAGAGTTTGGCCAAGGATTTATCCAGCCGGGCGCGTTCGGCATTGATGTCGATGACGTCGCCCAAGGGCAATGCAAAGCGGTTGCCGCTGGCCGTGACGGCGATGGCGCCCTTGGGGGCGGCACCTTCGGTGATGCCTTCGATTCGGGCGAGCCGTTGAATCAGAGACATATTTTTGGTCGCGGCATCCTTGGCCGCGGCGTCCCAATCGACGGCGATGACCGGGATGATGGCCGAGGCGGGGACATTCATCTGAGCCCGGGCCGAACGGATGGCGTCGATCAGCGCGATGATGGAGCGGATTTCAGATTCGGCTTGTTCGTCAACGATTTCGGCGGTGAGGTGTTCGGGCCATTGGCCGTGGACCAGCATGCCGTCATGGCCGGTGACGGACCAGAGCTCTTCGGTGATGAACGGCATGAACGGGTGCAGAAGCGTCATGCACTGGTCCAAGACCCAGGCCATGGTGGCTTGGGTTTCCGCTTTGGACTCAGTATCTTCGCCTTGCAGAAGGGGTTTGGAGAACTCCACATACCAATCGCAGACGACATTCCAGACAAAGCGGTAAAGCGCGCTGGCGGCGTCGTCGAAACGGTAGGCGGTCAGGGCGGAGTCGACCTCGGCCCGGGTGCGGGCGGTTTCGCCGATGATCCAACGATTAAGCGTGATATTCACATTTTGGGGTACATTTTCAGAACCCGTTTCCCAATTTGTACGGAATTGAACCCCGTTCATCTCGGCGAAGCGGACCGCGTTCCAGAGCTTGGTGCCGAAATTGCGGTAGCCGGCGATGCGGCTGGTCGACAGCTTCAGGTCGCGGCCCATGGCGGCCATGGCGGCGAGGGTGAAGCGAACGGCGTCGGCGCCGTATTCGTCGATCAGGTCGAGCGGGTCGAGCACGTTGCCAAGCGACTTCGACATCTTCTTGCCCTTCTCGTCGCGGACGAGGGCATGGACGTAAACGTCTTTGAAAGGAATCCGTGCTTCAAGGGGGGTATCCTGAGGCAAGACGGAGGTCTGCATCATCATCATTCTGGCGACCCAGAAGAACAGGATGTCGAAGCCGGTGATCAGGACCGAGGTGGGGAAGTATTTCTGCAACTCTTCCGTGTCGTCGGGCCAGCCGAGCGTGCCGAGGGGCCAGAGGCCTGAGGAGAACCAGGTGTCGAGGACGTCGGGGTCGCGGTGGAGACCATAGCGGCGCGGTTTGCCCACCTCCTGCATCTCCATAAACATGTCTGGATCACCGCCTATCGATGCCTGGCTGCTTCGCCGTCGAGTTTCAGCAATATGTTCGTGAGGCTTAGAGATATACACGTCGACATCTGGACCGTAAAACTCTCGGGCTTTCGCGATCGCACCTTCCTCTGAAGTTGAGCAAAAGGCCTTCGTGTAGGGAGAATGTCCATCACTTGAAGTGTCGACAGTGTAGTGCTGGCCATCACTGGAGACGACAGGACCATACCAAACCGGGATCCGGTGGCCCCACCAGAGTTGCCGCGAGATGCACCAGGGTTCGATGTTGCGGAGCCAGTGGAAGTAGACCTTCTTGTCGGCATCCGGAAGGATGCGGGTGGTGCCGGTTTCGACCGCCTCGATGGCGGGGCCGACGATTTTGTCGGTGTCGACAAACCATTGGTCGGTCAGCATGGGCTCGATGACGACTTTGGACCGGTCGCCATAGGGCTGCATGATGGGTTTGGATTCGACGAGCGAGACGGGCGCGTCCTCGGGTGCTGGCGCGCCCTCATCGGCGGCGGATGGTGGGTTGTCACCCACCCTACCTTTTGAGGGTCTGCCCAGGCGCGGGTCGTCGGCCGTGGTCATCACGGCGAGGCCTTCGGCGGTGATCTCGTCGACGACGCGCTTGCGGGCGTCGAAGCGGTCGAGGCCGCGGAGATGGTCGGGGACCAGGTTGATGGCGTCGATTTCGGTCTCTGACAGGCCGATCGTGCCGTCGCGGAGTTGGGCGGCTTGGGCGGCCGCCTCGGCATAGGGCATCCCGTCGTCACGCAGTGCGCCTTTGGTGTCCAGCAGGCGGTAGAGCGGGATGCTGTTCCGCTTGGCGACGTCATAGTCGTTGAAATCATGGGCGCCGGTGATCTTGACCGCGCCGGACCCGAAATCGGGGTCGGGGTATTCGTCGGTGATGATGGGGATCAGGCGGCGATGCTCCTTCGGGCCCACGGGAATTTCGCAGAGCTTGCCGACGATGGGCGCGTAGCGCGCATCGGACGGGTGGACGGCCACGGCGCCGTCGCCCAGCATGGTTTCGGGCCGCGTGGTGGCGATGGAGATGTAGTCGCGCGTCTCGCGCAACGTGACGGTGCCGTCTTCGTCTTTTTCAACGTATTCATAGGTTTCGCCGCCCGCCAGCGGGTATTTGAAATGCCACATATGGCCGGGGGTCTCGATGTTCTCGACTTCCAGATCGGAAATCGCCGTCTCGAAATGCGGGTCCCAATTGACCAGACGTTTGCCGCGATAGATCAGGCCTTTGTCGTACATCTCGACGAAGACCTTGATGACGGCGTCGTGGAAATTCTGGCCGCCGCCTTCTGCCGCATCCGGGTCGCCCGGCGCACCGCCCATGGTGAAGGCCTCGCGGTCCCAATCGCAGGACGCGCCCAAGCGTTCGAGCTGAGCGCGGATATTGCCGCGAGACTTATGTTTTTGCTGCCAGACGAGGTCGAGGAATTCCTCGCGCGACATATCGGTGCGGCGGCGATTGGTCTTGGCCAGTTCGCGTTCAACCACCATCTGCGTGGCGATGCCCGCATGGTCTGTGCCCGGCTGCCAGAGCGTGTCAAAGCCGCGCATCCGGTGCCAGCGCGTCAGAATATCTTGCAGCGTGTTGTTGAAGGCGTGCCCCATATGCAGCGCGCCGGTCACGTTGGGCGGCGGGATCACAATGGAGAACGTTTCGGGGCGCGAGGCATTGGCGCCCGCGCGGAAATAGCCGCCTTCGATCCATTGGCGCGAAATGCGGGCCTCGGCCGCCTGCGCGTCGAATGTCTTGTCCATGGTGCCCTCCGTGGCTCGATGGGGCGGATAGCGCGGGATCGGGCCGAGGGGAAGGCTGGACTATGGGGCCGGGCGCCTTATGGTCCCCCGACGACAAAAGACACACCCCCGGAGATGCGCCATGGAGAAGTTCGGTTTGAGCCAGTCCGCCCGCCGTGCGGAAGACCCCCGTTTGCTTACGGGGCGTGGCGAATATGTCGATGACGGCGTGCCGGCCGGGGCGTTGCGCGCCTTTGTCCTGCGCTCGACCGTGGCCCATGGGCGGATTGCGGGTCTGGACGTGGCGGCGGCCGAGGCCATGCCGGGTGTGGCCGCAGTGTTGACGGCGGACAGCATCGAGGCGGCGGACATGGTCAACCATATCGGCACCTCGGCCATCACCAACCGCGACGGGACCAAGGGGGCCACGCCACAGCGCCCCTTGTTGGCCAAGGGCCGGGTGCGTTTCGTGGGCGAGGGCGTCGCCATGGTGGTGGCCGAAACGCTTGCCCAGGCGCGCGACGCGGCCGAGGCCATCGAGGTCGATATCGAAGATCTGGATGTGAAGGTGGACGTGGCCCCCGGCGGGTCTGTCGTGCATGAAGAGGCGCCCGACAACGTGGCCTATGATTGGGAGAAGGGCGACGCAGCGGCTTGCGACGCGGCCTTGAAGGCGGCGGATCGGGTGGTGACGCTGACGGTGGATGACAACCGTATCATCTGCGCTTCGCTGGAGCCGCGCGGGTCCTGGGCCGAGGTGGTGGATGGCCGGGTCCATGTCTGCGTGAACGGCCAGGGTGTCTGGGGTGTGCGCGACGAATTGGCCAAGGTGTTGGGCGTCGACAAAGCGGATGTGCGCGTCACCAACCCCGATGTGGGCGGCGGCTTCGGGATGAAGGGCATGTCCTATCCCGAGACCTTCCTGGTGGCCCATGCGGCGCGGGCCTTGGGGCGCCCCGTGCGCTGGATGTCGGACCGGACCGAGGCGATGCTCTCGGACAATGCGGGGCGCGATCTGGTTTGCACGGCCGAATTGGGCTTCGACAAGGACCTGAAGCTGGTGGCGTACCGTTCGACCAATGTGGCCAATCTGGGCGCCTACAATTCGGGCTATGCGCAGTACATCCAGTCGGAGCTTTTCAGCAAGGTGATGCCCGGCGTCTATGACGTGCAGGCTTGCTACATGCGCTCGACCGGAATTTTCACCAACACGACGCAAGTGGATGCCTATCGCGGGGCCGGGCGGCCTGAGGCGATTTACGTGCTGGAACGGGCGATGGATTTCGCGGCGGCCGAGCTTGGGGTGGACCGGTTCGAGTTGCGGCGGCGCAGCTTCATCAAGGCCCATCAGTTCCCCTATGCCAGCGCCATGGGCGAGACCTATGACGTGGGTGATTTCGACCGCGTGCTGGATCGTGCCCTGGCCGAAGGCGATGTGGCGGGGTTTGACGGGCGGCGGGCCGAGAGTGCCGGGCGCGGCAAGCTGCGCGGGCTGGGCGCCTGCTATTATATCGAGTCGATTCTCGGCAATCCGACGGAACATGCCGAGATCGAATTCACCGAAGCGGGCCGCGTCATCCTTTATGTGGGCACCCAATCCAACGGGCAGGGGCATGAGACGGTCTATCGCCAGTTCCTGGCCGAAGATCTGGGGATCGACCCCGACCTCGTCGATATCGTGCAAGGCGACAGTGATCGCATCGCGACCGGCGGCGGCACGGGCGGGTCGCGCTCGGTGACGACGCAGGGCTCCGCCAACCGGGCCACGGCCGAAAAACTGATTGCGGAATACAGCCCCTTCGTGGCCGACCTGCTGGAGGTCGACGCCGTGGCTTTTGAGGACGGCATCTTCCGCGCCCCAGGCTCTAATCGTGTCATGAAGGTGATTGAAGCCGCCGCTGCCGCGCGCGAGGCGGGTCGCGACGATCTGTTGAAGATTCGTGAGAAGGCGACGCTGCCGGCGCGCAGTTTTCCAAATGGCTGCCATTTGTGCGAAGTCGAAATCGACCGCGACACCGGGAACCTGGAGGTGGTGAAATACACCGTTGTGGATGATTTCGGAAACCTGATGAACCCCATGCTGGCCGAAGGCCAGGTCCATGGCGGGGTGGCCCAGGGCATCGGGCAGGCGGTCACGGAACATGTGGTCTACGACGAAGATGGCCAATTGCTCACGGCGTCGTTCATGGACTACGGGATGCCGCGGGCGCAGGCTGTGCCCATGATCGCGTTCTATTCGGAACCCGTCCCGTCCACGGCCAATGTGCTGGGGATGAAGGGCTGCGGCGAAGCGGGCACCGTGGGGGCCATGGCCGCTGTGGGAAATGCCGCTGCCGATGCGCTGCGCCCGCTGGGCATCACCAAGGTGGATATGCCGTTCACGCCGGCGCGGGTCTGGGCGATGATGCAGGAACAAGGGCCGATTGCCGCTGAGTAGCCGCCTCCGGCGCCTGTTCCGGCGCGGCCCGGCGGGGATCGAACGGCCCGTTCCGCGCGCCCGCGTCCACGTGGTGCTTCTGGATGGGACGCTGTCATCGCTGCAACCGGGCTATGAGACATCCATCGGGCTGATCTACCGGCTGCTCGACCGCGAAACCGAGCATTGTATCTATTATGAGCCGGGTATCGAATGGCGCGGTTGGCGCAACGTGACCGAGGTCATGGCGGGGGTGGGTATCAACCACCAGATCCGCCGGGCCTATGAATTCCTAAGCTGGCGCTGGCGCCCAGGCGATCGCATCTTCCTCGTGGGCTATTCTCGCGGCGCCTATGCCGTGCGCGCCCTGGCGGGGCTGGTCGATAGGGTGGGACTGCTGCGGCCCGAACATGCCTCCGCCGACTTGGTGCAACGCGCCTATGAGCATTACCGCGAAGACCCGACCCACACCGATTGCCGCCGCTTCAACGCCGAATATTGCCACCCCAAGGTGCAGATCACTGCGCTGGGCGTCTTCGACACGGTGCAAGCCGTGGGTATCCGTTGGCCGCTCTTGTGGCGCCTCTTCCCCCATGTGCATCGCTTCCGGTCGCACCGGCTGGGCCAATGCGTGCAGCACGGCTTCCATGCGATGGCGTTGGATGAAAACCGCAAGGCCTACGCGCTGGACCGCTGGCGCACCCATGGGCTGCGCACGGCCAGCGTGGAACAGGTCTGGTTTCGGGGCAGCCATGGCGATCTGGGCGGGCAATTGGGCGGCGATAGCACGGCACGGCCCCTGTCCAACGTGCCGCTGATCTGGATGCTGTCTCACTTGGAAGGTGTGGGTCTGACCCTACCGCCGGATTGGCGCGACCGCTTCCCCGCCGACCCGAACGCACCCTCCGTCGGCTCGTGGCGGGGCTTCGGCCCATTCTTTCTGGCCCGCAAACGACGCGCCGTGGGGGTGGACCCCAGCGAATCCCTCCACCCTTCCGCCGCCGACCACCGCGCCGCCATGAAATTGCGCCCGTGGGTCGGCCCCGGCCGCCCCTCATCGGACATCACCGCAGGCGAATAGACCCTTCTTCTTCCTGGCAAAAATATCCCCGGGGGGCGGCCCCCCCCCGGCCGCTCAGCCCAGGGGGCGGATGCGAAGCTGCGTGATCCGGTTCGCTTCGCGGTCGGCCACGACGAAGCGGAAACCATGGAAGCTGAAGACTTGGCCGGTCGTCGGGATGGTCTGGGCTTCGTGGATGACGAGGCCTGCCACGGTGTTGGCCTCCTCATCGGGCAGTTTCCAATCGGTGGCGCGGTTCAGGTCGCGGATCGTCATGGCGCCGTCGATCAGGTAGGACCCGTCGGCATCCGGTGTCAGCACGGGCGCGTCGGGTTGGTCGTATTCGTCGGTGATCTCGCCCACGATTTCTTCCAAGATGTCTTCCAGCGTGATGAGGCCCTGCAACGCGCCATATTCATCCACGACCAAAGCGAAGTGGGTGTGGCGGCGCAGGAATTCGCGCATCTGGTCGTCGAGCGTCGTGGTTTCGGGGACGAAATAAGGCTCCATCATCACGTCGGTGACGTCGAAACTTGTGATCGCCTCGACCCCGCCGCCTTCGGTGCGCACGATCCGGTCAATGGCGCGCAACAGGTCTTTGGTGTGCAGCACGCCGATGATGTTTTCGGGCTCATCGCGAAAGACGGGAATGCGCGTGTGCCGGCTGGACAGCACTTGGTCCAGGATATCGGCGGGGTCGGCATCGACATCCACCACTTCGATGCCTGAACGGTGAAGCATGATTTCTTCGACGAAACGGTCGCCCAGGTCCAGCGCGCCCAGCAGGCGGTCGCGATCTTCCTTTTCCACGCCCCCTTCGGTGTGGCCCAGCGTGATGGCACCGACGATTTCTTCGTGGGCCGACATGATGTCGGCATCGGGGTCGATATCGACGCCGAAAATGCGCAGCACCAGGCGCACGAAGGCGCGCACGGCGCCCACGACGGGGCTGAAGACGCGGATGACCAGCGCGATGATGGGGGCCACGTGGCTGGCGGCCGTTTCCGGGTTGGAAATCGCATAGGTCTTGGGCAGCACCTCGGCGAAGACGAGAACCAGCGCGGTCATGACCAAGGTGGCCACGGCCACGCCGCCTTCGCCGAAGATCGCGGTGAAGAGGGCCGTGGCCAGAGACGCCGCCAGAATGTTGACGATGTTGTTGCCCAAAAGGACCGAGCCGATGAGGCGCTCATTGTCTTCCGTGACAGCCAGCGCCCGGGCGGCGCCGCGCTGGCCCTTGTCGGCCTGGCTGCGCAACTTGGCACGGGACGCAGCCGTCAGCGCCGTCTCGGAGCCCGAGAAGAACGCCGAAAGCGCGAGTAGGAAGACGATGGCGGCGGCGGTGCCCCACATGGCGCCGAAGCTGAGGGTCTGCATGGTGGTTTCCATGGGCGCGTTATGGGGGCGGGGACGGTGGCCTTCAAGGTGGCGTGGTGGGTTGCGCTATGTCGCCTGACCCGGAACCGAGCCCGAAGGGCGCCGGTCTATCCACAAGCGGCCCCCCCGCCCGGCGATTTGGCTTCCGATGGTGCATCGCCGGGGCGAAGGAAGAACCTGGCAGCCATGGAGCGCACCGGAAGGCCCGCCTTATCGCCAGCCCGCGGCCCGTGGCTGGACCGGCTTGCACGCAAGCGGCGCCGTCACTTCTCCGCCAGCGGGTGGTGGGTCATGACCAGGTCGCGCAGGCGGCTTTCCAGGACGTGGGTATAAATCTCGGTCGTGGCGATGTCGGCATGGCCCAGCATGGCCTGGATGGCGCGCAGGTCGGCGCCGCCGGACAGCAAATGCGTGGCGAAGGCATGGCGCAACACGTGGGGGCTGACACGGTCGGGGTCGATGCCCGCATGGGCCGCGAAGCCCTTCACCCGGCCATGGAACCATATGCGGGTCAGGTGGCCGGATTTGCCGTGACTGGGGAAGAGTTGTGGGGATTTGCTATCGATGCTGTCGAGATGGGCAAGCCACATGGCTAGCGCATCGCGGGCCTGGGGTGACAGCGGCACGAGCCGTTCCTTCCCGCCCTTGCCGCGCACCAGCAACATGCGGGGATCGCCCCGGGCCGCGGTAACGGGCAGGGCGACAAGCTCGCTCACGCGCATTCCGGTGGCGTAGAGAAGCTGCATCAGACATGTGTCGCGCAGGCGGTCTTCGGGGGTTTTGCCCAGGGCTTCGGCGGCGTCCAGCAGGGCGTTGACCTCGGATTCGGACAGGGTCTTGGGCAAAGATTTGGGCTTTGCGGGTCCGGTGATGCGGATGGCAGGGTCGTCGGCGCGCAGGCCTTCTTCATGGGCAAAGCGGTAGAGGCCGCGAATGGCCGAAAGGCGCCGCGCGCGGGTCGATGCGGCGAGGCCCTGGGCTTCGCAAGCGACCAAGTAATCTTCGATCTGGGCGCGGGTGGCGGTGTCGACGGCCAGGCCATGGGCGCGCAGGTGGTCGGCGTAATCGTCAAGGTCGCGGCGATAGGCCATGAGCGAGTTGAGGGCGGCGCCCCGCTCAGCGGCCTGGGCCTCCAGGAACATGTCAATCCAGCTCATGTGAGCATCAATTGCAGCGCCGTCCGGCGGGCCACGTCCAAAAGCCCGACGGAACGGAAGAAGGCCAAAGCGTCGGTGATGTCCTGCGGGTCGGAGGCCGCGCCATCCGACAAAAGCAGTGCGGCTTCCAGCAGGGCCTCGCCCAAGCGCGCTTCGGCGGCGAGGCGCGTCAGCTTGTCGGGTGGCGCGCCGGTGAAGCCATCGGCGATTGCTGCGGCCAAGGCGTCGGGCGGCGCGGGCGGCGGGTCGCCCAGGGCGATGGCGGCGGCGAAGCGGTCGCGTGGGGTGGCGGCGTTGGCTTTCTGGGCGACGGTTTCGGCGGCAGGCGACAGAAGACCCACGCGCAAAGCAAGCTCCGCCGCGGCGGGGTCGGACAGGGGCATCCGCGACAGACGTTCGCCGTAGAGCGTGGCAAAGGGCACGATGAGCCCCGCATCCAGCATTTCGGCAAAGGCGCTCGGCAAGGCTGCGGCCACGGCAGCGGGATCGCCGCCGAGAAGGGCCGCGTCGAGGCGCTGGATGGCATCCGCCCGGTCCCAGACGCCGCCAGATGCCGCGGGGCGCCGTTCGGTATAAAGTGCCAGCAGCCGGTTGGGGTCGAGCGCGCGGGCGCGGACCAACCGCTCCGCCGCTTCGATCTGGGCTTTCCAGCCCATGGTGGGGCGCAGATCGGCGGCGGCGAAGGCCAGGGGCAGGCTGGCGGTGGACGGCGTTTCCCCGATCCCGTCCAGCAGGCGGAAAGCCAGGGGTGTCATGGGACGGGGTGGGATAGGGGGCGGTTCGCCCTCAAAAAGTTCGGGGTCCAGGAAATGGGCGAGCAGCATCTCCTCCCGCTCGTTGATGACGCCCAGGGCCACACCAGTATCCAGTGACAGCATGGCCGCGGCCCAGTCGCCGGTACGCGACAGGCAGAAGATGCGCGCAGGCAGGGTGGGGGCCACGCCGGGATTGGCCGTCATGGCGGCGCAGGCGCGCGCGTCGAAGCCGGTCAGAAGCGAGGTGTCCCACCAGCGCTTGAAGGCTTGGCGATCGGTCGCGCCGGCCCGTTCCAGCAGGGCCTGGGCCTGGTCCAACGCGCCGAAGCGCAAAAGCGCGTCGATCCGCGTGAAGAACAACAAGTCCGAGTCGGCGGCGGCGCGGGGCGGGTCCAACTCAGCCAGAAGCAGCATCAGGACGAGGTCCTGCATGGCAGGCAGGGCATCGGCAGGCTGGCGCGTGATCAGGTCGGCCAGACGTTCGGGGGTGGAGCCCGCAAAGGTATCGGCAGGCAGCCCCGTCACGCTGCGCGCCAGCAGCCCCACCGCGTCGCGGCGCGTCTGACCCAGGGCCATGACCGAAATGTCGCTACCGGTGAGTGGCGTGGCCTGCGGCTCATCCGGGCGGGGGCCGCCCGGGGGGCTGCGCAGACTGTCCGAAAGCCACGGAATGACCGAGGCCGGCGCGTCTTGTGGGGGCGCCTCCTGGGCCGCCAGCGGGGTGGCCAGCGCCAGAATCAGCAGGCTAGCCCGCATCGATTTCGATGGTCGTGGTGACGGGCGCGGTTTCGGGCTCCAGTAGGAAGGAATAACCAAAGAGACCAATCGCCGCGAGAATAATAAGGATCGTCAGGTATTTAAGGAACCGGAACATGCCTGCCTGCCTGTTATCGTTGGACCCATTGTGGCGGGCGCAGATATAGATGGCAATCGGGGAGGCGAAACGTCATGCAAGCGTCATGGGGGCGATGGGCGACAAGATGCCGGTAAGTGGCGCGCGACGGTTGACGCGGCCCGTTGTGCTTGTGGGCATGATGGGCTGCGGCAAGACGGCGGTGGGCACTGCTTTGGCCAGTCGATTGGCGGTGCCGTTTCGCGATTCGGATGCGGAAATGGCGTCGGCCGCGCGCATGACGATTGCGGAGATTTTCGAACGCGATGGCGAGACGTTTTTCCGCGACCGCGAGACGGAAGTGCTCAAGCGGTTGTTGGCAGAGGGGCCGGGGGTCTTGTCGACCGGCGGCGGGGCTTTCCTGCGCGAAGAAAATCGCGCGGCGATTAATTCGGCAGGGGTGTCGGTCTGGCTAAAGGCTGATGGGGACTTGCTGTGGCAAAGGGTGCGTCACAAGACGACGCGGCCCTTGCTGATGACGGGCGATCCGCGCGGTACGCTGGAAAAGCTGCTGCGCGAGCGGACGCCCCATTACGCGAAAGCCGCCCTGGTGGTAGACGCCGACCCGGCCTATGCCATCGCCGATATGGTGGACCGCGTGATCGCGGTGCTGGCAGGGGCAGGAGTGCTGGAATGATCGAAACCGTCCGGGTGGAGCTGGGGGCACGCGCCTATGACGTGCGCGTGGGCCAGGATTTGCTGGCGCGGGCGGGGGATGAAATCGCGCCGCTTTTGCGCAGGCCGAAGGTCTTCGTGATCACGGAAACCCGCGTCGCGGCGCTGCACCTGGCGGTACTGCGCACGGGATTGGGCGAGATCGAGGCGCCCGCACTGGAATTGCCGCCTGGCGAGGCGACGAAGGATTGGACCTATCTGCGCGCCTGCGTCGACTGGCTGCTGGACCAGCGGTGTGAGCGGGCCGATGTGGTTGTGGCATTGGGCGGCGGTGTGATCGGCGACTTGGCGGGGTTCGCGGCGTCCATCTTGCGGCGGGGCGTGCGGTTCGTGCAGGTGCCGACCTCGCTTCTGGCGCAGGTGGATTCGTCGGTGGGTGGCAAGACGGGGATCAATTCAAGCCATGGCAAGAACCTGGTGGGGGCGTTTCATCAGCCGTCTCTGGTGCTGGCGGATGTGGATGTGCTGGACACGATGACGCCGCGCGACTTTCTGGCGGGCTATGGTGAGGTGGTGAAATACGGGCTTCTGGGGGATGCCGATTTCTTCGCTTGGTTGGAGGAGAACGGCGCCGAGCTGGCTGGGAATGCCGATTTGCGGCGCGAAGCGGTGCGCCATTCGGTGCAGATGAAGGCCGATATCGTGGCCCGCGACGAGACCGAGCAAGGGGACCGGGCGCTTTTGAATCTGGGTCACACGTTTTGCCACGCCCTGGAGGCCGCCACGGGCTATTCGAACCGACTGCTACACGGCGAAGGGGTGGCCGTGGGCTGCGCCTTGGCCTTCGATCTATCAGCGAAGCTGGGGCTTTGTTCGCAGGAAGCGCCCAGCCGGGTGCGCGGCCATTTGCAGAATATGGGTATGATGCGGGACATCCGGAATATTCCCGGTGATTTGCCGGCACCGGAGGACCTGCTTGATTTGATGGGACAGGACAAGAAGGTCGTGGATGGCCGGCTGCGCTTCGTTCTGGCGCGCGGCCTGGGGGAGGCTTTCGTGACGGATGCAGTGCCGTCTGAGGACGTGTTGGACGTTTTGCGCGCATCTGGGGCTGGGAAGTCTTAAGTTAAGACTTCCCAGGAAATCCTTAACTTAAGGATTTCCGCCCTCAGGCCAGGCGGCGGAGTTCCTCGCGGTTACAGAAGATCACGTATTGATTGCTGTTTTCCACGACGCCGAAGCCACGTCTGCGCATCTCAGCAATGAAGGCTTTTCGGCCCACCATACGGTCGACATCGGATCGCTTGCGCCGGATCACGCCGCCATCCTGGGCGGCCTTTGCGGCAAAGAGATTGCGGAGCCAATCCGCCCCGCGCGGTGTAAGAAGAAAGGACTGAGTCATACTTCCGCTTTAGCGACCCATGGTTAATTCTCCGCTAAAGCTTGGATGTCCCGCAGCACTGCCACGCGGATGGCCGAGGCAAGGCCAGCAGATACACCGCGGTCCCGGTCGATTTGCGCGGCAAGCGCGTTGATGGACAGGCCGTGGCGTTTGGCCATGTCTACGAATGCTAGCCAGAAGGCGTCCTCCAATGAAACCGATGTTCGGTGCCCATGCAGCGTGAGCGAGCGTTTGCGGGGCCGGGCGTCGATCATTCGGTTTTATGCCCATCCAGATCGCGGTTGGCCTTATCCGCTGCCGCCTTTTCTGCGGATTTCTGGGCCTTCGTCCGGCCATGGCGCGCGGCATTGGCATCTGCCTTGGCGGCTGTCTCGGCGCGGGCGCGGGCTTTGCGGGCCTGTTGGAGATTGACGACCTTTCCCATGGGGCAAGGTCTACGCCGTTCTTGCGGGATGGGCCAGACGGGGGCGGGATTGCTCCATGGGACTTCCAGAACCGCTTTACGGCAACAGCATCAGGGTTCCGCCGCCGGTCCCGCCTTCCAGGATGTCATGGGCGCGGGCGGCATCCTGCAGGGGGATCGCGAGAGGGGCGGTTACGGAAAGGGTACGCGTCGCAAAGGCGCGAAAGACGGCATTGGCCATCTGCCGGTAGGTCGCGGGTTCTGCCATGTAGTGAAATAGGATGGGCCGCGTCACGGTGAGGGACTTGGCGGCGAGTTGCGGCATCTCCAAAGGTTTCACGGGCCCGGAGGATTGACCAAAATTCACCAGATGACCCGTCGGTTTGAGCGCATCCAGTGAGCCATAGAAGGTATCGGCGCCGACGGAATCATAGACCACATCCACGCCCTTCCCGTCGGTGATGTCGCGGGTCGCCGCCACGAAATCCACCTCACGGTAAAGGATTGTCTGGCTGCAGCCCGCGGCCTTGGCCTGCTCGGCCTTTTCCGGGCTTCCCACGGTGCCGATCACCCGCGCCCCTTTATGGGTTGCCCATTGGCACAGCAGACGCCCGACACCGCCGGCAGCCGCCTGCACCAAGATCGTGTCGCCCGCTTTGACCCGCGTGACCTGCGACAAGAGCATTTCCACCGTCATGGCGCGCAGCAGGTTGGTGGCGACCACGTTATCGGGCAGGTCGTGGGGGACGGGGACGGCCTGGTCTGCCGCCAACAGCCGGTGGGAGGCATAAGCGCCGTAGGCGGCGGTGACATAGGCGACGCGATCCCCGACAGAAAGGCCTTCGACCCCGTCTCCGATTTCTTCGACGATCCCAACCGCCTCGCATCCGGGGATGCCGGGAAGGGCCAGCGTCCGGTAGAGGCCGGAGCGGACATAGACATCATGGAAGTTCACGCCGATGCCGGTTTGCCGGAGGCGGATCTGGCCCGGCGGCGGAGGGCCGACCTTCGTGTCTTCCAGTTTGAGGACGCCCGTGCCGCCGTAATCCCGGATGACGATTGCGACTGCCATTGCGGTGATCCTTCGTTTTGGGGATCAGGGATCGGACCGAGTGCATTCGGTGCGGAAGGTGACGGGCAGAGGTTGGAGTCGGGATGTCCTTGCAGGGTTGTGTTGCGGAACAATCAAAGCACCTCTGATTGGGCCCGCTGCCTCTGTCGGATGATCAGCCCTTCGGGCCGATCATCAATTCGGGGCGGACGACGCGGTCGAAGGTTTCTTCGTCCACCAGGCCCAGGGCGATGGCCTCTTCCCGCAAGGTGGTGCCGTTCTTGTGGGCGGTTTTGGCGACCTTTGTGGCGTTGTCGTAGCCGATGGTGGGGGCAAGCGCGGTGACCAGCATCAGTGATTCCTTCATCAGCTTGTCGATGCGGTCGGTATTGGCCTGGGTGCCCGCCACCATGTTGTCGGTGAAGCTGGAGGCCGCGTCGCCCAGAAGCTGCATGCTTTGCAGGACGTTGTAGCTCATCATCGGGTTGTAGACGTTCAACTCGAAATGGCCCTGGCTTCCCGCAATACCCACGGCGGCATCGTTGCCCATGACGTGGGCGCAGACCATGGTTAGCGCCTCGGCCTGGGTGGGGTTCACCTTGCCGGGCATGATGGAGGAGCCGGGCTCATTTTCGGGCAAGATCAACTCGCCCAGGCCCGAGCGGGGGCCGGAGCCCAGGAGGCGCATATCGTTGGCGATTTTGAAGAGGCTGGCGGCCACGGTCTTCAAAGCGCCCGAAAACATGACCATGGCGTCGTGGGCGGCCAGCGCCTCGAACTTGTTGGGCGCAGTCACGAAGGGCAGGTCGGTGATCTGGGCGATTTCAGCGGCGACTTTCTCGGCGAAACCCTTGCGGGTGTTGAGCCCGGTGCCAACGGCGGTGCCGCCCTGGGCCAGCTCATAGATGTCGGGCAGGCAGGCTTCGACCCGTTCGATCCCCTTAGCAACCTGGTGGGCATAGCCCCCGAATTCCTGGCCCAGCGTGAGCGGCGTGGCGTCCTGCGTGTGGGTGCGGCCGATCTTGATGATGTCTTTGAATTCGTCCGATTTGGCGGCCAGTCGAGCGTGCAGCTTGCGCAGCCCCGGCAGCAGCGTGTCGCGGGCCACCATGCCGATGGCCACATGCATGGCCGTGGGAAAGGTGTCGTTGGACGATTGGCCCATGTTGCAATGGTCGTTGGGGTGAACCGGCTCCTTGGAGCCGATGGTGCCGCCCATGATTTCGATAGCGCGGTTGGCGATGACCTCATTAGCATTCATGTTCGATTGGGTGCCCGAGCCTGTCTGCCAGACCACGAGTGGGAAGTTGTCGTCGAACTTGCCCTCGATCACCTCGGAGGCGGCTTGCTGGATGGCGCGGGCGCGGTCGGCATCCAGGTCGCCGAAGCCCGCATTCACGGTGGCGGCGGCCTTCTTGATGACGCCCAGGGCCCGGACGATGGCCACGGGCTGGCGTTCCCAGCCGATGGGGAAGTTCAAGATGGAGCGCTGGGTCTGGGCGCCCCAATACTTGTCGGCGGGCACGTCCAGGGGGCCGAAGCTGTCGGTCTCGGTGCGGGTGGCGGTCATGTCGGGGCTCCGTTCCAGTGTCCGGGGCCGGTCTACCCTGCGTCTTCGAGGCCGTCCATGGCGGCGGCTCTACTTGCGGAAGCGGTCCAGGCTGACGACTTCGGCTTCCTGACGGGGGGCATCGTCTTCGATGTCGGCGAAGGGGGCTTCTTCGTCATCGTTGCCGCCGGGCCCATCGGGGTCGTCGTCGTCGCGGTTTTCAAAGCGGAAGCCGAATTCGACCGAAGGATCCACAAAGGTGCGCATGGCGGCCCAGGGCACGTTGAGCGATTCCGGCGTGTCACCGAAATTGAGCGTGACGGAGAAGCCATCTTCGCGCACGTCGAGCCCTTCATACCAATGTTGCAGCACAATGGTCATGTCTTCGGGATAGCGTTCGCGCAGCCAGTCGGCGATTTCGACGCCCGGGTGGTTGGTGTCGAAGGAAATGAAGAAATGATGGTCACCGGGCAGACCTTTGTCGGCCACGCGGCGCAGCACGCGGGCGATCAGCCCGCGCATCGCGTCATGCATCATGCCGCCGTAATCGATGGTCTCGGTGACGTCGTCCATTCCCTCACCCCCAGGATCGGTCACACAAGATAGACCAGACCGCCGCTGGACCGGCAAGAGGGGGATCCGCGATCTGCGCGCTGTGGACGCAGGTTTCGGTGGGTTCCGAGGTCTGGATTTGAGTATTTGGGCCAGGATGAAGGGGCAGGCGGCTGGCGCGGGATGGTGGCGTTGCTTGGGGTCGGCGGCCTGTTGGTTGGGTCTGCTCTGTGGCGTACGTTGGCGGGCGGAGGCGGGGGACTGGTGCGCTGGCGTGGCCGCACCACGCCAGCGAGGCGTCTTCTAGCGACCGCTGACGCCACCGCCCAGGGCGGGGAAGCGCATGATCTTGAATTCCCCCAATGCGCCGTTTTCCCCGCCATTGAGGACGGGCGAGCGGTGCAGTTCGTTGATGGTGACATAGACATGGCCATCGGGGCCCATGGCGAAGCCATCGGGCCAGGACATGTCATCGCTTTGGTAGAGGATGTCATAGCTGCCATCGGGCCGCGTGACACCCACCGCATCTTCGGTGATGGAGGTGATGTAGACATTGCCAGCCATATCAACGGTGGAGCCGTCGGAAATGGCCTTGTCGCCGTAGCGCTCGACCCGGGCAGCTAGCGCGTCATCGGTGAGGCTGTGATCGAGTAGGTCAGTTGTGCGTACCCGGAAGAGCGAACGGCCGGTCATCGGGGCAAAATAAACCCATTCATTGGCCGGATCGACGGTGATCGGGTTCACGCCGATGCGTGCGGGGGCGCCGCCCAATTCGACGACTTTGTCATCGATGACCATATCGATGTCTTCTGGCACGGTGAAGGGCGAGCCTTCGAGCACCCGGCGCGCACGCCCCGTCGTCAGGTCGAGTACGATGATGGCCGAGCTTTCCGCATCCGACGTGTCGGAAATATAAATCGCCTCATGTTCGCGGTCCACGGCCAGGTCGTTGAGAAAGCTGGTGGGGCGCGACACGGGCTGGCCGAGATAGTGGATGGCGTGCAGGCTTTCGGTGCGGGTGTTCCAGCCGATGACGCGGCCCGCTTGGCCTTCGCCCTGGCCATCGAGAAGCCATAGGATGCCATCCCGGTCGGCATTGAGCCCCAGCACGCCGTTGAGGCCGTCGCCATCACCGGCGGGCGCGTTGGCCCAAGCCTCGGTCGGGTAGGGGGTGGTTGTGCCGTCAGGCATGACCTCGACCAGGCGCAGGTCGGGGCCGTAGAAGCCATGGACGCTCATGAAGATGCGCCCATCGGGGCCGATGGCCAGGTTGCCCGGCGGCGTGTCTGCCGGAAGGGTCACGTAGGTTTCGATCTCGGCATGGGCGGCGGTGCCCGCCAGCAAGGCGGCAATCAGTAGCGATTTCATGGGGTCTCCTCCGGCGCGTTGTTCTGTGCCGAGGAGTGTAGCACCCAGATGGCCGGGCGCATGCCGGGATTGCCGATAGGACTGTTTGCAATTTCCGATGGGTCGGAAACGGGCAGCGAAAACGCAATCGGGGAGGAAATGCAGGCTTCCCGTTGAATGCCGGTATTCTGAGCAACCTCAAAGGCATGGGTTTTACAGTAGAGCGCGGAACAATCGCGAACAGCCGCAGAACGATGTTGGTACTTGTAAAACTCTGATCTGGCGTCGTTTTGGTGCGGGGGGTCTCGCATGAATATGAACCTGGATCGCTCGCCGGTGAGCGCTGATGACCCGTTCGTCCTTGAGGATCTGAAGCTTCACGCCCGCGTTGCGCATGACGACGAAGACACCGCGATCCGGAAAATTGGAGCGACGGTAGCGGCCGAGTTTGAGCAGTTCGCGCAGGTCGCATTGCTGACCCAAGACATCCGTGTCCAGGTATTCGACGTGACGCTGGGCGACAGCCTACGATTGCCGGTCGCCCCTCTTGCAGAGGGTGCGGGCGTCGCGATCCAGATCGACGGCCTGGCGTTCTCTGGGTTCGAGCTGTCGTCGGGCCTGCGCCCCTACATCCGATGGTTGCCGGAGCATCGTCAAAGGTTGGTGGGCAACCTGATCATCGACTACCGGGCAGGCTTTGGATCGACCGCGTCCGACATACCGTCGGACATTGCCCAAGCGATCATGGATCAGGCGACCGTCCACTACGATGCGCGGGGAGCGCTGGACGCTAAGTCCCTGACCACGTCGCCGCACATGGCCCGCGTCGGAGCCAGGTATCGCGGGGTGCAGGTATGAGCGGCGCGTGGCGGCAGGAATGGGCACAGTCAATACGCAAAGCGACCGGGCTGAGCCTTACCACTCGAATGGTGGCGCAAGTCCTGGCACTCGACTACGCCAATCGCGACACTGGCCAATGCAATCCCTCGCGCAGAACGCTCGCTGATCACCTGGATGTGTCTGAGGCGACAATTAAGCGGGCTCTTGCGGAACTGACCCGGGCTGGATGGCTCGGCAGGACCGACGGCACGGCGCGCGGGCGCACTGTTTCATACACCTTCCTTGCCCCCGGGAAAGTGGTCGCATTTTCCGCGAAACAGAAGTCGGACGCGGGTCACGCGCGACCCGCGATAGTGGATGGAACGCGGGTCAAATCTGCACGGAACGCGGGTCAAATCTGCACCTCCCCATATAAAGGCAGGAACCAAGTAAAGAACCATGGCGCGCGACGCGATCAATCGTGTGCCTATCCTGTCGACCAAGCGTGTTTGATCAAAGCTGGTTCACATCGCGAGACTGCATGGAATGAGTGGCTTGCGGCGAACGGATGGCCGTGCCTGACCGATGTGGGCTTCCAAGAGCAAGGAATGGACAGCCAATCGTTTCTGATGCCATTCGCCTTCCCGCCGGCGGACGGCGACGAAACGGGCCTGCGGATCGTCCAGCGGTTTCTTGATTGGTCCACCTCGCGTTCCTCCGATCAGCGGGAGCGCATGGCATGACCTCCTCCCAAACTGACCTCTTCGGAAATGGTCCCAATGCCGCGATTTCTGTGGGCCAGGGGGACCGTCGTCCTGAGTTTTCAATTTTCGCGCAGGGCGCGGAAATGGAGGGCGCGACCGAGGCCGAGAAAGCCATGCATTTCATGCATAGCTTGAGCATTCCCGAGGGGCCGAATGCGGGCAAGCCGGTCGTATTGGCCCCGTTCCAGCGCCAGTTCATCGAAGGCGCCATGGCGCGAGAGACGGCCAATGCGATCCTGAGCATCGGGCGCGGCAACGGCAAATCTGCGATCACTGCGGGCCTTGCCCTTGGTGGCCTGATCGGCGTCTGGGACCGCCAGCCCCGGCGTGAGATTATCGCCGCCACCCGGACACGGGATCAGGGCCGAATCATCTGGCAATTTGTGGCCGGGTTCGCTGAGACGTTGCCGCTTGAGCTGCAGCGCCGCCTGATCTACCGCCGCGCCCCGCGCCTCGAAATCGAGTTTGAGGGCGACGGCGGCGGGCACGTCCTTCGCGTCATCGCCGCCGACGGCAAATCCGCTCTCGGCGGCGCTCCGACGATGGCGATCCTCGATGAGCGCGGACATTGGGCGCTGGATCGCGGCGATGAGCTGGAACACGCGCTCCTGTCCGGTCTCGGCAAGCGGGACGGCCGCGCGTTTCTCATCAGCACGTCCGCCAGCGACGACACGCACCCGTTTTCTCGATGGATCGACGATCCGGCACCTGGTTCCTACGTCCAAGAGCATCGGCCCGCGCCGGGCCTGCCCGCAGATGACCTCGAAAGCCTGCTGATTGCCAACCCCGGCGCGCCGCACGGCATCGGCGGTTCGCCGGAATGGCTGCAAGCCCAGGGCAAGCGGTCAATCGCGCGCGGCGGGTCCAGCCTCACGTCCTTCCGCCTCTACAACCGCAATGAGCGCGTGTCCGGCGAATCCCGCGATCTGCTGATCACCCTCGATGAGTGGCTGAACTGCGAAACCGACACCCTGCCGCCGCGCGAAGGCGGCGTCGTGATCGGGATCGACCTCGGCGGCTCGGCCTCGATGACGGCGGCGGCGTTCTACTGGCCCCAGACCGGGCGGCTCGAATGCCTCGGTACCTTCCCGTCCATGCCCAGCCTCTTGGATCGGGGACAGGCGGACGGCGTGGCCGGGCGATACGTCGAAATGCAAGAGCGTGGTGAGCTGACCGTCCTTGGCGACAAAACGGTGCCAGTTGCCCCGTGGCTGGCCGAGGTGATGCGCCAGGTTGAGGGTCAGAACGTCACTGCGATCACGATGGACCGATACAAGCAGGCCGAGCTGGGCGAGGCACTGAACCGGGCAGGCGTCCGCGCCCCGTGTGTCTGGCGCGGGCAGGGTTTCCGCGATGGCGGCGAGGATTGCGAGCGGTTCCGCCGCGCTGCTTTTGACGGTCTGGTGAAGGCCCGGCCGTCGCTGCTGCTGCGCTCGGCATTCGCGGATGCGGTCTGCCTGCGCGACCCGGCCAATAACCTCAAGCTGGCGAAAGCCCGTTCCACCGGCCGGATCGACGCGGCGGCAGCTTCCGTCCTCGCCGTGGCGCAGGGCGCGCGCATCGCGGCTCAACCGAAGGCGAAAGCGAGGATGGCATGGGTATAAGCAAAAGCGGCATCCGCAAGGAACACCATCGGCATTCCCGGAAGATCACCCGCACGAAGCGCTGGAAGACGCTGCGGGCCGAGATCCTGGAACGCGACCGCTACCGCTGCCAGTCTTGTGGCTGCGGCGGTCGGCTTGAAGTGGATCACATCAAGCCCGTCCGGACACACCCCGAACTGTCCTATGACCCGCGCAACCTTCAGGCCCTTTGCCCCGGTTGCCACACCCGAAAGACCCGGATCGAGTGCGGCCACCCCGCACCCCGAGAAGACCGCCGCGATTGGCGGCGCGCAGTCGAGTCGCTTGAGCGGCCCGACGCGACCCCCGTTGAGCAGAAAGGATAAGGCATGCTTGAATCAGTGAAGATCGCCCGGCGGCAAAGTGAAATCCGTCAAAGCCTCGCCGAGCTAGCCGGCAATGACAGCGCCACCGAGGATGAAGTCCGCAAGATGGACGACCTTGATCGGGAATACCGCTCGAATGAGACGCGCTACCGGGCCGCGCTGATCGCCGAAGACACCGAACGCCGGGACGCGGGTTCCGAACTGGAAACCCGCAGCGAACAGGAATGGGCCGACCTCATGGCCGGGTTCGAGCTGCGCCAGGTCGCGCTTGCACTCGATGAAGGGCGGCAGTTGGACGGCCAGACTGCCGAGATTGTTACGGAGCTGCGGAGCGCGGGTGGCTTCCGTGGCATCCCCGTTCCTTGGCAGGCCCTGGAAGTTCGGGCCGGAGAGACGGTCGCCGCCGGCACCCCAAACCCGACGCAGACCCGCCCCATCATCGACCGCCTGTTCCCGGACAGCGTGGCGGCGCGCATGGGGGCGCAGATGATCAGCATCGATCAGGGTGCGGTGGAATGGCCGGTGACAACCTCGGCGGTTACTGCGGGCTGGGCCGATGGCGAGACGACGAACGTGGCCGGGCCGACCACCTATGCGACCACCGATCGCGCGATGTCGCCGGACCACAACCTCGGCATTCAGATGCGGATCACCCGCAAGACGCTCAAGCAGTCCGGCGCCGCGCTAGAACAAGCAGTGCGCCGGGACATGAACGGGGCAATGGGCGCGGCGATGGATCAGGCGGCGTTCCTCGGCACCGGCGCCAACGGTCAGCCGCTTGGCGTGGTGACCGGCGCCGCGACCTACGGCATCAACTCGACCGCATTCAGTGGTGGGCGCTCTGCCTTTGGCAATTTCCGCGCGGCGATGGTCCGGTTCATGACCGGCAATGCAGCATCGAGCCCGGCCGATGTGCGGGCCCTTGTTCGCCCTGAGACCTGGGACCAGATGGACAACAACTACATCACCGGCACTGCGATCACGGAATGGGATCGCCTTGTTGCGAAGGCGGGCGCCGTTCACATGTCCTCGAACGCCTTGGCCGACCCAGATGGCGATTTGGTCAAGTCCCTGCTGACCACGTCCGCCGGTGGCGTCGCGCCAATCTTCATCGGCGCCTGGGGTGCCGTCGACATGATCCGTGACCCCTACAGCGATGCCCAGTCGGGTGGGCTGCGGATCACGGCTCTGGCCACGATGGACGTGACGGTTGCGCGGCCTGCCCAGCTTGAGCTGCTCACCGATATGCTCTTGGTTGAAGAAGCGGCTTGATGCTCTGGGGCGGAGCCAGCGGAGGGCTTGAGCTCCGCCAAATGAGCGACGGAAGCGCTGAGATATCAGGGCGCTTCCCCTACGGCGTCGAGGCCCGCTTGGGCGAAGGGCGGGTCGAGGTCATCGCGCCGCGCGCATTTGCAGCGCAGATCGCGTCGGAAAGCGACATATTCCTGCTGGCGGGGCATGACTTCGACAAGCCGCTTGCGTCGCGCCAGGCAGGTTCGCTGGACGTCTCTGACGGCGACGATGCGCTGACGTTCGAAGCCCGCATCGTCGCTGACACGACCTGGGCACGCGACTTCCTGGCTGCCCATCGGGCTGGGCTGATCGCGGGTCTGTCACCGGGATTCCGCGTGCCGCAAAATGGGGAGCGCGTCACGAAGGTTGGCCGCACGATCCAGCGCACGATCTTCGCCGCCGAACTGGTTGAACTGTCGGCGGTGGCGCGTCCTGCATATCATCAGGCGCAGGTCGAAGCGCGCTCATGGAAAGAGCGGCCGCCCGGACACAACCAGATTTCCACCTATGTCCAAGCTGCGAGGCGGTGGCGATGATCCAGTGGTTCATGAGCAAGCTTCGCACGCTTGAAACCAGGTCCAGCGGGTCAGGCTACACCGCCCAAGTGATGGCCGCGCGTGAGAGCTTGATATCCGGCCGGCGCGGCGTGGCGGAACTGACCGCGACGGTACAGAGCTGCATTAGCCTTTGGGAAGGCGGCTTTGCCATGACGGATGTGTCTGGCACCGACCTTCTGACCCGCCAGACGATGGCGATGATTGCTCGCGTCGTCGCCTTGAACGGGGACGCGGTCCTTTTGATCACCGAAGGGGGCCTTGTTCCGGCCACGGATTGGGATGTCACAACCCGCGACGGCAAACCACGCGCCTATCGTCTGTCCATCCCCGAGGCGGGCGGCGGGCGCACGGTGACCGTTCTTGCGGCCGAGGTGCTGCACCTTCGGATCGGCTCGGACAACCTGACACCGTGGATCGGCACGGCCCCGCTGCGCCGATCCAGCCTCACCGGCGCGATGCTCCACGCAGTGGAGTCGGCCCTTGGCGAGACCTTCGAAAACGCCCCGCTCGGCTCTCAGATCGTGCCCTTGCCGGACACCGGGGCCGACGACATGGCCTCAATGCGTGGCGCCTTCCGTGCGCGGCGTGGCTCGACACTGGTGATGGAGGGCGTGGCCCAGGCGACGGCGGCGGGCATGAACCCACAGCTCGGGCAAAAGCCAGATCAACTTTCCCCGGACCTGTCCAAGAGCATGACGGCTGAGACGCTGGCAGCAGCCCGTGAGGGCATCCTGATGGCCTACGGCGTCCTACCTTCGCTCGTTAACCGTGCTGCCACCGGCCCCGTGGTGCGGGAAGCGCAGCGCCAGCTCGCAATGTGGACGCTACAGCCCATCGCCGCGCTGCTGGCCGAGGAAGCAACCGCCAAACTGGGCAGTGTCGTCGAGATCGACACGATCCGGCCGCTGCAAGCCTTCGACGCGGGCGGACGCGCCCGTGCCCTGTCCACGATCATCAAGGCGATGGTTGAGGCAAAAGAAGCGGGCATTCCGCCGGGCGACGTCTCCGCGGCCATGCGAATGGTGGACTGGAAGGAATAGGCAGGGCGCGCCTTGGGGAGGTTCGCCTTGTTCAACCCAAAAGCGCCTCGGATCAGTCGGTGAGTGCCGAAAAACCCCGACAGCGCGCGGCCTTTTCACTTTTGGGGCGTGGCGCGCATTAGTTTCTCCAAGTCTGTCGAAACTCTTCATCGAACCACATCTCAACGGTGTATCGAACGCCTACGGAGTCACGAAAATCTAGGTAGCTAGGGTGGTTGTCTTGGAGCCATCGGTAGAACTCGCTGAAATTGGGCAATTCATCTGGCTCGATGTTCAGGCCCTTTTCCTCGGCCCAAACTCCGCACAGATATCGAACCCCTCGTTCGGCCTCAGCTTTTTTCATTTAACCAGCCTTACGCCCGGCCCGCCACCGTTCTCGTCAATGAACTGGACTCCCGCTGCTTCAAGAGCCGCGCGGATCGCGGCGACCGTATCTGCTGCGACAGACCCTGCATCGGTCTCGGCGCGCCGAATTGTCTTTGTGGTCTTCCCCGTCATGACCGCAACATCTGCTTGCGCGAGCCCGAGCATGGCCCTAGCGCCCCGAAGTTGATCCGGTGTTGTCATCTGTTCTTGTCCGCTATCGGACATTCTGCTATGTCCGCAAAAGGACAATACCACAATTGGAGACCCAGACAATGACCGATGAACGCGCCCGCGCGAACGATGAAGCTCGCCCCGTCAAACCAGTGACCAATTGGCAGAACAAAGCCGCCAATGGTTACGCCCTTTGCGGCGAGTCCATCTTCCGCAAACACATCGAGGGCACCCAAGCTCTACGGGATCGCCAAGCGGCGTATCTGGACAGCTTGCCCAGCGATCCGCCCGAGGTGATCCGCGCTGCGCTCAAGCTCATGCACCCGAACGGCGACAATTACCCCGAGGGCATCGAGGAAGCCTTGCACCTGTCTTATGCGCTTGAGGCGTTGGTGAAGGACGGCGAATTGGATGAAGAGGGCCGGCCCCGCGATGCTGCTTTGTATCTGGCGGATCGTGTGGCGTACGCCATGCACCGTGCCACGCGCCAGCTTGACCGCATCGCAGACATCCTCCGCAATCCTAGCAGGGTCGAGCGGGACAACGGCCGACAAACCACATCAGCCCGATGACCATTGGCTCGATTGCCTAATGGAGTTGCAGCATGCCTCCATTGGTGATATTAGCCAATGAAAGTGTGGTGGAGCTGCAGCATGCATCTTGGGCAAACGGCGACATACTTGGCTGACGTCCTTAACAGGCCGGAACCCAAAATGAAGATGTTCGCACGCCTGCTGCGCGAAGCGGAGCATGTTGAGAAGGGCGGAAGGGGCAAAAGTGCGCCGCATATGAGCGCCAAGAGCCTTGCAGCGTTCTTGATCGCCATTATGGCGAGTCCGGACAGTCCTGCCACTGGCGTTGGTCGATTGACGCATTTCGCCAAGCTTCTGTGTGATCCGAAGAAGAAAAAGGACGCCACCTTTCAAGATGCGCTTGCGCTGCTTTTGGAGCGCCTGAAGTCGGAGACGTGGGACGAAGTCGAGGAGAGATCGTGGACTGTGGCGATGCGGATCGGCTTTTCTTCTGCGGAGATTGTCGAATGGCTTGGTCCCGAGGATGACCGCCAAGAGAGATCGTATTCATTTCTCAGCTCCTGGACTTCCGACGACAACGTGCCGGCAATTCAGAACATGCCTTACTTCGGGGGGCTGGATGTTAGTTCTTCAATGGACTGCATAACTCTGTTCCGGATCGCCAAGGTCATCCTTGCCGATGAAGAGGATCCATTGCCGGAAATCGTTCTGAAACCGTTCCCTCTCACTGAGCCGGAGACGGCATGACGATGGAGCGTCGCACCCCCGCAATCCGCCTGAGCGATGGAGCGTATCAATGCCCCGGACGATCCTGAGCCCCCGGCCTCCGTCCTATGTATCCAAGGCAACCCTGGCCGCGGAACTCGACATGTCGGAGTCCACGGTGGACAGCTACGTCCAGCGCGGCCTGTTACCGAAGCCCATCAAGCGGGGCGGGTCGGTGCGTTGGTGCTGGGCCGAGGTGGACGCCGATCTTCGTCGGCAGACGGAGGCAGGCGCAGACCCCTTCATGGACGGGCTGAGCAATGTCTGAGGTATCTCTGCCTCGCCACGTCCACCGGGTCCGGTCCGGCGGCCGCGAATACTTCTACTATCAGGAGGGCAGGGGGACCGCCCACGCTGGCGAGCGCATCCGACTACCGGACGATCCTCAGACGCCTGAATTCTGGAATGCGGTGCGACAGGCTCAGGGGATATGTGGCCCGACACCTACGGATACCATTGGCGCGCTGATAGACGCGTTTGAATGTGCGTGGCCGTCGTTGCCGAGAAAGCTGAAGCCAAGCACGCAGGACCAATACCGACGGCACCTTAAGCGAGTGCGAAAGGCATGGGGTGAACTGCCGGCCAGCGACTTGCGGCCACGCCACGTCGACGCCCTGATCCGCCAGCTAGGGGAAACGCGACCTGGTACTGCGAACAACGTCCTGGCCGTGCTCAAAGCAATGTGTGGCTGGGCAAACGGTCCGGTGGAACTGCTGATGCATGATCCAACTTGGGGTGTGGTTCGCTTCGAGAAAGGCGAGGGGCACAAGCCGTGGACGGAAGAACAACTTGCGTACGCGGCAGAACACTTCACTGGTATGTTGCGGCGCTTCTTCTTCCTCAGCCGCTACACGGGTCAAAGGATCAGTGACGTTGTTCGCTTGTCTCCTACCGATGAAGATGAAGGCGGCTTTAGGCTCACGCAAAAGAAAACCGGGGCTCAGCCTTGGTGTCCAATCTTCCCAGAGCTGAAGTCGGAAATGACGACTTGGGATCGGCGTCCTGGCCCGTTTCTTTTGCAGGAAGGCGGGAGGAGCCAGGGCAAGCCTTTCAGTACGAATCAGATGTGGAAGGCGTTTAATAGGGAAAGGGCCAAGCACCCGATCCTGGCTGGTGCGGTGCCCCACGGCTTGCGAGCCAACGCGGTGATCCGATTGCGTACAGGTGGATACTCCGCCGAGCAGATCAGCGACATGGTCGGAATGTCAGTTGAGATGGTCACCCACTATAGTCGTCATGCTGATCGAAAGGCCAGTGGGCAGGCGATCTTGAGGGAACTTGGAGAACGTCCAAATCGACAGATTGTAAAACAATTGAAAAATGGAAAAGAGAAATGACTGTATTTCAAATGTTTAAGGGTCAGAAAAGAGAATGCAGGCTTCTGTTGCCAGGTGCCTGCGAACCCCGCCTTACGCGGCTAGGCGCAAGGGCTTAAGATTTCGATCTTGCGGACTGCTTACGCAGCCAGCGCGACCGGAGCACGGTTGTCGTTGGCAACTGTACAAAATGAACCGATAACGGTGGTATCTCACCGAGCGAAAGCTGGCCCTTTTACACGTTCGTCGATCCTATTTCGGCCCCATGTTCCGCCAACGACGGGATGATGGTGGAGCCGCCGGGTACCGCCCCCGGGTCCGATCCGCTTATTATGGGTGCGTTTATCGCCATAGTCCCCAAGGGAACGTTCGATATCTATGCTGGACGGCGGCGCCGATCAAGGGGGGTCGCAGGCCTAACCCCATCCGAGGTTGAGGCCGACCAGCGCCAGCCCCACCGCGATTTCGGTGGTGAAGAAGCCCCATTTGCGGGTCGAAGTGCCGTCGACAACCAGGGATGTGCCGCGGCCAAGTGCGCCGCCCAACCAGACGAAGCCCAGCATGGCATAGGCGGTGGGCGTCCCGATCCAGATGGCGGCGATGCCTGCGACCACAAAGAGAGCGCCGGATGCGGCCCGCACTTCCGACAAGCCCATGGTGGAGCCGGTATCTTCCAGGCCCACCTTTTCCATCGTCCAGCCGGGGGCGAGCCAGCCAGCGGCGCCGAAGCCAATTGTCACCAACGCCAGGATGAAGTCGATGATCGCGAGGATATCCATGTGCCGTTCCCTCTGTGCCTGTGCGGCAGAGCTAGCGCGCATGTGCGGCACGCCAATGGCAGGTGACGCAACAGTTGCGTTGAAAACGGAAACGGCGGGTTTGGGATGGGCTGGCGGGGGATCTGCGCCCGCCAGATTATGAAGCTTGACCGCCGCTCATGGAGCTTGACGCGATGCCGCGAATATTCTTGGGCAAGGCTCGTGCCTGGAATGGCGGGCGATCTGCAATTTGCGCCAGCCATTCCAGGGCAACGCGGTTCAGAAGCCCGCCTTGATCCGCTCGAATGCTTCCGCCTGCTTCTGGCGCAACTCACCCGCCATGGGAAGCTGCGCCAGGACGGGCGCATCGACAGGGCCCAGGCCCACTTCAATCAGGGCTTCATCGCCCAGGGCGCTAAGGGCGGCATCGTTGGACTGGCCCCAGCCCCCGGCCAGCAGCGCCTCGGTCGCGGCCGGATCCAGCAGCGCGTTGAGGTAGTCATAGGCCTTGTCTTCGCTGCCATCGGCTTCGACATTGTTGACGTAGCCGCACAGCCACAGCGAAGAGCCTTCGACCGGTTCGCGCTGGAAGCCGATTGGGAAGCCTTCTTCGACCATGGCGGGCAGGGTTTCGTTCCAGGCCCAGCTTACCAAGACCTCACCCGAAGCGAGAAGCTGCGAAAGTTCACCCGGATCGACCCAATAGGTGCGCAGGTTCTGGTGCGCCTGGCGCAGCCAATCGGTGGCCGCTTCGAATTGAGCGTCGGTGGCGTTCGTCCAATCGGTGGTGCCGGTGGCGAGGTAGCCCAGAGCATAGGCGTCATCGACATTGTCGGGCAGCGCCATGCGGCCTTGGTATTTGGGGTTCAGGAACACGTCGAGGCTGGCCACGTCTTCGGCGGGCACCTCATCTGCATTGTAGGCAATCGCGGTGGAGCCGTAATCGGTCGGCACGAAGAAGACGTCTTGGTCCCCCGAGATGTCTTGGCCCACGAGGTCGGTATTCAGGTTTTCCCAGTTGGGGATGCGGGACAGGTCCCATGGCTCCACCAGGCCCGATTCGACGAATTTCGGCACGGAACCCGCGCAGATATGGGTCACGTCGGCCTTGAAGCCGGAGCTGAGCTTTTGGAAGGCTTCTTCTTCGTCGCCGAAAAACGCGAAGTCGGGGCTGCCGCCATGCTTTTCCGAAAACGTCGTATGGAAGGCCGGGTCTTCGAACCCTGCATAGTCGAAGACGGTCAGGTCGGCGGCGGCGGGCAGGCCAATCAGGCAGGCCGTCCCGGCCAAAAGCGCGGTGCGGATGGTCATTTTACTCTCCCGAAGGTTGGACTTTTTGCGGCAAGCTAGGGTGTTGCTGTGGCGCCGTCCAGCGCCCTTGTGGGCGGGGCTGCATGGGCGGTGAGCGTGGCTTGTAAAGTGGCCAAGGCGTGGCGGATTTCGCCTGCATCACAGGCCAGGATGGCGTTGGCGATGCGTCGGTGCAGGGCGGTGATGGGCGCGAGGTTGCTGGCCTCAAGCGGCAGGGCGCGGAGTCCGGTTTTGAGCGCCGAAACGGCGCCGGTGACGTGGTAGATCAGCGGCGCGTTCCGGCTGGCCGCCACGTAGGTCTGGTGGAAGGCGATGTGGGCGCGGGCATAGGCGGCGGCTTCATGGGCCCTGGCCATGTGATCCACGGCGGCTGAAAGCGCTTTCATGTCGGCGGTGTCATGGGCTGCGGCGACAAGGTCGGCGCAACCGGATTGAAGCGCGATGCAGGCAGCCAACGCCTCGGCGAAGGGGGTTTGGTTCATCGAGAGGACCAGGGCGGTGGTTTCCGCCTGAGTTTTCGCCGCGTCTTCAAATGTCAGACATTTGACAAAAGCGCCGCCCGCATTGCCCCGCTTCGTTTGCAGCAGGCCCCGGGCCGCCAGCCGCTTGAGTGCTTCGCGCACCGTGGCGCGGGAGCAGTCAAAGCGCTGGGACAGCTCTGCCTCTGACGGAAGGCGGTCCCCGACGCGCAAAGCGCCGGTGGCGATCTGCTTGGACAAAGCGTCGGAAATCTCGGTGGAAAGTGCCTTTGGCGCGGTCACGGACGAATTCCAATTGTCAGACATTTCACGTTCTGCCATGCGATAGGCGTGAGACGGATGTGGATCAAGCGCTGGGGAGGCAAAGCTTGCGACACCTTTCCCGGATGACGGCGCCCCATTGGGTGGCGCTTTACACCGCTTTGATCGCCGCCTGGGGCGGTATCTGGGCGCTGTCGGCCCCCACATCCTGGTCCACGCTTTTGCGCGATTTGTGCCTGACGACGCCGGAACTGGCGGGCCCGGGCGGTGTGTTGGCCATGTGGCTGATCATGTCGGCGGCGATGATGCTGCCCACGGCCTTGCCCGCTTTCGCGACCCATGACGACATCGCCGATGCCCATGGCACCGGTGGGGGTGCTGCGCTGGTGGCGGGGTATCTTGCTGTCTGGGCTGGGTTTTCGGTGCTGGCGACCGGGGTGCAGATGGCCATGGGCGACGCGCTCAGCGGGCCTTGGGCAGCGGCGATTATGCTGATTCTGGCGGGCGGGTATCAATTCTCGGCCTCGAAAACTGCGTGTCTGTCGAAATGCCGCCAGCCGCTGACCTTCTTCATGGAGCACTGGGATACGGGCCCGTGGCGCATGGGGCTGCGGCTGGGCGCGACATGTTTGGGCTGCTGCTGGGCGCTGATGGCGTTGGGGCTGATCGGAGGGGCCATGTCGCTGGCCTTCATGGCCCTGGCCACACTGTTGATGACATTGGAAAAACTGAGCGCGGGGCCGATGGTGCCCCGGGGTATTGCTGTGGCTTGCTTCTTGGCGGCGGGCTACCTGATCGGAGGAACGATATGAACAAGATGACCGCCCCGACCGTGTCGAGTCGCCATCCCGAGGCGCGGCCCCTGGCCGCCGACCGCACGCCCTGGGCCATCCGGGGCGAGTTGATCCTGAACTGCAATTGCACGGTCTTTTGCCCCTGCGTCGTGTCGCTGGGCAAACATGCCCCGACCGAAGGCTATTGCCAGGCGTGGTCCGGCATTCGCATCGATGAAGGCCATTACGGCGACGAAGATCTGTCGGGTCTGAATGTGGGACTTCTGCTGGAAATCCCAGGACTGATGGCGCGGGGCAATTGGAAGGCGGCGGCCTTTATAGACGACCGCGCAAGCCAGGCCGCCTACCTGGGCCTGATCGAGATTTTCTCCGGTAGGGCAAAGGGAACCACGGGGTTGTTCAAGTTGCTCGTTTCGGAATTTCTGGGGGCTGAACGGGCGACAATCACCTATGAGACGGAGGGCAAGACTCGGCGTCTGATGGTAGGCAAGAAGATACAGGGCGAGGTCGTGCCGGTGCAGGGCAAGGACCCCGACCGCGATATCGTGGCGACGAATACCGAATACTGGATGGGCGCCGACATCACCGTGGCCACCGCCAATAAGGGGCGCGTGCGGGCCTTTGGACGCGTCTGGGATTTTGAGGGCCGCTCGGCTGAGATCTGTCAGATCGATTGGTCTGGCCCTGACATTCCACGGTGATGGAAATCAAAGGCTTGCGTCCCGGTCTTAAGGTAGGAGGGGCCCCGATGTTTGCACTGGCACCATCGAACCGTCTGCGTCGCACATGGTGGACTGACGCGGTAGAAGCGTGCGGCGTGTCGGCCTTCACGGTCTACAACAAGACGTTGTTGCCGGTCGTCTTCGACAACGTCGCGGACGATTGCAGGCACCTGAAAAGTGCGGTCCAACTTTGGGATGTGGCGTGTGAACGCCAGGTCTCCATCCAAGGGCCGGATGCGGATGCGTTGATGCAGCGCCTCACGCCCCGTGACCTGGACCGGGTGAAGCCGGGCAAATGTGCCTATGTGCCGATCTGCGACGTGAATGGTGGCATGTTGAACGACCCCGTGGCTTTGCAGCCGAGGCCCGGCACATGGTGGGTGTCTCTGGCCGATAGCGACTTGGCGCTCTGGATCGAAGGCGTGGCCATGGGCGGGGGCTACGACGTCGCCGTGTCAGAGCCCGATGTGCAGGTGCTAGGGCTGCAAGGCCCCTTGGCCAACGACCTGGCGGCGCAGGTCTTCGGGGAAGAAACGCGGGACATTCCGTTCTTTGGTTTTGAATGGCTGCCATTTGAAGATGGCGAAGTTTTGATCGCGCGGTCGGGATATTCGAAGCAAGGTGGGTTCGAAATTTACGTGCCCGAGGAACGGCTGGCCATGCCGCTTTGGAATACACTCATGTCCGAAGGGCAGCCATTTGATATCCGCGCCGGGTGCCCCAATGGCGCTGAGCGGATTGAGGGCGGAATGCTGTCTTACGGCAATGACATGACCCGTGCGGATACGCCCTTTGAAGCGGGTCTGGGCCGCTACGTGCAGCGCTACGATTGCATCGGGGGCGCGGCACTGAAGTACCACGAGGCCAAGCGCCGACTTGTGCCGGTCGCCCTGGACGGCGCGCCGCCGCTGGCGGATCGCGAATGGCCGCTGATGGACGGCGGCGCGCAGGCGGGCACGATCCGCTCGGCCGCGTGGTCCGATGAATTCCAATGCGGCGTCGCCATCGGCATGGTGAGCAACGACTGGCAGCCCGGCGACCATCTGGTTTGCCATACTCAGGACGGCCCGATGCAGGCCGAAATCATGGAGAGGTTCTGGAGATGAGCGAAACGTTCAAGGCACTGGTGGTCGAAAAGGACGATGCGGGAACCTCGGCAGCGGTCAAGGACCTGACCCTGGCGGACTTGCCCGAGGGTGAGGTGACGGTGGCCGTCGAATATTCGACGGTGAACTACAAAGACGGGCTCTGTATCGGGCCGGGGGGTGGGCTGGTGCGTAACTATCCGCACGTGCCGGGCATCGACTTTGCGGGCACTGTCGAGACGTCGTCAGACGACCGCTACAAACCCGGCGACAAGGTGGTGCTGACGGGCTGGCGCGTGGGCGAGGCCCATTGGGGCGGCTACACGCAGAAGGCCCGGGTGCGCGCCGATTGGCTGGTGCCCTTGCCCGATGGGCTGACGACCCGCCAGGCGATGGCGGTGGGTACGGCGGGGTTCACCTCGATGCTGGCGGTGCAGGCCTTGGAAGATCACGGGTTTAAGGCGGGCCCGATCCTGGTGACGGGGGCTGCGGGTGGTGTGGGCTCTGTCGCGGTAGCGCTGTTGTCGGCCTTGGGCCAGGAAGTGGCCGCGGTTACCGGGCGGCCTGACCAGGAGGATTACCTGCGCGGTCTCGGCGCCAGCCAGATCGTGCCGCGTGCGGACCTCGCCGAGACAGTGAAACGACCGCTGGAAAGTGAGACATGGGGCGGCTGCGTGGATGCCGTTGGCGGTGACATGCTGGCCCGCGTGCTGGGCCAGATGCAGTATGGCGCAAGTGTTGCCGCCGTGGGGTTGGCGGGTGGTGCGGGGCTGCCCGCGACGGTCATCCCCTTCCTGCTGCGCGGTGTGAATTTGCTGGGCATCGACAGTGTCATGCAGCCTTACGAAAACCGCGTCCGTGCCTGGAGCCGCATCGCTGAAATCCTGCCGATGGATAAGCTCGAAGGAATGGTCGTGCCTGCGACGCTGGGCGACTTGCCGAAGCTGGGGGCGGACATTTTGAAGGGGCAGGTGCGGGGCCGCGTGGTTGTGGATGTGAATGCTTGAGGGCTGATGGCCCCCGCATGTGGTGCGGGGCGCGCCATTTTGAGTATTTTTTGACCAGTGATGGGGGCGGCGTTTCCGCCCCTGATGCGTCTCGGGCCCGCTGGTGGGTCTTTTCGCATGGGCAGGCTGGGCTATCTGCAGCTTATGGTACCGATACTTTACTGGATGCGCCGCGATCTGCGGCTGACCGACAACCCCGCGCTGCATTGGGCCGCGGGGCAGGGGCGACCCGTTATTCCCGTCTGGCTGCACGATGAAGTTGCGGAGAGCTGGGGCGCGGCGCCGCGCTGGCGCATGGGGCTTGGCCTTGCCCATATGGCGGAACGGTTGGAGGGCTTGGGCACCCGTCTGACCCTGCGGCGGGGTGCGGCATTGGAGACCTTGCGCGACTTGGTGAAGGAGACGGGGGCCGATACGGTCGTCTGGAACCGCCTATACGTGCCCGATGAGCGGGCGCGCGACACCAAGGTCAAGGAAGCTTTGCGCGGCGATGGGCTGACGGCGCGATCCTTCCATGCCCATGTTCTGTTCGAGCCTTGGACGGTGGAGACAGGGACGGGTGGGTTCTATAAGGTCTACACGCCCTTCTGGAAATCGGTGCGGGGCCGCGACGTGGACGCGCCGCTGAGCGCGCCCAAGCAGGTGGAAACACCTGAAGGTTGGCCCGAAAGCGAAGCATTGGACGCCTGGGACATGGGGCGGGCCATGCGGCACGGGGCCGATATCGTGGCGTCCCATCTGCATGTGGGGGAGGCGGCGGCGCAGGGGCGGTTGGGCGCGTTCATCGCCAACAAGGTCGAAGCCTATGGTGACGCGCGGGATATGCTGGCCGAAGATGGCACCAGCGGGCTGAGCGAAAACCTGACTTACGGCGAAATCAGTGCCCGCACCTGTTGGCATGCCGGGCAGCGCGCGATGCAGGATGGGAAGGCGGGGGCAGAGACGTTCCTGAAGGAAGTCGTCTGGCGCGACTTTGCCCATCACCTTGCCTATCACACCCCGCGCCTGACGACGGACAATTGGAAGCCCGAATGGGACAGCTTCCCCTGGCAGAGCGACAATGAAAACGCAGAGGCCTGGCGGCGTGGACGCACAGGTCTGGAGGTCGTGGATGCGGCCATGCGGCAGGTCTATGTGACGGGCACCATGCACAATCGGGCGCGGATGCTTGTGGCGTCTTACTTGACCAAGCACTTGATGACCCACTGGAAAGTGGGCTGCGACTGGTTTGCCGATGTGTTGGTGGATTGGGATCCGGCCTCGAACGCGATGGGCTGGCAATGGACGGCCGGGTCCGGGCCAGATGCGGCGCCATTCTTTCGCATCTTCAACCCGGCGACCCAGGCCGAGAAGTTCGACCCGAAGGGCACCTATCGCGATACCTGGCTGTCGGAGCGGCGGAGAGGCGCGTTGGCCGACAGCTATTTCGACGCCATCCCGCGAAGCTGGAACATGTCGCCCGGGGACCGCTATCCTGACCCCATCGTGGACTTGGCCGAAGGTCGGGCCCGCGCTTTGGAGGCATATGGGCAACGCGACGCAGCGGAATAAGGGGCTTTGGGGCTTGCCCCTACGCAAAGGGCTGTGTTGTCTCAGCGTCAGATGACGGGGGATACATGACGATATTGACGACGACCGACGGCCAGTCGGACCTGCCGCGCTATTTCAAGCGGGTCTTTGCGTTGGCACAGGGTGCCAAGTCGGGCCGGGTCGATGTGGTCTTGCCCGATGGCCGCCGCTTCCGCCATCAGGGCCCGGCAGCGGGGCCCGTGGCGGAAATCAACATCCACGACCCAGAGGTCTTCGCCCGCATCGTGCGCGAAGGCGATGTGGGTTTCATGGAAGCCTTCATGGACCAGCAATGGTCGACGCCCGACCTGCAAGCCTGTTTCGACTATATAAACAAGGAAGGCGACGCGCTGATCCAGCAATTTCCAGGGCTGGTTCTGGTGCAGGCCTTTGAGAAGTTGCGTGCCTTCCTGCGGCGCAACACCAAGACCCAGGCCAAGCGCAACATCGAGGCGCATTACGATCTGGGCAACGATTTCTATGGTCGCTGGCTTGATGAAACGATGACCTATTCGGCGGGCATCTTCGAGACGGGGCAGGAAAGCCTGGAGGCGGCGCAGACGGCGAAATACGCGTCGATCGTGGACCGGATGGAGGTGAAGCCGGGCGACCACGTTCTGGAAATCGGCTGCGGCTGGGGCGGCTTTGCGGAATATGCCGCCCGCGAGCGGGGGCTGCGCGTGACGGGGCTGACGCTGAGCCAGGAGCAGTTGAACTTCGCCCAGGAACGCATTGAAAAAGCGGGTTTGTCGGACCTCGTGGACTTCAAGTTGCAAGATTACCGCGATGAGCGGGGTGCCTATGACGGCATCGCGTCCATCGAGATGTTCGAGGCCGTGGGCCAGCGCTATTGGCCGGTCTACTTCCAGACGCTGCGCGAGCGCTTGCGCCCGGGGCGGGCCGCGTCGCTGCAGATCATCACCGTACCCGACCGGCGGTGGGAGACCTATTCAAACTCCATCGACTTTATCCAGAAATACATCTTCCCGGGCGGCATGCTGCCCGCGCCCCACCGTCTGACCGAGGAAATCGAGCGCGCAGGGTTGGAGGAAGGCGACAGCCTGTCTATCGCAAAGAGCTATTCCATCACGTTGCGCCGCTGGTTCGACAGATTTAACGCACAATGGGACCACATTGCGTTGCAGGGATTCGACGATCGGTTCCGAAGAATGTGGAACCTGTATCTGACAGGCTGTGCCGGGGCCTTCGAATATGGCATGTGCGATGTCGTCCAGTTGACCATCCGAAAGCCCGCCTGATGCCCACGCCCGCCAAGCTCGTCTCCGCCGTCCTTTTTGCGGCTTTGTGCTGGTGGACGGGTGAAACCATCGTGCAGGAAGTGCTGCCGGAAGGGTCCGTGGTGGGCTATTTCCGTGAAATCCTGGCGGCTTGCGGTCTTTATATCGGGTGGCGCTTCATCGGGAAGCCGACGACAGGGCCCACGGGGCGTGGCGCGCCGGTAACCGAGGCTTTGACGGCGGGTTTGGGGGCGGGTTTGATCTATGCGGTGTTGGGCCTGCTTCTGCATTCCTTCTACGAGATGATCAGCCGTTCGCTCGACAGCGTCTATACCGAGGTCGGGGCCGCGGCGAGCGCGTGGATGGGCTTTCTTTGGGACGATATCCTGCTCATCAACAACCCGGTGGTGCTGGGCACCTTCTTCGGCGGTGCGGCAGCCGTCGGTGTCGTTGCCGGTATCGTGGGGCGCTTGGCGCGGTGAGCCGCCTTTTCCTGTTCGGAACCCTCAGATGGCAGACCTTGTTGGACCACGTGGCGGGGCAGGCCGTGGCATGCAGCCCTGCGGTGCTGGACGGCTGGCACGTAGAGCGCGCCGCCGCCGGTGATTGGCCCATTTTGGTGTCTGGCGGGCAAGTCACGGGGCTGCTGACAGAGCCGCTGGGCGATGAGGTCCGGGCACGGCTGGATTGGTATGAACGGGTGTTCGGACATGTGGCCGAGGCCGTGGATATCGCGGGCACGCCCGCCTTGGTCTACCGGGAGGCGGACGGCGATGGCGGCAGTGGCGAGGCCTGGTCGCTGGAGGATTGGATCGCGGTCCACGGGGCGCGGACCTTGCTGGCCGCCGACGAAGTGCTGCGCGCCCGCGGTGTCGTTACCGAGGGCGAGATCGCCGCGCGCCGCGCCGTGGTGCAGGCCCGCGCCCACGGGATCGACGCCGCGCGCAAACGCCGTCGCCCCGCTACCATTGGGGGCGATCTGACGAGCGACGATATCGCCGTACATCGCACCGTATATCCCTATGAGGGGTTTCACCGGGTCGAGGAATGGCATCTGGATCATGCGTGCTTTGACGGCAGCAGGTCGCCACGGTTACAGCGCGCCATCAGCCACGTCACCGACGCCGCGACGGTGCTGCCCTATGACCCGGTGCGCGACCGGGTGATGGTGGTGGAACAGGTGCGCATTGGCGCCCTTGCCAAGGGCGACCCGCAGCCCTGGCTCATTGAGCCGGTGGCAGGTCTGATCGACGCAGGTGAGACGCCCGAGACGACGGCCTTGCGCGAGTTGGAGGAGGAGGCAGGCCTGCATGCGGCACCCGATGCGCTGCGGTTCGTGTCCCGCTATTATCCCAGCCCCGGCGGGCTGGCGCAGGTGCTGCATTCCTTTGTGGCGCTTTGCGATTTGCCCGATGGCGCTGCGGGTCTGGGTGGGCTGGACACCGAAGCCGAAGACATCCGCGCGCATCTGGTTTCGCTCGATGCGTTGATCGACATGATTGCAACGGGCGAGGCGGCGAACGCGCCCCTGGTGATCTCGGCCCAGTGGCTGGCGCTCAACAAGGGCCGCTTGTGCGGTTGAAGCGCGGCGGGGCGGGGTCTAGACCTGTGCGGCATATAGCCGACCGGAGGCCCACGCGTGCATATCCACCAAAACCTTGCCGAGGCCATCGGTAATACCCCCCTGATCCGCCTGAACCGCGTCAGTGACGAGACCGGGTGCGAAATCCTCGGCAAAGCGGAATTCATGAACCCTGGCCAGTCCGTGAAGGACCGCGCCGCCCTTTACATCATCCGCGATGCGGTGGCGTCGGGCGCGCTGAACCCAGGCGGCACAATCGTCGAGGGGACAGCAGGCAATACCGGCATCGGCCTGTCGCTGGTGGGCGCGTCCATGGGGTTCAAGACGGTCATCGTCATTCCCGAGACGCAGAGCCAGGAAAAGAAGGACATGCTGCGACTGGCCGGCGCGACGCTGGTGCAAGTGCCCGCGAAGCCCTACCGCGACCCCAATAACTACATCCATTATGCCCGCCGTCTGGCGGAGTCGCTGGCCAAGACCGAACCCAATGGCGCGATCTTTGCCAACCAGTTCGACAACACTGCCAATCGCCATGCCCATATTGAGACCACGGGGCCAGAGATCTGGGAACAGACCGCGGGCGCGGTCGATGGCTTCATCTGCGCGGCCGGGTCCGGCGGCACAGTGGCGGGCGTGGCCACCGCACTTCAGCCCAAGGGCGTGAAAGTCGGTATCGCCGACCCGATGGGCGCCGCGCTCTACAACTTCTACGAAAACGGTGAGTTGAAGTCCGAGGGCTCTTCCATCTCCGAAGGGATCGGGCAGGGGCGCATCACCGCCAATCTGGAAGGCTTCACCCCCGATTTCGCCTGCCAGGTCCCCGATGAAGAGGCGCTGCCCATCGTCTTTGATCTGCTGGAATTCGAGGGGCTTTGCATGGGCAGCTCAACCGGGGTCAATATTGCCGGTGCGGTCAGGATGGCCCGCCATCTGGGGCCGGGCCATACCATCGTGACGATCCTGTGCGACTATGGCTCCCGCTATCAGTCAAAGGTCTGGAACCCCGCCTTCCTAAGCGAAAAGGGCCTGCCGGTTCCGCACTGGCTGGCCGAGGAAGCGCGCGAGGTCCCGACGGTCTTCGAATGATCCGCGCGCTTTTCTGCGCCATTGTCCTGTGGCTCGGCGCGCTGCCGGGTCTGGCGCAGGATATGGGCATGGGCGTCCCCCCGCGGTGGGAGGCGATTTCCGACGGGGCGGCAGCGGTATTGCTGGTCGATGAGGCGACCATCGAGCAGTTGGAAAGCATGCGCCGCGACTTGGTGGATTGGCGCGCGCGCTTCGATGAGGCGCAGAATGCCAACATGGCGCGCATCGAAAGCCTGCGCGAACAGATCGACGCCCTGGGCCCCGCCCCCGAGGAAGGCGAGACCGAGCCCCCCGATATCGCGGAGCAGCGGGCGGAATTGACCGACCGGTTGGAGGTCTTGATGGCCCCCATCCGCGAAGCCCAGGCCGCCTTTGCCGAAGCCGACGGCCTGGTCGCGGAAACCGACCGCATCATCGCCGACCGCACGGCCGAAGCGCTGCTGACCCGGTCGGCCCCGCCGGTCAATCCTCTGCTGTGGTACGCGGCCATCCAATCCACCGGCGCGTGGTTCGTGGCTCTGACCAGGGATCTGGCGCAGCCTTTCGTGTCGATGACGGCACGGGCGCTTTGGGCCGCGCGGGCGGTGGAATTGGGCGTGCTGACGCTGTTGGCGCTGGTCCTGCTGCTGCGGTCTGGCGCTTGGCTGACCCGCATCCGCGACCGGCTGACCCCCCGGGAAGAGGCGAGCCCGGCGGCGCGCGTGGCGCTCATGGCGGTGTCGCTGGCTCGGCTGGGGTTGCCCGTCGTGGGGTTGGTGCTGGTGACGACGATCCTTCGGCGCATGGGGGTGGCGGGCGTGCGGGCCGACGCGCTTTTGACGGCATTGCCCTATATGGGTTTTGTCATTCTGGCGGCCCGATGGCTTGGGGGGCACGCCTTTCCGCCGCGCGAAACCTCGGTCGCGCTTCTACCCATCGCCGCCGATTGTCGGCGTGAAGGGCGGTTTCACGCCTGGGTGTTAGGCGTACTCATGGCGGCGTCGATGCTGGTGGACGTGTTCAGCGCCACCGAAAGCGACAGGGGCGTGCCAGCCATTCTGGACGGCAACATCCTGCACTTTGCCTTGCTTTTCCTGGCGGGCCTGTCGCTTTGGCGTCTGGGCCGGCTGCTGGCCGAAGAAGGCAGCCGTGTGCGCAGCCAGCAGGACGGCGAAGACGGCGTGTCCTTCATGGCCTCGGTCCTGGGCCTGGCGGGAAAGGGGCTGGTCGTGGTGGCCATCATCGGCCCCGTCGTGGCGGCGGTGGGCTATGTCAATCTGGGGCTGGCTCTGGTCTGGCCCGCCATTCTGTCGCTGGCGTTGGTGACTACGATCGGGGTGGTCCAAAACCTGGTCTTTGACCTTTGGTCGGCGGTGCTGCGGCGCCCGGATCCGGCCCATGACGCCCTGGCGCCCACTCTGGTGGGCTTCGCGCTGGCGGTGGCGGCGCTGCCGGTCTTTGCGCTGATCTGGGGTGTGCGGATGTCCACCCTGGGTGAATGGTGGACGGGCTTCTTGCGTGGCTTCCGCGTGGGTGAGACGCGGATTTCGCCTGAAAACTTTCTGACCTTCGCCATCGTCTTCGTGGTGGGCTATCTGATCACCCGGCTTCTGAAGGGCATCCTGCGCACGAATGTGCTGCCCAAGACCCGGCTCGATACCGGGGGCACGAATGCCATCCTGTCGGGGACGGGCTATGTGGGCGTCACGCTGGCCGCGCTGATCGCGATCACGGCGGCGGGCATTGATTTGGGCGGCCTCGCCATCGTTGCCGGTGCGCTGTCGGTGGGCGTGGGCTTCGGCTTGCAGACCATCGTGCAGAATTTCGTCTCGGGCATCATCCTGTTGGTGGAGCGGCCCATCAAGCTGGGCGACTGGATCCAGGTGGGCGCGGTCGAAGGGTTCGTGCGTCAGATCTCCGTCCGGTCCACGCGGATCGAGACCTTCGACCGCCAGGACGTCATCGTGCCCAACGCCGACCTGATCGCAGGCGTGGTGACGAATTACACGCTGGCCAACAATTCGGGCCGCGTGCTTATCCCGGTGGGCGTCGCCTATGGTACCGACACCCGGCGGATTGAGAAAATCCTGCTCGAAGTGGCTGAAAACCATCCCATGGTGGTGCTGAACCCGGCGCCGGTGGTGACGTTTGAGGGCTTTGGCGCGGACAGCCTGAATTTCCTGGTCCGCGTGGTCCTGCGCGATATCCTTTGGAAAGTCGTCGTCCGGTCCGAACTCAATCACGCCGTAGCCGAGCGGTTCCGCGACGAAGGCATTGAGATCCCGTTCGCGCAGCGCGACGTCTGGCTGCGCAACCCAGAGACGCTGCGCGATGCTGAGCGACCCGACCCCCCCAAGGGGCCGCCCGCCCCGCCACCCGATGCGGAGACACCATGACCATGACCGAGACCGAGCCGCTTTACCGCGACGACCCCTATTTGAAATCCGTCAGCGGGCGGGTCACCGGGCTGACACCGGAAGGGGGCGTCGTGGTGGACCGGTCGATTTTCTACCCTAAGGGCGGCGGTCAACCCGGCGATAGCGGGCGCCTGACCTGGGAAGGCGGGGGGTGCGACATCGCCTCCACCGTGAAGGCCGAGGGGCCGGGGCAGGTTCTGGTGCCGGCTGAGGCCGCGCCACTGCCACCCCTGGGCGCGGAGGTGGACATGCGCCTCGATTGGGAGCGGCGGCACCGGTTCATGCGGATGCACACGGCGCTGCACCTGCTGTCGGTCGTCGTGCCGCTGCCGGTGACGGGCGGCCAGATCGGCTTCGAAAAAAGCCGTCTGGATTTCGACATGCCGGAGGTGATCTATGATCGGGACGTCATCCAAGCCCGCATGACCACGTTGATTTCGGAAGATCACGCCGTCAGCGAGCAATGGATCAGCGAAGCCCAGTTGGACGCAAACCCGGACCTGGTGAAGACCCTGTCGGTGCAGCCGCCAAGGGGCGCAGGGCGCATCCGGTTGGTGCGGATTGGCGCGAAGGACAACCCGGTGGACTTGCAGCCCTGCGGCGGGACCCATGTGCGCACGACCGCGGAAATCGGGCTGCTGCGGGTGGGCAAGATCGAAAACAAGGGCCGCTCGAACCGCCGCATTTCGATCACCTTGGGGGAGCGCGACTGAGGTGCTTTGCGGTCGAGCGGCGGCATCGGCTGCACGAAGTCGTGAATAATTTGCCGAAAATTCGTCAGAATGACCGCCCAGATTGACCGCCTCAACAGTCAACGGGTGCGTTCTTGCCCTATACGATCTACATCCTCGCGGCCTCGGACATTTCTGTCAGTGGCGGCCAGCAGCTGTCCGGGATCACCCAGGGGGACGGCTCTCACCTCGTGGATGAAACGATCACGCTCAACAGCCGCGATTGGCAGGCGGTGACCATCGACGACAATGACGCCTTCTTTTCCGATAACGACCGCTCGCAAAGCCTGGACGGGCGTCAGACGATTGACGGCGTCGACTATGCGTCGGGGACGGTGGTCGAGGCTGAATTTGGTCTGACGCTGACGGATGGGACGAACACCTATCCTGTCGTGACCTTCAACGTGACCAATTCGAGCCCAGCTTTTTCCACGGTCGAGGGGCTTGCCTTCATCGGCCCGCCGGGCGGCTTTCCCCCTGCCAACGTTGCGTTGCGCGTCACTGCCGCGCGGGAAGGGCCCAGCTTTGCGGCGGCGGATTACACAGTGCCGCTATGCTTCACGCCAGGCACGTTGATCGAAACGCCGTGCGGCGTGCGGCCGGTCGAGACCCTGTCGCCCGGCGCATTGGTCTGCACACGTGACCATGGGGTCCAGCCGCTGCGCTGGGTGGGGCGTCGGCGCATGGCGGGCGAAGGTGCGGCCAGCCCGGTGCGGTTCGCGCCAGGCGCTTTGGGCAATGACCGCGCACTGATCGTGTCGCCGCAGCATCGCATGCTGGTCTGCGACTGGCGGGCACAGATGCTTTTCGCTGAAACGGCGGTGCTTGTTCCCGCCATCGCCTTCGCGGAGGCTGGGCTGGCCACCCGTGTCAGGGGCGGACAGGTCGAATACATCCATCTTCTTCTCGACCGTCACGCCGTCTTGCGCAGCAATGGCGCGTGGTCGGAAAGCTTTCAGCCCGGGCCAAGGGCCCTTGGCGGCGTCGATAGTTCATCCCTCAAAGCTTTAACTGCGCGTTGTCGGTCGATTGCCACGGATCCGCGGGCTTATGGCCCGGCTGCCCATCGCGACCTGCGCGGGCGGGAGGCGCGCGCTTTGCTGGCAGCTTAAGGGCACACAACGTGTGGTGTTTCGCGCGGCGCGCCGTGTTGTGCCTTTGGAACGATCGGCCCCTCGCAAGACGCGCTTTCGGCGATCCGAGCGATCCGCGACGGTGCTTTGCAGCAACCATATCCGCAGAACCGCAAAGGTCGGCGCCAACTCCGCTCAAAATCAGGGGGCCAGGGCGCGGACCCGCAATGGACCGACGCTTTGCAGGTTTGATTCCAGTCCAAGGGCAACGCGGGGCGCGATGGGCGGCCTTTTTCATCTGGCAAGTGAAACGGCTCATATGATGGGCAGCCGTCTTTGATGGCAGCACCCCCAACCCACATTCCCTCAGACACGGGCTTTTCGCCGACGCGATAAACGTTACGTTCGTTCCAAAGAAAACGAGGGGGATATCATGGCGGACAAAGACAGGCCTTGGACGGCGTTCTACGGGCCCGATGTGCGCGCCGAGATCGAGACGCCCGCCTATCGCAATCTGCCTGACCTGATCCGGTCCGCCGCCGACACCTATGGCGCGGCCAAGGCCTTCACCTGCTGCCTGCCCAACGGCATGAACGGCACGCTGACCTTCGCCCAAGTCGATGAGATGTCGGACGCGCTGGCCGTTTATCTGCGCGAAGTGGCAGGGCTGGGCCAAGGGGACCGCGTGGCGCTACAGATGCCCAATTGCCTCAGCTACCCGGTCGCCGCTTTCGGTATTTTCAAGGCGGGCTGCGTGTTGGTGAACGTCAACCCGCTCTATACCGCCGAAGAAATGGCCAAGCAGTTTGCCGATGCAGAGCCCCACGCCCTCATCATCGTGGACATGTTCGCCGACAAGGTGCCCGAAGCCACCAGGGGCAACCCCATCCCCAACGTGATTGTCACCCGCGTGGCGGAATTCTTCCCCGCCATGCCCCGCGGCATCGTCGGGCTGGTCCAGAAGCACTGGGACAAATCCGTCAAGCCCGTCGAATTGGCCCATATTCGCCTGCCCGACGCGTTGGAGGCCGGGCGCGCCCATGTCGCCCAGGACCGGGTCGAGGCGGATGCCTACCACCAGAGCGTCGGGGCGGGTGACCTGGCGGTGCTGCAATATACCGGCGGCACGACCGGCGTGGCCAAGGGCGCCATGCTGACCCATGGCAACCTTTTGATGAACATGGAGCAATCCATGGAGCTTCTGGCTGGCGATATGAAAAAGGGCCAGGAAGTCGTGCTGACCGCCCTGCCGCTTTACCATATCTTCGCCTTCACCGTGAACTTGCTGTCCTTCTATTGGTTGGGCGCGCGCAACATCCTCATCCCGAACCCGCGCCCGCTGACGAACCTCAAACGCGCTTTCGAGAACTACAAAATCACTTGGATGAGCGGGGTGAACACGTTGTTCAACGGGCTCTGCAATGAGATCTGGTTCCTGGACACGCCGCCCCGCCACATGAAGTTCGCGGGTGCGGGGGGTATGGCGCTGCAATCGGCGGTTGCGGAGCGGTGGCGCGAGGTGACGGGGACGGAGGTATTGCAGGGCTACGGTCTGACCGAGACGTCCCCGGTCGTGACGTTTGAGCCCCTGGGCAAGACGCGAGCGGGCACCATCGGCATCCCTGTTCCGTCCACCGAACTGGCGTGTTTCGGCGATGATGGCACGGCCTTGCCCGTGGGCGAGACTGGCGAAATCGGCGTGCGCGGCCCGCAGGTGATGAAGGGCTATTGGAAGAAGCCGGACGAGACCGCAAAGGTCATGGTCGGCGACTGGTTCCTGACCGGCGATATCGGCGTGATGGACGCGGATGGCTATGTCCGGATCGTCGACCGCAAGAAGGATATGGTCGTGGTGTCCGGCTTCAACGTCTACCCGAACGAGGTGGAAGACGTGTTGGCCGCCCATCCCGGCGTGGTGGAAGCCGCGGTGATCGGCGTGCCCGACGCGGCCGCGGGTGAGGCGGTGAAGGCCTTTATCGTGCGGGCCGACACCGGGCTCGATGCCGCTGCCCTGCGCGCCTACTGCAAGGAACACCTGACCGGCTACAAAGTGCCCAAGATCGTGGAATTCCGCGACGAGCTGCCGAAATCCAATGTCGGCAAGATCCTCAGAAAAGACCTGCGCGCGGAAGCGATGTCGCAGATCGCGGCGGAGTAACGCACCATGGTCGGAGCTTTCGAACAAGCGCTTCTGGCGCTGATGATCTTCGTGATCATGCTGGGCATGGGCGCGTCGCTGACGCCGCGCGACTTCTTCCTGGCACTCAAACGCCCGCAGGGCTTGGCCATCGGGGTGATCAGCCAATACGGCATCATGCCCTTCTTGGGCTTTCTGCTGATTACGTTCCTGCCGCTTAGCGATGCCATCGCCATCGGCGTGCTGATCATGGCCTGCATGCCGGGGGGGACGACGTCGAACATCTTTACCTATTTCTCCAAGGGGAACTTGGCGTTGTCGGTGCTGATGACGGTGACGTCGACGGTGTTCGGGGTGCTGTTGATCCCGGTCATCCTGGTGATCTACGCCACCGCACTCGACCTGCAAATCCCGCGCGAAAACATCATCGCGACCCTTGTCTTGCTGCTGGTGCCGGTGGCCATTGGGATGGTGCTGCGCAAGATGAATGCCAATGTGGGTGCCGTGACGGAGTTTCTGGGCTCGGCGCTGGCGCTTTTCTTCATCGCCTTCATCGCGTTGAGTTGGGTGCCGCGGAACTGGGGCTTCCTGGTGACCACAACGCCCGCCACCTATGTCGCCGCCATCGGGCTCGGGCTGTTCGGGATTGCGATTGGGTACAGCTTCGCGCGGGCCTTGCGGCTGCACCCGCGCAATGCGCGCACCGTGGCGATGGAGACAGGCATCCAGAACGGCCCCCTTGCCATCGCCATCATCGCCTTCACCTTCGCGGGCGAGGAAGCGCAGAGCTACATGGCGGTGCCCGCGCTCTATTCGTTGTTCATCGTGATCACGTCTACTTTGGTGACGCTCGTGTTTCGGCGGGCCAATACGGCGGCGGAGCAGAAGATGCCGGATGGGTTGCTGTGATGGACTTGGCGGATTGGGATGTTCGCCGCGCTGTGCCCTGGACCGGAACCAATCCCAATGGGCGCCGATCCATCGACGGGTTACCCCGGGCCCGGCGATTCGGGTGACGATGGTGCAGAACCCCTGGGCGATAAACGGATGTGGCAGTCATCAAGTGCGTTAGCGGGTCGGTCTGATCGCCGCCCCCCGGCTCGTCGATGGAACTGCTTGCGGGGCGAAGAATGGTCTGGCGACGCACTACACCCCCATTGGAAGCCCCCTCTGCCGCTCCAACCGCTCCGCCAGAAGCGCCGCCATGGCGGGGTCGGGCGCGATGCGGGCATTCGCGACCTGCTGTTCGGAAAGGATTTCGGCCAAGGCGTCTGGGAACAGGGCCGCTTTGGCCAGGCGGGCGCCGCCGAGGCAGGCGGCGATGTCACCGTTTTCCGGTACAGTGATCTCTGTCCCGATAAGGGAGGCGATCAGACCAACCCAGAAAGGGCTGCGCGTGCCACCGCCCACGGCCTGGATGTCGCTGATGGGGACACCTGCCGCCGATTGCGCGGCATGGGCCTCATGGAACTGCATGGCGACGCCTTCCAGCACCGCATAGGCCAAGTCTGCCTTGTCATGGCCTGCGCGGATGCCGCCGAACGTGGCCGTCGCATCGGGGCGATTATGGGGCGTGCGCACGCCAGTGATGGCAGGGCGGGCCAGGGGGCAATCCTGGGCGCCCGCCTGAGCACGGGTGGCCGCCAGGCCCGCCAGATCCGCCGCCGGGGTGGAGGTGAGGCTGGCCAACCAATCCAGCGCCTGGGTGGCCGCCATGACCACACCCATGGACAGGTAGGCGTCAGGCGCAGCGTGGGGGGTGGTCAGGATGGCCTTGTCTGGGGCGGGGTGGAAAACCGGGTCCACCGCTGACAGCACCCCCGATGTCCCGATGCTGAGCGCGGCGCGCCCGGGCGTCGCGGCCCCCACGCCCAAGGCCCCCGCGTAATTGTCACCGCAGCCCGCCGCCACCACGACCCTGTCGGGCGTACCCCAGCGTTGGCACAAGGTGGCGCGCAAGGTGCCCGCCGTGTCCCACGATGTCAGAAGCGGGGGCAGGCGGGCCCGGTCCCAACCCGCGGCGCGCAACAATTCATCGTCCCATGCGCCCGATTTGCAATCCAGCAGCATGGTGCCCGAGGCATCGGACACCTCGGTCGCCCGTTCCCCAGTCATGTGCAGGCGCACGTAATCCTTGGGCAGCATCAGCACATCAGCACGGTCCAGCGCCGCGGGCTTGTGCTGCGCCAGCCAGAGAAGTTTCGGCGCCGTCAGCCCCGGATCGGGCTGGCCATTGGTGCGCCAGCCGATATCGGGGACCCGGTCCAACAGGATGTCGCATTCGGCAAGCGCGCGCTGGTCGTTCCACAGGATGCAGGGCGTGGTGGGGCGGTTGTTACGGTCCAGCAGGACCTGGCCCAGCATGTGCCCCGAAAAGGAAATACCTGCGAGCCGCGCCATCAGCGCAGGCTGCGCCGCCGCCAATTCGTCGAAGCAGTCGGACGTCGCCTGCCACCATTGGTCGGGGTCCTGCTCGCTCCACCCCGGGGCGGGGATATCGACATGGGAGCGGCGGGCGGCGGTGGCCAGGCACGCGCCGACCTCATCCACCAGGGCAACCTTGATGCCCGAGGTGCCCAGATCGACGCCCGCGAAGATCATGGCGCCGCCGCCGCCAGCGCCTCTGCGGTGTGTTGGTCGGTGACGATATGGTCCACGCAACCCCGGCGCAGGATGGCCAGGATGATGGGCACCTTGGTCATACCGCCCGCGGCCACGATGACATTGGGCAGCGCGTTCAGGTCTTCGACCCGGATGCCCAGCACGCGGTCGTTGATGTCGTGGTCCAGCAAGGCGCCCGACGCGTCCAGGAAATAGCCCATGATGTCGCCCACCGCGCCTGCGCGGGCCAATTCGTCCACGGTCACGTCTTCGGGCAGCCCGTCGGCCAGCAGCAGCGAGTTTTCCATGTCGCCCGCCGCCAGGGCCAAGCCGTCGGCGGCTAGGATTTTTTCGACCGAGCGGCGAAATTCCTTCTGTTCGCTCAGGATGTTGCGGCTTTTGACGCTGGCGGCATAGACCGGCGCCGTGAAATAGCTGTGCGCGGCATTGCACAGGTCAGCCAGCCGCGTGGTGATTTCATAGCTGTTAACGTCCGATCCCTTGGTCAGCCCGCCCATGACGCTGGTAATTTCCAGATCGGGGCGGTTCAGCGGCTCCATGAAGCGGGTCGCCATGTTGAGCGTGTTGCCCCAGGACATCCCGAAAAGCCGCACGTCTTCGCGCGACAGGAAGCGGGTCAGGAACTGGCCCAAGGCCGCGCCAAGGATGGTGTGCGGGTTGAAATGCGCACCGCCCACCGGCGCCACGGTGGCCGAGGTGACGCCGAAGGCGTCTTTCAGCGCCTCCTCCAGTTCCACGCAAGGCCCGTAGACCGAGTTGATGGAAATTCGCACGATTCCTTGTTCGCGCGCCTCCGACAGGGCCTTGTTGACCTTCAGCCGCGTCAGGCCAAACGCTTCGGCCGCCTGGGCCTGGGTCAGCCCCTCGATCTCGCAGGCCCAGGCCAGGCGCACCAGCAATTGCTCCTCCGGGTCCAGGATTTCGGTCTTGGCGCGTCGCGACATCGGCGCTCCTTCACTTGACGGCCCCCATTGTCAGGCCGCGGACGAGTTGCTTTGAAGCCAGAAGCGCAAAGATCAAGACGGGAATGACGATCAGCGTCGAGGTCGCCATGATCTTTCCGTAGGGCAGGTTGTAGCCTTCCATGAAACTGACGGCCATGGCGGGGGCGGTCTTGGCATCTGTCCGGGTCAAGATCAGGCCGAACATCAGCTCATTCCATGAGAAGATGAACGAAAAGATGCCCGATACCGCGATGCCCGGCATGGCCAGAGGCAGGCAGATGGAGCGCATGATGCGAAACTGCGACGCGCCTTCCAGCCGTGCGGCTTCGTCCAAATCATAGGGGATGCCACGGAACTGGTCGGTGACGATCCAGATGACGATGGGCAGGTTGAAGGTCAGGTAGATGAGGATCAGCGTGATATGCTTGTCCAAAAGCCCCAGGTTCCGCGCGATCAGGAAGAAGGGCAGGGCCAGCACGATGGGGGAGACCATGCGGTTGGTGATGAACCAGAACCACAAGTCCTTCTTGCCCCGAAATTCGAACCGCGCCAACGCGAAGGCCGCCGGAACCCCCAGCAGAATGGCCAGCGCAGTGGTGCAAATGGCAATGATGAGGGAGTTGACGAGCGTGCGCAGCACCCCGTCATCGAACAACGCTTCGCGATAATTGGCGAGCGTCGGTTCAAACACCCAGACGGGCGGGGCTTCCAGGGCCACGATCTGAGTTTTCAGCGATGTGGTGACCATCCAATAGAAGGGGAAGACGCAGACCAGCAGGATCAGCGACAGCAGAATGATCTGGCCCCAAAGCGGGCCCTGGCCGCTGCGGGCCGCCATCAATTGACCTCCTTATAGAAGACCCGGATGTAGTTCTGGGCCAGGATGATGGTGATGATCAGCAGAATGATCGCCTGGGCCGAGGCCAGGCCCTGGTCGAAGGCGCGAAAGCCCACCCTTTGGATCATGAGCGATATGAACTCCGTCGAGGCACCCGGCCCACCGCGGGTCAGGGTGAAGACCATGTCGAACAGCTTCAGCGTGTCGGCGGTGCGCAAGATCAGCACGGCCACGAGGCCGGGCAGCAGATAGGGCAGTTGGACATAGCGCAGCACGGTCCATTTGGACTTGGTTTCCAGGCGCGCGGCTTCCTCGATCTCGCCCGGGACCATGGTCAGGCTGGCCAATAGGACGAGCGCGACGAAGGGCGTCCACTGCCAGACATCCCAGAAGATGATCATGATGAAAGCGTTTGTCGGATCGCCGATCCAATTGATGTCGGCGCCGCCCAGAAGCTGGTTCACCACGCCGAATTTCTGGTTGAACATCACCTGGCCCAGCAGACCCACCACCGCATAGGTCGTGGCCATGGGCAGCACGAGGCTGAGCCGCGCAAGGGTCTTTAGGAGGGTGAGGCCGGGCTGGTGCAGGACCAGAGCGATCATCAGGCCGAGCGCCAATTGCAGCGGCAATGCCGTACCCAGCAAAAAGAACGTGCGCCCCATGGCCTGCCAGAACGCGCCATCGGTCAGCACGGTCCAGTAATTTTCGAGGCCGATGAATTCCACCCGGCGAAGTTGGGTGAGGTTAAAGAAATGCAGCGACGTCCAGAGCGCATAGAGAAGCGGCGCAATCCCCACCAGCGCCAGGCCGATGACGGCCGGGCCGATGAAACTGAGTATCGTCTTGCGTGAGACTTTTCCCCGCATGTGCGTCCTCCCCGAATGTGGCGCGGGGGCACCGCTTGGATGCCCCCGGCCTTGGCGTCTGGTCGGGCCTTACTGGGCCAGGGGCTTGTCGCCCGAATAATAGCCCGCCGCGTCCAGCACCGCTTCCATGCGGGTGCCGATTTCCTGCGCGCCTTCTTCGGTGGTGACCTCGCCCAACATCATCCGCGTGCCCCATTCCTGCACGATCTCGGTGATTTCGGGCCATTCGGCGAAGCGCGGGCGGAATTCCGGCACGCCGTCCTGCCAGCTTTCGACCAGGGCGGGGACGAACTTGAAATCCTCCAGGCCGTCTTCCTGATAGACGGATTGCCGGGCGGGGACGCCGCCGCGTTCGAGATATTCCCGGGCATTGGCTTTGGATGTGGCCCATTGGATGAAGAGCCAGGCCGCCGCCTGTTCATCGTCATCGGCCTGGGATGCCACGGCGAGGGAGAACCCGCCGAGAGCGGGCTTGCGGCCTGCGGGGCCCATGGGTTCGGGCGCGATTTCGACGCAATCGGCCACCGAAGACGTCTCAGGCGAGACGACGGTGGAATAGAAGGCCGACCATTCGGTGATCATGGCGACGTCGCCTTGGGCGAAGGCGTTCACCGTCTCGGCGTGGTCATAGGCCACGATGCCGTCGGGCATATAGGCCATCAATTCCTGCCGGAATTGCAGGCCCGCCTGGCTTTCGTCGCTCAGCAGGTTGGATCTGAATTCATCATCCAAGAACGATCCGCCAAAGGGCCAGAGCATCCGCGCGAAACTATCCGCCGATTGCGTTTCATTGCGCTTGGATTGCAGCGCGTAGGCATATTTGCCGTCCTTCGTGAGCGCCGGTCCATAGACGTCTTTCAGATCGGCCCAGGTTTCGGGCGGGCCGTCGAAGCCTGCTTCTTCCAACATGCAGCGGTTGTAGAATAGAAGGCCCGAATAATTGTCGAAAGGCAGGCCATAGATCGTGTCGTTCCAGCCGCCGAAGGCGTTCAGCACCAGTGGAAAGAAGTCGTCCATGTCCAGATCCGGGTCCACCGCGTCAGGGAACTTGGCCTGGATTTCATCGACCGGCACGATCCACTCGTTTTCGGCGAAGTTGCCGATCCAGACGAGGTCGATCAGCGCGATGTCCAAATCCCCCTGGGCCACGAAATCGCGCACCTGTTCGCCTAGGGCGTTTTCATAGGGGTGCTTGATGATGTTGATTTTGATGCCCGTCTCTTCTTCGAAAGCGGGCAGCATGGCCTCGATGGCTTCATAGCCAGGGCGTAGCAGGAAGACGACGTCGACGGTTGTCCCGGCATACGGGGCGGCGGCTTCGGCAAGACTCCAATCGCTGTCGGCCAGGGCGGCGGTGGCCAGGCCCGTCGATAGCACCGTCGTCGCAAGCAGATGTCTTAGACGCATTTCTTTCCTCCCATAGAAAGTGTTGACAATCTTTTGTATCCCCGATCATACAAATGTCGAAACTCTTGTATAAGTCAACATACAAAAGTTAAGCGGGGCCTGGCGGAGGCCGAACCAGGAGGGGCACACGCGCGTGGCGAAGGTTAACCTTTTGAACGTTAATAAATACTACGGTAATCTTCAGGCTCTGACCGATGTCACGCTGGACATCGCAGACAGGGCCTTCGTCGTGTTCGTGGGCCCATCGGGTTGCGGAAAGTCGACGCTTCTCCGCTCCATCGCGGGGCTGGAAGGGGTCGATGGCGGTACGATCGAAATCGACGGGCGCGACGTCACCCATCTGGAACCGGCCGACCGGGATCTGTCGATGGTGTTCCAATCCTACGCGCTCTATCCCCACATGACCGTGCGGGCGAACATGGACTTCGGCATGAAGGTCAATGGGACCGCGCCGGATGAGCGGATGCGCCGCGTCGATGACGCCGCGCGCATCTTGCAATTGACTGACCTGTTAGACCGCAAACCCGGCCAGCTTTCCGGCGGCCAGCGTCAGCGCGTGGCCATTGGCCGGTCCATCGTCAAAAACCCCAAGGTCTTCCTGTTCGATGAACCCTTGTCGAACCTGGACGCCAAGCTGCGCGTGCAGATGCGCATCGAGCTTGAGGCGCTGCATAAGGAACTGGGCGCCACCATGATCTACGTCACACACGATCAGGTGGAGGCCATGACCATGGCCGACCAGATCGTGGTGCTGAATGGCGGTCGGGTCGAACAAGTGGGCCCCCCGATGGAACTTTATCACCGCCCGGCCTCGGAATTCGTGGCGGGCTTCATCGGCTCCCCGGCGATGAACCTGTTGCCCGCATCCAGCGCGCTTGGGCAGGCGGCGGGCGCGGCGGGGGAGGCGACGACGATTGGGATCAGGCCAGAACACTTGCAGCTTTCCGACGCGGGTCTGCCGGTCACCTTGCGCGTGAAGGAGCGGCTGGGCGGGGAAAGCTATCTTTATGCGACAGCCGAGGATGGCGCCCAGATTGTGGTGAAGACCGACGGCGAAGACGATCTGGAGACCGGACAAAGCTTTCACATCGCCCCGCAAATGGCCCGCATGCACCGCTTCGCGTCCGATGGGCGCGCACTCAGATAGGACCCGGCATGGCATCCTGGCAGAGGCAATTGACCGATCTGATCGACCCCGCTGTGGCGCGGTCTTCGGTGACCGATGAGGTCCATATCGGTGCGGGCGTGCTGGCGTCGGTTGGTGCAGTGGCGGCCCGGGTCACCGACATGCGCAAGGCGTTGATCATGGCCGATAGCGCGGGGTTCGCGGCGGCGGGTGCGCCGGTCTGCGCGGCGCTGCGGGCGGCGGAGTTTGCCACAGACACGCTGGTCTTGCCGAATGACCCTTTGCCCAAAGCGTCGGTGGAGGAGGCGGAGCCGTTTCGCGCCGCTTTGGCTGCGGACCCCGATATCTTCCCCGTCTCGGTGGGGTCGGGCGTGATCAACGACTTGGTGAAGTATGCCGCGTTTCAGACGGATCGCCGTTACCTGACAGTGGCCACCGCGGCTTCCATGGATGGCTACACCAGCGCGGGTGCGCCGCTCGCGCGGGATGGCTTCAAAGTCACGATCCCCACACGTGCGCCCATCGCCATGGTGGCCGACCTGGACGTGCTGGCCCATGCGCCGGTCGAGATGAACGGCTGGGGCTATGGCGACCTGGCGGGCAAGATCCCGGCGGCGGGCGACTGGATTTTGGCCGATGCTTTGGGGGTAGAGCCCATCGACGACGTGGCCTGGCCGTTGGTACAGGCCCCGTTGCGGGGCTGGCTGGCCGCGCCGGAGGGCATCGCCAGCAGCGACCCGGATAGCCTGGCGCGGCTGTTCATCGGCCTGACGGCCGTGGGCTTTGCCATGGAATTCCACGGGACGTCGCGCCCGGCCTCCGGCGCTGATCACCAGATCGCCCATATCTGGGAGATGGAGGGCTTGGCGCAGGATGGTCGTAAGGTGAGCCATGGGGCGGCTGTGGCGGTGGGCAGCGTGGCATCGCTGACGCTGTATGACTGGCTGGTAGCGCAGGATCTGACGGCGCTGGATGCGGACGCAGCGGTGGCCAAGGCGCCCAACTTGGCGGCGCGGGAGGCAATGCTGGCCCGCGCAATCCCCGACGCGCGGATCGCCGACAAGGCGCGGATGGAACTGGGCCAGAAGCATCTTGAGCCAGCAGCGCACAGGGCGCGTCTGGCGCACCTGGTCTCGGTCTGGCCCGACCTGAAGGCGCGGCTGGATCGGCATCTTTACCGGGCACCTGACCTGGCGGCGATGCTGGCGGCGGCGGGCGCGCCCAGCCACGCCGCCCAGATCGGTGTGTCGCCGGACCACTTGCGCCAGACGCTGCGGGCGGCGGGGTATATCCGTCGCCGCTATACGATCTTCGATATCCTGCAAGAAACTGGACTGGCTGAGGCCGCCTTTGAGGCCGTCTTGCCCGACCTTTGCCGCAACACCCCAAGAGCCGCTGAATGACCCCCAGGGACCAAGCCACCAAGGCGCTGGCCGAAGTGGGCGCCGTGCTGGACGCGGCCTTGCCCGACCAGTTGGACGCTGCTTTGCCGCCGTTGCAGGCGGCCGAACGCATCGCGCTTTACGGCGTGGGGCGCGAAGGGTTGATGATGAAGGCGCTGGCCATGCGGCTCTACCATCTGGGGCTGGACGCCCATGTGGTGGGGGATATGACGACGCCACCCCTCGGGGCCGGTGATCTGCTTGTCGTCAGCGCGGGGCCGGGCACGTTTGCCACCGTGATCGCGCTGATGGAGACGACCCGTGCGGCGGGTGCTTCGACCATGTGCATCACGGCTGAACCCGGCGGTGCGGCGCCCAAGATGGCGGACCACATCATTCACCTGCCTGCCCAGACCATGGCCAATGACCAAAACGGGGCGATGTCGATCCTGCCCATGGGCTCGCTCTACGAGGCGGCGCAATTCATGTTCTTCGAGCTGCTGATTCTCGCTCTGCGCGACCGGGCGGGCATCGACCCGGATGCCATGCGCCACCGGCACACAAATCTGGAATAGGCCATGGGCTGGACGGATCGCTTTTCCATCGCGGGCAAGACCGCGCTTGTGACCGGCGCCTCGTCGGGCATCGGCGCGGAAATTTCTTCGGTCTTCACCGAGGCTGGTGCAACGGTGATCGCCACGGGCCAGTCGGAGGCGCGCCTGGCGGCATTGCGCGATCAGACCGGCTGCCGGATCATCGCCGCCGATATCTCCACCGTGGAAGGCTGCGACGGGCTGGTCCAAGCCGCCCACGCCATGGCCCCCCGCATCGACATCCTGGTGAACTCCGCCGGGGTCGCGCTGGTGGGACCGGTGCTGGACTACAGCGCCGAGGATTGGGACCGCACCATGGCCATCAACCTGCGCGCGCCCTTTCTGCTGGCCAAGGGTCTGGCGCCTGCCATGATCGCGGCGAAGGCGGGCAAGATCATCAATATCTCGTCCCAGACCGGTGTGATCGCGCTGCCGGACCATGCGGCCTATGCGGCCTCTAAAGGGGGGCTAAACGCGCTGACCAAGTCGCTGATGACCGAACTGGCACCCCACAACATTCAAGTGAACGCCATCTGCCCCACGGTCGTCCTGACCGAAATGGGCAAGCAGATTTGGAGCCCGCCGGAAAAGTCCGGCCCCATGTTGGCCGCCACACCCCTGGGTCGCTTTGGCGAACCGGTGGAGATCGCGGATATGGCGCTTTATCTGGCGTCCCCCGCCTCGGACCTCGTGAACGGGGCATTGCTTATGATCGAAGGGGGGTATTCGAGCGTATGATCCCCGTGGTCCCTGGCCCCAACTGATGCCTTATGAAGACACCGTGACCACCGACTCGGCCTTCCGTCGGTACGAAGCCCTGCGCCCGCGCTTCCCGTCTGCCACCTTTCCTGCAGGCAGCCAGGATTGCAGCGGCTTGGTCGAGATCGCGGAGGATTTCGATGCCTTCATCCTCGACAGTTTCGGGGTGCTCAACGTGGGTGAGCGGGCCATTCCGGGGGCCGCGGACTGCCTGGCAGAGCTGCGACGCCGGGGCAAGCGGTTGATCGTGCTGACAAATGCGGCCAGCTACACGCGGCCTTTCGCATTGGCCAAGTACCACCGTTTGGGCTTCGATTTCTCCTTGGCGGAAGTCGTGTCCAGCCGCGATGTGGCCACCGCCCGCCTGGGCGACATTCTTGGAACCGGCACGTGGGGCGCCATCGCCGCGCCCGAAGACCGGTTCGAAGACATCCCGGCCTCGGTGATCCATTGGACGGGCCAGGATGTGGCGGGTTTCTTGTTCCTGTCTTCCGCGTCTTTGACGTCGCAGCAATATGACGGCTTGAAACGCGCCTTGGTCGCGCGGCCGCGCCCGCTGGTCGTGGCCAACCCCGACCTCGTCGCGCCCCGCGAAACGGGTCTGTCGAAAGAACCTGGCTTTTACGCGCACAGGCTGGCCGATGATCTGGGTGTTCGCCCGCATTTCTTCGGCAAACCTTTCGGGGATGCGTTCCACGACGCCGCTGTGCAGCTTGCGGACGTGGCGCCGGAGCGGATCGCCATGGTCGGTGATACGCTCCATACCGATATTCTGGGCGGTCGCGCCTTTGGCGCGCGCACCGTTCTGGTGCGGGACCACGGGCTTTTTGCCGGGCATGATGTCGGCGGGTATATTGCGCAGTCGGGGATTGTTCCGGATTTTCAGTGCGGGTCGATCTGATGCTCTTGTCCCGTGACTGGGCGGTTCGCCCACATCGCGCGCAGAACGAGTGGGTGTTTAAGGCGCTTTGCCGCACTGCGATTGGCGGGCCAAGCGTGACGAAGATGCGAACTATTGCTTCGCTATTGCGCTACGCTAGGCCGGATTTGCAGTCGAAATCGTCGCCCTTCGCGCATAGCGACAGGTTGACCACTTCTCGATATCAATCACCCTGTTTTTCGAAACGGGTGCCCGCTTGCTCTTGCGATACCGTACTCGAGGGCAAGATGGCTTTTGAAAGAGCGACAAGACCCTTCAAGTCCAGACGGGCAGAAAGAGCATCCTTTTGCAGCATTTCCTCTGTCAAATGCGGATGGAATTTCTCGAACAACAAGTTCGGCGAATGCCCAAACAAGTCCAACTCTTTACCATCTGCGAGAGTCGAAACTGCGTCGATCAACTCCGGGCTTTCGTCCTTTCCAAACACCTCCAGAAACCCATCGTGTGTCTGCACGGTGAAGCCGTTTGCGCGAAGGGCGAGTGCTAGGGTCGTTGTCCGAACGGAACCAGTTTTCGTTGCTATGACAGCAGCGTTTTCGCTGAGCTGTGCAATCCTTCCGGGTTCAAATTGCAGTTGGCCGTAGTTGCTGCGTGCCTCGTCGAGTAGCTCCAGCGCAGTCTCATCAAGATAGATCGGGCGCTTTTGGCCTTCTAGAACATCGAACATTCGCTCGATCACCCGGTCATGGATATTGCCAGGATTGCCTCCGAAGATAGGCGGCACTCCGGCTTTCGCTGGTGCAACCATAATGACTCGATCCCGGTCGAGAACTTCCTGCACCAGCCAGCGCCTGCCCGAAAAAATGAGAAGCATTCCCGGCGCGATCATGTTGTCGATGGGGAGCGTCCCAAGCTCCTTACCGCCGGAAATCAGCCGGTATTCCTCGGGTGTCTGAAACACGGCGTAGAAGCTATAGTGCTCGACTAGCTTTTCGCCATTGGCACCGAGCAGCAAAAGCCCATCGCTGGCTTGCTCAATCAGCGCGACCTCAGGTTGCCCAAGTGCTCGCAAAACATCCAAAAACAACTGGGTATCTACTTGGCGGAATGGTCCAATTTGGCAGAGAATCCCGTATAGTTGCTGCGCACGTATTCCGCCCCGCTCAGCGATCACCGAGAGGATTTGGTGAACGAGCGTCGAAAGGTGCAGAGCCTCTCGTTGCGGCGGTTCGCACCAGCCTTCCAAAAGCAATCCGATCATCGCAATCGCCCGCACCATCCCAAGGCGAAGACGGTCCGAAAAATTGCTCGTAGGAGTGAGCTTTGCTTCGACTGCGTATTGCCGAAGGATGGCTGGTTTGCCCGATCGCCGTCCTGATCGGCCAAGCCTTTGCCGGAGCGATGCTACGCTGAACGGTGCGCCGATTTGGCCGACACAGGTTACATCGCCAATGTCGATTCCTAATTCCAGCGTGGAGGTACAGACGGCGGTCGTTGGCGAATTGCCATCTTTCAGACGGCGTTCGACGAAGTCTCGATGCTCGCGCGACAGGCTGGCGTGGTGAGCATAGAATTCCTGCGGCAGGTGTTCCTTTTCGCAAAGTGCGCGCAACCGGTCTGAGTAGATTTCAACTGCCTGACGCGCGCCGCCGAAAACAAGATTGTCGCTGCCTCTCAGGTGTTCGAAGAGATGCTGCGCAATGGCATCCGTCGCTGAAGGGCCTTCATCGTCCTTGTCGCCAGCAACGTAGCCACGGAGCTGAAGCTGCAATTCGGCTGATCCACCCTCGGCAATGACCTGTTCGACTTCGCCAGGGCCGTCTGGACGAAGATAAGCCTTCGCCAGCTCCAAATCGCCAAGAGTGGCCGACAAACCGACCCGGCGAAAAGGTTTCTTCAGAGCAATTTCGAGGCGCGTGAGAAGCGAACGCATCTGGATGCCGCGCTCACTGTCGAGGACCGAATGTAATTCATCGAGAATAACTGCGCGCGTCGCGCCAAACAGCCTCGGAATCTCCAATCCGCGTCGAATGAATAGCGCTTCAAGAGACTCCGGGGTGATTAGCAGCACGCCCCTCGGTCGCTTGGCAGCCTTAGTCTTTACCGATGACGAAACGTCGCCATGCCAGGGCGTGATAGGCAAGTCTGTATCGCGACAAATGTCTTCAAGTCGCCGCGCCTGATCGGTGATAAGCGCCTTCAGCGGTGCGACATACAGAACATCAAATCCGGAGTTCTCACTGGGTTCATCGAGCACTTGGGACAGTAGCGGGAGAAATGCGGCTTCAGTCTTGCCTCCGGCGGTGCTGGCAGCGACAATCAGGTCATGATTGCCGTCCATAAGCACGTGCGTTGCGCGCGCCTGAATATCGCGCAATTCCTTCCAGCCTTGCTGACGTATCCATTTCTGGATTGGTCGAGCCAGCTTGTCGAACGCCGTGCTCACAGCCGGAAGCTGGCTAGCTCGTCACTCTCGGGGACAGCGCCAACGCTCTCATCCACGTCGCTCATGTCATCACCAGAATCGTCCGCCACGTCGAGTTCTTCAATTAGGTCCGACCATTCGACGCCGGGGTTTTGTTCAAGAACAGCCAGAAGATTCACGAAAGCCGTGACTGTGTTTCGGGGGGTTCTGAAATAGGCCTCCCCGATCCTGTCCGAGCAATGTGCCATGAACGCTTCCAAGGCGTTGTCTGGCAGGATTGCTTCTTCGCCCTGCATGACTGCGCGAATGTTGGCTAGGAGCACGAACAGGTCTTCAGGCGTAAGGCTGGCCAGTCGAATGACCGGCCCGGAAAGATCAACCAATCCGTCACGCGCAAAGGTATTCTCCGCGAGGCGAGACTGGAGGGCCTCATAGCTGTAGAGGCCGCGCCGCGTATTCATGAGGAATTCCGGCGTTCCTCCCATGAGGAACCCAAGGTTCTCCGCGCTGCCTTGGAGCACATCGTTCAGAACACGCAGAATTTGCTCATAGTTGGCATTGCGGGCTTGCGATGAAGTCAGCTTGTAGAGATTGACCATCTCGTCGAGGCCAATGAGCAGGCCCTTGTAGCCCGCCTCACAGACGAACGCCGACATTAGTTTGAGGTGGTCGTAGACGCTTGCATCATTGACGATGGTGCGAACACCAAGAGCCTTGCGAGCATCGGTCTTGGTTGCAAATTCACCGCGCAGCCATCGGATCGCTGCTGATTTCAGCTCTTCATCGCCTGTTTCGTGCCCCTCCCAATACCGGCGGATTACCTGTGCGAAGTCGAAGCCGCCTGTCAGTTCCTCGAAATGGGCAAGGCGCTGACGAATGACCTCGTCTGTCGATTGGTCTTGTGCTTCGGCATCGTGCTGGGCCTGGCTCACAAACCGCTCGACAACACTTGGCAATGCACCGCCATCCGGCTTGGTACGGGTGGCAAGGTTTCGCGCCATCTCTGCGTAGAGGCCCCGTGCTTGCCCACCGGTCGCGTGGATGCGTCGATCCGGGGCAAGGTCGGCAAACATGACGACCAGTCCCTTTTCGAGCGCCACAAGCCGGATCAGGTTCATGAAGAAGGTCTTGCCGGAGCCATACTCGCCGATGATGAAACGAATGGCTGAACCGCCATCGGCGATCCGGTCCATGTCCTTGACGAGTTCTTCGATCTCACGCGCTCGTCCGACCTGGATGTGCCGAAGCCCCAATTTGGGAACAACCCCCGCGCGTAGCGCCTGAACAATAGCGTCGCGTTCGCGCGGCTTCAGTCTCGACATGAACTAATCCCCCTTTGCCATCTCGGCTCTCAACGTATCAGCGATGTCCGGCGATACGTCATATCCGTCATATTCATCGAGCAATGCTTCATCGAATTTATCGAAAGCCCACTCATTGACCACCTCAAGTGCGCCAGAGGGCATGAGCCCTTGCTTACCTGCGATCTCGTCAAACTCTTCGTCAGTCCAGTGCTCGCGCTGGATTATCTGCTCCACAAGCATCGCGTGCTTGGGATCGAGGCCAGCCATTGATGATGGAAGAGCATGCGCTGCGGTGGCCTCGACGCTCACGTCTTCGTCGGTCGAAAAAATCTCACCCAGTACGCTTGAAACGCGCTCGGTGTCATTTCGAATAGCGGCAATACGCGCTGCATCGAGCGAAGCGGCTTCGGCTTTCGGCTCGTCCGGTATTTTTTCGCCTGGTGCTTCAGCTTCGGCGGCTTTGATGCGAACCGGGCCGTCTGGCACGTCGCCAGCATGGAGGTCGGCGTAAACGAGGCCAGCATCGATCCCCAGAGCCTTGTAGATCTTCTCGATGCAAGCCACTTCTTCAGACTGAATCACGCTATCAGCGTGGGCTATCGCGACAACCGCCGCACGCAGGGCCAGATGATGTTCAGCGTCTGCGTCTTTCAGCTTGCTCCGCAGCCATGACATGTCTGGCGGAACATCGAGATACCATTCGAGGTTGGCGTAGAGACGCTTTCTTTCAAGCTCAGTCAGGCCGCTAACCGCTTCGATCTTTTCACGGAGTGCTCTGCGTTCGGCTTCCACAATTTTGCTGTCGGCATGTGCGACGAACGTCGCCAGCGCCAGCTCGAACAATTCGGTTCGATAGGCCGGGGAGACGTCTTCAAGCTGTTCGACCGGCTCGCCGAGTTCGAAAATCACAACGGGTTCGTCGATCTTCGGTCCACGCAGCGAGAATCTTGGGTCTGGAGCCATACCGAATCCGATCCGGGCGAGTGCATCCGCTGCGCCAATCAAGTTCCGCTTGCCGAGCTTCTCCGGCGTTTCTCCTTCTAGGCGCGAGATCACATCAAGTGCGGGGACCAGCCCGCCTGCGGCGACTTGTTTGTGCGCCCAGGTTTTGAGTTCTTCCAACTCGTCCGATGGAAACAGACTCCAAAGCTCAGCAGGTAGCAGCGCCTGTGCCTCAATAGTCCCCCGGCCATCTGGATTTCGTCCAAGATACCGGCTGAACTTGTCGAGTTCATCCATTGCCTCATCTGCGATTTTTTGTGCTTTCTGCAGCGGGGAACGCAGATCAGATACGTCAGGGATCGCCACTTCGCCGCCATCTCCCGCCGTAAGATTAACGGAGCAATTGAACTCGCTGGATGCAGCACGATAGTCCATCTTCAACAATTTGCGTGGTGTTCGCACCTTCAAGCCATCGGGGTACAGCGCGTCGAATTTCAGTTTGAAGAGTGCTTTGAATTCTTCGCCGCAGCGCTCGGCTGGAGTACGAAGGCGTCTTTCAGGGTGACATTGGAGCCAGAGGTGCAGCCATTCAGCATCTAAGGCTTTGCCTTCGGCGATCATGCCGCCGAGCGCGAACTTCAGCGAAAATGGTAAGTCCCAACTGCGGTTCTCAAGGATCGCTTGCTTGAGTATCGCATCGTCCAAGGAAATGCCGCCCATCGCCATGATACGCGCGATGTCGAGGAACTCACCGAGATACCTTTGGACAGAGTAGTTCGCAGAGAAGAGTGATTTGAGGCGTTCGACCTCCTCCACGATTTCCTGTTTTTCACCGTCGGACGGCTGGTCCAACAGAAACCGCCGCTCCAAACCATAGAAGAACAGGAACATATAGCCGGGGTTGATCGTCCCGTCTTTTCGACCATCGACCAGCCAATCGAGATAGGTGGCTCTGCAAACGGCTGGGATACTCGAATAGCCCGGCCAGTATGACATGTTATCGCCATTCTTGTCTGACCCGACCCGTGCGACGGACAGCGAAGGATCGATGTAGGCTCGACAGCCCTCGCCATAATAGGATGAACCAACACGTGGCGGTTTGCCGACATAAACCATTCCATCGATCGTGCGGCCTGCGATGGTGACCGATTGCCCCTTTGGCACCCAGCCCTGCGACCTTGCTGTTGGGTTTCGGCGCGAACCTTTTGATTGTAACTGTTGATCCATGAAAGGACTGGACCGGCCTTGCCGCGCAAGTTTTTCGACTGATCTGCGCTCCGCCGCTGCTTCAAGATCAGCTCTCGCTTGCCGCCCTGCTCGAATAAGCTCGGCATTATTCTGCTTTGGCCGGTAGGGTTTGGCTTGGCCGAGCGGCTCCCCTCCGGTCGCCAACGGCATACGGCCTTCGCCCCCAGAGTCGGCTTTTTTTGCGATCCTGGCTGTACGACGTCTTTCGTACCACCAGACAAAAGCTATCGGCGCGAGAAGAGCGAACAAGGCTTGTAGCGCATCGGGTAAACTGTTCAATATGAGTGCCGCAATTATTATGCAAACAAAGAAAGATCCTACGTAAAGCCCGATAATGCGGATGATTTTCCAAATCAATGACATGATCTATCAATGCCAGTTTTTCGCATTTTGTCACGCATATCGTCTATTGTCCGCGCACAATTATCTACAAAATTGTCGGTCTTCACTGCAGCGCCGCCACAAGCCATCGCGACGCTACAGGCCAGTTCGATGTCACTCTGTCTCGCTGATTGTTTCAAGCAGCGATTATATCGTTCGCTCTGATGGATACGGTTTAGGAGCGGCGCTGCTGTAGCAGCACGGCTTTTTCGCGACTTTACAGATGCAGCAAGTATGCGATCTGCATGTCGAAAGCGAGCGTCAAAGCTGCAAAACTCGCGTCGCATATTATCGTGCTCTGTCGTGCTACCTCGTGTTCCCGGAAAGAGTGCAACGATTTGCTATTGTGGCAACGACTGGAGGGCAAGATAAAAGGCCGTGAGCCAATCGGCCCTACGGCATTGTTGTTGTTGAGGTTTTCCAGTGCCGCGAGAATCTGCTTGGTGCCGCCATCATAAGCAACTCTCTGTTCTTATGCGATTTTTACCGTGCCGCGTATTTTCTCCGACCTTCGACTTACCGGCCTCACTATACCTGCCGCTCGCTCTGGCCTCACCAAGGGAATGCGCGCCAGATCCTCTCCACCGCCGTCGCTCGCCCAGGTCTTGGCGAGGCGAGCGACGGCGGCTCCGAGGGGATGGCTCAGGCAAGACCGCGATGAGCAAGAGGAGCTGCGCAGCAGGGTGGCGGGACCAAGTTTCGGCCGAGCGTCGATCCGCACCCCACCTGTCTTCGCCGCACTAGGCACGCAGCGCGGCAAGCGGACATTTCAATCGGCAAATCGCGTTGCCAAGATGGGGACATGCCTCGCCGCAATCGCCATACATCTCTGCCTGACCGCTCGCCCCGGATCGATCTCTACGACTACGTCAAACTACCGGAGCCCAAGCCGCGCGGCCGTCCGATTGCGGACGATCTGTCGGATTGGCGGGTCGTGGATGATTGGCCGGACGATGTTCCTGTCACGCCCGAAGAGGTCGATGTCTTCGAACGCTGGTTTGGAGACTTCCTCGACGAGATGTTCGGGCCGGATTTCGGGCGCGAATAGGCAGTCGAAACGACTTGCCAGAACTGCCTCATTGGAGTATACTAAAATGGTGAAAGAAGCGCCCGTCAGCGTCATCGAGACGCCGGAATTCATCTCCGCGACGGGGCGCATTATGGACGAAGAGGAGCGTGCCTTGTTGGTGGACTATCTCGCTTACAATCCGGCAGCTGGCGATGTCATTCCCGGGACTGGCGGTGTCCGCAAGCTGCGATGGGCCTTGTCCGGCCGCGGCAAGCGGGGCGGCGCGCGGGTGATCTACTTCTATCATAGCGGGGCCATGCCGCTTTTCGCGCTGACGGCGTTCGCCAAGAACCAGCGCACCGATATCAGTCAGGCTGATCGCAATGGGTTTCGCGAGCTGACCGCGCGATTGAAGGAAGCCTATCTCAAGAGGAGCGGATCATGAGCGGCAAGGCAGCCGATAGCATCCGGCGTGGGCTGGAAGAAGCCGTAGCCTATGCGGAAGGGACGGCGGACGAGAACCAATACGGCGTCCATATTCCCGCCGTGATCGACGTGAAAGCAATCCGCGCAAAGCTGAAAATGACACAGGAAGAGTTCGCTGGACGGTTCGGCTTCTCGATCAAGACGCTGCGCCATTGGGAACAGGGACAGCGCGCGCCGGAAGGTCCCGCGCGAGCGTACTTGCTCGTCATCGACCGCAACCCCAAAGCGGTGCAAAAAGCCTTGAGGCAAGCCGCTTGAACGCGCCGATGCCAGCGGGAAAGCAGCGGGCCGCGCTCTACCTTCGTGTTTCAACCGCGCGACAGGCGGAACATGACGTATCGATTCCCGACCAGAAGCGCCAGGGCGAGACTTACTGCGAGGCACGCGGATACGAACTCGTCGAAACCTATGTCGAGCCAGGGGCGTCGGCGACGAATGACAAGCGGCCCGAGTTTCAGCGCCTGATCGAAGCGGGAACGGCCAAGCCCGCCGCCTTCGATATCGTGGTGGTCCATTCGTTCAGCCGCTTCTTCCGCGATCACTTCGAACTCGAATTCTACGTCCGCAAGCTTGCGAAGAACGGCGTGAAGCTCGTGTCGATGACCCAAGAACTCGGCGATGACCCAATGCATGTCATGATGCGCCAGATCATGGCGCTCTTCGATGAGTATCAGTCCAAGGAGAACGCCAAGCACACCCTGCGGGCATTGAAGGAGAACGCCCGGCAGGGCTTCTGGAACGGGTCGCTGCCGCCCGTCGGCTATCGCGTGGTCGATGCCGAGAAGCGCGGCGCGAAGGTCAAGAAGGTTCTGGAGGTCGATCCGCTGCATGCGGACACGATCCGTTTGATGTTCCAGCTGGCGCTGAACGGCGATGGCGAAAGCGGTCGAATGGGGGTCAAGGCGATCGCCACCTATCTCAATGAACGTAAGCACTATACGCGGACCGGTGGACGCTGGGGCGTGGGTACGGTCCACCGTATCCTGACCCGCCGAACTTACATTGGGGAGCATGAATGGGGAGAGAGCTACAAGGATGGGACGCCCAAAAAGCAGGCCGAAGTCATCACCGTATCGGTGCCGCCCATTGTAGATCGCGAGACGTTCGACGCCGTCCAGAAGCTCCTGAAGAAGCGCGCGCCGATGGTGACACCGGGGCGGACCGTCAGTGGGCCGACCTTGCTGACCGGTATCGCCTTCTGTGCTGAGTGCGGCGGGGCGATGACGCTGCGGACATCGGGCAAGGGCAAGCAATATCGCTACTACACCTGCTCGACGGCGGCCCGGCAAGGGAAGTGCGGCTGTTCAGGCAGGACGATCCGGATGGACAAGCTCGACCATCTGGTTGCGGAGCATCTCGAACGCCGACTGCTCAATCCGAAGCGGCTGGAAGACCTGCTGTCGGCGCACCTTGACCGCCGAGAGGAGCGAGACACGCGCCGCCGCGATGCGGTCAACGAGCTGACGAAGCGAGCAGCGGAAGCCGAGCAGCGCCTGAAACGTCTCTACGACGCCATCGAAAGCGGCGTCGCTGATCTCACAGACCCGTCGTTGAAGGAGCGCGTCGCCGAGCTAACGGCGATCCGAGACCAGGCACAGATAGACGCCGAGCGCGCAAAAAGCGCGATCCAGAACGCAGGCCAGCATTTATCGCTGGATCATCTCCGCCGGATGGCAGTATCCGCCCGTCAGAAGATGCGTGGAAAAGACGGCGGATTTCGGCGCGATCACCTGCGTGCCTTGGCGCAGCGAGTCGAGGTCGCGGACCGTGAAGTCCGTATCATGGGCTCGCATGACGAGCTGATCCGGGTGCTTGCCGCATCAGATGGCGTAGGAACGGCGGCGAATAGCGTTCGCACTTATGTTCCAGGGTGGCGGAGGCGGTGGGATTCGAACCCACGAGACGGTCTCCCGCCTGCCGGTTTTCAAGACCGGTGCCTTCGACCACTCGGCCACACCTCCTTGCGCGGAGCCTCGCTACACGGCTTGGCGCGCTAAGGGAAGCGTCATGAAACCGTAACATGCGCGCCCTAGCGACCGCGGCGAGGAATGGGGTAGGGGCCGGGCATGAAAGTCTTACTCAACGGGCTGGGTCGGATCGGAAAGCTGGTGCTGCGCGATCTGGTCGACATGCCGGGCAAGATCGAGCTTGTGGGCCTCAACGATGTGGCGGGCGATGCGGACCAGCATGCGCTGCTGATGGAGTTCGACAGCATCCATGGCCGGTGGGACCGCAGCGTGCGAGCCGAGGGCGCGGGATTGCGCCTTGGCGATCAATTCCTGCCGCTGAGCCACGCTGCCCGGATCGAGGATCTGGACCTGTCAGGCATCGATATGGTCTTGGACTGCACGGGTGTTTTCAAGACAGTCGAAAAGATCGCGCCCTATTGGGACGCGGGCGTGCAGAAGGTGCTGGTATCGGCCCCGGTCAAGGACGGCGACGCGCTCAACCTCGTCTATGGCGTAAACCACGACCGCTATCATGATCATCGCCTGGTTACGGCCGCCAGTTGCACCACCAATTGCCTGGCGCCCATCATCGCCGTGCTGCGCGACGCATTCGGGCTCGACCATGGCAGTTTCACGACCATCCACGACGTCACCAACACACAGACCATCGTGGACCGCCCCCACAAGGACCCGCGACGCGCGCGCTCGGCCCTGATGAACCTGATCCCGACCACCACCGGGTCGGCCAAGGCCATCATGCAGATCTTCCCCGATCTGGAGGGGCGGTTGACGGGCCATGCCGTCCGCGTACCCTTGCTGAACGCGTCGCTGACGGACTGTGCGTTGCAGCTTTCATGCGACGTCACCGCCGAGGCCGTGAACGACGCGTTCCGCGCGGCGGAGGCGGGGCCCATGGCGGGTATTCTGGGCGTCGAGGATCGCCCGCTGGTGAGCAGCGATTTCCTCAACGACCGTCGGTCGGCCATCATCGACGCGCCATCGACCGTGGTCATCCGTGACCGGCACGTGAAGCTTTATGCCTGGTACGACAATGAGTTCGGCTATGCCGTCCGCATGGCCGATATCGCGCGGATGATGGCGGCGTGACCTCCTTGCGGGGATATGCGGCGGTCACGGGGGCATACTGGGCCTTCATGCTCACCGATGGCGCGCTGCGCATGTTGGTGCTGCTGCACTTCCACCAGCTTGGCTTCACGCCGCTGCAATTGGCCTGGCTGTTTCTGCTGTACGAAGTGGCGGGCATCGTGACCAATCTGGGTGCGGGCTTCCTGGCCGCGCGGTTTGGCCTGGCGCTGACGCTGCATCTGGGGCTTGGCGTGCAGATCGCCGCGCTTGTGGCGCTGACATTCTTGGACCCGGGCTGGGCCACGGCCACGTCCGTGCTATTCGTGATGGCGGTGCAGGGCGCGTCGGGCGTGGCGAAGGACCTGGCCAAGACGTCGTCGAAATCGGCGGTCAAGCTGCTGGCGCCCGAAGGGCAGGGGCTGTTTCGCTGGGTGGCGGCGCTGACCGGGTCGAAGAATGCGATCAAGGGGTTGGGCTTCTTCGTGGGCGCGGCGCTTTTGGGCAGTATCGGCTTTGTCCCCGCGCTTTGGACCATGGCGGCGGGCTTGGCCGTGATTTTGGTGGCGGTGCTGGCCTTTCTGCCGGGCGGGCTGTCGGTCCGCGATAAAGGGGCGAAGTTTCGGGAAATCTTCAGCCGCGACCCGCGCATCAACCGCCTGTCGCTGGCGCGGACCTTCCTGTTCGGGGCGCGCGATGTGTGGTTTGTGGTGGCGCTGCCCATCTGGCTCCATGACTATCTGGCTCGCGATATGGAAGCAGACCGCGCCTTCTTCGCCACCGGCGCCTTCATGGCCGCCTGGATCATCGGCTATGGCGTCGTGCAGGCTGTCACGCCGCGCCTGATGCGCGAAGGCACGCCGGCCCATGCGCTTTTCTGGGTTCTGGCCTTGGCCACCATCCCCGCCGCGCTGGCTGCGGCGGCCTGGGCGGCGCCCGACACGGCCTGGCCGATCCTGGCGGGGCTTATGCTGTTCGGGGTGGTCTTCGCGGTGAACTCAGCGCTCCATTCCTTCCTCATCCTCGATTTCGCAGGCACGGCCCGCGTGACCATGGATGTGGGCTTCTACTACATGGCCAATGCGGCGGGGCGGCTGCTGGGCACGCTTCTGTCGGGCCTGTGCTACCAGATCGGCGGGTTGGGCTTTTCGCTGGCCGTATCCGCGGGGTTGCTGCTGGTTTCGGCGCTGGCCATGCGCACGATTTCGCAGGCTGCACCCGCCGGGGCCTGATCGGGGCAACAATCACATTTTCGTGCCTTGCCCGCATGATCCTGCAAGGGCATCCCCATCACGGACCTTGGGGAGAAGGCCTTGTTCGACGCCCGTATCAGACCGCTGATCGACCCGCCCCTGAACCGGCTTGGCCGGGACATGGCCGCGCGCGGCGTCACGGCCAATGGCGTGACGCTGGCGGGGTTGGGCTTGGGGCTGCTGGCCGCTGCCTTGATCGCACTGGGTGCGCCGGGTTGGGCGTTGCTGCCGCTTTTGGCGTCGCGCCTGGCCGATGGGCTTGACGGCGCCGTGGCACGGGCCACGCGAAAGACGGATTTCGGCGGCTATCTCGATATCTGGGCCGACTTTCTGTTCTACGGCGCCATCCCCTTTGGCTTCGCCGTGATGGACCCCGCCAACGCGCTGCCCGCAGCCTTCCTTTTGCTCACGTTCTACGTCAACGGAACGTCGTTCCTGGGCTTCGCGACCATGGCTGAAAAGCGCGGCATCTCGACGGATGCGCAGGGTCAGAAATCGCTCTATTATTCGGCAGGTCTGTTGGAGGGGACGGAGACCATCGGCTTCTTCGTCCTGCTCTGCCTTCTGCCGCAACACTTTGCGCCACTCGCCTGGACCTTTGGCGCCCTTTGCCTTTGGACCGCGACGGCGCGGGTTCTCAACGCCAGACATCTCTTCACCGACTAGGACGACACCATGCGACTGACCGCCCTTCTGACTGCCTCACTTCTGGCGCTGCCTTCCTGGGCTGAGCCCGACCCGTCCAACTGGGAGTCTGTGACCGAGGCGGCATCGGGCCAGACCGTCTATTGGCACGCCTGGGGCGGGTCGACGACGACCAACGATTTCATCGCTTGGATTGGGGCGCGCGCGGCGGAACAAGGCGTGACGCTGGAACATGTCAAGCTGGCCGATACCGCCGATGCGGTCGGCGCGGTGCTGACCGACAAGCAAGGGGGGCGCGACGAAGGCGGGGCGGTGGATCTGATCTGGATCAACGGGGCCAATTTCGCGGCCATGAAGGACAACGATCTGCTGTTCGGGCCCTGGGCCGAAGACCTGCCGAATTGGGCGCTGGTGGATGTGGAAGGCAAGACCGTCACCACCGATTTCACCGTGCCCACCGAGGGGCTGGAAAGCCCCTGGGCCATGGCGCAGGTGGTTTTTATTTACGATACCGCCCGCGTCGATGCGCCGCCCCGGTCAGCCGAGGCGCTGCTGGATTGGGCGCGTGCCAATCCCGGGCGCTTCACCTTTCCGCAGCCGCCCGACTTCCTGGGCATCACCTTTCTGAAACAGATGCTGATGGAGCTGGCCCCCGATGCCGACGCGCTTCAGTCCGCTGCGACCGATGCGAGCTATGAGGCCGTCACCGCCCCCCTTTGGACTTTCATGGACGAGCTTACGCCGCTTTTGTGGCGCCAAGGCCGGGCCTATCCGCAGACGGGGCCGCGTCAGTTGCAGCTTATGAATGACGGCGAAGTGGACATCGCCATCAGCTTTTCACCCGGGGAAGCCAGCGCCGCCATCGCCAATTTTGAATTGCCGGAAACCGTGCGGACCTACGTGCTGGACGGCGGCACGTTGGGCAATGCCAGCTTCGTTGCCATTCCCTACAACGCCAATGCCAAGGAAGGCGCCATGGTGGTGGCCAACATCCTGCTGTCGCCCGAGGCGCAATTGCGCGCCCAGACGCCCGACATTCTGGGCTACGGCACGGTCCTGGACATGGACAAACTTGACCCCGAGGACCGCGCTGCCTTTGAGGCGCTTGACTTAGGGCCCGCCACCCTGTCGCCCGCCGAACTGGGACAAGCCCTGCCGGAGCCCCATCCGAGCTGGGCCGAGCGTCTGGCCGAAGATTGGGTGACCCGCTACGGCGTCGCCGACTGAGGTGCTGCGCCCGCTGCCGCTTCTGACCGCTTTGGTCTTGGCGGGGCCAGTCCTTCTGGGGCTGTTCGGAACGATCCTGCCCGCCATGGGGCTTGGCCCTTTGGGGCAGGGCCTGTCGGCGGAACACTTTGCCCGTGCGCTCGACTGGCCCGGCCTGCCGCGCGCCATGGCGGTGTCGGTCACGTCGGGCGTGCTGTCGACCATGGGCGCCTTGGCCGTGGCCACGCTGATCCTGGCGGGCTGGCACGGCACGCGGGCCTTTGCGTGGTTGGAGCGGCTCTTGTCCCCGCTTCTGGCCGTGCCCCATGCCGCGGCGGCCCTTGGCCTTGCCTTCCTGATCGCGCCATCCGGCTGGTTCATGCGCATCCCCGCGCTTCTGCTCGGGTGGGACGTCCCGCCGGACCTGCTGATCTTGCAAGACCCGCGCGGCCTGGCCCTGACCGCGGGCCTTATCACAAAGGAATTGCCGTTCCTGCTGCTAATGATGCTGGCCGCCTTGCCGCAAACGGGCGGAAGGCGGCGGCTGGCCGTGGCGCGCAGCTTGGGGCAGGGGCGGGTGAGCGGTTGGCTCAAGGCGGTCTTTCCGTCTGTCTATTCCCAAGTGCGCCTGCCGGTCCTGGTCGTCCTGGTCTATGCCATGACCAATGTGGATGTGGCCGTCATCTTGGGGCCCAACACGCCGCCCACCCTGTCGGTGCAAGTCACACGCTGGATGCTGGACCCGGACCTTGGCTTGCGCGCGGTGGCGGCGGCGGCGGCGCTGATCCAATTGGGGCTGGTGCTGGCTGTGCTGGCGGGCTGGCTTCTGGCGGAGCGTCTGGTGGCCCGTTTGGGCCGCCTCTGGGTTTGGTCGGGCCGCGGCTGCCCGGAACGCGGGGCGCGGGGCGCGGGTTTTGCGCTCGGCACCTTCTCGGCCCTGGCGGTCCTCGGCGGGATTGCAGCGCTCGCGCTTTGGTCGGTGGCGGCGCGATGGTCCTTCCCGGACATGGCGCCCGAAGCGCTAACGCTGCGGTCCTGGGGCCGGTTTGGACCGGAAATGGCCGACGTTGCGCTGGAAACCATGCTGATCGCCCTGGTCGCCGTGGCCATTTCGCTCGTCCTCGTCCTGGGCTGCCTGGAGGCTGAGCATCGCTTCGGTCTGACCATGGGCCAACGCGCGCTTTGGCTTTTGTACCTGCCGCTTCTGATGCCTCAGGTCGCCTTCCTGCCGGGGCTGCAATTGCTGCCTGCCTGGTTCGGCGCACAGCCCGGCCTGGCGCCGGTTGTTGCCGTCCACGTCGTCTTCGTGCTGCCCTATGTCTTCCTGTCGCTGTCCGGCCCGTTTCGCGCCTGGGACGGCCGCATCGCGCGGGTGGCGGCGGGCCTGGGCGCGGGGCCGGAGCGGGTGCTTTGGCGGCTGCGCCTGCCCATGTTGACCGCACCGCTGTTGACCGCCGCCGCCGTGGGGGTGGCCGTCAGCGTCGGGCAATATCTGCCCACGTTGCTGATGGGCGGGGGTCGCGTGTCGACCTTGGCGACCGAGGCCGTGGCCCTGGCCGCTGGCGGCGACCGCCGCGCCATCGGCATCTGGGGGCTGGGGCAGGCGGCAGCGGCGCTTTTGCCCTTTGTGCTGGCCCTGGCCGTGCCTGCCTGGCTGTTCCGCCATCGTCGGGGCTTGCGCGATGTCTGATGACGGGCTGCGGCTGGAAGGGGTGACGATCGCCCAAGGCAACACGCCGCTTCTGTCGGTGGATGCCCATGTGCCACCGGGCTGCGTGCTGACCTTGATGGGGCCGTCTGGGTCCGGCAAGTCGACGCTCTTGTCGCTGGTTATGGGCGATCTGGCCGCGATATTCCGCGCTTCGGGATGTGTCAGTCTGAATGGCCGTGACCTGGCTGGTCTGCCGCCCGAGGGCAGGGGCGTGGGCATCCTCTACCAAGACCCGCTGCTGTTTCCCCATCTGGACGTGGCCACAAATCTCGCCTTTGGCTTGCCTCGGTCCGGGACGCGCGCAGCCAAACGCGCGGCCGTGGAGGCCGCGCTGGCAGATATCGGCTTGGAAGACTACGGCCCCCGCGACCCCGCCACGCTGTCAGGCGGCCAGGCGGCGCGGGTGGCGCTGATGCGGGTGCTGCTCTCTGCCCCGTCGGCGCTTCTGCTGGATGAGCCGTTTTCCAAGCTCGACACGTCACGGCGGGCGCAAATGCGCGCACTGACATTCGAGCGGGTCCGCGCCGCCAACATCCCGGCCCTGATGGTCACCCACGATGCGGAAGATGCCCAAGCGGCAGGCGGGCCGGTTATCACGCTCTAGATCTGCGCCGTCTATTAGTGGCGGCCTGGTTGAAACTCACCTGCGGCAAGCTCACCGCCGTGCCCAGGTTTGGGAAGGGATCGGTGGCGTGGGGGATGGCATTGGCCGCCACGAAGTGTTCCTGAAAGCGCGGGGCGATGGCGGTTTCCACCTTGGTGATGCGGCGCACGAGGTCTTCCACATGCTGACGCGCCTGCCGGGAGCAAAGCGCCATGCGCGCGCCGTGACCTGCGGCATTGCCCGCGCTGGTGACCTGATCCAGCGGCGCGTCGGGGATCATCCCCAGCACCATGGCATGGCGCGGAGAGATATGGGCCCCGAAGGCGCCCGCTAGGATGACCCGGTCGACGCTGTCCACGCCTGCCTCATCCATCAAAAGGCGCGCGCCGGCATAGAGTGCCGATTTCGCCAGTTGGATAGCGCGGATATCGCCTTGCGTGACCGTGATGCGCCGCCCATCCCCTTCCCAGAGCAGATAGGCATGGGTGCGTCCCTCGCTGACGCAACGCGGTGTGCCCGCTTGTTCTGCTGAACCGATCAAGCCCGAAGCATCCACCAGCCCGGCCATGCGCATCTCGGCCACCGCCTCGATGATGCCGGAGCCGCAGATGCCGGTGATGCCAGTTGCTTCGGTGGCTGCGGCGAAGCCCGGATCATCGGACCAGAGGTCCGAGCCGATGACGCGAAAGCGGGGCTCTTTGGTGGCTGGATCGATTTCGACCCGTTCGATGGCGCCCGGCGCGGCGCGTTGTCCCGCACTGATCTGCGCGCCCTCGAATGCGGGGCCTGTGGGGGAAGAACAGGCCAGAAGGCGGCTGCGGTCGCCCAGGATGATCTCCGCATTGGTGCCCACGTCGACGATCAGGGTCATGTCCTCTGCCGCGTCGGGGGCCTCCGACAGGGCCACCGCGGCGGCGTCCGCGCCCACATGGCCTGCGATGCAGGGCAGGATGTAGGCGCGCGCGCCAGGGGCGGGGGCCGACAGGTCCAGGTCGCGCGCGCCCAGTTGCAGCGCGTCGGACGTGGCCAGGGCGAAGGGCGATTGGCCCAGCTCCACCGGGTCCACGCCCAGCAGCAGGTGGTGCATGACCGGGTTACAGACGATGGTCAGTTCCAGGATGTCGCCCGGGGCGGCGCCCGCGTCGCGTGCTAGGTCGCGGGCCAGGTCGTCCAGGGCGGCGCGCACGGTCGTCGTCATCTCGGCGGCGCCGCCCGCATTCATCATGGAATAGCTGACCCGGCTCATCAGGTCTTCGCCGAAACGGATTTGCGGGTTCATCACGCCGCCCGAGGCGCGCACGTCGCCGGTGGTCAGATCGCATAGATGGGCCGCGATTGTGGTGGAGCCGAGGTCCACTGCCAGGCCAAGCGGTGCCGCATCGCGCAAACCGGGCCAAAGGGCGACGATACGGTTTTCGTCGTGGTTCACCGCAACGGTCACGGTCCATTGCCCCTTGCGCAAAACCGTCTGGAGTTCGCCCAACAGGGGCAATGGCATGTCGAGCCCGTCCAGTCCCCATTGCTCAGACAGTGCGGTTTTCAAACGCTCCAAATCGCCGGTGGGCGCGTCCATGTCAGGCTCTTCGACGGTGACAAGATGCAGGCGCGTCGCCGGGTCCATGACGATGGTGCGGTCCGAGGCGGCCTTGCGCACCACCTGCCGATGGACTTGGCTTTCTGGGGGCACGTCAATGACGATATCGTTCTGGATGGTCGCTTGACAGCCAAGGCGCCGCCCGGGTTTGAGCCCGCGTTTTTCGTCGTAGCGTTTTTCGACGGCGTTGAAGGCACAGAGCGCACCTTCATCCACCGTCACCCCGAATTTCGGGAAATCACCCTGGCCCGGCTGCACCTGACATTTCGAACAGATGCCCCGCCCGCCGCAAACGCTGTCAAGGTCCACGCCGAGGGACCGGGCCGCGGCAAGAACCGTGGTGCCGGGCGCGACATGGCCGCGCTTGCCCGAGGGCGTGAAGATGACAAGGGGGTCGGTCATCGTGTTCCGTTTTCCTGATTTACCCGCCAAGGACTACGCAGGTGGAGCATTTTCAGATGGTCTGCGTCTGGCGCATGTCCCAGAAAACGGCTTAGCGGACCAGTGGTGGCCATCAGGTTAACCCCTCAGGCCCGCCGCCGTCCGCCCCTGCGCCCGCCTGATCGCGCGCCCGCCGCCTTCGCCGCTTGCGCGGCATCTGGAAAGGACGTGCCGTCTTTCATGGCATCGATGACGCGTGAAAATCCGATCCAGTTGCCGCCATTGGGGTCGTGGTTCATCAACATGTTCGCCGCATGCACGGCCTCCATCTCGACCGAGCGGACGGGGTTCATGATGGCGCTTGTCATGCCCGCGCCGATGGCCATAGGCAGAAAGGCCGCGTTGACGCCGTGGCGATGGGGCAGGCCGAAGCTGATATTGGAGGCCCCGCAGGTGGTGTTTACGCCCAGTTCCTCCCGCAGCCGCCGGACCAGTGCGAAGACCTGTTGGCCGGCGCTTGCCATGGCGCCGATGGGCATGACCAGCGGGTCGACCACGATGTCATGGGCCGGGATGCCATGGTCGGCCGCGCGCTCCACGATTTTCTTGGCGACGGCGAAGCGCACATCGGGGTCTTCGGAAATCCCGGTATCGTCGTTGGAAATGGCCACCACGGGCACATTGTATTTCTTCACCAGGGGCAAGACGATGTCCAACCGCTCCTCCTCACCGGTGACGGAGTTCAGAAGCGGGCGGCCCTCGGCGGCTTCCAGCCCGTTTTCCAAGGCCCCGGGGACGGAACTGTCGATGCAAAGTGGCACATCCACCAGCGCTTGCACCCGTTCCACCAACTGCTTCATCAGCATGGGCTCAACGAAGTTGTTGTCGGCATAGCGCGGGTCGTCGGCCATCTTGTTGGTGAAGACCGCGCCCGAATTAACATCGAGCACCATGGCCCCGCAGGCCACCTGCTCCAACGCGTCCTTTTCGACGGTCGAGAAATCGTCCATCTCCAACTCGGCGGCCAGCTTCTTGCGGCCCGTCGGGTTGATCCGTTCGCCGATGACACAGAACGGTTCATCAAAGCCGATCACGACGGTCTTTGTTTTTGATTCCAGAACCGTACGAGTCATTCTTCATCCTTTGAACAGGCTTTCAGCCAGGTGGCCGACGTTTTGATCCCGCCCAGCGGGAAGACGTGGACGGATTCCACGGCAAAGTCGGGGTTCACCGCCTTGTGGCGCGCCAGATCCGTCAGGAACTCTGCGGGCTCATAGGGCAGCAGCAGCTTGGTCACGTCGACGGCCCGCTTTTGCAAGATGCGCAGGGATGGGCCGACGCCGCAGGCGATGGAGAACTTGATGAGCGTTTGCAGCTTCGCAGGCCCGGCCACGCCGATATGGACGGGCAGGTCGATACCGGCCGCGCGGATGCCATCGGCCCAGGCGATGACGGGCGCGGCTTCAAAGCAGAATTGCGTGGCGATAGCCATGCGGGCATCAGTACGTTTGGAAAACTTCTGTTTCCAATCAAGCGCGTCCGAGACGTTCTTCATGCCACCATCAGGATCGATGTCGCGGTTACCTTCCGGGTGACCGGCCACGTGCAAGCGGTGGAACCCGTCAAAGGCACCCGATGACAGAAGTTCCATCGAGGTTTGAAAATCACCCAGCGGTTTCGGCAAGCCGCCCGCCAGCAAAAGCGCTTGATCCACGCCTGCTTCACCGCGGTAGCGCGCGACCCAATCTGTTAACGTGGCGCGGTCGGGCACGACGCGGGCGGGAAAATGGGGCATCGGCTCCATCCCTTCGGCGCGCAGGCGGGCTGCGGTGGCCACCATGTCGTCAATGGGCGTGCCCTCGATATGGGCGATGTAAACCCGCGTGCCCCGGGGCAGAAGCGCGCGGAAGTCTTCGATCTTTTCGGCCGTGCGCGGCATCACTTCGATGGAATATCCATCAAGAAACGCCGCCAGAACGTCATCCTTCGGGGGCGCGGCAGGCGCCGCCTTGCGAAAACCCAATATCGCCATCAGGAGACCCCTTCGCGGCCACCGGCCATGGCGGCGTTGCGCAGGCGGTCTTCGGTCCATTCGGCCTCCAATGCGGCGGCGCGGGCTTCGGCGGCAGTCTTGTCATCGCCCGGCGCTTCACCTTCGGCCACTTTGTGCCAATCCGCCAGATAGGCGTCGGTCTCGGACGCGCCCGACCGCATGGCGGCCCGGTCAATGGCTTGTTCGAACCGCTCCGACAACGGTATTTTGGCCGCGCGCCGCCCACTTCCGGCAATGACCTGCGCGGGGATGTCGCGCCAATAAACGACGGTGATTTGCGCCATGATGCGTCCTCCTCGCTCGACCCTTATCTGCACGGACCCTAAAGTTGCAGCCCGATGACGACGCGGGCCGATCCATTGGCGACACGCAGGGAACAGGTATCTGCCCCCCGCCAGTGTTGCGAGGGGCGCGCCCTATCGAATCCTTCAACTTGTTGTTGAAGACTTGTTGTGCGCTTCGCAGTCCTGCGGCTAGGATCGCGGTAACCACAAATCGCGGAGGCGGAGATGCCACCGGAAGATCCGGCCCCCGGGCGCGGGATCGGTGCGGGCGTCCCGGGCGTCCCCGGTCCTTCCGTCCAGCCGAAGCCAAGTGATCGGCCCGATCCGGCAGAGCTTTACGCTGCGCTGGATCTGGGCACGAATTCCTGCCGGATGCTCATCGCGCAGCCGAAGGGCAGCCAATTGCACGTGGTCGATAGCTTTTCCAAGTCCGTCCAATTAGGCAACGGGTTGGAGCAATCGGGCCGCCTGTCCCGATCGTCCATGGCGCGCACAATCGGGGCGCTGAAAATCTGCCGCCGCAAGCTTGAAACCCACGATGTGCGACGTATGCGGCTTGTGGCGACGGAGGCCTGCCGCCGGGCCAGCAATTCCGCCGAGTTCATCCGCCTGGTGGACCGAGAAACCGAATTGCCGCTGGAAATCATCCAGCCGGAAGAGGAGGCGCGCCTGGCCGTCGTGTCTTGCGCGCCGCTGGTGTCGGCCAAGACCGAGCAGCTTCTGGTTGTCGATATCGGCGGCGGCTCTACCGAGCTTGTCTGGATCGACCTGACCCGCGTGCCCCGCCACGACCGCGCGCGCGCCATCATGCGCCTGCATGCGGGCTTCGCCGGTGAGGTCGATGACCCGTTCCCGCGCGCCAAGGTGGTGGATTGGATTTCGATCCCCTTGGGCGTGGCCACCCTGAAGGATCAGTTCCGCGACGTGACCGATGATGCCGCGCGGTTCGCGTTAATGTCCTGGCATTTCGAGGAATGCTTGGCCGAGTTTTCGCCCTATGAGGACGCCGCCGGCGACAGTGACCCCGGCTTCCAGATAATCGGCACATCGGGCACCGTGACCACTGTGGCGGCCACCCATCTCAACCTGCGCCGCTATGACCGCAACAAGGTGGACGGGCTGCGCATGACCACCCAGCAGATCGACAAGGTCATCCGCGGTTATCTGGCCATGGGCCCCGATGGCCGCCGCAACGACCCCCGGATCGGGCGCGACCGCCATGCGCTGATCATGTCGGGTGCCGCGATCCTTCAGGCGCTTTTGCGAGTTTGGCCCACCGACCGCCTGTCTGTGGCGGACCGGGGCCTGCGCGAGGGGCTGCTATATGCGCAGATGTCGGCCGATGGCGTGCTGGATGACGGGCCGTTTTAAAGCGGTTTTCGAGACCTGCGGGCGCTAAACCAAGTACGCGCGCCCGCCAATCTCCAACGACACAAGTCAACCCGGCGCTACCAAAGCCAAATCATCGGTGTTTGTCCGCGCTCGTGTCGGTATCTTCTCTCGGTCGATTTTGCCGTCAATCGTGTGGAAGATATCCGTCATGAAGACCGGGTCGTCGAAATACCAGTTATGGCTGCTGGCCTTGCCGAAACTTCCCTGATTTTCATCGTAATACTTGCCGCAATAGATATCGACGGCCTTCGCGGGTTTCGAGGTCGGTAGACCCACGCGGCCCGCCCGTGGCGCCACGCCGATCCGTTTGACGTTCGACAAGCTCAGCGTTTCGTCGAAGTGGTTGTAGTAGTTGGTGAGCCGGACGCAGTGCCGATAGAGCGACGACGATTTGGAACTGCCATCGGCCATCCCGGATGCCGATACATCGGCAGCTACAAGCATCACTTGGCTCACTGACCAGGAATGCTGGGCGATGGCGGGGCGGTCATCGGCATCGTCGAAGGCCTCGCGCACGACAAAGGCGCCCATGGAATGGGCCAGGATGTGCAAGTTGATGCGGCAGGACGGCTCTTGCAGGTGGGCGAATGTACCGATCCCTTCGCGCACCAGGCGAAAGGCGCTCAGCTTCGCGTCTTCGCGATCTTCCAGGTAGTTGAGCGCCGAATCCGCACTGGGCCAGTCGAAGCTGACGACGACGCCCTTGAAGCCGTTGGCGCGCAGGCCCTTGGCAATACCGCGATGCCGTTTCAGCACCGTCTTGGTCGAGTTGTTGAAGCCGTGGACGTAGAAAACGATGTCGCCGCGATCCGTGGCGCCGCCCTCGGGCGCGTGTTTGGCTTCTTCTATGACCTTGGTCACCCAATCGCGTTTGTCGATCTTGTCGCCGGGCTTCATGTCCTTGGCGTTGCTTGCAACTTCCAGAAAACTCGATGCTGAAGGTTCACTGCTGAATTTGCCGTCGCGGACCCCGCGGACGGAGAAGACATAGTCCATCTCGTGCTCCAATTGCTCTTTGATAATCCCCTTAGCCTACACCGAAACGGCCTTTCACATAAGCCACGGCTTCCCACGGGGGCGGGAAGGGCCTATCTGGCGGCCATGGCGAAGAAACCCACCACCAACAGCTCTGGCCGCGGCCGGCGCGATCTGACCGTGAAGGTCAAGACGGCGCGGGGGCGCAAGCTGTCGTCGAAATTGTGGTTGGAACGCCAGCTTAACGACCCTTACGTTCAACGCGCCCGGGCCGAAGGCTATCGCGGGCGCGCCGCCTTTAAGATCATGGAATTGGATGATAAATACGGGTTTCTCGTGCCTGGCGCGCGCATCGTCGATCTGGGCTGCGCGCCCGGCGGCTGGCTGCAAGTGGCGGTGCCCCGCATCAACGCCGAAGGGACCAACCCGAAGAAACCCCAGGGCCGGATCATTGGTTTGGACTTGCAGGAGGTGGAGCCTTTGCCCGGGGCCGAAATCCATCTGCTCGACTTCATGGAAGACGGTGCGGACGACAAGGTAAAGGCTTGGCTCGGCGGCGAGGCCGATGTGGTTATGTCCGACATGGCCGCCGCCTCTTCGGGCCACAAGCAGACCGACCACCTGCGCATCATCGCCCTTTGCGAGGCCGCGGCAGAGCTTGCCTTTGACGTCCTCGCCCCCGGTGGAACCTTCGTGGCGAAGGTGCTGGCGGGTGGCGCGGAAGGCACGCTTCAGAAGGAGCTCAAACAGCGCTTCGATAAGGTGGCCAACGTGAAGCCTGGCGCCAGCCGGTCGGAGTCATCTGAGAAATTCGTTGTTGCCCAAGGTTTTCGAGGTCGATCTTAAAGTCGGGAAGGGCGGCGGTTCTTAGCCGCCCCAACCAAGTATCAGCCCCCGATGATGACGTTTCCGCCCACCGCGAGGATGCAAAGCCAGCCCGCCACGAAGACCAGTGGCCTAAGCGGCATCCGCGCCGTTCCAGTGATCATCCCCACGGCGTGCACCAACCGCAGGGCGAAGAACAGCCCCGTGGCCCAGACGGTCACCCTGCTGCTGATGCCTGCCAGGTGGGCAATCAGCACCAGCGCCAACATCGGCAGGAACTGTTCCAAAAGGTTGAGATGAGCGCGATGGGCCCGGTGCACCCAAGGACGGTGTAGGCCTGGATCCACCGGTTTCAGGAACGGGTCGGCGCCTTCTGGCAAGGTGCCCGCCGCCGCCGTGTTGATCCCCACGATGTAAGGTATCCAAAGGCTTCCAGCCAAAATCGCCGTCCAGGTCATCCACCAGAGTTCAGGGGTCATTGCATCGCTCCGATCTTGGTGGCGTCGCCGGTTTCCAGCCAGGTCTTCAGCCCGGCCACCAGCCTTTCCCACCCGTCGGCATAGCCTTCGCCGCCTTCGGGGATATCGTAGTGTTCCAAGGTCAGGCGGCAGAAATCGCCCTCTGGCTCAATCATCCAGACGAAACGCGACACAGGGATGCCCGGCTGCCATTTGGGTTCAAAGGTGGCGGCGATGCGTGTCTTGGGCTCAAGTTTCGTTTCGCGGCAGACCAGCATGTCACTGTTATCGGGCAGTTTATAGACCAGCGCATCGCCGTCGCGCACCGCATCGGGGGTGAACGGGTGGTAATGCTTGGCCGCTTCCGCATCGGTCAGCGCATCCCAAAGCGCGTCCTGACTGCAACGGATGAATGTCCGCAATACGTAATCGGGTTTGGTGTCCATAATGCCCTCCAATCGAGCCTTGAGGTCCAGGACCCCCGTCACGGCAGGCCCCACGCGGTAGGGTTCGATCCAGCGCGCCAAGGCCTCCGTCAGGGGCAGGGCGTTGAGGTAGTGGTGGGTGAAACGACCTCGCTTCACCCGCGTCACCAATCCCGCTTCCTCCAATACCCCCAGATGCTTGGCCACCCCGAAGCGCGACAGGGGCAGCGCGGTCTCTAGCTGAGACAGCGTCTGACCATCCTTCCGCCGCAATGCGTCGAGAAGGTCGCGCCGGGACGGGTCGGCGAGGGCCTTGAAGACCGAATCCATGTCTATCCCAATAGGTGACCCTACAGTCACATGTCAATACATGTGACTGTAGGGTCACCTATCGAAGACTCGCGTCGAAGCGCGTTGCAACTCCCCTCAAACGGAGTTGTTCTGCGCCAAACCCAATCGGAGGGGCCCATGCAGACCATCACCCGCGCGGGCAATGCGCTCGCTTTTCACACCACGCCAGGGCAGGGACCAGGCGTGGTGTTCCTGGGCGGCTTCAAATCCGACATGGAAGGGACAAAAGCCCTGGCCCTGGAGGACTGGGCCCGCCGTACCGGCCGCGCCTTTCTGCGGCTGGATTATTCCGGCCATGGCCAATCCGGCGGTGAATTCGAGGCGGGCTGCATTGGCGACTGGATGGCCGATGCGCTGGCCGTGATTGACCATGCCTGCGACGGGCCGCAGCTTCTGGTGGGCTCATCCATGGGGGGTTGGATTTCGCTGCTGATCGCACGGGCCCGGCCTGAACGCGTGGCGGGCCTGGTCACCGTGGCGGCGGCGCCCGATTTCACGGAAGACGGCTTCTGGGCCGACTTCACGCCCGAGCAACGCGCCAGCCTTGCCGAGGCGGGACAAGTGGCCGTCCCCTCAGAATATGGGGAGCCCTACATCATCACCCGCCGCCTGATCGAAGAAGGCCGCGACCACCTGGTCTTGCGGTCGCCCTTGCCGCTGCCATTCCCGGTGCGAATGCTGCAAGGCACCGCCGATACGGCCGTTTCGACCGAGACGGCGACGCGCTTGCTGGGCCACGCCACATCCCCCGACATGACGCTCACGCTGGTCAAGGACGCCGATCACCGTTTTTCAGAACCCGATAACCTGGCCCTTTTGGAGCGCTGCGTCATCGACGTCCTGGACCGCGTCCAAAGTTGACAGACAGGGCCGCCGCGCCCTCTGTGGCCCATATCAACCGGAGGTATCGCATGGCCGTGGTCGCAAAATTCCTGGGGTTTACCCTGCTTGGCCTGATCATCGCGGTCTTCGCGCTCTGGGTGGTAGGCCCCTATGAAGAGGTTGACCGGCGGGTCGATTTCGACCCGTCGCTCGTTCCCGACGATATCGATGGCTGGCTGGCCGATAGCGAAAGCATGGTCCCCGACCTAACCCCCGAGGCCGCCAAACAGGTCGTTTGGGCCACCGCGCCCGGGCGGCGCACGCCCATTTCCATCGTCTATATCCATGGCTTTTCCGCCACGGGCTGGGAAATCCGGCCCGTGCCAGACCGCGTGGGGGAGGCCCTTGGCGCCAATGTCTTCTTCACGCGCCTGACCGGCCATGGCCGGTCAGGCGCCGCCATGGCCGAAGCCCGCGCGGGCGACTGGATTGAGGATCTGGCCGAAGCGATGGAGGTAGGGCGCCGTCTGGGCGACCGCGTCATCGTCATGGGCACCTCCACCGGCGGCACGTTGGCGGGCGTGCTGGCCGCCGACCCGGACTTGGCGCCCCTGCGCGAAGGCTTGGCCGGGATGATCCTGATTTCGCCGAATTTCGGCATCAGTTCACCTGCCGCGCAGCTTCTGTCCTGGCCCGCGGCCCGCGCCTGGCTGCCCCTTGTTGCAGGCGATGTCCGCGCCTTCGAGCCGCAGAATGAACGCCATGGCCGCCTTTGGACGCCTGAATATCCCACCGTGTCGCTTCTGCCTATGAAGGCGCTGGTGGACCATGCCGCCACGCTCGATTGGGGGCAGGCCGAGATGCCTGCGCTTTTCTATTTTTCGCCCGATGACAGCGTGGTCGACCCGGCCGTGACCGAAGCGGTGGCGGCATCTTGGGGCGGGCCCGCTGACGTCCGCCGCATCACGCTGCCCGAGGGCGATGACCCTACGTCCCATGTAATCATGGGCGACGTGCTCAGCCCCAATCACACGCCCGATGCCATCGCTTACATCACAGATTGGATATCCGGCCTCTGACCAGACGTGCTGGTCTTGCAATCGTATGCACAAACCCCTTTCACCGTGCCCGCCCGGTGCGTATCCTTGCGCCAAACGGCAATGGAGGCGGATATGGCGGAACATCTCAAGACGGCGAAATCCCAGAGCGAGCGGGACGAAGATGATGCCAAGGTGCGCGCCATCGTCGAATCCACCCTGGGCGAGATCGAAGCACGCGGCGACGCTGCCATCCGCGAGTTGTCTCAGAAGTTCGACGGCTACACGCCCGATGCCTTCCGCCTGACCCAATCCCAGATCGACGCGCTGATCGCAGAACTGTCTGACCGCGAGCTGGCCGACATCAAGTTCGCCCAGGAACAGGTGCGCAACTTCGCCCAGGCGCAGCGTGATTCCATGCTCGATATCGAGGTCGAAACCTTGCCGGGTGTTATCTTGGGCCACAAGAACATCCCCGTTCAATCGGTGGGCTGCTACGTCCCCGGCGGCAAGTTCCCCATGGTCGCCTCGGCCCATATGTCGGTCGCCACCGCCTCCGTGGCCGGAGTGCCGCGCATCATCGCCTGCACGCCGCCCTTCCAGGGCCGCCCCAACCCCGCCGTCATTGCTGCCATGCATCTAGGTGGTGCCCATGAAATCTATGTCCTCGGCGGTATCCAGGCCGTGGGCGCCATGGCCATCGGGACCGAGACGATCGAGTCTGTCCACATGCTCGTTGGCCCGGGCAACGCCTTCGTGGCCGAAGCCAAGCGCCAGCTTTACGGCCGCGTGGGCATCGACCTGTTCGCGGGCCCCACCGAAACCATGGTCATCGCCGATGACACAGTGGACGCAGAGCTTTGCGCCACCGACCTGCTAGGCCAAGCCGAACACGGATATAACTCCCCCGCCGTTCTGCTGACCACCTCGCGCAAGCTGGCCAACGCGACCCTTGCGGAAATCGACCGCCTGCTGGGCATCCTGCCGACGGCCGACACGGCCCGAGCCTCTTGGAACGATTACGGTGAGGTCATCCTTTGCGACGACCATGACGAGATGCTGGCCATCGCCAACGACATCGCGTCGGAACATGTGCAGGTCATGACCGACCGCGACGATTGGTATCTGGAGCACATGCACAGCTATGGCGCGCTGTTTCTGGGCCCCCGCACCAACGTGGCCAATGGTGACAAGGTCATCGGCACCAACCACACGCTGCCCACCAAGAAGGCCGGGCGCTATACCGGTGGGCTTTGGGTGGGCAAATTCCTGAAGACCCACAGCTATCAGAAGATCACCAGCGACGAGGCGGCGGCTGAAATCGGCGCCTATGGCTCCAGGCTGTGTATGTTGGAGGGGTTTGTGGGCCATGCGGAGCAATGCAATGTCCGCGTGCGCCGCTATGGCGGGGTGAATGTGCCGTATGGGGAAGGGGCGCCTTACCGGGACGCGGCGGAGTAGGGCAGTCGGCTGGGGCTCTGCCCCAGACCCCGGGATACTTTTGCCAGGAAGAAGACAATGCTGAGTGCTTTGAGCGATGCCAGTCTTGTGCAGATGGCAGCGGAGATTGACGCTGCGTTCTCAAAAGGCGCCAAGGTGCATCTTTGTCGTCCGTTCGGAGATGTAGCGGGTGGGCAAGGCTTGGTGGATACGGCTTTGGGCCCGCTCTGGACGTCTTTCCCGGACGTGGAAAGGCGGGTCGATATCTCCATCCGCGGCGAAGATGCCCTGGGCCAGGACTGGGTGGGCGAGGCTGGGCAGTATGCGGGCCATTTCGCGCATTCCTTCCTCGACATTCCGTCCACGGGCCGCCTGGCCTTTGTGCGCTTTCATGAATTCTTCCGGCTGGAGGCTGGCGAGGTCGTCGAGATGCAGATGATCTGGGACCTGCCCGATCTGATGATGCAGGCGGGCGTCTGGCCCATGGGCCCGGCTTTGGGGCGCACGGGCCTTGTACCCGGTCCCATGACCCAGGACGGGTTGCGGCAATCGGGCGACGGCGCCCATGCGCTGCGCGTGGTGGGCGATATGCTCGACCGGCTGCACCTGTCCCCGCAGGGTGAAGGCGCGATGGACCTGCCGCGCGCCTGGCATCCCCGCTGTTCGTGGTATGGGCCGGGCGGCATCGGCACCACACGCGGTCTTCGCGGCTTTCGCCAGCACCACCAAATCCCGTTCCTTGATGCCATGCCCGACCGCCGCGGCCTGGTGGATCAAGGACATTTCTTCGCCCAGGGCGACTATGTCGGCTTTACCGCCTGGCCGGGCATGGAGATGACGCTCTCGGGTGGTGGTTGGCTCGGCCTGCCGCCAACGGGTGCCGAGATCACCATGCGCTCGCTCGATTTCTGGCGGGTGGAGGGCGATTTGATCCGCGAGAACTGGGTCACCGTTGACCTGCTTCATGTCTGGGATCAGTTGGGTGTCGATGTGCTGGCCCGGATGCGGCAGCTTCTTTAGGACTATTTTCGAATGCCTTGCCTGCTTTCGAAATCCTGCTCCGCCACGGAGCGGCCTGTGCCAGGGGTGCGGACGACATGAATACGATGCGGATCGTTTCCCGAAGGCGCAGGGCGCGGCCCCTCAGGCCACGATGGCGATCACTCCCAGCAGAGCCGCGATGAACGCCGCCCAGCCAAGCAGCAACAACCGCCCGTCCTGGAACAACAGCCCCAGCCCGAAGATGGCGATGGCCAGCATCGGAATGCTCGATGCGAACGGCACCAGCTCCAAAGGCGGCACCGTCAAGCAGAGCGCCAGGATGGCCAGGGCCACCAACCGCCGCCCCAGAGACCGGCTGACCCAAGTGATATGGATTCCGAAATGGCGATCGGCCCAGCCAGCCACGGGCCGCAGACGTTGCACCGAATTTAGGACGTGTTCGCTTGGCAGCGGCCGCCGCTCCAACAGGCTGGGGAGCCATAGGTGGCTGCGCCCCGCGGCCACTTGCACCGCGAAGATGGCGATGATCGTGGCCAGCAAGGTTGGCACGCCGGGAACGCCGCCAATCGGCGTGACCTCCAACAAGGCTGGGAGCGCGATGAGCGCGCCAACCGAGCGGTGGCCCAACGTCTGCGCCACGTCGCCCAGATAAGCGCGTGCGCCCTCTGTCGTTAGTGACTCCAATCGGTCCAACATCTCTGAAGCTGTGCCCATTTTTCCTTTCCCCGGCGGCCATTCTCCAATCCGCCGCATATAGGGCTTGATCCCTGCCTGCACCCCGTGTCTCCATCCGCGTCAACCAAAGTTCGGACCGCCATGACCCTGCCCAAGACCCCCTCCTTCCGGCTCGACGACCGTCGCGCCTTCGTGCCCGGCGGCTCCCGCGGGATCGGGCTGGGCTGCGCCGTTGCGCTGGCCGAAGCAGGCGCCGATGTCACGATCTGCGCGCGCGGCGCCGATGGCGTGGCCGAAGCCGTCACCGCCATGGAAGGCGCGGGGCTCGTCACGGATGGGGCCGTTTTGGATGTGTCGGATCTGGGCGCGCTGGATACCTTCCTGGACCAGCGCGCGCCCTTCGATATCCTGTGCAACTCTGCCGGGCTCGCGCGCCACAGCCCTGCGCTCGACACCACACCCGACGATTTCGACGCCGTCATGGGGCTGAACCTGCGCGCCGCCTATTTCCTGGCCCAAGGAGTCGCCCGCCGGATGGAGCGGGGCGGCTCCATCATCCAGATCTCCAGCCAGATGGGACATGTGGGCGGCGTGGATCGCGCCGTCTATTGCGCCAGCAAGCATGGGGTCGAGGGGATGACCAAGGCCATGGCCATCGAATGGGGGCCGCGCAACATCCGGGTGAACACGATCTGCCCTACCTTTATCCGCACGCCGCTGACCCAGGCCACATTCGACAATCCCGAACGCCGCGCCTGGATCGAGGACAAAATCAAGCTGCCCCGCGTGGGCGAGGTCGAAGACATCATGGGTGCCGTCACCTTCCTGGCCTCCGATGCTGCTGCCCTCGTGACGGGGACGTCACTTCTGGTGGATGGCGGCTGGACGGCGGGATGAGGGTGAGCATCGGGATGGGCAAAGCGCCATGACCCGCAAACCCACCTCATCTGACGTGGCGCGCCATGCTGGTGTCAGCCAATCCGCCGTCAGCCGCGTCTTTACCCCCGGCGCCTCGGTCAGCCCAGACATGGCCGCCCGCGTGCGCGCCGCCGCCGAGGCATTGGGCTATCGTCCGAATGCCCTGGCCCGAGGCCTCATCACCGGGCGCACGCGCATCATCGGCCTGGTCGTCGCCTATCTCGACAACCCGTTTTATACCGAAGCTATCGAACGGCTCAGCCACGCATTGCAGGAAGCGGGCTATCATCTGCTGATCTTCACCACCGGCAAACACGGCGTCGACGCAGACCGTGTGATTTCCGACCTGTTGGACTACCAGGTGGACGGTATCCTGACGGCTTCCATCACCCTGTCGGGTGAGTTGACCCGCAAATGCGACGCGGCAGGCATCCCCGTGGTGCTTTTCAACCGTGGCCAACCCGGCTCGGGTCTTTCTGCGGTCACCTCCGACAATCGGGCGGGCGGGCGCAAAGCCGCCGAGTTTCTGCTGGCGGGCGGCCATACCCGCATCGCCCATATCGCGGGTCTCGCCGATACTTCCACCGCTCGCGACCGCCTCGACGGTTTCCGCGATGCGTTGGCGGTCGCTGGCCAGTCCCTTCACGGGTTGGAGCCCGGCAATTTCGACCGAGCCGAGGCCGCCGAGGCCGCGCGCCGTCTGATGGCCCGCCCCGCCCCCCCCGATGCGATCTTCGTCGCCAACGACCATATGGCCTTGGCCGTCATGGACCTGTTGCGCTTCGATCTGGGTCTATTGGTGCCCGGCGATGTCAGCGTCGTGGGCTACGATGACGTGCCCATGGCCGCTTGGCCCGCCTATGACCTGACCACTTTGCGCCAACCCAGCCGCCGCATGGTGCAGGAAGCGGTGGACGAGCTGCTGGCGCTGCTAGATACCCCCGCGCGCCCCACCCGCCAGATCGCCATCGACGGCCCGCTGGTGGTGCGCGGCTCGGCCCGTATTCCCGAAGGATGGCCCCGATGAAGACACCGCCCGACCGCTGGGCCGATCTGCCCGACTACATCATGGGCATCACGAAAGAGATCTGGGAAGACCGCGCCATCTCCACGCTGACCGACTACTATGCGCCCGATATTGTCGTCCGCTCTCCGGCATCGGTCGTGGTCGGCAACGCGGATGTCATCGCCGCCACCATGGCCACCTTGACCGAGTTCCCGGACCGGGACCTTCTGGGTGAAGACGTCATTTGGTGCGATGCGGAAGGCGGCGCTAAGCTCAGTTCCCACCGGTTGCTCTGCCGGGCCACCCATGCCGGGGACGGCGTTTACGGTCCCGCCAGCGGTGCCGAACTCCAGTACCGTATCCTGGCCGATTGCCATGTCCAAGGCAGCCAGATCGACGACGAATGGCTGGTGCGCGACCAGGGCGCCATCATCCGCCAACTGGGCTGGACGCCAGATGCCTATGCCGCCGACTTCATCGCACGTGAAGGCGGGCCTTCAGCCTGCGTTCCACCCTACACACCCGAAACTGACCGCCCCGGCCCTTATGCGGGCACCGGCAATGACAGCGAATGGGGTGCGCGCCTCGCCACGCTTCTGACCCGGATCATGGCCGCCGACATGCGTGCCATCCCTGAAATCTATGACCGGGCGGCCCAACTCCACTATCCCGGGGGCATCACTGCCGCGGGCACCGCCGCCGCCGACCGCTTCTGGATGAGGCTGCGCGCAGCCTTCCCCCGGGCCGAGTTCCGCATCCACCACGTCATGGGCCGCGATGACCCGCTCATGCCGCCGCGCGCCGCCCTGCGCTGGTCCCTCTGGGGGCGTCACGAGGGCTGGGGTGGCTTCGGTACACCCCAGGGCGCCATGGTTCACGTCATGGGGATTACCCATGCCGAATGGGGTCCTTGGGGCCTGCGCCGTGAATGGACTCTCTATGATGAGACGGCCATCTGGAAACAAATCCATCTGCAATCCTAACCTATCCCCTGATCTGGCATCCAAAGCAGGGCAAAACTATGCCCTTCATCCTGGCCCAAATACTCAAATGGCCTTGCCCCCACCACCAAAACCACGCTCGAAAGCCCTGGACCAACACTGCCCAACGGCCCATGGCCGACCGTGCGAATGGGCCCAGACCCGCGCTCACAAGGGCGAGACGTATGGTCGCGGAACAAAACGTCGCCCCCTATGTTAGCGTCTCAATCGTGCGTGGATGAGTATGGGGCTGTGCCACGCTGCCGATCCGCGTGCGTTTGGCACGTCGTGCGCCCTGGGGTCTTGCGTCTCACATGTCGATCCGCGTCCAAATCCTTGACTCCGGTGGCTTCTTCGGACGCCGTCGCGCATTGATCCGCCGCACTATTGATGCGGCACTTGCCCATGTGCACGCCATTTGCGGCCTCACGGATGTGGACCTGGTGATTCATCCGAACGATCACGGGCCCGACCAGTTTTGCATCTCGGCCTTCACGATGGGGCCACACAACATCCATATCGGGATTGAGAGGTCGCAGCTCTCCTCCGATGAGCTTGAGGCCGATCTTTACCGCACCCTGGTGCACGAATTGCACCACGCCCTCCGCTGGCGGCACGTCGCCCGGAAATGGAGCGTGGGTGAAGTAATTGTCCTGGAAGGTCTGGCACTTCTTGCCGATGAACGCGCCGCAGGACCCCATGACGATATCGCCCGCCCGCTTAGCGATCCGGATGCGGCACTGTCCTACCTCGCGCGCTTTCGCGATGCCGATGTGGCGGCGCATCGCGCCTGGCTCTATGCGCCTGAGCCGGCCCAGCCCGGTGGCGCCGCCCGGGTTTATACCATTGGCCGTATGCTGATGGAGCGTGCCATCGATGCGCGGGGTTTGGGTCCTTGGGCCGCCGCCGCCATCCCGGCGGATGACTTGCTCGACGATGCCCTGGCACTGACCGGAACTGTCTGTCCGCTGCCGTCACGGCGAAAATCGGCCTGAGGCCCGCCCATGCCTGTCGCCCTCCACCTTCTGGATCCGGGCGACGCCTTCGGCGCGGCGCATGGCACCATCCGCGATGCCGTCCAGTCCGGTATCGTCTGGGTGTCAGCGCGCTGCCCGTCACCTAACATCGCGCTTGTTATCTATCCCACCGATTTCGGACAGGATTTCCGTTTTGCCGCCCACGCGTCCGGCCCGAATAACGCCATCATCGGTATCGACCGCGCCGTTCTGGCTGCACCGGATCTCAGCGCAGATCTGCGTCGCACGACCATTCACGAATTGCATCACTGCCTGCGTTGGCCCCATGTCCCGCGCTGGACGGTCGGAGAAGCCTGCATCCTGGAGGGCCTGGCGCTCTTGGCTGAGGAGCAGGCCCGGCCGCCGGACCAAGAACGACCAAGCTATCCCGTGGCCGACCCCGACAAGCTGGACCGTGATTTCGCCACCCAAGCTCTGTGCGATATGGAAGACGCCCGGGGCTGGCTCTATACCTGTGAACCGGGCACTCCAGACAATGCCCCCTTCCGCATCTACACTGCCGGTCGGCGCGCCATGGTTCGCGCGCTGGCCCGGCTGGACATGGACCCGTGGCAGGCATTAGCCCTTCCGGCAGACATCTTGATCGCCGCCGCTTCATACGGCCCAATATCGGAGAGCCAATGCCCGCCCCCCAAACCGTCCGCTACGGTGAGTTGATCCCCTGCAAGACCGCCTTCATCGACGCCCACACCCCGGGTTCGGACCAGAAGGAAAACTTCACGATCATCGGCGGTGGTGTCTCGGAATCCCCTGACCAGCATGTTCACATTGCGACGCCCCACGGCTTCAATATCGGGGCCGCGGGTCAGCCGCCCAAATGCCGCAACTCGCTCCATTCCCACCGCACGGCCGAGGTGTTCTTTGTGCTTTCGGGCCGCTGGCGTTTCTTCTGGGGCCGTCGGGGCGATGCGGGTGAGGTGACGCTGGAAAAGGGCGATATCATCAACATCCCCACGGGCATCTTTCGTGGGTTCGAGAATATCGGCGACGATTATGGGATGATCATGGCTATCCTGGGTGGCGACGATGCGGGGGGCGGTGTCATCTGGGCACCCCAGGTTATCGACGACGCCGATGCCCATGGGCTCGTGCTGGCAGAAACCGGTAAGCTTTATGACACCAAGAAGGGCGAAGCGTTGCCCGATGGCGTATCCCCGATGCCGAAGCTGACCGAGGCGGAATTGCAGGGATATCCCGAATTGACGCCCCAGCAGGTCGTGGGCTGGGGCGTGCGGCGCTATTGGGATATGGTGGCGTTGGCCGGGAAGGCGCCGGTCAAGGTCATCGGCGCCGAGGGCATCATCCGCGACCGTCCCGGTTTTGATGTCGATTTGGTTACGCGCGACTCGGCTTCGTGCAAACCCCATAGGCACGACCATCCGTCGGTTCTAATGCCCGTCACGGGCCATTGGCGCGTCGAATGGGAGGGCGGCGCCGACACACTCGCCCCCGGCGACACGATGAGCGTCCCCGCCGGGCTAGACCACGCCGCCTGGCCTTCGATGACGGGCGAGGCCGCGCTCTACCACATCGTCGGCACCGGGGAGCCCGCGGGGCCGTCGAGCTTGTGGGAGGGATAGTGTGCGTTTCGCGGACAAACCTGCCGTTGCCCGCTGAACGAAACTATGAAAATCACTGGAGAGGCAAAGGAACACTAAATGAGGCTAGTGATTGCGATGGTACTGGCTCCGACTATCGGTGCAGCCGCTGCATGCCCTTCTGCTGGCGACTTGGAGTCAGGGGTAAGAATAGAAATCTCGACTGGTGCGTACAGCGAACACAAATTGATTGATACACATACTGTCAAAGTCGATGAGTATGGTATTGACGGCAGTCTCTATCGCACGCGGCATTTCAGTCAGCTGGTGCTAGAGGCGAAAACCGTCGATTACGATTTTGACAGCCAGGAAGTGTCTTACTCTGCTGATTTTTCTTATAAATTTGATTTTCCTCTAAAAATTGAATCTGGCGCAGGCTTGAGTGGCATCCAGTTTGAAGAAACCTCTGACGGCGAAGAGTTTCAATCAGAGTACACAATTAATTTTTCCTCAAGGAAAAGGATTAAAATTGGGCAGTGCGAATACGCATATCTGGAAGTAACAAAGCAATACGCTTGGTCTGGTGATGGCGATGAAGAGACCGTGATCTATTTGGCTGAGCTTGGCGTTCTCATCGAAATTGATCCGATCCCGTATAACCTTGATTTGCTCCGGAACGGTAATATCAAGCGCCTCTAAATCGGGTATATGTATTCGTCAGCTTCGGGCTCAAACCCGACATTTCCGCTCGGCACCCCAGACCGGAGTCAAGGCCGAAGGCCGCCGGTCCATCGACGGGCCGCCCCCACGGCCCGGCGATTTGGTTGAGCTCGGCACATCGCCGGGTCGGGGCAATGACCTTGCAACCATAAAGCACTCCAGAAGCCCCCTTTTGATCGCCGCGCCGCGGCCCGGCGATGGACCGGCTTGAACGCCACTCGTGACGTAACGTCACAATGAACGTCGTTCAAGAATCCGTTGCTCTGAGCGCAGTTCATCTGCCATCAAGGACATGAACACTGTTCAAAGAGAGGGTCATACCCATGTACTACGTTGCCGATGCCGACCGCCTCCTGCGCGAAGGCGTCTTGTCCGAGGCCCAAATGGACGTGCTCCGCGCCCAAGCGCGCGAAGCCATGATGAAGCTCAGCATAAACACCCTGCTCACCGGCGGGATCATCGCCGCCACACTGGGCCTGATCTTCTGGCTCGCCGCCCCGCTCCCTGTCGCACTGATCGGAATGCTGGGGCTCTTGGGCGGGCTTGCCGCGCTCTGGCAGGGTGGCGAGACGCTCCGCTTCTTCGGCAATGCCGCCACGCTTATCGGGGCGGGGCTCTTGCTTGGCGGGGCAGGGGCCGAATTGATGGATAAATATGCCGACATTGCCGGCCCTGCCATGCTGGCGCTCGGCGGTGCGGTGGGCACGGGGTTCGGCTTCGCCTATCGGAACCCGCGCCTGACCTCGCGCTTCGCCTGCGGGTCGGTCTTCCTGATGGGCGTGGCTTTGCATCTCGCGGGGCTCGGGTTCCTGGCGGAACACAACGATTGGACAGGCTGGCCTCTGGCCATGTCGTCGCTTTACGCCGCCATCGCCGTGGGCGCTGCGGGCATCGTCACCAATATCCGCGCGGTCACCGCCTTGGCCATCGTGCCCTTTGCTCAGGTCCTGTCCACCGGCACGGCCTATTGGCACGCGGCTTATGTGTTCTATTCGCCCGAATCCACTCTGACGATCCTGCAAATGTCGTTTCTGGTGGCGGCGGGGATGTGGGCCGCAGCCAAGCTGCCCGACCGTCTGGGTCGCCACGGGGGCATTCTGGCGATCATGGCCGCCATCGTTGCAAATATGGCTGCGCTCGTGGGGTCACTCTGGGGTGACTGGGTCGGGCAGACGGTCTGGGGTCCAGGCTATTCCTACTGGTACAACCGTGACGCTTGGGAAAGCCGCGACGCTTGGGAGGCCGCGCGCACCGCCTTCTACGACACCGCGCTCCACATCCCCGAAGGCGCCTATTCCATCCTCTGGGCCGTGGCTTTGGCACTTGTCATTTTCTACGCCGCCCATACCGTGCGCCGCGGGCTGTTCAACACAGCCGTCACTTTCGCGGGCATCCACGCCTACACCCAGATGTTCGAAAGCTTTGGGGATGAGCCGCTCACCTACGTCATCGGTGGCTTCGCTGCGATCCCGCTGGCCTGGGGGCTATGGCAGCTTGACCGGCGCTGGATGACGGCCCGGGCGGCATCCTGAAGAAACCTTACGGGCCCACACAGCCGCAAAGCCCAATAATTCCGCGGCGGAGCTTGCTCTCCGCCGCGGCTTTTGGCACCCCCTCACAACCCCGTGAAGAGGAGCCATCCATGCCCATCCGCGTCACCCACGTCGGCAGCTTGCCCCGCAGCCAGGACGTCGTCGACCTGATCTTCGCCCGTGAAAACGGCACGCCCTACGATCAGGCAGACTTCGACACGACCATGGCCCGGGCCTGCGCGGATACGGTGCAAAAGCAGGTGGATGCGGGGATGCAGATCGTCTCGGATGGGGAGACGTCGAAGATCAGCTACGCCACCTACGTCAAAGACCGGTACACTGGTTTTTCGGGCGATTCCAAGCGCAACGCCCCGGCCGATCTGAAGCGGTTTCCCAGCTTTCTTAAGCGCTTGGCCGAAGGGGGCGGCACGCCCCAATACGCGCGGCCCATGTGTACCGGTGAGGTGCGGTCCAAAGGCCAAGATGAGCTTCTGAAGGATATCAAGAACTTGAAGGCCGCCATGGCCACCCATGGCGCGGCCGAGGGCTTCATGAATGCCGCTAGCCCCGGCGTTATCAGCCTGTTTTTGCAGAATGATTTCTACCCCACCCGCGATGCGTATCTCGCCGCGCTGTCAGACGCCATGCGCGACGAATACCGCACCATCGTGGAGGCCGGGCTCTACCTGCAATTGGACTGCCCCGACCTGGCCCTGTCGCGCCACATGCTCTTTGCCGATCTGTCCGATGATGAATTCCTCAAGATCGCCGCGCAGAATGTCGAAGCCCTCAACGCCGCCATCGCCGATCTCGACCCGAACCGCATAAGGGTTCATATTTGCTGGGGAAATTACGAAGGGCCCCATGTCTGCGACATCGATATGGATACGGTGTTTTCCACCTTCCTGTCGGTGAACGCGTCGCAGTTGCTGTTCGAGACGTCGAACCCGCGCCACGCCCATGAATGGCAGGTGTTCCGCGACCGCGCGGCTGAAATCCCCGACGACAAAGTGCTGGTGCCCGGCGTGATCGATTCCACGTCGAACTTCGTGGAACATCCTGAAGTTGTTGCCGAGCGTCTGGGCCGCTTCGCGGATGTCGTCGGCCCTGACCGCGTCATCGCCAGCAGCGATTGCGGCTTCGGGACTTTTGCGGGCTTCGGCGCGGTGGACCCCGATATCGCCTATGCCAAGCTCACCACACTGGCCGAGGGCACGGCCTTGGCCAATGGGCGTCTCTAGCCGCCCGCCTTGGCCACACCTACTGCCTTGAGATTGATCGTCTGTTGCGCGACCCCTGCACCACGATCGTGCGCACGCCTGTCAAATCCTGCGTGGTAAAGAACTGCCCCGCCAACACTTCGCGCGATGGCTGTGTGCCCACGGGCCGAGGTGTCAGCGGGGGCAAGACGCGGAAGTCCAGCAGCAGGACCGATGGGTCTTCCGAGGGCAGGCGCGTCAAATCGGCCTCCCAAAATCCTTGGGTGGGCGGCAAGCCGACCGATGACACGATGATCCCGCCGGGCGTGGGCGCCGCTTCCAGCGACAGCACTTGGTCGACCACCGGGCGTTCCGGCCCGGCGCGCGCATCTTCGATCAGTGCTTCTTCGCGTGAGGGCCCGAACGGGTTGAGCGCATTGACCGTGCTCTGCGCGATGCCGCAACCCGCCAGCGCCAGAAGCGACGCCGCCGTCGCGATCCGCCAGAATACCGTCATGTCAGTCCCCGTCCTGCCTGCGCAGTGATGGCTAGCCCATTGTCGCACCTTTTGGAAGCGACTGGACGCCGCCGGGGCGGTGTCTTACCTCGCCCCGTGCAGGAGGGCATGTATGGCACAGCAACGTTTCGAAGACCTGGTGGAAACCTTCGAGTTCCTTGACGATTGGGAAGACCGCTACCGCCATGTCATCGACATGGGCAAAGCCTTCCCACCGCTCGACGATGCGTTGAAAGTGCCGGCCACCAAGGTCGATGGCTGCGCCAGCCAAGTCTGGCTACACCCCCGGATCGAGGGCGAAGGCCCCGGCGCCACCTTCGATTTCGCGGGCGAAAGCGATGCGATGATCGTGCGCGGCTTGATCGCGGTGCTTCATGAGCTTTATGCGGGACTGCCCCTGGCTGATGTCACTCAGGTCGATGCCCCCGCCGAATTGGCGCGGCTGGGCCTGGATGAACATCTCTCGTCCCAGCGGTCCAACGGGTTGCGGGCCATGGTGCAGCGCATTCGGGACGTTGCGGCATCGCAAGCGGGGTAGGGCGCGGACAAAAAGAAGCCGGGCGTGAAGCCCGGCCTAGTCCAACAGGGAGGTTGAGGCAGGCATCGAAGCGCTGCCTCACAGATCAAATTATGGGCAGTTCTGCCATCGGACAAGGCAGAAACTGAACCGTTCGGTGCAATCCCGCTATGCGTTCGGCGCATGGCTAACGGCAGGATTTCGGAAATCTACCGCCAGACAGAGCGTCGCGCGTCAGGCTGCACTTGCGCTGCGCGATTTGCGATAGATCACCACTTCGTCCACTACGAAATCCCGGAAGGCGTTGATCCGCTTGGAGCCGCGAAGTTCTTCCGGGAAGGCCAAGAAAACCGGCACCTCATTGGATTCCACGGTTGGAAGAACACGGCGGAGTTGCGGGAAGTCTTGGCTCAGGTAGTCGGGCAGCACGCCGATGCCCAGATCGCTCAACACGCTTTGTAGAACACCGAAATAATTGTTCACGGTCAACGTCCTACCCACTTCGTAGGTCATCAGCTCGCGCACCAGCGTGGCGCCCGCGCTGACCTGTGTGGCCCCGACATTCTGGCAAATCAGCCGGTGCGCCGCCAGGTCATGCAAAGATTGCGGCACGCCATTGTCCTCCAGATAGGCGGGGCTCGCGAAAAGCTGCATGCGGATTTCCATCAGGCGCTTGCGCACCAGATCGGCTTGGCTGGGCTCTTTCATGCGGATGGCCACGTCGGCTTCGCGCATGGGCAGGTCCAGCACCCGTTCCTCTAACATCAAATCGATGCTGAGGTCGGGGTATTGCGCATAAAGCTTCGGCAGGCGCGGGGCGAGCCAGATGGAGCCGAACCCGATGGTGGTGGTGACGCGCAGATTGCCGAAAACCTCTTCCTCGGTGTCGCGTATCCGGGCGGAGGCCGCGTCCAGCCGTTTGGTCATGGCCTGGGTCGCGTCGAATAGAAGCTCCCCTTGTTCGGTCAGGATCAACCCGCGAGCATGGCGATGGAAAAGCGTGGTATCGAGCGATTCCTCCAACGCCCGGATCTGGCGCGACACCGCCGATTGCGACAGATGCAGCACATCGCCCGCATGGGTCAGCGACCCTGCATCGGCGACCGCATGGAAGATACGCAGCTTGTCCCAGTCCATCGGACGACCTCGTGATTTGGAAGACGCGGCCCTTGCGTCTTAGATTAACCAAAGGACGATGTCGAAGCCGTGACGCGGTTTTCCCTTTATGGGTCAGCTTTCTTGACCTATATTCGTCCCAGGAGGAACTGTCATGCGCCACGACGTCTCGCTTTCCGACCGCTACGATCTTGAAAAGGACACCGTCCTTCTGAACGGCACGCAGGCCCTGGTCCGCGTCATGCTGATGCAGAAGGAACGTGACCGCCAGGCCGGGTTGAACACGGCAGGCTTTTGTACCGGCTATCGCGGCTCGCCCGTGGGCGGTGTGGATCTGAACATGACCAAGGCCGCCAAGGTGTTGGAGCCGAACGACATCTTCTTTCGCCCCGGCCTGAACGAAGACCTGGCCGTCACCGCTCATTGGGGCGCGCAGCAGGCCGAGTTGCGGGGCGAGGGCAAATATGACGGCGTCTTTGGACTGTGGTACGGTAAGGGCCCGGGCGTCGACCGCTCTGGTGATGCCATGCGCCACGTCAACATGGCGGGCACATCCAAATATGGCGGCGTGGTCATGGCCATGGGCGACGACCATACGGGCGAATCCTCCACCACCTGCCACCAATCGGATTGGGCCTTCGTGGATGTCCATATGCCGGTTCTGTCGCCCGCGGGCGTGCAGGAAATCCTGGATTACGGGCTCTATGGTTGGGCCTTATCGCGCTATGCGGGCGTTTGGGTGGGCCTCAAGACCATGAAAGACACGATCGAGGTCACGTCCGTCGTCGATGGCCGCCCCGACCGGATGTCCTTCATCGAGCCTGAATTCGACATGCCCGAAGGCGGGTTGAACATCCGCCTCAACGACCATTGGATCCCCCAGGAAGACCGTCTGCTGGGCTATAAGCGGTGGGCCGCCGAGGCCTTCGCCCATGCCAACAAGATCGACAAGCGGATGCACGGCAAACCGGGCGCTAAGATCGGCTTCGTGGCCGCGGGCAAGAACTGGCTGGACTTGGTCCATGCCATGAAGCTGCTGGGTCTGGATGAGGCGGAATGCGAACGGCTGGGCCTGACCACCTACAAAGTCGGCCAGACCTGGCCCATGGACATGAAGGGCCTGCACGATTGGGCCGAGGGCTTGGACCTGATCGTCTGCGTGGAAGAAAAGCGCAAACTGATCGAAGTGCAGGTGAAGGAAGCCATTTTCGACGACCGCCGCGGCCGCCGCGTCTATGGCTACCGCAAGGCGTCCGACGGCCCGATCCTGTTTCCCCAGGCCTATGCGCTGGATCCGGCCGACATTGCCGAGAAAATCGGCGGTATCCTGAAGGAAGAGGGCCGCGGCACCGACCGGATCGAGGCTGGAATGGCTCGCATCGCGGAGGCCAAGCGCGCCGACAACGCCCCCGATATCGCCAAGCGCACGCCCTGGTTCTGTTCGGGCTGCCCGCATAACACGTCAACCAAGGTGCCCGAGGGCTCGCGCGCGGGGGCAGGCATCGGCTGCCATGTCATGGCGCTTTGGATGGACCGTAACACCGAAGGCTACACCCATATGGGCGCTGAGGGGGTGAATTGGGTGGGTGAGTCGCTGTTCTCCACTCGCAAGCATGTGTTCCAGAACTTGGGCGAGGGCACTTATAACCATTCCGGCAGTCTGGCCATCCGCGCCGCTTTGGCGGCGGGCACGAACATCACCTATAAGATCCTCTATAACGATGCCGTCGCCATGACGGGTGGGCAGCCGAACGAAGGCGATCTGGCCCCCGAACAGATCGCACGCGAACTTCTGGCCATGGGCGTCAAGGACGTGGCCGTCGTCTATGACGAAAAGGAAGACGTGGATAAATCCCGCTTCCCCACAGGTCTCAACTGGCACGAACGGGCCGAGATGATGGCCGTCCAGGACCGCCTGAAAGACGTCGAGGGCGTGACCGCCATCCTCTACATCCAGACATGCGCCGCTGAAAAACGCCGCCGCCGCAAGCGCGGCCTGTTCCCCGACCCGGACCGGCGCATCTTCATCAATACCGATGTCTGCGAAGGTTGCGGCGATTGCGGCGTGCAGTCGAACTGCGTGTCGCTCGTGCCGGTCGAGACCGATTTCGGCACCAAACGCGCCGTGGACCAGTCGACCTGCAACAAGGATTTCAGCTGCGTCAATGGCTTTTGCCCCAGTTTCGTCTCTGTCGAGGGCGCCAAGCTGAAGAAGAACGCCACCGCTGAGGTCAATATCGGCGACGTCCCCATGCCCGACCTGCCCGCCATCGAAGGCACTTGGAACACCGTTGTCACCGGCGTGGGTGGCACAGGCGTGATGACAATCGGCGCCGTCATGGCCATGGCCGCGCATTTGGATGGCAAAGGCGCGGGCCTCATGGAGATGGCCGGCCTTGCCCAGAAAGGCGGGGCCGTCGCGCTCCATTGCCGCTTGGCCAACGACCCGGGCGATATCCATGCCATCCGCGTGGCTTTGGGCGAGGCGCACGCGCTCATCGGCGGTGATTTGGTCGTGTCCGCCGATGCCAAAGTCCTGTCGCTGACCACGACTGGCCAGACGGGCGGCGTGGTCAACGGCCACGAAATCGTCACCGGCGATTTCACCCGCGACGCCGATTTCAAACTGCCCGCCGATCAACTTTCCCTGTCGCTCCAGGCCCGGCTGCGCGATCGTTTGTCGATGTTCGACGCGTCCGATCTGGCGGTGAAGCTGCTGGGCGACAGCATCTTTTCCAACATGATGATCCTGGGCGCGGCCTGGCAAAACGGCCTCGTGCCGCTGACCCATGACGCCATTCTGCGCGCGATTGAGCTGAACGGCGCGGCCGTCGAAAAGAACCAGCGCGCGTTCGAGATCGGTCGCTGGGCCATGCATAAGCCGGGGGAGGTCGCGGGCCTTCTGTCGGACAAGGTGATTGAGCTTCCCCAGACGCCCGAGGCCAAAATCGCCACCCGCGCCGACCACCTGGCGGCCTACCAATCCAAGCGCTATGCGCGGCGCTATCGCAAACTTGTCGACAGCATCACCGACGAGCCGCTGCGCGACGCTGTGGCGAAGGGCTATCACAAGCTGCTGGCCTATAAGGACGAATACGAGGTCGCGCGGCTTTTGCGGACAACCCGGGAAAAGGCGCGCGACGCCTTCGACGGCGACCTGAAGCTGACCTACCACCTGGCCCCGCCCATGCTGTCGAAGCCCGGCCCCGATGGCCGCCCCGCCAAGCGCGCCTTCGGCGAATGGATCGAACGGTTCTATCCCTTGCTCGCCCGCGGCAAGGCCTTACGCGGCACCCCCTTCGACCCCTTCGGCTATACCGCCGAACGCCGGATGGAGCGCGCGCTGATCAAACAATACGAACGCGACATGGCCGAGGTGCTGCCCCTTCTGTCGGACGCCACCCGCGACGCCATTCTGGCCTTGGCGGAACTCCCCCTGCAAATCCGCGGCTTCGGCCCGGTGAAAGAAGCCAATGAACGCGCCGCCGCCAAACAGCGCGAGGCGCTTTTGGCCAATATCCGCGCGGGCGGGGCAAAGGTCGCGCAAGCGGCCGAGTGAGGGAGCGAGGGGTCTCCCCTCGCGCTCCCCGGGATATTTTCGCCAGGAAGAAGGGGTTACCCTTTCTTAACGGTGAAGGTCGTACCCTCGGCGCCGAGGAATTCGTGACCCGCCTCGGCGCAGAAATGCGGCACGTCCACATGGGCGGCAGGGTCGTCGGCCAGAAGCCGGATCACCGCACCCGAGGGCAGGGGCGCCATGCGTTTCTTGAGGCGCAGGACGGGCAGGGGGCATTTCAGGCCCAAGGCGTCGACTTCCAGGTCCATTCTACGTCCTTAATTTTGCCCTCGCGGTCTGGCATGGTCGCGCCCAGAGGTGCAAGTGATGTCCCAAGTGAGCCGCCGTAAGGTATTGTACATCCCGGGCTATGACCCGTTCCATCCCCGCCGCTACCGCGAACTCTACCGCAAGGAGGGCGCGGCGCAGGCGGCCATTTCGGGTTATGACTTGGCCTTGCGCAAGGGCGATACGCCCTATTCCTGGGTCGTGGACGCCAAGATGGACGGCGCGGAGGTCACCTCGGACGTGGAGGTGCTGGTCTGGTCCGATATCGTGTCGAGCAGTATGGATGCCTCGATCCCCGCCACCTACGCGCAGATGGCGCGCACGGCCTGGACCTATATCGGCTCGGGCGCGCTGTTCCGGCTGATGCGCTTGCGCCAGGGGCCCGTCATCGCGGCGCTCTACCCTGTGGTCTTCCTGATCTTGCAGGCCGTGGCTGCGGCCCTGCTGGGCTGGGGCGCGGGCGCGACGGTGGCCTGGTGCGTGGGGCTTTTGCCTTCGGGCATTTCGTTCGACGTGACCGCCAAAATCCTGGGCGTGATCGCGGGCGGGGCGGTTGCTTGGGGCGCACTGCGCTGGTTCAAAGCAAAAGACGCCAAGATATTCGCCTATTACCTGATGCATGACTACGCCTTTTCCGCCCGTTGGAAAGGGGCGAACCCGCCAGAGTTGGAAGTGCGCATGGCGCAATTCGGCGACAAGATCACCGAGGCGCTGGCCTCCGGCTCTGATGAGGTGCTGGTCGTGGGGCATTCTTCGGGCGCCCATCTCGCCGTTTCGGTCTTGGCGGACCTGATCCGCGCGGGGCGCGTGCCCGAAGGTCGCCTGGCCTTCCTGAGCCTGGGTCAAGTCGTCCCGATGGTCAGCTTTCTACCGGAAGCCAATAGACTGCGTGCCGATCTTCATTTGATGTCGGCCCAAGAACTCATCCCTTGGGTCGATATCACGGCCCCCGGTGATGGCTGCGCCTTCGCGCTGTGCGACCCGGTGGCCGTGTCCGGCGTGGCCCCTGAAAACCAGGTCTGGCCCCTTGTCCTGTCGGCAGCCTTCACCAAGACGCTTAGCCCCGAACGGTGGCAGGAACTGAAACGCCGCTATTTCCGCCTGCATTTTCAGTATCTCTGCGCCTTCGATCGCCCTGGCGCCTATGACTATTTCCGCATCACCGCCGGGCCCATCACACTGGCCGATCGGTTTGAGGGCCGATCCCCCAGCCCGTCGCGCCTGACCGCGCCGGTCAATCGCTTCACGGCCATGGCCGCATGATCCCACCCAAGCCCGCGTCGCGCCCCGACCGGGTGGGGCTGCTGGAATATGGTCGCCGCTTTCGCCGCGATATCCTGAGCGCGCAGCCCGCGCGGTTGTACCGCGCCTGGATGGCCGAATTCCGCACGCCCTTCTTTCGCAGCTATCTGATGAACGACCCGGCGTTGCTGGATCTGGTGCTGAAAGAGCGACCGGATGACTTCCCCAAATCCGACCGCGTCCGCGAAGGGCTGGCGCCGCTGCTGGGCCGGTCGGTGTTCGTCACCAATGGGGACGAATGGAAGCGCCAGCGCCGCATCATCGATCCGGCCTTTGGCAAGGGCCGCCTGCGCGACGCCTTCCCGGCCATGAAGGATGCGGCCGCTGCCATGGTGGCCCGTGCCAAGCCCGGCCCGCAGGAAATCGAGGTTTTCTGTTCCCATGCCGCCGCCGACGTCATCTTCCGCACGCTCTTTTCCGTGCCCATTGAAGACGCGCTGGCTGCCCGGGTCTTCAACGAATTCAGGGATTACCAGCGCACCCAGCCCCTGCTGAATGCGGCTGCTCTGATCCCGCTGCCACGCTGGGTGCCGCGCCCGCATCGACGTGCCACAACCCGCGCCGCACGTGCCATTCGCACCGCTATCGCCGCCCTGGTGGACCGGCGCGCGGGCGAAATCGCGGCGGGCACTGCGCCCGACGACCTGGCCACCAAGATCATGACTTATCCCGATCCCGAAACCGGCCACCGCTTTTCACCAGATGAGATGGTGGACCAAGTCGCGATCTTCTTCCTGGCGGGCCACGAAACAAGCGCCTCGGCCCTGTCTTGGGCGCTTTATTTGCTGGCCACCTTTCCCGAGGCCCAGGCCCGCGTGGCCGCCGAGGCACCCGCCGATTGGGATGCGTTCGATCTCGGCGATCTGTCCAAGCTCCCCTTCACCCGCGATGTCTTCCGCGAGACCCTGCGGCTTTACCCGCCGGTGCCGATGATGGTGCGCGAAACCACCCGGGCCGAGACGTTTCGTGGCCGCCCCGCGCCCTTGGGTGCGCAATGCGTGCTATCGCCCTGGCACCTGCACCGGCATGAACGGCTCTGGTCCGACCCCGATGCCTTCGACCCTGATCGCTGGCGCCGCCCCGAAACCAAGGAGAGCGAACGCGCCGCCTATATGCCTTTCAGCGCGGGCCCGCGCGTCTGCACGGGTGCTGGTTTCGCCATGGCCGAGGGTGTGCTGCTGCTATCGCGCCTCATCGGAGCGTTCGAGGTGGCGGCGGTTGGCGCGCCGCCCGTTCCCGTGGCCCACCTGACGGTCCGGTCGCGCGATGGGATCAAACTGCGTTTGACGCGTCGGTAAGTCCTGTGCCGCAGTGCCCCGCCTAAGGCTCAGTTCCGGTCCTCGCTGGGTCCGCAAACCGATTCGTATTTGACGGATGGCCGTCCTTGCGTCCACGCTCGGCGGCGCGGGGGACTTATGACGGTGATCTATCCGAATTCGATTTGCGACCAAGGGGTGCTTGGCTGATGCGTATCGACGGTCTGCAATATGCCAACTGGTCGGAGCGCATCTTTCGCCAGATGCGCGACGGCGGTATGGATGCCGTGCATGTGACCATCGCCTACCATGAGACATTCCGCGAAACGGTGCTGAACTTCGAGCGCTGGAACCGCTGGTTCGAGCGCTTCCCCGACCTGATCATGAAGGGTCGATGGGCCAGCGATGTGGATGTTGCGCGCGAGACGGGCCGAACGGCGATCTTCTTCGGCTTCCAGAACCCAAGCCCCATTGAAGACGATATCGGCCTGGTCGAAATCGTCCACACTTTGGGCGCGCGGTTCATGCAGTTGAGCTACAACAACCAATCCCTGCTCGCCACGGGCTGCTATGAGGCCGAGGATCCGGGGATCACGCGCATGGGGCGCCAAGTCATCCGAGAGATGAATCGCGTTGGTCTGGTTGTCGATATGAGCCATTCCGCCGACCGCTCGACCTTTGAGGCGGCCGAGATCTCGGACCGGCCCATCGCAATCACCCATGCCAACCCGCATGCTTGGGCGCCCGCCCGGCGCAACAAGCGCGACGATGTGATCCGCGCGGTGACGGAGGCCGGCGGGATGCTGGGCTTTTCGCTTTATCCCCATCACTTGAAGGACAAATCGGCCTGCAGCCTGGACAGCTTCTGTGAGATGATCGCGCGGAGTGCGGAGAAGTTCGGGGTCGACCATCTCGGGATCGGGTCCGATCTGTGCCAGGACCAGCCCGACAGCGTGGTCGAATGGATGCGCGTGGGCCGCTGGACGAAAGACATCGACTACGGCGAAGGCACGGCCACGGATGCGGGCTTTCCGGCCATGCCCGACTGGTTCCAGGACAACCGAGACTTCAGCAATATCGAAGCGGGTTTGCGCGCGACGGGCATGGACGACGACGAAATTGCGGGCATCATGGGCGGTAATTGGTATCGTTTCTTCGCGGAGAATTTCGCGCCCAGGGGAACATAGTGGCAACAACGCCCCATATCGCACGTCGGGATCCGGGTGTTGTCATGCGCCTGCGGCGGCTTGGCTCTCTCCATCAATGCCGGTTGAGCTTCATGCGCATCCTGACGCGGCGCATGGCGCGCGAGGGCTGGGCTTTCTCGCGACCTGTCTTTGACATCGACGCGCGGGGCGTGGGGCGGGCGGTCTACACAATGCGGGGGCCGGAGCGGGCCTATTCCCTGGTGGCTTTCGCCCATGATCTGCCGGATGATCAACGGTCGGACCGGGTGATCGCAGAGGCCTGGGATGCCACCTTCGCGCTGTTCGACGGGGTGCCCGAGCCAGCGGATATCGAACGTCTGGCGCGCAATGTGCCCGTGCAGGAAGCGGGCCGCGTCAGTGAACGGGAATTGTCTTTGTCGCGGGCCAATCGGTCCGTCCGGCTTTGGACCCATGTGGTGGGCGCGCTTGCCGAGGGTCGGCAGCCGGATGTGGCGGCGTTGGACGAGGTCGGCTATCTGATGCGCACCACGGCGGTCTATGGTTCCGGCAAGTTCGGGGCCGCCGACCGGGAGGTGATCGCCGCGCGCCCCGAGATGCACGAACCGTTCCAAGCGGAGATGCTATCAGTCTACCTGACGCGCGTGTTCGTGCGCGACTTGGTGGAGCATATGGCTGCGGCTCAAGGCGGCGACCGCGCCGTGCGACTGGACCCCGCGCTGGCCCGGCGTCTGGGGATCGGCAATTCCACTGGGCTGGGCATGGCGCCCTACATCATCAACCACCCCGTCCTGTTCAATAACTGGATGATGATGCGCGAAGAGGCGATTGCGCGGGTGCGGGGCGTGGCGGCGGCGACCGCCAACGATGTGGCGCTGTTTCGTCGTCTCTTGCGGCGGGCGGTGGTTTCCGTTGGGTGCTGGCGCTCGGAACATCCGGTGCAGGTGGACAAGCTGCACGCGCTCCGGGCGGATATCGACGCGCTATTGGTTCTTTTAGATGGCTTCGATTTCGACGCTGATTTTCCTTGGGACCGTATGGTCATCTGGGCTGAAGACGCCTTGAGTGAGGAGGGCCAGGAATTTCTGGCGTCGCTGATGCTGGAACCCTACGGCGCGTTGGTAGACGATTTGGCCGAAGGCATGGCCGATGACGACCCAGATGCCTTTCGCATTGATGGCACGATGACTGCCGGGAAGGTGCGGGACCTGCTTTGCATCAGTTTTGGTTGGGCCATGGATGTGGATTGGTCTGCGCAGACCAATTGCGCACGTGCCTGGTACGTATCCGAAGAAAAGCTGGAGCCCCGCCTGGGCGAACGCTTTGAGGAGCCCATTGCGCCCTATGAGCAACCCCTGGCTCCGGCACGGGACGCGGCTGCTGCCCATGCTGCCTTGGTGGAATGGGACGATGACGTCCCGATCGCGGCCTTCCTTCTGCAACATCCCGAACATCGACACAGCGTTCGCCGCGCTCAGATGAGCCACCGCGCACCTTACGGCGAAATCCGTGACAACACGATCAGCGCGCACGTACTGCCCATCGACATGCTGCGCGCCAAGCTGTCGTTCTTCGGCGCCACGCAATTCGATCCTCGTTCTGACCGCTGGGTGCGGATCTGCATGTATGCCAACGCTCCTTACCCCGAAGACTTGTCGCGCGAGACGGCCGATTTCTGGGTCTACGGCGCGGGGGGGCCATGACGATGTCGTTCAATGAAGTTGAAGCGCTAGCAAAGAAGGCCACGCGCGGCGCGGGCTACCCCTGGGGTTTGGCGGAGGAAGCCGCGAAGGCGGTCCGCTGGCTTTATGCGCGGGATGTGGATGGCTGTGCCGAACTGGCAGGGTTGTTGGCGCAGTCCGACGGCGCAGATCTGACCGCTTGGAGGCCCGTTCAAAATGGCTCGCGTTGGGCGCCCAAGGGCGCCACGCTTTGTCCGATTGCGACGGGCGCGGCCTTGTCCGACGAGGCCGAGGCGTTACGCGACGGTGAGCTGCGCATTGATCAGGTGGTGCATCCCATCTTGCTGGCGCCCTTCGCTTGCATGTCGGCCAAGCATCTGGACATGCGGGTGACAATCGCCTGGGACGGCACCTTTGCGTCCACCGATGGCGAGGCGCTCAGCATTGCGGGCGCGGCCAGCATCCCGGTGGCTGATGTGGCGGTGACGACCGGCGGTGATCTGGACCAGCCAAGGCCGTACTGCAGCCGGGCGAAGCCTGCGCCAGACGGGCTAGCGCTTCTCCAACACTTGGCTAGGCGGACTTTTGCCCCGGCGACCGACGAGTCGCGATTGAAAGGGGCAGGGGCGGGCCTTTCGGACAATGATTGACCGCCAGGACATCGGGGCCGCGGGGCAGGCATCGGGTGAGTGTCGCCCAGGGCATGCCAGCGGCGTGATAGCCCCAAGACGTGGAGATCACATCACGACTTAAGGGGCATCACGAAAGCAGGCGAAGCAGGGACCGACATCTGCAGAAGACAGCACGTTGCAAGGGAACGGACGACCGGGTCCAACCCGCTTGAAAGGGAGAGAGAAATGTCAATAAAACAGCCATTTACGGATTTGGAGATCAATACCTCCGTCCAGGGCTTTTATAAGGGTCACAGCGTGGAAATCGCGCTGATCAGCAAGGCGATCATGGTGGGGCTGGTGATCTGGGCCCTCGTCTGGCCAGCCAATGCCAACAAGGTGCTGGGAAGCTGGAACTCGCAGATCCTGGCGAATTTCAACGCCTTCTACATCCTGATCGTGGGCCTCTTCGCCATCTTCCTCTTCATCGTCGCGATCCTGCCTCAGACCGGCAAACGCGTAATGGGGCGACCCGGAGAAGGCACGGAATTCTCGAACTTTTCGTGGTTTTCGATGATGTTCGGCGCCGGGCTGGGCGTTGGCCTTATGGTCTTCGCCACGGCCGAGCCCATTGGCCTTTGGGGATCGAACCCGGTCATCCTATCCGGCGCGGTGGAGGCGAATTCGGAAGAGGCACTGACCTCGGCCTATCGCTACACGTTCAGCCATTACGGCTTCCACGCCTGGGCCATCTATGTGGTGACCGGCCTGTCACTGGCCTATTACGCCTATACCCGTGACATGCCGCTGACGATCCGAACCGCGCTGACGCCCCTTTTCGGTCGGCTGATGAACGGCTTCCTGGGCCATGTGGTCGACGTGCTTGGCGTGGTTGCAACCATCCTTGGCGTGTCCGTGACCATAGGCTTCGGCATCTCCCAGTTTATTGACGGGGTCTATGCGGTGACTGGCATGGAATGGATGATGAACTTGACGGGCGAGGCCCCGGCGCCGGGCACCGTGGGCCTGATCGCGGGCCTTCTGCTTGTCATGGGTTTGTCGATCATCTCGGCGGTGTCGGGCGTGGGGCGCGGGGTGAAGTACCTGTCGAACCTGAACCTGGTGCTGTCGCTGATCCTGCTGTTCACCTTCGTGGTCTTCGGCTCGTTCTTCTTTGCGATGACGACCTACGCAACGGCGCTGGTCGACTACCTCGTCAGCTTCTTGTCGCTTAGCTTCGGCGCCTATTCGCCTCTCTCAGCCAGTGCCTTCGCGGCCGAGTTGCCGCCGGAAGCGGTGCCCTTTGCTGACGCGCTGCGCGGCGGGGCCACCAATGCCTGGGGGTCATTCGATGCGTTCAAGGCGGGCCTGGAAGGGGACGCCGCGGCCTTGCCGGATGAGGTTCTGCAAGCTGCCTATGCGGCGGGCGAAACCGGTCGTCAGTTTGGCTGGCAATCCGGTTGGACCACGTTCTACTGGGCTTGGTGGATCGCGTTTTCGCCCTTCGTGGGCCTGTTCCTTGCGCGCATCTCGCGCGGGCGGACGGTGCGCGAATTCATCGTCGGCTGCGTGATCGCCCCGTCGCTGGTCTGCTTTGCCTGGATGACCATCCTGGGCGGCACGGCCATCGACTTGGAGATCTCGGGCGGGGCGGACGGTGCCATCATCGGGGCGTCCAACACGGCGAAGTTGTTCGTTACCCTGGGTCAGATGATCTCGGGCGGGTTCTTGTCAGCCATCACCATCATGTGCGTCGTGCTGATCATGACGTTCCTGGTGACATCGGCGGATTCGGGCATTTTGGTGATGAACACCATCATGTCCGGCGGCGACCAGAACGTGGGCAACAAGCACAAGATCATCTGGGGCGTCATTCTGACCGCGGTGATCGGCACGCTTCTCATCGCCGGTAAGGTCGGCGGCGTCGATCCGATGGAGGCCTTGCGCAACGCCATGATCATCGGCGCGCTGCCCTTCACCATGGTCATGGGGCTGATGTGCGTGGCGCTGGCCAAGGCGCTTTACCGGGACGGCGTGCGCGCCCGTGCTGGCACCTTGGCGGCGAACCCCGCAGAATGACACGGTCCCGGGCGGGCATCTGTCCCGCCCGGCCATCCCGGCTTTGCGCCGGGCACATCGGGGCCATGCGGCGCACGCAGCCATGACCCACTGGTGTGCCACGTGGCAATGACCTAACTGTGGGTCAACCGAACGGAATTCTCCGCCCGAAGGAGCCGAAAACAGATGCGCGACCTCAAGATCCCCGCTGAACGCCACCCCGAAAAGGCGCGCCGTCCCGACAACCCCCAGCCCAAGAAGCCAAGCTGGATCCGGGTGAAGGCCCCCGTGGGCGAAGGCTACAAGGCCACCCACAAGATCATGCGCGAACATCGCCTGACGACCGTGTGCGAGGAAGCCGGCTGCCCCAATGTGGGGGAATGCTGGTCCCAGGGCCACGCCACCATGATGATCATGGGCGAAGTCTGCACCCGCGCCTGCACCTTTTGCAACATTGCCACCGGCAAGCCGCCCGAAGCGCTCGATGTGTTTGAGCCGGGGCGCGTGGCCGATGCCGTCCAAAAGCTGGGGCTTAACCATGTGGTGGTCACCTCGGTGGACCGCGACGACGTTGAAGATGGCGGGGCGGAGCATTTCGCCCAGACCATCCGTGCCATCCGAAAGCGCGCGCCCCAGACCACCATCGAAATCCTGACCCCCGATTTCATCAAATGCGCCCCCGAGGCGCTGGAAGTCGTGGTCGCGGCCAAACCCGACGTCTTCAACCACAATCTGGAAACCGTGCCCGGCCTCTACCCCGAAGTGCGGCCCGGCGCGCGGTATTTTCATTCGCTACGCTTGTTGCAGCGCGTGAAGGAATTGGACCCCCATATGTTCACCAAATCGGGCATCATGGTGGGCTTGGGTGAAGACCGCCAGGCCGTGCTGCAAGTCATGGACGACATGCGCGCCGCCGATATCGATTTCCTGACCATCGGCCAGTATTTGCAGCCGACGCCCAAGCACCATGCCGTGGACCGTTTCGTCACCCCCGACGAATTCGCAGGCTACGAAAAGGCCGCCTGGGGCAAGGGTTTCCTGATGGTGTCGGCCACGCCTCTCACGCGGTCCAGCTATCACGCGGGCGACGATTTCCAGCGTCTGCGCGCCGCGCGTGAGGCCGCGCTGGCCCGGGGCTGAGATGCGGCTTCTGCCGGTTGTCGTCGCTGTCGCGCTGGGCGTCATGATTGGCGCATTGGGCGTGCGATGGATTTTACCGGCGCCCGCGCTTCCCGACGTCACAGCCGCACCAGTCGCCGCAGTGAATGACGCTGCCCCGGAAGGGGAGCTGTCCGATGGCGAACGCGCTACAATCGACCTTTTCCGCCGCGCCCAGGGCTCAGTCGTATTCATCACCACGACCATGCGCGGCATGGACATGTTCAACCAGGATGCGGAAGTGCCGCGGGGCACGGGCTCCGGCTTTGTCTGGGGCACCGATGGCCATGTCGTGACCAACGCCCATGTGGTGCGCGGCGCCGTCGGTGCGACCGTGCGCCTGCCCGGTGGGCGGGCCGTTTCGGCGCGCCTGGTGGGGGTGGATGACCGCCATGACCTCGCTGTGCTGCAAGTCCCCGGGATGGGCCAGATGCAGCCGCTGCCCCTGGGCCGCAGTGCCGATATGCAAGTGGGTCAATCGGTCTATGCCATTGGCAACCCGTTCGGGTTGGATTTCACACTGACCACGGGCATCGTTAGCGCGTTGGAGCGGGAAATCCCCGTACGCCCCGATCTCAAAATCCGCGGCGTGATCCAGACCGATGCGGCCATCAATCCCGGCAATTCGGGCGGCCCGCTTCTGGACAGCCAGGGCCGTGTGATTGGGGTCAACACCGCGATCTTTTCGCCCTCGGGCGCTTCGGCGGGGATCGGCTTCGCCGTGCCTGTGGACACGGTCAAACGGGTGGTCCCGCAACTGATTGAGCGCGGCCGCTACGCGCCGCCCGCGCTCGGCATAACCGGCGACCCCCGGGCCGATGCGCTTCTGCGCTCCAACGGGCAGCCACCGGGCGTCATCGTACTCGACGTGATCGAGGGCGGCCCGGCCGCCCTTGCTGGGTTGGAGCCTGCCCAGGTCACCCGCGCGGGCCTGGTCCCCGGCGATGTGATCGAAGCCATCGACGGCGCCAGCGTGGACCGCCTGGACGAACTTCTGGCCGAACTCGACACCAAGATGGCTGGGGACACGGTGGTGCTGACCTTGCGCAATGGCCGCACAAGACGCGACGTCGAAATCGTTCTCGCCCCTGGCGCCTGATCACCGATCGAAGGCGCCGCGGCCCCCTTTCATCCTGGCCCAAATACTCCCGCGCGGCAGCGCGGAACCGCGTCTTAGACGCCGCCGCCTACCGTCCCGCCCGCCACGCAGCCCAGGCTTCGGGCGTGTCCAGGTCGATCCGGGCGGCTTGGCCGGGCAGGGCAACGTGATCGGCGCCATGGCGGCGCAGGACATCCCGTGCGCCGGTATCGCCCTGCAAATCCAGTAATTCAGAGAACAGCTCGTGTGCGAAAATCACCGGCTGGCCGGGTGCGCCGTCTTCCGTGGTGGCTTGCAGGATGGGGGCGGACCCGCCTTGCCATGCCGCCACCATCCGGCCCATGGCGGCGGCGTCGATTTCGGGCATGTCGGCCAGATGCAGCATCGCGGCCTCGGCGCCGCAGGCCGCGATGCCCGCGCGGATGGATGCGGACATGGCGCGTTCTGCCACGGTCACACGGCGGGCAGGGCTGTCGGTCAGCCAAGCCGTGCGGGCAGGGGCGTCTTCGGGCAGTACGACGATGATTTCGGGCACCGTGGCGCAGGCCGCGCGCACCGCGCGCAGCAAAAGTGGCGTGCCCTCGACCTCTTCCAACAGCTTGTCGGCGCCGCGCATGCGCGAAGATGAACCTGCGGCCAGAACGATTATGGCGGGGGGCGGACGCATCAGTCTTGCAGCTCGGTGCGATAGCTGCGGTGGAACGCCGCGTAGCCTGGCGCGGTCGTCTTCAGGTGTTCTGCTATCAGGTCGTGCAGCCGGGGCAGGGCGTGGAAGGGCACCGTCGGCAGGGTGTGGTGTTCTGCGTGGTAGGGCATGTTCCAGGCAAGCCAGCGGATCAGACGATTGGTGAATGTGGTGCGGGTATTGGCCAGCATATCCGTCACCGGGGGACAGCCCCCATGTTCGGCCAGCAGCAAGGCGCGCAGGAAGGGCTGGCCCAGCAGCAGTGGGACAAGCCAAGCCCAAAGAAGCCCCGTCGCGCCAAGGGCCAAAGCCGCGCCCAACACGGCATAGCCCGCAAGCATGAACCGTGCCTCAGCCCGCGCGGCCGCGTGACGCCCGGGCGGCATGTAGCGCGAATCGAGCCGCCCCCGCGCCGTGTTCCACAAAGCGGCGGCATGGCCGCGCCAGACCGGCAGACCCGTCAGGTGCCAGGCATAGGCGGCGCGCGTCTGGGGCTTGGGGCGGTCCAGCTCCGGGTCGAGGCCGGGCTGCTGGGTGTGGCGGTGATGGGCGAAGTGGAAAGCGCGAAACCAGATAGGTGGCAGAAAGAGCACGACGCCGCAGGCCTTGGCCACCACGTCGTTCAGCCAGTCCGTGGCAAAGGCCGTGCGGTGGCTGGTTTCGTGCAGCAGCGTGAAGAGGAAGATCAGCAATATGCCCTGGGGCAGGATCAACGCCCACCAGAACGGCACCTGCGCCAGAATGCCCCCGGTGCAAAGCGCGATGGCCCCCAAATGCACCGCCAGATGCCGCAACCCCGCCGCGTCCGAACGCAGCGTCAGCGCGGCCCGGGTCTCGGGCGGCAAGCTGGCAAGGACGGCGCGGTGATCCATGGGGTCTTTCCTGGCGGCGGAGGGGGAACGGTAGGCCCGGCAGGACTTGAACCCGCAACCAAAGCGTTATGAGCGCTCTGCTCTAACCAATTGAGCTACAGGCCCCCGTGGGCTAGGGCCTAGCAGACCGCGCCCGGCGGTCAAGACGGAGGACGCGGTCCCATGCAATCCGAACTGCCCAACGTGCCCTATCTGGGCCGCTATATCGTCTGTCTCCTAGGTGGGATCGTCCTGATGGCTGTGGTGAACGTTGTGCTGCGCAGCGTGTTGGACTTGGGAAGTGCGTCGGGGGCAAGCACCGTCATCCCGCCCATGTTGGCGGCGATGCTCGTTGGCCGGAAATGGGCGGAAGATACGGGCAAACTGCCTGACACGGGACATGTCTGGCGCCTGTCGCTGATGGGGGCCGCGTTTTACGGCGTGCTTCAGCTGCTGCTTGGCCTCGTGGTGCTTTTCTCGGTCGCATCGCTCGATGGTTTAGGTTTTGGCATCTTGCTTGCGCTGGTGGCGTTCGTCGGCGGGATCACGATACTGGTGAATCGCTGGTTCATCGGCATGGGCGCCAAGAACCACCTCAAACACGTTGAACGCCAGTAGCGCGCCTGTTAGGCGCCCGGCGCAGCTGAGGGAGTCCGCATGACCGAGAAGAACGGCCTGACCTATGCCGATGCAGGGGTGGATATCGATGCGGGCAACGCCCTGGTCGACCGCATCAAACCCGCCGCCCGCGCAACTGAACGTCCGGGCACGATGGCGGGCTTAGGCGGCTTCGGGGCGCTATTTGATCTGAAGGCGGCGGGCTTTGCCGACCCAATTCTGGTGGCGGCCACCGACGGGGTGGGCACCAAGCTGCGTCTGGCCATCGAGACGGGGGATCTGGACGGCGTGGGCGTCGATCTGGTTGCGATGTGTGTCAACGATCTGGTCTGCCAGGGGGCGGAGCCGCTGTTCTTCTTGGATTATTTCGCCACGGGAAAGCTCTCGACCGACGCCGCCGCCCGCGTCATCGAGGGCATCGCCCGGGGCTGCGCGGCCAGCGGTGCCGCGCTGATTGGCGGGGAAACCGCCGAGATGCCGGGCATGTATGCGCCAGGCGATTTCGATCTGGCAGGTTTTGCCGTCGGCGCGATGGAGCGGGGCGCAACCTTGCCCGCCGACGTGGCCGAGGGCGATGTGCTGCTGGGCCTGGCCTCGGACGGGGTGCATTCCAACGGCTTCAGCCTGGTGCGGCGTGTGGCCGATCTGGCAGGGCTCGGCTGGGCTGACCCGGCCCCTTTCGCCGATGGGCAGCTGGGCGCGGCGCTGCTGATGCCAACGCGGCTTTACGTGAAGCCGGTGCTGGCGGCTTTGCGCGCGGGCGGCGTCCACGGGCTTGCCCATATCACCGGGGGTGGGTTGACGGAAAACCTGCCGCGCATTCTGCCCGAAGGGCTGGGCGTGCAGGTAGATCTGTCGGCCTGGACCCCGCCGCCTGTCTTCGGCTGGCTGACCCGCACCGGCGGGGTTGCCGAGGCGGAGATGCTCAAGACCTTCAATTGCGGGATCGGAATGGTCGTCATTTGCGCCCCCGACCGGGCCGACGCGCTGACCGCCCTACTGGCTGAGGCGGGAGAGACCGTGACCGCCCTGGGCCATGTGACGGCGGGCGATGGTGTGGCCTATACCGGCGCGCTGGCCTTGTGACGCGGGTTGCCATCCTCATCTCTGGCGGCGGCTCCAACATGGTGCGGTTGGTGGAAAGCATGGTGGGCGATCACCCCGCGCGGCCCGTCTTGGTGGTGTCCAACGTGCCGGATGCGGGGGGGCTGGACCGGGCCGCAGCCCTGGGCGTCGAGACCGCCACCATCGACCACCGTGCCTATCCCGACCGCGCAGGGTTCGAGGCGGCGTTGCAGGCACGCTTGAACCAAGCCGCGCCCGACTTCATTGCGCTGGCGGGGTTCATGCGCATCCTGACCGCGCCCTTTGTGGGCGCCTGGGCGGGGCGGATGCTCAACATCCACCCGTCGCTTCTGCCCAAATATCGCGGGCTCGACACCCATGCTCGGGCCATCGCTGCGGGCGACCGCGAAGCGGGCTGCACGGTCCACGAGGTCACCCCCGACCTTGATGATGGGCCCATCCGCGGCCAGGCCCGTGTGCCCATCCTGCAAGGCGACACGCCCGAGACACTGGCCGCGCGCGTGCTGGAACAGGAACACCGCCTCTATCCGGCGGTGCTACGTCGGGTGACGCAGGGCAATCTTGAGCCGCTTCTGCTTTCCCCGGGCGCGCGAATGGACTAGACCGGACCCAATCAACAAGAAGGGCCAGGCTCATTTCCGCCCCACAGATCATCACGCTGACAACCACGGATGCGCTTGCCGCTTTCTGTGCAGATGCCGCGAAGGCCCCCTACGTCACGGTCGATACCGAGTTCCTGCGTGAACGCACCTATTATTCGAAGCTCTGTTTGATCCAACTGGCTTATGCTGGCGATGGCGAGGGTGATGCCGTTCTGGTCGATCCGCTGGTGGCGGATATGGACATGACGCCGCTCTACGACCTGTTCCGCAACCCGGATGTGGTGAAGGTGTTCCATGCCGCGCGTCAGGACCTGGAGATCTTCGCCAATGACGGCGACCTGATCCCCACGCCACTATTCGACACGCAAGTCGCGGCCATGGTCTGCGGCTTCGGGGAGCAGGTGGGCTATGAGACCCTGGCGCGGAAGGTGGCCAAGGCGTCCATCGACAAGTCGTCGCGCTTCACGGATTGGTCCCGCCGGCCGCTTTCGGATGCGCAGAAGAAGTACGCCCTGGCCGACGTGACCCATCTGCGAGTGATCTATGAACACCTCGCCGCCGAACTCGACCGCACGGGGCGCCGCCCCTGGGTCGAGGAAGAAATGGATGTGCTGCGCGACCCTGCCACTTACCGGGTGGAGCCGCGGGAGGCGTATCAGCGCCTCAAGACGCGCAACCCCAGCCCGCGTTTCCTGGGCATCGCGCGGGAGCTTGCGGCGTTTCGCGAAGATTACGCCCAGACCAACAACATCCCCCGCACCCGCATATTCAAGGATGATGCCTTGTTGGAGTTGGTGTCGCTGAAACCCAAGGATATGGGCGAGTTGTCGAAGGCCCGGCTTCTGCTGCGCGAGGCCCGCAAAGGCGCCATCGCTGATGGCATCCTGAAGGCGGTGGCCGCAGGCATGGCCGTCCCCAAGGAAGAGTTGCCGCCGCCGCCCAAGCAAAAGTCACGCGACCAGATCAACGGCGCGCTGGCCGATCTGCTGCGCGTGCTACTGAAGGCCAAAGCCGAGCGTGCGGGCGTGGCCCAGAAACTGATCGCCACCGCGTCGGACTTGGACGACATCGCCGCAGGTGCGCGCGATGGCGATTGGCGCAAGGGTTGGCGCGGCGAAGTGTTCGGCGCCGATGCGCTGCGTCTTTGCGAAGGTGAGATCGCGTTGGCCTGCAAGGGCCATGACGTGCGCATCGTGCCGCTGGACGCTAGTTGAGCCTGCTCTGGGCTTTGGGTTCTGATCCCGGCTCCGGCCAGAAGAAAAGACCCTGGGCCTGACACATCGCGTCGAGGGCTTTCGCGTGCGGAAAGAGCCCGCGATCCATGATTTCGAACCAGAGTTCCTGTCCGCCATCGGCCTCCATGGGGATAAGGCGGCTTTCGGGGCGGTCGCTGGCGAAGATGTAGAGATCATCGGAAAGCCAGAGGTCGGTCAGTTCGAGGCCGACCCGATCGATATCGGACCAGGCGACGCGGTCTTTCCAGGGGTCGCGCTTAGGTGGTCGCACATCTAGGTGGATATGTGTGTCGTCAAAGGTCACGTGAAACCAATCCAGGTCATTGCTGGGCTTGGCGCGAAACGGGGCCAGAAGGGCTTGGATGAAATGGAACATGCTTGAAAGGCTATGCTTGACGTCAGGTAAATAGGGATGCTGATCGGGAATGGCCGTCATGCAGGCAGCGCCGGTGCGCATCTGCTGCAGATGGGTACAGGTCGCTCGTGAGGTGTTCTTTGAGCTTGACTCCGGTCCTTCGCAAATTTGGAATCGAAAACCGTTTGATGCGCGGCACGAAGGCGGCCGACGTGCCGCTGCCACCCGCTACCGAAACAGCGTTACGGCCCCCGGCGACCACGCAAACCGGGCAGACGCGCCCCGCTCCAACACCGGCCGCCCGAAGACGTTTCGCATGGAGAGCCGGATGGGCGTCTCGGCGCCCTCAAGCGCAATGTCATAGTAGGTCATGTCGCCGTAATAGACGACTTCGGTCACGGTGCCCTGGGCCTCGCGGTCGGGGGCGGTTTGGCCGTCGAACAGGAGCGTCGCGGTCTCGGGCCGCAGGCCAACCATGGGGGCGCCATCGGTGCTGGCGGTGCCTTGCAGCGCCGTCAGTGGAATGGAGCCCAGACCCGCGATCGAGACGTCCTCATGGACGACACTGGCAGGCAGGAAGTTCATCACGCCGATGAACTCCGCCACCCGGCGGGAGGTGGGGCGGCGATAGAGCGCCTCGGCTTCCGCGATCTGCGCTACAGAGCCGTCGAACATCACTGCGATGCGGTCTGACATCACCAGCGCCTCTTCCTGGTCGTGGGTCACCAGAATGAAGGTGATGCCCACTTGGCGTTGCAGGCGGATCAATTCCACCTGCATCTGCTCACGCATCTTCTTGTCGAGGGCGGATAATGGCTCATCCAGCAGCAGCACTTTGGGCCGCAGCACCAGGGCGCGGGCCAGGGCCACGCGCTGCCGCTGGCCGCCCGACAGAGCATGGGCCGCGCGGGCGCCGAAGCCGTCCAGGCCCACCATGTCCAGCGCCTCCGCCACCAGTGCGTCGCGGGCTTGTGCGTTCAAGTCGGACCGTTTGCGCAGACCGAAGGCCACGTTCTGCGCCACGCTCAGATGGGGGAAGATGGCATAGGATTGAAACACCATATTGGTGGGCCGCTTGTTGGGCGGCACGCCGCCCATATCCTGCCCGGCCAGCATGACCGACCCGTCGGACACGTCCTCGAACCCGGCAATGGTGCGCAGAAGCGTGGTCTTGCCGCAGCCCGACGGGCCCAGCAGGGAAAAGAACTCCCCTTCGGCGATATCCAGGTCGATGCCGCGCAGGGCGTGGTAGTCGTTGTAGTACTTCTGCACGCCGCGCAGGCGGATCAGGGGCTCAGCGCTCACAGGAAGCCTCCGCCATCTTTGACGCCCGCACGGCGCAGCCCGCGCCGACGGCTGAGTTCCGCCAGGATCAGGATCAGGATCGACACGGCCATCAGGATCGTGCCCAAGGCCATGACTACGGGGATCTGGCGGGGGAAGCGCAGCAGCGACCAGATATAGACGGGCAGGGTGGGCTCGGCCCCGGTGAGGAAGAAGGCGATGATGAATTCGTCAAGCGAGATCGTGAAGCTGATCAGCAGCGCCGCCACGATGCCCGGCATGATGAGGGGCAGGGTGATCAGCCGGAAGGTCTCGGGCCGGGTGTAGCCCAGGTCGATGGCGGCTTCCTCCAATGCGGGGTCCAAGGATTGGAAGCTGGCATTCAGGATGGCGATGGCGAAGGGCGTGCAGATCAGGACATGTGCCGCCACCACCGTCCAAAGCGACAGGTCCCAGTCGAGCAGTCGCACGACCACCACCAGAAGGGATGTGGCCACGATGATTTCGGGCAAGACCAGCGGTACCATGATCAGCCCCATGGCAGCCGCCTTCGCCGGAAAGCGGTAGCGGATATTAGCCCGCGCCGCCGCCAGCCCTAGCAGAACCGACAACACAGCCGACACGGAGGCCACGAAGAGCGAATTGCCCAAAGCGCCGTGCAGTTCCGTATTTGTCCAAAGCTGGGCGAACCACTTGGTGGTGAAGCCGTCCAGCGGGAAGGCGATGACAGTGCCGTCGTTAAAGGCAAAAACCGGCAGCAGCAGGATCGGTGCGTAGAGGAAGATCAGAAAGGCGATTGTATAGCCGCGCAGCATCGCTCAGCCCCCCCGCGCCAGCCGCCGGGCCAACCAGACGGCGGCCAGTGCGATCAGTGTGACCAGCGCCATTGCGATGACCGCCAGCGTGGCGCCCATGGGTGCGTTGTTGAGGCCCAGGAATTGCGTCTGGATCATGTTGGCGATCATCAGCCCGCCCGGCCCACCCACCTGCGCGGGCGTCACGTAGTCGCCCACGGTGGGGATGAAGACGATCAGCAGCGCCGCCACCACGCCCGGCATAGCGAGCGGTAGCGTCACGCGCAGGAAGGTGGTGATCGCGTTTTCCCCCAGGTCGCGCGCAGCCTCCAGCAGTGAGCGGTCGATCTTTTCCAGCGCCACGAAGATCGGCAAGATGGCGAAGGGCGCGAAGGCGTGGCTGAGCGTGATAATGACGGCGTTGGCGTTATAGAGCAGGAACGTCAGCGGCTCATCGATGAGGCCAAGGCCGGTCAGTCCCGAATTCAACACTCCGTTGAAGCCCAGGATCACCTTCCAAAGGAAAATGCGCAGCAGGTAGCTTGTCCAGAAGGGGATGGTGATCAGGAACAGCCACAGCGACTTGCGGTCGGGCCGCACATGGAAGCTGACGAAATAGGCCACCGGGAACGCCAGAACCACGGTGACCACGGTCACCACGCCCGAAATCCACAGGCTGCGGCCCATGATGGTGCGATAGATCGGGTCGGTGACGGCTTCACGGTAGTTTGCGACCGTCAACGTGCGGTCGATGGTCAGGTAATCCTGCGTCCAGAAGCTGAAGAGCACGATGGCCCCGACGGGCACGGCCAACAAGGCCAGCGCATAGGCCAAGGGCGGCGCGATCAGCGTGAGCCCGCGTTTGGTGTCTTGCTGCAAGTGCGCCCCCATCCGGTTGCGCAACGATTGCGGCAAGCGCACGCGCGGGGCAAGTCCCCTCAGCTTTGGCGTCGCAGCGCGGGCTCGGCCCGGGGGGCGGCGTTCCGGTGGGCAGCCCTATCCTGAGCCATCCCGGCATCTTCCATCATCTTGCGCATTGCGGCGCTATCGCGCGCAGTCGAAAGCTGCGCGCCTGCCCCAATGGTCAGCGCCACGACCAGCAACCCGCCAATGGCCAGCCCGCCGCCCGTGCCCATCAAGACCGGGTCATTGGCGTAGAGGAAGATGCCCCGCCACGCGATCCAACCGCCGAAGAACAAGACGGCCCAGCCGCAACAGGCTACGAGAAACAAAGCGATGCGCGCGAACATAGGAACGTCAGAAACCAGCCGCGGCGTAGGAGCAAGGGGCGGGACGCCGCTTGTGACCTCATGGGCCGAAAACGGCCTCAGATCAGGTCGGTCACGCGTTCGAATAGCGGGATGGGCAGACCGACATACACGTGCGAGTGAGACTTCGCGGCCCGGCAAGTGCGGGCCAGTTCTGGGAAAACCCGCAACCACAACGTCCGAAAGACGTTCCTGCATCACGTTGATGCTGCGTCGTTTCCGGACAAAGCTGATCGCTCAGGTCAGTCGAGAACCGCCATATGCCGTAAACCCCTGCGGAGCGACGTGACTTCCAACTATGATCAAGTGAAGTGCGACCCCGCCGCTCTAACAAAAAAGGCCGCCCAGTCGGGGCGGCCCTTCGCAGAAAAGCAATCGATATCAACGCTTCGAGAACTGGAAGCTCTTGCGGGCCTTGGCCTTGCCGTACTTCTTGCGTTCCACCACGCGGCTGTCGCGGGTCAGGAAGCCGGCGGCTTTCAGCGCGCCGCGCAGGCCGGGCTCATAAAGCTGCAAGGCCTTCGAGATACCGTGCTTCACGGCGCCTGCCTGGCCCGACAGACCGCCGCCCTTGACGGTGGCCATCACGTCGAACTGACCTTCGCGGTCCGTGATCTCGAAGGGTTGCTTCAGGATCATCTGCAACACGGGGCGGGCGAAATAGGCGTTGATGTCCTTGCCGTTGACCGTGACTTTGCCGGAGCCCGGCTTGATCCAGACGCGGGCCACCGCATCCTTCCGCTTGCCCGTCGCATAGGAGCGGCCCAGCTCATCACGGACGGGCTCACGCGGGGTGGAGGTGTCCAGCAGGACCTCGGCGCCTGTGCCTTCGGCGGCAGGGGCGGTGTCGACCGCGACTTTGAGGTCTTCGAGGGAGTTCAGTTGCTCGGCCATGCTCATGCGCTCCGCGTGTTCTTCGGGTTCATGGACTTCACGTCCAGGACTTCGGGTTGCTGTGCCTCGTGGGGATGATCGGCCCCCGCATAGACGCGCAGGTTTGTCATCTGTACGCGGCTCAATTTGTTGCCGGGCAGCATACGCTTCACGGCCTGCATGACGACCCGCTCGGGGTGCTTGCCGTCCAGGATTTGCTGCGTCGTGCGCGACTTGATCCCGCCGGGATGGCCTGTGTGCCAATAGTTCGGTTTGTCGCGCTTCTTGCCCGTCAGCTGCACCTTGTCGGCGTTGATGACGATGACGTTGTCGCCCATGTCCATGCTGGGCGTGAACGTGGCCTTGTGCTTGCCGCGCAGGCGCGTGGCGACGATCGAGGCGAGGCGGCCCAACACGATGCCTTCGGCATCGATCAGGACCCATTTCTTTTCGATCGCGTCGGGGGTCATGGTGAAGGTCTTCATTGCCTTGCCCTATCTGACGTGAATGACGGACGGGGTCAGGCCCCGGATGGCGCGCTTATAGAGATGGGTGATTTGGTGTCAACGTCATCCACCCGGATAAAATAGCGTAAAAACATATGCTTAGTTTTGGGGTTTCATTTTACCCCACGGTCGATTGTATAATCTCTGGATGAGCCTCTTCGCAGATGGGCCATCGTCAGTTCCGAAGGCGGCGGTCGACCGACCCGCGACCCCCGACCCGACGGATGACCGGCTTGCTCGCAGAACTTGTTACGCCGCTCTGCACCCCGCATGGGCGCTCAGACCCCCAGCCCCTCCGAAGGCGCATCCAGCAAGTCGCGCAAGCGGGTGATGGCTGCTTCGAAGCTCTGCAGCGATACGCCCGCATTGACCGCAAAGCGGACCGCATGGGGCGCGTTTGCATCGTGGGACGCATATTCTTCCGCGGCGCGTAGCTTTACGCCCACGCTTTCAGCGGCACGACAGAAGGCCGAGGCGCGCCAGCCGCCGGGCAGGCGCAGCCACAGGAAGGACACGTCCGGCTGCCAGGTCAGGTCGTGACCGTCCAAGATGCGGGCGGCGGCACGGACATAGGTTTCCACCGTCGTACGCGTCTCTTCCATCAGGGCGGGCAGGTCGGGATGGACCAACAGCTTCGCCGCCAAGTCGCTGATCGGCGTAGCCATCCCAAAGCAATTGTATTCCCCCGCCCGTCGCAAGGCCATCTGGCGTCCCTCCGGCGCGATGGCGAATCCAAGGCGCAACGCGGGCGTGATGGTTTTGGCGATGGATGAGACGTGCCACGTGCGTTCCGGTGCGAGCAGGCGATAACTGGGCAGTTCGGACACGCCCATCACATAGCAATCATCTTCCAAGATCTGGATGTCGCGGTCCCGGGCGATCTGCGCGATCTGGCGGCGGCGGCCCTCGCTCACAGAGGTGCAGGTGGGGTTCTGGACATCAGGTGAGGTGCACAGGATCTGCACATCTGCCCCCTGCGCCGCCTGGGCGAGCGATTCAGGCACGATCCCTTCGTCATCGAGCGCAACGCAAGCGACGTCGGCGCGCAGCATTTCGGCCATGCGGCGGAAGCCTGGGTAGGACAATTCCTCGACCAGCACGACGGGGCGGCGGCCTGTCAAGACGGTCTGCAAGACCAGCGAAATCGCCTGCTGGCCGCCATGGGCCAGTGTAATGTCGTCGGGGGCAAGAGGGCCGAGTATCTCGGATTGCAAAAATTGCGCCGCCGCCTGCCGCGCCCGGGTTTCGCCCGCATGGGAGGGGTAGTGCATCACGCCCGAGGGCGGGTCGTCGGCTATTTCGGCCAGCAGGCTACGGACCAGCTCGGCTTGCCCGACTGAGGGCAGGTGGGGTGACAGGATGTTCACTTCATAACTGTCGCCGCCCGTGAGGTGCGGGGTTGAGTCGACTTCCAGGGCTTGCAGTTCCCGGTAGATGGGCGCGGGGGCATCGGGCTCGGCCACGAAAGTGCCGCGGCCCACGGCGGCTTCCAGTACGCCTGCATCGGTCAGCCGCGAATAGGTGCGCGCCACGGTGCCGGGGGTGACGCCGATCTTCCAAGCCAGATCGCGGACCGGCGGCAAGCGGGTGCCTGGGGGCAGGCGGCCTTCCACGATGGCGGTACGGACGGCGCTTTCCAGAACAAGGTATTTGGGGCGCGGGTCATCCCCGAACTCGACCTCGATGACATTCTCGGAATTGATTGTATTCATCACAATGTATCGCTGGATTTGGGGTTGGGGGCATTGTATCTAAATTTTGTACCGAGAAGGTATGAATGTATCAATACAAAACTAACCGAAAGGTTTCCCGAAAGGACACGCCATGGCTTCCTCCGTCTTCGATCATCCCGCCCTCAATACCCACCCCATGCCGATCCGCGCTCCGCTGTCGTCTGGGCTGATGGCCGTGGCCATGACGATTTCGAAGTGGGAACTTCGCTCTCGGACGCGCGCCGCCCTTCGGGATGTCCCGCCGGAGCTTCTGCCCGATCTGGGCCTAACCACCGCCGAAGTTCTGCATGAAACGGCCAAGCCTTTCTGGCGCCCCTGACACGCCAGCCCCGATCTCTTCCCCCCTGGGCCGGGTTGCCATATGGCGCCCGGCCATTTTTTCGGCGGATTGTATGGGTACAAATTTCGGAGTGACAGACAAACGTGGCACCGCTTCGTTTGGGGGCGGCCTACATTTTTGCAACGTAGCACCTGGATGGTACAACGTTCTTAGCCCCAAATCTGACCGAGGCGTCTTTCGTCGAAACAACGGAACCTGCCGATAGCACCGGCTTTGGCCGTTAGTGCGGTGGGATTGAATAGGTCAGCGACGCCCGCGCCACCACTTTCTCCGACCCGTCTGACCGCAAGTGACATTCCCCCACGGCCAGAACCCGGCCCAGTTTCAAGAGCCGTGTGTCGCAGATGATATCCCGCCCGGCTTCGGGTTTGCGCATGAAGTCGATGGAGCAATTCGTCGTCACTGCCAGTGCCACTGGCCCGATGCGGGACAAAATGGCCAGATAGACCCCCACATCCGCCAGCCCGAACATCGACGGCCCGGACACCGTGCCGCCGGGGCGCAGATGCCGGTCCGACACGTTCAGACGCACGACCAACTTGTTTTCGGTCACCGCGTCGAGGGTGAAATCTTCGGCCACTTGCAGGAATTCTGCGCTTAGAAAGGCCTCAAGCTCGGCGGTGTTCATCTTGAGCATTGCAAACCCTTTCGATGCTTCGCACCCTTGGTAGCGACACGAGAGGGGATGGCAAATGTCCGATATCCTGCTGCGCGACGATGATGGCCCAGTCACGACGCTGACGCTGAACGATCCCGGCACGCTCAACGCGCTGTCGGACGCGATGCTGGCGCGGCTGACCGAAGAACTCACGTCCATCGCCGCCTCCGGCGCACATGTGGTCATCCTGCGCGCCGAGGGCCGGGCTTTTTGCGCGGGCCACAACCTGCGTGAGATGCAGGCGCTGCGCCAGGCCCAAGATGGCGGGCGCGCCGCCTATGCGGACCTTTTTGACAGGTGCACGGCCACCATGGCCGCCATCCGCGATCTGCCCCAGCCGGTCATTGCCCAAGTCCACGGCCTGGCCACCGCGGCGGGCTGTCAGCTTGTAGCCACCTGCGACATGGCCATCGCCGCCGATGATGCGCGGTTTGGGGTGAATGGCGTGGATATCGGGCTGTTTTGTTCCACCCCGATGGTGGCTTTGTCGCGCAACGTGCCGCGCAAACACGCCATGGAGATGTTGACGACAGGCGCCTTCCTGTCCGCCCAACGGGCCGCTGAGATCGGGTTGATCAACCGCGCCGTTCATGCGGATCGGCTGGCCGACGAAACCCGCGCGCTGGCCGACACCGTGGCCGCCAAGCTGGCGGTGGCGGTGCGCATTGGCAAAGGCGCCTTCTATGCCCAAGCGGAGCGGCCCCTGGACGATGCCTATGCCCTGACCCGCGACGCCATGGTGGAAAACCTAGCTCAAGACGACACGGCGGAAGGGATACAGGCCTTTATCGAAAAGCGCCCGCCCCGCTGGACGCCCTGACCCGCGCCGCCTACAGGTCCAGGAAAGGCGAGCGGAGGCATCCCCTATGCGGATCATGATTACCAACGATGACGGCATCGGCGCGCCGGGTCTTAAGATTTTGGAGGCCATCGCCCATGAAGTGGCCGGCCCCGGCGGCGAGGTCTGGATCATCGCCCCCGCCTTTGAGCAATCGGGCGTGGGCCATTGCATCAACTATGTGAAACCCTCGATGATTTCCCAGCTTGATCCGCGGCGCTTCGCGCTGGAAGGCTCACCCGCCGATTGCGTGCTGGCGGGCTTGGGTGAGCTGGTGAAGGGCGAGGTGGACCTGGTCCTGTCTGGCGTCAATCGCGGCAACAATGCGGGCGAGAACACGGTCTATTCCGGCACGATTGGCGCCGCGATGGAGGCCGCGTTGCAAGGCGTGCGCGGGATTGCCCTGTCGCAATTCTACGGGCCCAAGAACGTCGATATCGACAACCCATTCGAGGCTGCGGCCAACCATGGTGCCGACGTCGTGCGCCGGTTGGAAGCGGAAGCGCCCTGGGGCGGCGATGCCTATAAGCTGTTCTACAACGTCAACTTTCCGCCTTGCGAAGCGCAGCATGTCCAGGGCGTCGCCGCCGTTGCCCAGGGCTATCGCGGCGATGGGCGCATGGGCGTGGCCCCGCAAACGGCCCCGTCTGGGCGCAAATACCTCTGGATCAAGGGCTCCGCCCAAGGCGAGGCGACGGCGCCCGGCACCGATGTGCGCGCAAATGTGGACGACTGGATTTCGGTCACGCCCATGCGCTGCGATCTGACGGATCACGGCACGCTCGACACACTCCGCGGCGTGCTCGACGCCTACGACGGGTAGGGCGGCGTGACGCCCGAAAACACGATGCGGCTTCTGGTGGCTGTGCGCACGCGCGGGGTTCTCGACACCCGGGTGCTGACAGCGATCGAGCAGGTGGATCGGGCGGCTTTCCTGTCAGACACTTTCGCGGCTCGCGCCTATGAGGACGTGCCTCTGCCCATCGCGGCTGGCCAGACGATCAGCCAGCCCTCGATCGTGGGGCTCATGACCCAAGCGCTGGACATCCAGCCCCGCGACAAGGTGCTAGAGGTGGGGACGGGCACCGGCTATCAGGCCGCGATCCTGTCGAAGCTGGCGCGCCGGGTCTACACCGTGGAACGCCACCGGGCCTTGGCGCGTCAGGCGCGCGACATTCATGCAGGTCTGGGGCTGACCAACATCACCCAGATCACCGGTGATGGCAGCTTCGGACTACCCGAACAGGCGCCCTTCGACCGCATCCTTGTGACCGCCGCCGCCGAAGACCCGCCGGGCCCCCTGTTGGCACAATTGCGCGAAGGCGGTAGCATGGTGGTGCCGGTGGGTGTCAGTGATCATGTTCAGACGCTGATCAAGGTCACCCGTGGGGCGGATGGATACGATTACGAGGAACTTTCGCCGGTGCGCTTCGTGCCGCTGGTGGAAGGGGTGGAACACGACTGAAGCGCGTGGCACCCCAAGGGCAGGACGGAGGGACGCATGTCCGGGACAGGCAGGTTAACCCGCATGGCGGGAGTTTTGGTGGGGGCGGCTTTGCTGACCGGGTGTCAGCCGGGCGGCGGGTTTGATTTGGACCTGCGGCGCGGGGATACATCGCTCAACACATCGAATGCGGTATCGCAGGCTTCGGCGGAGCGTCCGGCCCCCGATGATCTGGGGCTGATCACCTATCCGAATTATCAGGTGGTGGTGGCCCGGCGCGGTGACACGGTGTCGGACGTGGCGGGCCGGATCAACTTTCCCGCAGGCGAATTGGCCGCGTTCAACGGGTTAGAGCCGGGCGACACGCTCAACGCCAATGCCGTGCTGGCCCTGCCGCGCCGGGTCAGCCCGGTGCCGGGTGCCCAGGCGACGCGGCCCGACATCACCAGCATCGCAGGCGCCGCTTTGGACCGCGTGGGCGGGCGCGCCGCCCCGCCAGTGGGCGCCCTCCAGGGCGGGACGGAGCCCGTACGCCACCAAGTGGCCCGAGGCGAGACGGCCTTTTCCATCGCGCGCCTTTACGGCGTGAGCCCGTCCAGCCTGGCGGAATGGAACGGACTGGGCCCCGATCTGGCGGTGCGCGAAGGGCAGTTTCTGCTTATCCCGTTGGTGATCGGCAATGACGGCGCCCAACAGCTTGCGACCCCGATCCCGGGCGAGGGGACGGCCACGCCTCTGCCGCCGTCGGCCAGTTCGGCCCTGCCGGAAACGGTGGAATCGGTCACGCTGCCAGAAAGCCCCAATCTCGATCAATTCCGCACCGAAGCCTCCGAAGCGCCCGAGCCGGAGCCTGTGGTGGCCACACCTGCATCCGACGCGCCAACGTCGGCCCTGCGCCGCCCCGTACAGGGCGAAGTGCTGCGACCCTTTTCGGCGCGCAATGAAGGCATCGACTACCGCGCAGCCGAAGGCTCCGCGGTCAGTGCCGCGGGGTCCGGCACGGTGGCGGCCATTACCCGCGACACCGACCAAGTGCCGATCTTGGTGTTACGTCACGAAGGTGGCCTGCTGACGGTTTACGCCAACATCAAGGACATCCAGGTCGAAAAGGGCGACACGGTCACCGCCGGCCAGCGCATCGCCAGCGTCGGCGGGGGCGACCCGAGCTTCCTGCATTTCGAGGTCCGGCGCGGCTTCGACGCTGTAAACCCGGCAGAATTCTTGCAGTAAGGCCGGGCCCTGCGGGCGCAAATGTCCGCGGGGGTTCTTTTATCTGTCGCCCTCGACGCGTAGATAGAGGGAGACAGGATGATATCGACCGCGCGTCGGTCGCTTCAGGGAGACACGAGATGCTCAACAATATCGGCCTTCCGGGCCTTCTTCTCATTGCCGTCGTGGTGCTGGTGCTGTTTGGCCGCGGCAAGATTTCGTCGCTGATGGGCGAAGTCGGCAAGGGGATTACGGCCTTCAAGAAAGGCGTCAAGGACGGGTCCGAGGACGAAATGAAGGATGACGCGGCCATCGCAGCCGACGACGCCGTCGCCCGCGACGTTACGCCCGAGTCGGACAAGGAAAAGGTCTGACGACAGGTCAGGCTTCGGAGGCAGCCCATGCTGGATATCGGTTGGAGCGAGCTGCTCGTCATTGGCATCGTCGCCCTGATCGTTGTCGGGCCCAAGGATCTGCCCAAAATGTTCCGTGCCTTGGGGGAATTCACCGGCAAGGCCCGGCGCATGGCGCGCGAATTTCAGAATGCTATGAATCAAGCTGCCGATGAGTCGGGCGTCAATGAGATGAAGGACGATCTGCGCAAGATCGCCAACCCCAAGCAATACGGCATGGATGCGCTGAAAGATGCCACCGGCGACCTAACGGCCTGGACGCCCGATGAAGCCGATGGCAGCGCCGCGCCTCGCACAAAGCCCGGTCCCTATAAGGCGCCCCAGGCGAAGCCGGACCCCGCCGCGCCTGCGCCTGCGCCGGCAGAACCCGCGGCGTCGGCGCCGACCCCCACCGCCGAGGTGGAGAAATGAGCGCCCAAGACGAAATCGAAGACAGCTCCGCCCCGCTGATCGAACATCTGGCGGAGTTGCGCACACGGTTGATCCGCGCCGTTATCGCGTTCTTGATTGCGATGATCGCCTGTTTCGTCGTGGCGGAGCCGATCCTGAACTTCCTGGCGGAACCCATCGCCGATGTGCTGCGCGCGCGGGGTGAGAACCCGCAGCTGATCTTCACGGCACCGCAGGAAAAGTTCTTCGTCTTGATCCGCATCTCGGTAATCTTCGGCTTGGGCCTTAGTTTCCCCGTGATTGCCCATCAGCTTTGGCGATTTGTGGCGCCGGGGCTGTATAAGACCGAAAAGAACGCCTTTTTGCCGTTCATCTTTGCGTCGCCACTGTTGTTTCTGCTGGGCGCCGCCTTCGCCCATTATGTGGTCACTCCTCTGGCCATGAACTTTTTCATCGGCTTTTCGGACGCGATACCGGCGCTGGTGAATATATTGTCCGGGTCGGAGCCCGCGGCGGAGATCGAGAACGAAGAACTTCGAACGGTTTTCCTGGGATCGGTGCGGGAATCCCTTGATCTGTCTTTGAAATTTATCTTCGCCTTCGGCCTGTGCTTCCAACTTCCCGTGCTTTTGACCTTGATGGGCCTGGCGGGTTTGGTGTCCGCCGAGGGGCTGGGCAATGTGCGCAAATATGCCGTTGTCGGCATCCTCGTGATGGCCGCGCTGGTCACACCGCCCGATGTGATCACGCAGGTCATTTTGTTCGTGGTGGTCTACGGGCTTTATGAGATCTCGATCCAGCTTGTCCGGCTTGTCGAGGCGCGTCGGACCAAACGGTTGCGCGAAGAAGGCGTGCTGGATGAGGACGAGACGCTTTGAGCGACCCGCTCGACCGGATTGCCGCTGCCCTTGACCGTCTCGCGCCCGCCCCTGCGCTTGCACCCGATTGGACGGCCTCGGCCTATGTCTGGGATACGGTGCCGGACCGGTTAGTGGCGGTGCCGCAAGTCAATCGGACCTCGCTCAACCTGTTGGTGGGCATCGACCGGGCACGGGATACCCTGTTGGCAAACACGCGCCGTTTCGCGGACGGTCTGCCCGCGAACAATGCCCTTCTTTGGGGCGCGAGAGGCATGGGAAAGTCAAGCCTTGTCAAAGCGGTGCACGGAGAGCTTGAAGCGACCGACCTCAAGCTGGTGGAGCTTCAGCGCGAAGATATCCACACGGTGGGGCGGCTTCTGCACCTCTTGCGCGACGCGCCCCATCGCTTCGTTCTTTATTGCGACGACCTGAGCTTCAGCCATGACGATGCGGCCTACAAATCCCTGAAAGCCGTGCTCGATGGCGGGGTCGAGGGGCGGCCCGATAACGTGATCTTCTACGCCACCTCGAATCGCCGCCATTTGATGCCGCGGGATATGATCGAGAATGAACGCTCATCAGCCATCAACCCCGCCGAGGCGGTGGAGGAGAAGGTGTCGCTGTCAGACCGTTTTGGCCTGTGGCTTGGCTTCCATGCTTGCGACCAAGATGCCTATCTCGCGATGATCCGCGGCTATTGCGATGCCTACGATGTCAGCATCGACGCGGAAACACTGCGCAGTGAGGCCATCGAATGGCAGGCCACGCGTGGCAGCCGGTCTGGCCGCGTGGCTTGGCAGTTCTTCTGTGACCTGGCCGGGCGCAAGGGCGTGCGGCTCTGACGCGAAGCGGGCTTTTCAAGCCATTGCGCGCGGTCTAGGGTTTCTGGCGGCAAGGCCCGGTCAAGGGTCACCGCACAGGGAGAGAATACATGAAAAAGTTTCTGATGGCATCTGTCGCCACGCTGGCCGCATCTGCGGCTTTTGCCGATGGTCATAGCCCGGTCAAGTTGGGTTTGATCCTGGGGTTCACAGGCCCGATTGAATCGCTCACCCCTTCCATGGCCGACGGCGCTGAGCTGGCGATGACGGAAGTGACGGAAAGCGGTCTGCTGCTTGATGGCGTGGCCGTTGAACCGGTCCGGGCAGACAGCACGTGTATCGACGCGGGCGCAGCCACGGCGGCGGCGGAACGTCTGATCACCAGCGACGGCGTTGTGGGCATCGTGGGCGCCGATTGCTCGGGCGTGACGGGTGCGATCTTGGCCAACGTGGCCCTCGCGAACGGCGTGGTGATGGTGTCGCCTTCGGCCACGTCGCCAGGTCTGTCGACGGCCGAAGACAATGGCCTGTTCTTCCGCACGGCGCCGTCCGATGCCCGCCAAGGCGTTGTGATGACGGAAATCTTGTTGGAGCAGGGCATCGACAACGTCGCATTGACCTACACCAACAACGATTACGGCAAGGGGCTGGCGGACAGCTTCCAGGCGGCCTTCGAAGAGGCTGGCGGGACGGTGACGATCTCAGCCGCCCATGAAGACGGCAAGGCCGATTACTCCGCCGAGGTCGGTGCGCTCTCGGCCGCCGGCGGTGACCGTCTGGTCGTTGCGGGCTATGTCGACCAGGGCGGGTCGGGCATCGTGCGGGCCGCGCTCGATTCGGGGGCGTTCGATACGTTCCATTTCCCTGATGGGATGATCAGCGCGCAATTGCAGGAGAATTTCGGCGACGAAATCGACGGCTCTACCGGCCAGCACCCGGGCACTGACAGCCCCGGCGTCGCGGCGTTCAGCGAGATCGTGGGGGATGCGTTTGACAGCACCTCGCCGTTTACGCCAGAAAGCTATGACGCGGCCGCCTTGATCATGTTGGCCATGCAGGCTGCGGGGTCCACCGACCCGGCGGAGTACAAGGAACACATCATGGATGTGGCCAACGCACCGGGAGAGGAGATCTTCCCGGGCGAACTGGCGAAAGCGCTGCAGATCCTCGCCGATGGCGGCGACATCGACTATGTGGGCGCGTCGGCCGTGGACCTGATCGGCCCCGGTGAGTCGGCGGGCAACTACCGCGAGATCGTCGTCGATGGCGGCGAGATCACGACGGCGAATTATCGCTGAACGTCACGTTGTAACGCACTGAATGACCCCGGTTTTCCGGGGTCATTCCGCTGGTGGAGCGTGCCCATGATCGAGGTCCATGACCTGCATCGCCATTTCGGTGGCTTCCGCGCCGTCGATGGCGCGTCGTTAAAGATCGAACCGGGGTCGATTACCGGGCTGATCGGGCCAAACGGCGCAGGGAAAACAACACTTTTCAATGTTATAGCGGGCGTTCTTAAACCGACATCTGGCCATGTCACCATGGCAGGCGAAGACATCACGGGGCTTGCGCCGCATGACCTGTTTCACAAGGGGCTCTTGCGGACATTTCAGATCGCGCACGAATTTACGTCCATGACGGTACGGGAAAACCTGATGATGGTGCCAGCGGCGCAATCAGGTGAGACGCTCTGGAACGCTTGGTTCGGACGTCGCCGCATCGCCGAAGAGGAACGCGCGTTGGCGGCCAAGGCCGACGAGGTCTTGGACTTCCTGACAGTGTCGCATCTGGCCGATGAGCGCGCGGGGAACCTGTCGGGAGGGCAGAAGAAGCTTCTCGAATTGGGGCGCACTATGATGGTGGATGCGCGGATTGTGTTTCTGGACGAAGTGGGCGCAGGCGTGAACCGCACGCTGCTCAACACCATTGGGGACGCTATTTTGCGGCTGAATAGGGAACGCAACTATACCTTCGTTGTCATCGAGCATGACATGGATTTCATTGGAAAAATCTGCGATCCGGTCATCTGCATGGCGGAAGGCAAGGTGCTGGCCGAAGGCAGTTTGGCGGAGATCAAGGCAGATGAGCGGGTCATCGAGGCCTATCTGGGCACAGGGCTGAAAAACAAGGGCGCGGTGGCGTGAGGGGCGTGCATATCGTGGATGCCGATCGGTGGGCTGGAATCTACGGTCTAAGCCCTGGCCGTTTGCGCTGGATGGCAGGGATGAGGGGCGCTGCCCCTCAAACTCCCCGGAGTATTTTTGCCAGGATGAAGGGGGCCGGTCATGGGTGACGACCCCTACAAGGATGACCGCGGGAACAAGGACCGCTCAATCACCCGGGAGGCGGGTGGGACGATGTCGGGCGCGATGGCCGATGGGGCGCGGGTCGATGTGACCCATGCCTTTCTGGTGGGCGATACCATGACGGGGGGCTATGGCAGTGGTGCGGACATTCTGCACGATTGTACCATTGCAGTGGATCCGGGCGAGATTGCCGTGATCGTGGGGCCCAATGGGGCGGGGAAGTCCACGGCCATGAAAGCTGTCTTCGGGATGCTGAACCTGCGAAAGGGGTCGGTCCGGCTGGACGGGCAGGATATCACCGCGCTCAGCCCCCAAGACCGTGTGGCCCAGGGCATGGGGTTTGTGCCGCAGACATCGAATATCTTCACCTCGCTCAGTGTGGAGGAGAACCTGGAGATGGGGGCCTTCATCCGGCGCGACGATTTTCGGGACACGATGGAGCAGGTCTATGAATTGTTCCCGATCCTGAAAGAGAAGCGCCGCCAGGCTGCGGGCGAATTGTCGGGCGGACAACGCCAGCAGGTGGCCGTGGGCCGCGCCCTGATGACCAAGCCGAAGGTCCTGATGCTGGACGAGCCTACGGCGGGGGTCAGCCCCATCGTCATGGATGAACTGTTTGATCGGATCATCGAGGTCAGCCGCACTGGTATTCCGATTTTGATGGTGGAACAGAATGCGCGCCAAGCGCTGGAAATCGCCGATCGCGGCTATGTGCTGGTTCAGGGGCGCAATGCGCATACCGGATCAGGCAAGGATTTATTGGCGGATGACGAGGTCCGCAGATCATTCTTGGGGGGCTAACAGATGGCCAATTGGAAGATGGGACTGGGTGCGGCGGTTTTGTGCCTGATGGTGGGACCCGCGGCGGCGGAAATGTCGTGTTTCTTCGAACGGGAATGCTTCGACGGGGATACCTGCGTGCCCACGACCTATGAGATGGAGATGCGAGACGGGGACCCGGCGCAGCTTGTCATCGAACATGCGGAACTGGATGTGGAGGCCGCAAAAGACGGCACCTGGCTCGCGCGCGGCTTCGGCATGTCAGTCCTGATGTCGGTGGGTGAGGATGGGAACGCGCGAGCGTCGTTCCACCTGCCGGGACCGCAGGTGGTGGTCTATCTGGGGCGGTGTGAGGAAGGCGAGTGACGCGCACGCCTTTCCTTTCTTTGATTCTTATCTGCGCCGGTGCCATGGGCGCCGCTTCGGAGACCTGCCGGCTGACACCCGACTGCTCGGGAACGAGCGAATGTGCCGTTTCGTTCGCCGTCATTGGCATGACCGATGCCGGAATGTGGGTTGAGGTTGATGGCTTCGATGGCTTGCACCTTGAGCGTATCGAGGCCGGATCCGGTATGGAAAGACTACGTGTGGGTCACCTAACCTATGAAATACGAAACGAAAACGCGGGCTTTGTGATCTTGGGGGACGGGGTCCATGGGGCGGTCGTGCAGGACGGGGCTGACCATGTCCGCCTGACCCTGCGCGCGCGGGCGCGGCGATATGTCGACTATCCCGGGTCCCAGTGGGCTTGGCGCGGCGCATGCGAAGGGCTTTTGTGATGGATATCTTGAACGGCCTCGTCGTTTTGGCCAATTTCGTCATCGTGCCCGCCACCGCCTACGGCGCGCAGCTTGCGCTGGGTGCGCTAGGGGTCACGCTGATCTACGGCATCTTGCGGTTTTCCAACTTCGCCCATGGCGACACCATGGCCTTCGGGACCATGGCAGTCATCTTGCCGACTTGGGGCTTGCAGGCTTTGGGCATAAATTTGGGCCCGTTGCCCACGGCGCTTCTGGCGCTCCCCATCGGGATCGGGATCACCGCGCTTTTGCTGCTGGGCACGGATCGGCTGGTCTATCGCTTCTATCGCGCCAAAAAGGCGGTGCCGGTGATTTTCGTTATTGCCTCGCTGGGCGTGATGTTCATCATGAACGGGCTGGTGCGCTTCGTCATCGGACCTGACGACCAGCGCTTCTCGGACGGAGAGCGGTTCCTGATTTCGGCGCGCAATTTCCGCGAGATGACGGGACTGGCCGAAGGGTTGGCCATCCGCACCACGCAGGTCATCACGGTCGTGGTAGCGGTGATCGTGGTGGCGGTGCTGTTCTGGTTCCTCAACCGGACGCGGACCGGCAAATCCATGCGGGCCTATTCCGACAATGAGGATCTGGCGCTGCTATCTGGCATCAATCCAGAACGGGTGGTGATGTATACTTGGCTCATGGTGGCCGCACTGGCGACCATTGCGGGCACGCTCTACGGACTGGACAAAAGCTTCAAGCCGTTCACCTACTTTCAGCTTCTACTGCCCATTTTCGCGGCGGCCATTGTGGGGGGCTTGGGCAACCCGCTGGGGGCCATTGCAGGCGGCTTTGTGATTGCCTTCGCTGAAGTGACGATCACCTATCCGCTCAAGAAAGTGCTGGGCTACTTCCTGCCCGAGACGTTGGCGCCCGACGGATTGGTGCAGCTTCTGAGCACCGACTACAAATTCGCGGTGAGCTTTGTCATTCTGATCATTGTGTTGCTGTTCCGGCCCACGGGATTGTTCAAGGGGAAAGCCGTATGAACCTGCGGGCGGTCTTGCTGTTCACTTTCGTGCTGATGCTGTTTGTCGGCACAGGGATCGTGCAGTCCTGGAATGTGGCGCTGACGATTTTCAACATGGGGCTGGTATCGGCCATCATGGCGCTCGGCGTGAACATGCAATGGGGCTATGCGGGGCTCTTCAATGTGGGCGTGATGGGGTTCGTGGCGCTGGGGGGATTGGGCGCGGTGCTGGTGTCGATGCCGCCCAACACCGAGGCTTTAGCCGCGGGTGGCGTGCGCGTGGTCGCCGGGCTGGCGCTGGGGGGCGCCACGGTGATTGCGGCCATTCTGGCCTGGTCGCGGGCCGGGCGCTGGGGCGGCTGGGCGGTGGCGGCGATTTTGTTGGTGGGGTTCTTCATCTTCCGCACCGTGCTGGACCCAGGGGTCCAGGCTGTGGAGGCTGTGAACCCGGCAAGTGCAGGAAATATCGGCGGGCTGGGTCTGCCGGTGCTGCTGGCTTGGCCGGTGGGCGGGCTATTGGCGGCGGGCGCGGCCTGGGTGATCGGGAAGACGGCGCTTGGCTTGCGGTCCGATTACCTGGCCATCGCAACGCTGGGGATTGCGGAGATCGTGATCGCCATCCTGAAGAACGAAGATTGGCTGGCCCGCGGCGTCAAGAACGTGATCGGCCTGCCGCGGCCTGTTCCCTATGAGATCGACCTCCAGAACAGTGCGGGCTTTGTGGAATTGGCGACGGAGCTGGGAGCAGACCCGGTCACAGCGTCAAGTATCGCGGTGAAATTGGCCTATTCGGGGCTGTTCATCGTGATCCTACTGGGGCTTCTGTGGCTAGCGCAGGCCGCTTTGGCCTCGCCATGGGGGCGGATGATGCGGGCCATTCGCGACAACGAAGTCGCGGCTGAGGCGATGGGCAAGGACGTGACCGCCCGGCATTTGCAGATCTTCGTGCTGGGCTCGGCCGTGTGCGGTTTGGCGGGGGCCATGATGACCACGCTGGACGGGCAGTTGACGCCCGGAACCTATCAACCGCTGCGCTACACGTTCCTCATCTGGGTCATGGTGATCGTGGGCGGGTCGGGGAACAATTTCGGCGCGGTGCTGGGGGGCTTTCTGGTCTGGTGGCTTTGGGTCCAGGTGGAGCCTTTGGGCGCGCTTTTGATGGATGCGATCACGGCGGGCATGGCGGACGGAAGCTGGCTGAAGGGGCATCTGCTGGAATCGGTGGCGCATATGCGGCTGCTGACCATGGGCTTGGTGCTGCTGCTGGTGCTGCGCTTTTCGCCGCGGGGGCTTTTGCCGGAACGATAGGCGCGGGCGGCTACCCTTTCCTGGACCGGAACTAAGCCCAACGGGCGCCGGCCCGTCGATTGACCGGCGTGCACTCTGTGTTCGGAGGGATGGTGCGGTTCTGGGGTATCGTCGGCTGGGCGGTGTTTCTTGCGGTTACAGGTGGACGCAACAAAACCGGCGGCCCCCCGCGAGTTCAACCCTGTCACGAAACCGTGAGGTTTGCGCGGGGTTTAGCGGGTTAGGGTGGCACGACGTAGCCTGGATAGACCGCACATGAATGCCACCGCTCCCCGACCGCTCGCCCCAGGCGAGGCCCTCGACCTGTTCACGGAGACCCGCGCACGCACCGACGCGCTGATGGCGCCATTGACGCCTGAAGACACCATGGTCCAAAGCATGGAGGATGCGTCACCGCCGAAATGGCACGCAGCCCATGTGACCTGGTTTTTCGAGCAATTCATCCTGCGGCCATATGCGCCGGGCTACGTATCGCCCAATGACGACTTCGCCCGGCTGTTCAACAGCTATTACGTGCAGGCCGGGCCACGCCATGCGCGCGACAAACGGGGCCTCGTGTCGCGGCCCGGCGGGCAGGCGGTGCGCGACTACCGCGCCCATGTGGAGGACGCGATGGCGTCCCTGCTGGAAGCTGACCGCGACGATGCGGATGACATCGCCGCCCTGGCCGAGTTGGGCTGCCACCATGAGATGCAGCATCAAGAATTACTGGTGACGGATCTGCTCCATGGGTTGTCCTTCAACCCGCTGCTGCCCACCTACCGCGACCCGGAGCCTTTACCCGTGATCGACGCCCAGCCCCAAGGCTGGCTGCGCCAGGATGGCGGACTTGTGGAGATCGGGCATGGCGGCGCTGGCTTTGCCTATGATTGCGAGGGGCCGCGCCACAAGGTCTGGCTGGCGCCCTACGACATCGCCGACCGCCCTGTGACCAATCGCGACTGGATCGCCTTCATGGAAGATGGCGGCTATTCGGACGCGCGGCTGTGGCTAATGGAAGGCCATGCCGTAGCGGAGCGGGAGGGCTGGGCGCATCCGCTCTACTGGTGGCAGCAGGATGGCGAATGGTGGACCTATACGCTGCGCGGGCCCCAGCCCGTGGCACTGGAGGCGCCGGTTTGCCATGTGAGCTATTACGAGGCCGATGCCTTTGCCCGTTGGGCGGGCGCGCGTCTGCCCACGGAAGCCGAACACGAAGTGGCCTTCGGTGAGCAGCCCATCGAAGGCAATTTTCTCGACACGATGATGCTGCGGCCCCGACCGGGGCAGGGCGTCTGGGGCGATGTGTGGGAATGGACGTCCTCGCCCTTCACGCCTTACCCCGGGTTCCAGCCGCCCGAGGGCGCGATTGGCGAATACAACGGCAAGTTCATGGTCAATCAGATGGTGCTGCGCGGCGGGTCCTGCGCAACGCCGCGCGGCCAGATGCGCGCCACATACCGGACTTTTTTCTATCCCCATCAACGCTGGCAGATGATGGGGCTGCGCCTTGCGAGGGATGTGTGATGTTGGATGTTGCGAACCCGGATTTGCTGGAAGAGGCGCTGGTTGGGCTCAGGGCGCCGCAGAAATGGTTGTCGCCCAAATGGTTCTATGACCGGCGCGGGTCGGAATTGTTCGAGGCGATCACGGATTTGCCCGAATACTACCCGACGCGAACGGAAGCCGCGATCTTGCGCAACCACGCGGCTCGTCTGGCGGCCTTGGTGCCCGCGGGCGGGGCCCTGGTGGAACTGGGTTCGGGCGCCAGCGTGAAGACGCGGATGCTGCTGGATGCAGGCGGACATTTCGGGGCCTATGTGCCCATCGATATCTCGGAAGGGTTTTTGATGTCGGTGGCCCAAGATTTGCGCCGCCGCTATCCCGACCTCGACGTGGTGCCGGTGGTGGGCGATTTCACCGGGCCCGTGGCCTTACCAGCCGTCTTGGGGGACCTGCCTAAAGTGGGGTTCTTCCCCGGCTCCACCATCGGGAACTTGGAGGCGCGCGCAGCAACGGCGTTGCTTGCGCGGGCGCGCAGTTGGCCCGGGGCGCAGGGCTTCGTGTTAGGCGCTGACTTGGTGAAGGATGCGGGCGAATTGGTTGCCGCCTATGACGACGCGGCGGGGGTGACGGCGCAATTCAACCTCAACATCCTGCGGCGGCTCAACGCCGAGGCCGGGGCCGATTTCGACCTAGACGGCTTCCGGCACGAAGCCCGCTGGGTGGCGGAAGCCGCGCGGATGGAGATGCATCTGGTGGCGCGGCTGGCGCAGTCTGTGTCCCTGGGCGGCGAAGTCGTGGACTTCGCCGAGGGCGAGAGCATCCATACGGAATCGAGCCGAAAGTACACGCCAGAAAGTCTGGCTGGCTTGGCGGAGCGCTCTGGCTGGCGGCTTGACGATGTGATCACCGATGAGGCGGCGCGGTTCGCGGTGGTGATTTTGGGGGCTTGAGGGGCCTTCTGTTCTACCTTGGATCGGCTCGTGCCTGGGACGGATCGCACCGGGGCGACAGGCCACCCGCTCAGGAATGCTCCTCCGCGGCGGTGGCGGCCAGGGCGCGGTTGTAGACGCGCAGGGCATCCACATGCATGAGCACACCGAGAATGCGGGGGGTTTTGCCATCCACCAGGCGCACGACACAGAGGAAGTCGGAATTGGAGCGCTCAAACAAGGGCATGGCGGCTTCAAGCGTGTCTCCGGGGTTGACAAAAAGCCCCTCGTTCAAGGCGCGTCTGATACGATCTTCGGCAGGGGCTTGTGGGTGGTCGGGGGCTTTCATGACACCCGAGACCTTGAACATGGCCAGAAGGTACGCCTGCGGCCCCGCGGCCAGGTGTATGCCCCTGCGTTCAAGTTGCGTCAGGAAGAAGCTGCGATCCACCAGCTTGGCCGAAATCGCGGTGGAGGTGGAAACGGCGATCATCACAGCAAGGCCAGTCTGCCAGTCGCCCGTGAGCTCGAACACGATCAATGTTGTTGAAATGGGCGCGCCCAGCACGGCGGCCGCCACCGCGCCCATGCCCGCCAAGGCATAAAGCGTGCCCGTCCCCGACATCTCAGGCACGAGGGATGTGGCCACAGTGCCGAAGGCCAGGCCCGTAAGCGCACCCACCATGAGCGCGGGTGAAAAGATGCCACCCCCCATGCGGCCGCCCATGGTGATCGACACCGCCAGGACCTTGAGAACAGCAAAGGCGATCGCTTCTTCCAGCATGAGGTTGCCAGACAAAGCTGCCGATGTCGTCTCATAGCCGACGCCGATGATGTGCGGAAAGAAGATCGCCAGCGCGCCCAGCATCAGCCCGGCCACAGCAGGGCGCAGCACCGGCGGCAGACGCAGCGCGCCCTGGGCCCGGGTGGCCACGTCTTCGGCCAAAAAGACCGAGCGCATCAGCACCACGCCCACCAGGCCGCAGGTCAGGCCCAGCAAGATAAAGGCTGGGAGTTCGACGTAGAAGGCCAGTTGCGACGCTTCTGGCAGCATGAACTCTGTCACATCGCCGAAATGAATGCGGCTGATAACCGAGCCGCTGGCCGCCGCGATGGTGATGGGCGCGAAGGCGTGGACGGAGAAGTGGCGCAGCACCACCTCCATCGCGAAAAGGGCGCCCGCAAGGGGCGCGTTGAAGCTGGCGGCAACGCCAGCGGCGACGGCGCAGCCCAGAAGGTCGCGACCCGTGATGCCATCGGCGTTCAAGCGGTTCGACACCCAGCCTGCGATCATCCCCACCATATGGACGACGGGACCTTCCCGGCCAGACGACCCGCCTGAGCTGAGCGTGATGAGCGAGGCCGCAACGGAGGCCAGCCCCGCCCGCGTCTCGACCCGGCCTTCCTTCATGGCGGAGGCCTCGATCACCTCGGCAGGGCCGCGCACGCGGGCATCGGGGGTAAAGCGGGTCAAGATCACGCCCACGATGAAGCCGCCGATCGCGGGCAGAATCAGCACCCACCACCAGGGAAGGGTGGCTGCGAAGGTGTGCAACATGCGCGGGTCTTCGGTGCCATAAAGGAAGGTTTGCAGCGTGCGAATGGCCGTCATGAAGGCCACGGCGGCATAGCCCGACGCAATCCCCACCAGAAGGGCGATGAACCAGAACTGCACTTTCGACGGGCCCTTGTGGCGGATCACCTCCCACCAGCGGCGCAGGGCCGATGTGGCGTGACGGGAAGCGGGCAGGTCTGACACAGGCGGGGCTTGTCCTTCGCGCGCCCCTTGATGCACCCTGGGCCGCGAGCGTTCTTGGGAGGGGGCGATGATCCCGGAAGCGGCACTGTCGGACTTGAAGTCGATGCTAGGCGAACGGCTTGGCACGGGGAAGAGCGATCTGTCGCTCCATGGCCGCTCGGAGACGTGGCACCCCGAAATGCCACCCGATGCGGTGGCCTACCCATTAGACACGGGCGAGGTGGCTGGGATCGTGGCCATCTGCGCGCGGCATGCTGTCCCGATCATAGGCTGGGGCGCGGGGACGGCGCTGGAGGGCCATGCCTCGGCGCCGCGGGGTGGGGTGACCGTGGATTTCCGGCACATGGATGCGGTGTTGGAGGTCTTGACCGAAGACATGCTGGTCCGGGTGCAGCCCGGCTGCACGCGGGAGGCGCTGAATACGGCTTTGCGCGCCACGGGGCTGATGTTTCCCGTCGACCCGGGCGCAAATGCGTCGCTGGGTGGCATGGCATCCACCCGGGCCTCGGGGACGACGGCGGTGCGCTACGGCACGATGCGCGACAATGTGCGGGGGCTGGAAGTGGTGCTGGCCGATGGGCGGGTCATTCATACGGGCACGCGGGCGCGCAAGTCATCGGCGGGCTACGACTTGACCGGGCTCTTTGTGGGCGCCGAGGGCACGCTTGGTCTGATCACGGAACTGACCTTGCAATTGCATGGCATTCCGGAGGCCGTCTCCGCCGCGTCCTGCGCCTTTCCCGATACGGGCGCGGCGGTGGAAACGGTGGTCTTGGCAAAGCAGATGGGGCTGGCGCCCGCGCGGATCGAGTACGTGGATCGGGCCACGGTGGTCATCTTGAACGCGGCCGATGATGCGGGCTTGCCGGAGACGCCGCATCTGCTGCTGGAATTCCACGGCTCAGACGTCGCCGTGGCCGAACAGGCGGCGCGGTTCGGTGACTTGGCGGAGGAGGCGGGCGCCAAGGGCTATGACTGGGCCACGGAAGCCGAGGCGCGCACGCGGCTTTGGGCAATGCGTCACCGGGCCTATCACACCATTTTGGCGTCGCGGCCCGGGTCGACGGCCATCGTTACGGATGTCTGCGTGCCGGTGTCGAAACTGGGCGAGGCCATTGGTGCCGCCGAGGCGGATATTGCCGAGTCGCCTCTGCGCGGCCCGATCCTGGGCCATGTCGGCGACGGTAACTACCACGCCATCCTGCTGGTGGATGGCGACGACCCCGGTGAGTTGGCCGAGGCCAAGCGCCTGTCGGATGCCATGGTGAGCCATGCGTTGGAGCTGGGTGGAACGGCAACCGGTGAGCATGGGGTCGGGATGGGCAAGCTGCATTTGATGGAAGCGGAACACGGCCCCGCCTGGGATGTGATGGGCGCCGTTAAGCGCGCGCTGGACCCCGAAGGCGTGATGAACCCAGGCAAGGTGGTGCGGCAGAATTGAGCGGGATTGGGGGGCTCTGCCCCCCGTCGATCTCAGATCGACTCCCCCCGGGATACTTTTGCCAGGAAGAAGGAGGCGGTTTGCGGCGTGTTTCGAAACGCTGATGAGTTAGGTTTGCGAGACTTTCAAAAGTGAAGGGGCCCCAGGTCAGATGCGTTCGACGGCGACCTTGCTTCCGTAGAAGGCGAGATGGCCTTCGATGTCTTTAGCATCCGGTTTGGTGATGGATTCGTAGCTCCAAGCGACGTCGTCGATGCGTGCGGATTGGCCGAGATAGGCGTAATAGCTGGCTTCGCCCTTATGGGGGCAGCGCGTCTTACTGTCGGTTTTTTCGAGCAGTGCCATGGCGATATCGGCACGGGGGAAATAGATGACCGCGTCCATGCCGCCCTCGCGCAAGGACAGCGCGTTCCGGCTTTCCACTAGGACGCCGTCTTCGGTGCGGACGGTCCAGACGCCCTCGGCCGGGGTGATCGTGATATGTGCCATCTTGGTGCCTCCCGCTTCTAGAACAGCGGAACGTAGGTTGGTTAATGGCGAAAGGCAATCGCAGGGAATGTGCGATTGTGCAGGGCCCAAACGGCGCAGGTCACAGGGGCACGCAGGCGCGGCGCAGCCAATCGGTCGTGACCTCGTCCAGAAGCGGTGAGATGCGGGCGAAAACCTCGCCATGATAGCCGTTTAGCCAACGACGTTCATCCGGCGACAGCAGCTCTGTTCGGATCAGGCGGCGGTCGATGGGCACCCAGGTGAGTGTTTCGAACCCCAGCATCTTGCGGTCGTCGCCGCCGTCCGGCCGCGTGGTTTCCGTCACGACGACGAGGTTTTCGATGCGGATGCCATATTCGCCTTCGCGGTAATGCCCCGGCTCATTTGACAGGATCATCCCCGGCTCCAACGGGATGGCGGAGGTGCGGGCGATGCGGGCGGGTCCTTCATGGACGCCCAGATAGACGCCCACGCCGTGGCCGGTGCCATGGTCGTAATCCATGTGATCGGACCAGAGCGGCGCGCGGGCGATGGCATCCAGATGCCCGCCGGTGACGCCTTTTGGGAAGCGCGCGCGTGACAGGTTCACCATGCCTTGCAGCACGCGGGTGAAAGCATGGACAATGTGGCCGGGGATATCGGGGCGCAGCGCGATGGTGCGGGTGATATCGGTGGTGCCGTCCAGGTATTGCCCGCCGGAATCCACCAGCAGGACGGGGTCGTCCGCCAGCGAGCGGTCGGTGTCTTCAGTGACGCGGTAATGCACGATGGCGCCGTGGGGCCCGGCGCCTGCGATGGTCTCGAAGCTGATATCGCGCAGCGCGTTGGTGTCGCGTCGGAACCGTTCCAGGGCCGAGACCACACCGGTTTCGGTCAGATCACCGGGCCGGTCTTGGTCGAGCCAGTGCAAAAAGCGCACCATGGCGGCGCCGTCGCGCAGATGGGCGTCGCGCGTCGCGGCGATCTCGGCGTCAGACTTGCGCGCTTTGGGCAGAGCAATCGGGTCGGTGATGGCGCGGCCTTCGGCCAGCGCTTCGGCCAGGGCCACGGGGCAGGCGGCGGGGTCGTAGCCCACCGGGCCTTGCAGGCTGGCGATGTGGTTCAGCAACGCGTGGGAAGCCACGACGCGGACGGCGTCGCCCAGATGATCGGCCACGGGCACGGTCTTGGCGGGGTCGCAGATCAGGTCGACGCTGGCATCCTTGTGGAGGATGGCGAAGGCCTGGGCGATGGGCGTGCGGGTGATGTCGGCGCCACGGATGTTGAGCAGCCAGGCCACGGCGTCAGGCTGGTTGGTGACAAAGGCGTCAAGGCCCTGGTCGGCAAGGATGGCCGCGATCTGGGCGCGTTTTTCGGCGTGGGCCCGGCCCGCAAGCTTGGTGGGATAGGCCGACATGGGCGCCGAGGGTGGCGCGGGGCGGTCTTCCCAGATCGCGTCGACGCCATTGCCGGTGGGGGCGATCTCGATCCCGTCGAGTTTGCGCAGAACCTTGATTTCATTGACCGTGTGCAGCATCGGATCGAAGCCCACGCGCCCGCCCGATGGCAGTACCTTGGGCAGCCAATCGCTCAGCTTGGTGGCAGGCCAGTCCACATAGTCAAAGGTGGCGCCATCGGTTTGTGCGCGGACCTGCACGGTATAGCGCCCATCGGTGAAGAGCGCGGCGCGCGCGCGCAAGATGACCGCGAAGCCAGCCGAGCCGGTGAAGCCGGTGATCCAGGCCAGGCGTTCGTCGCACGGGGCCACATACTCGCCCTGGTGGGCATCGGCGCGGGGCACAAGGACGGCATCCAACCCCTCTGCTTTCATCCAATCGCGCAGGCGGGCCACGCGGGGCGGGGCGGCATCGGGGCGGGTGGTGACCTCGAAGCTTTGGAACATGGGCGCGGACCTCCTGGCCTCGGGACATAGAGGACGGGCGCTCGCGGTGGAAGGCGCGTCAGGTCACGGGTTGGTTGGCGGCAGAGAATTCCACGGTGACAGGGCAATGGTCCGACGCTTTGGGCCGGTCCCAGCCGATACGGGGATAGCGGGCGATGCCGTCGGTGCCGGGCACGCGAAAGGGCACCCCCTGGCGGATGATCTGAACGGGGCCAACCATCTTGCGAGCCATGGCGGGTGAAGCGATGACATGGTCAAGCTGGGTCTTGTGGCGGGCACCGGCATAGTAGTGGGTCCAGCGGGTATCTGGGGGCAGATCGGCCAGCAGGTCTTGCCCGAAGCCATCGGCGAGCAATGGGTCTAGGCCCGATTGGCCGTTGCCGCGCAAGCTGCCCGAGCCGTCGCCATCGCCATCGGCGGCTTCGTCTTCGATGCGGGGCGTGTCGTCGGTGCTGTATTTCACGACGCCCCGGTAGGAGTTGAGATCACCGCAAACGACCCAAAGCGCGCTGGCCGGGTCGTCGAATTTGCGCTCCAGAATGGCGCGCACAGCGATCGCCTCAAGCTGGCGCATCCCGATCTTGTTGCGCGACCGCCCGCCCATAGATTTGAAATGGCAGTTGATCACGGTGATGCGGTCGTCCCAACCCGCCTTTTCGATTTCCAATTCAAGTGCGTCGCGGCGGAAAACACGGCCACGCAGGTTGTCGACCTTATCGCGCGCAAGCGGGAACCGGTCCAGAAGGGCATTTGCGGTCGGATATCGGCTGTCATTTCGGGTCAGGTCGCCCCGCGTCAGCGCCGCATGGGATCGGGCATAGACCGGCACGATATCGCGCGACACGGCCGCCACATCGATGCCGCGCATATCGTCGCCTTCCTGCAAGACGAAATTGGGAAAGTCCCCCAGCTTGCCGATCTTATTCACGTAAAGCGCCCAAAAGCGGTTGAGCGCATCGAGATTATCCACCTCTTGCAGGCAATACAGATGCGCATCCGCTGCCGTGAGCGCCAGCGCCGTGTGCTGTCGGTGATCGTCGTATTGGGCGATGGCGGCGGTTTCCATCATGCGTTTGAAATCGTCGAATTTGGAGAGGTCACCATCGCCGAAATCGCTCAGGAAGCGGACCACAGGGGGCAGGTAGCTCTGGGCCTGCTCATCGGTGAATGCGCCGAAGTCGAAGCGGCGGAACAGGTTTTCGACGTTAAAGGTACAAAGGCGGAGGTTGGTTGTCATGACGCACGGCTCCTATGCTGCAAAGGCCGCGCCCTCACCATAAGGGCAGCGCTGCCCATCTCCCAAACGGCCATATTTTTTCCTGACGAAAATATCCGGGGGCGGGGTGGGCTGGCCCCCGTGCCGCCACCACCAAATAGGTGCACCGCTCAAGACGCCCGGCGCATCCCCATGACCCGGGCCCGCGCCCGTGGATCGGCATCGAACAAGGCGGCCAATTGCTCGGTCATGGCCCCGGCAAGCTGTTCGACATCGGTGATGGTGACCGCCCGGTCATAGTAGCGGGTCACGTCATGGCCGATGCCGATGGCCAAAAGCTCCACCGCTTTGCGTTTTTCGACCATGGCGATCACGTCGCGCAGGTGCTTTTCGAGGTAATTGGCGGGGTTGACCGACAGCGTGGAATCGTCGACCGGCGCGCCGTCGGAAATCACCATCAGGATTTTCCGCGCTTCGGGGCGGGCGGACAGGCGGCGATGGGCCCATTCCAGCGCCTCGCCGTCGATGTTTTCCTTCAGCAATCCCTCTTTCATCATGAGGCCCAGATTGGGCCGGACGCGGCGCCAGGGGGCATCGGCGGATTTGTAGATGATGTGGCGCAGGTCATTGAGGCGCCCGGGTGTCGAGGGGCGGCCTTCCTTAAGCCATTCTTCGCGTGCGAGCCCGCCTTTCCAGGCGCGGGTGGTGAAGCCCAGAATCTCCACCTTCACGCCGCAGCGTTCCAGCGTGCGCGCCAGCACATCGGCGCAGATCGCCGCGATGGAAATCGGCCGCCCCCGCATGGAGCCGGAATTGTCCAAAAGCAGCGTGACAGCCGTGTCGCGGAATTCGGTATCCCGCTCCATCTTGAAGCTGAGCGGGGTGGTGGGGTTGGCCACGACGCGGGCAAGACGGCCCGCATCGAGGATGCCTTCTTCCAGGTCGAATTCCCAAGACCTGTTCTGCTGGGCTTGGAGCCGACGTTGCAGGCGGTTGGCCAGGCGAGACACGGCACCCTTCAGCGGCTCCAGCTGTTGGTCGAGATAGGCGCGCAGGCGTTCCAACTCAGCGGGTTCGGCCAGATCTTCGGCGCCGATGATCTCATCGTTCTTGTCGCTGAAGATGGTGTAGTTCGGGTCCGCTTCCGAGACCGGGGCAGGCGGCGGCGGGTCCATGGCCTCATCGGCCTCGGGCATCTCGGCCTCTTCGCCGGCTTCCTGGTCGGCCATGTCATCCATGGAAACCTGGGCCTGGCTCGGGTCGTCCTGCTGGTCTTGGCTTTGTTCGGGGGCGGCTTCGTCGTCTTCCTGGCTGTCGTCTTCGCCGGTTGAATCGGGCTCCTGCTGGTCTTCTTCGGCTTGGCCTTCTTCTTCCTGGTCCTCGTCTTCCATGTCGGGGTCGTCGCCGAGCTGGTCGCCATAGCCCAGATCGTCGATCAGTTGGCGGGCCAGTTTGGCGAAGGCCTGTTGGTCGGACAGAACATCTCGCAAGCTGTCGAGCCGGTCGCCGGTGGATTCCTCAATGAAACCGCGCCAGAGTTCCAGCGCGTTTTCTGCGCCCTTGGGCAGGTCGCGGCCCGTGGCCATCTGGCGGATCCAGTAGCCCGCCGCAGCGGCCAGCGGGATCTGCGCCTTGTCGGAGACGTCGGCATAGCCTTTGCGCGTCGCCTCCACCCCGATTTTGGCGTCGATATTTCCCGCCGTGCCGGGCATGTCGCGGGCCCCAACGGCTTCGCAGCGGGCAACTTCCATGGCGTCGTAAAGTTCGCGCGCCATGTTGCCCTGGGGCAGGTAGCGCGCGTTCACGCCGCTGTCGTGGTGGCGGTGGCGCAGGGCATAGGCATCAGCTGTGCCGCGGGCCAGCAGCACCTCGTCGCGTGTCATGCGGCGGCTGACTTGGGGCAAGCGGACAGACTCATTTGTCATGCCCGGCGGATCCACCGAATAGGTGACGGCCAAATCCGGGTCGTCGGCCATGGTCTTGGTGGCTTCAGACAGGGCCTTTTTGAACGGATCGGCGGGGTTATCGCTGGGCTTGGTCATGTGCTGCCTTTCTCGCCGACGACGTGGTCCAACGATGTCTCTCCGGTGGCCAACCCGACCAGGGCTGTCACATGCGGGTCAACCGCATCCACCACGGGATAGCCGGGATCCATGTCCGCAAAGGCAAGGCCTAGATCGGTCCCGACCAACGCGACCGCATCGGCACCTTGTTCTTCGATCATCTCGCGACCGACATTATGGAAGAACGCGCGGCTGGTGTCATCACAGATCCCAGAGACGGCCATTTCCTGATACGCGCGGCCGACATCGTCAAGGCTCGGCTCGGGCACCACCGTTTCCGTATCGGAAAGACCACCGAACACGCGTGTCCGCATCACGGACGCGGTGCCCAGCAGACCGACCCGGTGGAAGCCGAGACGCCTGAAATACGCATCGAGCGGCGTAATGGCCGAAACCAGGGGCAGAGATGATCGGGCAACCGTCTCCGCGAAACAGAAATGCCCGCCAAGCGACGTAATCGTCGCGCAATCGCATCCCGCCCCGGCCAGTTCGCCGATCAGGGAGGCAAAAATTTCGGCCTGCGCATCTCGGTCACCCGACAGATTGTTGTTCACCAAGGTCTTGCTATCGCAATGCGCGATGGTGAGCTTCATGACTTGACCGCGGGCCGCGACCTGGGCCGCGATACGTTGGTAATACACAACAGTCGCTGCGACCCCGATCCCTCCGATCAATCCGATGTGGAGGGGACGGGCCATCACCCCAGCGACATGCTAGCCGCGCTTTCGGGCAGTTCTTCGTCGAAGCAGCGTTGGTAGAATTCTGCTACGGTCTGGCGTTCCAATTCATCGCATTTGTTGAGGAATGTCAGGCGGAAAGCATAGCCCACATCGCGGAAGATTTCCGCGTTTTGGGCCCAAGCCAGGACCGTGCGGGGCGACATCACCGTCGAAAGGTCGCCATTCATGAAGGCCGTTCGCGTAAGGTCCGCGACGGTGACCATCCGACTGACGGTCTGGCGGCCTTTCTCGGTGTTGTAATGGGGCTGCTTGGACAGGACGATGGCGGCCTCGGCGTCGTGGCTGAGGTAGTTGAGCGTGGCCACAAGGCTCCAACGGTCCATCTGGGCTTGGTTGATCTGCTGGGTGCCGTGGTACAGGCCGGTGGTGTCGCCCAAACCGACCGTGTTGGCCGTTGCAAACAACCGGAAGGACGGGTGAGGCGTGATGATTTCGTTCTGATCCATCAGCGTCAGCTTGCCGTCATGTTCCAGCACCCGCTGTATGACGAACATGACGTCAGCGCGGCCCGCATCGTATTCGTCGAAGACGATGGCCACGGGGTTGCGCAGGGCCCAGGGCAAGATGCCTTCATGGAACTCAGTGACTTGCACGCCGTCCTTCAACTTGATGGCGTCCTTGCCGATCAGGTCGATTCGGCTGATATGGCTGTCGAGGTTCACGCGCACGGCGGGCCAATTCAGTCGCGCGGCGACCTGTTCGATATGGGTCGACTTGCCGGTGCCGTGGTAGCCCTGGATCATCACCCGGCGGTTCCAGCCGAAGCCCGCCAAGATTGCCAGCGTGGTATCCGGGTCGAATTTATAGGTCGTGTCGATGGCCGGCACGCGGTCGCTGGCCTCTTCGAAGCCCTTGATCGCCATGTCGCTGTCGATCCCGAAGACCTCGCGCACCGAAATGTCGCGGGTGGGTTTTGCGTTCATATCCATGCTGCCATCCGCCATCTCGGTCTCCTTCCAGCCGCCGGTCGGAGTGCAACATAAGGTGGGACGGTGCAAGGGGAAGCGCAGATCAAGCCGCTGTGTTACGCATGCGGCATGAAACGGATTGTCATTCTGTGCGACGGCACCTGGAACAGCGCGTCAAGCGCGACGCCAACAAACGTGGTTCATTTGGGGCGTGCGCTGCGCCCGGTCGACAGCGACGACATCCCACAGGTGCCGATTTACGTGCCGGGCGTGGGCACGGGAAAGCGGGGCGTGACCTGGCTTGGGCGCAAGGCGGATCAACTGCTGGGCGGGCTCATGGGGTTGGGGTTGATCGAGAACGTGGTGGAGGCCTACACCCATTTGGTTTTCCTCTATGAGCCGGGGGATGAGATCTACATTTTCGGTTTTTCGCGCGGCGCGTTCACCGCGCGGTCGTTGACGGGGTTGATCCGATCTTCGGGGCTTCTGCCGCGCGCAGGGCTCAACAATCTGGATAAGATCGTCGCGCGCTATCGCCGCAGGGGCGACCCGACCACGCATCCTGACAGTGTCGAAAGCCAGCGCTTTAGGGCACAGATGTCGCCCGATCTGATGACTAGCCCGGAGGATGCGAAGATCTACGCCGAGGAAGGGTCGAAGGACCCGTTCTTGCTGCGCATCGCTTATCTGGGTGTATGGGATTCGGTGGGCGCGCTGGGCCTGCCCAAGCGGTTCGCCTTGGCGAGTCTGGTGAACCGGCGCTACCGTTTTCACAACGCTGCCCTGTCCAGCATGGTGGAATCGGCGCGCCACGCGGTGGCCTTGGATGAGCGGCGGCGCGAGTTTGAGCCGACGCATTGGGACAACCTGCCCATCTTGAACAAGGGCAAGGACCCCGAGAATCTGCCTTATCAGGAGCGTTACTTTGCCGGTGACCATGGGGCCGTGGGCGGGGGCGGCGACATCACCGCGCTGTCGTCCATCGCACTCGAATGGGTCATGGAAGGCGCCGAGGCGGCGCGGTTGCGATTCGACCCGGCTGTGCGCGCGGCCTTGGTAGGGCAACAGGACCCGTTCGGATCACTCACCAATACCGCCGTGCCAAAGGGGGGTCTGTTTGCCGCGCTGATGCGGCGCCTGGGCCATGATCGCGAGGGGCCGACCGACCTGGCGCAGGTGCATGGCAGCGTCAAAGCGCGTTGGGCGTTCGAGGCGAAGGGACGCGACGGGATTTGGCCTTACCGGCCGCCATCGCTCAGCCGGGTGGAGCCCGCTTTACAGGATTGGTTGGACGCACGGCTGGTGGAGGAAGACGCCCCCACCAGCCGCCATGCCTGACGCTATTCCGCTGGGGTGGCCGAGGCTCGGAACCAGCCGAGACGTTTGAAGATCACCCAATCGAGCGCCAGGGCCAGCAGCAAACTCGCCCCCATGAGCGGCAAGAGCAGCATCAGAGCCACCGTTAGCGCGGCCATGGGCCAGCCCAGCGCCGTGTCGGGCGCCTGGGGCACACCCAGGCTGCCTTCAGGGCGACGCATCCACCAAGCCACAAAGCCGCTGACGGCCAGGGCTACGGCCAGAAGGGCCGCCAGGGTATTCTGGGCGATGTTGAGCCAGCCATAGGCCTCGCCCCGGTGAAAGCTGATCCCCCAACTTACGGCTTTGGCGAGCGCCGGATTGTCGGCGAAGTCGATCCGGGCAAGGACGGTGCCGCTATATTGGTCGATGACCAACTCCGACTGTTCGGTGCGGTTGGTGCTGGCCGAGCCCACCCAATGCGACCCTTCCGCATCGCGGGCAGGGCGCAAAGCGATGGGTGCCACGATGCCTTCGGCCCTCGCGATGGCGATGGCCGCATCGAGCGAGATGGGGCCGTCCGCATCAAGGGTGGAGCCAGGCACGTCGCCGCCCCATTTCAGCGAGACACTGGATTGCCCGGTGGCCTTCTGCACCCGGTCGAGCCCACCGCCCCAGATATCCGTCCAGGGTAGCCCGGTGATCAGGATCGGGACCACCAGGATTGTGGCTAACATGCCGGTGAACATATGGCTCGATCGCGAGAAGGTCCGCCCACGCCCCGCAGGCGTGACGATGACGTTCTTGCGCCCGCGCGGCCACCACAGCACGGCGCCGGTGATGAACATCACCACGGCCCAATGGGCGGCCAGTTCGACGAGCTTGGTGCCGAAACCGCCCAGCATCAGCTCTCCGTGCAAGTTCTGGACTTGGCGCATGAACATGCCATCGCGGGCCATGAGGCCCAGCACCTCACCGCTATAAGGGTCCACATATCCGTAGGTACGGGTACCATTGGCGTCGTCATATTCAATGCGGGTCGTCGCCGTCGGATTGTCGCTGACCTGTAGTTCGCGGATGCGGCTGGGGGCCGCCACGGTGTCGAACGCGGCGAGTTGTGTGTCGAGGGGCAGGGGCGTGCCCTGGGCCTCAATCGTCAGCAGGTCGGCATAGAGCCAGCGCTCAATCGAAGGTTTGTAGAGGTACAGGCCGCCAGTTAGGCCCAGAAGCAGCATGAAGGGCAGCACGTACAAGCTGGCCAAGAAGTGCCATTTCCACACGAGACGATAAAAGGTGCCGCCGCGCGCGGACGCGGTGTCGCGGATAGGCTCCGCGATTTGGATGTCGGTCATGATATCTTTCCTGTCAGAAGGTTGTGAGGTGTTCTTCAGACAGGTTTCGGAGGCGCTCGTCCGGGCGGTCGGTGATCAAGGGGGGCGGGTTGCGGGGCCAGGTGCGGTTGAATCGTATCGGGCTGCCAGGCCAGCTGCAGCCTTTGCCAGAACGGCGCGGGCGCGGTGGCCAACGGGAGGTCGACAGCGATACAAGGGCCGGTTTCGGACAGTTCGACCGCGTTGCCTTGGGCATCGATCACGAGGGTCTGCATCGTCGTCCCGGCACAGATGACAATCACCCGAAGCGCGCCAGGCATCACCTCAGCTGCCGCAGCCCCCATTTTGGGGGCCAGCAGCGCCAAGACCAGCGAAAGGGCCGTGAAGAAGGGCACGAAGACACGCACCCCGGAAGCGTCGCCCGAAACCTTCCAGCGCGGGATGCGGCGGGATGCCGCAGGCCGTGCGCTACTTGAAGTTGCGGCTGTCCTTGAGCTGATCCCAGGCCCAGACGACTTCGGACAATTGTTCTTCCTGGCTTCGGTCGCCGCCATTCATATCCGGGTGCAGCACCTTGATCAGCGACTTGTAGGCCTTGCGGATCGTGGCCTTATCCCAATCATCCTTGCCTTCCAGGATATCCAACGCCTTGCGTTCCGTGGGCGGCAATTTGCGCCCCACGCTGCCGCGGCCCGGATTGCGCGTGGCGTTGCCGCCCAGCACCTGGTGGGCGTCTTCGATGCCCAGGCGGGCCCAGGCGCGTTCCTCGACCGTTTTGCGGAAGGGCTTCGTGCCGCCCTTGTCGCGTTCTTCCTGGGCGGCGATCTCGGCTTCGGTGGCGCCATCGAAGAAAGACCACTTGGCGTTGTATTCGCGCACATGGTCCTTGCAGAACCAGTAATAATCGTCGGTCGTGTCCCGGCTTTTGGGCGCGCGGTACTTGCCGCCTTCCTCGCAACCGTCGTGGTCGCAGATGCGCGTCGAGGTTTCGACGGCACCCGACATGCCCCGCTTTCCACGCGGATTGCGCTTCTTGGCGGTGGAAACACGCATGTCGAAGTTGAATGGATCCGATTTGGTCACGCTAGTTCCCCCTTCCGGCCTGCGGCAGTGGAGTTTAAGCATTGGGAACGCATTGGGAAGACCTTTAGGGGGGAAAAAGTATGGCATTGGAGGCGGTGATCCGCGCGCGGCTAGAAACAACCTTGGCGCCCAGCCATCTGGAGGTCCGAAATGAGAGCGCGAAACATGCCGGGCATGCCGGTGATGATGGCTCGGGCGAGAGCCATTGGCACGTCGTGCTAAGCAGCGCGGCCTTTGAAGGCGCGTCGCGGATTGCCCGTCACCGCATGGTCCATGCCGCCTTGGGCGATGTGATGGAGCGTATCCATGCGCTGTCGATGGACCTGTCGGTGCCGAAGGCCTAGGCGCGCGGTGGACCGGGGCGCGACAATTTGCGCGTCACTCAGCGGCGGGCTTGGTTTCGGCTCGGGCGGATAGGATGTCGATGATGACGGCATCCTCGACATCGGCTTCGACAAAGCCTTGCCATTCCGCCTGTGGAGCCGTCAGCATAAGGGGGGGTGTGGGCGTCTCAATCTGTTCAGGCGGGGCTGGGGCCTTGGCCGGTTGCGGCAGGGCGCGGCGAAAAACCAGCAATGCGTGATAGCGGATTTCGCTGCCGGCAAAGCCCACCCGTTCTTCGGCGGGCAAAGTGTCTGCGCGGACATATTCCCAGCCCTCGGCGCCCATCCGGTTGAAAAGGCGCGACATTGCGAGTGCAAACCGCGCCTCGCCCGAGCGCACGCCCTTGGCTTTCTCGCCTTTGCGGGGGGCGGGTACAACGCGATATTCAAAAGTCTGGTGTGGCGCTTCTTCCGACATGGTGCGGCAAATTTAGCCGCAGCGCGCGGAAGAGTCCCGTCGCTTCGATGGAAACGGTGGGTTGGGGATGCGGAAACGATGAAGTGTGGCGTCAGGCCGTCATGTGCTTGGCGACCGGGTCGGTCAGCAACAGAGGTTCGTCCTGCGTCCGGCTGGTCCGGCTCTGCTTGGGGCGGCGGAAGATCAGAAGCGCAAGTTGCTTGGCGGACGTGCCGGTGAGGTCGGCACTGCTTTGGTTGGGAAGCATATCGGCGCGGACATATTCCCAGCCTTCCGATGCCATTTGATTGAGAAGATCGGTCAAAGTCGCGGCCATGCGATCTTCGTCGGTGCGCAGGCCTGGCCCACGCTCCCCCCGGCGGGGGGCGGGCACGACGAAGAATTCGTGGGTCTCGGAGGCGGGGAAAGTCTCATGTCTCATGAGACCGGTTTTTACCATAGCGCGAGGCGGGAAGATGGCAGCCCGGCGGCAGAAGCTAGGTCAGTTCGTGACAGTTTGACGGGTTAGGGCCGCGGGGCCCCGACTGATATGGCGCGTGCGAGACGCGGTTCCGCGCTGCCGCGCGGGAGTATTTTTGCCAGGATGAAAGGGCGGCCGGTTCGGACGGCGCACGACATTGTCAGATGTAGTTTTGCATGAAGCGGATGCCCGCCTTGCCTGCATAGGCGCGCGCCAGATCGGCAGCGGCGTGGACTTCCTTGTTCTTGGTCTTGGCGGAATGGCTGATCTTGCGCTCTGCCTCGGACCAGGGGCGCCCGAAGAGCGAATTGGTGTACTGCACCTGCGCCATGAGGCGGGGATTGCTATTGGGGTTGGCCCCTTTGTGAAGCGCGGACGTATCCACCAGGAACACCGTGCCTTCTGGTCCGGTGATGTTGACTTCATCATCGAGGATGCCCGCTTCGGCACAGGCCTCATCTGTGTGGCGCCCATCGGCCCAGAGCGGGCCGGGCCGGCGGCGATGGGTGCCGCGGATGAGCGTGTGGGGCCCGCTATCGGCATCCACATCGGTGAGGTAGACGAACAGCTTCACGAATTGCAGGCGGTGTAGATCGTGGTGGTAGAGTTGCGCGGTATCCGAAAGCTCGCGCGCCGATTTCACCTGGCGGGCAGAGTTCAGAAAGGCCACGGGCGTGTTGAAGATGGGCGGCAGCCCCATGTATTCCTGCACCATGGCCAGCAGGATCGGATCGGCGGAGATCTGATACATCTCCTCAAAGGTCGTGAGCGCGCCATGGCGCCCCTTGATCTGCAACGGCGCGTCGTCGGTGCCATCGATTGCGGCGGCAACCTCGTCGCCATGATCGGCTTCCATCGAGGCCAGGATCTTGCTCTTCAAGCTGTCCACGATTGGTTGCGGCACTCGCAGATTGGTCTTGTAAAACCCGTGGTTCTTCAGGTGATAGAGCCCTGTGCGAACGATATTTTCAGGCTCGATATTGGTATCGAAGATCGTCTGGGAAAAGTCGTAGTCCGTCTTTCCGATATGGTCGGCCATCACGTTGGAGAAGACGAGGTGGCTGCGGCCCTCGGTCTCCGAAAAAGCCTGGCGGAACCTGGCATAGGTGACATCGTCGTTCTGGCCGGTCTTGGCATAGTGTCCATAGCCCTCGGCCATCTTCCGCACGGTCCAGGACGGCTCCAGATAGGCGTCGATATTTTGTGCCAGATCTTGGGCGGCAGCCTTTTCGAGGCGCACGCTGTAGTCACGGCCTTCGATGAGGATCTTGTCCTGCTGATTGGTCATGCCCCGGCTCCCACTGGTTAGGGTCGGGCATGGCAAATCACCCCGGGTTAGTCAACGCGGGCCGGGGGGGGCGGATCTGCCTTAGCGGGGATTTGTGGCGCGGCTATGCAAGCGGATCTCGAAGAACTTGGATCAGCAATTTCGAGAAGCGCCATAGCTCATCCGGGTGACTGACGCACCTGCGGAACGGGGCGCAAGATGGGGCTGGTGATGCTGGACGCGGAGGTCAGCCATGGCACATGCGGCGGAACTGATTGAGCGGGACGCGGCCCCCGACCGCGAACGCGCGCCCAGGCGGCACGTGGCGGCGCGCCACCGGATGGACCGCTTCCCAGCCTTCGGGACCGGGCTGACCAGGGCCCACGCCCAAGTGGTGGAGGCCATCCGACGCGATCTGACGGCGCGGCGAAATGGCCCCGCGCCGGTGCGTGCGGTGACCTTCGTCGGGCATTCGTCAACCTGGCGGAACGTGAAGACCGAGGATTACGCCTACCGTGCCATGGCGCGCGCCTATGCGGCGGCAGGGGCCGTCAAACGCGCGCTGGAGGCCGGGGGGCTACGGGTGACGATTTCGGGGGAGCGTTTGCTGGACAAGCCCGTGAAGGATGCCGACGTAGCGCTTTTCGTCGGCTCACGTGCCAATCGGGAGCCGCTGGTGGACAACCTTGTCCACCGCACGGACCGGACGGCGCGGGCCAATCGGGCACGTAACCGCCGGGTGGAGGTGACGCTTTATGCGGTGCGGTCCAAGCGCAAGGGCAAGACGGCCAACGTTCTGGTGACCGAAAGCTATAAGGAAAGGCTCAGGCCCTTTGTGGGCCGTGCGGCCAAGGCGACCTTCGATGCCGAACGGCGCATGGCACGCTTGGCCAACATGCCAGAAGCCGAGCGGCGCAAGGCTTGGAACGGCGGGGCTGAGAAGCTTTGGTTCGGAGATTACGATGGGGCCGGGAAGACGGCGTCTTTCGCGCTGGTGAAACGGTTCGTTGACCGCGCCTCGACCATCTTTCAGGGCAAGCGGACCCCTGGGAAGACGCTGCGGCAGGACCGCAGGCATGTTCTCAAGGTGGAGGCCTATCCCGGCGCCCGACCCAAGCCGTCCAAGTGCCGGACGCTGCGGTCAAAGCCGCATCCGTTCAACCTGCCGCCTGTGGAGCGGTGGATAGATGCGGCGCGCGAGCAGTCAGACCGGGTGGAGGCCAAGAAGCCGGTCTGGAAGCGCAAGTTGGAGCGGGAGGATCGGGCGACCGACCTGCTTTACATCCGCTGCAAATATCAGACCGATCTGGGCGTCGCCTTTCGCACGCGGGATGTCAGCATGTCCGACCCGCGGCGAAACCCGATTGAGCGCGCGCCCTACAAGATCGCGCTATGCCCGGGCTGGTTCCGCGCGCCCCGCGGCCAAGCGGCCAAGCGGCGTTGGGCGCGTAAGCGCGACCGCACCATCGTCCATGAAGTGGCGCATCTGGCGGGCGTCTCGAAGCTGGAAATCAATCCGCAGACCGGCGATTGGGATGATGCGGAGGTCTATGGGGACGGGGCCATCAAGCGGCTGGCCCGGCGCAAGCCCCGGCTGGCGCGGCTCAATGCGGAAAACTATGCGGCCTATATCATGGGCTTCGCACCCAAGGCCTGACGGCCCGCCACATCCAGAGAAGATGTGAGTTGCCCCCGAAATCGCGCTTCGCCATCTGTGGAGGCGATGGAGTTTCTCGACACGAGCCACAACGCGGCCCTGGTCTTCGCCTCCCTTGCCGTGGCGATCGTGGCGGGGTTCACCGGGCTGACGCTGACCAAGGACCTGTCCCAGCAGACGCTTGCGCAGAAGAAGCTGACCGTGGCCATGGCGGCCTTTGCCTTGGGCGGCGGCATCTGGTCGATGCATTTTGTGGCCATGCTTGGCCTGCAGATGCCCATCCTGTTCTACTACGATGCGGCGGTGACGCTGGCCTCGGCGCTGATTGCCATTCTGATCGTCGGGGTCGCGCTGATCTTGCTTCACTTCACGGAACGAAGTCCGACCATCGTGGTGGCGGCGGGTGCATTGGTGGGCATCGGGATCGTCGCGATGCACTATATCGGTATGGCGGGGTTGGAGTTGTGCCGCGCGGTCTATACCCCGGGCGGCATCGCGCTGGCGCTGGTGGCGGCCTTGGGGCTGAGCATTGCAGCGTTCTGGGTCGCCTATGGCACGCGGACCCATCGCAGCATTTTGCTCGGCACGCTGTGCTTCGGCGTGTCGGTCTTCGCGGTGCATTTCGTGGCCATCGCCGGCACGCGTTTCGTGGCGGTGCCGAGCTTTTCGGAACTGGGCCCGATCATGAGCAACGAGGTGCTGGCCATTGCCGTCATCTTGTCGAGTTTCATGATCTTCGGGGCATTCCTCTGGGTGGGCGTGACCTTCGTGACGACGCCCGCGTCTGTGGCCGACGAGCCCGTCGCGCCGTTACCCGAGGCGCCTCCGACGCCGGTGCCCGACGCGCCCGTGCGCATTCCCTGCGAACGCGATGGCGGCAAGGTGTTCATCGCCGCGGGGGATGTGGCGCTCATCCGGGCGGATGGGCATTACACGCAGGTCTATACCGACGAAGACCGGCTCTTCTGCGTCTGGTCGATCACCGAGGCGATGAAGCGCCTGGCATCGACCGGGCATTTGCAAGTCCACCGCAGCTACATCGTGAACCCGGCCAAGGTCGCCGCCTTTGAGCGGGACAAAGACAAGGGACGTTGCACCTTCGCCTCCGCCAAACTGCCCAAAGTGCCCGTCAGCAGGTCTAAGCTGAAAGCGGTGCAGACGGCGTTAGGGGCGTAGGTCGCCCTGGGTTCGTTGGCGCCGCCATTTGGCGGGCGTGGCGCCATGCAGGTCCTTGAAGGTGCGCGCGAAAAAGCTGGGGTCGGGGTAGCCGCATTCCGCCGCAATGTCCCCGATGGGCGCATGGCTGGCCAACAGCAGATCGCGCGCGGCTTGCATGCGGGTGTCGCGCAGGGCCTGGCCTGGGGTCTTGCCGGTGCTGTTGCGGAAGGCCCGGGCGAAATGCGCCTCCGACAGGTCCAGAAGGGCGGCCAGGTCGGCCACGCGCAGGGCATCTTCGAAATGGGTTTGGAGGTGGTCGCGGATGCGCCCCAGTTGAAACGGCGTCAGCCTTTCACTGGTATTTGCCGGGCGTAGCGTCGAGGCCAATGCCAGGGTGAAATCTACCAGTCGCCCATAGGCGGCCCAAGCCGTCAGCCCCGAGGGCGGGCCGTCCTGGCAGGCATCGACCAATGCGGTGATCGCCCCGTGGCGCCCTTTGGCATGGCCGAAATACGGCACTGCCTGCCCGGGGCCGAGGCCGATATCGCCCAGCTGCACCTGCGGCACATAGATATGCAGCACCGAGGTGTGGCCCAGAAGATCAGCCTCGGGCCGCGTGCCGGGCGGCACGAAACACACATCGCCAGGGCCGGTATAGCCGCGGAACACGTCTTCGGCGTCGATTTGGAAATCCATCTGGAACTGGCGGTCGATATGGACCGACAGGATGCCCACATCCAGCGGCGGCGTATGGACCCGCTGGGTCGTGGCCGCCGGTTTCGACCAAAGCGCGGCCGACACCATGGGCGCCCCGCCCGCCATTGCAGGTGGCGCCATAATGGAAACCGGGTCCACCCCGAAGCCATTGGCGATATGCTCGATCACTGGGGTCAAAGGGCCTCCCTCCGCGGGCGCAGCATGCCTGAGCCACGCGCATCAGACAATAAAATCTCAGGATAATCCGATTTCGCAGGATCGGCCGCGCACCACTGGCGGCCTCATGCCTAGGCTTCCCCATCTAAACGCGGAGGAGAGAGCAAGATGAAAGACGAACTGTCCGGCCAAAGCGAAATCGCCGGGATCGCCCTGACCCAGCATGACAAACCCGCCTTCATCGACCCCGAAACACTGCCCTGGACGCCCTGGGTCATGGACGGCACCTATTTCAAGCTCATGGATGTGGACCCGAAGACCGGCGGCTTCACCATGTTCCTGAAGGTCGATCCGGGCGTCGTGGCACCCACCCACGGACATGTGGGCGCCATCCAAGGCGTGATCCTGGAAGGCGGTTTCGCCTATGAGGACGATGCCGGCAAGCAGGGCGACTATATCTGCGAACATGGCGGTGCCATCCACCGCCCCGTCTCACCCCAGGGCTGCTTGATGTTCGCCATCGGGCATGGGCCCCTGGTCGGCTACAACCCCGATGGAACCATCGCGGCCGTGATCGACGGCAAGATGATGTACGACATGGCCATGGCCGCCGGTGTGGCTGACCATATCGACGTCATCTTCCACTGAAGCGATCCTCGGCACATGTGGGACAGCCCGGCATCGGGCTGTCCTGCCGTCGTCGTTGCTGTCCGCGCCGTCATGGGCGGGCAAGCCTTGGCCCTCACATTGTCATTGATCTCGCCGACCGGCAGACGGCAGCCCGGCGCAGGAAGGGTGTGACGGGTGCCGAGGGTTAGCTGCGGAATATGGCGGCAAGGTCCGTCGGAGGGCAGAAAGCATTCGACTGACGTTCGACGACGATAATCATTCGGCCCATGGTCATGTGCTGGGATATAACGAAGGGACGCCCGGTTGATCCAAGTTGTACGGGAGACGAAGATTATCTGCTTTTCTGCGTAGGCGCGACAGAGAGACCGCGCAAGAAAACCCCCGCCGTTATCGGACCGGCCAGCGTCTACTACGTCTCCGAGACGTTCCGCCAACTTGTCGAGCAGATGGAGCGGGGATGCCACCAGTTCTTTCCCTATGCCCTGCGCAACGGCAAGAACGACCCGCCCGCCGACAAGCCCTATTACACACTGAACATCACAAACCGCGCAGCTTCGATCATCCTCAGTGAGAAGCATCGGGAGCAAGTATATCGGTCGCCCAGCAAATACGTCCCGAAGTGGCGAACTGTAAGGTCCAGTATTTTTGGCCGTCAGGACGACATGTACATGCTGCGCCGCGACAGAATCTCTGGCTTTCACCTTTGGTGGGAGGCAACCGTGGGCAATGGTTTCTTCGTTTCCGCAGACTTCCTCGCCCGCTTTGATGCCCTCAAGCTGAAGAAGCTTGAACGCGTGTATTGTCTCGAAACCTGAACACGTTTCGACCCTCGCCGACATGTCGACGCACAGATCGCTACGTGGTCTGATCGCCAAAACCACCTGACAGGCGCCGCCTAGGGCGCAACTCGTGCAGCAAGGAGCGCAGTTCGTGCAAAGTGCCCGGTTTTCGTTCATTTCAGGAAGCCAGCTTCTGCCAGTTTGTCGCACCCTCGGTCCGGAGACGAGGATTTGCGCACAGGGGAGGAGCTGCGATGATTCCAGCGGCGTTCGAGTATCACAGACCCAAGGACATTCCGGCCGTGCTGGCCCTGCTTGAAGAGCATGGCGATGATGCGCGCGTGATGGCGGGTGGGCACAGCCTCATCCCCATGATGAAGCTGCGCATGGCCGACATTCCGCACTTGATCGACTTGCAGGATGTGGATGGTCTGGGTGGGATCGCCATTGGCGAAGACACGGTCCGCATTGGCGCCATGACCACCCAGGCCGACTTGATCGACCATGACGGGCTTTTCGCTGCCGCGCCCATCCTGCGCGAAGCCGCATTTCAGATCGCGGATCCCCAGGTGCGCTACATGGGCACCGTGGGCGGCAACGTGGCCAATGGCGATCCGGGCAACGACATGCCCGGCCTCATGCAATGCCTGGATGCGCAATTCACGCTGGTCGGGCCCGATGGCGAACGCCGCGTGCCCGCCCGCGACTTCTATGAAGCAGCCTATATGACCGCCCGCGCCGATGAAGAGGTACTCACCGCCGTCACCTTCCCGCGCCAGGCTGGCGGTTACGCCTATGAGAAGCAGAAGCGGAAGATAGGCGATTACGCTACCGCTGCTGCCGCCGTCCAACTGGTGAAGGACGGTGGTGCTTGCGCTGAAGCCTCCATCGCCATGACGAACCTCAGCGACACGCCCATCTGGTCGGAAGCCGCAGGTGCGGCGTTGGTCGGCACCGGTGTCGACGGCGCCGCCATCAAGGACGCTGTGACCGCCATGCTGGGCGATATCGACCCCAGCGAAGACAATCGCGGCCCCGTGGCGTTCAAGCGCCATGTTGCCGGCGTCATCCTGACCCGCGCCATTGAGCGCGCCTGGTCCCGCGCCTGAGGAGGCCTTCATGTCGAAGAAGATGCACATCAAGCTGAACGTGAACGGCAAGGATGAGGAATTCCTGGCCGAGCCACGGGAATTGCTGATCTACACATTGCGCGAACGGCTCAACCTGACGGGCCCGCATATCGGTTGCGAGACGTCCCATTGCGGGGCCTGCACCGTCACGCTGAACGGCAAGTCGGTGAAATCCTGTACCATGTTCGTGGCCCAGGCCGATGGCGCCGAGGTCACCACCATCGAAGGCATGGGCAGCCCCGACGCGCTGCACCCATTGCAGGAAGCGTTCCGCGAACATCACGGGCTGCAATGCGGCTATTGCACGCCCGGCATGATCACGCGGGCCGCGAAGCTGTTGGAGGAAAACCCCAACCCCACCGAGGAAGAGGTGCGGTTTGGCATGGCCGGCAATCTGTGCCGCTGCACCGGATACCAGAACATCGTGAAATCCATCCTCGCCGCTGCGGCTGAGATGAATGGCGCCAAGGAGGCTGCGGAATGAAAGACGACGTCACCAGCCGCGAAGACCGCGTCGCCAACCTCAAAGGCATGGGCTGCGAACGCAAGCGCGTGGAAGATGCGCGCTTCACCCAGGGCAAAGGCAACTATGTCGACGACATCAAGCTCGACGGGATGTTGGCGGGCGATTTCGTCCGCTCGCCTTATGCCCATGCCCGCGTCGTCTCCATCGACACCGAAGCCGCTTTGCAGGTGCCCGGCGTCCTTGCCGTCCTGACGGCCAAGGATTTGGAGCCGCTGGGCCTCCATTGGATGCCCACCCTGGCTGGCGACAAGCAGATGGTACTGGCCGATGGCAAAGTGCTGTTCCAGGGCCAGGAAGTGGCCTTCGTGGTGGCCGAAGACCGGTTCGCCGCCGCCGATGGCGTCGAAGCGGTTGAGGTTGAATACGAAGAACTGCCCGTCATCGTGGACCCGTTCGAGGCGCTGAAGACGGATGTGGTTCTGCGCGAAGATCTGGACCCGAACGCCGACGGCGCCCACGGGCCGCGCAAGCACCCCAACCACATCTTCACTTGGGAAGCGGGCGAGAAAGAGGCGACCGAACAGGTGCTGGACGCCGCCGAGGTCGTGGCCGAGGAAAACATCTATTATCACCGCACCCACCCGTGCCCGTTGGAAACCTGCGGCTGCGTGGCGTCGATGGACAAGGTGAACGGCAAGCTGACGCTTTACGGCACGTTCCAGGCGCCCCATGCTATCCGCACCGTGGTCAGCCTGATTTCGGGGATTGAGGAACACAACATCCGCGTCGTCTCCCCCGATATCGGGGGTGGCTTCGGCAACAAGGTGGGGGCCTATCCGGGCTATGTCTGCTCGGTCGTGGCGTCGATTGTCACGGGCAAGCCGGTCAAGTGGATCGAGGACCGGATGGACAACCTCATGACCACCGCCTTCGCCCGCGACTATCACATGCACGGCAAGATCAGCGCCACGAAGGAAGGCAAGATCACCGGGCTTTGGTGTCACACGACGGCGGACCATGGCGGCTTCGATGCCTGCGCGGACCCCACGAAATTCCCCGCCGGGTTCATGAATATCTGCACCGGGTCCTATGACATCCCGACCGCCTATCTGGCAGTGGATGGCGTCTATACTAATAAGGCGCCCGGCGGTGTGGCCTATCGCTGCTCCTTCCGGGTGACCGAGGCCGCGTATTTCATCGAACGCATGATCGAGGTTCTGGCCATCGAGTTGGGGATGGATGCGGCTGAGCTTCGGCGCATCAACTTCATCAAGAAGGAGCAGTTCCCCTACCATTCCGCGCTTGGCTGGGAATATGACAGCGGCGATTACCACACGGCTTGGGACAAGGCGCTGAAGGCCGTTGATTATGACGGTCTGCGCAAAGAACAAGCCGAGCGGGTCGAGGCCTTCAAACGCGGTGAGACGCGCAAGCTGATGGGCATCGGCCTGACCCATTTCACCGAAATCGTGGGCGCCGGGCCGGTCAAGAATTGCGATATTCTGGGCCTCGGCATGTTCGACAGTTGCGAAATCCGCATCCACCCCACCGGCAGCGCCATCGCGCGGCTGGGCACGATCAGCCAGGGGCAGGGGCACGCGACGACGTTTGCGCAGATCCTCGCAACCGAAATCGGCCTGCCCGCCGACAGCATCACCATCGAGGAAGGGGACACCGACACGGCGCCCTATGGGCTGGGCACCTACGGCTCGCGCTCGACCCCCGTGGCGGGGGCAGCCACGGCCATGGCGGGCCGTAAGATCCGCGCCAAGGCCCAGATGATCGCGGCCTATCTGCTGGAGGTCCACGACGACGACGTGGAATTCGACGTGGACCGCTTCGTGATCAAAGGCGCGCCCGAGCGGTTCAAGACCATGAAGGAAATCGCCTTCGCGGCCTATAACCAGGCCATCCCGGGGATCGAGCCGGGCCTGGAAGCGGTCAGCTACTACGACCCGCCCAATATGACCTATCCGTTTGGCGCCTATATCTGCGTGATGGAAATCGACGTGGATACGGGCGAGCATGAGATCCGGCAGTTCTATGCCCTCGATGATTGCGGCACGCGGATCAATCCGATGATCATCGAAGGCCAGGTCCATGGCGGCCTGACCGAAGCGCTGGCCATCGCGATGGGGCAAGAGATTGCCTATGATGAGATGGGGAACTGTAAGACCGGGACGTTGATGGATTTCTTCCTGCCCACGGCATGGGAGACGCCCAACTATACGACCGATCATACGGTGACCCCCTCTCCCCACCACCCCATAGGCGCAAAGGGTGTTGGGGAGAGTCCAAATGTGGGCGGCGTGCCCGCGTTTTCGAACGCGGTCCATGATGCCTTCCGGCCCTTCGGGCTGCGTCAAAGCCATATGCCCCATGATCATTGGCGCATCTGGAAGACGGCCAATGATCTGGGCCTGCACGACTAACGCAACATCGGGAAGGGGGCGCAGGCCCCCTTTTCGCGGAGGGTGCCCATGACTTGGCAAGCGCTTCAGGCCGATATGGCTGCGCAGAACTACGTCGCCTCGGACGACCTGGCCGTGGCGCTGCACCTGGCGCTGTCGCTGGGACGGCCCATGCTGCTGGAAGGTGCGGCAGGCGTGGGCAAGACCGAAGTGGCCCGCGTGCTTGCGGCGGCGCGGGATACCAAGCTGATCCGGCTGCAATGCTATGAAGGGCTGGATGCCGCCCAGGCGATTTATGAATGGAACTATCAGCGCCAATTGCTGTCCATCCGCGCGTCCGCCGAGGCGGGCGAGACCGGGCAGGCGGTGGAGGCGCGGATATTCTCGGAGGATTATCTGTTGGAGCGGCCCTTGCTGGCTGCCATCCGCCAAGACGTCCCGCCCGTTCTGCTAATCGACGAAATCGACCGCGCCGATGAGGAATTCGAGGCCTACCTGCTGGAAGTGCTGGCCGATTACCAAGTGACCATTCCCGAGCTTGGGACGATCTCGGCGCGCAGCACGCCCATCGTGATCCTGACGGCCAATGGCACGCGCGACCTGTCGGACGCGCTGCGGCGCCGCTGCCTTTATGCCTATGTCGACTATCCGGACCGCACGACGGAGCTCGCCATCCTGCGCGCCCGCTGCCCTGAGATCGAGGACCGTCTGGCCCAGCAAATCATCGGCTTCGTCCAAAAGCTGCGCGCGGAGGAGTTGGAGAAGGTCCCCGGCATTGCTGAGATGTTGGACTTTGCCGCCGCCCTCATGGGCCTCGGCGTGGCCGACCTGACCGCCGACCCTGCCGTGCTGCAATCGACGCTGACCACACTTCTCAAAACCCAATCTGACCGCGCCAACGTGCCGACCGAAGTGGCTCAAAGGCTGGCCGGACGCGCCGCGTGAGCCGGGTCACCAAATTCGCTGCCCGCGACCCTGGGCCCGCCGCGCGCATGGCCGGGTTTCTCGGCCATCTGCGCTTCAACGGGATGCGCCTGGGCGTGGCCGAGACGGAGGCGGCTTTGGCCGCGCTCACCCATGTGGATGCGGCCCGACCTGATGAAGCGCTGCGCGCATTGCGCGCCGTCCTGGCCGGGTGCAAGGAAGACGTGGCGCGCTTTGACGAGTTGTTCACCAGCTATTGGCTCAACGGCGGGCGCGTGACATCGAAGGTGATGCCCACGCTGTCCGGGCGCAGCAGTGATGACGTGCGATCGTCCCGCGATGCGAAAGGCGAAAGCGCCGGGGGCGCGGGTCAGGCCACATCGCCCGATGGCGGTGAGGGCGAGGCGGAAAGCGACGGCGAAGGCAAGCTGATTGCCACCGAAGTCCGCAACCTCATGCGCCGTGACCTGCGCGATCTGGTGCGCCCCGAAGACATCGCGGAGGCCGAACGCGTCGCCGCGCGTCTGGGCGCCGCCCTGCGCGACCGCCGGTCCCGGCGGCGCAAGGCCGCGCGCCGGGGCGACCGGCTGCATTTCCGCAAGGTGATCCGCCAAAGCCTTGCCAGCGGGGGCGAGCCTTTGCGCCTGCCCATGAAGCGCCGGCCCGACCGGACCCGCAAGATTGTGGCCTTGTGCGACGTCTCTGGCTCCATGACGCTCTATGCGCAGGTCTTTCTGGCCTTCATCGCCGGGCTCATGCGCGCGGACCCGAAGGCCGATGCCTATCTGTTCCACACCCGCCTGGTGCGCATGACGGATGCGTTGCGCGACAAGGATGCCATGCGGGCCATCGGGCGGATGTCGCTGATGGCCGACGGGTTTGGCGGCGGCTCGAAAATCGGGGCCAGTCTGGGCCGTTTCGCCGACACCTATGCGCGCCGCTTCGTGGATGGGCGCAGCGTCGTGCTGATCTTGTCCGATGGTTACGACACCGACGACCCCGCGCGGCTGGGCGATGCCTTGGCGCGCCTTCGCAAGCGTGGCTGCCGCGTGATCTGGCTGAACCCGCTCAAAGGCTGGCGCGACTATGCGCCAGTGGCGGGCGGCATGGCGGCGGCGTTGCCGCATCTGGACCTGTTCGCCGCAGCCAATACGCTCGATACCCTTGCCGCGCTTGAGCCGGAGTTGACCCGCCTATGACGCCTGATGCGCTTTTGTCCGACGGTTTGTCCCGCGCCGCCGCCGACCTGCGCGCCCGCGAAGAACCATTCGCCTTCGCCACCATCGTGCGCACCGCGGGGGCCACAGCAGCCAAGCCCGGCGCCAAGGCCCTGCTGGGCGCCGATGGCAGCATCCTGCATGGCTGGCTGGGCGGTGGCTGTACGCGGGGTGCGGTCAAGCGCGCGGCTTTGGATGCGTTCCGCGAAGGGGTGCCAAAGCTCGTATCGGTGGCTCCCGAGGATTTGCTGGCGGAGCAGGGCGTGCGCCCGGGTGAGGAAATCGACGGCACCCGCTTCGCCCGAAATGGCTGCCCCTCCAAGGGGTCCGTCGATATCTTTATCGAGCCGTGCCTACCCGTGCCGGAGTTGACGCTGTTCGGTCAATCCCCGGTGGCGGAAGCGTTGCAGGAACTTGCCCCCTGTTTCGGTTGGGAGGTGGCGGGCGCCATCCCCGGCGATGTTTTGGCCCCCACCATCGGCGCGCGGCGCCGCGTGGTTGTGGTGGCGACCCAGGGGCAGGGCGATCTGGACGCGCTGAATTCCGCCTTGCGCGTGGGCGCGGACCACGTCGCCTTTGTGGGCAGCCGCGCGAAATTCGCAGTCCTGGCCGACAAGCTGCGCGCGGCGGGTCTGGATGGCGCCGCCCTCGACTCGGTCAGTGCGCCGGCGGGTCTCGATATCGGGGCGGTGACGCCCGAGGAAATCGCGCTGTCGATCATGGCCGAACTGACACTGGTGCGGCGGCACGGGGTGGGAAAAGCGGTCGGTTGACCGTTTCTGGTTTGATGGGGTTTTAGGGTGTGCGCTTGGACAATAGCTTGTGTTGCTAGGCCAAGCGTTTCCCTGCTATGTGCCCGTGAAAGAGGACGAACCATGAACCTACGGTTTTCGGAACGAGATACCTGGACCAACGCCCGTCGGGGGTGCGTGGAATAGCTATGCGCATCCTCAGAGGTTAGGTTCGTGAGAACCTTTCTGTCAGGGCGGCGCCACTAAAGCGGTTTTCGGAAAACCTGAATTAGCATTTCCGAAAAACGTCCTGCCATTGCATCGATGTTGCGACGTTTCTCGAAAAGCTGATGTCTCAGATTTTTCGAGAACCGCTATAGGTGGCCGACCTTTCTGTTTGAAAATGCAAGGAGATCAGAGCTGTGCCCCATCAGCCGTTGGAAGAACCCGAGGATACGGAGGAGACCCCGCATAACCGCGCGGTCTCCCTTGGTTCATCTTCACGCTTACGACGCCAGCGATCTGTTTCAGCATTGCCGTATTCGGCAGTGAGTGGGAGAGGGGTGGCCAAAATAATTGTTAAAAAACAATTATTTGACTCTTTATGATCGCCCAGAGTAGGAAGCTCGCATCTGCTTCGGGCCGTTCGTCTAGCGGTCAGGACATTCGTCTTTCTAACGGAGAACACGGGTTCGAATCCCGTACGCCCCGCCACCCTGGAACATAAGTGCGAACGCTATTCGCCGCCGTTCCTACGCCATTCGAAGTGGCCAACACCCGGATCAGCTCGTCATGCGACCCCATGATGCGGACTTCGCGATCTGCAACCTCGACTCGCTGCGCCAAGGCCCGTAGATGATCGCGCCGAAATCCGCCGTCTTTTCCACGCATCTTCTGCCGGGCGGATATGGCCATGCGACGCAAGTGCTCCGGCGATAGGTGTTGGCCTGAGTTCCGGATCGCGCTCTTCGCGCGCTCGGCATCGATGCGCGCCTGATCCCGCGTTGCTGTCAACTCGGCCACTCGCTCTCTCAAAGACGGATCTTCGAGATCGGCAATCCCGCTTTCGATGGCGTCGTAGAGGCGCTTCAGCCGTTGCTCGGCTTCAGCTGCCCGTTTGGTCAGCTCGTTGGCCGTATCCCTGCGGCGCGTGTCTCGCTCTTCCCTGCGGTCCAAATGTGCCGACAGCAAGTCTTCCAGCCGCTTCGGATCGAGAAGTCGGCGTTCGAGATGCTCCGCAACCAGATGATCGAGCTTGTCCATCCGGATCGTCCGGCCTGAACAGCCACACTTTCCTTGCCGGGCAGCCGTCGAGCAGGTGTAATAGCGATAGTGTTTAGCCTTGCCGGACGTTCGGAGCGTCATGGCCCCGCCGCACTCAGCACAGAACGCAATGCCGGTGAGCAGGGTCGGCCCGCTGACAGTCCGACCCGGTGTTACCATCGGCGCGCGGCTCTTGAGGAGCTTCTGAACGGCATCGAACGTCTCGCGATCCACGATGGGCGGCACCGCTACGGTGATGACTTCCGTCTGCTTCTTGGGAGTTCCGTCCTTGTAACTCTTTCCCCACTCATGTTCGCCGATATAGGTCCGCCGGGTCAGGATGCGGTGGACCGTGCCGACGCCCCAGCGTCCGCCGGTCCGCGTGTAGAGCTTACGCTCATTCAGATACGTCGCGATCGCCTTGACCCCCATCCGGCCGCTTTCGCCATCGCCGTTGAGCGCCAGTTGGAACATCAGCCGGATCGTGTCCGCGTGCAGAGGATCGATCTCCAGCACCTTCTTGACCTTCGCGCCGCGCTTCTCGGCGTCGACCACGCGATAACCAACCGGCGGCAACGACCCGTTCCAGAAGCCCTGGCGCGCATTCTCCTTCAATGCCCGCAGGGTGTGCTTGGCGTTTTCTTTGGATTGATACTCATCGAAGAGCGCCATGATCTGGCGCATCATGACGTGCATCGGATCGTCGCCGAGTTCCTGCGTCATTGAGACGAGCTTCACGCCGTTCTTCGCGAGCTTGCGCACGTAGAATTCGAGTTCGAAATGGTCGCGGAAGAAGCGGCTGAACGAATGGACCACCACGATATCGAAGGCAGCGGGCTTGGCCGTTCCCGCTTCGATCAGGCGCTGAAACTCCGGCCGCTTATCGTTCGTCGCCGACGCCCCCGGCTCAACATAGGTTTCGACGAGGTCGTATCCGCGCGCCTCGCAGTAGGTCTCGCCCTGGCGCTTCTGATCAGGAATGGAGACATCGTGCTCTGCCTGACGCGCAGTCGAGACACGCAGGTAGAGCGCAGCCCGCTGCTTCACGACAGGCTGCGGCGCGTTCACGCTGCTTTCCTTAAGGCTTTTTGCACCGCTTTGGGATTGCGGTCGATGACGAGCAGATAAGCTCTGGCCGGACCTTCCGGCGCGCGCTGTCCCTGCTCCCAATGGCGCAGCGTCTTGATCGAGAAACCGAACCGTCCGGCGAACTCTTCCTGCGTCATGTTCAGCTTGGTGCGGATCGCCTTCACGTCGATGACAGCGGGAATGTGGACGCCGTACCGGTTCTCGTCTGCCGTCCCCTCCGCATAGGCTATGGCCTCTTCCAGCCCGCGTCGGATACTATCGGCTGCTTTGCCGCTCATGATGTGCTCCTCTTGAGATAGGCTTCCTTCAATCGCACGGTCAGTTCGCGAAACCCGTTGCGGTCGGCCTGGCTGATGTCGGTGCGCTGGTTCTTGGAGAACGCCGTCAGCGCGAAAAGCGGCATCGCGCCGCTATGATAGAAATAGATCACCCGCGCGCCGCCTCGCTTGCCGCGACCGGGCAAGGCCCATCGCAGCTTGCACACGCCGCCAGTGCCGGGAATGACATCGCCGGCCGCAGGATTGTAGGCAAGATAATCCACCAACAAGGCACGCTCCTCTTCATCCATCATGCGACCCGTGGCGGAGACAAATTCCGGCGTCTCGATGACGCTGACGGGCGCTTCTTTCACCATCATTAACATACTCCAATGAGGCAGTTAGGGCAAGTTGTTTCGACCGCCTATTCGCGGCCGGACTCCGGCCCGAACATTTCGTCGAGCAGGTCTCCAAACCAGCGTTCGAAGATATCGACCTCTTCGGGCGTGACCGGAACATCGTCCGGCCAATCGTCTACGACCCGCCAATCCGACAGGTCGTCCGCAATCGGACGGCCGCGCGGCTTAGGCTCGGGCGTTTTGCAGTAGTCGTAGAGATCGATACCGCACACCGAATTGGGTTCAGCGTATCGGTCGCGTCTATTGCGTTGTTTTGACATGCTTGGACATTGTCTGTCCTAAATGTGTCGTTGAAGACTTATTATGGCGTAGTAGTGCCCCGGAGCCGCTAAGGCAGGCGATCGGCGGCACCTGTTCCATGGTCCCGCGCCAGCGTCGCGTAAGGCTAATTGAGCAATGCTCTTAAATTCGCGGAGATCAGATCCGAAGCCTCATCAGGATCGAGAGCGAGAGCTGCGGCCAAGCCATCCCTCGTCGGCGTCAAATCGGAGGGGCGAAGTGGGTTCGTTGCGCCGTCCGTAAAAGGGCCGTCTGTCTCCGTTAATATGCGGTCCCTTGGGAGTGATAGGACTAGTTTCCTCGCCTTGTCGGTCTTCAACATCGCCAAATTCACCGAGAAGTAGCACCCCATTTCGGCCGCTCGGCGTGCCTCGGATGGGGTGCCCGTGAACCAATGCAACACGACACGTCCGGCACCAGGAGAGAGTTTCGCTTCTATCATATCGAGCACGACTTTCGCGCAACGGACGCTATGAACCGAGAGAACCTTATTTCCCGCGTCAGCACAGGATGTCAGCACTTCCGCGAACACCGCCTTCTGATCGTCGAAAGAACGATAGAACCGTCGTCCGGCATCGAGACCGACTTCGCCGACATAGCGCGAAGACGGAAGATACTCCTTCCAAAGTGGCAGCTCGTGAGAGCGTTCTGCGACGAGTTGAGGATGTAGCCCCAATGCGGCTCTGACGTGCTTCGTCCGATCGGCGAGTTCCTTGTTTCTCGGGAATGCCTTCGGCGTCGTCGTCACCGCCAACGTGAACACGCCCTCGCGATCTCTTTGGGAGACCGCCGCAGCATGATCGGGGTAGAGATCGAGATGGCAGTGGAAATCGACCAATGGTGAGGTTTTGCGGTCGATCATGAGGGTGCCGTCTTCACACCATCCAATACCTCGCCGACCTCTTCCAATCCCCGGCGATAAACGTCCGCGAAGGCATCGATCCTATCGGGATGGTCGGACAGTGGGCCGGGTTTGTGGATCAGCACCCGTGCGAGGTCGGGACGGCGCGCCAATCGGCCGATGGCCAGTTGGAAGGATCGCACCTGCTGTCCTTCCGCCTGACGCGTATCCAGAGTGTGGGCCGCTAGATCCGGGACGCCGTATTTTGTCGGGTCGCTGCCCGCTAGGGATGCCCGGCGGATTAGGCAGGGAAGGCAATACCCGCAATGTCCTTGCGATTGTTTTTTCCAACGCGCCTTGGCGGGAGACGAACAGGACAGCGAATGTCCGACGGCTTCGTTAAGGACATTACGATTGGCGCACTCGTCTACCATCTCACCTTTTGTCCTGTCCCAATAGGGATTGACCAGTTCGCCATCGATCCCGAGCGCGCACAAGAGTTCGTTCCAACGCGCCATATAAAAGGGATGCGTCGTGCGCGTGCTCAACGCGCCCAATCGCAGTCGGTCGAGCGGCACGTTCAAGGCGATCAAGCCGTTCTCGGGCACGCGCAAGACGAATTCCTTACCAAGACCGATGCCTGCCGCCACACCCAGAGAGAAGAACAAGAACGATCGCCCGCGCGTGGTGCTTTCAGATTCGACACCGTCGATTAACCCGCCCCCGAACGTCATCCAGATACGCAGTCGATCGAATGCGGCGTCCGGATACCCCGTCTTCAAGACCTCATAACAGTCTTCTTGAGACTTGCTGACCGCGCCTTCACCGGCATGACTCACCAACAAAGGCGCGCCACCCGCTTCAAGGGTATCGATCGCACCGATCAAACTGTCGAGACCGCCGGAAAATAGATTGATCGCGTCGAACGCTACCGGGAGCAACGGTTTAGGTCGCGGCTTCGCGAGTGTTGCTTGAGTCTTGGGTCGCGCCCTGAAGCCGATCTGCCATCGATCGCCTGTCAGGAAGTCGAGCGCGCGTTTCACGATTTCCGCTGACGCTCTCCAGAGCCTCGGATCACTGACCGGCACGACCAACCTGATCTCGCGCGACCAGCCATCTTGCGATTCCGTACCCCGAGCAAGGCGTGTGTCGGCGGCATGGACATGCGCGGCCAGCACCATCAGATCGACCCCGACTTCGCTCGGTGCGAGGTTCAATTTCTCCATGTCAGACAAGGCGTAGCCGATCCCGTGACCGAGACGGTCGCCGACCAAGAGGTCGAGTTCCGACACGATCTCATCGCTGGCCGCCGGTATGGCGACGTCGTCTTCCGGTCCGAAACGTCCTATCAATAGGTGCCGTCTCATGCCTCCGCCTCGCTTTCCCCGAGTGCTTCGAGCATCTCGAAAGCCGCTTCATAAACGCTGTCCACAAAGCCCGTGACCTGATCTTGCGAGAGCGCACCGACGTCGACCCCGGACGCATTGACCGCATCGCTCACGCCACGCTGTATGAACTCCGACAATTGAGCCTCGATCCGTTCCACGGTCCGGGCATCGGATGGCATCGTCACGACCCGCGTGCCGATATCGTTGCAGATCCGCGCTTCGATAGTGTGCGACGCGTAGAGTTCGAAGACCGTCTGAATCTGTTCCGATGTCAGCCCATCGATATCGGTGATGCCCGCATCCGCGAGATCGGCGATGGTTTCGATGAACGCGTCACGAGCGATTCCTTCGTCAATCGACCCTCCGTCGGGACAGATATAATCCGCCAATCCTGCGAAGATCTCTTCCACCGGACGACCGGCGAGGCTTCCGAGATTAAGCGATCGCAAGGCCTCTTGAACACCGTTCGCCCTGGCACTTCCCAGGAAGCTGACGAGGCCTGACGCAGTGCTGCGAGACGAGCCCATGCGACGAGCGGCGGATCCGGCGCCGCCCGATGATCGCGATACATATTGTGACACCGCCCGACCTAGGCTGCGTCGGTCGCTCCCACCCGAACCCGCGAACCGCGTGAAATTGCTACGCGCCGACCGAAAACGATCACCGGTTGGAGCCGGAACCACCGCCTGTCGATCCGCCGGCGCGGCAGGTGGTGCTTCGGGAGCGGGTTCGGGCGTATCCCCGTCACCACCATCGGTAGGGACACCATCCCCGTCGGGCGGATCGCCACCGGCCCCCCCATCGCCGTCGCCGTCTAGCCAACTCGGGACCAACGGTGTACCGCCCGACGCCCCTCCGAATGCGTTCGACGTCCCCATCAGCGCCCCCTCTTGCCCGTGCGTGTCGCAGCACTTGCGGCCGCTTTAAGGGTCGTGGACCCGGTCTCCGCCCAACCCGCGAGCAGACTGTCGAGACGGGCGACGAAATCGCCACCCTTGATAACACCCGTCCAGCCCGAAGCGGCCCAGGCGCCGCAGCGATCTGGCGGAAGGCTTTCCAGCATGTCGAGTAGATTTGCCTGTAGAAAATCGTGCGCACGAACCAATACTGTCATTCCCGCCACGCCGGCAGGTTCCGTCTCGAAAGAGTCTCCACCCATGATCCGCCCACGCAATTCCTCGAACACCTGCCCCGCTTCGGCAGGAGCCAATTGCCTCAATTCTCCCTCTTGGGCTTGGACCGCGAGTTTCGAGCCCATCAATTTCTCGACCACGGCGCTCAAACGACCGAGCACCGATGCGGCACCGAAGTAATCCTTCCGATCCTTCGCCACGAACAGATAGGGGCGCAAATCTTCTTCACCGATCTTGGGGGAGAGCTTCGCCCAAGATCGAATGGCGTCAGAACCCTTCCATTCAGCGAGCATCGCACTGTCCGGGTCCGGTTCGGGTTTCTTTCGCGCCTCGTCGAGCGACGAGATCTTTGGACCCTTCGTCGCCTTCTTCTTCGGGTTCTCGACAGGCGGATCATCGGCCTCCAAGAGCGCGAGATCCTCACACTTCCCGCCTTCATCTTTCGCTGCGGCACTGGCGACCTGGTCGAACAAGCGCGACATGAACCGTTCCGCGAGCATGAGCTTCGCCAACACCGGCAGCCGCACATCACGACCAAACCCCCGGGCCTGCGCGGTCTGGTGACGCAAGAGCAAGGTATTGAGAAACCTCTTAACCTGCCTCGGATTGCCCTGCGTGCCGCTTGCGAGGATCGGACCGATTTGATCGCTGAGCGTCAGGGCGTTGGTCACCTTGGTATCGAGGTCGCACAGCGTCTCCTTTACCGTCGCCGCGTCGAGACCACCGGCTTCCCACGGCCTCTCGAGCTGCTTTCGCGCAACAGCGATCAGCTTCCCGTAGTCTTCATGGTCTTCGCCGAGCTCCGCGCCGATCAGCAACAAGGTCACATAGATTCGAGTCTCGGTCTCACCCAGAGCCGGTATTCGGAACGGCACCTGGATCAGCTTCTCGAGGTAGTTGCGCGCGTAATCGCGCGGTCCCGTCGTGTCGGGCAGCTCGGGGAAATGCTTTCGGACGGAGTATTCGATCATGGCCTCATCTGCCGCCACGATGAACGCCGTCCGATTCGTGAATACGAACAAGCGGACCGCTTCCAATGTCTCGATCGCTATGTCGGGCAGACACCGATCGAGATCGTCGATCAACACCACGAGTTGCTTCACGCCAGCCTTATCCAGCAGTTCGTCGAAGGCTTCCCGGAAAGCCCCGATTTCCTCGGGCAACCGCTTCGATTCATCGGGCTTCAACAGGCCGTCCACGCCGTCGATCACGGCGTCGTAATTCTCCCTCGTCGCGACTTCACCAGGATCAGCAAGAAGGCTTTTCACCCCACCTACGGCTGCGCGTATCTGGTCGGGTGTCGGAATTCCCGAGAGAGCCGTGAAGGCCAAGCCGCCGCCGTGCCGCGCTACCTTGAGCCAGTCGATCCGCTTGAAGATATTCGTGACCGCCTCGGCCGCCTCTGTGCCGAGGGATCGCTGCTCGATCAGTTCGGTGACGATGCCCTCGATGAGCGCTATCTTCGCGTCTTCGAACCCTTGGAAACGCCAACCGTTGAATTTGATGCAGAGGACGTCTTCTTCCTCGCGCAACGCGCCATCGATCATCTCTAGGATGCTCGATTTACCGGCGCCCCAATCCCCATGCACACCGATCGTCACCGCCTCGTCGGGCCGTTTCGCGAGCAGGTCGATAATGGTCTTGGCGATAGCCTCGTTGTTGAGGAGATCGACCCCCGTCTCGTTATCCGTCAATATCAAAGGTCAATTCCCCATTTTTATTCGTGTTTTCCTTTGCCCGCTCTTTTGACAACTTAGCGAAATGCTGCGGGGTGATCCATGTCGAACAATTGCGTCGACGAGTACAGTTCGCGGTCCGGTCCGTGATGGCGACCTGGTTTTGACCGAGCGAGATGAGGCCGGCAGCGATCGCTAGCACCCAAACGCCTACCTGCCAGAACCAACGGACTCTCCAAAATATATCGTCCAATTGTCATGACAGGTGGGGCGTCTCCCTACGGGCCGGGCTGTCGGCGAAGCGGAAGCCCCGACGGGTCTTCCCCCTAACGGGCGTCCATCCCTGACGCGGAGTGCGGCGCACCGGTACTGAGCAAATCGCCATGTCATGCGGAGCGGCCAGAGTGAGAGGCCTGCGGCTGTCGCCGTGACGGGTTTGGAGGTCGAGAGAGAGGCTCTCGGACCGCCCGTTCTGGAGATCAGCCATGACAGCGATTGAAATCATGAACGGCCGCCCCGCGAGCGGCGGCTACAAGGTGGATGTGTCCCGCGGCGGACAGGATGGGCGCGTGTCGTCCGAATGGTTTTCCCGGCCCGATGACGAGAAGTACCTCTCCTTGTCGGAGCTCTATGCCTCGGTGAAGGGCCGCGCTGAGCGGAGCAAGACGCGGACAGTGGAGAGCGCGGCGATCCGCGTCGAGGCGCATCGCGACGATCCGGAACAGCTTGCGCTGGTGCTGCCCGATGCGGACACACTCGTCGCGCCGACCCATTGGAGCTTCGGCCAACTCGCCAGTCTGGTCGGCGCCCCAGCGGCCTATCTTCGCCAGCTTCCCGCGCCGCTCGCCGGCATCAATCTGCAATACGGCCTCAGCAACCATCGCGCCGAGCAGGTCAAGACGATGGAGGTCGCCAACGGACGCACCGAACTGCGCGCCGTCACCGGCCCGGACTATGGCCGCATCTACGACCACGAACTCGTCTCCGCCGTGCAGCGGATCGCGGGCGACGGAGTCGGCGACACGCGTTGGAAGGTGCCGGGCGTGCTCGACTGGTCGACGGGCGTCTACAACCCGATGGTTGACGTCACCAAGGACACGACCACGCTCTACGCCTCGGATCGCGACGTTTTCCTCTTCCTCGTCGACGATCGGAACCCCATCGAGGCGGGCACGCTGCCCGACGGCTCGCCCGATCTCTTTTTCCGGGGCTTCTATTGCTGGAACTCGGAGGTTGGGGCGAAGACACTCGGCATCGCCAGCTTCTATCTCCGCGCCGTCTGCCAGAACCGCAATCTCTGGGGCGTCGAGGACTTCCAGGAGATCAGTATCCGGCACTCCAAATATGCCGCCAATCGCTTCGCGCATGAGGCGGCCCCGGCGCTCGCCAACTTCGCAGACTCCTCGCCGCAGCCCTTCATCCAGGGCATTCGGTCTGCACGCGAACGGATCGTGGCGCGCAGCGACGAGGACCGCACCGACTTCCTGCGCAAGCGCGGCTTCTCGAAAGCAGAGACCGGCAAGATCGTCGAAACGGTCCTCGCCGAAGAAGGCCGCCCGCCCGAGAGCGTCTTCGACTTCGTCCAGGGCATCACAGCCGTCGCCCGCTCGAAGCCGCAGCAGGATGCGCGGCTCACCATTGAGACCCGCGCCAAGAAGCTGCTGGAGGCCGCCGCCTAGGTCCGGCGTACCGCTTCTTCTCGACCCGCCGTCCACGGTCCATCGCTTCCGGAGAGGAAGAGGTGGGCCGTGGGTTTCGTGACGGGTCTGGAGGTCAGAGAGAGTCTCTTGACCGCCCGTCGCGGAGAACTCCCATGACGAAGTCCAAGAAAATCACCCTCAGCGCCTCGCGCGACATCCCCTTCAACAAGCTGGTGCTCAGCCAGTCCAACGTCCGAAAGGTCAAGGCCGGCGTCTCGATAGAGGAGCTCGCCGAGGACATCGCCCGGCGCACGCTCCTGGCGAGCCTGACCGTCCGGCCGGTCCTCGACGACGATGGCGCGGAGACCGGCATGTTCGAAATCCCGGCGGGCGGCCGCCGCTACCGGGCCCTTGAGCTTCTGGTGAAACAGCGGCGGCTGAACAAGACCGCGCCGGTGCCCTGCATCGTGCGCACCGACGGTCTTGCGGAAGAGGACAGCCTCGCCGAGAACATCCAGCGCGCGCCGCTGCATCCGCTCGACCAGTTTCGCGCCTTCCAGGCGATGCGCGAGAAGGGCAAGTCGGAAGAAGAGATCGCCGCGGCCTTCTTCGTCTCGGTGGGCGTCGTCAAGCAGCGTCTCAAGCTGGCCGCCGTCTCGGCGACACTGCTCGATGCCTATACGCAGGAGGAAATGACGCTCGACCAGCTCATGGCCTTTACGGTCAATCCAGATCATGAGCGCCAGGAACAGGTCTGGGAGGCGCTCAAGCAGCACTACAACAAGCAACCCTACGAAATCCGCCGCATGCTGACCGAAGGCGCCGTGCGCGCGTCGGACCGGCGGGCGCAATTCGTGGGTCTCGACAACTACGTCGAAGCGGGCGGCGAAGTGCTGCGCGATCTGTTCCAGACCGATGATGGCGGCTGGCTGCAAGACGCGGCCCTGCTCGAGACCATGGTCACCGAGAAGCTGAACGAAGAAGCGGAGGCGATCCGCGCCGAAGGCTGGCACTGGATCGAGGTCGGTGCCGACTTTCCCTATGGCCACACCTACGATCTCCGCCGTATCCGCGGCGAAGCCGAGCCGATGAACGAGGAGGAAGAGAAGACCTACGAGGCGCTCAAGACCGAGTACGAGAAGCTCGAAGACGAGTATGCCGAGGTCGATGAACTGCCTGAAGAGATCGATGTCCGGCTCGGCGAGATCGAGACGGCGATGGAGGCGCTGCAGAACCGGCCCATCCGGTTCGAAGCAGAGGACTATGCCATCGCCGGCGCCTTCGTCAGCATCGACAGCGCAGGCGGTCTGCGGGTCGAACGCGGCTATGTCCGCGCCGAGGACGAGCCGGTGGCTGAGACCGACGTCGACCCCGGGGGCGACGCGGTCGGTCCGGTAAACCATGACGATGCCATGGACGATACTGGCCAAACCACCGATCCGGACGAAGAAGAGGACGACGACGGCACCAAGCCGCTGTCCGATCGTTTCGTCTGCGATCTGACGGTTCATCGCACGATGGCGCTGCGCAATGCGCTGGCGAGTGATCCCCAACTCGCGCGATTCGCCTGCCTCCACGCGATGGCCCTGTCGCTCTTCTACCATTACGACCAAGACAGCTGCGTCGAGATCACCCCGAAAAGCACGCAGTTTGGTGCACAGGCGGAAGGTCTGGAGGGTATGCCCTACGTGCAGTCGATCGATCTCGGCATCGAGACCTGGGCGGGCAACCTGCCGAAGTCGCCGGAGGACCTGTGGGGCGCGCTGACCGAATGGGACAGCGACAGCCGCGACGCGCTCTTCGCCCATTGCGTGGCGATGACCGTCAATGCCGTCCAAGAGCCTCACTATCGCAAGCCGCGCCAAATCGCCCATGCCGACACACTGGCTTCGACGCTCGGGCTGGACATGGTGAAGGCGGGCTGGACGCCGACGGCGCACAGCTATCTCGGCCGTGTGACCAAGGCGCAAATCCTCGCCGCGGTGCGCGAAGCGAAGGGTGACAAGGACGCCGACCGCATCGCCGGGTTCAAGAAGCCCGACATGATCGAGGCCGCTGAGGAACTGCTGGCGGGTACGGGCTGGCTCCCACAGCCGCTGCGCACGGCTCCACTCGCGGAAGAGCCCGACGAGCCGGAGTTCGAGATCGTCGATGATGGCGATGTCGCACCCGACGAACCGGCGATCGAGGACGAAGAGGCCGCGCTTCAGGCCGCCGAATAAGTCCGCAAACCCATCAACCACCTCAAAGGCCCGGCCCTCGCGCCGGGCCTTCTTCTTTTCAAGGAGATGTCCGATGACAGATACGACCGATACGGCGGCCCAAGCCGCACCCACCCCGACCTTCGACTTCGCCAAATGGGAGGCAGAGCAACAGGCGCGCAACGCGCTGCTCGACACCATCCGTCCCAAGAACAAGGCGGCGATCTTCGCCGTTCTCGCCGAGGCCAGCATCGCCAATGTGACCGTCGAGTTCGACGGCTACGGCGACAGCGGCGGCATCGAGAGCGTCCATGCCGAAGCCGATGGCAGTGAGATCGCTTTGCCCGAAAGCGCGATCACACTGTCCACGCTGGGCTGGCGCGAGATCGAACCGACCGAGAAGGTAATGCCCCTAAACGAGGCCATCGAGCACATGGTCTATGAGATGCTCGGCCAGACCCATGGCGGTTGGGAAAACAACGCCGGGGCCTTCGGCAACTTCGTCTTTGACGTGGCCGCCCAGACCATCACCCTCGAATTCAACATGCGCGTCGAAGACTCCGAGTTCTTCGAGCACACATTCTGAGGGAGGCGGTCATGGGACATTGCTACCACCACGCGCTTTCCTCGGCGCGCAAATTCGGCGGCACGGCAGAAGACTATATCGCCCTGCACAATTGGTTCGATGAATCCAAATGCATCACCGCTGATTTCCGCCACCGCGCGCTGCGGCATCACGCCGAAGGCATCTTCATGCTCGAACGTATCTTCGGGACCGTCATCACGGTCTCGACCGGGCGCGAGGTGCCCGTGCGCCAGATCGGCGAGCAGCATGTGATCGAGGATCTCGGCTTCATCCCGAGCTTCGCGGATTGGGTGCGTTGCATCCGGCCCGAACCCTGGATGCAGCGCGCCCAACCGATCCACAGGATCGTCGATCCTTTCGCAGCCGAAGCAGAGCCTGACGCGGGCGAAGCGCAAAGGCAGGGAAACGGCGGCTGACGGTCCATCGCCCGGCGCGCCCGGATCGGCGAGTATGACCCTGTCGCAGGGGCCGCCTTCGCCCAATCCTCTCGGAGACCCGCGACCACCAACCGAGGGAGACCCTCCCCCAAACTCCCTCGACCTGGGGCCTGTCGGACGCGGCAGGCCCTTTTTTCTGCGCACATTCAGGAGATCGCTATGGACAGCCCCGCCGCAGACCTTTCGCAGAAACTCAGCCGCGAAGCCGAGGCTGTGTGCCGCCATTACCTCTCCAAGGGACGCAAACATGGCAATTACTGGGTTGTCGGCGACGTCGAGAACACGCCTGGTCGCAGCCTCTATGTCCGGCTCACCGGGCCGACCCGCGGCAAGGGTGCAGCAGGCAAGTGGACCGACGCCGCCACCGGCGAACATGGTGATCTTCTCGATCTCATCGCGGCCAATCTCAATCTTTCAACGCTGCGTGACACGCTTGAGGAGGCGCGTCGCTTTTTGAGCCTGCCACGTCCCGAACCACCCGCGCGACAGCGACAAGAATCTGCTCCGCAAGGATCACCCGAAGCGGCACGACGGCTTTGGGCGATGGGCCAACCGATCGGCGGCACACTGGCGGAGCGCTATCTCTCTGCACGTGGTCTGCAAGGCATTCGAAGCGTGAGCGCGCTTCGGTTTCATCCGAACTGCTACTACTGGCGAGAAGACGCGGGTGCGGATGACCCGCCCAACGCGTGGCCCGCACTCCTCGCGAAAGTCACCGATACTGCCGGGACGCTGACTGGCGTCCATCGGACCTGGCTCGATCCGCAGACTAGCAGCAAAGCTCCGCTCGATCCCAACCGCAAGGCGATGGGCAATCTGCTTGGCCACGCCGTCAGGTTCGGATCGCCGACCGATATTCTCGCTGTCGGCGAAGGTCTGGAGACGATGTTCTCGCTGAAGCTGGCACTTGCCGGTATGCCGATTGCGGCGGCGCTGTCAGGCAATCATCTCGCAGCGTTCGATCCGCCCGCAGATCTCCACAGGCTCTATATCGCCATCGACAATGACGAGGCCGGACAGGCGGCTTTCGACGCATTGACCGATCGCTTCGCGGACCGGGAACTTCACCTTTTGCCGTTGCGACCGATGCTGGACGACTTCAACGGCGACCTTCGCCAAAGCGGCATCGACGAGATGCGCAGCCATTTGCGCCCCCAGCTCTTGCCGGTCGATGTTCCGACCTTGCTCGCGGCCGAGACCGACTGATGCAGAGAGCCGACCTCGTACGCCGGATAGGCTACATGAGCCCTCGCCACAGAGCCGCGCCCGACGGCCTTCCCGAGAGGGGCGAGCCAGAGCGGAACCCGCCCGGTCCGGCAATGGCTGCGGCGACGCCGTTTTCCGCCGCCGGACGAGCCCGGCTTTGCATCGCGATCCAAAACGGCGTCGCCTCCGCCATCCTCCGCTGACGCTCCGGCCGACGCAGCCACGGGGTCCCCGCGAAGTACCACTTCGTGGGGAATTGCGTCGGTGCAGGCCCGGCCGCGTCCCGCTTTCCGTCGCCCATGAAGGCCGCGCGAGGCGCGGTCAGCAACAAGGAGGTCTTTCGCCCATGACCCAGCACGAACCCGACACCCGATCCGCCACGGCGCTCGTCCTCGACGAGTTGCAGCTCTTCGGACATCGGCCGTTCGCCGAGGCACCCGATCCGCGGCCACTCCCTGACGCCAGCACGGTCGAAGGCGCGATTGCCGACATCTTCGACGCGCTTGTCGTCGCCCTCGGCGACACGCGGCTCGAACCCGATCTCGAAGACCTGCTCTGGTCGACCACCAATGTCTTCCACCGCATGGCGACCCGCATCGACCGCGAACTCGACGACAACGAACAGGCGCAGCGGCGCGCGCAACGCAGCCAGGACGGCTCCGAAGTTCGCTCTGTCGAACTGGAACGCCTCATCGCCGAAGGGCTGACTTTGACCGAACAGCGCAACGCCTATGACAGCATGCGCGATCTCGCTGCCGAGCATTTCGAAGCGCATCTCGGACAGACTTGGCATCCGCGCTCGGGCAGCCACGTCAATCGCAAGCACATGACCGCCGCGATGATCGACAGCCGCGACTATCTCGATGCCAAGCGCAAGGCAGAACTCGAACCGCTCATCCCAACCGGCACCAAGATCGCCTTCACCGGCGGGCAGGACGTGAGCGACACCGGGGCCATCTGGGCCGCCCTCGACAAGGTCCGCGCCAAGCATGACGACATGGTGCTCCTGCATGGCGGTTCGCCCAAGGGCGCCGAGCGCATCGCCGCGTGCTGGGCCGACAATCGCAAGTGCCAACAGATCGTCTTCAAGCCGGACTGGACACGCCACGGCAAGGCCGCGCCGTTCAAGCGCAACGATCAGCTTCTGGAGACGCTGCCGATCGGGCTGATCGTCTTTCCGGGCTCGGGCATCACCGACAATCTCGCCGACAAGGCCAAGGTGCTCGGCATTCCGCTCTACGACTTCCGCAAAAAGGGCGGCGGGTCGTCATGACCCGTGATGCCCAAAAAGCATCGCGATGCGCGCCACGGGAATATTCCGTGAACACCGCCGATGTGCTATGCTCGCACCGCGCCATGGCGGTGGTGGCGGCGCAATCCATGAGAGGAGACCGCCCATGTTTTTGTCTGCATTTCTGAGCGTTCTGGGGCTCGGCCTCATGGTCTACGTGCTCTTCGCAGCCGCCGTCTATGCACTGCCTTTCTTTGTCGGACTCAGCGTCGGCATGCACCTCTATGAATCGGACGCAGGCGTTATCACGGCCGTCGTCGTCGGCCTGCTCGCGGGCGCCACCACCTTGGTGATCGGTCAGATCGCCTTCGCGTCGATCAAATCGATCCCCGTCAAGATCGTCATCGGCTTGCTCTTTGCAGCACCTGCAGGGGTCGCTGGCTATCACGCGATCAAGGGCCTCTCCGAAATCGGCGGCGCATCGGAAGGCTGGACACTGGCCTTCGCCATCATCGGTGGGATCGTAACAGCAGGCACCGCGTGGGTGCGGATCGCAGGCCTCGTGGGCGAACACGACGACCCTGCCTTGGAAGCAACGGAGAACTCTGGCTTCCGCGCCGCGAATGACGGCTAGGTCGACGATCCACGCCGTCTCTCACCCGAAGATGTGTCTGGTGACGTCTCCACACTCTCTGGTTGCTTCATGCCGGAGTAAGACAAACGCTGTCCGCATCACCCAAAATGCGCGCTTCCATTCAAGTCCTGCCGCTCTCGCTTCGCTTCGATCCGCGCGAGACTGATGAAGCGCCTGAGCGCCGGATTGTCGTTCTCGGGATGCCAAGCCAGGGAGAAAGGAATGCGCTCCTCGTCGCCACCAATCGGAACGAGAGCGACATTGGGATAGCGCGCTTGAGCGGCGTGATCGCCGACCACCGTCACACCGATACCGAGGCCGACAAGGTTCATCAGGCCCTCTCGGCTGACCTGATGGCGGGTGATCGACGCGCCGCGCCCGAATTGCGTCGCCCGGCGCACGATATAGTCGTGAATGTCAGGGCCGGATTCCCGCGCGCTGACGATGAACTGCGCATCGGCAAGATCGTCCCAAAGCACGCTGTCCCGTCGACCGTAAGGCCCATCGCTGGCGACCGCCAGAAAGACGCGGGTGCGGTCGAGGAGAACGCTGTCATAGCCTTCGCAGGGCGGCGTTCCCGACACGATGGCGATATCCAGGGTCCGATGCCCGAGCATCGTCATCATCTGCGTGCGCGCACATTCGAAGAAGCACAGCTTCACCTTCGGGTGGCGACACGAAAACACGGCGACCAGCCGCCTTTGCGGGCCGCAAGAGAAGGACACCATGGAGCCGATCTTGAGATGTCCGTTTTGCCCGATGGCTGTCGTCTGGGCGCGCGCGATCGCCGCCTTGAGGTTTTCGAAGACCGCGCTCGAACACGCGACGAACTCCGACCCCGCATGGGTGAGGCGCGCACCGACCGAGCTGCGCTCGAACAGCGAAACCCCGAGATTGTCTTCGAGCTTCTGGATGCGCCGCGATACCGCCGACTGCCCGAGATGCAGCCTTGCGGCCGCCTTTCGGAAGCTGCTGCATTCCGCCACCGCGAGCAGGACCTCTAGATCCCGTGTATCCAGCTGTCGGAGTAGCGATATCTGTTGACCGTCCATAACAAGACCTCTCGCTGAGGCGTGTTCAGGCAAGTCTGGCGGTCGTTTCTCTCGTGCGGATGCGATCGCGCCTCGTCGTCGTGCTTTTCTGCGGCCTCTGGCGTTTACTTCAGGAGCCGTATTGCGACAAAGCGCTGCGCAAATATTCCAATGGGTCGTAGATTTACAGGATGCTGCTCACAGATCCCGTCGCAGTCGACTCTTGGGCCTGACACGACGGCAACGGTCATTGGCAAATCACTCTGAGCAACATGCTGTAAGCCCGCCAGTGTCAATAAGACTGTACACGGATGACATTGCAAAACTCGCACCAGGCCAATGCGGGGACTCGAATCTATGCTTCAGATCAGAAAAGAAGATTTTGTCAGTGCGGTATATGAGGGCAAAAAGTATTCTCTCTTTGTGCGTCGACCGGGCACCTATAATATCGATATCCCGCCGGACCGCCACTTCCTGGACATCCAGGTCGGACCGTCGGATGCGCTCTATGAAGTTACGGGCGAGGACGACAGCGAGAGCAGAGCACCGCCATCGAGCTTCGTCTTCCTGCCGTCCGGACGCGCTACCGAGATCAAGACCTCCCGCACCGCTTGGAGTGTACAGGTCGCGTTCGATCCCGACGCGATTGCGTGCATGATAGGACAAAGGTCGCCCCTCGCAGCGCTCTTCCACGTTCGCGACGAGTTCATGGCCGGTCTTGCGCAGCAACTGGCCTGGCAAGATTGCTCCGAAGCCTTGAGCGATGCGCAGATCGACGCGATCTGCAACGTCCTGCTCACCCGAACAGCACAGCATCTGATGCAGACGGTCCCGCACCCGCCTTGCAGAACCGCGCCCGCGAAACGAATCCAGGCCGTCCTCGACCATATCGATGAGGATGTGTCCGCACCACACGGACTGATGGACCTTGCGGAAGTCGCTGGCCTCAGCCCGTATCATTTCTCCCGGGTCTTTCGGGCCGCCATGGGACAAAGTCCGTGCCAATACGTCCTCGAACAGCGGATCATCGAAGCCAAGCGCCGTCTCGATCAATCGGAAGAATCCATTGCCGCGATTGCCTATGATTGCGGGTTCGGCTCGCAGAGCCACATGACGAGCGTCTTCACAAAACTGGTCGGGATCACGCCCGGGAAACTGCGGCGGCAGGCATCGCGCGAGCCAGCATCATAGTCTGACGACCCGCCGACGGTGCGGGATATGGGCTCCCTAGGCGGACCATCTATTCATGCCCGGCGGTGATCGGCGGTCGAACCCTATCCGCCGCGACGCGGTCCAGAGCGAAATCGCTCATGCGGGAGCGATCAAGCCCGGATCGACCAGCTTGAGGCAATCTCGCTATGTCCTTGATCGATCGCCCAGTGCGGTCCGTCCCGCGACCACTGACGACCAAACCGAGTGCAGGGCGCGTTTTCGCATCGCCACAGGCCGGGTGCGATCTTGTTCCCGCCGTTCTGCACGTCAGAGCCTGTCTTTCTCCGATCGACATTGCCGGTGGATTGCCCGGTCCGAGTGTGGCGGTCATTTCTCATCCCATGCCCTCGTACCCGCGTCCACTGCGGTCTCTCCATCGGCTGATCTGACCGGGATCGGCTGGCGCCTCGACCGCCTCAGCCGCAACACCGGGTTCGGGCTTTCTTCCCCTGGGCTGACGCCCATTCCTCGCGGGATGACCCTGACGGGTCCAAGAAAGTCCGCCCCCGGCGTCCTTCGCTTGCGCTGCGGGCCAAGGGCTGCGTCGGCGGATCGTCCCGGTCCTGACGATCGCCATCGAGACCGCGACGGGCGCGGGATCGAAAGCCAAAGGAGAAATGACATGGCCACCATCGGAACCTTCAAGAAGACCGGCAACGAATACGTCGGAGAAATCGTCACCCTCAACGTGCAGGCGCAGAACGTCCGCATCGTCCCCGAGGACAGCACCTCAGGCGAGAACGCTCCCTCCCACCGGGTCTTCGTCGGCCGCGCCGAGATCGGCGCCGCCTGGTCGAAGCGCTCGAACGAGGATCGCGACTATCTGAGCCTCAAGCTGGACGATCCGAGTTTCACCCAACCGATTTACGCCAACCTCTTCGATGACACCATCGTCGAAGGCGGCGAAGAGACCTTCAGCCTCATCTGGTCCCGGGCACGCCGCAAGAATGGCGAGTGAGCGCCGCGACTTCAGCCCCGCTCGGGAGACCGGGCGGGGCTCTTGCCTCTTCGGAGCATCCGTCTCCGCAAACGTGCTTTGCCGCGAACGCTAAGATGGCTACCGATTGGCATCTTCGAGCCCCAAAGTGAATAATGCTGCGCTTCGCACCAACGACTGCTTTGCAACCAGCTGCGCCTTTCTTCCTTCTTAATTTACGGCGTGCGGCGGCAATACGGAAACATCCCAGTACTTCCGTCGCGGATCATTGTAGAAAGGATCGGTCCCCGACGGTTGATAGATGACCTCTCTATCTTCAACGCCGTGCGGGCGTGTGGCGACGCGCCAGTATTCTTCTGCGATCTTCGAGGGATCGAATGGCCCTTTGGGCGCAACAATCCCACAAATCGCCAAGACCGAAACATGAACGCCTTTCGGCGCGAGCTCTTTGTATAGCGAGATCGCCAGGCTTCTGAGCGCAGCTTTACCGAGCGCCAAAGATGTCCACTCAGGAAAAGGCTCAAGCGATAACCCACCACCCGTAAACAGTATCGCGCCCGAGCCTCGCGCGATCATCGCAGGGCAGAGTTGTCTCACAGCACGATGAGCGCCAAGAACATTGACTTCCAACTCAGCGGATATGTCGTCAGTTTCCAATTCCAAAGGATTTTCGGGACGCAAAACTGCTGCATTGTAAACCAGAACGTCGCATAGGCCCTGCGCGGAAACCAGATTGGCCAATGCACGTTCCAACTCCTTTGCGTTGCCAGCATCTGCGACCTCCCATGATACGGAAATGCCTGCTTGACTGAGGTCCTCGGAAAGACGCGTGAGCTTTTCAGGGTTGCGTGCAACCAGACCAATGCTGAACCCGTTTCCCCCGAACTTTCGTGCGATTGCTTCGCTTACGCCCGTTCCCGCGCCAATGATAATGCAGTGCTTCAAATCCAGTATCTTTCCGACGTGTTTATCCTTGAAATCACCAGAACTTATACATTCCTGCGTGTCAAAGTGGACGGTCGCTCGCCGTTAGTGAACGTCCGCTCAGTCCCGCGTTCCCGACATACGCGAGTTATGCAGTCGAAAAACTAGGTCCTGGCTGGCCTGTGTTCTTTCAACAAGAGATCGGGTTCCACGTCCAACGCCAGCGCGGCATGCCACAGCGTGATGATGGTGACGTTCTGCTGACCACGCTCCATCGAGCTGACATGGGCGCGATCCACCCCCATCTTCACAGCCAGTGCTGCCTGGCTCATACCTGCTAAGGTTCTGTAGTGCTTGAGATTGTCCCCGAAGACCTGCCGAATATCCATTCCGCAGACAAAGGGCTATCGCGTATTTTAGTGCGACGTATTATAATACTCGTGTGACCTACACCGTGTGTCCTATCCAGGCCGAAAGCCAACACGACAGTTGCGCCGATCGCACCGAATGCGGCATTAACTGTCGCGGGGTCACGAAGCGGAAGGGGGAAGCAAATTGACAGAAGAGCCGCAACACGAAGCCGCCGATACGCCCCCCGGGACCGACACCATCACCGAGTATGATCGCCAGCATCTGACGCTCTACGCGCGCCTGCTCGACGCAGAGGCGGAAGGCGCAACGCTTTCCGAGATCGTGAAAATTCTGTTCGGCATAGACGCCGACCATGAGCCCGAACGCGCCCGGCGGCTGCATTCGGAGCACCTCGAACGGGCGCGCTGGATGGCGGACAACGGCTATCGAGATCTTCTCGCTCGGTAAAGGCGACACCGGAAGCCTGCAAAGGACGCGATGCCGAACGCGCATCGCTCTATGCCCCTGAGCCCACTACGAATTCCCGGAATAGTTGCAGATACTTATCGGTCCCGGCAGCCGTGATGCGCCGGACATTCGTTGGAGGTGCAGTCATGTCTCGCAACTGGCGCAACGAAGCCGACTACGATTACATCAAGGACCTCGACGCAGCGGGCCTCGCCTGGGAATGCTTGCGGCGCAACGCGCGCTACCGCGCCGCATTTCGGACCCTGTCCGAGTGCGATGCGATGACATGGGGGTTACGATTTCCCGGTCGATCCCGACCTTGATGCGACCGAGGCGGAGGTCTTCTGGACGCCCGCCGCAGCACCCGCCATCGCCCATGTGATCGCCGAACCGCCCGCTGAAGCGGTGACGGACCAAACGCTGCGCCTACGCGCCTCAGCGCTCGCCGCGCGCGCCACAGGGGAAGGCTGGCTCCAGCTCGTTGGCGACACAGTCGCACTCCAAGTTGCGCAGGATGACGCGGATCCTGCGCTCGGCATCCTGATCCCGATCGATCAGGATTGGCCGATCCGTCTGCAGGCGGCGCAGCGTCTCCACGATCGGCTGACAGGCAAGCGACCGCGACGATGGTTCACCGCTCAGCGGCGCCTTCGGATTGCAAACGCGCTGCGCACCGACGACGCGCGTCAAACCGGCGCTGTGCTGCGAGACATCGCAATCGCCTATTTCGGTGCAGAGCGCGTCGCCGAAGAGCCCTGGAAAACGAGCGCCCTGAAGGCGCAGACGCTGCGACTTGCCAGTTACGGCCGACGCCTTACGAGAACCGGTTATCGGCAACTCCTGCGCGGTCGCACGGCGAGCCGGCGACGCACTCACTGACATCACCGCAGCATTTCGATGGCTATTCCTGCGCCGTTCCCAGGGGGTGACGATTTTCGCTTGGAATCTTCGTCATCCCTCCTGGGCGCTCTTCTCCGCTTCTCTGGCCATCAGCCGTCCCTCGCATCCCGCGAGGAACCCGCGATGACCAAAGGAGCCCCCAATGCCCGATCCCAATGCCGGCCTGCCGCCGCGTTATCTCAGAACCCCAGAAGCCGCCCGTTTTCTCGGCCTGTCAGGCCGCACGCTGGAGAAACACCGCACCTACGGAACAGGCCCGCGTTACTCCAAGATCGGCGGCCGAGTCGTCTACGCGGTCGACGATCTGCAGGCCTGGGTCAGTCGGGGAGACCGCGCGTCTACATCCGACAATACGGGCGACACCGTTCTTCCGGCCAAGCGTCATGCCGCCATTTCGCCAGCCTATAGCGGCGAGAAGCGCTCATGAGCGCCCGTACACTTGTCGAACTGACGTGGATCGAAGGGCGCATCGAACGCTGGTTGCGTTTCGGTCTGATCGTTCAAGAGACGATCAAGAGCCGATCAGTGCGCGTCGTCGGTCTTGATCCCGGCAGCATCTTCGCCTTCGTTCGCTGGGCGGCCAACGACTACGGCACCGTCGAAAGCCGGATCGATATTCTGCAGGCCGCTGGCCCTGGCGAACGCTATTCGACCGTTCCTCTTGTGACACCCGGCGCTGTCAGTCTTCTGCGTCTCACGGGCTGGCCGAAAGTCGAAGCCGTTTTGCTCGCCGTCGACCAGATCGAAGCGGAAAGCATCGCACCAGAAGACGTCTGCCCGGACCATTGGCGGCACGTCCATAACCGCCTCAGCTGTAATCTCGAGCCGCGCCGCTACACGCCGTTTCGGCATGACGCCTGGCTCAAACGTCGGGCTTTGGCGGCATGACCCGCGCGCGCCCATCAATCCTCATCGGCAGCGCCGGTATCGCGCTGATCGCACTCTCCGCGATCATTCGCGCCAACCCGATCCTCGTCTGGAACGCCTCAGCCAGCGTGCCCATCGGCTTCTACATCGTGCAACCGCTTGACGCACCGACGGTCGGTGATCTGGTCGTTCTCCAACCGCCATCACCGCTCGGTGACTGGCTTCTGGAGCGCGGTTACATCGGCGCAGATGTCCCGCTCATCAAGCATGTCGCCGCGCTTCCGGGACAACAGGTCTGCCGCATCGGCGTGACGATCAGCATCGATGGCAAGCCCGTTGCAACCGCAAAAAAGCGGGACCGTTTCGACCGACCGTTGCCGGTCTGGCAGGGCTGTCACTTGCTCGCGGACGATCAGATCTTCTTCCTCAATCCCGACACCGAGGCGAGCCTCGACGGTCGGTATTTCGGGCCGCTGCCGCGCGACACGATCCTCGGTCGCGCCGTACCGATCTGGACACGGGAGGGCTGACCGGATGGCTTTCCTCCCTCCTTCCGGCCGTCGTCTCGTCGCCGCATCCGCGATCCTGATCGCGCTTTCCGGCTGCGCCAATCCACCCGCCGCTGGCGCACAGGACGCAGCTTCGCGCTCACCAGAGACCGCCGCGCCCACCTCCGATATCGACGCTTTCGTAGCGGAAGCGGCGCAACGCTTCCGGATCCCCGAGCGCTGGATACGCGCCGTCATGCGAGCCGAAAGTGCGGGCAATGCGCGCGCCGTCAGCAGCGCCGGGGCTATGGGTCTCATGCAGATCATGCCCGGCACCTGGGCCGAGCTTCGCGCAGCCCATGGTTTCGGCTCGGACCCGTTCGACCGTCGCGAGAACATCCTCGCGGGTGCCGCTTATCTGCGGCAGATGTACGACCAGTTCGGCGCGCCAGGGTTCTTGGCTGCCTACAATGCCGGTCCCGGACGGTATGCCGAACATCTTCGCACGGGGCGCACTTTGCCACGCGAGACGCGCCGCTACGTCGCCGCGCTGTCGAGAGAACTCGGGTTCTCGGATGCAGTGCCGTTGCAGCCGATCCGCACCGTTTCTGCGGACCGATGGCAAGCTGCCCCGCTCTTTGCGCGCATCTCAGCTTCGCGGGAAACGCAACGCAGAGCCGCCCAGGACCGCACACTAGTCGATGTTCAGATCGCAGAAGAGCAGACCCAGCCCGGTTCACAGGACCACCAACCGAACCCGCTTTTCGTCTCCAGAACCGGGGAGTCAGACCGATGATCATAGCGATCTGGCTCCGCCCCGTTCTGTCGTGCTGCATCGCATGGAATGCGGCAGACGGAGGATTGCAGCTGAACTCAACGACGGGAGGGCCTCGTAATCGGGCCAGCGCCCCATTCCACCCGAATCGAGAGTGGCTTCAGGGCGCTGATTCAGACGCAATGGGCTTCGAGCCAACATCGAAGCGAAAGGAGTCTGAACCGATGAAACGCAAGATCACCACTTATGCCGGGCTGGATGTGTCCCTGGAAGAAACGCATATCTGCATCGTCGACGAGCGTGGCGCATGCCTGTCGGAATCCCGCGTTCCGACCGATCCTGAGGCCGTGCATAGCGCGCTCAAGAGCGCACCTGGCCAGCTGAAACGTATCGGCCTGGAGGCGTCGTCGCTGAGCCTTTGGTTGCAGTCCGAGCTGTCGGCGGCCGGTCATCCGGCGATCATCATCGAAGCCCGGCATGCGCATGCCACGATGCAGGCACAACGCAACAAGACCGATCGCAACGACGCGCGTGCCCTCGCGCAGGTCATGCGCACCGGCTGGTTCCGGGCGGTGCATACGAAGAGCGACGACAGCCGTCGCATGCGCATGCTGCTGGGTAACCGGCGGCTCCTGAAACGCAAGCTCATCGACATGGAAAACCATATCCGCGGCACGCTGCGCCCCTTCGGTCTGCTCGTGGGGCAGGTCTCGCGGGGCAAGTTCGACGCCCGGGTGCGGGACCTGATCGACGATGTTCCCGCCGACATGACCGCGTTCATCGAGACCTTGTTGATCGTGCGCCACCGACTGCTCGAGGGCTACGCCGAGCTGCACCGCCTCGTGCTCGGCATTGTTCGCACAGACCCGATCTGTCGGCGCTTCATGCTGGTTCCCGGTGTCGGCCCGATCGCCGCGCTGTCGTTTCGCGCCGCGATCGACGATCCGCACCGGTTCCGACGCACGCGGGACGTCGCCGCCTATCTCGGCCTGACGCCCCGGCGCTGGCAGTCCGGCAGCATCGACCGGAGCGGCAGCATCTCAAAACACGGCGACCGGGAGGTGCGCACCGCGCTCTGCGAAGCCGCGGCGGGCCTGCTGCTCAGAACCCGCAAATGGACCGCGATCAAGGCCTGGGGGCTGCGGCTCGCCAAACGCACCAGCATGCTCAACGCCATCACGGCCGTTGCCCGAAAATACGCCGTCATCCTGCTGAGGATGTGGCGCGATGCTGCCGACTACAAACCAGGGCTCGGTGCGAGAGTGACCGAGAAGATGCGTCTGTCAGCGCCTGGAACAGCCTGACGAGCATCCGCCCGAAAGCACGGAAACGACAGAGAGACCATCACACTTGCCCCATCGATCCGACATCAGGTTCTCGGGATCCGCGCGCGCGGAGGGTGCTGCAAACTGCAGTGCCGGGACCGGGTTTGTCCGCTATCTCGCCTGCGCCGGCCCCGCTCGGTCGAGCGCGCATGTAGCGCCTGGACGGCCCGGTCCGCGATCAGTTCGAAAGCGTGGACCGGCACCGCATGACCGCGGTCGCCGAGTCCGTAGGAGCGCAGGGATCGTCTTACTTTGCGGAAAACCGCAAGGCGCGTATCATGGAAACCACATCGCAGGATTGCGGGGCATATCGAGCCATGGCGCAGAAAAGCGTCAGTTGGAAAAATGCTTGAACCCCAATGCGTTGAACACCCGATTAGGAGGGCGAGATAAAAGGCCGCGCGCAGATCGCTGCTACGGCGTTGTTGTTGTTGGGGTTTTTCAGTGCTGCGCAAAATCACGCAGTGCCGCATCCTTATCTAATGCACTGTTAAAAAACGCATTTTGCCGTGCCGCGCTTGTTTCCCCGGGGTTCTCGGCATGAAAGGGCGTGACGATGACATCCGTGTTCGGCCTGGGCAGATCAGGGACCGAGGCACGCACAGCCGCAAGCCCCAGAGCTTCGTCGGCGAAGTTATGCAAGCCGCGCGGAAGGCAGGCTTCACGGGTCGAAAGTTCCCAGGACCGGGCAGCAGCCACCGTCGATCTTCGTTCGGGCGCGGCAAGTTCGTGCGAACGGCCCATGGCCTCTCGAACGCACGCCGCCGCGTCGTTATCAAGGCGCGCATCGTGCGACATCGGGGACAGAGGTTTCGGTCCGCACCGCTCGCCAAGCATCTCGACTATCTCAAGCGTGAGGGTGTCACCAAGGACGGCCGTGATGCGGCCATGTTCGACAAGGAGCAGGAGCAAGTCTACGACCGGGCCTTTACCGAGCAGTGCGAGGACGATCGCCATCATTTCCGCTTCATCATATCCCCGGAAGACGCTGGACAGATGGAGGACCTACGCGCTTTCACACGTGATCTCATGGTCCAGGCCGAGAAGGATCTCAGGACGGAGTTGAGCTGGGTCGCGGTCGATCATTGGAATACCGACAATCCGCATGTCCATGTTCTCATGCGCGGCAAGGCCGATGACGGGAAAGACCTCGTCATCTCGCGCGATTACATCTCCAGTGGTTTGCGGGGGCGGGCCGAGGAGCTTGTCGATCTCGAACTCGGGCCGCGCAGCGAGAAGGAGATCGCCGCCAGCCTTGATGCAGAGATTGGCGCGGAGCGATGGACGGGGCTTGACCGGGCGCTGCGCGACTATTCCGAAGACAGTCTCGGCCTCGCCGATTTGCGTCCCGGCGCGCCGGACATCGACAACAAAGAGCTGCACCGCCGCATGATCGGACGGGCGCAGACCCTCGAACGCTTCGGCCTCGCCGAAAAGCTCGCACCCGCTGTCTGGCAGTTAAAACCCGGCATGGAGGAGACGCTGCGCGACCTCGCGATCCGCGGCGACATCATCAAGACCATGCACCGGGCGATGGGAGGTGACCATGCCCGCGCCCATGGCGACTTCGCGATCGAGGGGCAGCCGGACACTCCGATCCTGGGCAAACTGGTCGATCGCGGGCTGCACAACGAGCTCACCGGCGAGGCCTATGCGATCATCGACGGCGTCGACGGACGCCTACATCACCTGCGCTTTCGCGATCTCGATCTCACCGGCGACACGCCGGTCGGCGGCATCGTCGAGACGCGGAGCTGGACCGGGAAGGACGGCGAGGCGAAGCGCCTCGCCCTGGTCGGTCGCGCCGATCTGACCCTCGACAAACAGGTCGCAGCGGAAGGCGCGACCTGGATCGATCGGCTCGCCCTCGCGAAGACACGTGCTCCGCTCAGCCATGGCGGGTTCGGCGGAAAGGTCCGTGACGCCCTCGAACAGCGCGCCGATCATCTGGTCGACCAAGGACTAGCCGCACGGCAAGGCGAGCGCGTCACCTTCAACCGCGATCTCCTAAAGACCCTTCGCGACCGGGAATTGAGCGCGACCAGGAACAAGATCGCAAACGAGACGGGAATGCCGTTCCGCAAATCCGATGACGGCGAAAGTGTCACGGGCACCTACACGAGACGCCTCGATCTCGCTTCGGGGCGGTTCGCCATGATCGATGACGGCATGGGGTTCGAGCTCGTCCCCTGGAAACCCCAACTCGAAAAGCATCTCGGCCAGACCGTCTCCGGAACCGTCACGGCAGGCGGCGGCATCAACTGGTCGCTGGGCCGCAAGCGCGGCCTGTCGATCTGACCTGGAGAAACCTATGACCTCGAAGAAACACGCATCGCCCGCTACCGCCATCCTTTGGGGACAGATTCTCATCGTTTCGACGGTCGCGCTGCTCTTCGTCTGGGCGGCGACACAGTGGGTGGCGTTCCGGCTCGGCTTTCAATCCGAACTGGGAGACCCGATGACGACCATCTTGGGCCTACCGATCTACGCGCCCTGGAACGTCTTCGTCTGGTGGTACTGGTACGATGCCTATGCGCCGCGCGTCTTCATGGAAGGCGCGATCATCGCGGGCGCGGGTGGGATCGCTGCCGTCGGTGTCGCGATCTTTCTCTCCGTCCTGCGCGCTCGCGAAGCGAGCAACGTGACCACCTACGGCTCCGCCCGCTGGGGGACCGAGAGGGAGATGCGCGAAGCCGGGCTGCTGGTCGACGATGGCGTGGTCCTCGGGCGCTACCAGTCCCGCTATCTCCGCCACGACGGTCCCGAGCATGTTCTGTGTTTCGCGCCGACGCGCTCGGGCAAGGGCGTCGGGCTCGTCGTGCCGTCACTTCTGACCTGGCCGGGGTCGGCGATCGTCCACGATATCAAGGGTGAGAACTGGCAGCTCACGGCGAATTACCGCTCCCGCTTCAGCCGGGTGCTGCTCTTCGATCCGACCGATGCCAAATCGGCGGCCTACAATCCGCTGCTCGAAGTGCGCCGCGGTGACACCGAAGTGCGCGACGTTCAGAACGTCGCCGATATCCTGGTCGATCCCGAAGGCCTGCTCGAACGCCGGAACCACTGGGAGAAAACCAGCCATTCGCTGCTGGTCGGTGCGATCCTGCATGTGCTCCACGCCGAGGCCGATAAGACGCTGGCCGGAGTCGCGGCTTTCCTCTCCGATCCGAAGCGGTCGATCGAGAAGACCCTCGCTGCAATGATGCGCACGCATCATCTTGGTGATCGTCCTCATCCGGTGGTGGCGCAGGCGGCACGCGAGCTTTTGAACAAATCCGAGAACGAGCGATCGGGCGTGCTCTCGACCGCGATGAGTTTTCTCGGCCTCTATCGCGATCCGGTGGTCGCCAAAGTCACGGCACGGTGCGACTGGCGGATCCACGATCTGGTTACCGGCGACCGCGCGGTGACGCTCTACCTCGTCGTACCGCCCTCCGACATCTCGCGCACCAAGCCGCTCATCCGGCTGGTGCTCAACCAGATCGGCCGTCGATTGACCGAAGACCTGCACGCCGACCGAAGGCACCGCGTGCTGCTTATGCTCGACGAATTCCCGGCGCTCGGCCGGCTCGACTTCTTCGAGAGCCAGCTCGCCTTCATGGCCGGTTACGGGATCAAGGCGTTCCTCATCGCGCAGTCCCTCAACCAGATCGAGAAGGCTTACGGCCAGAACAACGCGATCCTGGACAATTGCCATGTCCGCGTCGCCTTCGCGACCAATGACGAACGCACGGCCAAGCGCGTTTCCGATGCGCTCGGAACAGCGACCGAGATGCGCGCGATGAAGAACTATGCCGGGCATCGGCTGTCCCCCTGGCTCGGGCATCTCATGGTCTCGCGGCAGGAAACGGCGCGACCGCTGCTGACGCCCGGCGAGATGATGCAACTGCCGCCGACCGACGAGATCGTGCTGGTCTCCGGTTCACCGCCGGTGCGGGCCGAGAAGGCCCGCTACTATGCCGACCAGCAGTTCAAGGCCCGGATTGGTCCGCCGCCTGAGCTAAGCACCACTGAGAAAGTCGCAAGCGTCCCGAAAGACGATTGGAGTGGCCTCGATCCAATCGCCGCGCCACCGCCCAAGAAGCGGGGGAAATCATCAGACGACGCGGATGGCGGCATCCGCCGCGAACCCGATCTGCCAGAACATGAGGACATAGCCCCCGAACCAGCGCCCGCGCGGAGCGAGTTCGCCGACCTCGACGACGAACCGGAGGACGACGCACAACGGGCCAAGGCCATGCGCGATCGGTTCGGAACCGTCGCGCGTCAGGCCTCGCTCGACCCCGATGACGGGATTGAGCTGTGAGGCGTCCGGGATGAGGAAGGCCAGATGAAGAAGCAGCGCCTCAACGTGTACTTCGACCCGTCGCTGTCTAGAGAATTGGAAGCGCTCGCGGCGCGGCGGAAGGTCTCCAAATCACAGATCGTCGAAGCTGCGCTCGCGGCGTTTCTTTCGCCCGACGGAGCGGATCAGCGCGAGGCGGCAATCGTCCGGCGGTTGGATCGGCTGACCCGGGCGGTCGAGCGCCTTGAGAGGGATCAGTCAATCGGCAACGAAGCCGTCGCACTGTTCGTGAAGTTCTGGCTCACCACAACGCCGCCACTGCCTGACGACATGCGCGAGGCCGCGCAGGCGTCAGGCAAAGAGCGATATGGCGGGTTCCTAGAGACGCTTGGGCGGCGGCTGGCAAAGGGGCGCACGCTGACCAAGGAGGTTTCAGAAGACCGCACACACGTTCAAAAGAGTAGGTAATTCAGGCTTTTGAGCGCCAATCCATCCAGCCTAACAGATCCGTCGAGCAAGAATGTGTAAGGCGCAGCGACGGGTTTGTGCTAGGAAAAACCAGTTTATTGGAAAGCCTTTCTGGAAACTGAAGGGGTCGCGAGAGCAGAACGGCGGGAGCGCACATGGAAACACAAGCGAGTTTCGCCAATTGGTACAAGCAGGCCTATGCCGGTTTTCCGCAGGAGCATCGCGCCGCAGGAGCGTCGGGCTCAGAGATGTTCTTTGTCGAGCAGGATAGCCATGACACCATTGACGAGATGGGCGACTTCCACCTTCTCGGTCTTGTTGCGGCGACAGAGGCTGACCGCTCGCTTTGGGACTTCGGTGACGGGAAAAGAGAGGTTGCTAGCGGCCCGAATGCTTTGTTGGTGCAGCCTGCTGGCAGCGCGCCCCGCATGGTCATCGAGGGACGTCATGATCTCTTCATGCTAAGCTTTCCCGCTTCTGCAGTGACCAGATTTCTGGGTGATGCAGATCCTGGGACAGGTGCTTTCGATGCGTTGACGAATGACGTTCTTTTCCGCGACCGGGAAACCCGCCACCTAATGCTGTCGCTGTGGGACACAGCAGCAAGGGATGGCCCGATGGCGGGGATCAAGACTGATAGTCTGTTCCAGCTTCTTTTGATCCGCCTGATTGAGCTATCCGGGCAAGCGGTAAACGAGAGCACCGCAGGTCTATCCCAAGAGCAGATCACCAAAGCCTGTGCCCTGATAGAAGACCGGCTCAGCGAAGGGTTGAGTTTGCCAGAGATTGCCGACGAGGTCGGTGTTTCTCCTTTTCACTTCGCCCGGCAATTCAAGGCGAAGACCGGGGATACCCCTCATGGCTACGTTATGGAACGCCGGTTGGCCCGCGCCAAGGAGGCGCTGCGGCACAGCCGCGATCCGATTGCCGATATAGCCTATGCCTTCGGCTTTTCCAGCCAACAGCATATGACAACAGCCTTCTCCAAGCATCTCGGTATCACCCCGGCTCGTTACCGAAAAACGGTTGTGGCGTGACTGTGCAGCCGGCAACCCAGTTTGCCGCTTGGTACAAGGAAGCCTATGGCCGCTTTGCGCCAGAAGTGGCGACGCCCGGGCAATTACCTTTCGATGTGTTTCATGCCCGTCAGTACGCGCATGGCGAGACCGACGAGATGAGCGATACGCTCTGCATCGGCCTCGTGAAAGCGCCGATATCGACGCATATGAAAATCGATATGGGCCATGGTTGGGTGTCAGGACGCATTTCGAAACCCGGATTGAGCTTCCAGCCATCCCATTCCAACGTGGCTTTCGATATCGATGGCCGCCATGACGTCACAGTCGTCAGTTTTTCCGAATATCTTGTCGCTTCGATTTTCGGCGACGACGCGCCGCCGCTTTCGAACCTCGACGTGCTGACCCGCGACGTGACCTTCAGCGATGCCGAACTGGAGGACTCTATCGCGGCCCTCTGGCGCACGGTGACGCAGGGCGGACCAATGCAGGCGCTGAGGGCCGACGCGCTCTTTCAGATCATCTTGGTTAGACTGTTTCAGTGTGCCGATGAGCTGCGTCCCGGCAACGCTCATATGCTTTCCGATGCGGTGCTCAGCCGTGTGGTCTCCCTTATGCATGCGCGCATGGCCGATGGCGTCACGATAGGCGAATTGGCGGCAGAAGCAGACCTGTCGCCCTGGCAACTCACGCGCAGCTTCGAGGCGACGACGGGCCGGAGCGTCGACGCATTTCTGGCCGAGAAACGGCTCAGCCACGCCAAACGCATGCTGGCAGACACCGATGTGCCGATCCCCGTGGTGGTACGCGCCTGCGGTTTTTCCAGCGAGCAGTACCTGGCAGCCACTTTCGCCCAAAGACTCGGCGTCAGCCCGGAGCGCTATCGCCAAGAGAAACGCACTTAGCGCATCTGGTGATGCTCAGCGTATTCAAGCTTTACTACGAGGGACGGGGGAGCGGCGGATCGCGCTCACCCACTTAGGCAACCGCACCGATCAAAGACCCGTCCTATCTCAGTGGCAGGTCCAACTGCCAAGCCATGCCGCGGTCGCGCTCCAACAATTTCATGCGCCCGCATGCGTCCGCCGTGAACTCGCGAATAAGTCCCATCCCGCGCTCCGGTGCGCTTGGCGGAATGCCAGGGTACCCCTTGCCATTGTCCTCGATAGTCAACCTGATTGTGCCTGGCGGCAGCGCGGTGACGGAGACTTTTACTTCGCCAGCTTCACGCTCATCGAACCCATGCCGGAGGGCATTGGTGATCAGTTCACACAAAATGAGGCCGATGGTCTGGGCCTGAGCAACCGGCAGTTCGTCCGTATCGCCGATCACGAGATCGATGTCGGGACGGTCATAGATCGTCTTCAGATGCGCGCCGAGGGACTCGATGAAGTCCCGGGTCGCATCGGGCTGGGGCGTTTCATTGTAAAGCAGGCGTTGCACGAAGGCGATTGCTGCGACGCTGCGCTGAACCATCCGAAGGGCTGCAAGCGCCGTTTGCTGATCCGCGCCGTTCAGGATTTCGCGCTCCGAGCGCCGGGCGAGACAGGCGACCGTCTGCAGGCTGGATCCGATCCGGTGACTAAACTCGCGAAAGCATGGGTTGTCCGTCTCATCGACGGCCAAGGTTCTGACCCCGAGCGGGCTTCCGATTTTGATATCCCCGTGCATCATCCTGTGAGTGGTATCACGCTGTGCCATTCACTCTTCCAGACAGGCCAGTTTTTACATCTGCTTGCTTCTCTGTGGGGTGCATCGCGTTCCGTCGCTGACGGCGAAACCGCTCCAAATTCCTTAATTCCGTATCTCAATTATCCCTTGTCCAAGTAGGAAGCGCCTTCAATAGAAGGTTGCCTTTTGTAGATGACAGTCTCTGAGCATGTGGCGACTGATGTAGCTCTGGCGCATTTCCCTGCCGCTCTACGACGCCCCACTACTACGCCCCAAAACCTGTTGCGATTGATCTAGTTCAGGTCTTCTTGATCGACCCCGTAACCAGATGCGGGGCCGCAAATGACCGTCCACACTCTCAAATCAGCAGCGATCGAGCGCGGGTCCCGTATGCTCCGTACGGCGCTTGGCGCGGATATCGCGGCGTGGCTCGACGAGGACGCTGTCGTCGAGGTGATGCTCAATCCCTGCGGTCGACTGTGGGTCGACCGGCTCGGCGAAGGCCTTTGCGATACCGGAACTGGACTTTCACCCGACGATGGCGAGCGGATTGTCCGCCTGGTCGCCCATCATGTCGGCGCGGAAGTCCATGCGGATGCGCCGCGCGTATCCGCCGAGTTGCCCGGAACCGGCGAGCGCTTCGAGGGATTACTACCGCCTGTCGTCGCGGCCCCGACCTTCGCGATCCGCAAGCCCGCCGTCGCCGTCTTCACGCTCGACAATTATGTCGACGCCGGAATCATGGATAGTGCCGCCGCCGAGGCATTGCGCGAAGCCGTTTTCTCCCGAGCCAATATCCTCGTCGCGGGCGGCACCTCGACCGGTAAAACAACACTCACGAATGCGCTACTGGCCGAAGTCGCCAAGACAAACGACCGCGTGGTGCTGATCGAGGACACGCGCGAGCTGCAATGCACGACGCCCAACCTGGTCGCGCTGCGCACAAAGGACGGCGTCGCGACGCTGTCCGATCTCGTCCGCTCGTCTCTACGCCTGCGCCCGGATCGTATCCCGATCGGCGAAGTGCGTGGGTCTGAAGCCCTCGACTTGCTGAAGGCCTGGGGCACGGGCCATCCCGGCGGCATCGGCACGATCCACGCGGGTTCGGCCATCGGCGCGCTGCGCCGTCTCGAACAGCTCATCCAGGAAGCCGTCGTCACCGTCCCGCGAGCCCTGATCGCGGAGACCATCGACGTGCTCGCCGTCCTTCAAGGACGGGGCAGCGATCGCCGTCTCGCGGACCTCGCGCGCGTCACAGGCCTCACCGAGCAAGGCGATTACGCGCTCCACTCCCTTCTCACCAACCCGAAAGGAACCGCTCCATGACCCGAACCCTCCAACTCCATCCCCGCGCGCCGCTCTATGCGTCCGCTCTCGCGCTCGGCTTCCTGCTGGCCGCCGGACAGGCCGAGGCCGCCGGCTCAGGCATGCCCTGGGAAGCGCCGCTTCAGGCGATCCTCGAATCCATCGAAGGCCCAGTCGCCAAGATCGTCGCGGTCATGATCATCATCATCACCGGCCTGACGCTCGCGTTCGGGGACACGTCGGGCGGCGCGCGGCGGCTCGTGCAGATCGTGTTCGGGCTCTCAATCGCCTTCGCGGCTTCGAGCTTCTTTCTCAGCTTCTTCTCCTTCGGTGGCGGCGTGCTCGTATGAGCGATCCCACCGACATTCCCGGCTTCACCGCGCCCGTGCATCGCGCACTCACCGAGCCGATACTGCTTGGCGGTGCCCCGCGCACCATCGCGATCGCCAACGGGACGATTGCCGCCGCCGTCGGTCTCGGGCTTCGGCTCTGGCTGGTCGGGCTCGCCCTCTGGGCCATCGGTCACATGCTGGCGGTCTACGCCGCCAAGCGCGACGCGCAGATCGCCGACGTCGCGCGCCGCCACCTCCGTTACCCAACCTGGATGGGGGTGTGAGGAGATGATGCACCTCGCCGAATATCGCTCCAAAGCCGCGCTGCTCGCCGATTTCCTGCCCTGGGCGGCCCTGATCGGCGAAGGCGTGATCCTGAACAAGGATGGGAGTTTCCAGCGCACCGCGCGGTTTCGCGGTCCCGATCTCGATTCCGCGACACCTGCCGAGCTGGTCGCGACGGCCGCGAGACTCAACAGCGCGCTGCGACGCCTGGGGTCGGGTTGGACGGTCTTCGTCGAAGCGCAGCGCATCCCGGCGCGCGACTATCCGCTGTCGGAATTTCCCGATCCGGTGTCTGCGCTGGTCGATGCCGAGCGCCGCGCGCAATTCGAGGAGGCGTCGTCTCACTATGAGAGCCGCTACTTCCTGACCCTGACCTGGATGCCGCCCGCCGACGATACGAGCCGCGCGAGCGGATGGCTGTTCGAGGATGCCCCGAGCAAGGGCGCGAACCCGCGCGAACATCTCGCCGCGTTTCGGTCGCGCAGCGATCGGCTGCTCGACCTCTTCGAAGGTTTCATGCCGGAAGCCGCTTGGCTCACCGACGAGGAGACGCTGAGCTATCTGCATTCGACGATTTCGACGCGGCGGCAATCCGTCCGCGTCCCCGAGACGCCGATGCATCTCGATGCCTATCTCGCCGACGAGCCGCTCGTCGGTGGTCTCGCGCCGCGCCTGGGCAATGCCCATCTGCGCACGCTCTCCATCGTCGGGTTCCCGACATCGACCTGGCCGGGTCTGCTCGACGAACTCAACGCTCAGGCCTTCGAGTATCGCTGGGCAACGCGCGCCATCTGTCTCGACAAGACCGACGCGACCAAACTCTTCACCCGCATCCGCCGCCAATGGTTCGCCAAGCGCAAATCGGTCGCCGCGATCCTGAAGGAGGTGATGACCAACGAGGCCTCGACGCTTTTGGACTCGGATGCCGACAACAAGGCACTCGACGCCGATGAGGCCCTACAGGAACTCGGTAGCGATATCGTCGGCGCGGCCTATGTGACTGCGACGATCACGGTCTGGGACGACGATGAGCGGGCGGCGGACGCCAAGATCAAAGCCGCCGAGAAGGTCGTCCAGGGGCGCGACTTCACCTGCATTCCGGAAACGCTGAACGCGGTGGAGGCCTGGCTCGGGTCGTTGCCTGGACATCTCTACGCCAACGTCCGTCAGGCGCCGATCTCGACATTGAACCTGGCGCATATGATCCCGATCTCGGCGGTCTG
>CANLTZ010000007.1 GCA_947494145.1 uncultured Jannaschia sp. | reverse complement strand
ACTTGTTCGTCGTCTTGCTCATGATGCTCCATCCTACTCAGGAGTTGGAGCCTCCGGCAAACCCGGCGCGGTTCAAACAGCGCGTAGAGTGGGGATAATAGCGGGTGTATGATCTCCGGCAGATTAGTCTCAATGGCTTGCGTATCGACGTGTGTGTTCAGAGTAATTGAGTCTTGATGAGAAATCCTGCCTTCCCAGACGTGCCTGCGGTTATTCAGGCTTGTCAATGACCGGCCAGCAAGTCCTTCGTAAGTAGCAACAAACCGGACAGTGGTCGGCCCCTCGAAGAGATTATTCGCTAAGCTCCTCGCATGGAGAAGAGCCTCGCCAACTCTCCAGACAGGCAAGGTGGTGTCAAACAACGTTGCAGGTGCCACCGGCGCGCGTCCTGGTCGCTGAGCGTCTGCGGTATCTTCCTGAAACCCCCTGAGCAAGAACGCGAAGCCGTCGGGATGAATGCGCCAAAAATCAGAATGGGCAGCATCTCTATCTTCGCAAGGTGTCTGGGGATCGCCGCCAATCCAGCACTCCACAACACCATCAATGGGGTATGGTGCAATACCGTCGCGTGTTGGATATCAGAATGGAGGCCAACCTGTGTGACGAACCACGCTGGCCTTGAGTAACTCGGGAATACGGGCAGGTTCAATCTGCCGCCGTTCGCCAATGAGTTCATATGCAAAGCAATAGCTACCATGCGGAAGGCGTGGCCCCACATTGGCTGGGAGCGCCTCAGTTAGTTCTGTCCAGCGAGAGAAGCCACTCTCTATCCACTTATCGAGTCTTTCGGGTTCGGCAGCTTGCTCAATCTGGGGTACTGCCCCGGAGATGAGGTCTCTTATCTGATCGAGCATTTCGTCACGCCGATTTCGCAGGCACCGGCTCAAGAGATCGTCCCAGTCTTGTGCGCTCTGTGGTGCCTCGCTCCTAGGCCCCGGCTTTCGAACATAAATCGCATTGTTTGAAACAGTGTTGCCGTTGGGTCCAGAGCGGCGCGCGCGAACTGGAACGCGATGCCCTCCAGGAATAACCACTACTGGGAACAAAGCGCCTGCGGGATTGGGAATAATGTGAACTGCGCAGTGAAAAGGTGGATCGCAATAGTTCTGCACGATGCCATTGATTAGGTCTTGGCTATATGCATCGAGCGTAGCGGGGCGGTCCTCGGCCTCAACAATGCCCTCGTCAGCTTCAACGAGGCCAAGCACGATAAAACCACCACCGTGGTTAGAAATCGCTAGCACAGCCTTAGCGAAGGTTGCTTTATCTTCGTTGGATCCTTGGAGGTCGAGCCAGTTCTTAACCTCAAAGTCGAGGCTCTCTCTCGGATCGACGAGCAGGTCCGCCAACCTTTCGCGGGAAATTTTTGCTGCCATTCCGCGAGAGTATCAGTAACCAATTTTGTGTTCAAAGGTATCATCAAGAAGTTGGCGAATTTCTCGAGAGTCCCGCAAACCAACCCCAAATCGCAAAACGCCCGGACCAAAGGCCCGGGCGTCGCAGCTTCCAACAAAGCGAAAAGGATCAGTTCGGGATGTCGCCCGAAATGCCCTCCACATAGAAATCCATGGTGGCCAGGGCACCATCATCGGCGACTTCTCCGTCGGCCAGCCAGGCCGTGCCGTCCTGTTTGTTGATGGGGCCGGTGAACGGGTGATACTCGCCCGCTGTGATGGCTTCGACCATGGCGAGGGCTTCGGCTTTCACCTCGGCGGGCACGGCGTCGGTGATCTCGCCGATCACGACCTCGCCTTCGGGCATGCCGCCCCAGCTTGCTGTCTGCTCGTAGGTGCCGTCCATCAACTCGCCCACGCGTTTGATGTAGTAGGGCGACCAATCGTCGATGATGGACGCGACGCGCGGCACGGGGGCGAAGGCCGACATGTCGGAGGCCTGACCGAAGGTGAAGACGCGGCCACCGTTTTCATTGGCCTCGGCAGCGGCGGCCTGGGGCGCGGTTGAATCGGTGTGCTGCATGATGACGTCCACGCCCTGGTCGATCATGGCGCGGGCGGCGTCTGCTTCTTTTGCGGGGTCGAACCACGTGTAGACCCAACTCACCACCATCTCCACATCCGGGTTCACCTTGGCGGCGTGCAGATAGGCGGAGTTGATGCCCTGGATCACCTCGGGGATCGGGAAGGACGCGATGTAGCCGATCTTGTTGGTCTCGGTCATGTTCCCGGCGATATGGCCGATGACGGCGCGGCCTTCGTAGAAGCGCGCGTCATAGGTCGAGACGTTCGGGTGTTCGCGCTTGAAGCCGGTGGCATGTTCGAACTTCACATCGGGGAACTTGGCGGCCACGGCGTTGGTGGCGTCCATGTAGCCGAAGGACGTGGTGAAGATGATGTCTGCGCCTTGCAGCGCCATCTGGGTGATAACCCGCTCGGCATCGGCGCCTTCGGGCACGCTTTCCTGATAGATCGTCTCAACCTTGTCGCCGAAGGCTTCCTCGACAGCCAGGCGACCCTGGTCATGCTGGAACGTCCAGCCGCCATCGCCGATGGGACCGACATAGACGAAGCCCACTTTCAGTGGATCTTCGGCAAAGGCCGGTGTGGCGAGGCCAAGTGCGATGGCACCCGCCAGAATGGTTCTGCGTTTCATGGATAACTCCCCAGTTGATACGCCCCTCTTTCAGGCGGAGGCGTGGAATGGTTTGCCAAGGTCGGCGGGCGCATCCCCGCCCCGCCCGGCGCGGCTCGATATCAACACCAGCACGAGGATGGTGACAAGGTAAGGCGCGGCGCTGAGCAGCTCGACGGGGATCCGGGCGCCTGCCGTCTGCAAGTTGAGCTGCAAGACGGTGATGCCGCCAAACAAATAGGCACCGATCAGAACGCGGCCCGCCCGCCAGGAGGCGAAGACCACGATGGCCAGCGCGATCCAACCGGCGCCTGCGGTCATACCCTCGGTCCATTGCGGGACACGCACCAGGCTGAGATACGCGCCGCCGAGGCCCGCACAGGCGCCGCCGAAGGCGATGGCCATCATGCGAACCCGCAGCACGTTGTAGCCCAACGCATGGGCCGCATCGTGGCTTTCGCCCACCGCCCGCAGGATCAAGCCCGCCCGGCTGAAGCGCAAGAAGGCCCAGACGGCGGCCACCAAGACCAAGCTCAGATAGACGATGGGGTCGTGGCCAAAGACCACCCGGCCAAAGAACGGCAGATCGCTCAACCAGCCTAGATCGACCCGCCCAAGCGATTCCGCCTTGATGCCCACATAGCCTTGGCCCAGCAGGGCCGATAGACCCAGCCCGAACAGCGTCAGCGCCAGCCCCGTGGCCACTTGGTTCGACAGCAGCACCTGCGTCAAAAACCCAAAGAGCAGCGCCATGCCAGCGCCCGCCATTGCCGCCGTGAAAAATCCCAACCAGGGTGAGCCGCCTTCGACTGCGGCGATGAAGCCCGCCACGGCGCCCATGATCATCATGCCCTCGACACCCAGGTTCAGCACACCCGCCTTCTCAACCATCATCTCGCCCAAGGCGGCCAACAGGATCGGCGTCGCCGCCACCATCAGCGAGGCGATCAGGAGGGTGGGGGAAATCGCGCCTAGATCCATCAGCCCGGCCCCCCCGAAAAGGGCGCAACCTTGCGCGCCCCGATGCGCACCCGAAAGTTCGTCAGCACATCCACGGCCAGCAGGAAAAACAAAAGCATCCCCTGAAACGCCGATATCGCCGCCCCCGGGATGCCAAGGTTCCCTGCCGCATTGTCGCCCCCCACATAGGTCAGCGCCATCAGCAGCCCCGCCGCCACGATGCCCAGCGGGTTGAGCCTGCCCAGAAACGCCACGATGATCGCCGTGAACCCGTAGCCCGAGGCGAAGTCGATGCTGATCTGTCCCGCCGGGCCCGCCACTTCGAACAAGCCCGCCATCCCCGCCAGCGCCCCTGCCACGCCGAGGCACAGCACCACGAGGCGCGCGGGTCGCACGCCTGCAAACCGCGCCGCGCGGGGGGCCGCCCCGGTCAAACGGATCTGAAACCCGATCAAATGCCGCGTCAGCATGACTTGCGCGAAGATCACCGCGACCACGGCCGCCATCACACCCCAATGGGCCCCCGTCCCCTCGATCAATTCAAGGTTGGCCGCTGCAGGCCATTGGCTCAGGTTCCGCGAACCGGGAAAGCCCACCGCATCGGGGTTGCGCAACCAGCTTACCGCTGCCGAGGCGAGGATGTTCTCGGCCACGTAGACGAGCATCAGCGACACCAATATCTCATTGGTCCCGAACCGCACCTTCAACAGCGCGGGGATCATGGCCCAAAGAAAGCCCCCCAACGCGCCGAAAACCACCATCATGGGAAAAATCAGCCGCGTCTCCGCCGGATAGAATACCAACCCCGCCGCCGCCCCACAAATGGCCCCGATGATGTATTGCCCCTCTGCCCCGATATTCCAGATGCCCGCCCGAAACCCCAGGGCAAGGCCCACCGCGATCAGAATAAGGGGCGCGGCCTTTACCAGAAGCTGGCCGCGAAAATACCAGGCGAACTCTCCGAAGATCGGGTCCCAGAATATCGTGCGGATGGCCAGGAACGGGTCCTTGCCCAAAGCCGCGAACATCAGCCCGCCCGCCACCATCGTCAACGCCACTGCCAGAAGTGGCGATGCCGCCCCCCAAGCCTTTGACGACGTGGGCCTGCGTTCCAACCGGATCACGCGCGCGCCCCGCCTGGTCTCTCATCTGGCCAATATCTTGGTGTTTGGGACAGAGCCCCAGAACAGCCCCCAAGGGGCAACAAACACCCACGGCCCCTCCGAACAAATGTCGCCCGCTCAAACATGGACCCGCTCCATGTCGTGGGCCCCGCCCAGCATCAACCCGATCTGCTCTATGGTCAGGTCCGCAGTGGGCACAGGCGCACCCAATCGCCCTTCATTGAGCGCCGCGAACCGGTCGGAGATCTCCAAAAGCTCATCCAAATCCTGGCTGATCACGATGACGCCCGCACCGTCCGCCGCCAAGTCCAACAATGCCTGCCGAATGGCAGCGGCGGCACTGGCATCGACGCCCCAGGTGGGCTGGTTCACCACCAGAACCTTCGGGTCTTGAAGAACTTCGCGCCCGATCACGAATTTCTGCAGATTTCCCCCAGACAGCGCCCGCGCCGCCACGCCGGGCCCCGGGGTGCGCACATCAAAGGCTGCGATCACGTCTTGCGCGAAGCCCTTCGCGCCCGCCCAATCGACGAAACCCCGCCACAGCAGACCCTTGCGGGCCGCCGCCGTCATGGCCGCATTCTCTGTCAGGCTCATGTCGGGGGCCGCCGCGTGGCCCAACCGTTCCTCAGGCGCGGCCAGCAGGCCCGCCTTGCGCCGTGCGCGCGGCCCCAGGCGCGATACGTCCTGCCCTTCCAGAAAAACGCATTGCGCGGCACTCACCCGTTCACCCGACAAGGCGCCCAGCAGCTCATCCTGCCCGTTCCCTGCCACTCCGCCAATGCCCAGCACCTCGCCCGCTCGCAAGCTCAGCGAGATATCCCGAAGCGGCGTGCCGAACTGCGAGGCGGGCGGCAGTGACAGCGCCTCGACCCGCAAGATCTCCTCTCCCGTCAGCGCCTTGCTGGCCTTCGGCGCCACCAAGGCCGTGCCCACCATCCGCTCGGCTAGCTCCGCGGCGGACACCTCACGGGGGTTACAGTCCCCCACAACCTTGCCGCCGCGCAAAATCGTGGCGGCATCGCAAAGCGTGCGAATTTCTTCAAGCTTGTGAGAGATATACAGGATCGCAGTGCCTTCCTTGGCCAGTTGCCGCAAGGTGGTGAACAGAATGTCCACCTCCTGCGGGGTCAGGACCGAGGTCGGCTCATCCATGATCAACAGCCGCGGGTCTTGCAGCAGACAGCGCACGATCTCGACCCGCTGCCGTTCCCCCGCCGACAGGTCGCCGACGCGCCGTGCCGGGTCCAGCGGCAGGCCATACGCCTCTGACACCTCTCGTATCCGTTGGCTAAGGTCGCGCAGCTTCGGCGGGTTCTCCATCCCGAGGCCCACATTCTCCGCCACGCTCAACGCCTCGAACAACGAGAAATGCTGAAACACCATCGCCACGCCCGACGCCCGCGCCGCGCGCGGGTCCTGGGGGGTATACGACGCGCCGCTCAACCGCATCGTCCCGGAATCCGGCGAAACCAAACCGTAGATCATCTTCACAAGGGTCGATTTCCCGGCGCCGTTTTCCCCCAGCAAGGCGTGGATTTCCCCGGCCGCGATCGAGAAAGACACACCATCATTGGCCACCACGCCAGGATAGGTCTTGGTCAGTCCCGAAAGGTCCAGAAGTGCGGTCAAGAAACGGTCCCCTTCGTTGCCGTCCCCGACAACCCTGGCGAGAGTAGACGGCCCACGACGCCCACCGCAATGGCCTGCGGATGTTTTCCCAGCGCCGGGTCCCCGATGGGGCAGGTGATGCGCGCGATATCGGCGGGGTCATGGCCCAGATCAGCCAGGCGCGACCGGAACCGCGCCCATTTCGTGGCCGACCCGATCAAGCCGCAAAACACGAACCCTCGTGTCAGCGCCGCATGGCACAACGCCAAGTCGATATCGTGCGAATAGGTCAGAACAAGGTGCTCGGCCCCCTTGGGCGCGTGGACCATGGCGCGCGCCGGGTCGGCAGCCACAAGCTGCGTCACTCCCTCCGGCACGGGCGGAAACCGCGCGTCATCGGTATCGACCCAGGTGACCGACAGGTCGGGCAAGGGCGCCAGAATGGCCGTAATGGCCCGCCCCACATGGCCCGCCCCCCAGACCCAGATATCGCGGGTCGCAGTTGCGGCATCTTCCCTCAACCACCCGTTTCGAAAGAGGTAATCTTTCCCGGCTGGCGCCTCCGCCGTGCCCTCCACCCGCCGCAGCCAGGGCAGGTCCGGCACGGCCTCCAAGCGCTCCGCCACCAAGGTCACCGCTCCGCCACAGCACTGGCCCAAAGCGGGGCCCAAGGGCATCCGTTCCACCCTCGGCGCGCCCTCGTTCAACACCTGACGCGCCATCTCCAGCGCGCGCCATTCCAGTGCGCCGCCCCCGATGGTCCCCTGGAACCCATCGCGCCAGACCACCATGGACGTGCCCACCCCCCGGGGCACCGACCCCCGCGCCTCGGCCACGACAACCCGCGCAACGGGCCCATGGGCGGCGATCAGCGCCCCCAGACGCCCAACATCCACGCTCATCGCATCGCCCGCACGGCCCCCAGCACCCGCTCCGCCGTGGCGGGGGCGTGCAAGTTCGGGTAGCCAGACCCGCAGGCGGCCACCGCATAGGACAGGGCCATCAAGACACTGATCCCATGCATCAAAGGCGGCTCCCCCACCGCTTTGGAGCGGTAGATAGACGCCTCCCTATTCTCCACATCCCAAAGCGCCACGTTGAAAACCGGCGGCACGTCTGACGCGCAGGGTATCTTGTAGGTGCTGGGCGCATGGGTGCGCAGACGCCCGGCCCCGTCCCAGACCAACTCCTCCGTGGTGAGCCAACCTGCACCTTGCACGAACCCGCCCTCAACCTGGCCAATATCCAAAGCGGGGTTCAGCGACGCCCCCGCATCATGCAGAATATCGGTTCGCAGAATGCGGTTTTCGCCCGTCAGCGTGTCGATCACCACTTCCGAACAGGCAGCCCCATAGGCAAAGTAGTAAAACGGCCGCCCCTTGCCCGCCACGCGATCCCAGGTAATGTCAGGTGTCGCGTAAAACCCTGTGGCAGACAGCGACACGCGTGCCATATAGACCTTGGCCGCCGCTTCCTCGAACCCATACTCGGCCCCGGCCACCCGCACCTTATCGCCCACAAATACCACATCAGCCGGGTCAGCCTGATGCTCCGCCGCCAATTGCGCCGCCATCCTGTCCCGGATCGTGTCGCAGGCCGCCTTCACCGCCATACCATTCAGATCTGCACCCGACGACGCCGCCGTAGCCGACGTGTTGGGCACCTTGCCGGTATCCGTGGCCGTCACCTTCACCCGCGCAATGTCACAGCCGAACCGATCAGCCGCCACCTGACAGACCTTGGAATGGAGCCCTTGCCCCATCTCGGTGCCGCCATGGTTCAGATGGATCGACCCGTCATTATAGACATGCACCAAAGCCCCCGCCTGGTTCAGATGGGTAAGCGTGAACGAAATCCCGAACTTCACCGGCGTCAGCGCAATCCCCCGCTTCAGCACCGGATTGGCAGCGTTCCACGCCGCCACACGCGCCCGCCGCCCAGCATAGTCGCATCCTTCCGCCAACCGCGCGACCAGCGCGTTCAGGCAGAAGTCCGAGACCTCCTGCCCATAATGGGTCTTCCCCTTCTTCCTGGCAGAAATATCCCGGGGAGCGCGAGGGGCTGGCCCCTCGCTCACGCCATCTGCATAGAAATTCAGCCGCCGCACATCCAACGGATCCCGGCCCACCGCATGGGCCACGTGATCCAAAACCCGCTCTATCCCCAGCATCCCCTGGGGCCCCCCAAACCCCCGGAAGGCCGTCGCCGACTGAGTGTTGGTCCTAAGCCGCCAAGACGTGATCTCCATGGCCGGAATGTCGTAGGCGTTATCGGCATGGAGCATGGCGCGATCCGCCACCGGCAGTGACAGGTCCTGCGCCCAGCCGCAGCGGGTCCAGTGCTTGAAACGAATGGCGTGGATACGGCCCGCCGCGTCATGCCCGACCTCATAGGCGATGCGGAAATCATGGCGCTTGCCGGTAACGAGGAAGTCGTCGTCACGGTCATAGCGCATCCGGCAGGGCCTGCCCGTCAGGCGCACGGCAAGGGCGCAAGCAATGGCCAGGGCATTGCCCTGACTTTCCTTTCCACCAAAACCGCCGCCCATGCGCCGCACTTCCGAGCGCACGGCATGCATCGGCAAGCCCAAGGCGTCGGCCACCTTGTGCTGGATCTCTGTGGGGTGCTGGGTCGAAGTGAGAATATGCATCTCGCCCGCCTCAGACGGTACGGCCAGCGCGGCTTGGCCTTCCAGGTAAAAATGCTCCTGGCCCCCGATTTCGATCTCGCCGCTCAGCCTGTGCGGCGCGGCAGCCAGACCGGCCTCGACGTCGCCATCGCTCCAGATCCGCGGTCCACCGTCGAACCAGCTTTCCGCAGCAATCGCATCCTCGATGGTCAGCAGCGCAGGTCGTTCCGTGACCTGCGCCCGGTGCAAGCGGGCGGCTCGCCGCGCATTCAGATGGCTGTCGGCCACGACCACATAAAGCGGCTGGCCCGCATACTGCACCTCGCCCGTACAAAGCAGCGGCTCATCCTGGGCCGAGGGGGAGCAATCGGGCATGGGCGCCAGATCGGCCGCCGCCAGCACCGCTGCCACACCGGGCGCGGCACGCACCGCACTGAGGTCCAGCGCCTCCAGCGTGCCGCAAGCCTGGTCCGAGAGGCCGAAAGCCAAGTGCAGGCAACCCGCAGGCGCGGGGATGTCGTCGGTATAGCGCGCCGTCCCCGTGACGTGGAGCCGTGCGCTTTCATGGGGCAAGGGCTTGGCGACGCTCATGGATCGACGTCCAGAAGCGACGGCGCATCTTCCGCGAGCCGGATCAGCATCCCCTCCGCCGCAGCCAAACGGTACTCAGCAGAGGCCCGCATGTCGCTCAGCGGTGAAAAATCCTTACGCAAGGATTTTGCCGCCAAGCGGAGAATGTCCGTCGTGGGCGGCTGACCGTCGAGCGCAGCTTCAACGTGGCCCGCCCGCTTCGGAATGCCCGCCATGCCACCAAAGGCGATGCGGGGGCCGCAGATCACGCCATCCGCAACGGGCAGGTTGAACGCCCCGCAGACTGCCGAGATGTCTTGGTCGAAGCGTTTGGACAGTTTGTGGCAGCTAAGCGTGTCGGCCTGGCGCGGGAAGGTGACATGGGTGACGAATTCGCCCGGGCGGCGATCTTGCTTGCCGTAATCGAGGAAGAAATCTTCCAGTGCCAACCTGCGTCTTTCGTCCCCGCGGCGCAGGTGAAGGGTTGCACCCAGGGCAATCAGCGGCGGCGGGCTGTCCCCGATGGGCGAGCCATTGGCGATGTTGCCCCCGATGGTCGCGGCATTGCGCACCTGGACGGAGCCGTATCGCCGGATCAGCTCCGCGAAGCTGGGATGGTGGGGGGCGACGGCGTGGCGCAGGGTTTCCATATCGGTCATCGCACCGATGGAGATCTCCGTTTCGGTCACTGAGACGCCCTTGAGGTCGTCGCAACCGGTAAGGAAGGCAACTTGGCCCAGGTCGCGGAATTGCTTGGTGACCCAAAGACCTACATCCGTGGCGCCAGCGATCAGCGTGGCATCGGGATTGGCGGCATACCAATCCGCCAATTCATCGGCGCTTCGCGGGTGATGATGGTTGGATTTGAGTATTTGTGGACCAGTGATGGGAGTATCGCGCATGTGGTCGGGGACCGGCGCGACTTGGGCGGCGCGGGCGGCACGCAGGATGGGGGCGTAGCCGGTGCAGCGGCAGAGATTGCCGGCGATCTGGTCTTCATGGTCGGTGGCGCCGTTGGCATGGGCGGCGGCCATGGTGGTGATGAAGCCCGGCGTGCAGAAGCCGCATTGGCTGCCATGCAGGTCGATCATGGCCTGTTGGACAGGGTGCAGCGTGCCATCGGGAGCGGCGATGCCTTCCACGGTGCGGACGGCTTTCCCGGTCAGTTGGGGCAGGAAGAGGATGCAGGCGTTCAGGGCCTTGGGGCCATCCTCGCCGGTGACCACGACCGAACAGGCGCCGCAATCGCCTTCGTTGCAGCCTTCCTTCGTGCCGGTCAGGCCCCGGTCGCGGAGCCAGTCGAGCAAGGTGGTGGTGGGGTCGTCGATCTGTGCGGTGACGTCTTCGCCGTTGAGGCGGAAGGGGATCTCCATCGGTGTTGGTCCGCCGCGATACCGGTCCGCCCCGGGGCCCCCTCCGATGCGGCGTAGGAGGGGCGGGGTGATCGAGGCCGCATTAGACGGATGCGGGGCGCTGCCTGCAAGGGGCAAGCATGTCGCGGCGAGCTTCCATCTCGGGGGGTGCCGCTTGATCGGGCGGCAGCGCCATGGTGTGGTCGCGGCATGAACCTCGTCGATACGATCCATGACATTACCGACCACCTGAAGGTCTATCTTCTGTCGGGGACTTTGGTGGCCATCGGCGTGGATGTGGCGGGAAATGCGGGCGGCCCCGTTGGCGGCGCCATGATCGGGGGAATGGACGCGATGGTGGTCCATCCGATGCTGTCGACGCCCGTGGCCCTGGGGGTGCAATTGATCGGCGCGTTGATCGCGGTTGTCGGCGCCGCGCTGTATCTGGGCAATATGTGGTGCGGTTATGTGGCGTTGCGGCAGTTTCGCTTTCGGTTCGATAACCGCGGCCTGCTGCTACAGGCCTGCGGGTGGAGCGGCGCGTTTCTCTATGTTCTGACAGCCGCGGTGATCGGTGTGGCCGTGAATGCCGTCTATCTAACCCTTGTGGGGTGAACGCAGCGGCGGCTTTCATCAAAGACTTTGAGCGAGCGCATCCAACTGCGCGGCGGCGGCGCCCCATCCCATCTCAAACCCCATCGCGTCATGGGCGTCGCGGTCGGCGGCACGCGCGTGGCGCAGCAGCACGGTGTAGGATGTGCCAGACCCGTCCGGTGCCAGCGTGATATCGGCCGTGAACTGGAAGGCGCCGGGTGCGTCGCCCAGGGGGTTGGGTGCGAAGTGCGGCCCCAAGGCGCTGGTCCAGACAAGGCGCCGGGCCGGATCTGCCAGAAGGATGCAGCCCGGCGGCTCATTCATGGGCGCTTCGCCGGGGATCTGCATGACGACCTCGAAAACACCGCCGGGGACAGGGTCGACCTTAGCAGAGAGGACGGTCACAGGGTCGGGCGCGAACCATTTGGAGAGCAGGTCCGGCTCTGTCCAACAGCGCCAGACATTGGCAGGACTGGCGGCAAAGCTTCGGGTGAGTTTCAGGTCGCGCTTGGGGTCAAAGGTCATGGCTTGAATGTCCCATTATCTAAGATGTGGCAGACCAGTCAGGCGACGATTTCCGTTGAGGGGGCGAAACGGATGAGCTTTTCCAGCAGGTCCTCGGTTCCCGGAAGGCGCGTGGCGAGGCTGTCCTGACCATCCAGGAACACGATCTGTTCGGTGTAGGTGAGGGTCGTGCCCCCATCCGCAGCCGCAAAGTTGGCGGTGGATAACGAGGCGGAAATCCGGTCGTCCCCGGCCCGCATTTCGTAGCTGTAGATCAGGCGGACCGGCGCGCGTATCTCGATCAGGCGGGCGCGATAGGTGATGGCCCCCATCTTGTCGTGTTTGAAGCGGGCGATTTCTTCGCCGCCTTCGCAGGGGTCGAGCGAATAATCCAGCGTGGTCCAATCCGGCCCGTTGCCGCCTGCGAACCAGCGGGCCTTGAGCGCGGGGTCTGTCCAGCAGCGGAACAGGGTCTCGGGCGAGACGGCAACCCGGCGGGCCACGTCGAAGGTTTGGAATTCCGTCGTCATTGGTCTTTCCTTTCGATGTCGAGGGCGAGCGCTTCCATCCGGTCAAGCCGCGCCTCCCAAAGGGCGCGTTGCGCATCGATCCAAGTGGTCGCCGCCGCCAGGGCTTCGGGGTGAAGGGTGCAGATACGTGTCCGGCCTTCCTTGCGGCTGCGCACCAGGCCCGCCGCCTCCAGACGGGACAGGTGCTTGAGGAAGCTGGGCAGTGCCATGTCATGGGGGTCAGCCAGGGCCGAGACGGAGACGTCGCCCGCTGTCAGCCGCGCCACGATGGCCCGGCGGGTCGGGTCGGCCAAAGCGGCGAAGAGGGCGTCGAGCTTATAGTTATCCATGTGGCTAAGTGATACATGCCGCCTTCTTCACGTCAAGCATACTTTTCCAAATGGCTAAGCTTTCCCACCCTTCCAGCGCGGACCTCGGACCGCTAGGGATAGCCCATGGCCGATCCCCGATTCATACATCTGCGACTGCATACCGAATATTCGCTGCTGGAAGGCGCAGTGCGGCTGAAGAAATTGCCCGATCTCGTGGCAGGGGCGGACATGCCCGCCGTGGCGGTGACCGACACCAACAACATGTTCGCCGCCCTTGAGGCCGCGACGGCGCTGGCCGGCAAGGGCATCCAGCCGATCATGGGCTGTCAGGTCGACGTCATGCACGATCCGGCCGCGCCGGGCGAGAAGCCGCGCAAACCCGCCCCCATCGTTCTGCTGGCCCAGAATGAAGCCGGGTATGAAAACTTGATGGCGCTCAATTCCTGCCTCTACCTGTCGCGCCCCGAGATGGTGCCCCAGGTCACCTTGGAGGAGTTGGAGGCCCACGAAGCAGGCCTCATCTGCCTAACCGGCGGGCCGAACGGCGCGGTGGGACGGCTTGTGGCCGACGGGCAGGAGGCAAAGGCCGAAGCGGTACTTGGACGGCTCCATGGCATTTATGGCGACCGACTTTACGTGGAATTGCAGCGCCAGATCCAGCCGGAGCCGACCGAGCGCTTCCATGTGGAACAAGCCTATGCCCGCGGCCTGCCCCTGGTCGCCACCAACGACGTTTATTTCCCCGACCCATCCATGCACGAGGCCCATGACGCGTTTCTGTGCATCGCCGAAGGCGCCTACGTGGATCAACAGGCGCCCCGGCGGCGCGTCACCCCGCGCCACCATTTCGCGTCACAGTCCGAAATGGCGGCCTTGTTTGCTGACCTGCCAGAGGCGCTGGAAAACACGGTCGAGATCGCCAAGCGCTGTGCGTTCAAGGCCTATGGGCGCGATCCGATCCTGCCCAAATTCGCCGATGACGAGGTGGCGGAACTGCGGCGCCAGTCGGAGGAGGGGTTGAAAGCGCGCCTGGCCGTCATCCCCCATGCCGCATCCGTCGAAGACTACGAAAAGCGGCTCGACTACGAGCTCGGCATCATCGAAGGAATGGGCTTCCCCGGCTATTTCCTGATCGTGGCCGACTTCATCAAATGGGCCAAGGACCACGACATTCCGGTGGGGCCGGGGCGCGGCTCGGGCGCAGGCAGTCTGGTGGCCTATGCGCTGACGATCACCGATTTGGACCCTTTGCGTTATGCCCTGCTGTTCGAGCGGTTCCTGAACCCCGAACGTGTCTCGATGCCGGATTTCGACATCGACTTCTGCATGGATCGCCGCGAAGAGGTCATTCAGTACGTCCAGGAAAAATATGGCCGCGACAAGGTCGGGCAGATCATCACCTTCGGCGCGCTTTTGTCCAAGGCCGCCGTGCGCGATGTCGGCCGCGTGCTGGGCATGCCTTACGGCCAGTGCGACCAGCTTTCCAAGATGATCCCGGTGGAAGGCGTGAAGCCGGTTTCGATCACCAAAGCCCTGGCCGATGAGCCGCGCCTGCGCGATGCCGCCCGCGAAAGTGAGCAGGACAAGCGCGAAGGGCGCACCAACCCCGTCAAGCGGCTGTTGGACTATGCCGAGAAGTTGGAGGGGCTGCTGCGCAACGCCTCCACCCACGCGGCGGGGGTCGTGATCGGGGACAGGCCGCTCGACAAGCTGGTGCCGCTTTACCAAGACCCACGCTCGGACATGCCGGCGACCCAGTTCAACATGAAATGGGTGGAAAAGGCGGGGCTGGTGAAGTTCGACTTCCTGGGCCTCAAGACGCTGACGCAAGTGCAGAACGCGGTCGAGTTGATCCGCGCGCAAGGCCGCGACATCCACATGGCCGCCGATGGTCGCCAGATCTATGATCCTGCGCCGGGCACCCTGAACGATATCAACGCCATCCCACTGGATGATGAGGCGAGCTATAAGCTTTACGCTTCGGCTAATACGGTCGCCGTCTTCCAGGTGGAATCCACGGGCATGATGGACGCGCTGCGGCGCATGAAACCCACCTGTATCGAAGACATCGTGGCGCTGGTGGCGCTCTACCGGCCCGGGCCGATGGAGAACATTCCAAAGTATTGCGAGGTCAAGAACGGGCTAAGCGCGCGCGACACGCTGCACCCCAGCATCGACCACATCCTGGACGAAACCCAGGGCATCATCGTCTACCAGGAACAGGTGATGCAGATCGCCCAGGAAATGGCGGGCTACTCGCTCGGTGGTGCGGACCTGCTGCGCCGTGCGATGGGCAAGAAAATCCAGGCGGAAATGGACGCGCAGAAGCCGATTTTCCTGGAAGGCGCGGCCAAGAACGGCGTCGATGCGGCGAAGGCCGATGAGGTTTGGCGACTGCTCGACAAATTCGCAAATTACGGCTTCAACAAGTCCCACGCCGCCGCCTACGCTGTCGTCAGCTACCAGACAGCCTGGCTCAAGGCGAACCACCCGGTGGAATTCATGGCCGGGATCATGAATTCCGACATCCACCTGACCGACAAGCTGGCCATCTATGCCGAAGAGGTGCGCAAAAGCGCCGATCGCGGCGGGCTGGGGTTGGACATCATCCCGCCTTGCGTGAACCGGTCCGAGGCGCGGTTCACGGTGCGTGACGGCAAGTTGGTGTACGGCCTCGGCGCGCTCAAGAATGTGGGTGTGGAGGCCATGGGGCTGGTGGTGGAAGGCCGGGGCGAGACGCCGTTTTCCACGCTCTATGATTTCGCCCGCCGGGTTGATTTGAAGCGCGTGGGCAAGCGCCCGCTGGAAATGCTGGCCCGCGCGGGTGCCTTCGATGAGCTCGACGGCAACCGCGCCCGGGTGCTGGACGCGCTGGATGCGTTGGTGGGCTACTCCGCCGCCATCCACGAACAACGCGCGTCCAACCAAGTGTCGCTGTTCGGGGAAGCGGGCGAAGACCTGCCCGAACCCCGCCTGCCCTTCCGCGACGATTGGCTGCCCGCCGAACGGCTGGGCGAAGAATTCACCGCCATCGGCTTCTACCTGTCCGGGCACCCGCTGGACGATTACATGGTGGCCTTGCGGCGGCAGGAGGTGAAGACCCTGGCCGAGGTGCAAGCCCAGACCGCCAATGGCCCCATGCTGGCCAAGCTATCGGGCATCGTTTCCGCCCGGCAGGAGCGGAAATCGGCGCGCGGCAACCGCTTCGCCTTCCTACAAGCCTCCGACCCAACGGGCGCCTATGAGGCCATGGTGTTCTCAGACATGCTGGACACGTCGCGCGAACATCTGGAACCCGGCTGCCGCGTCATCCTTCAGGTAGAAGCGACGCAGGAAGCCGACCAACTCAAATTGCTCGCGCGCGCGGTCACGCCAATGGACGACGCCGTGGATGCCGCCCCCCAGGTGGGACTGCGCGTCTTCCTTGAAGAACCCGGCGCCGTGGCACCCCTGCAAGGTCTTCTCGACCGACTGTCGCGCGAAAGCGGCGCCCGCGGGCGGGGGCCCTTGCACCTGTGCCTGTTGGGCGATGACCTGCCCGGCGAGGTGGAGTTGCGCTTGCCCGACCTCTACCCCGTCAACCCGCAGGTAAAGGGCGCCCTCCGCTCGCTGCCCGGCGTGGCCACGGTGGAGGAGGTCTAGCCTGTCCCAACGACCCAGCACCCTTGTCTGCACGGTCAGGAAAATCCCAGGCACAAAGCCACCATGCACGCCGTCTTCATCCAGAACCCGACATCGATTTATGACGACCTACATGGCCAGCACTACCATTTCCCCAAGATGTATCTTGGCGTGGTCCGGGAAACCGTCGGCGATTGGGTCATCTTCTATGAAGGCAAGCGCGGAGCATTCGGCTATACCCATGTCCAGAAGGTTTCCGGCATTCGCCCGGACCCGTCCGATGACACGCATTTCTACGCCGATCTTGACCCTGGCACAGCGCTCGACTTCGAACGTATCGTTCCCAGGGTCCGACAAGACGGAACCAGGTTCGAACGCAACCTGGCCGCGGTCGCGGGCAACAACATGCTTGCCGTGCGTCGCCTGCCCAAGGCCGATTTCGCCGCCATCGTGAATGAAGGCCTGCGCGAGGTGCCGGATATGGACGCCCATCCCCGCACCGGGCCCCTTCACCAGATGGCAGACGCTCAGACCCCGTTCACACCGGATCGCACACGTATCCTGACCACACGCGCCAGCCGAGACGCCGTCTTCGCGCGGCTGGTGAAGCGCGCTTATGGGGGGCGCTGCGCGATCTCGGGGCTCACGCTGCGCAATGGCGGCGGCCGCGCGGAAGTGCAGGCCGCCCATATCAGACCAGTTGCCAAAGGCGGGCCCGATGTGGTGCGCAATGGCCTGGCGCTGTCGGGAACGCTGCACTGGATGTTCGACCGCGGCCTGATTTCCGTGGCGGAGGATCATACGATCCTCGTGTCCCGCAACAAGGTCGACGCAGACACAGCGCGACGGCTCTTTGCACCAGACATGAGACTAATCCCTCCGGCCGACCCGCGCTTGGCACCCCATCCAGACTACCTCCGCTATCATCGGGAGGAGGTTTATGGCCACGCTTGAGCCCCAGCGCCAAGACACCGGCCGCGCGATCAAACCCGCAAACAGATCAACAAGCGGGCAGGCTTCCGCCGAACTTTCTTCACTTCCTTGCCGCTTTTTGTGGTGATCACGCCACCATGACCCACCGCGCGACAATCTTGCCGCGAGGTCGTCGCTCTTTGCTACGAAATCTCTGCCAAGCTGCCCGATACTTCAGCCCGCAATTGGCGAAACGACCAAATCAAGAGGACTAGAACAGCGATGCCACAGGTTCAGGACTACACCGCCCTTCTCTACATTGCTGAGAACGCCTCCTATCGCTGGAATGCCCCCGTCGACTTGCAGACCCCTGTGATCGTCAGCTATCGCTTTCCGTCCGGCAGCGACCTGCCCGCGCCCGGCTCGCTGCAACAAGCGCCGAACTCGGTGTCCAGCCTGACAGGCCAGCAAGAAGACTGGTTCCGCATGGCACTCGACGTCTTCGAAGCGGCGACCGGTGTGCTGTTCGTGGAAACCCAAGCCGACGACGCCATGATCGACATCATGACAGTGTCCGGCAACACGACCTATGCCGCCTATGCCAGTGTTGGCGTGGCCACAGAGACCTTCACCAGCAATGGCCAATTGGTCGTCAACACCGACAATGGCTCCTCCGGGGCGAATTGGGCGCCTGACTCGTTCGGGTTCCTCGTCCTGTTGCACGAAATCGGCCACGCCATGGGCCTTCAGCATCCCTTTGAAGGGCCTCTGACGCTCGACCCGGCCTTCGACAATCAGCAAAACACCGTCATGACCTATAATAACGGGTTTCCCTGGGTGGATGAACTGGGCGTATTCGACCTTCAGGCACTAGACCACCTTTACGGCGGGCCCATGGACACGTCGGGCTGGACCTCAAGCTGGTCGGGCAGCCGCGACCGTTTGGAGATCCGGGCCGATGGCGCCGACGACGTCATGTACCTGCCCGATGGCGATACCTATGCCTTTGCCCGCGCCGGCGATGACCGCGTCATCGGCCGCGAAGGGGACGACACGATCCTGGGCGGCTCGGGCGACGATACGATTACGTCGGGCACCGGCAATGACCAGGTCCGGGGCCATAGCGGCTTCGACCTGATTGATGGCGGCTGGGGCAATGACCGGCTCTATGGCTCGGGCGGGGGCGACACGCTTCTGGGGGGCGAATACGGCAACGACACCCTGCTGGGTGAGAACGGCAATGATGAGCTTTATGGCCAAAACGGCAGCGACATCCTGCGTGGCGGCCGCGGGAACGACTTCGTGGATGGCGGCGCCAACTTCGACACGCTCTATGGTGGGTCGGGGGACGACACCATCTTGGGCGGCGGCGGCTCCGATGTGATGTATGGCAGCTCCGGCAATGATCTGATGCGGGGGCAAGACTTCTCCGACGATATCTTCGGGGGCAGCGGCAACGATCAGATCTTCGGCAATTCCGGCTTTGATGAGCTTTTCGGCGATGCCGGCAACGATTCCCTCTATGGGGGTGAAAACAACGACACGCTTCGCGGCGGCGATGGCAATGACCTGATCTTCGGCGGCACCGGCAACGATCGGCTGTACGGCGAAGGCGGCACCGATCGTTTCATCTTCGATGGCGGCTCCGATACCATCTATGACTGGGAAGATGGGGAGCGTCTGACAGTGCGGCGTGATGATCTGGGCGTCACGGATCTGAGCCTTCAGGATGTGCGCGACGACGCCAACGTGGCATCGAACGGTATCCAACTCGTCTTCGCAGGCGGGGCCCATTCGCTAACGCTGTTCGATGTCGGCACAAATCTGGACACTATCTTGGACGATCTCGTCATCGTCTGATGGATGCGTCCCGTTTCCTGTCCGACCTGCACGCGCTGCGCGCTATCGGCGCGCGGGGCACAGGCGTGGTGCGCCGGGCCTTCGACCCGGACGATGTCCGCGCGCGCCTGTGGCTGGCAGAGCGTTTCACCGATGCAGGCCTTGAGGCCCGCATCGACCCTGCCGGCAATGTCTGGGGGCTTGGCGGCCCGCTTCTTCTGGGCTCCCATATCGACACGCAGCCCGAAGGTGGCTGGCTCGATGGCGCCTTGGGCGTCATCGCAGGGCTTGAGGTGGCGCGTGCTGTGCCCGGTTGTTCGGTCGTGGCTTTCCAAGACGAAGAAGGCCGTTTCGGCGCCACGACCGGGTCTGAAATCTGGTCCGGTGCGGTGTCGATGGAAGATGCCGACGGCTTGGCGGACCTGGATGGCGTGACCTTCGCAGACGCCCGCGCGGCACTGCCCGCAACAGGGCCCATGCCCGCGCCCCAGGACTTCAACGCCTATCTGGAGCTTCACATCGAACAGGGCCCCGTGCTCGACACGGCAGGGCAAGCTGCAGGCGTGGTTACCGCCATCGTCGGCCTGCGCCAGATCACGGTCGACATGCGCGGCCAACAGAACCATGCAGGCACCACGCCGATGCATCTGCGCGCCGACGCCCTCGGGGGCTTGATCCGCGCCCAGACGGGGATCGCGGCCGCCCTGCGCAACATCGCCACCCCGGCCTCCGTCTGGACCATCGGCCACGTGCGCCTGCATCCCAACGCGCCCTCGGCTGTGCCCGGTCAGGTGCGCTTCACGGTTCAGTGGCGCGACGCCGAAGCCGACCGGCTGGACCGGATGGAAACTGCCATCCGCGACGCGCTTGCAGAGGCCGCGGGCGACCTGACCCTGACCCTATCCGACACAAGCAGCCTGCCCCCCGTCGCCATGGATGACCGCCTGCGCGCCGCCTTGGCCCAAGCGGCAGAGGACACCATACCCGGGCGCTGGCGCCACATGCCGTCCGGCGCGCTCCATGATGCGACGAACGTGGCGCGGGTTTTGCCCACGGCCATGCTGTTCGCGCCATCCATCGGCGGCATCAGCCACGACTTCGCCGAAGACACGGATGAAGCGGACCTGGTGACCTGCCTCGACATCCTGACACGCGCTGCCCAGACTCTCACTTGACCCCCCTTCATCCTGGCAAAAATACTCCGGGGAGCGCGAGGGGCTGGCCCCTCGCCCTCTATATCGGCAGCGCCGTCGTGTCCTTGATGCTCTCCATCACGAAACTGGCCGATATGTCGGCCACCAGCACCTTGGAAATCAGCGCTTTGTAGAAGCGGTCATAATCCGACACGTCCCGCACCTTCACCCGCAGCACATAATCCAGATCACCCGACATCCGGTGCGCACCCTGGATTTCCGGCATCGCGGCAACGGCGGATTGGAAGCGGTTCAACCAGCCGGGGTCGTGACTGCCCGCCCGGATCATGACCAGAACCGACAGGCCCAGCCCCAGCTTCGCGGCATCCAGATGGGCCACCCGTTCGCGGATCACGCCCGCCTCATCCAACCGTCGAATGCGGCGCCAGCAGGCATTGCGGGACAGTGCCACCCGATCCGACAGCGCATCCAGCGACAGCGTCGTGTCGGTCTGCAACTGGCGCAGGATGCGCAGGTCGGTTTCATCTACTTCAAGTACCATTCTTGGGACAATGTCCCGTAATACGCGAATGTGACAAGACAATTTGGTATTTCATTGCCCCTAACGCCGGTCACTCTGGGCAAAACCCCTCACGTCGGAGTTCCCCATGTCCCAGATCGCCCTTTTCCTTCGCGCCTTCCACGACCACCCCGCATCGGTTGATGAAACCTACTTCGGCCACATGCGCTTCGCCTTCGGCTTTGCGGGCACGCTGTTTCTGGCGGCCTTCGCGGCGCTTATCCATGCCGTCATTCCACCGCTTTGCGAAACCACCGCCAGTCGGGCGGTGAAGCGCCTGCATGTCCGCCTCCAGAGCCGGCACTGACCCATGTGTCGCCTCATCGGATATGCTGGCCCGCCCATCGCGTTGGAGCGGATCGTGACGCGCCCCCGCCATTCGCTGCTCAAGCAGTCTCAGCACGCCCATGAAGCCAAGCTGGCCGTCAATGGCGACGGCTTCGGCATGGCCTGGTACATGCCGGATGAGGCCGCGCCAGGCCAATATCGTGACGTTCTGCCCGCCTGGTCGGATGGCAACCTGCCAAGCCTTTGCCGCGTGATCCGGTCGGGCATGTTTCTGGCCCATGTGCGCGCAGGCACCACGGGCGCCACCAGCCGCGACAATTGTCACCCCTTCACCCATGGCCGCTGGTCTTTCGCCCATAACGGCCAAATCGCGGGCTTCGATGGCGTGCGCCGCGGGTTGGAGGCCGCGTTGCCAGATGATCTCTATGCAAAGCGCCAAGGCACGACGGATAGCGAGGTCTTCTTTCTGACGATGCTGCATCTGGGTCTGGAAGATGACCCGCTGGGCGCGGCCGCTCGCGCCATCGCCCGGGTGGAAACGGCCCAGGGCGGACCGGCGGCCAACCGCTTTGCCTGCGTGATGTCCGATGGCGCGCGCATCATAGGCTTCCGTGCATCGGGTGACGGACGTGCACCCACGCTCTATCTGTCGCGCGCCGAGCTTGACCATGGCGGCACGGCCCTCGCCTCAGAGCCTTTGGATGGCGTGGCGCAGAACTGGATCGCTCTGGACGAAGACGCGGCGGTCACCATCACGGCGGAGGGCGCCATCTTCTCAAGTCTCACGCGTGCTGTCGGGTCAGGTCAAGACCAGGCGACATCCCCCAAAAAGATGTACCCCGCGCCATAGATCGTCTTGATCAGTGCGGGGTCCTTGGGGTCTTCGCCCAGCTTGGCACGGAGTCGCGATATCCGCACATCCATGGCGCGGTCGAAACTGTCGGAGGCCGCGCCGCCCAACGCCTCCTGCATCTCGGTTCGGCTGAGCAAGCGGCGCGGGCGATCCAGAAACAGGCGCAGGATTTCTGCCTCGGCCTGGCTGAACGTCTGCTCACCATCCGGGCCGGTCAGGGTGAACCGATCGAAATCGGCGGTGAAGGGCCCAAAGGTGGCGCGGGCCCGCTGGGGCGGCGCGGCCTTGCGCAGGCGTGCGCGGATGCGGGCCACGATTTCGGCAGGCTCGAAGGGTTTGACGACATAATCGTCGGCGCCCAGCTCCAGGCCAGTGATCCGGTCCTGCACCTGTCCCCGGCCCGAGATGATGATGATCGCCGCGCCCCCTTCCAGCGCCAGGCGCGACACGACGGCCAGACCATCGCGGTCGGGCAGACCCAGATCCACAAGGCAGACATCTGGGGTCTGCTGGCGCAAAGCGGCCTCGAACGTGTCGGCACGGGCATAGGTTGCGGGCTCCATCCCCGCAGCCTTTATCGCGTCAGAGAGCAGGTCGCGAATGACCGGATCGTCGTCGAGGATCGCGATTCGGGCGGTCATGGTTGGGAGGGGCGCGGGTCGCGGCCCGTGTGGCGACGTGTGGCTGGCGGAGCGCCGTTGAGTATTTTTACCAGGATGAAGGGGGCGCGCGGCGCGATCATGCCAGGACCGCCGAGAGCTTTTCGACCGAGAAAGGTTTGCGCAGGACAGGCCATTGGGCGGCGGCTTCGCGGTAGAGCGGGGCATCGGGTTGAAGCGATGTCATCAAAGCCACGGGCAAGGCCCGGTCGCTGGCATGGCGGGCGATGTCGAGGCCGTTTTGGTGCGTCTTGAGCATGATGTCTGACAGAACCAGACCAATGCCGTCGATGTCGAGCAGGTCATAGGCTTCCGCCACGCCGCCCGCTTCCAAAACGGAATGGCCCGCAGCCACGAGCCGGTCGCGCACGGCTTCGCGGATATGGGGCGCGTCTTCCACCAGCAGGACCATAGTGGGTTTCAGACCCGGCGGCGGCTGGCGCAGCGGCAAGCGCAGGGTCACGAGGGCCCCGCCACCGGGCGCCACGCCCAGGCGCGTGCGCCCGCCTGCCAATTTGACGACATCATAAACCATGGACAGGCCCAGGCCGGTACCGTCTTCGCCTTTTTCGGTGAAGAACGGCTCCAACCCCTGTTTAAGCGCCTGGGGGGAAAAGCCGGGGCCGGTATCGGCCACCTCGATCTCGATCCAAGTGTCACGGACGGGGCGGGCTGTCAGCGTGATGGTGCCTTGGGCCGCGCCAATTGCGTCACGGGCGTTTAGGATCAGGTTCAGCGCCGCATCGCGCAGGGCATCTGGGTCCAGCAGCACGGGGGCGTCCAGACCCTCCACCTGCCAATGGAGTGTGACGCCCTCAGACAGGGATGCACCGCCCAGGACGGCGACTTCCGACAGGAAGGCGCGCAGATCCGTGGCACGCGGCCGCAAGTCGCGGGGGCCCGATAGCGAGGCGATCTGATCGATGAGCGCGCCGCCCCGCGTGGCGGCAACCCCGATGGCATCGACCGCTTCGCGGGCCGGTCCGGGCAAGTCCATATGAGTGAGCTTGTCCTTGAGGCCCAGGATCACCGTCAGCAGATTGGCGAAGTCATGGGCCATGCCAGAGGTGAGTTGCGCGGCCACTTGGCGCCCCGCGGATTGAGCCAGGGCGGCGCGGGCCTGGGCTTCTTCGGTGATATCGACGGACAGGGCATAGACGCCGATCACCTCACCGCCTTCCCGCTCGGGCGTGAAGCTGACGCGGATGCGGCGGGATGATGGTTCGTGCGTGATTTCGAAGACGGAGGCCTCACCCTCTAGCGCCCGCGTCAGATGCGGGCTGGTCTGGGCATAGGTTTGGGAACCAAGGGCGTCTTCCATGGTGCGACCGACGATGTCGGCGGCGGTGCCCGGCATTACGGCGGCGAGCCTGCGGTTGGAAAACGTATAGCGTCGGTCGCGATCCAGGCGGGCGATATGGGCGGGCAGCATCTCGGTCGTCAGGCGGATGCGTGCGGCCATGTCGGTAGCATCGCGGCGGGCCTGATCGAGGGCTGCGTTGGACGCGGCCAGTTCGCGGTTGGCCAGGCTCAACTCCTCGGCGCGGGCCAGAAGCTGCTCGGACAGCGTCTCGGACCGGGCGCGCAGCAGCCGTTCCTGCGCCTTGATCGCGGTGATATCGGTATAGACCGTGACCCAGCCGCCCTGCGGCAGAGGCGAGCCTTCGACGGCGATGACCTGGCCCGTGGGGCGCGTGCGTTCGAGGTAGTGGGGTTCAAATGTGCGGGCCTGGGCCACGCGTTCCGCGACGCTGGCTTCTACATCGTCGATGGGCCCGTATTCGCCGCGCTCGGTCAGGAAGCGGATCGTATCGGCGAAGGTGGCGCCGGGTTTGGTGAGGCGGTCGGGTAGGTCGAACATCGTTGCATACATGCGGTTGGAGACCGCAAGGCGCAGGTCGGCATCGTAGATCGACAAAGCCTGGCCGATCAGGTTCAGGCCCGCCTGGGTCAATCGCGCTGTGATGGCTCTGCGGTCGCTCATATCCCCCCCTGGGGACAGAACGTATCACCCCAAACCGGCGTCGCAAATGCCGCGCGCCATACCCCAACAGAGTACACAGTTGCGAGCACCGAACCCCAAGTCAGATAGCAGCGCCCATTTTTCCCGGCCTAGCCAGAGGCGCCCCAGATGAACGCATGCAGCAAGCAAGCCGCGGCGCGATTGGACGATCACCCTCAGAGGATCAATGCATCAATCACGTCTTGCGCGGTCAGGTCCGGAATTATGACGCGATCATAGTCATAATCGCGAATAACCAACTGCCCATCCTCGCCGAAGTTCAGCACAATCCTATCGCCACGGTCGATGGCATAAGTCTGATAGACTTCTTCGGCGGTCATATCGAAGGCGAAGGCGGTCAAGTCGATCCGATCTTGGGGGGCGTATTCTCCGATCCCAAGGTTCCTTATCACGTCACGGCCATCACCGGGTTCAAATACGAATGTGTCGAAATTCGCAGAATAGCCGTACATCACGTCATTGCCCCGACCGCCATGCATGGTCACATTCGCACCTGGCGCGTCCCTGCTGCAGAAGTCGGCCTCTTCGTTGATGCGGTGTCTCGCCTCGGACATGAGAAGGTCGTTTCCCGCCCCGCCATATGCCTCGCCGCCGCCATAGGCGGACATGACCATGACGTCCCGGCCGGAACCGCCGTAGAAAAATGTCGTACAGCCTTCGGCGGCATACATGCGGTCATTGCCAGAGCCGCCGAACATCCAACATTCCGAATATGCCCCGTAAGGACCGAGCGTGTCGCTGAAAAGCGCGCGGATAATATCGTTTCCGGCACCGCCATGCAGCACCTCGACACCGCCTTTGTTCCAAGTGTCGATGATGACGTCGTCGCCATTGCCGCCATAAACGATGTCCGGGCCCGCACCCGTCAGAATTCGGTCGTCGCCATCGCCACCATAGATCGTGTCGCGGCCCGAGCCGCCATAGATGGTGTCGTCCCCGCCGCCGCCATCGATGAAATCGAAGCGCCAGGAGCCCAGGACCAATTCGCCTTCGTCAGTGCCAAACACTTCATGCATGAACTTCGCCTTTCCCATGACCATTGTCCTCGCGTCAGTCTGGAGCCTTGCGGCTGCAAAAAGACAGGTAAAAAAGGGTTCTGGTGCAAGATACGGACGAAATTCATCGATATTCGGGGACGCCCACCCACCAGAAGCAATCGGGGGCGAGAGCGGTCCGCAGAACGAACCGCCTGGAGCTGCAGACGAGCGCCTCGGGATTCGCCGCGCCGATTTACATCTGTCACTAGGCCCGGGCATTTCGCGCCATGCCGGTATTCTGGACCGGATAGGACACGCTTCAGGGCCGGAAATAGGCGCTGCGCGACTGTTACAATTCGTTAGGATTCGGAAACACCCTGGAAGGAATCGCCCGCGATGGTGCGCGCAGCATAGTGCCGGGACAGACGGCGCTGTCCTGGGGAGGACTTCATGAGCGATCTGCGAACGATTCCAGATTACATGGACCGGAATGCGCGTGATTATGGCGGCGCGCCAGCCTACCGCGAGAAGGAATTCGGCATCTGGCAGGAATGGACCTGGACCAGTGCCAAATCCGAGATCGAGGAAATGGCTTTGGGCCTCATCTCCCTGGGCGTCGAAATCGGGGAACATGTCGCCGTCATCGGGCGCAACCGACCTGAGCTTTATATGTCCATGGTGGCGGCGCAATGCGCGGGCGGCATCCCGGTGCCGCTTTATCAAGACGCTGTGGGCGAAGAGATCGCGTATGTTCTGGGCCATTGCTCGGCCAAGTTCGTGATCGCCGCCGACCAGGAACAGGTCGACAAGGTGTTGGAGGTGCAGGACCGGATCGAGGGGCTGCGCCACATGGTCTATCTCGACGCGCGCGGCCTGCGGAAATACGACCATGAACACATGTCGTCGATGGCGGAGCTGCGCGAAGCGGGCCGCAAGGCCGACCGAGCCGAGATGGAGCGGCGGCGCGCGCAACAGACCGGCGCCACGACCTGTGTGATGCTGTATACGTCTGGGACCACGGGTAAGCCGAAGGGTGTAGTGTTGAGCCACGACAATATTGTGGCGACGTCCAAGGCGTCGTCGGAATTCGACGGGCTGCGTCAGACCGACGAGGTGCTGGCCTATCTGCCCATGGCCTGGGTGGGCGATTTCATTTTTTCGGTGGGCCAGGCCATGGTCACGGGCTTCTGCGTGAACTGCCCCGAAAGCGCGGACACCGTCATGCACGACCTGCGCGAGATCGGGCCGACATACTATTTCGCCCCGCCCCGCGTGTTCGAGACGCAGCTGACCAACGTCATGATCCGCATGGAAGATGCGAGCCCGTTCAAAAAGCGGCTGTTCGACCGGGCCATGGCCCATGCCAAAGTGGTGGGCCCCAAACTGCTGGATGGGGAGCCGGTGGGGTTCATGGACCGTCTGAAGTACCGGCTGAACGAAGTGCTGGTCTTCGGGCCGTTGAAGAACACACTGGGCCTCAGCCGGGTGCGCGTGGGCTATACTGCGGGGGAAGCCATCGGGCCTGAACTGTTCGATTTCTACCGCTCCATCGGGATCAACCTGAAACAGCTTTACGGTCAGACCGAAGCGTCTGTGTTTATCACCCAGCAGAAGGACCACGAAGTCCGGTCCGACACAGTCGGCACGCCCACGCCGGGGGTGGAGTTGAAAATCGCCGAGAATGGGGAGGTCTTTTACCGCTCACCCGGGACATTCCAGGAATACTTCAAGAACCCCGAAAGCACGGCATCCACCAAGGATGCGGAAGGTTGGGTCGCCACGGGCGATGCGGGCTTTATCGAGGATAGCACCGGACATCTGCGGATCATCGACCGCGCCAAGGATGTGGGGAAGATGGCGTCCGGCGCTTTGTTCGCGCCGAAATTCGTGGAAAATAAGCTGAAGTTCTTCCCCGAGGTCTACGAGGCCGTGGTCTTTGGCAATGAACGCGACCGTTGCGTGGCATTTCTGAACATCGACCTGACGGCGGTGGGGAACTGGGCGGAGCGCAACAACATCGCCTATGCCTCCTATCAGGAGCTTGCGGGCCACCCCCGCGTGCTGGAGATCATGAAATCCCACGTCGAGGCGGTGAATAAATCCGTGGCCGAGGATGAGATGTTGTCTGGTTGTCAGGTCCACCGCTTTCTGGTGCTGCACAAGCAGCTCGATGCGGATGACGATGAGTTGACGCGCACCCAAAAGGTCCGCCGCCGCATCATCGAGGAGAAATACGCCGACCTGATCGACGCGCTCTATGGCGGGAAAGGCGAGGTCTATACCGAGACCGAAGTCACCTATGAAGACGGCCGCAAGGGCAAGATCCGCGCGACACTGGAATTGGTGGATGCGTCCGTTGTGCCGGTGAAGGCGAAAGTGTTGGAGGCGGCGGAGTGAGGTCAGCCGATCTCGTCCCACCACCTGACGAAACGGGTCCGAGCGGTCGCGCCGACGCTCATAGGCGGGACACATTGCGCTACGCAGACCTTTTCAAATGTCGCTTGTTCACTATCATCGCGCGCCTTGGACTCTCGGACAATACGATGCGCGAAGAGGTCAAATCTCAAAGAAATTTGGGACATGTCGGCCGATCCTTATTGGTCGCCTCTCCCATTGATCACAGCGTTCGCCGATGTCGCATGCACACAAATCAGGGCAGACTTTTCAGCGTCACGAAAGACGCGATAACTGCGACGATTCTACTTTGTTGGATGACGCTTCTCGCCAGTGCTGCAACTGCCGCGACGCTTAGCGACGAGTGGCAGGACTTGCATGGCCGTTGCCTAGCGGCGGTGGAGGCGGACGTGCCGCTGAACACGCGGGGGTTGGTGGAGCGGCCACCCACCTTCATCGCGCGGCGGGTGCCCAATGGGCAGCTTGGGACGCGGCTGCAGTTGGAGGTTTTGCGGCAATCGGCCCGCATCGTGCCCACAGGTATCTGGGCGCAGCCCGGCGGGCGGTTTGAACTGCATCTGCTGGAATACCCCACGCGGGCGGGGACACGGGCGATTTGCGAGATCTTCGTGGCGCGCGGCGCGCGGCGTCTGAGTGCGCAGGAAGGCCAGACCGTTCTAGCCAGTTTCCGCGACCTGCGCGCGGGCCTGTTGGACCGGGGCTATGCCGATATCGAAACACGCGGCGCAGACCGCGCCGCCGTAGTGTCTGGCGCGCCCAACCCGCGCGGCTGCCCGGTGGTGGCCAGCGTGACTCATGACGGGGCGTTCTTTCGCTCCGCTGTAAGCGAACGGGCGGGGGTGCCCGATTGCGGCGGCACCTCGCTTCTGGCGGGCAAGCGGCGCCTGCAAGAGCAGGAGGGGCGGCCATGAATGTTTCGCACGCGAAACAATTGGTTAAGCCATCGTTAACAGCGACGGATGCGCCTGACGGGGCATCGTCACCCCGCCTGGCCAGCGTGGCGCTATGGATATTTTTGCCAGGAAGAAGCAGGGGCGCGGCGCCCCGTCTCCCCGTTTTTGCCCCATTGCATCAGGAGGCTTTCCGATGAATGCCCAACCCGAGAGCTTCACCACACCCGACGGCCGCACCATAGGCGGGACGGTCATGGATTTGCGCAACATCACGCTGCGCTTCGGCGGGGTCGAGGCGATCAAGGATATCTCGTTCGATATCCGCGAAGGTGAAATCCGCGCCATTATCGGGCCCAACGGGGCGGGCAAGTCTTCGATGCTAAACGTGATTTCGGGCTTCTATGTCCCGCAGGAGGGCGAGGTTTGGTTTCGCGGCGCCAAGCGGGCACCGTTGAAGCCCTATCAGGTCGCTCGGCAGGGCATTGCGCGGACCTTTCAGAATATCGCGCTGTTCGAAGGGATGAGCGTGCTCGACAACGTCATGACCGGGCGGTTGGGCCACATGAAGACCGGCATGTTCCGGCAGGCTGTCTGGTGGGGAAAGGCCGAGCGCGAGGAGGTCGAGAACCGCGCCGCCGTCGAGCGTGTCATCGACTTCCTGGAAATTCAGTCGATCCGCAAGACACCCGTGGGCCGCCTGCCCTATGGCTTGAAGAAGCGGGTTGAACTGGCCCGCGCCCTGGCGGCGGAGCCGAGCCTTTTGCTGCTTGATGAGCCCATGGCCGGGATGAATGTCGAGGAAAAGGAGGACATGTCCCGCTTTATCCTGGACGTGAACGACGAATTCGGCACCACGATTGCGCTGATCGAGCATGATATGGGCGTGGTCATGGACCTGTCGGACCGTGTGGTCGTCATGGATTACGGTCGCAAGATCGGGGACGGCACCCCGGACGAGGTGCGCAACAATCAGGACGTGATCGACGCCTATCTGGGCGTGGCGCATGATTGACGTGCTGGGCGCATATGCTCGGCAACTTGCAGGCTTGGGCGGAGTGGCCATCGGCTCGGTAACCTTCGGTGGGACTGCGGCGGCAGAGATCGACCTGCCAGCAGCGCTTCAGCAGGCGATGGCGGATTGTAAGGCTTTCGTGGCCGACGAACGTCTGGACGTGTTCCAGGAGGAGCCGTCTGGGACCGAACCGCCCCTTCTTTACCTTCAGACCGAGGACCGAACTGATGTCGGCCTGACGCTGGAATACCAGCACAGCACCGCAAAACCCCCGGATGAAGATGGCGGCGCGGCTCTGCCTGGGCTCTGGTCTTGCCGGATTGAAAATACGCGCCTATCGCGCCTCTTATGGCGCGCGGAGGGGGCGGATTTGGTTTTCACGGTCGCGGAAGCCGTTATCTCGGACCCGAAACGGGACACCCGGCGAGATGAAGAATTCTCGCGCCGGTACCATGGGTGCTCTGACCCGGATGCGCCAACGGAATATAGCGTGTCGCTCTCCGGCGGCGACCGGCTATGGGTGTCAGTAACAACCCCGGCATTGAACGAATATGCGTGCCGAGACATCGTGCGGATGAAAAACCTGCTCTTTGCCTGCATCCATCATTTCGCCAAACCCGCTTGGGACCGGATCCGGGCTGAGACCGGGTCGAATAGCATCCCCGATCAGGTCACCATTCAGCACCAATTTGTATTGGCGGACATCGTGACCCTGCCCGAGGCAGATGGAAACGGCGTGCGCGTTGCCGCCGTTGAGACCGAGTATGGGCCCACCGATCTATTCGTGATTGAAGGTGGTCAACCCAGGTGCGGAATGCAGACCCTTCCGGGGTTTACCGGCGGCAGTGAGCCGTTCTTCGATTTCCTGGTTTCGGCGTCCACCTTCTATGACGGGGTTTTCTTCCGGTTGGAGAATGGGCGCGGCTATCTCACTTGTGCCGAGAGCTTTCCAAACCTTGCGGTTCTCGTACGTCCCGACCCGGTGGAGGCCAGTGCGGATGCCGCCCACGTGCTGACGGTCGAGCCGATGGCGCGGCCCGAATTTCTTGAATTCTGCGGGGAAGGGTGATGCGGGCTGTCGAAGCACTCCGTCCTGACGGCCTTCGGCGCGTGGTCGAACTGCCTGAGCCAGTGCGCCAAGGCCAGGGGGCCCGCAGATGACCGACCGCCCGCGCCGCTGGACGCCGCCAGCCAGTTCGGTCTGGCAACGTTTGACCAAACCGGGTCGGAGCGACGCTGAACATGCGTTCCCTGCGCTGCGGCTCGCACGCGGGCAAAGCGAGATGGATCGCAGCGGCGAGGTCCAAGACGCGCTTGCGCCGCCCGATGGCGACTGGTCGGACGCGGTCCTGAGGATGCACTCGGACGCTGGGCGCGCGGTCGATGTCGTGCTTCGGGATTCGGTCGAGCCGGTGGCGAACTTGCCCGTTCTGGAACCCTTCGTCCGCCCTGACATCGCAAACCGCGTGGACCGCGAAGATCCGGAAGGCGGCGCCATCTTCGAATGCGATGTAGAAGGTGAAAGGCCCTATCGCATACGCTATTGCTCGGTTGTGTGGCCCGGGCTCACGAAGGTGGATGCCAATGCCTTTACCGCTTTCTTTGGGGTTTGGAGGACGGCGGCATTGAACCGGCTGGCGGCCCACCCGGTGCCGAACGAAGATCTGACCCCCACCGTCCTAGACCGCAAGGCCTTCGCTTGGTGTTTGGGAAAACGGGACCGGATTGAAATCAAGTTGGAACGACCCAGCGCCGGTCTGACTGTGTCCGCAACCCGCGCTTGGGCCAAGCAACGCGAGGCCTGCGCGTGAGCGCCCTGTGCGGATGCCGCAATGCCGGACGGCGGGGAGCCCAGACCGTCAGGTTGGCCAATTTAGGCGAGACGTTGGCGCGGGGGCCTGGACGCCTGTTCTTTTCCGGCCGAACGGTTTGCACGTTGGCGGCGAGCGTCCTTTGCATAATAGGCGCGTCCACTGCCATGGCCGGGGGCACATTATGGCAGGTCTTCGAGGCGCGCTGCCTGATCCCCTACGAACACATCGCGCTGCCGGACACCCGGGGTCTAACCCGCATCGGAGATGTCTGGCAGGGCGCGGCGTATTCCGTGACCCTGTCGCCCGACACCTGCGCCGTCACCGGTGGTCAACCAGACGATCTGGCCGTTCTTCTAGCGCGGCGTCAGGGATATGTCGCCCTGGGCGGAGATGTTTGGCGGAGCACCACTTGGCGGGAACCCAAGATCGAGGTGGAAGCGCTGACCGACGGCTATCTTGTGCGGGAGACGGACCTTGAGAGTTAGTGTTCTTCTTTGTTGTGCGCTGGTTTCGCCGACGCCGTCTGCCGCAGATCAAGATTTGGTTGCGGCTTTCGCAGATGGAACCAATCGCTGTCTGCACGCCGTCGGGACGCAAAGCGTCGATGCTTTGGACGGACTTGCCGAACGACCGTCCAGCTTGCCCGCTGACCTTGGTCAGGCGCGCAGCGTTCCGGGCGGGCTGGCCGCGATCAAGGTGATGTCAGCCCCTGGGCCGACGCTTTGCGTCGTCACTTCGGCCTCTGGACAAAGCCCAGAAGCACGGCACGCCATCGCCGATTGGAGCCAATATCAGACATCCCAGATACGCACCCAATTCGCTGGCTCTTCCGCGCCCCCGGTCGGGGATCTGATAGACGCCAACGCCATCTGGTGCGACCCGGCGGGCGGACCGTTGATGTTATCCGTCGGACAGTCAAAGCCCGGCGGAGACATGCGCGTCGCCGTCACTAACCGTTTACCCGATAATATGCCCAATCCTTGCGAAGAAACGGAGGATCCGAATGCCTGACCAACTGCTCTTCGGAATGGAAGTGGCCCTGAATGGCCTGATGGCCGGGGTGATGTATTCGCTTGTGGCCTTGGGGTTCGTGCTGATCTTCAAAGCCAGCGGCATCTTCAACTACGCCCAGGGGGTCATGGCGCTGTTTGCGGCCATGACCCTGGTGGGCATCCAGAACGGCCAAGTGCCCTTCGCGCATCTCATCAACGCGACCTTCGGAACGTCGATCCACCATTTCGGCTGGCAGGTGCCCGCGCTGCTGGCCATCCTGCTGACCGTCGTGGTCATGGCCGCCTTCGCCTGGGCGGTGAACCGCTTCGTCTTCCGCCATCTCGTCAATCAGGAGCCCATCATCCTCTTCATGGCGACCATCGGGCTGGCTTACTTTCTGGAAGGCGTGGCCGACCTGATGTGGGGGGCCGAGATCAAGAAACTGGATGTGGGCCTGCCCCAGGGCATCAACACCTTGATCGACGAGACCACGTTCAACGCCTTCGGCTACGGCTTCTTCATCGACAACCTAGATATCGTGGCCACCATCATCGCGGGGCTTCTGGTGGCGGGGCTGGTGATCTTCTCGCAATACACCAAGCAGGGCCGCGCGCTACGTGCCGTGGCCGACGACCACCAGGCGGCTTTGTCGGTGGGCATTTCGCTCAACTACATCTGGGTGCTGGTCTGGTCCATCGCGGGCTTCGTGGCACTGGTGGCGGGGATCATGTGGGGCACCAAGTCGGGCGTGCAGTTTTCGCTGTCGCTCATCGCGCTCAAGGCCCTGCCGGTGCTGATGCTGGGCGGCTTCACCTCCATCCCCGGGGCCATCGTGGGCGGGCTGATCATCGGGGTGGGTGAGAAGCTGTTCGAATTCCTGATCGGAGCGCCCTTCCTGGGCGGCGCGACCGAGAACTGGTTCGCCTATGTCCTGGCGCTGATCTTTCTGGTGTTCCGACCACAGGGGTTGTTTGGGGAGAAGATCATTGAGCGGGTTTGACGATGGCGCGCGCGTATTGGGTGTTGGCCGCAATAGCCCTTGCCGCAGCCGGATATTTCGGTTGGCGGGCTTGGGATATCTGGACGACAGTGCCAGCATTCGCGGACAGCACGGACCCAATCGAGGTCCGCGTGGGAGAAATGGAGCGGTTCTACAATACGCTGCTTTGGGCCTTTCTGGGCGGCATCGGCGCAATCGTGGCCGCGTGGGCGGCCTTTCGAGCACTCCGTTAAAGCGAACAGGGGGAACGCATCATGCTCTACCGTGAAGCCGGAGACTTTAAGACCTCCTACACCGCCGACAGCCAGACCTTTCCGATCAAGTTCGACCGGACGGCCTATTGGCTGCTGCTTATCGCCGCTGCCGTGGTCCTGCCGTTCCTTGTGAACGATTATTGGGCCAACGCCTTCCTGGTGCCGTTCCTGATCTACGCCATCGCGGCCATCGGGTTGAACATCCTGACGGGCTATTGCGGACAGGTCAGCCTGGGCACGGGCGGGTTCATGGCCGTGGGGGCCTATGCGTCCTACAAGCTGATGACGGCCTTTCCCTGGCTCGACATGGTGACCATCACCATCCTGTCAGGCTTCATCACCGCAGCGGTGGGTGTCCTGTTCGGGCTGCCCAGCCTGCGGATCAAGGGCTTTTACCTGGCCGTGGCCACGCTGGCCGCGCAGTTCTTCCTGGTCTGGATGTTCAACCGCGTGGGGTGGTTCTACAACTACTCCGCCTCCGGGCAGATCAACGCACCCGAACGCGCCATTTTCGGGATCAACGTGACCGGGCCCAACACCGAAGCCTGGGCGCAATACCTGTTCTGCCTGCTCTTCGTCGTGGCCGTCGCCTGGGTCGCGCGTAACCTCACCCGAGGTGCGGTGGGGCGGCAATGGATGGCCATCCGCGACATGGATATCGCCGCCGAAATCATCGGGGTGAACCCGCTGCGCGCCAAACTCAGCGCCTTTGCCGTGAGCAGCTTCTTCATCGGCATCTCAGGCGCGCTGTTCTTCACGGTCTATCTGGGCGCGGTCGAGGTAGGCGAAGTCTATGGCATCACCAAAAGCTTCCTAGTGCTCTTCATGATCATCATCGGCGGCTTGGGCAGCATCTTCGGCAGCTTCGCGGGCGCGGCCTTCCTGGTCATGCTGCCGGTGCTTCTGAAGCTGATCGGGGTGGATGTGCTGGGTTGGCCCACGGATATCGTGGCGCATCTGAACCTTGTCATCGTGGGCGCTTTGATCGTCTTCTTCCTGGTCAAGGAACCCCACGGCCTGGCCGCCTTCTGGGGCGTCACGAAGGAAAAACTGCGGATCTGGCCTTTCCCGCATTGATCGGGTCGGGCCTTGCGAAATGGCGGGAAATACCCGCCCAATGTCGGAAACCTTAGGGAGGATACACCGATGAAACTTGGAACCATGACAATCGCGGCCATCATGGCCGCAGCCCCCGCGATGGCAGACCTGGTCTTCCCCAGCCTCAGCTATCGCACCGGGCCCTATGCCGCAGGCGGCATCCCCTTTGCCGATGGCTATGCCGATTACTTCACGCTTCTGAACGAACGTGACGGCGGCATCGGTGGCATCCCCACCCGCGTGCTGGAATGTGAGACGGGCTACAACACCGAGAAGGGTGTGGAATGCTACGAATCCACCAAGGGTGAAGGCAGCCTCGTCTATCAGCCGCTTTCCACTGGCATCACCTATCAGCTTATCCCCAAGACGGCCGCCGACGGCATCCCGATGCACACCATGGGCTATGGCCGCACCTCGGCCGCCAACGGCGAGGTGTTCAACAACATCTTCAACTATCCGGCCAATTACTGGGACGGCGCTTCTATCGCGGTGAACTACCTGCTGAGCGAAAATGACGGTGACCTTTCGGGCAAGACCATCGCGCTGGTCTACCATAACTCCGCCTACGGGAAGGAGCCGATCCGCACCCTCGAAGAACTGTCCGCGAAGCACGGCTTCGAACTTAGCCAGCTGGCCGTCGACCATCCGGGCCAGGAACAGAAGTCGCAATGGCTGCAAATCCGGCGTGAGCGTCCCGATTATGTGCTGATGTGGGGCTGGGGGGTGATGAACCAAGTCGCCATCCAGGAAGCCGCCAATATCCGTTTCCCCATGGAAAACTTCATCGGGAACTGGTGGGCCGGGTCCGAAAACGACGTACTGCCCGTGGGCGAAGCGGCCACCGGCTACAAAGCCTTGGCTATGCACAATGTGGGCGCTGACTTCCCCATCTTCGAAGATATCCAGCAATATGTTGTCGATACCGGCAACGCCGCAGGCGCGGGCGATCAGATCGGCACGATCCTTTATAACCGTGGGCTCTATGCCGCGATGCTCGCCGCCGAAGCGGCACGCACGGCGCAGGAAATCCACGGCGTTGCCGATATCACGCCGGCCATGATGCGCGACGGGATGGAAGCGCTGGTTATCGACGAAGCCAAGATGCAGGAACTCGGGATGCCGAATTTCGGGCCCGAATTCTCGGTGAGCTGTGAAAACCACGGTGGCTCCGGCCAGGGCAAGGTCCAGCAGTGGGATGCCGCTGCTGGCGAGTGGACGATCATCACGGATTGGATCACGTCGGATAAATCTGTCATCCAACCCCTGATCGAAGAGGACTCGGCCGCCTATGCCGCCGAAAACAACATCACGCCCGGCTGTTCCGAGAGCTGATCCTCACCCTACCAATCGCCCCGGCCTATCCTGGCCGGGGCGCCTGATTGTCGGACGCCTTGCATGACTTTTCGCCGCAGACTTCTCCAATTGGCCTCGGGTGCTGCCCTGGCTGGCACACTTTCCGCCTGTGACGTCCCGCGTCCGCCCGACAATGTCTGTCCCGCCCTGCCGATCGGCGGGTTGCAGGTGACCGTGTCCAGCCAGCAAGCGTCGCCCGAGACGGTGAACGCGATGATCGCGGCCATCGGTGGCGGCCAGACCCGCGCTCAAGCCGAACAGGCCTCCATGGGGATGGCTACCTCCATGGTGGAAAGCGCCATGCGCGCCGAAGCGCGCCGCACGCCACCGGCCCAGCCCATCACCGTCCGCATTCTGACCATGTCCGCGGGCGGTCAATGGGGCGCCTATGGGGCGGGGCTGATGACAGGCTGGTCCCAGAATACCGGCCGCCCCCGGCCCAATTTCGACGTCGTCACCGGCGTCAGCGCAGGCGCCATCCTTGGCGTCCCGGTCTTCGCCGGCTCCCGCTTCGACCCGGTGATGGAATATTTCCGCGGCCTTGAAGCCAATGAGGTCTCGCGCCGCAGACCCCTGCCCGCCATCCTGACGTCGCCATCCTGGAACAACCCTGCCCCGCTGGAGGAATTTCTACGCAAGTCGCTGACGCCCGAAATGCTGGACGCCATCGCCGCCCGGCACGAGGCGGGCGATCAACTGCTCATCTCGGCCACGGACCTACACACCACGGCCAGCCAGATCTTCGATATCGGCGCCGCCGCCCGCATGGCCGACAAGGAAGCCGCCACCGATTGCATCGTCGAAGCCATGATGGCCTCGGCGGCCATTCCGGGCCTCTTTCCGCCGCGCCACATCAACGGCGTGCTCTACGCCGATGGCGGCCTGCGCGATCAGGTCTTCTTCCGCGCCGTCGACACAGCCCGCGCCCGCGTGGCCCGCGAATTGGGCCGCCCCGTCCGGGTCGAGGCCTTCGTGGTCGTCAATGGCGCGTTGCAACCCACGACCTCACCGCCCAAGGACAGGCTTTTGTCCTATTTCGGCCGCTCCGTCGTCGCCCTGGCCGATGAAGTGCAACGCGACAGCATCAAGGATGCCGTCAGTTTCGCCGAAGACCGTCCCGGCTGGACGCTTTGGGGCATGATCCCCGACGTGGATCTGTCGGAATGCGGGTTCGAGGAAGTCCCGGTCACCACCTTCGACCCCTGCCTGACCCGCGTGGTCTATGATGCGGGCCTCGAAGAAGGCAAACGCGTGCCCATCGACTGGATGAATGCCGCCGAATTGCGCGCCGCCGCAGACGAGCTCTGAAAGGAACCGCCATGCTGGACCAGACCGAGACCGCCAAGATCAGCGACCCCAAACCCGGCGAGACGCTGCTGGAGGTCAACAATATCGAGGTGATCTACAACCACGTCATCCTGGTGCTCAAAGGCGTGTCGCTGACCGTGCCCAAGGGCGGCATCACCGCCCTTCTGGGCGGCAACGGCGCGGGCAAGACCACCACGCTGAAGGCGATTTCCAACCTGCTGAAGTCGGAACGCGGCGACGTCACCAAAGGCGCCATCACCTATCACGGCGAACGTATCCAGGACCTGTCCCCCGCCGATCTGGTGGAACGGGGCGTCATCCAGGTGATGGAGGGACGGCACTGCTTCGAACACCTCACCGTAGAGGAAAACCTGCTTACCGGCGCCTATACCCGCCATGACGGGGGCCGCGCCATCAAGGACGATCTGGAAATGGTCTATGACTATTTCCCCCGTCTGCGCGAACGCCGCAGCAGCCAGGCGGGCTATACATCGGGCGGGGAGCAGCAGATGTGCGCCATCGGCCGCGCCCTGATGTCTCGGCCCGAGACCATCCTTCTGGATGAGCCGTCCATGGGCCTCGCGCCCCAATTGGTGGAACAGATCTTCGGCATCGTGAAGCGGCTGAACGAAGAACAGGGCGTGACCTTCCTGCTGGCCGAGCAGAACACCAACGTTGCCCTGCGCTTTGCCCATTACGGTTACATTCTGGAATCGGGCCGTGTGGTCATGGACGGCCCCGCCGCCGACCTGCGCGAAAACCCCGATGTGAAGGAATTCTATCTGGGCATGTCCGATGAGGGCCGGAAGTCCTTCCGCGACGTCCGTTCCTACCGGCGGCGGAAGCGTTGGTTGTCTTGACGGCTGTTCCACCATGCCAAGGCACGGGCTTCTTCGGCGCGCACGAAGGCATCCTTGTCGGCCACATAATCCGCCCGCATCTTGCCCACCCGCGCCGCCAGCGCCATCTTGAGCGCGCCATAGGCCGCCGCCCGGGCGGGATGCGCGCGCAGCCAATCGCGGAATGCCAGATGACGCACGATATGGGGCGCGCCTGGGCCATAAAGATGCAGGTGAAACACCCGCACATCGCCCGCCATCAGACGCAGGAACATGCGGCCCGGAATCCCATTCTCGCCCCGCGCGTCGTAGCCCAACGCCTCCAACGCCGGGACGGCCGCAGCCGGGTCTTCCACGACCCCCAACATATCGATGGTCGGCTTGGCACAAAGCCCCGGAACCGCCGTGCTGCCGATATGGTGCAGGACCGGCAGACAGGCCGCCAGCCGCGCCGCTTCTGCCCTGAAATGCGAAGGCCAGGACGGATCGGGGGGGACAACAAGCGCCATGGCCTCCCTTCGCACAAACCGGGCCGCCCGCGCCATCTCCGTTGGAAAGGAGATGCATCTCCGTTCCAACGGAGATGCGGCAGCGTCGAGCATCGCCCGCAATGAAGTACGAATTCACGGCCACCTGTGCGCGCTGCAAGCGTGACTACACCCGACCCCTTACAAAGTACGAGGCCGCCTTTTTCGACAACCTGCCCCTGGACCGGTCCTGCCCCCATTGCGGCGGGACAGCGTCCGCGTCGGGCCATCCCATCCCCGACATCGATCTGGAATTGCTGGAAATCTGGTACAAGGAGGGTCTCTCGTTCATGGCGCAAGACGAGGACCTCATCCTGGCGCCCACAAAGCTCCCCATCCTGCGGGCCTTCATGGGTTCAGACCGGGACAAGGCGGCAGCGATCGCCGAAGTCCTGGCCGTCAAGTTCTACGAGGACGAATTCGATACAGCGGCGGAACGACAATGGACCGCCACGTGGCTGATTGAGAATCAGGACCTCTGGCGCAGACATGTGTGGGATTACATCGAGAAAAGAGCTGATCCGGCGTCTGTCGGAGGACCCGCCCCAGCCGGTGTGACGACACGCGGCCGTGCCGTTTTCGAGCCTGGTTCCCGCACCAACCGCCCGCGAGGGAATGGATCGCGCTTGAAGTGCGACCCTTTCAACCCTTGCTCTGAAACACGACCCAATTCCACGCGCGCCCCTGCACAAGCCGGTCCATCAACTGGCCACGGTTGGGGGATCCGGCGGTCCTTTTGGTGCGCCTATAGCGGTTCTCGAAAAACCTGAACCGTCAGCTTTTCGTGAAACAGTGCAACGTCAATGCGATGTCGGGACGTTTTTCGAAAGTACTGATTCAGGTTTTTCGAAAACCGCTTTAATGCCTAAAACACCCGTACTCCGTCCCCGCGATGCACCAACGGCACCCAAATCGCCGGTCCGGCGATGGACCGGCGCCCTGCGGGCTTGATTCCGGGCCGGGCGAGCCAGCGGGAACGGAGTCCTTTAGGACCGGTTCTTGGTGCCGTGGACGAGGTCCCATACTGCGCCGAATCCGCGGCCATCACCCAGTCACAACCGGGCCGTCCCGCGACGCTGGATCGACATTGGACGCCCCAAATTCCAGCGTCAAAGATACTGCCCTGCGGCCCTCAAAAGGACCCGATACCAAAACACCGCCGTGCCGCTGGCCCAGAACAGCGACTTATGGCATCCCCAAAGGCACAACCACGTCATTCCAAACCTCTCGGCATATGGCCGACCCCTCCCATCATGAGAACCTTCATCGGCCTCCCCGTCCCGGAACCCTGGATCGCCCCGCTGATCCGCGCCCAAGGCGCCGTGCCGGGCGGGCGCAAGGTGGATGCAGACGACTTGCATCTGACGCTCGCCTTCCTGGACGACCAGGCCGAGATCACGTTGGAAGCCCTGCACGACGCCCTCGAAGCGCGCAGCCTGCCCGCCGCGACCCTGCGCCCCCTGGCCTTCGCGCTGCTGAGCGCCAACTGCCCCCGCGCCATCGTGCTGGACCTCGCACCCGACCCCACGCTGACCGCGCTGCGCGACACCGTTCGCCGCGCGGTGGCAGAGGCGGGCATCACCCTGCCCCGTGAACGCTTCCGCCCCCATGTGACGCTTCTGCGCTTCTCGCCCTCGGCCCCGCCCGATACGGGCCGCCTGCCCGCTGCCCTGACCCGGCTGGGCGCGCCCCAGCTTGGCCCCCAGCAGGCGGGCGGCGTGACGCTCTGGTCGTCCACCCTTACACCCGACGGGCCGATCTATGACCCGCTCGCAACCTACAGGCTCGCCGCATGACCGACCGCATTCCTTGCCGGACCCCCACCGGGACCAGTGCCACCAACATACCGAAATGGAAGTTCGACGCCTGCCGCGATGCACTGCTGGCCCAATTGGCCGGGGGTGAGATCAAAGCCGCCGATATCGCCGAACGCGCGGGCGCAAGGCTGAGCGAGGCGCATCTCACGGATCTGGGCAAACTCGGCTGGCACATGACCACTGTGCGGCTCGAACTTGAAGTGCGCGGAGAAATTGAGCGCATCCCCGGCACAAAACCCGTAACACTGCGCCTGCCATGACCTGCCACAGCCACCAAACACGCCCATGTTGACCCCGCTCGCCAAACGCGCCGCCCGCCTGATTGAAAGCGGGCTCGAACGCATCGGCGACCGGGAGGACGACGCCCCAGTGCTCGACCCGTATTTCGGCTATGCCTCCCCCGACGGTCTGGTGCTGCGGGGCCGGGTCTTGACCCATCTGCGGCGCACCACGCCGGACCCGCAGACGTCCAAGTGGACGAACCTGCGGCAGATGGCGAAGCTTTTCATCACCGATGAAGTGGCGGGCGTCACCGTCACCGCCGGGGGACACAGCGCGGTCTCGGATGCCGAAGGCTACGTCACCCTGACCCTGCCCCATACGGGCCAACCCGGCTGGACGCAGACCCCTGTCACCATCGACGGCCAGACCGACGCCACCCCCTTCCCCGCCTTCACCCCTCACCCCGATGCAGCCCACCTCGTCATCTCCGACATCGATGACACGGTGATTGAGACGGGCGCGCACAATCTGGCGCTGAACCTCTGGATGACCTTCACCGGCTCCGCCGCCACGCGGCAGGCCCATGACGACGCGGTCGACCTGATCGACGCGCTGGCCCAAGACGGGCGCAACCCGGTTTTCTATGTCTCCAGCAGCCCCTGGAACCTGCACAACTTCCTTGACCAGTTGTTCACCCATGAAGGCGTGCCAAAGGGCCCGATGTTCCTGCGCGATCTGGGCGTGACCGAGGAAGGCATCGGTGCCAGCCACGGCACCCATAAAGGCCGCGCCATCGACACCATTCTGGCTGCCAATCCCACCCTGCCCGCCTATCTTCTGGGCGATAGCGGCCAGAAGGATGCGACGGTCTACCGCGACGCCGTTCTGCGCCATCCGGGCCGCATCCTGGGCGTGGCCCTGCGCGAACCCGCCCCGGGTGAAGGTGACGACGACCAAGACGCCATTGCCGCCATCGCAGCCGCAGGCGTGCCATGCTTCCACGCGCCCAGCTTTGTCGGCGCACGCCACCATTGGGGACTACCATGAGCCATTACGACGACCTGGAGACCCGCTCCGCCGATGCACGAGAAGCTGCGCAGCTGCGCGACGTGCAGGCCCAACTGGCCCGCTATGCCGGGGGCGATGGCGTGTTGGCGGGGGCGCAGGTCGCGACGCTGAGCGACCTCGCCAAGCTGCCTGTGCTGCGCAAATCCCAGCTTGTCGATTGGCAAGGCGCCAAGCGCCCCTTCGGCGGCCTGCCAGTATCGAACGCGGCCCAGATCTTCCAAAGCCCCGGCCCCATCTATGAACCCGGTGGTGTCAGCCACGATTGGTGGCGCATTGGCCGCTTCCTCCATGCTTGCGGGATCGGGGCGGGGGACGTGGTTCAGAACTGCTTCGGCTACCACCTGACGCCTGCGGGCCACATCTTCGAAAGCGGCGCGCGCGCTGTGGGTGCCACCGTCGTGCCCGCGGGCACCGGCCAGACCGACCTTCAAGTGCGCGCCGCCGCCGATCTGGGCTGCACCGCCTATGCGGGCACGCCCGACTACCTGAAGATCATCCTCGACCGCGCCGCCGAAATGGGCGAGACGCTCGCCTTCACCCGCGCCGCCGTGTCGGGCGGCGCGCTCTTCCCCAGCCTGCGGGCCGAATATGCCGAACGCGGCATCACCACGCTGCAATGCTATGCCACCGCCGATCTGGGCCAGATCGCCTATGAAAGCCCGGCGCAAGAGGGGATGATCGCCGATGAAGGCGTCATCGTCGAAATCGTCCGCCCCGGCACCGGCGACCCCGTGGCCGAGGGCGAGGTGGGCGAAGTCGTGGTCACGTCGCTCAACCCCGACTACCCGCTGATCCGCTTCGCCACCGGCGATCTGTCTGCCGTGTTACCGGGGCAAAGCCCCTGTGGACGCACCAATATGCGCATCAAGGGCTGGATGGGCCGCGCCGATCAGACCGCCAAGATCAAGGGCATGTTCGTCCGCCCCGAACAGGTTGCCGATTTCGTCGCCCGCCACCCGGAGGTAACCGCCGCCCGCGTGATCGTCACGCGCGAGGGGGAGATGGACGCGATGGAAGTCCAGGTCCAGGCCACCCACGACGACCCCGCCTGGGCCGAGAGCGTGGCGCAGGTGTTGAAGCTGAAGGGTCGCGTGACGCGGGTGGATGGGCTGCCTAATGATGGGAAGGTTATCGACGATCAACGGGAATATGGGTGAAGGGTCGGGGGGGCCTTTCCACCACGGGCCACAATTACACCAATGGCCGCCTTGCAAATGTTCCACAAGATGCCGGATTACAGTGGCGCTTGCAAAACCGACCCGTCAGTTTTCGAGCGATCATGCGGCATTGAAGCGATGAGGGTGCGCTTTTCGGAAGTTCTGAATGCGGATTTTCCGAAAACGACTTCAGAGTAGCAAATCTACTTCAGTCGTATGGGTATGTGATGAGCAATCGAAACTGGATCGACTATGCTTCGATTGACAAGCAAATCACCAGCAAAGACTATACTGCTCGCACCGTCGAAGCCGCCTCCGCCCTGTTTCCGGTGGGAACGCAGCCCAATCTGGTCATGATCGTTGTCGATGCAGCTGAATTTGATGATGACGCTTATGCAGCGCTGCCTACCACTGACACCTGGAAAGACCGTCTCGTTCCGAATCGTCAACACAAGGCCGCGTTGTCGATTGCCAAGAAACTCTGCCCATAGAGATCCACGACGGCTTTCAACAACCGAACGCATCGGTTTTTCGAAAACCGTCATATTGAATGGTGCAAACCCAAAAGGCTCACGCGCCGCTAGATAGATACCCGTTCGCTTCGTAGTCAAGTCAATTGAACGGAAGTACACGCAACGGATAAGAAGAGTCGCGGCGAGTTTCGGGCAGTCGATCTTGGCGATGTCGCTACGTTATACCGAGAAAAAGACGAAAACGCATCTATTTCATACAAGCAGCTTGGCCACTACGCAACAATCCAAAAGGGGACGCATCGTTTCCGACACGTCCCCCAAGATTATCGACTTTTCCTCAAAGCATCTTTCAGAAGACTGAAATCAGCACTCCCGAAAAATATCCCGTCATCGCATTACTGTTGTATCGTTTTCGAAAAGCTCGTGGTTCAGACTTTTCGAGACCCGCGACAAACGGGAAAGGTCTTACGCCAAAGCTATATTCGATGCGCTTTCACGCCCATCGCGGCCAGCTTCGATGTCGAAGGTGACTTTTTGGTTATCACTCAGGCCCGTCAGGCCAGCCCGTTCCACGGCAGAGATATGCACAAAGACATCATTGCTGCCGCCCTCAGGCGCGATAAAGCCAAAACCTTTGGTAGAATTGAACCATTTTACAGTGCCATTAGCCATCGTCGTACTCCTTATATCCTGCCCACGGAATGCGGCAGCTCGGTTAGGTCAGTGCAAGATCGAAACACTGAGCCGAAGAGGAGCAGATTTGTCGATAGAGGTAACGCAACAACACGCGCTTAGACCGTCTCACCCTGACATGCAAGCTTTTCCGGAAAACCTCAAGCAACGGGGCGGGGCGCGATCCGCCAATACAGCCCCTACCCTCGCAACTCCCCCCCCGTCGCCTTCGCGACCTTCTCCACGACCTTCGCCGCCACGGCCTCGATCTCCTTGTCGGTCAGGGTCTTTTCCGTCGGTTGCAGCCGGACCGTGATCGCCAGCGATTTGCGGCCGTCGCCCAACGACCCACCGATGAACTCGTCGAAGACCCGCACGCCCGAGATCAGGGCCTTGTCGGCACCCTGGGCGGCGTTGACCACGGCCTGGGCCTCGACGCCCGCATCCACGACGAAGGCGAAGTCCCGTTCGACCGCTTGCAGGTCCGACAATGCAAGCGCCCCGCGGGACGCGCCGGTGGCTTTGGGGAAGGGCACTTCGGCGGGCCAGATGGTGAAGCCCACGGCGGGGCCCTTCACATCCATGTCGCGCAAGACCTTGGGGTGGATTTCCCCGAACACGGCCATGACCTTCTTTGGCCCGAGGCAAATCTTGCCCGACCGGCCGGGATGCCACCAATCCTGCACGCCGCGCAGCACCTGGGCGCGGGCCGGTGCGCCGATGGCGGCCAGCACGGCCTCGGCATCGGCCTTGGCGTCGAACACATCCACCGGGCGGCGGTCGCCATGGACACCTTTGGGCCCGCTATGGCCCACCAGCAGCCCGGTCAGCAGCAAGTGCTGTTCCCCCGGCTCTCCGCCATGGAAGGCCGCACCCACTTCGAACAGCGCCATGTCCGCGACACCCCGCGCCTGATTGCGCGCGGCGGCCTGCAACAGCCCCGGCAAAAGCGCGGGCCGCATATGGGACATGTCCGATGAGATGGGGTTTTCCAGCCGCGTCGCGTCCGTCCCGCCCCCGAACAACGCGGCGGAGCGTTGGTCGATGAAGCTATAGGTCACGCATTCGTCGTAGCCCAAAGCCGCCGCCATGCGCCGCGCCATCCGTTCGCGCTGTTGCAGCGGCGTCAGCACCGGGCGCAACACGCCGGGCGGGCGCGTCATGGGCCGCCCTTCCAGCTTGGTGAGCGACGCGATGCGGGCCACTTCCTCCACCAGATCGGCGCCGCCCTGCACATCGGGGCGCCAGGGGGGGACATGGGCCTCATCGCCCTCCAACCGGAAACCCAGCGCGGTGAGCGTCGCGCGTTGGTCATCCGCCGGGATGGACATCCCCACCAGGCTTTCCACCCGGGCCGTGTCGAGCCGGTAGGACCGGGCCGTATCCGGCACCGCGCCCGCCACCACCATGTCGGACACCTCGCCCCCGGCATGGTCCAGGATCATGCGGCACGCATGGTCCAGACCGTCGGGTGTGAAAGCGGGGTCGACGCCGCGTTCGAAGCGGTATCGCGCGTCGGAGTTGATCTTGAGCGCGCGGCCCGTCAGCGCGATCTGGACCGGGTCCCAATAGGCCGATTCCACCAGCACATTGACCGTGTTTTCCGTCACACCGGAATGGACGCCGCCCATGATGCCCGCGATGCTTTCGGGGCCGGTGTCGTCCGAGATCACCATGGCGCCTTCGGGCAAGGTGTAGTCCTTGTCGTCGAGCGCCGTCAGCGTCTCGCCGCCCGCAGCGCGGTGGACGCGCAGGTTGCCCTTCACCACGTCTGCGTCGAAGACATGGAGTGGACGGTTCAGGTCGTAGGTGAACCAATTGGTCACATCCACCAGAAAGCTGATAGGCCGCAGGCCGATGGCGCGAAGCTGGTCTTGCAGCCAGGCCGGTGAAGGGCCGTTCTTCACGCCGCGGATCATCCGCAGGCAGAAGACAGGGCAGCCATCGCGCGTGTCGTCGTCGATGGTGACGCCCACCGGGCTGGGGAACGTGCCGTCAATGACGGGCGCCGGCAGGTCCTTCAGGACGCCCAGACCGCGCGCAGCCAAATCGCGGGCGACACCGCGCACGCCCAAAGCGTCGGGGCGGTTCGGCGTGATGGCGATTTCGATCACCGGATCGACCTTGGCGGGATCATGTTCGGCCAGCCAATCGACGAAACGTTGGCCCACCTCGCCCGATGGAAGCTCGATGATGCCGTCATGTTCGTCCGACAGCTCCATCTCCCGCTCGGAGGCCATCATCCCGAAGCTTTCGATGCCGCGGATTTTGCCCACACCGATGGTCGTGTCGATGCCCGGGACATAGACGCCGGGCTTGGCCACGACGACGGTGATGCCTTCGCGGGCATTGGGCGCGCCGCAGATGATCTGCTTGGTGCCTTCATCGGTCTCCACCTGGCAAACCCGAAGCCGGTCCGCATCGGGGTGCTTTTCGGCAGAGACGACCTTGCCGATCGTGAAGTCCCGCAGCCGGGCGGCGCGGTCTTCGATGCCTTCGACCTCCAGCCCAAGATCGGTCAGGGCCTCGGCGATGTCATCGACAGAGGCGGAGGTATCCAGATGGTGCTTCAGCCAGGAAAGGGTGAATTTCATGGTTCAGGTGTCCCGCGGAAAGTCTCGGCGAGGGCCTACCTGATGCGGCGGGGGGTTTGAAGCCTTTGACGTCGGTGGATGCGGGGCGGAGGGGAGCCGGATGTTTCGCACGCGAAACAATTTATTAACAATAACTTAAAGGTCCGTTTCGGACGTTTCGCATGCGAAACATTTGGGGCGTTTTCTCGAACATGCTGAGGCGGGTCCTCCGAAAACCACCGTTGGAGGGGGCGCTGCCCCCGCTTCGGCAAGCCGAAGCCCCCCGGGATATTTCTGCCAGGAAGAAGGTGGTGCGGGTTGGGTCAGGGATGTGCGAGTGCGAAGCCGATGCGGCGGGCCTGGACGGCGTATCCGACGATTTCGTCCTCAACCGCTCCTTCATCTTGCCCGCCATGGCGCAGATAGAAACGTTGGGCGGCGATATTGGTGTCGAGGACGGTCAAATAGGCCCGGGCAAATCCGGCGCGGCGGAGGGCGTCCAGAGCCGTGGTGAGCAGTTTGGCGCCCGTGCCGCTGCCGCGCAGGCCTGGGCGGACATGGAGGTTGTCAATCAGTGGGGGCGTCCGGTCGGTGAGGGCGCAGACGAAACCCGTGATCGTGGCGCCGTCTTGGGCGACGAAGGTCAATTCCGGCGCGCTGAAGTGGCGCGCGGCCCATTTTGTCACCATGTCGCCAGGCAGCCCGTCGCGCAGGTAGCTGGCGGGAAGGGTGTCGGTATAGCTGTCCTGCCAGGATGCCACATGCAGCGCGCAGATCGCGGCGCGGTCGGCGGGCGTGGCGGGCCGGATCATACCGACACCGCATCGCCCAGGGCCACGCGGCCCGGCCGGATGACCGCGGCGCACCAGCCGCCATGGTGGCGCACGGCCTGGTAGCCGCCTGGGCCCAGCGCCTCCTCCATCCGTGAACAGGGGGCGCAGGGGCCGGTGATGTGGAGGATGGCGCCGCCGATGGTCACGTCGCGACCGCGAAGGGTCGCCAGGTTGATGCCAGCGATGACGAGGTTGCGGCGCAATACGGAAGGCGTCGCCTCGGCCCCCGCCAGGGCGCTGATGACCGGCAAGTGTTCCGCCTGGATCAGCGTGATCGCGCGTTTGCCAGGGCGCCCATGGTCGCCTTCCAAGCCTGCCTCGGTCACTTGCACCTCTGGCAAGGCCAGCATCTCGTCCCGCCGCGCGGGGCGCGTGCCGATCCAGTCGACCCGGCCGGGGCGCGGCTGCGCATCCATCAAGTCGCGCAGGGACCTCATCGCGCGAAAGTCGCCTCCAACAAATCGGTGAGGCCCCGAGCGTCGTCTTGCGTGAAGGCATCAGGCCGGTCGCTGTCGATGTCGAGCACCGCGATCAACGCCCCCGCCTTGTCGCGCACCGGCAGGACGATCTCGGACCGCGTGGACGATGCACAGGCGATGTGGCCCGGAAACGCATCCACATCCGGCACCAACTGGACCTCCGCCGTGCGCGCGCAGGCCCCGCAGACGCCTTTGTCGAAGGGGATGTGCAGGCAGCCATGGCCGCCCTGATAGGGCCCGATCTTCAGCAGGCCGGGCGCGGTCACGCGGTAGAAGCCCGTCCAGTCGAAGCGGTCATCGGCATGGTGCAATTCGCAAACCATGGTCGCCATGAGCGCCACTTGGTCGTCTTCGCCCGCGGTCAGAGAGGCCAGGACGCGCGAGATATCGGCATAGTCGATGCGTGGCATGGGTTAGGGACGCTCGATCGCGATGGCCGTGCCCTCGCCGCCGCCGATGCAGATGGCGGCGACACCGCGTTTGACGTCTCGGGCTTCCAACGCATGGAGCAGCGTCACCATGATGCGCGCGCCGGACGCGCCGATAGGGTGGCCCAAGGCGCAGGCGCCACCATTGACGTTCACCACATCGGGGGAGAGCCCCATTTCGTGCATGAAGGCCATGGGGACGACGGCGAAGGCCTCGTTCACCTCCCACAAATCAACGTCATCCACAGACCAGCCGATCCGATCCAGAAGTTTGCGCGCGGCGGGCACGGGGGCGGTGGTGAAAAGGCCAGGCTCCTGCGCGTGGCTGGCATGGCCCAGGATGCGGGCGCGGATGGGTAGGTCCTGGGCCTCAGCCACGGCACCTGACGCGAGCACCAAAGCCGCCGCCCCGTCGGAGATGGAGGACGCGTTGGCCGCCGTCACGGTGCCATCCTTGCGGAAAGCGGGCTTCAGGTGGGGGATCTTGTCGGGTCGGGCGGCGCCTGGCTGTTCGTCATGTCGCACCTGGGTGTCGCCTTTGCGGGACGTGACCACATAGGCAGCCACCTCGGCATCGAAGGCGCCCGACGCGATGGTCTTCTGCGCCCGGTCGAGGGACCGCAGGGCATATTCATCCTGCGCGTCGCGGGTGAATTGATAGGCCTCGGCACAATCTTCGGCGAAGGTGCCCATGAGGCGGCCCTTGTCATAGGCATCTTCCAACCCGTCGAGGAACATATGGTCGATGGCTTGCCCGTGGCCCAGGCGCGCGCCGCCGCGCATACCGGGCAGCAGATAGGGCGCGTTGGTCATGCTTTCCATGCCGCCCGCGACCATGATGCCGGTCTGGCCCAGGGCGATCTGATCATGGGCCATCATGGCGGCCTTCATGCCCGAGCCGCACATCTTGTTGAGCGTGGTGGCAGGCACGTCTTTGGGCAGCCCGGCCCGGAAGCCCGCCTGCCGCGCCGGGGCCTGACCTTGACCGGCGGGCAGGACGCAGCCCATGAGCAGCTCTTCCACCCGGTCAGGGGTCAGCTTGGCGTCATCCAGCGCGGCCGCGATGGCCGCGCCGCCCAAATCGGACGCCGTGGCGCTGGAAAGGGCCCCCTGGAAGCCGCCCATGGGCGTGCGTCGGGCGCCCGCGATCACCACTGCCTGCATCATCGCCTCCGCTTACGGTTTGGTAAGAATTTCCAGCCTAGAGTGCCATTCGACGCGGTGGAGGACCAGATGCCGCATAGCAAGACCTGAGGTGACGGAATGGACATCGACAGCAAGCTCACGGATGACGTTCTGTGTCTGACGGTGCAGGAATCGCGGATCGACGCGGCCGGGGCCGTCGCGTTCAAGGAAAAGATTCGCTCGCTGGTGACGGATTTTTCCGGTCGCGTGGTCATCGACATGCACAAGGTCGACTTTCTGGATAGCAGCGGCCTTGGCGCATTGGTCGCCGTGATGAAAATGCTCGATGGCGGGCGGCGCCTGGAATTGGCGCGCTGCGGCACCATCGTGCGCAAGGTCTTGATGCTGACGCGCATGGATTCGGTGTTTGAACTGCACGAAACGGTGCCCAGTGGCGTCGGGTCTGGCCAGGACGCCGCCTGATGGGGAGCGCGAACCCCGTTGAAGATAGACTTCTTACGGCGCGGTTCCCCGGCACGGCCGAAGGCGTGCGTGAACAGATTCAGGTCGTCCGTGACCGTCTTGCCCACGACCCGGACGATTCCGACCGTGCGGAAGATGTGCTGATCGTTCTGGGCGAAGTGCTCAACAACATCGTTGAACACGCCGTACCCGATGCGGCGGATCCTTGGATTGAGGTCGAAATCCGCCGTGATACCCCGGGATTGCGGGTCGAAACGCGCGACCCGGGGCGGCCACTCCCGCCCGCATTGCTATCGGGCGCGTCCACACCAAGCGTGGAAGGTGAGGTTGCGGACCTGCCCGAAGGCGGGTTTGGCTGGTTCATCATCCACAGCCTTGCCCACGACATGATTTATGAGCGGCAGGAAGGCACAAATCGGTTGATGTTCAGCTTGCTCTGAGCGGGGTGTGCGCGGTCAAGTTGGCCGGTTTGTCGCAGACATAGCCCGACCAGGCCACGGCCCGGCCTTCCGAATTCGGGATGGAACCTTCACCGCGGCATCGCAGCCGACACAAGTCAGTTTCCCAATTTCGTGACGATTGCCCCGGTTTTGACCCCAATCTGCCTTTATGACGCCCGACGTTCGGCCCGCTTGCGCCGAAAAAATAGTCTTTTAGCAATGTTGTAGCTGCATATAGCTTCTCTCGGCACCGGGTGGCAGCCCCCACGCGAGTCGCCCGGTGCCGAGGTCATCCAGCCCCATTGGAATTCGCGCCATCCGCGCATAGCTTCCGCCCGGTTCAAACCCTGCGGAGGCCCTATGCGCGATTTCCACCTTCCCGGCCGCTCTCCGGTGCTGGCGACAAATGGCATGTGCGCCACGTCCCACCCCTTGGGCGCGAAGATCGCAATCGACACGTTGGCGCGGGGCGGGAACGCGGTGGATGCCGCCATCGCCGGCGCCGTTTTGCTGGGGCTGTGCGAGCCGCAGATGACAGGGCTGGGCGGGGATTGCTTCGCATTGATCAAGCCCGCGGGGTCCGAAGATATCCTTGCGCTCAACGGATCGGGCCGCGCGCCCGCCGGGGCATCGGCCCAAGCGATGCGCGCGCAAGGTCTTAAGACAGTGCCCACAGAAGGTGCTGCGCCGGTCACACTGCCTGCCGCCGTGGCGGGGTTTTGCAAGCTGTCCGACAGCCACGGCAAGCTGGGGTTAGAGGACACGCTCGCGCCGCTGATCCCTTACTTCGAAAGCGGTGTGCCCGTGGCCCCGCGCGTGGCCTTCGATTGGGCCGAAGCAGCAGACCGCCTGCAAGGCAGCGCCCGCGACATCTATTTACGCTGGGGCAAGGCACCGGGGGTCGGCGCGGGCTTCGCGCTGCCGGGCCAGGCCGAGGTGCTGCGCCGCATCGCCAAGGACGGACGCGCGGGCTTCTATGACGGCGAGGTGGCCGAGGACATGGTCGCCAGCCTGAAAGCGGCGGGCGGCGTCCACGAATTGGACGACTTCGCAGGCGTCGAAGCCGATTGGACGGACCCGATTTCGGGTCAGTATGGCGGAATGGAATTGGTGGAGCATCCGCCCAACGGCCATGGTGTGACCGCGATCTTGATGGCCAACATCTTGGCGCAATTCGATATCGCATCGCTGGACCCGGTGGGTACGAAACGCGCGCATTTGGAGGCCGAGGCCGCGAAGCTTGCCTATGACGCGCGCAATCGCTTCCTGGCCGATCCGGACCACACCGCGCGGCTGGACCACATGCTGGCGCCGGAAACCGCGCGCGATTTGGCCGCCTTGATCAACCCCAAGCGCGCCATGGAAAACCCATCCGACGTGTCGGAGGCCGTTCACAAAGACACGATCTACATTACCGTCGTGGACCGCGACCGCATGGCCGTTTCGCTGATCTATTCGATCTTCCACAGCTTCGGGGCGGCGATCGCGTCCGACAAGTTCGGCATCCTGTTCCAGAACCGTGGCGCGGGCTTCACGCTCGACCGCTGGCACCCCAATGAGTTGGGCGCGGGCAAGCGGCCCATGCACACGATTATTCCCGGCATGCTGCGCGAAAATGGGCGCGTCACCATGCCGTTCGGCGTGATGGGCGGGGCCTATCAGCCCAATGGCCATGCGCGGTTTATCTCGAACCTGGCCGACTTCGGGATGGACCCGCAAAGCGCCATCGACGCGCCGCGCGCCTTTTCGGATGCGGGCGCAATGAAGGTGGAACGGGGCTATTCCGACGAGGTGCGCGCCGCGCTTTATGCCATGGGCCACGATGTCCAAATTCCTGACACGGCCATCGGCGGGGCGCAGGCGATCCGCATCGATGCGTCAGGATATCTGGAGGGGGCGAGCGACCCGCGCAAGGATGGCTGCGCGTTGGGATACTGAGCGTCGGGCCCGGTTACCGGCCAGTAACCGGATGTTTTCGTTAATTTTCCCTTAAATCTCAAACGCGCTCCATGGCCAAGGCAATGCCTTGGCCGCCACCGATGCACATGGTGATCAGCGCGCGGGTGCCGCCCGTGCGCTCCACCGCGTAAAGCGCCTTGGTGGCAATGATCGCGCCGGTGGCGCCCACCGGGTGCCCGAGCGCGATGGCCCCGCCATCGGGGTTCACGCGGGCCGGATCAAAGCCCAATTCGCGGGTCACGGCCACGGCTTGGGCGGCAAACGCCTCATTCGATTCGATGATGTCGAAATCGCCCACGCCGAGCCCCGTGCGCTCCAACAGTTTGCGCACCGCCGGGACGGGGCCGATGCCCATCACCTCGGGGCGGACACCGGCCACGGCATAGCCCAAGATGCGCGCGCGTGGGGCAAGGCCCGCCCGCTCCGCCGCGTCGGCGCGGGCGAGGACCAGGGCGGCAGCGCCGTCATTGATGCCTGATGCGTTGCCCGCCGTGACGCGCCCGTCCTTCTGGAAGACGGGGCGCAGCTTAGCCAGGTCGCCTGCGGTGGTGGTGCGGGGGTGTTCATCGGTGTCGAAGGCGATTTCTTCCCGCCGCTTGCGGATGGTGACAGGCGCGATCTGGTCCGCGAAGTGCCCCGCCGTGATGGCGTCGGCCGCGCGGGTTTGCGAGGTGAGCGCGAAGGCGTCTTGGTCTTCGCGACTGACATCGTATTCGGCTGCGACATTCTCCGCCGTCACACCCATATGGCCGGTGCCGAAGGGGCAATTGAGCGCGCCCAGCATCATGTCGAGCGCGCGGACATGGCCCATTTTGGCGCCGCGGCGCGCATCGGGCAGGATATGCGGCCCCCGCGACATGCATTCGGCCCCGCCCACCAGCGCAAAATCGGCATCGCCCAATTGCAGCGCCTGCGCGCCCGAGATGATGGCCTGCACGCCCGAGCCGCAGAGGCGGTTGACGTTCATCGCTGGCGCGCTGTCAGGCACACCCGCCCCCATGGCAGTCACGCGGGATAGATACATGTCGCGCGGCTCAGTGTTGATGACGTGGCCGAAAACCGTTGTGCCGATCTGTGCGGGGTCCAGCCCCGCCGCCGTGAGCGCGGCCTTGGCGGCGATCGTGGCCAGGTCGATGGGCGGCGTGTCGGCCAGGCTGCCGCCGAAAGTGCCGATGGCGGTGCGTTTGGCGGACAGGATAACGATGTCGGACATGGGACCTCCGGGGGGCAAGGGGCAGACCGAAATCCGGGGGCCAGCCCCCGGACCCCCGGAGTATTTTCGCCAGGATGAAGCAGAAGGGAAGCGCGCAGGCGCGCGCGTGCCGCTGCGTCAGACGTCGAACTGCAAGGGCGAGACGTTTTGGAACATGCCCGTTGCGCGCAACTTGTCGAGAACAGGCGCGGGCGGTTGGTCGTCGAGATAGAGCAGCGCGATGGCGTTTTCGCCCCGATCCGACCGGCCAAGAGTGAAGTTGGCGATGTTGACGCTGTTTTCGCCCAAAGTCTGGCCCAGTGTGCCGATGACGCCGGGCACGTCCTTGTTGGTGGTATAGAGCATGTGGGCCCCCACCTCGGCGTCGATGTTGATGCCTTTGATCTGGATGAAGCGCGGCTTGTCGTCGCTGAAGACCGTGCCCGCGATGGAGCGTTCGCGCGTGTCGGTCTTGACGATGAGCTTGATATACCCGTCGAAGACGCCTGTCTTGTCCTGCCGCGTAGTCGAGATTTCGACGCCCCGTTCGCGGGCGATGACGGGGGCGGAGACCATGTTCACGTCCGGGTTGGTGGCCTTCATGACGCCCGCGATGGCCGAGCAGTTCAGCGCATCGAGGTTCATGTCCGCGACCGAGCCGTTGTAAATCACGTCGATGGCTTCGATGGGTTCGTCGGTCATCTGGCCCACGAAGGCGCCCAGATGGTCGGCCAATTTGACCCAGGGGCCCATGACCTTGGCTTCTTCGGCGGTGACGGACGGCATGTTGAGCGCGTTGGTCACGGCGCCCGTCAGCAGGTAGTCCGACATCTGTTCGGCCACTTGCAGGGCCACGTTTTCCTGCGCCTCGGTCGTGGCGGCGCCCAGATGGGGGGTGACGACCACGTTGGGCAGGTTGAAAAGCGGGCTTTCGGTGGCGGGTTCCACCGCGAAGACGTCGAAGGCGGCGCCGGCGACATGGCCGGAGTTCAGAAGCTCGGCCAAGGCGTCTTCGTCCACCAGGCCGCCACGCGCGCAATTGACGATGCGCACGCCTTTCTTGGTCTTCGCAAGCGCGTCGCGCGACAGGATGTTCTTGGTCTGGTCGGTCAGCGGGACGTGCAGGGTGATGACGTCAGCGCGCGCCAGCAATTCGTCCAGTTCAACCTTGTGGATGCGCAGCTCGGTCGCGCGTTCTTCGGACAGGAAGGGGTCGTAGGCCATGACCTTCATGCCCAAACCCACGGCCTTTTGACAGACGATGCCGCCAATGTTGCCCGCGCCGATCACGCCCAGGGCCTTGCCGGTCAATTCGACCCCCATGAAGCGGGACTTTTCCCATTTGCCTGCGTGGGTTGAGGCATTCGCCTCGGGGATTTGGCGGGCCACGGCGAACATCATGGCGATGGCATGTTCGGCGGTCGTAATCATGTTGCCGTAGGGCGTGTTCATCACGATGACGCCGCGACGGCTGGCGGCCACCTTGTCGACATTGTCGGTGCCGATGCCCGCGCGGCCAACGACCTTGAGGTCGGGGGCGGCGTCGAGCAGCTTTTCGGTGACTTTCGTGGCCGAGCGGATGGCCAGGCCGTCATAGTCTTTGATGGCTGCCAGCAGCGCGTCTTTGTCCTTGCCCAAGCTGGGGTCGAAGGTGACGTCGATGCCACGGTCGCGGAAGATTTGGACGGCGGTTTCCGAGAGCTTGTCGGAGACGAGAACTTTGGGGGCCATGGGATTGGTCCTTGGGAATTTCGGTGGGGGGGGGTCGCGCGCCGGGTGGGCGCGGCGTGTTGACTTGGGGCCTGTCAGGCAGCGCGTTCGGCTTGGTAGGCCCATTCGATCCAGGGCAGCAGCGCTTCCACGTCCGACGGCTCGACCGTGGAGCCGCACCAGATGCGCAGGCCTGCGGGCGCGTCGCGGTAGCTGGCGACGTCGAGGGCGACGCCCTCGGCCTCCAACCGTTTGGCGACGCGTTTGGCGAAGCCGTCGGGCAGGTCTTCGGTGAATTTCAGGCAGACGCTGGTGGTGGACCGTGTGGCCGGGTCGGTGGCGAGGTTGTCGATCCAATCGCGAGCGTCGCAGAATTCCCAGATAGCTGCGGCGCTTTGGGTCGCGCGCGCGATCAACTGGTCGAGGCCGGACGCTTCGGCCCAGTCGAGCGCGGCGAGGTAGTCTTCGACGCAGAGCATCGACGGCGTGTTGATGGTGGCCCCTTCGAAGATACCATCGATCAGTTTGCCACCTTTGGTGAGGCGGAAGATCTTCGGCAGCGGCCAGGGCGGGGTATAGGTTTCCAGCCTTTCCACGGCGCGGGGCGACAGGATAAGGATGCCATGGGCGCCTTCACCGCCCAGAACCTTCTGCCAGGAAAAGGTCGTCACATCGAGCTTGTCCCAAGGCAGGGCCATGGCAAACGCGGCGGAGGTCGCATCACACAGCGTCAGGCCCGCGCGATCATCGGCGATCCAGTCGCCGTTTGGCACGCGGACGCCGGATGTCGTGCCGTTCCAGGTGAAACAGACATCGGTGTCGCAATCGACGGCGGCCAAGTCGGGGAGGTCGCCGTAATCGGCCTCGACTACGGTCGCATCGAGGTTGAGTTGTTTGACGGCATCGGTGACCCAGCCTTTGCCGAAGCTTTCCCAGGCCAGCATGGTGACGGGTCGCGCGCCCAGCATCGTCCACATGGCCATCTCATAGGCGCCGGTGTCCGAGGCGGGGACGATGCCAACGCGGTAATCGTCGGGCACGCCCAGCAAGGCTTTGGTGCGGTCGATGGCCGCTTTCAGCTTGGCCTTGCCCACGGCGGCGCGGTGAGACCGGCCCAAGGGGGCATCTTGAAGTTCGGTGAGTGTCCAGCCGGGATGCTTGGCGCATGGCCCGGATGAAAAACGCGGATTTTCCGGCCGCGTGGCCGGTTGCGCGAGATCGGTCATGGTATCCTTCCAGATATGTGCCCTTCGTTGGGGAAGGGTGTCCCGCCGCCGGGATTACGGGGCCGGAAGGGGTCGCGCAAGCCGTTCTGTCGGGGTAGGCGAAGCAAAATGCCGCGTAATGCGCCGACCCTGTTGCCGATCGGAAACCTGAGATGTTCACTTGCGTCCTGACCTGTTCGCCCGACACCCCCGTGATCGAGACCCCTCTGGTGGAGGCTTTGCGCAATGGCTGGGGCGGGGGCGACGCGCGGTGGCTGAACCGGGGCGTGGCGGCGGAGTTCGACTTGGGCGTTGTGCCAGACACGCTGGATAAGACCCGGGCCGAGATGGACGCGATGGACGTCGACCTGAACGTGGTGCCCCGCGACGGACGGCGGAAACGGCTGTTGTTGGCGGACATGGACAGCACCATGATCCGACAGGAATGCATCGACGAATTGGCCGCCGAGGCAGGCGTCGGTGACCGCGTGGCTGCCATCACGGCGCGGGCCATGAACGGGGAAATCGGGTTCGAAGGGGCTTTGCGCGAACGGGTTGGGCTGTTGGCAGGGCTGGATGCGGGTGTGATCGACAGGGTGATCGCCACGCGGATCGAGATGATGCCGGGCGGGGCCGCTTTGGTGGCGACGATGAAGGCCCATGGCGGGCGGGCGGCTTTGGTGTCGGGTGGGTTCACAGCGTTCACCTCGGTGGTGGCCGCGCGGCTGGGCTTTGATTGGAACCGTGCGAACACGCTGCTGGCCGAAGACGGGCGCCTGACCGGGCAAGTGGCCGACCCGATCTTGGGGCGCGAAGCCAAGGTGACCGCGCTGGAGGATCTGACGGCCGAGATGGGCGTGGACGATGACGCGGTGATCGCCGTGGGGGACGGCGCGAACGATTTGGGGATGTTAACGCGCGCGGGCATGGGCGTGGCGCTGCACGCGAAACCGGCGGTGCAGGCCGAGGCGGGGCTGCGCGTGAACCACGGCGATTTGACTGCGCTGCTGTATTTGCAGGGGTATCACCGGGAGGCCTTCTTGGACGGGGTCTAGGCGCACCTTAGACCGCCAGGCGCGAGCCGGTCCATCGCCGGGCCGCGGGTCGGCGATCCCAATTTCGGGCTACGGCGCTTTATGGTGACCCATCCGTCCAACGCCCCAGCGATCCGCCAAGCCATCCAGATCGCCGGGCCGGGGGCGGCCTGTCGATGGACCGGCGCCCTGCGGGCTTGATTCCGGTCCGGGATAGCGCCGGGCGATGGAGACTTAGGTCAGCCCGGTTTCCGCCGCGATCTGAGCCCGCGACTTGCGCGCCCGCTCGGTCGCGGATTTGAGCTGCCCGCAAGCCGCCATGATGTCTTCGCCCCGCGGCGTGCGAATGGGGGAGGCATAGCCCGCCTGCATCAAAATCGTGGCAAAGGCCCGGATGCGGTTGTTGGACGATCGCTTGTAAGGCGCGCCCGGCCATTCGTTGAAGGGGATCAGGTTCACCTTGGCCGGGATGCCATCAAGCAATTTGACCAGCCGGTGCGCGTCTTCGTCACTGTCATTCACGCCGTCGAGCATGACGTATTCGAACGTGATCCGCTCGGAATTGCTGACCTTGGGATAGTCGCGCAAAGCGGCCAGCAGGGTGTCGATATTCCAGCGCTTGTTGATCGGCACCAGCACGTCGCGCACTTCGTCAGTAGTGGCGTGGAAGCTGACGGCCAGCAGACAGCCGATTTCCTGGGCGGTGCGGGCGATTTCGGGCACCACGCCGGACGTCGAAAGCGTAATTCGGCGGCGGCCAAGCGCGATGCCTTCGCCGTCCATGGCGATCTTCATGGCATCGCGGACGTTCTCGAAATTATAGAGCGGCTCGCCCATGCCCATCAGCACGATATTCGACAGAAGCCGGGGCCCGCCTTCGCCCGTGCCCTGCCCCTTTTCGGGCCATTCGCCCAGATCGTCACGCGCCAGCATGATCTGGCCGATGATTTCGCCCGCCGACAGGTTGCGCACCAGCTTCTGCGTGCCCGTATGGCAGAACGAACAGGTCAGCGTGCAGCCCACCTGGGACGAGACACACAAAGTGCCGCGGCCTTCTTCGGGGATATAGACAACCTCGACCTCATGGCCGCCCGCAATGCGGACCAGGTATTTGCGCGTGCCATCATCGGAGACCTGGCGGCTGACCACCTCGGGCAGGTCGATGGTGAAATGATCAGCCAGCTTGGCGCGATAATCCTTGGCCAGGTTTGTCATGGCGGCAAAGTCGCGTTCGCCCCAATGGTAAAGCCATTGCCACAGCTGGTTCACGCGCATCTTGGCCTGCTTTTCGGGCGTGCCCATTTCGATGAGCGCGTCGCGCAATTGCGCGCGGGTCAGGCCGATCAGGTTCGGCTTCGACGTCTCGACCTTGCGGGGCAAGGTCAGGACATCCTGCGTGACCGGGGCGGCGGGCGCTTTCATGGCGGGCTCCGAAAAAGGCGACGGGCGCCTCATATAGAGACGCCCGTTGGATAACTCAAATGGCGGCCCGGTCAGCCGTCGCAGCGTTGCTCCGCATCGGTGACGGCGGCCGTGAAGCCCAGCAGGCTGAACGTGTCTTCGGTGCGGGTGCCGCGACCCGACTCGCCGGTAACCACGGCCTGGGCGCCGCGCTTCATGGCGGCGATGATGCGTTCGTCATCGGTGGGGGACGCGGCCCAGGCCAGTTCCCCGTCGGTGAACAGCTCAAACGTGTCGGAGCCAATTGCGATCGTGACCGTGGAGCCGTTGGCATAGGGGTAGCCGCCCGTGGCGGACACTTCGCCCTTCTTGTCGGACCCGGGCCAGTAGCTGACGAACAGGCGGATATCGCCGCGGCGCGCGGCCACCTCGCGCCCGTCGCGGGTGTTGCGGATCGACTTCGGTGCGGACACGACCCAGCATTGCGTGGGGTTGTCTTCGACGAAGACGGACCAGTCGGTTTCGGTGTTGACGCGGTTGGCGCTGTCTTGCGCAGCGGCTGGGCCAACCAGCACGAGGGCCAGAAGTGCGGCGGCCATCCCCTTGAAAATCATCTCTGTCTCTGCCTCTGCCGTATGGGCGATCCCGGGTGGCTCGGTTGATCCGAGCGCGAATGTATCCGGGGGCGCATGGTTCCCAATGTAACGGTGTGATGTTAGCGCAGGGTTGGGGCGCTCGGAAAGCCCGGGCGGCAAATTTTCGCGCAAAAAGGGGAAGGCGCCATGGGTGATGTCGCAACCGGGTCTGTCCCGATGGTGGAGGTGGTCCGCGGCGGGCGGGTCGAGTCGGTGCATCTGGGCCATGCCGTCATCTGCGATGGGGCGGGCGACGTGGTGGAGGCCTGGGGCGATCCGGCTGCGATCATCTTCCCACGATCGTCCTGCAAGATGATCCAGGCCTTGCCGCTTCTGGAATCGGGCGCGGGCCGGGACCTGACGGATCGGCACTTGGCCTTGGCCTGCGCATCGCATCAGGGCGCGTCCATCCATACCGGGTTGGCGCAGTCTTGGTTGGGCGATCTGGGCTTGGGGGATTCTGATCTGCGCTGCGGTGCGCAGGTGCCCAGCGATCTGGAGGCGCGGGATGCGCTGATCCGGGCGGGGGATGCCCCGTGCCAGGTGCATAACAATTGCTCCGGCAAACATACGGGCTTTCTGATGTTGGGTCAGCACCTTGGCGCGGGCCCGGAATACATAGAGCCCGACCATCCGGTGCAACGCGCCATCCGCGCCGCGTTCGAAGAGGTGACGGACATGGAAAGCCCGGGCTTCGCCATCGACGGCTGCTCCGCCCCGAATTTCGCCACGCGGTTGGATGCGCTGGCGGCGGCCATGGGCCGTTTCGCCCGGTCCGATGGCCGCGACAAAAGGGCCGAGGCCATGGCACGGCTGACGCGGGCCATGGGTGCGGCGCCGGAATTGGTGGCGGGTGAGGGGCGGGCCTGCACCGACCTCATCCGCGCCATGGAAGGTCGGGCCGTGGTCAAGACAGGGGCGGAGGCCGTCTTTGTCGCGATCCTGCCAGCGCTTGACCGGGGTATCGCGCTGAAGATCGTAGATGGCGCAACACGGGCGGCCGAAGCGGTGATTGCCACGCTTCTGGTGCGGTTGGGTGCTTTGGCCCCGGACGCGCCGGTGGCAAAGCGGCTGACCCATGGCCCAATCACCAATTGGCGGGGCACGGTGACGGGGCATTATCAGGTACGGCTGGGCTGACCCATCGCTTCGTCCAACGCTTCAAGCAGGAGCGGTTTGCGCAGTGGCTTGGTCAACACCGCGACGAAGCCTGCTTCGCGCAAGCGTTCCGCCATGTCGTCCCCCACATGGGCCGTCAGCGCCAGAAGTGGCGGCACCGGCTGGCCCGTGGCTTTGGCATCTGCCTGGATGGCTTCGGCGGCCCCAAACCCATCGAGAACGGGCATGGAAATATCGAGCACAATCGCATCGGGGCGATCCGCCAAATAGGCATCTACGGCTTGTTGGCCATCATCGACGATCTGGATGTCGAAATCCTGGTCGCGCAGCAACCGGTCCAGCAAAAGGCGGTTGGTGGCGTTGTCGTCGGCAAGCAGAACGCGGGGGCGCTCGCGCGGTAAGGGCTCAACTGGCGGCGCGGGGGCGGCGGGGGTCGGCAGTTTCGCGTCCTTGAATGCTTGGGACAGGGTCGCGCCGGTGGCGGGCGTGGGCACATAGGCGGCGATGCGGGCCGCGATATCGGGGGCCGCTTCGGCCCGGCGCCCCAGGCCGATGAGCAGCGTGTCCGGTGGTAGCTCGGCCACGGCACGGGCCTGGGCGGCATGCGGTAGGGACAAGGGCAGAAGGGCGGGCACGGTCCGGTCAATGGCGCCCCGGTGGATGCGCAGACCCGTCGCGGCCAATTGGTCGGCCAGCAGGTCGCCAGGGACGTCGCCCGGCCCGGGCACGATGATTTCGTGCGGCAGGTTCGGTTGCACGGCAGGCGCCTGCGCCATCAGGGGCAGCGTGAGCGTGAAGGTGGAGCCCTCACCAAACACGCTGTCGACCCGCAGATCGCCGCCCATCTGCTGGGCCAGACCGCGCGAGATCGTCAGGCCCAGGCCCGTTCCTTCGCGCGCGGGTCGGCTGGGGTCATCGACCTGACCGAAGGCTTCGAACACTTGGTCGATGCGGTCGGCAGGGATGCCGGGGCCGGTATCTTCGACGGCGATGACCACATCGTCGCCCACCGTCACACGCAGGACGACATGGCCATTTTCGGTGAACTTCAGAGCGTTGCCCAGTAGGTTCATGACGATCTGGCGCACGCGGCCTTCGTCACCCAGGAAGCGCGTCGGCGCGGTCATGGGGTAGGACAAGGCCGTTTGAACGCCCTCGGCCGCGCGGGACGCCGCCAGGCGCATGCAATCGCACAGCAACCCTTCAAGATCGAGGGGTTGGGAGCGCAATTCGACTTTCCCCGCCTCTAGCTTCGAGACGTCGAGCGTGTCGTTCACGATCACCAGGAGTGCTTCGGCCGAGTCGCGGATGGTCTTGGCGTAGAGGGCGGCTTCCGGGTCCGTGCCCTCGGTCTGGTCGGTGAGCATCTGCGCCATGCCGAGCACGCCGTTCATGGGTGTGCGGATCTCATGGCTCATCCGGGCGAGGAAGTCGGCCTTGGCGCGCGCCGTGGCCTCGGCCAGGTCGCGGGCTTCGGTCAGCGCGGCCTCGCGCGCACGGTCTTCGGTGACGTCCAGCATGAGGGAGACCACATCGCCATCGGGCGCGCGGCGGTCCTGTAGGCGCAGGATGCGGCCATCGTAGTGATGCAGGTCCTGGGGTGCGATGCTATCGGCATCCCATCGCGCCAATTGCGCATCGGCCCATTCCTCGGGGGCGAGGTCACCGATATCGAAGGCGCCTTCTTCGGCGGCCAGGTAGAAAATTTCGGTCGCATGCGCCCCCGGACCGATTTCCGAGCCGGCATCGAATAGCCCGAGCCAGACATGATTCGCAGCCACAAGCCGTGCTTTCGAGTCGAACAGGGCAAACCCGTCGCGCATGGCTTCGAGCGCGTGCCAAAGGCGCCGCCGGGCGCGGTCTGCTTTGTCGGCAGCGTCCTTGCATTGTTCGACAAGGGCGCGTTGACGGTCCGTCAGTCGAAGATTTTGGTCTTTTTCCGAAAGATAACGGCGCGACAAACGATCGGCATTCGCCACGAGCGCCGCGTGGGCGCGCGTAAGCTCCCGCCGGGTATGATCCAGCGTGCGTTCCGCGGCGAGCCGCTTGCGCCGCTCTTCCAGAAATCGCGTGTCTGGGACCGTTCCGTCCATGCCTCACCTTCAAGGCTGCCCGTTCAAGGCAACGCTTGCGGTCTGCCGGATAGAGGTGAAGATCGCCTTAAAGCCGCCTCAATTGAGGTCAATATGGAGCGGGTATTGTTCACCATCGAAGGCGCCGAACAAATCACCGATATCGGGATGCGTCACCGGTTCACCGGAGCGGTCGCGCACCAGGTTCTGCTCGGACACGTATGCGACGTAGTAGCTGTCGTCGTTTTCGGCCAGAAGGTGATAAAACGGCTGATCCCGCCGAGGCCGCGCCTCTTGCGGGATGGCATCGTACCATTCCTCGGAGTTTGAGAATTCCGGATCCACATCGAAGATAACACCGCGAAACGGGTGCTTCTTGTGGCGGACGACCTCACCGAGGGCGTATTTGGCTTCGTTCTGCAGCATCACATTGCCCTTTCGCCTGCCCGTTCCTATCCCCGCTGGCGCGGCCTTGTAAATCGGGCGGTGGGCGAATCGATGGAAACATACTGTGACTCTGGCCTTTACAGTCTTTCAAATCGTGGCGCCCGTCTTTGTACTGGCCGGCATCGGTTTTGCTTGGGTGCGAATGGGTTACGACTACGACACAGGCTTCGTGACCCGGCTGGCCATGACGCTTGCGGTGCCCAGCTTGATTTTCGTGGCCCTCGTGCGGTCCGAGATCGAGGCGACAGCAGCCGGGCGCCTGACGCTGGCGGCGCTGGTGGCCTATGGCGCGGTGTTGTTGGTGTTCTGGGTGTTCTGCCGGGCCAGGCAGCTTGACCTGCGGACCTATTGGGCCCCTTTGGTTTTCGGAAATACAGGCAATCTCGGACTGCCGCTGGCGCTGTTTGCCTTCGGTGAGACTGGACTGACCTATGCCGTGGTGATCTTTTCGGTCACGGCCATCCTGCAATTCACCATCGGTCTTTGGATCGTGGCGGGCGGCGGCAACCCGTTGCGCGCCCTGAAAGAGCCCATCGTGGCGGCCACCTTGCTGGGGGCGCTATTCCTGTGGCGCGGCTGGGCGGTGCCCGACATCTTTTTCAACACATTGGACCTGCTGGGTGGCATGGCCATCCCGCTGATGCTGATCACACTTGGGGTGGCGGTGGCGCGGCTGAGGCCTGCGGGCATGTATGCCGTGGTGGGCTTGGCGGCGGTGAAGGTGGTGATCTGCGCGGGCCTGGCCTGGGGTGTGGGCCTGGCCTTTGGGTTAGACCCGGTGACATTGGGCGTTCTGGTCGTGCAATTGGCGACGCCGGTCGCGGTCACATCCTACCTGCTGGCCGTGAAATACGGCGCCGAGGCACCACCAGTGGCCAGCCTTGTCGTCGTGTCGACCGCCATGTCCGTGGTTGCGCTGCCGCTGCTTCTGGCCTTCTTCGTCTGATCGACGCGGAAGAGGATTGGCAGCGCGGGGGTGGATGGGGTAGTTTCACGAGCAACGGTAAACAAAATAAAAACCGGGCAGTGAACATGAAAAAACTAATGCAGATCGGCTGTCTTTTGCTGCTGGCCGCATGCGGCGGAAGTGACGGCACCGTGCGGGGGGAAGCCCCGCGTTTTCTGGACGATGCGTGCTCCATCCTCGATCAACGACCGGGCTATTTGCGGGCCTTCCGCGCGGCTGAGCGCAAGTGGGGCGTGCCCGTTCATGTCCAGATGGCGACGATTTACCAGGAATCGAAGTTCATCGCCGATGCGCGCACGCCGCTGCGCTATTCGCTTGGCGTGATTCCCGTGGGTCGGCAAAGCAGCGCCTTCGGCTATTCCCAGGCGCTGGACGGCACCTGGAAGGAATACCAGCAGGAAGAAGGTGGCCGACGCACCCGCCGCGACAATATCCGCGACGCGACCGATTTCATGGGTTGGTATATGGCTGAGACCAATCAGCGGCTGGGCATCTCGCTATACGATGCGCGCAACCAGTACCTTGCCTATCACGACGGGCGTGCGGGCTATGCGCGCGGGTCTTACCGCGCCAAGCCCTGGTTGATGCGCATCTCGGGTGAAATCGAGGCGCGCGCCGCCATGTATCAGCAGCAATTGCAGCGCTGTAGTTAACGCGCGGCAGCTTCGCCCGCTGCATCCCGCAAAGCGCGATAGATCGCTTCGGCCAGCCCTGTCTGGCCGCTGCGCGACACCGCCAGCGCTTGTTCACGGCGCAGGAAACTGTCGAATTGCGAATCGCTTGCGCCTGTTGGGGACGGCACGCCCGTACCGGAGACGCGCAGCATCTCGGCAAAAAGAAAGGCTTCCAGTTCGACGGCCTGCGCCTTGAGGGGATCGTTCGCCAGCGGGCGCCCCTGAGGCGTCGGTATAGTGGGTTCGATCTGCATGTTGCCTCCGCGTTCAACTTCGAGGGCGGTTGGATCATATCGGGGTAAAGGATTTCGTAACGCGACTCAGATAGCACCGGCCCAACTCAGATTGTCTGGACCGAGATGTGATTCCTTTTCCGCTGATGCAGCTTACCCCGCGCCAAGGGGGTCAGGCCGATGGTGCCGCCCCCGACCCGCGCACGGCCCCTACCCCCGCAGAGGCGGAGGTATTCGCCGCCCTCGTCATCGGGCTTGAAGACGCAGATACGGGCGCGGCCGATTCGAACACCGCCGAAACCGCGACGCCGCAGCCGCAAGGGCAGGCCCCCGACAGCGGCGAGGAGGAAGCGATTGAGGCGGCTCCAGTGTCGACAGCCGCGCTGCCCCCTGCCCCAGAGGTCGAAAATCTGGGCTTCATTGGTGTCGCACGTGACCAGGACGTTCATGCCGAACCGGGCCAACCGTCTCTGCAACCCGCTGGACAACGGCCTGAAATGCCCGCCGCCCCCGGGACGGGGCCGGACGTCGTCGAGGGACCGACGGATCGACGCAAGAATGCCCCAGCGTCTATTGGGCAACTGGCGCAACAGGTGCTCCGCAACACGCCGACGCCCGCGTCTACACCCGTTGTCGCGCCATCCATGGCGGCGAATAGCATGGACTTCACAGTGCAAGCCGCCGCTGAGGTGGGGGAAAATATCTTGCCGAACGGGACCGCAAAGGCCGCGCCGACGTTGGTTAGGGCAGAGGTTTCTGCGCTGGCGGCCCCCGTCGGATCGACGACGCAAGGCACGACTGGACTAGGGCAACTGTTGCAACCGATTCAGACACCGGCGGAGCCGCAGCTGACCCAGCAGCAGCTATCCACATCATCTGACAGGACGCCGTCTGCGCCGGTCAACACGTCTTCGAGCGGACAAGCGGTTTCAACGATGTCGCCGCCTGTTGTTAGCGGAGCAGTCGCAACGTCGCCGGGCGCGGCGCCTATCACGCCAGCGTCCCCGCCGGTGCAACAGGCGCTTGCCACACAGGGCGGGCGCCTGGTTCCCGCGCAGGGCCCGCAGGCGGTGGCGCGCGCGCAAGACAGTACGCCCGCATCAATGCTCGACGAAAAAGGCCGGGGGGACGAACGACCGGGTTTGTCCGCAGAGATTGCGGGACTTCGTCCAACAGCCGCGTCCACGCCCGCAACGCAAATGCCGATGATCAACGGCGCGGTTGTGGCTGGCGCACAGCCGCCGATCACCGACCGGCTTGGAAAGCAACCTGCTCTGCCCGAAATCCCAGCTATCGACGCTACGTTCACCGCAACCCGGCCCGACGTGCAAACCTCGGACGTCGGCCCCCCGCAGACGGCGGGCCCTGCGCTGGCCCCAAGCCCTTTGGCCCGCAGCCCAATCGAGACACTTCTCCCCAATGCCCGCACGGCCATCGCTGACCTCGCCGATCGCGCAATCCAAGATATGGAAACGACCCGCGCGAACAACGGCACTTGGACCACCGAGATGGAGCTTGCGCCCGCCGATCTTGGCCGCCTGCGCATGTCACTGCAGACCGGTGAACGGGGACTGCACGTTGTCGTCCTGGTCGAGCGGGAGCAGTCCGTGGCCGTTGTGCGCCAACAGCTCGAAGCCTTGCATCGCGGATTGGTGGCCGATGGTCTTGCGGTGGAACGGGTCGAAATCGCCACGGCCTCGCTTGGCAACACCTCCACTTCGTCGGGCGGCGGTCAGGGAAGCGGCTTTGCGGGCTTCGGCACGGGCAGCCCTGGGGCGGACAACGGGACGCAGCAGCGGCCTGAGCAAAACGACCGCGCCCAGCGCGAACACAACGGCGAGCGCGATGGCCAAGATGCCGGCGTGACGACCCAACCCACACCTTCACCTGACCGGCCCCGCGGGTCAGGTCTCGATATCCGCATCTGAGGAGCATTCATGGAACCCTTGACCAACGTCCTCGGCCCGTCGGGGTCGGCCCAAGCGGGCGGTGCCAGCGGAACGACGGCGGCCACCAACGACTTTGATACCTTTCTAACGTTGCTCACCGCTCAGATCCGAAACCAGGACCCATTGGAGCCTGCGGATTCCACAGAATATACTGCCCAACTTGCCACGTTCTCGAACGTGGAGCAGTCGATCAGGACGAATACCTTGCTCGAACAGATGGTGACACGGCTGGACACCCAACAGGTGACGGCCGCGTCAGACTATATCGGGATGGAAGTCCGCCATTCTGGGCCCGTTTCCTATGACGGAAGCCCGATTGAACTTGTCCCCCAAATCAACCCCACCGCGGACCGCGCCGAACTGGTCGTGACCGACGACACCGGCACCGAAATCGCGCGAAGCCCGGTGGACCCGGATGCCGAAACGCTGGTTTGGCCTGCGCCTGGACTCGACGGCGATTTCGAAGACGGCAATTACCTGCTGCATGTCGAATCCTGGGCAGGCGAATTGGAGCTATCGCAGACGACCGTCGCCCATTACGCCACCGTAGAAGAAGTCGTCCTGGCGGCGGGCGGCGCGCAATTGATGCTGGAAGGTGGCGTTCGCCTTCCCATCGATTGGCTTGAATCCATCCGAAGTCCGCAAGCAGCCGAATGAGCCGACGGACACCATGAAGTAACGAACAGCCAGCACGGGACAAAAATGACCAGAGCGCGTCCGCAGATATGCGCGGCTCTGGGCCCAACCAAGCGCTGATGAAGGTCCGTTCGTCATGCGCGGGTCCGGTCGGGACCGGCCTGTGCCAACGCAATGCCCTATCAGAACGCCGCGGCGGCCCCGATGATTAGTGTGGCCGTCAGAAGGCCCGCGATGAACCACCCGGCAGGGCCCACACGGTCAGCGGCGCGGCGCGTGCGGCTTTGTGCAATCTCGGCCCGGTCGGGGCGGCGAAGCGCGTCTTCGACGGCGTTGGGCAGGTGGGGACCGAAACGGGCCAGGACCTGAGCGGTCTTGGCCATGTCGCGTGCGAAGGCTTTAGGCCCAAGGTTTTCGCGGATGTAGCGCTCCACCTCGGGGCGGGCGGCCGTCCAGAGATTCATATGTGGGTTCAAGGTCCGGGCCACGCCTTCGACCACGACCATGGTGCGTTGCAGCAGGATCAGCTCGGTCCGGGTCTCCATGCCAAAGCGCTCGGTCACTTCAAACAGATAGGCCAGCAGACGGCCCATGGAAATCCGCGAGGCATCCATGCCGAAAATCGGCTCTCCGACAGAGCGCAGGGCCTGTGCGAAGAGGTCCACATCGCGGTCGGCGGGCACGTAGCCCGCTTCGAAATGGACCTCGGCAACGCGTTTGTAATCCTTGCGGATGAATCCCATCAGGATCTCGGCATAGACCCGGCGGGTATATTCATCGAGTCGCCCCATGATCCCGAAATCCAGCGCCACGATGTCACCATTGGGCGCCACTTTTAGGTTCCCCTGATGCATGTCGGCATGGAAATAACCGTCGCGCAGAGCATGGCGCAGGAACATGGCAATCACGCGCTCGGACAAATCGACCCGGTCGTGGCCCGCCGCGTCGATGGCATCGAGATCGGCCATCTGGATCCCTTCGGCCCATTCCAGCGTCATCACGGCGCGGCTGGATAGGTTCCAGTCGACCTTGGGCACAGTGAAGCCCTCGTCGCGCGCAGTGTTGGCGGCAAATTCCCCGGCGGCGGCGGCTTCTGTCCGCAAATCAAGCTCTTGCTGGACGGTTTCGTCGAAATGGGCGACCACATCCATGGGCCGCAGGCGCCGCGCGGCGGGCGAAAGAAATTCGATGACGCGGGCGCCCAGATAGAAGGCGTCGATATCACGGCGGAAAGCGCGCGCGATGCCGGGGCGGAGCACTTTGACCGCCACTTTGCGACCATCGACAGCCATGCGTGCCTGGTGGACCTGCGCGATGGAGGCCGCTGCGACGGGTTCGGAAAATTCTGAGAAAAGGGTGTCGAGGGACAGATCAAGGTCCCGCTCGATCATGGCGCGGGCTTGCGCGGTGGGAAAGGGCGGCAGCTTGTCCTGCAGGATGCGAAGCTGCAGCGCCAGATCGCCACCCACGAAATCAGGACGGGTGGACAGGATCTGCCCGAACTTGATGTAGCTGGGTCCAAGCGCCGTGATGGCGCGGGTCACAGGCGGCAGGTCGGGGTCGCCCTTGAAACCCAGCCAGCGAAAAGGCCAGCCCAGAACGCGCGCGGCAATGCGCAATTCGCGCGGCGCGTTGAGCTGGTCGAGCACCACATCCATGGCGCCCGTCCGCTCGAACGTGCCGGCCGTTCGGATGAGCCGGACGATGTTATGGGGGCCGCGCACCTAGAGCTTCCAGCCGGAATGCAGCGCGGCGATGCCGAAGGATAGGTTGCGGTATTTGACGTTGCCGAAGCCCGCATCGACGATCATGCCCGCGAAGCGGTCTTGGTCGGGGAAGCGGCGGATGCTTTCCACAAGATATTGATAACTGTCGCGGTCCCCGGCGATGGCCTGGCCCATCCGCGGGATCACGTTGAAGGAATAGAGGTCGTAGGCCTTTTGCAGCAGCGGGTTAGGCAACTGGCTGAATTCCAGCACCATCAACCGCCCGCCGGGGCGCAGGACGCGGTAGGCCTCGGTCAGGGCGTCGTGGATGCGGGTGACGTTCCGGATGCCGAAGCTGATCGTGTAGGCATCGAAGGTGCCATCGTTGAAGGGCAACGCCATGGCGTCGCCCACCACCCAGTCGAGCGCTTCGGCCCGCGCCTCGGCCTCGGCACGGCCGCGGCCCGCTTCCAACATCGATTCGGTCAGGTCGAGCACCGTGGCCGTCGCGCCGGGCGCGCGGTCGAGAAAGCGGAAGGCGATGTCGCCCGTCCCCCCCGCCACATCCAAGAGGCGCTGATCGGGCCGCGGGGCGAGCCAATCCATCATCGCGTCCTTCCAGACGCGGTGGATGCCCATGGACATGGCGTCGTTCATCACGTCGTATTTCGACGCCACGGACGAAAAGACGCCGTGGACGCGGCCCGCCTTTTCGTCTTCTGGGATGTCTTCGTAACCGAAATGCGTGGTGCGGTGGGCGTCTTGCGTCATCGGGGGTTCAACCTCATGTCTCCGGCTGACTTATAGGGCGGAAGCCCCTGACCGAAAGGCCCCCATGCCCGAACTTCCCGAAGTCGAGACGGTCCGTCGCGGTCTGACCCCCGCTTTGGAGGGCGCGACGCTCCTCCGGGTGGATGTCAACCGCCCGGATCTGCGCTGGCCGTTCCCGGAAAACATGGCCGAGCGGCTGGCGGGGGCGACCGTCACCGCATTGGGGCGGCGGTCGAAATATCTGCTGATGCATCTGGACTCGGGCGACACGCTGATCGTGCACCTGGGGATGTCCGGGCGCATGGTGGTCGATGAGCTGCAATTGGGCCAGTTCCACCGCGATGCGGGCTGGCTGCCGCAGCATGACCATGTGGTCTTTCACACCGCCAAGCACCGCGTCACCTTCAACGATGCGCGCCGCTTCGGGGCGATGGACCTCTGGCCCACCGACGGGTTGGAAAGCCATTGGCTGATCGAAAAGCTGGGGCCGGAACCCCTGGGCAACGCCTTCAACGAGGCGCATTTGATTGCCGCGCTGGCGCAGAAGAACACGCCCATCAAATCGGCGCTGTTGGATCAGCGCGTGGTGGCCGGGCTCGGCAATATCTATGTCTGCGAGGCGCTGCATCGGGCAGGGATTTCCCCCTTGCGCAAAGCGCGCCGCATTGCCGCGCCGCGGCTGGCCCGGCTGGTCCCCATCATCCGCGACGTTCTGTCCGAGGCCATCGCGGCAGGCGGGTCCAGCCTGCGCGACCACCGACAGGCCGATGGGGAGTTGGGCTATTTCCAACACAATTTCCGCGTCTATGATCGGGAGGGCGAACCATGCCCAACCGAGGGCTGCGACGGTGTCATTCGGCGCACGGTTCAATCTGGAAGGTCCAGTTTCCACTGCGTCACCTGCCAAAGGTGACTTGAATCGCGTCGGACTTCCGGGCAGGCCTTGACGTTCAACATCGCTGCGGAGCCGAAAATGGGTTACGAGACGCTGAACGTGGACGTGCGCGACCATGTCGCCCTGATCCGCCTGGACCGCCCCGACGCGCTCAATGCGCTCAATTCCAAATTGCTGGGGGAGTTGGCCAAGGCTTTGCGCGCGGCGCAGGGCAACGAGAAAGTGCGCTGCATCGTGCTGACCGGCTCTGACAAGGCCTTCGCGGCGGGCGCGGACATTCGGGAGATGGCCGAGAAATCCTTCGTCGACGTCTTCATGGGCGACCTGTTCGGTCCCGAGACCGAAGCCATCTTGTCCATCCGCAAACCCATCGTCGCCGCCGTGGCGGGCTATGCCCTGGGGGGCGGGTGCGAATTGGCCATGATGTGCGACTTCATCATTGCCGCTGACACCGCCAAGTTTGGCCAGCCCGAGATCAATCTGGGCGTTGTGGCCGGCATCGGCGGCACCCAGCGGCTGACCCGCGCAGTCGGCAAGGCGAAATCCATGGACATGCACCTGACGGGCCGCTTCATGGACGCCGAGGAAGCCGAGCGCTCGGGTCTCGTCAGCCGCGTGGTTCCCGCCAAGAAGCTGATGGACGAAGCCATGGCTGCCGCAGGCAAGATCGCCGAGAAATCCATGATAACCGTCACCGCAGTCAAAGAAACGGTGAACCGCAGCCAGGAAGTCAGCCTGTCCGAGGGGCTTCTGTTCGAAAAGCGCATGTTCCACGCTCTTTTTGCCACCGAAGACCGCGTCGAGGGCATGACCGCCTTTGTGGAAAAGCGCGAGCCGCAATTCCGCGACAAGTAAGCCACCCCCGACAGTTGACGCCTTAGCGCCGGTGCAATAGACGCCGCACATCATGCGTGTGAGGCCCGCTCTGGCCGGATGTGATCCGTGGCGAATCGAAGATCGTCGCAAGGGGTCGGGCTTTCGCGCGTAACCTAACGTAACATGCCCGCCGCAATTAGGATCAGATCACATGGCAAACAGCCCCCAAGCCAAGAAGCGTGCCCGCCAGAATGAGCGGCGATTCGCCGTCAACAAGGCGCGCCGCTCACGCATCCGTACCCACCTTCGCAAAGTCGAGGAAGCGATCGCCTCTGGCGACCAAGCCGCTGCCGCAGAAGCGCTAAAATCGGCCCAGCCGGAATTGATGCGTGGCGTCACCAAGGGTGTCTTCCACAAGAACACGGCGGCGCGGAAAATGTCCCGCCTGGCTGCCCGCGTGAAGGCCATCGGCGCCTGACGCGAGTCGCCTGCAAAACTGCGAAAACACAGTCAACAGATTCGAGAGCCCGTCGTTAAGGCGGGCTTTTTTATTTTGCGCCTCAGTGCTTTGCCACATTTGTGACAGATTCTTTTCAGCCCTCCTGCGAGTCAAGTCAGAAGAGTCGTTGAAGCCCCACCACCGGTCCCGGTATCACCCTGACCAGCGAGTCAGATCGCTGTTAAGGGGACATGGTCATGGGCACGTTTGCGGGCCCACACGTCACCGAGGTGGGGCCTCGGGACGCGTGGAAAATATTGTCAGAAGACACCGCTGCCGTACTCGTGGACGTCCGCACGCAAGCCGAATGGGGGTTTGTGGGTGGCCCGGATTTGTCGGACCTTGGTCGGGACGTTGTGCGTCTCGAATGGAAGGTTTGGCCAGACATGTCCCTGAACCCGGCTTTCGTCGGGACGCTGATGGATGAGGTCGGGACACTGCCGTCCCGCTTTTTGTTCATCTGCCGTTCCGGCGCACGTTCGATGCAGGCGGCGCAAGCCGTGGCCGAAACCCTCTCTGCCGAGGGTCACGCCATTGACTGCGTCAACGTGGCCGAAGGGTTCGAAGGGGATCTGAACGAGCTGGGACAAAGGGGGGGCCTCAACGGATGGAAGGCCCGGGGTTTGGCATGGCGCCAGACCTGACGAGAAAAGAAGGATAGGGCCGAACACATGACGAGCGAAACGTGGGACCTCGCCAAGAGCGGGATCAAGTCGGACGTGGGTATTCATAACTTTCAGACGTGGATCGAACCCCTGTCGTTCGTCACGCTTGAAAATGGCACCCTTCATCTGTCATCGCCGACCGATTTCATCGGCAAGTGGGTGATCCAGAACTTTCAGGACGTGATCCTGAGCCACGTCTCTGCCCCCGGCGCGCCTGTCACGCGCCTGGTCTGCGGCAGCAAGGGAATGGCGCGGCCTGCCGTGCGGCAGACCCCGGATGAAGCCGCGCCCGTGCTGCGCACGCGGCAAGAAAGCACGCTGGATCGCCGTTTCACCTTCGACAGTTTCGTGGTCGGCAAGTCCAACGAAATGGCCCATGCCGCCGCGCGCCGCGTGGCCACAGGCGGCTCGGTCAGCTTCAATCCGCTGTTCCTCCATGGTCGGGTGGGTCTGGGCAAGACGCACCTGATGCAAGCCATCGCCTGGGAATTGCAGGAGCGGGAGCCCACGCGCCGCGTCATGTACCTGTCGGCCGAGCAATTCATGTACCGCTTCGTGCAGTCTTTGCGCGAAAAGAACACGATGGATTTCAAGCACCTGTTCCGGTCGGTCGACGTGCTGCTGGTGGACGACGTCCAGTTCATCGCCGGTAAGGAAAGCACCCAGGAAGAATTCTTTCACACGTTCAATGCGTTGGTGGATCAAGGCAAGCAGGTCATCATTTCTGCCGACCGCAGCCCCGCTGAGATTTCCGACCTGGAAGAACGCATCACCACGCGCCTGCAATCAGGCCTCGTGGTCGATCTGCACCCCGCCGATTACGAATTGCGCCTGGGCGTGCTTCAGCACCGCGTCGAAAGCTTTGCGCAGAAGCATCCCGATTTCCGCATCCAAGAGGGCGTTCTCGAATTCCTGGCCAGCCGGATTTCCACCTCGATCCGCGTGCTTGAAGGCGCGGTGATGCGTCTCTTCGCCTATGCCGATCTGGTCAAGCAAGAGGTCACGCTGGAACAGGCGCAGGATGTCCTGGCCGACCTTCTGCGCGCGTCCGAGCGCAAGTTGACCATCGACGAGATCATGAAAAAGACGTGCGAGCACTATAACTTGCGCATGTCCGATATGACGTCCGGGCGCCGCTCCCGCTCGGTGGCGCGGCCTCGCCAGATGGCGATGTGGCTGGCCAAGAAGCTGACCCCGCGCAGCTATCCCGAGATCGGGCGCAAGTTCGGCGGCAAGGACCACACCACCGTCCTTTATGCCGTGCGCAAGATCGAAGAGCTGATCGCCCAAGACAGCCAGATCGCCGAAGACGCCATGCTGCTTCAAAGGAAACTTGAAGGGTAAGCACCGGCTTAGGGCCAGGACCCCGGTGATCGCTCCGGTGGAGCGATAAAGGTGCGAAGACGCGGAGCCCACAAGCACCGGCCCAAGACAACGGGCCGGTCAAACAGCTAAGCCGCACCAAAACCCACCTGCTGCCAAGCTCTTGCCCCGATCTCTTGGCTCTGTCGGGTCATGGACACCTCTCGCATTTCCCGCTGGCCGATCCGATTGATCGCCATCGCAATCGTCATGGCCACGGCAGGTGTCGTCGCATCTAGCCCCGTCTCGCCTTGGACAGCTATCGCGACCCATGGTGACGTGGAAAACTGCTTCCAAGGCACGAAAACCCGACAATCCGACCCGGAAAGCTGCACCCGCGCCTTGGAAGCGGGCGCGGCACCGCAAGGCCAGCTTCTTCTGGCCCGCGCGCAAGGCCATTATCGCAGCGGAAACTTCGCACAGGCGCAAAGAGATGCACGCGCCGCAGCAGACCTATTGCCAACCAACCGCTACGCCATCGCCATGCAGGGCTGGGCCCTTCATCAGCAGGATCCGGCCTCACCTGACGCACTCCTCCTGATGGCGCGGTCGGCGCTCGATACGCCGACCAACTCGCTTTGGCGGCAACATCTACGCCATTCTCTGCGCGCAGCGGGCGGGGCGGATAACCCCATTTTCGACATGACCGCAAACGAAGCGCCGCTCCGCGATGTCCTCGACTGGGAATTGATGGGCCTGCTTACGGATGACGGCGACTATCCCGGTGCGGCATCTGTCCTGCATCGCTTGGTAGACGCGGACCCTGATAGTCAGCTGGCGGCATCGAGCTTTCTGAACATCTGCATGAACGATGAAGTCGTCTGCGAGCGTCTTTCAGAAGCACGCGCCCCGCAGCCGCGGGTCTGCCCCGGGGATGGCAGTGTCTTGGACGTCATCCCCTCCGGGCTGGGCCTGACCTTCCCCGAGGACCCCGCCGAACGCATCGCCTATGAGGCCGACTTCATTGCCGATGGCCGCGCATTTGCCCTGATCGGTTCAAGTTACGTCGGCGCAGCCATTGCCTTCACCGCGAAAATGTCGCCCGACGCGGCAGACTTGCTACTGACCTTCGACCCTTTCGTCGCCTGCACCTGGGCCGCGTTTCAGACCAGCCCGCTCTATACCCCAGATACCGCCGAGTTCCCGGTCATGTTCCCCGAAGTCGAACGCACCAATATGGCCTATCTGGCCCAAATCGTCCTCGACGTCGAAAACGGGCGCGAGTAATCCGCGCCTGACGCACGCATCCACGCAACATACGCCACTTTGAGGGCCTCAAGGCATTGCGCGGCCCACGGGCGCCGCTATTCTGCGTGTCCGACAAGGCGGGGGTTATCCATGAAGTTCTCCATCGAGCGCGCCGCGCTTTTGGACGCGGTCAGTCAGGCGCAATCCGTCGTGGAGCGGCGCAACACCATACCCATCCTTGCAAATGTGCTGATGGAAGCCGACGGCGCCGACGTGTCCTTAAAGGCCACCGATCTCGATATCGAGGTGATCGACAAGACCGGCGCCCAAGTCGAACGCGCGGGGGGCACCACCGTGTCTGCCGTCTTGTTCCATGAAATCGTTCGCAAGCTGCCCGATGGCGCGTTGGTCCAGATCGACGAAGATCAGGCCCAGGGCCGCCTGAACGTAACCGCGGGCCGGTCGCACTTTTCGCTGGCGACGCTGGCGCGCGAAGATTTCCCCGTCATGGCCTCGTCGGATTATGCTGCCAACTTTTCCTGCCCCGCGCCGGTGCTGCGGCGGCTCTTGGACAAGACCCGCTTCGCCATCTCGACCGAGGAAACACGCTACTACCTCAACGGGGTTTACCTGCACGTAGCGGAAGGCGATGGCGGCCAGGTCCTGCGCGCCGTGGCCACCGACGGCCACCGCCTGGCCCGTGTCGATGCGGAGCTTCCAGATGGCGCGGCCGACATGCCCGGCGTCATCGTGCCCCGCAAGACGGTGGACCAGGTGCGCAAGCTTTTGTCCGACGACGATGCCCAGATTGCCGTTTCGGTGTCTGAGACCAAGATCCGCTTCGCCACGCCCCAAATCACCCTGACCTCCAAGGTGATCGACGGCACCTTCCCCGACTACGCGCGCGTCATCCCCGCTGGCAACACGCGCAAGTTGGAGGTCGACGCCGCCGATTTTGCCAAAGCCGTCGACCGCGTCGCGACCGTGTCGTCGGAACGGTCCCGCGCCGTGAAATTGGCGCTGGACGAAGACCGACTGACCCTGTCGGTCAACGCCCCGGATTCGGGCAATGCCGAAGAAGAACTGGCCGTGGCCTACGGCGACGAGAAACTGGAAATTGGGTTCAACGCCAAATACCTGCAGGAAATCGCGGCCCAGGTGGACCGGGAAAACGCTGTCTTCATGTTCAACAATGCGGGCGATCCGACGCTGATGCGCGAAGGCGACGACCAGAGCGCGATCTACGTCGTCATGCCCATGCGTGTCTGAGACCGGCACGGGCCGGGTCGCCACGCTGGCCCTATTCCATTTCCGCAGTCACCGCCGCACTCGCCTGACCTTTGCGCAGCCCATCACTGCCATTCACGGGCCCAATGGCGCAGGCAAGACCAACCTGTTGGAGGCCGTATCGCTGCTGTCGCCCGGGCGGGGCATGCGCCGTGCGGCGGCCGAAGAAATCATCCGCCGCCCGGAGGCCATCGGCTGGCGCATCGCCGCCGAGTTGAGCCCCCATCACGACATCGAACTCCGCGCTGAACCTGGCCAGCCCCGCACCACCCGCATCGACGGCAAGACCACGCCGCAGGTGGCTTTGGCCCGGCTGTTGCGGGTGCTGTGGCTGGTGCCCAGCATGGACCGGCTCTGGCTGGAAGGCACCGAAGGGCGCCGCAGGTTCCTGGACCGCATGACGCTCAGCTTCCTGCCGGACCATGCGGAGGCCGTGTTGCGCTACGAAAAGGCCATGCGCGACCGCAATCGCCTGCTGAAAGACGGGGTCCGAGATGCCCATTGGTACGCCGCTTTGGAAACCCAGATGGCCAGCCAGGGCGCCGCCATACAGGCCAATCGCGCCGATGCCCTGACCCGGCTGACCGCAGCGCAGCACGAAGATGGCCTCTTCCCCGCCGCGTCGCTCAGCCTGTCCGATGAGGGCGCGCCAGCAACCGAAGAGGCGCTGGCCCAGGCCTTCGCAGACAGCCGCCCCCGTGACATGGCCGCGGGCCGCAGCTTGATCGGCCCGCACAGGACAGACCTGCTTGGCCGCTACGCTGCCAAAAACATCGAAGCGCGGCTCTGTTCCACCGGCGAACAGAAAGCGCTGCTCATCTCTCTGATCCTCGCCAATGCCCGCGCGCTCAAGTCGGAAACCGGCGCAGCCCCCGTCCTTCTGCTCGACGAAGTCGCTGCCCATCTGGATGCCGACCGCCGCGCCGCACTCTACACAGAACTCACCGCCTTGGGCGGCCAGGTCTTCCTCACCGGCACGGGCCCCGAACTCTTCGCCGAACTAGACGCAGCCCAACACTTGCGCGCCACCGAACAAGATGGCGAAAGCCTGACCGAAGAAGTTTGACCGCCTCGAACATGAAGACAACCAAACGCGCCTAAAACTGACCGACCGCGAAGACGACGGCCAAAACCTGCATGGATAGAACTGCCCTTCAGACCCGCATTGACTTCGTGCGCAAACGGCCCGGCATGTATGTCGGTGCCGTGGCGGGCCGCGATTTCGCGCTTGGTCTTCTGGCGGAGGCCGTGGGGCTTCTGTGTGGTTTAGCCGCTCACCCCATGGATACGACCGAAGGGCGCCCGTTCCGTGACCATGTCTTCTTGTCCGTTGATGGGGCGGGCAGCCGCTTCGCCCTCTTACTGGACTGCCATGCCGAAGATTGCGCCCAGGCCGTTGATGCCGAAGCCCGCCTGACCGATTGGTCGATGCGCGACAGCGCCGCCTCCGGCCTGCCCATACTGGCTGCGCTTTGCATCCCGTTTGAACTGTCCTTCCACACGCCCCAGGCCGGACAGATGATCTGGCCGGAATGCCGTGCTGTCCCACACGCGCAACCGCCCCGGGATAGACGCCTGGCCTGCCATGTCACCCTGCCCGATGGGGCAGCCGCCCTGACCCCCGACCTCGTCCACGGTTTCCTTCTCGGCCTTGTCCGGCCATGGCCCGGTCTGATCCTGCACCATTTTTCCTTCACCTCGGCCGAGGCTCCATGACCGACCCAGTCTCCCCCACCATGCGCGACCGCATCGAGGCGGAGCTTACCCGCATCGAAACCGAAGAAGACGCCCATATCCTGCTGGCCATCGAAAGCGGCAGCCGCGCCTGGGGCTTCCATTCCGGCGATAGCGATTACGACGTGCGCTTCGTCTATGTCCGCCCCATCGACTGGCATCTGACCTTGCTGCCGGGCCGCGACGTGATTGAACGCCCACTGGACGATGAGTTGGATATCTCCGGCTGGGATCTGCGCAAGGCACTCAACCTGATGCTGTCGGGCAATGCCGTCATCGGGGAATGGATCCGCTCGCCCATCCTCTACCGTCGCGATACCGCCGCCGACGATCTGGCGGCGCTCGCCACCCGTTTGCTGACCCGGCGCCCGGCCTCGTGGCACTATCTGCGCTTGTTGGAACGCCAAGCGGAGCGGCTGAAGGGCCCCGGTGGCGGGATCCGGCTGAAACGCCTGTTCTACACAATCCGCGCGGCGCTTTGCCTGCGCTGGATGCGGCTGCATGACCGGGCTTTTGCGCCCATGCATATGTCCGCGCTGATGGCGGAAACGGACCTGCCTGCGGATATCAGGGCCGAGATCGACACGCTCACCGCGCTTAAGATGTCGCGCCCTGAATCCGGCGAACTCGACACCCGGCCCGACATTCTTCTGGCGTTCATTGAGGCCGAGGCCGACGCGACCCGCGCGTGGCTCGCCACACCCGGGCCCAAGCCCAACCAAGACGCCGATATTGCCGCTGCCGAAGCGCTGCATCGGCGCCTTGTACGCGCGCGATCCTGACGCTGCCGCATCCCCCAGCGTGAACCACCAAATCTTGTGCGATTCCCGTGACAATACCCCCTGGAATGAATATATCTTGGGCAAGACAAAGGGGAAAAATACGAATGGCAGAAGCAACCCCGACGCCCGAAGAATATGGCGCCGATTCCATCAAGGTTCTCAAAGGCCTAGAAGCCGTCCGCAAACGGCCCGGCATGTATATCGGCGACACCGATGACGGCTCGGGCCTGCACCACATGGTCTATGAGGTCGTCGATAACGGCATCGACGAAGCGTTGGCGGGTCACGCCACCGAAGTCAGCGTCAAAATCCATGCGGATTCGAGCGTTTCGGTTAAAGATAATGGCCGCGGGATTCCCGTGGGCCTGCATGAGGAAGAAGGCGTTTCCGCCGCCGAAGTCATTATGACCCAGCTCCATGCGGGCGGGAAGTTTGACAGCAATTCCTATAAGGTATCCGGCGGCCTGCACGGCGTCGGTGTCTCGGTGGTGAACGCGCTATCCGACTGGCTTGAATTGCGCATCTGGCGCGACGGCAAGGAACATGTGGCGCGGTTCGAACATGGGGAAACCGCCGAAAGCCTGAGCGTCGTTGGCGACGCTCAGGAAACCGGCACCGAAGTGCGCTTCATGGCCTCCACCGGCACGTTTTCGAACCTGGAATACAGCTTCAAGACGCTGGAACACCGCCTGCGGGAACTGGCTTTCCTCAATTCCGGCGTGAAGATCGTGCTGGAAGACGAACGCCCAGCCGAAGCCCTGCGGGTGGAATTGTTCTATGAAGGCGGCGTGCGGGAATTCGTGAAATACTTGGACCGCTCGAAATCGGCTGTCATGGCCGAACCGATTTACATGGACGGCGAACGGGACGGCATCGGTGTCGAAGTCGCCATGTGGTGGAATGACAGCTACCATGAAAACGTCCTGCCGTTCACGAACAACATCCCCCAACGGGATGGGGGCACCCACCTGGCGGGCCTGCGCGGGGCGCTGACGCGGACGATCAACCTTTATGCGCAATCCTCGGGCATCGCGAAGCGCGAGAAGGTGAACTTCACCGGCGACGATGCCCGCGAAGGGCTGACCTGCGTGCTGTCCGTCAAAGTGCCGGACCCGAAATTTTCCAGTCAGACCAAAGATAAGCTGGTTTCATCCGAGGTACGGCCTGCCGTGGAAAACTTGGTGAACGAAAAGCTGGCCGAATGGTTCGAAGAAAACCCGCAACAAGCCAAGCAGATCGTCGGCAAGATCATCGAAGCCGCGCTGGCCCGCGAGGCCGCGCGCAAGGCGCGGGAATTGACGCGCCGCAAGACGGCAATGGATGTGGCCTCCCTGCCCGGCAAGCTGGCCGATTGTCAGGAAAAGGACCCGTCCAAGGCAGAGCTTTTCCTGGTGGAGGGGGACTCCGCCGGGGGCTCCGCCAAGCAGGGCCGCGCGCGCCAGAACCAGGCCGTGCTGCCGCTGCGGGGCAAGATCCTGAATGTGGAACGCGCCCGCTTCGACCGGATGCTCAGCAGCCAGGAAATCGGCACGCTGATCACCGCCATGGGCACGGGCATCGGACGTGACGAATTCAACCTCGATAAGCTGCGCTACCACAAGATCGTCATCATGACCGACGCCGATGTGGACGGCGCCCATATCCGCACGCTGCTGCTGACCTTCTTCTATCGGCAAATGCCGGATATCATTGAACAAGGGCATCTCTACATTGCGCAGCCTCCGCTTTTCAAAGTGGGGCGCGGCAAGTCCGAGGTCTATCTGAAGGACCAGACGGCGCTGGAAGACTATCTTGTCTCCCAAGGCACGGAAGGCGCGGTTCTGCGCCTGCCCTCGGGCGAGGAAATCGCGGGCCGCGACCTGGACCGTGTGGTCCAAGCGGCACGCGTCTTCAAGCGCGTCCTTGATGCCTTCCCGACCCATTATCCGCGTCACATCTTGGAACAGGCCGCGCTTGCGGGCGCCTTCGACGCCGATGGCCTGTCGGACCTACAAGGGGTTGCCGACAATGTGGCGAAGCGGCTGGACCAAGTGGCCGTGGAATATGAGCGCGGTTGGCAAGGCCGCATCACCCAGGATCACGGCATCCGCCTGGCCCGCGTGCTGCGCGGGGTGGAGGAGGTGCGCACGCTTGATGGCGCCGTCCTCCGCTCGGGCGAGGCGCGCAAACTGGCCCAAGCGGCGAACGCGACCGAAGGCACCTATCGCGACCCTGCCAGCCTGATCCGCAAGGATCGTGAGCAAACCGTTCACGGGCCCACCGACCTGTTGGAGGCCGTTCTGGCTGAAGGCGAAAAAGGTCTGACCTTGCAACGTTACAAGGGCCTGGGGGAAATGAACCCCGACCAACTTTGGGAAACCACGCTGGACCCAGAAGCGCGCACATTGCTGCAAGTGAAGGTCGAAGACATGGTCGAAGCCGATGACGTCTTCACCAAGCTGATGGGCGACGTGGTCGAGCCGCGCCGCGAATTCATCCAGGAAAACGCGCTATCGGTCGAGAATTTGGATTTCTGAGGCGGTTCATCCCAGGGCCGTTCACCTTTGAGCGGCTCGCTTCCTCTTGGGGGTTCATCGCGCGAGCAATGACAAGCTGCGCCACATTCCGCCAAGAGGGATCAGGGGCGACCGACAGCCGAACTGCTGGAATGTCGAACCGATGACGGCCAACGCCTACAGCTTCCGCAAAGCCACTTTGGCTGACATCGGCTTGCTGCAAGCGTGGCAAGCCAACCCGCATGTCGCCGAGTGGTGGGACGCCGGTGCGCCGTATGATGAGGCGGCATTGGCCGACCCTCGTGTTGCGCGCTGGATCGTTTCAGTCTCTGACCGACCATTTGCCTTCATGCAGGATTACTCCGTTCATGGATGGCAGGACCACCATTTCGCGGACCTTCCCAAAGGGTCGCGCGGGATCGACCAATTCATCGGTGACCCCGAAATGATCGGTCTCGGACACGGGCCCGCATTCATTGGCGTAAGACTGCGCATCCTCTTCGGCCAAGGGGCACCGGTGATCGCGACCGACCCGCATCCAGACAACGCCCGGGCGATTGCCGTGTATCGCAAACTTGGTTTTGAAATCGCTGGACCGGCTCAGACGACGCGGTGGGGCTTGATCTTGCCAATGCTGGCCAGGGCGGCCTGACGCGATGATCAAGCAAAGGTAGAAGAACCGCCTATCTCAACGCCCGCCCAACCCTAACTTGCCGACAACCACGAACCGACAGACCTGCCCTTATTCCGGGGGTGGGGGTCGCCGCTCCCACTGTGCTTCCATCACGCGGTTGAGCCAGGTCAGCGCCAAGAGCGACAGGCCAAGCCCCATGAAGGACAGGACCCGCGTCAAACCGGTCAGCCCTGCCATGTCGATCAGGAACACCTTGGCCACCGTAAGTGCCACGCCGCCCATGGCCACCGTCCGTAGCCACCGGCTGCGACGAGAGAAGGCGAAGATCAGTGTGCCAGCGGAGCCGATGAGCATGGCCAAAGTATAGCTGTAAAGCTCCGGGTCGGTGATGCCGTAGACGGACAGAACCGGGCCCTGCCAGAAATGGCGGATCGACAGGGCCACGTACCAGATGACCAGGAAAACTGCGGCCCCGCCCAAAGCGTTGCGCACCGCGCGGCTTGGCATCTTGAGGCGCCAAGCAGCCAGCCCGATCACCGCCGCCAGCGGTAGATAGGCCAAGGCGAGTGTGCTGAGGAAGGGAATGCCGCGAACCGGGTCGAACCGCGTCGTCAGCGGGTTCATCCCTGTGAACAGCCACATCACCGCGAAGGTCGACAGAAGGCCCAACACCCCGCCCAACCCAAAGCGTATGACCCTTTCGAACCAGCCCGTGCCGCTGCCGATCTGACGCAACTGCGCCAGTGCCACGACCAGCCACATCGTCGCCAACAGGCCAAGCCCCCAATGGCTGTCGATGCCGCCGCCGGGCAGCAGGCGTTCGAACAACACGTAGATCAGCGCCGCCACCAAGACCCAGACGCCACCATCGATGCTGACACGCTCCGTCTGCCGGTCGGGGCCCACAAGCTTGAGCGCCGCGAACAGGATGGCGCCTGTCCCCAGATAGGCTAGCAGAACGTCGGCAAGCGAAACGGAAGCGGATGTGGCCCAAAACACGCCGGGATCCGCCAAGGCACGGTAGGTGATGACCAGGATCCCGATCTTCACCACATATCCCAAGAGCGGCAGGTCAAAGCGCCGGTCGACGGCAACCGCCAGCAGCACCAAAAGGGCCAGCGCCAAAGTCAAAGCCGCGCTGGTGAGCATCAAGAAGAGGGCCAGCCCGACAAGGACAAATGCGGCGGCAGCATAGAGCGCTGCAAAGAGCCGGGGCTCCTCCAAGGTCGCAAGGCGCAGGCTGCGTTCGCTCAAAACCGTCATGCCAGCGGCCACGGCCAGCACAGTCGCGGCCCAGCCGAAATCCCCGTATTGGATTGCGGGCGTCCAAAAGAACTCCAACAGGAAGACGATTACGGGTGCCAAAACCGCGCTGGCCAATCCCCAAAGTACGGCATGGCGGGGGCGCGCGGCTGTGCGCAGACGTAGGAAAAGCAGCACGCTGGCAGCAAAGGCCAGACCCGTCAGCACCCACACCGTCGCCGGGGGCCCCTCTTCCGGAGCCAAGCTTCGCCGGAAGTCGGAAAACAACGCGCCATAGAAGACCGGCTGCGACACCACAATCGCAGAAAACCCAGCCGCAGGCAGCATGAAAATGTCCACCAGCGCAGGCGCGCGCCACAGCCAGAAAAGGGCCGCCAGGAAGATCAGCGCAACAGCACCGATGGCCAAATAGACCTCCGCCTGGGTGCCCGAAAGGCTTAGGAAAACGGCGCCCAGCACGGCATTGGCAACCATCACGAAGCCAAGCCAAGTGGGGAAACCCTGGTGCCGCACCCCAAGCAGCAGGGCCGACATGGGTGGCCCGCCGAGTTGGGGCATCAACTGCCGCTCCGGCACGGCCAGGCTGGCCGCCGCCAGGATCAGCAGGGTCGCCATGAAATGCTCCGGCACGCCAATCACCACCTGGATCAACCAGATTGACAGCCCCGCCCCTGCCAGGGCCAGCGCCGATAGCCAAGCCCAGCGTTTCAAGCTGTCGATGGCCAAACCCGCCAGGGCGATGAGGGTGAAGTAATAGCACAAAAGCCACGGATCGTCCGTGTCCCCGCCCACCAGGTAGGGGGCGGCAATGGCGCCCATGACGCCCACGGCGGATAGAAGCGGGCCATAGAACCAGCCGAAGAGGATGCTGAAGACCGACACAAGGGCGAGCCCCGCAAAAGCGGGTACAGGCCCGACCAGATCATAGAGCGCGCGGGCCGCCAGGATACTGGCAAAGAGCGTCAGGAACCCCGCCCCCGAAAGGGCAGACGGCAGGAAGCGCGTCGCATTGTCCACTTCGTCGCCGAAGCGGCGGCGCAATACCTCACCCCCGGCCAGAAGCACCGCGCCGAACCCCATGGCCGCCAGGACACGGGCCGTGGGCGTCAGGATGCCCCGTTCCGCCCCGTATTGGACCAGGAAGATGCCCGCCAAAGCCAGGGACACGGCCCCCATGGCCAAAACCCAGTTCTCGCGCATCCAGACCATGAACCGGCCCAGATGATTGGGGCCCAGCGTGGCGGGCAGTGCATCTGGCTCTGGCGGAGGCGGCGGCGCGGCGGGTGCCTCGATGCGGTCTTCCTGGGGCGTGACCTCCGCTGGTACGGATTTGCGCCAAATCTCCGGCGTCGGCGTCGGTGGCGTTGGTTTGGCTTCCGGCTCGGGCGCGGGCTCCACTTCGCTGCGCGGTTGCGCTTCCATCGACCGCGCAAGCGCCCGGCGCTGGTCGTCCACTTGCGTCTGGAGCCCCACGACCAGGTTCTCCAGATGTGTAAGTCGGTCTTTTGTCCGGAAGTGCGCGACCAGCAGCAAGAACGGCGTGACGATGATCGCGATCAGAACGACGACCGCTATAACGAAAAGAGACTCCATGCGCGCCTGCTTCCGTCGGTTTCAGCGTCTTGTAAACGCAGGGTCCCGCCGACCCCGCGAATGTGCTGCACTTTCATCACCAATCCGGGCCAAGGGCCGGAAATCGCCACACTTATGAAGCTGCGCCCGGGACCCAGGCAATACCCGCAAACCTGCACACGGCGACGCAGATGCGGTTCCTGCCGATTGCGTCCGTGTCGCCTATGCGCTGGCGCGCATCCGCCCCGCAATACGCTCGGCCATCATGATGACGGGCGCGTTGGTGTTACCGCCCACGATGGTCGGCATCAGCGACGCATCCACCACGCGCAGGCCATCGACACCGGCAACGCAGCCTTCCCAATCGGTGACGTCGCCCATGGCCGCTGTCCCCACGGGGTGGTAAATCGATTCCGCCCGGGCGCGGATCGTGGCCTCCCATTCGGCATCCGTATCAGGCAGCGGGTCAGGCTTGTGCCAGCCCAGGCGGATATCGTCGAATGCCGGTTGCGATAGGATGTTGGCGGCCTTCTTGGCGCCCGCGATCAGCGCCTCCAGATCCTCGCCCGCCGCAAGGTAGTTCGGGTCGATCACTGGCTTGACCCTAGGGTCGGTCGAGGCCAGCCGCAGCGCGCCCCGCGATTTCGGGTAAAGGTAGCAGACATGTAGCGACACGCCCGTGCGCCCCCAATTCCGGTTCGCCCCATGGTTTTCGCCCAAGGCGGGCAGGAAATGGAATTGCAGATCCGGTTTCTCCAACCCGTCGCGCGAGCGGGCGAAGCCGTTCCCTTCGGCCAGGTTGGACGCCAGCAACCCCGTGCGCCCCCGCGCCCAGGCCAGCGGCGCCGCCAGGGCCTGACCCAGAAAGCCCGGCGCATAGCCGATGGCGCTGCCCCCACGGGTCTGGATCATCGTGTTGATATCCAAGTGGTCTTGCAGATTGCCGCCCACACCGGGCGCATCCTGGACCACGGAAATCCCCATCTCGCGCAGATGCGCTTCGGGCCCCACACCAGACAGCATCAAAAGCTGCGGCGTTCCGATGGCACCGGCGCAAAGGATGACTTCGCGCGTGGCCGTGATTTCCTCGCCATTGGCGAGGATCGCGACCGCGCGTTTGCCATCGAACAACAATCCTTCGGTCAGGCGCTTCTTGAGCACCGCCAGGTTTGGCCGCGCGCGGACATCGCCGGTCAGATAGGCGCGGGCCGATGAACACCGCAGACCCTTATGCGTCGTGGTGTCGAACCGGCCGATGCCGTCATGGTCGGGGGCGGCGAAATCCTCCACCAGACGATATCCGGCCTGTTGACCGGCGTGCAGATAGCGTTCCGTCGCGGGGTGGCACCAGGCAGGCCGCGTCACATGGAGCGGCCCGTCTTCGCCATGCCATTGGGAGACACCTTCGGAATGGCACTCGGACGCTTTGAACAAATGCAGCGCCTCTGCCCCCGACCAGCCATTGCCCCATTCGTCATAATCACTCAGGTCGCCGCGGGCATAGCACATGGCGTTGATGCCCGATGATCCGCCCAGCACCTTGCCCCGAGGCCAGCGCAGCACGCGCCCATCCAGCCCCGCCTGCGGCACCGTGGCGAAATCCCAATCGGCCACCTTGTTGCCCAAGGCCTCCGCCAGCCCTGCGGGAAAGCGCAGAAGCGGATTGCGCCCCTCGCCGCCCGCCTCCACCAATATGACGCGGACAGATGGGTCCTCGCTCAACCGGGCCGCCATAACGCAGCCGGCCGAGCCGCCGCCCACAATCACATAATCCGCTTGCATTGCCATGGCGCGCAACCTGTCTGGAGCAGCCAGAACTGGCAAGGCCGACATGGTCGTTCTGACGCAAGGGCATCCCGTTTGACGGGGCCCTTCGCCCCTGCCAATACGGGGGGGACGCCAGGGGGCTGCCCGTGCAAATCTACCTCCCCATTGCCGAAGTATCGGTGAACGCTTTCCTACTTTTGGGATTGGGCGGCATGGTGGGCGTCTTGTCGGGCATGTTCGGCGTGGGCGGCGGCTTTCTGATGACGCCGCTTCTTTTCATGATCGGCATCCCGCCCGCTGTGGCCGTCGCCACCGAGGCCAACCAGATCGTGGCGTCCAGCTTTTCGGGGGTGCTGGCCCATCTGCGGCGCCGAACGGTCGACCTGCGCATGGGGATGGTGCTGCTGGTGGGCGGCTTGGTAGGGGCCGCGCTTGGCGTGCAGGTGTTCAACATCCTGCGCGATCTGGGCCAAGTCGATCTGCTGGTGAAGCTTTGCTACGTGCTGTTTTTGGGCGTGGTCGGCGGCCTGATGTTCATCGAAAGCCTGAACGCCATCCGCCGCGCCCGCGCCGCGGGCCCCGTGCAACGGACAGAGCGGCGCCAAAGGGGCTGGGTCCACGCCCTGCCCTTCAAGATGAAATTCCGCACCAGCGGCCTTTATATCAGCGTCATCCCACCGCTGATGGTGGGGTTCTTCGTGGGGATCCTGGCGGCCATCATGGGTGTGGGCGGCGGCTTCATCATGGTGCCTGCCATGATTTATCTTCTGGGGATGCCGACAAAGGTGGTCGTGGGAACGTCGCTTTTCCAGATCATCTTCGTCACCGGCTTTGCCACGCTGCTGCACGCCACGACGAACTATACCGTCGACATGGTCTTGGCCGTGCTTCTGCTGATCGGCGGCGTCGTGGGCGCCCAGGTGGGCACCCGGATCGGGGTGCGCATGAAGGCCGAGCAGCTTCGCATCCTATTGGCCCTTATGGTGCTTCTGGTCTGCGGCAAGCTGGCCGCCGATCTGCTTATCGAACCGGCAGAGCTTTATTCCGTTGGCACGGGCGGGGCGCATTAGATGCTGCGCGCGGCCCTTCTGATGCTGCTCATCGCGGCTCTGCCCGCCCGGGCCGAGGATATCGTGGCCGCGCTCAGCCAGGACCGGGTCTCCATCTCGACCAGTTTCGACGGCTCGGAGATCCTGATCTTTGGCGCGATCAAGCGTGACAAGCCGCAACCCATCGGGACAGAGATGGCCATCGTCGTCACCGTGCAGGGCCCGCGCGAAGACGTCACCGTCCGCCGCAAGGACCGTCGCTTCGGCATCTGGGTCAATGTGGAAGCGGTCGAGGTCACGGGGGCGCCGTCCTTCTATGCCGTGGCGTCGTCAATTCCCTTGCGCAACGCGTTGTCGCCGGTGTCGGACGCCCGCTGGCGCGTCACCACGCCCACCGCGCTGCGGGGGCCGACGATGATGGCCAGTGTGGCGCGCAGCAACCCGGAAGCCATCGAGGCCATGATCCGCGTGCGCAGCGCTTCGGGCGCCTATGTCACTGCCGAAAACTCGGTCGAGTTAAGGGATGACACGCTTTTTTCCACGACGATCGCGCTGCCGTCCGATTTGACCGAGGGCGATTACCGGACGCGCATCTTTCTGACCCGGGACGGGGAGGTTGTGGACAGCTATTCCACCTCGATCTTCGTGCAGAAGGTCGGGTTGGAGCGTTTGATCTATACGCTCGCCCATGAGCGCCCGCTGATCTATGGCCTACTGTCGCTCGCCATCGCTATCGCGGCGGGCTGGGGGGCCTCGGCGATTTTCCGTTGGGTTCGGATCTGAGGTTTGGCGGTTGGGGCGGTGTTTGCGGTTGGAACCATCGGTCTGCCCGACCGGTCTCTTGCGCAGTGTAGGCAAGACGCTGGGACGGCCAGGCTGGAAGCGAAAGCCCCCCTGAAATGAAGGGACGACCCACATGACCAATGCTGCTGATCGCCTCTGCCGGGTTTGGTGGTTCGAGGGGTTTTGGAATGAGATGCCGTTCTACGCCCCGGTGACGCCCTATGGGGACTTTGGACAGAAGCCATATCAGAATCTGGGCTTGATCGCTGAGATCGTCCAAAGGCGAGAGGTCCGCTTCGCGTCTGAGACGGAACTTGATTGCCTCTTCGTGTCTCATCCCCAACGCGGCGACAGCCGGGACTTCGACGACCTCTGCCCAGGTATGGCGAGGGGAATCGTTGTCTCGGGCGCGATGATCGACCTTTTGGCCAAATTTGACCTTGGCGAGACCCAGGTGCTGGAACTTCCGATGTATGAAGGTCTGGGGACACTCATGAGCGAGTCCTCGAGCCTGAAAGAACCCGATCTTTCGCGCCCTGTGCCGGGCCGGTGGGGATTGCTGCATGTGCTGGCCAAGAAATCGGCGGTGATTGAAGAGAAATGCGTGAATGTTGGTCACAGCCCTGAGGCCCCGTGGCTCGATTACACGATGTTTTCGGTGCCTTACCGCGACAAGAAGACCGTCATCGCGCTGAACGCGGAAGCCGCATGTACGGGCGCCGATCTGTGGTTCGACAAGCAGATCAGTAGCGTTCCCTTCATCTCCGACCGATTGCGCCGGGCCATCGAAGACGCCGGGCTGCGCGTGCCGATGATGAAATGGCTTAGGGAAGCGGAGCTTTACGGCACGCCAATGTCGGAGGGCGCAGTTCTGTAACGGATACCGTTTGGATTTTGCGGCTTCATCTCTCGAGGCGATGGCGCAGCGAGGTCCAGAAAAAGGAACGGATGTTTCGCACGCGAAACAGTTTACTAACAATGGGTTAAAAGGGTCGCTTCGGACGTTTCGCATGCGAAACATTTGGGACCCGAACCGGCAGTCGCAATCCGCCTTACGGTGGCTCCCGACGCCGGGAGGACGGCGCTTCAACCCCGCCCCACATAGGGCATCGCATTGGCCATGATCGTCATGGTCAAGACGTTGGCTTCAGGCGGTAGTGCGGCCATATGCAGGACCGCGCGAGCGGCGTCTTCGACGGCCATCATGGGCACGGGGTCGCCGCCACTGGCCCGGCGTGCGGCGTCCAGTTCTTCCAGCATGGGCGTCTTGGCGTTGCCGATATCGATCTGCCCGCAGGCGATATCCAGGGCGCGCCCATCCAGGGCGAGCTGACGGGTCAGCCCCGTCACGGCATGCTTGGTGACCGTATAGGTCACGGCCCCTTCGCGCGGCACATGGGCCGAGATGGAGCCATTGTTGACGATCCGCCCCCCGCCCTGGACGCGCATCTGGGCAAAGGCCGCGCGCGCCATCAGGAACATGCCCGTCAAGTTGACGGCCACGGCTTTGTGCCAATCGTCGATGGCCGTCTGGTCGATGGGCGCGGCAGGGATGAAGATGCCCGCATTGTTGAACAGCACATCAAGCTGCCCCGCCTTGGCGACGAACGCTTGGGTGACGCGTTTGGCGTCCTCCGGGTCAGTGACATCGCCGGGCAGGATGTGGGCGTTTGGGTGATCGCCCGCGACGTCCGCCAGCGCCTCGGCCCGGCGGGCCATGAGGCCCACATGCCAGCCTTCGGACAGGAACAGCTTCGCCGTGGCGGCGCCAATGCCAGAGGACGCGCCGGTGATCAGGATGGATTTCATTCGGGGCTCTCCGGTTCGAGGGTCAGGGGCGCGGGGGCCATGCGCAAATCGGACGTGTCCAGCGTGGTCTGCGGGCGCGCCAGTGCGTAGCGCTTCACCCAGATCAAGCGGCTGACGGCGCGGGTGATGGCCACATAGGCCAGGCGCTTCCAAAGCTGTTGGCCCGCCTCGACCCGGCCAGCGCGGGACGCTGCATAAAGATCAGGGGCGAAGACCTGCACATCGTCCCATTGCGACCCCTGGGCTTTGTGTATCGTGACGGCCGCGCCGTGCAGGAAGGCCGCGCCCATGCGGGCGGCGAAAGGCAGAAAGGGTTCTTCCTGGTCTGGGTGTTCGATCTTGACGATGGAACTGACGGAAATCTCCGGCTCGGGCGCGCCCACCACGTGGAGCTTGGAAAAGCCGGGTTTGCGACCCGGGCCCAGATAGACCACTTGCGCGCCTTTGATCAGGCCGCGCGCCTCCAGGTCGATACGGCGCTTGCGATGTTTGAGCGGCAGTTCAAGGCCGTCGCAAATCAGCGGCTCCCCCGGCAGCATCATCGTGTCATCGGCGCCGTGGGCCTGCCGAAAGGCGCGGATCAGCCGGATGCGCGTGGCATTGCGCCAGACCAGCACGGGCGAGCGGGCCATCAGGTCGCTGTCGACGCGGGCTGCCACCTGGACGCGGGCGTCGCGGGCGGCAGCGTCTTCGACCATCTGTTCGAAATCGTGAAAGCCAAGATCGGGGTCGCCCAAGGCGTGGGCCAGATCGAGGATCGGGCTGTCGGCTTCCTGCCGGTGGATGCGGTCCAGATGCAGGTGATCGTCGCCCGAAAAACGGTCGAAGACCATGCGGCCCGATTGGTTGACGGGGGCAAGCTGAGCAGGATCGCCAAAGAGGACGAGGGTCGGGAAGATCTCCGTCAGGTCTTCGAATTGCTTGTCGTCGAGCATGGAGGATTCGTCCACGAACCCCACATCGAGCGGGCTGTCGCGACGCTTCCAGCCGGTGATGAAGTCGGAGCCCCGCAGGCCAGCAGCGGCCAAGGCGGCGGGCACCGAATTGGTTTCATCGTAGACACGCTTGGCGCGGTCCAGCGCGTCGTCCGTCAGCCCCTCCACCTCGGGGCGGTCGCGATCCCCCGCCATCCATTCGGCGATCTTTTCGTATTCCGGGTCGTAGACAGGGGTGTAGAGGATGCGGTGGATGGTGGTCGCTGGCACGCCGCGGCTGCGCAACACGCTGGCCGCCTTGTTGGTCGGCGCCAGGATGGCGAGGGTGCGGCCGTCTTTGCGCTTGCGTTCATAGTCGCCGGACACAAGGTCCAGCCCCGCTTCGCGCAGGGATTTCACCAACTCCGCCAGAAGCAGCGTCTTGCCGGAGCCCGCCTTGCCGGTCACGGCCAGAACGCGGCTGTCATCGTCTTCGCGGGCGGCAGCCCATTCGCCCATGTCGATGCCGCTGTCGGACAGCACCTCGGCGATGCGATCCCAGGCTTCGGCCTGGTCTGGGGAAAGCTGCGGCGTGGCGGAGGGGGCGTTCATCGCCCCCTTCTAGAGCGGTTCGCGCGGGTATGGAAACAGGGCCGTGCGCCGCTTAGGGTGTGGATGCTTTCCAAGAGGTCCCGGTCGCAACCGCCCCGGCGAGGGACCGGCACCTTTTGGGCTTCGATCCGATGCAGGGCGCGATGCGGGAGGCGTTTCGTCAGGCGCGAATGGACACAGGCAGGTCGCCGAAGGCTTCGTCGAACCAACGGCGGGACTGGCGCGCATCGACTCTGGCGGCGGCGCAAAGTGCGTCATGGGTCTCCGTCGAAAACGTCCACAACCCGGCAGAGATGCCGTTTTCTGTGCCCAGCACATCGGGCTGCCACCCCAAGCGGCGGTAGACACGGACCATCGGTGCGTCGAAGACGCCGAGCGAGTTGCTCAGCCCCATGCCCAGGCCCAATTCGGATGCCGCCAGCAGAAGGCGTCGCGCCACACCGGGGCCCGCATCGGGCGACAAGCAGAAGCGCGTACATTCCCAGATCATCGGCGAACGGATGGGCCCGCCACCCGTTAGGTGGGGGAAGATGTCGGCCAGCATGGTGGGGCCGGTCGTGGGCAGAAAGCGCATGGAGCCTTCGTGGTGGCCACATTCACTTTGGACGATGACGTAAAGCGGGTCGAGTGCGTCATATTGATCCGTCTCCCAACCCAGGTCGTCGACCTGGACATCCCAGCCCATGCGGTCGCGGAATTGCGCGGTGCGGTCGCGGAACATGTCGGCGGCAAGATCGGCATGGGTGGTGAGTTCGGTGCCATAAAGATAACGGATCATTCGAGGTCCCTTCCCGTCGTTGGATGACGGGAGGGCTCGGATTGAGCAGGTTACCGATTTCTTACCGCGCGCCGCCTAAGAAAGGGCGCAACGGCGCGTGCTCAGAGTCCGATAAGACCCCGAGACAAGGCGCTGGCCACCGCGTGGGTGGTGTTGAGCGCGCCCAATTTGAAGCGCGCGCTTTCGATATAGACGCGCAACGTATGCTCACTGATTTGCAGCCGTTCGGCCGCCTGGGCCCGGCTTCTGCCAGCCGCAAGCAGCGTAAGCGCGTCGGTTTCTCGTGGTGAAAGCGCCTGGTGGGGCGCATGGCCGTCGCCTTCCAGCGACAAGGCCCGTTCGTTCACGTAGTGAGCCGCAAGCAGCAGGTCGTGCATGTGGGCCCGTGTGAACCGCGTCCAACTGTCATCGCCCACCTTGTGGTTGACCGTGAAGAGCGCGAACTGCCCCGATGGCCCCCGAATGGGGAGGCTGAAGCCCTGATTGCCCAGGCCATGGGCGATCCCTTCATTGAGGATCGCCCGGGCCTGGCGCCCCGTCCAGTCGAGCCGCTTCCAGTCCACGGGGGTGAAACGACGGAAGCAACTCAGTACGACGGGGTCAGAGGTTTGGAAGTTCTGATCCAGGTAGGTATCGACCCAAGCTTGGTCGTAGGTCAGGGCGCCCCATTGATCGCCGCTTGATTTGACCGAGTGATAGACGAGGTGTTCGACGTCATATTTGTCCCGCAATGCGAAGACGGCTTGCTCTAGTGCGTCCAGATTCTGGGCGTCAGAAAGTCGTTCCAGCAGGTCGTCCAGCTTCCGTACCATTGGCCTCGATGTACCCCCCGGGTCCAATTTGTCCGATCTCGACAGCGGCCACGGTGATTGCTTCATCCAGCTGTTCAGCCAGAGTTGGCATGGCGTTCGCGATAGCGAATCCGCGAAGATCCCCCAACACGTCGATGATCCATTCCTTCGACATCCGAACTTCCCTTCTGGTTGGTTAACGAAAGATTAACTAAACCTTAGCTTGCGGTGCTTTTTGATGAAATTCGCAGGATCTCCCTCCCCAAAAATGGTGAGGCGGGCAATTCGAACCTATTGATCACGAAAAGGGTGTAGAACGAAATAGGAACGGCCTCGCCGTTTCCAGCGAGGCCGTGAGATGATTCGGTGGGAGAGAATCAGGCGGTGGGGCCAGCCTCGATCACGTCCTCCAGTGTGCGCAGGCCCTTCTGTGGCGCCTGGACCAGAACGGACATGTTGCCGGGCAGGTGTTCATTGCGAAGCATCTTCATGTGCGCCTCAGGCAGGTCGGCCCATTCGAAGCATTCCGACATGCAGGGGTCGAGGCGCTGTTCCACCATCAGGTTGTTGGCGGCGCTGGCCTGCTTGAGATGTGCGAAGTGGGAGCCCTGAAGGCGCTTCTGGTGCATCCACATGTAGCGGACATCGAAGGTGCAGTTGAAGCCGGTGGTGCCCGCGCAGATCACGACCATCCCGCCCTTCTTGCAGACGAAGGTCGACACCGGGAACGTGCTTTCGCCGGGATGTTCGAACACCATGTCCACATTGTTGCCCTTGCCGGTGATATCCCAGATGGCCTTGCCGAACTTGCGGGCTTCCTTGAACCAATCGGCGTATTCCGGCGTGTTCACGGTGGGAAGCTGGCCCCAGCAGTTGAAGTCCTTGCGGTTAAGCACGCCCTTGGCGCCCAGCCCCATGACGAAATCGCGCTTGGATTCGTCCGATATGACGCCGATGGCGTTGGCCCCCGCCGTATTGATCAGTTGGATCGCGTAGGATCCCAGGCCACCCGACGCGCCCCAGACCAGCACGTTTTGACCGGGCTTGAGGTCATGGGGTTCGTGGCCAAACAGCATCCGGTAGGCGGTGGCCAGCGTCAGCGTGTAGCAAGCACTTTCTTCCCAAGTCAGGTGCTTGGGGCGCGGCATAAGCTGCTGTGCCTGCACGTTGGTGAACTGCGCAAAGGATCCATCGGGGGTTTCATAGCCCCAGATGCGCTGCGTGGGCGAATACATCGGGTCACCGCCGTTGCATTCTTCGTCATCGCCATCGTCCTGGTTGCAGTGGATGACGACTTCGTCGCCCACTTTCCAGCGCTTCACCTTGTCGCCCACGGCCCAGACGATGCCCGAGGCATCGGATCCGGCAATGTGATAGGGCTGGCCATGCCCATCGAAGGGGCTGATGGGCTGGCCCAGGGCGGCCCAGACGCCGTTATAGTTGACGCCCGCCGCCATCACGAGGACGAGCACTTCATGGCTGTCCAACGTGGGCACATCGACGATTTCCTGCTGCATCGCAGTATCGGGCTGCCCATGGCGTTCGCGGCGAATGGCCCAAGCATACATTTGCTTGGGCACATGGCCGAGCGGGGGCATTTCGCCCATCTCATAAAGGTCTTTCTGCGGGGCAGTTGACTTGGGCGTGGTGCGCGTATCCAGGGCCACGGGGCTTCTCCTTCATGATGCTGCAGCGCGGAAGAAGCGCTACGTCGACGCCCCAGATAACAGACGCTCGGCAACTTTCAAACTTGAATATGGCCCTTAGTGTAATTTTCTGTCGTAATTGTTTTCTGCACTGGCAGCGTCCGCGCATAGAAGGCAAGCAGGTCCTTCCCGTCCGGTGTAACCTGCAGAACACCCGGGCTCATCTCGATTAGATTGCGCGCGGCAAGCATATCGAGCGCGGCACGCGCCATGGCCTGCGAATCGCGCAAAGCGTGGTGGACGGGGTGGCGGGTCGCATCAAAGGCCGTCTGCCGCGCGGCGAGGTGACGGGCCACGCCATCAATCGTAGAGCGGCCTTCCAGCAGCGCTTCCGCCACAAGGGCCAGGGGCAGGACTGGCAAGACCTGTTTGATACGATCCATCAACTCCGCACCCAAGGCAGCTGTGGCGTCGTCGTGCTGGTCCTGCATGAACCGGCTAAGCGACAGGGGCTCACCGAAGGACACCGCAGCATAGCCAAAACGGCGAAAGCGCCCTGTCAGGCGCAATTGCGCGTGGCGCGCCAGATAGCGCAGCACCATCCACCAGCGCAGGCGGAAACGGTTGGGGCCCTCCGCGCCTGCGGCAGCCACCAGCATCCTGTCTTCGAGGACACGTTCATAGTTGAGCGCAACGGGCACGAAAACGACGTCACGCGTCATGTCGCTGTCCCGTTCGGCGACCAGATAGCTCAAGATGCCGAGCTTGGGCGCCTCGATGGCCCCGGTGCGGGACAGGCGGCTTTCAGGGAAGAATGCCTGGGTCACGCCGTTCTGCGTGGCAATCTGGACATAGCGCGCCAGCACCCGGCGGTAGAGCGCGTTGAGGTCGCGCCGTCGCACAAAATAACCGCCCATGGCGCGAATAAGGGGGCGTAGCGGCCAGCGCCGCGCCCATTCCCCCACAGCATAGGCCAGGGCCGTGCGGCGGGCAGCCAGCCAAGTGACAAGCACGTAATCCATGTTCGACCGGTGATTGAGAACAAAGATCACCGTGGCATCGGGGTCGATATCGGCCAGCGCCTCGGCCTCACCTGTCACGCGCACGCGGTAAAGACTGCGCGACAGCCAGCGTGCCATGCGCGTGGCGATGCTGAAGTAAAGGATGGCGGAAAAGCCCGGGACGATTTCGCGAGCATACCGCTTGGCCGTCTCGAAGGCGACTTCTTCGGGGATGTTCTTGGCCCGGGCGTGGTCTACGATGGCCTGGGCAATCTGGGGGTCATGGATAAGCCGGTTGATCGTGTCGAGCCGACTGGCCAGCTTGAAGGGTTGGATCGGTCGCGTGAGCCGCTTGTTGAGTTGGGCGATCACCCGCTCGGCCCGCTTGCGGAAGAACCAGCGCACCGATGGGAACAGGAAATGCGACGCGAAGGTCACCGCTGCAAAGGCCGTCAATAGAAGCAGCGCCCAGAGCGGAATTTCCACATTCGTCATCATCGCGCGTTGGATATCACTTGGACGACCATGGGCCCCCGTTTCCGTTGTGGTCAGGTCTACACCCACAGCGTGCCGCCTGTGCACCCCTTTCGCGGTTTGGTTGCCGCGCAGCCCTGCTGCGGCGCGGCATATTGACCTTGTAGTGAAGTAACCGATACTGTCCGTTCAACGAAATAATGTTGCGAAGGATGTCGCCATGTCGCAGAAAGATCGCCCCTGGCTGTTTCGCACTTATGCTGGGCATTCGACGGCTGCGAAGTCGAACGAGCTGTATCGCGGGAATTTGGCGAAGGGACAGACGGGCCTGTCGGTAGCCTTCGATCTACCCACCCAGACAGGCTACGATTCGGACCACGTTCTGGCACGGGGCGAAGTGGGCAAGGTCGGCGTGCCCATCGCCCATCTGGGCGACATGCGGACGCTTTTCGACGGGATCCCCCTGGCGGAGATGAACACCTCCATGACGATCAACGCGACGGCGCCTTGGCTGCTGTCGCTTTACGTTGCGGTGGCCGAGGAACAGGGCGCCGATGTCAGCGCGCTGCAGGGCACGGTGCAGAACGATCTGGTGAAGGAATATCTAAGCCGCGGGACCTACGTGCTGCCGCCCCGCCCTTCCATGAAGATCATCGCGGATGTGGCCGAATACTGCCAACGAGAGATCCCGAAATGGAACCCGATGAACGTCTGCTCATACCACTTGCAGGAGGCGGGCGCGACGCCGGAGCAGGAATTGGCTTTTGCCTTGGCGACGGCTCAGGCCGTTCTGGATGAGTTGCGCCCAAGAGTAGACCCAGCAGATTTCCCCAGACTGGTGGGCCGCATTTCCTTTTTCGTGAATGCCGGCATCCGGTTTGTGACCGAAATGTGCAAAATGCGGGCCTTCACGGAATTGTGGGATGAAATCTGCCGCACGCGCTACGGCGTCGAAGACCCGAAATTTCGTCGCTTTCGCTATGGCGTTCAGGTCAATTCACTGGGCTTGACGGAACAGCAACCCGAAAACAACGTCTATCGCATCCTTCTGGAAATGCTCGCCGTGACGCTTTCGAAATCGGCCAGGGCTCGGGCCGTGCAATTGCCAGCCTGGAACGAGGCGCTCGGCCTGCCGCGCCCCTGGGATCAGCAATGGTCACTGCGGATGCAGCAGGTCCTGGCATATGAGACGGACCTTCTAGAGTATGGCGACCTCTTCGATGGCTCACCGGTGGTTGCAGCGAAAGTCGAGGCGCTCAAGGACGGGGCGCGATCGGAACTGGCAGCGCTTGATGGAATGGGCGGCGCGGTGGCTGCTATTGAGTATATGAAAGGCCGATTGGTCGAATCCAATGCGGACCGGTTGGGCGCGATAGAACGCGGTGAAACCACGGTTGTGGGAGTGAATGCCTGGATCGAAGGCGAAGCCTCGCCTTTGGTGGGCGAAGATGGCGGCATCATGGTGGTCGATCCTGCCGTCGAGGCGGACCAAATCGCGCGGTTGGATACTTGGCGGGCGGAGCGCAAAGGCGCGGAGGTGGAGGCTGCCCTGGCGGACCTGCGCGCCGCGGCGTCGGCGGGCGAAAACATAATGCCAGCCAGCATCGCAGCGGCCAAAGCAGGTGTGACCACCGGCGAATGGGCGGGGGTGATGCGCGGCGTCCATGGCGAATATCGGGGGCCCACCGGCGTGTCGGACGCCGTGTCGAACCGGGTCGACGGGTTGGACGATCTGCGCGAGGCGGTAAACGCGGTCAGCGACCGATTGGGGACGCGCCTGACATTTCTAATGGGTAAGCCGGGTTTGGACGGACATTCCAACGGTGCGGAACAAATAGCCGTCAGAGCGCGGGATTGTGGAATGACAATTCGCTATGAAGGCATTCGCTTGACCCCCGAAGCAATCGTTGCCGCAGCGCCCGGCGCCCATGTCGTGGGACTATCGATCCTGTCGGGTTCGCACTTACCATTGGTGGAAGAGGTGATGGAGCGTATGCAGGCTGAAGGTTTATCCATCCCCGTCATCGTCGGCGGAATCATACCGGAGGAAGACGCGGCCAGATTGCGCGCCCTCGGGGTCGCGCAAGTCTATACGCCCAAAGACTTTGAGCTCAATCGGATCATGGGGGACATCATAGAATTGGCGGACGCGAAAGAGATCGCCGCACAGTAGCACTTGCGTCAATGAAGAAACCTCCCTATTTGGCGAATTGAATTACGCCAAAGGGAGGCATTCTACGTGGCCAAATTGGAAAAGATGAGCAAGAACGACTTGGCAAAGCAACGCGCAGAGATGGAAGCCAAATTGGCAGAAATCCGCAAAGCGGAAGCGGAATATGATGGCCGTCGCCTGAAGGAATTGAAGGCCGAGATTGAAGCCATGCTCGCCAAAGAAGGCTACTCACTGTCGGACCTGATGGGTGGCAAGTCTGCCCGCAAGGGCGGGGGCGCCAAGGCAAAGGCGGCGCCGAAGTTCCGTCACCCCGAAAATGCAGCGATTACATGGTCGGGCCGCGGTCGCCAACCCGTTTGGTACAAGGAACACATGGAGAAGGGTGGCAAGCCGGAAGACTTGGCCATCTAGGTCGCGTCTCCGACACAGGTCGGGGATGCGGTGACGCAAGCCCACAGCAGAAGGCTGTGGACGCGTCGATTAATTGCGATGATGAAAGGGGCGCATTTCGCGCCCTTTTTCGTCGGAGACGCCCATGACCCCCCATATTCGCGCCAAAGCAGAACAGATTGCGGAAACAGTCCTGATGCCGGGCGATCCGTTGCGGGCGAAATGGGCGGCTGAGACGTTTCTAGAGGGCGCCGAGTTGGTGAACGATGTGCGCGGCATGTTGGGCTTCACCGGAACATGGCGGGGCAATCCGGTGACCATCCACGGCTCGGGCATGGGAATGCCGTCGCTGTCGATCTACGCCAATGAGCTGATTACGCATTACGGCGCCAAGACGCTGATCCGCATAGGGTCCACCGGGGCGATGCAGGACCACGTGAAGATCCGCGACGTGATCCTGGCGCAGACGGCCTCCAGCATTTCGACACCGTCGCGCGGCATCCTGCGGGAAATCAACTTCGCCCCCTGTGCCGATTTCGGCTTGCTGCGGGCCGCCTATGACGCAGCGCAGGGCAAGGCCAGCGAGGTGCATGTGGGCGGCATCTATTCGTCGGATGTCTTCTATGACGAACGGCCCGATCTGAATGAACAGATGACGCGCCACGGTATTCTGGCCGTCGAGATGGAGGCTGCGGAACTTTACACGCTGGCCGCGCGCCATGGCTGCCGCGCGCTGGCGGTGCTGACAGTGTCGGACCATCTATTGACGGGCGAGGCGTTGCCGTCGGAAGACCGTCAGTCTTCCTTCGGGGATATGGTCGAGGTCGCGTTGGAGTCGGCTTTCACCTGATCGGTCGCGCCAGCGTCAGCAGACGCGCTGCGCCAAGGGCCTTCGCCGCTTTGCTGCTGGCGGCCGGCCTCAGCCTGCGCGCGGCGCTTGGCGGCAGGCGTGGGTGGCAAGGCGGCATCGCTGGGCGGGTCGGTCAGCCGGAAGCCCGCAGCCGGTCCCGCCGCACCGTACCAGTTTTCGTTCCGCGTCAGGATCATGGTCAAAGCCAGCGCACCGAAGGCCAGTGTCGCCCCCGCAAGAAGGGCCTGGTCGTTGGATCGCAGGATCAGGAACAACACACCGTAAAGCACCAGAAGCGTCACCCCCAGCACAAGCGTGCGCACCCCAAGCTTCAACGCCGTCCATCCAAACAGGGTCAGCAAGGCAATCGTTGCCGCGGCAGAGGCCAGATAAGCTGCGGTGAAGCCGATCTGTTCGGCGTAGGCCACCATAAGAAGCACGAAGATCGACTGCGCCAACCCGATCAGGATGTATTGGACAGGGTGGGTCGGGGTATCCCGCCGCTCCGTCAAAAGGACCGTCAGGAAGGTCAGCGCGATGAACAGAATGCCGTAGCGCGCTGCGCGGAAGGCCTTCTGGTAGAAATCGTTGACCTGAACATAGGCTGTTCCGAAGGCGTGGGCGGCGGGCTCGATAAAACTTCCGCGCGATATTTGCGGCAGCGTGCGTGCCAGATGCGGGATGGTCCAAGACGCCTCATAGCCTGTTTCCGTCACGGTCCGCTCGTCAGGTAAGAAGGCACCCGTGAAGGACGGATCAGGCCAGTCGCCCGCCATTGCCACCGAGGTAATGCGTCCCACGGGGGACACCTTCAGTTCTTGGGCACCATTCATCGTGATCGCAGCGGAAATATCCGCCCGCCCCCGGGGGTCGCCGATCAGGGCTTCGACACCGCTGGCATTGCTGGCGAAAAACGGCTCAAGCGGCAGGTCGGCCCCGCCCGCACGGATGGAGGTTTCCCCCCGCAGGCCCGCATTGCTGCCAAGGCCCAGGCGCAGCTTGGCCTCACCCCATTGCGGCACCTCACCGTCTTTCAGCACGGATGCGACACGGTCTGTGTTGTAGCTGGCGGTAAAGGCGATGTCGGCGGAATAGACCGGCACTTCGAAAATGCCGCGCCGTCGGATGCTGGTTTCGGTGTCCGCGGTCAGGTCCAACCGTTCGGGCATCAGAAGGATGGGCATCACGGGCCCCCGCTCCGTCACGGTGACTTCTTCGAAACGAGTTTCGCCCTCCACATCCCCAGGGACCTCGCGACGCTCGTTGCGCTGAACTTCCCCTTCCACGGGGATCATCAGGATCGGCCCCGTCAGCGTCTGCGCCCCACCCCATTCGCGGCTGACATCGCGACGGGTATCTTCGGCATAGCCCGCACGGTCGTCGATGACGGCCGCCGCCAGGAAAAGGGGGATCACCATCAAAAGGGTCAGCAGACCCACGACCAAAAACCGAAACCCGATGGAGCGCATTGTGAACCCTACTCTTTTTTCAAAGGGGTTCACAAAGCAATGTGGCGGAAAGATGGCGAAGCGCCTGCCCGTCAGATGACGTGGGTGGCCAGCGGCGGGAAGCCGTTGAAACCTACCGACGCGTAGGTCGAGGTATAGGCGCCGCAATTACGCACGATGATCTTGTCGCCCGCCGCCAAGCCGACCGGTAGTTGGACGGGCCGCTTTTCATAAAGCACGTCAGCGCTGTCGCAGGACGGCCCCGCCAGCACACAAGGCCCGGTGGGCTGCCCATCGCGCGGCGTGACGAACTGGTAGCGGATGGCTTCGTCGATGGTTTCAGCCAGGCCCGAGAACTTGCCGATATCCAGGTAGACCCAGCGGTGCAGGTCATCCTCTTGCTTGCGCGACACCAACAGGACCTCAGCGGCGATAGCACCGGCTTCGGCCACCAGACCGCGACCCGGCTCCGCCATGATTTCCGGGACGTCGCCGAAGCGGTCAGCGATAAGCGCCATCACCGCCGCCGCATAAGCCGTGGGGTGCTGCACCGCATCGCCATAGAATGCCGGAAATCCACCGCCGATGTTGAGCAGTTGCAGATCGAAACCCGCCGCGATGGCGCGGTGCCAAATTGCAGCCACTTGGTCGAGCGTGCCCGTCCACATCCGCGCTTCGCGCGTTTGGCTGCCCACGTGAAAGGACAGACCATGGGGGCGCAGCCCCAGATCGCGGGCGCGGGCCAGTAGATCGAGGACCTTACCTTCGCCGCAACCGAACTTGCGGCTCAGCGGCCAGTCGGCCTCGGAATTGTCGACGATGACACGGATATAGACGCGGGCGCCAGGGGCGTTGGCTGCGATTTTGTCCAACTCCTCCTCCGCATCCGCGGCAAACAGCGTGATGCCTGCACCATGGGCAAAGCGAATGTCAGAGGCCTTCTTGATCGTATTGCCGAAGGAAATCTGCGCCGGGTCTGCACCATGGGCCAGAACCTGGGCGATTTCCCCACGGGACGCCGCATCAAAACCGCAGCCCAGCGACACCAGTCGCGCAAGGATGGCGTCATGGGGGTTCGCTTTGACGGCATAGTGAATATGGGCGCAGCCCAGCCCGGCAGAAAGCGCATGGAACTGGCGTTCAACAGCGTCGACATCGATCACCAGCGTGGGCTGGTCGAAATCATGGGCGGCAATGAACGCCTCGACCCGGCTGGGGGCGTGGGCAGGGACAAAGATATCGGGGCGGCCAAGGCCGGTTACTGCATTCATGGTCATCTCCAGTCAGACCCGGCCATTCCGGGGCATCCCGGCGCAGACCGCTCACTTCCAAGGGAGACGTTACCGTCGCTGCATAACCGTGCCGCGGGCCTTCCGCTGACGGAAGAAACCGCATCAAGCCGTGCCAGAGGCGCGTGCGTTGGCGTCTATGCGCGGCCACATGGGGCCAAATCGCGAGTCGGTCAAGAGGGTTTCTGAATCGCATTGGAACAAGTTTGGCGGGCGGCATGTTGGCTTCACGCAACCCTCGAAGGAGAGATCGGAAAGATGACCCTGAAGCTACTGACAACCCTGCCCCTGATCGCCCTGGCAGCTGGCTGCGTCGGCCAGGAAACCTATGGCGGCATCAATGAACCCGCAGAGCTGGAACGCACGTTGAACGAAGATCTGGATGGCGACGGCTCTATCCCGACCCCGATCGGCGTCGAGACGTCAGCGCCTGGTTGATTGTCGGCTGGAATGCTTTTGCAAAAGGCCCCCATTCGGGGGCCCTTTCTTTTCGATGTATCCGCGTATGGCAACGCGCGAGGGGGGCCTCAGGACGGATGGGAACGAGCTGGAGGGGGCGCGCTATAGTAGCTGAGGCTTTCTTCCAGAAGGCGAAGCGCCTCTTTCGCGGGGGTTCGTCGGACGTAACGGGGGGTGGGGTGGGACATGATGTACTCCGGTCACAATCCTCCCTAGCGCGGACCATATCCCATTTTTGGCTAGTTTTGGTTTCACCAAGCCGCATATCGGCATCCCGCCCTGCACATAGCTGGGCGCTCGATATAGCGGTTCTCGAAAAACCTGAAGCATCGGCTTTTCGAGAAACGGTGCAACATCAGTGCGATGGCGGGACGTTTTTCGGAAATGCTGATTTAGGTTTTCCGAAAACCGCTTTAGCCGATAGGACAGGCGACTCCGACTCTAAGCCCCGTAAGTTTCGAATGGCGAAGATAAACAAAAAAGAAAGCGGCGGCCCCACAGAGGGCCGCCGCGAAACGGTATTCAGAAGCCTGCCCGCCGGACCTAGATCTGGCGTTCAACCATCATCTTCTTGATCGACGCGATGGCCTTCGCGGGGTTAAGCCCCTTGGGACAGGTCTTGGCGCAGTTCATGATCGTGTGGCAGCGATACAGCTTGAACGGGTCTTCCAGGTCATCCAACCGCTCTCCCGTCGCTTCATCGCGGCTATCGATGATCCAGCGATAGGCATGCAGCAGCGCGGCAGGCCCCAGATAGCGGTCGCCGTTCCACCAATAAGACGGGCACGAGGTGGAACAGGACGCACACATGATGCACTCATAAAGCCCATCGAGCTTTTCGCGGTCATCGATGCTCTGACGCCATTCCTTTGCAGGCGTATTCGACTTGGTTTCCAGCCAGGGCATGACCGAGGCATGTTGCGCATAGAAATGGGTCAGGTCGGGGATCAGGTCCTTGACCACCGGCATGTGCGGCAAGGGGTAGATCTTCACATCACCCTTTACCTCATCGATGCCCCAGGTGCAGGCCAGCGTGTTGGCGCCGTCGATATTCATGGCGCAAGACCCGCAAATACCTTCCCGGCATGACCGGCGGAAGGTCAGCGTCGGGTCGATCTCGTTCTTGATTTTGATCAGCGCGTCCAAAATCATCGGACCGCAGGTGTCCAGATCGACCCAATAGGTATCCAGCCGGGGGTTTTGGCCATCTTCGGGGTTCCAGCGATAGATCTGGAATTTGCGCAGGTTGTTGGCACCTTCGGGCTTGGGCCAGGTCTTGCCAACCGTGATCTTGGAGTTCTTGGGCAGCGTGAATTGAACCATGGTCGTTCCTCCTAGAGGGTATTCAGCAGCACTGGCAGGCCGTTTGTTGCCAGGCATTGGATCGTTTCGGGACGTTGGGCGATGTCGAGGACCACATCGGTGGCGGGCCCAGTATTCTGGGTGGCGGCGGCGGTTGCGAGCGTGACGATTTCGGAGCCGCTGGCATTGTCGATGACGCAATCGGTGGCAGGTTCCAGCGGGATGCCGGGGAAGCGTTCGGCCAGCACCGGGCGCACGGTGGCACGCGCGGCTTCGCGGCTGAGTTCCGTGCCGATGGGCGTGTTGCACGCGGCAAGGGTTGCCACGCTCGCCAGCGCGATCAAGGGCTCAAGCCGCATGGCGCACCTCCTCCAGCCAGCGGGTGGGGTGGTCTTCATAGCCCAGCGTCACCAGCGCGCCGCCGAACCGGTCGGCATAGGAACGGGCCACGGAAGGTGGCAGCCGGTCGCGCCATTGCGCCACCTGCCCGCTGGCCACATGGGCCTTGATCCGGTCACCACGGGCAGATTCATCGGCCAGACCACCAAAGAGAGAGTTCTTCCAAAAGACCTGCGCCCCCGTTTCCACCTCGGGTTCGGGAAGACCTAGGTCGCGCAAATGCTCGCGGAAAGCCTCGCCTTCCGTGTCTTGGATAAGGTCTTCGTAGCGCACTTCGATCCCGTTGCGGCGCCCGTAATCCCAATCGAGCATCTCGCCCACGGTCTTGGCGTGCTTTTCACCAAGCTCGAACATCAGCTTGGCCTCATCGTTCGGCAACGTGTTCAGGTGTTCTTGATAGGTCCGACCGTCCAAATCGTCGCGCGGCTCATGCAGGAAGTCTTCGCCCTCGCGCGGCGCATGCTGGTGGTAGCGCATTCCCGACAAAAGCACGTCCCGCGGATCCCGGATCATGTGCAGAACCCGCGCGTCCGCACGCTCCAACACCTCCGGCGGAAATTTCGAGGACCATTGGAACAGGAACACCCTTTCGTCTTCGGGGACGAGCTTCGTACCCTGGTTCGGATAGGTCACGTGGTGCCCGACACCCAGCGCATTGGCGAGGCGCCGGAAGACACCGCGCATCCAGAGCGTGCCCGTCTTGTGATGCGTACCGATGCAGAAGATGCGGGGGGCGATCAGATCCATCAGCGCGATGCCCTTTCCGCCGTGCAATTGACCAACGCCTCGATCTCGGAGGTCGAAAGGTCCGCGCCCGGGTTGTCGATCACGTCTGGCCGCTCGATTCGTGTCAGACACGACGCAAGTCCCGGCGTCACCGGCAAGTCATCGGCCACGAAATCCGCGGCACTGGGGCCCGTTTCGGCGACGCATCCGGCTGCAAAGCCGAAGATCAGGGGCAGAAGGCGGTTCACGAAAGTAACTCCGAAAACCGCGGGCGCGTGTCAAAGAAAGACGAGGCGCGGCAAACCGGATCGATCCGGTTACGGCAAATCGAAAGACCGCGAACGGCTATCGCCAAAAGATATGAAATGCCTGCCTCAGGGCTCACGGTGATTCACCTTCCGCTGCGTCTGCGCACAGCGCGGCAAGGATCAGAACCTCGTCACTGGTCGCATTATCCAGTTCGAAAAAGTCATCCGATACGACAATGCTTCCGTCACGCGAGCTAACCCCGCCCTCGAGCTCGGCGCACCGTGCCGCTAGCTCATTGCCTTGTAACAAGGTAACGTCGGAAGGCGTAGACGATGATGGCCCGCCGCGCGGCTGACAAGCTGCAAGCGCTGCGACCACCAGAATGAGACAGACCCGATTCAATACACCCGAGCCTTCGGCGCGATCTTCTTCAGGTCGATCCCGCCATCATTATGGGACGTCAGCGGGTTCACGTGGACGCCGCGATATCCAAGATCGGATTTCAACTGCTCCCCCTGGAACCAGACGAGGCTGTGCTTGCGCCAGTTTTCGTCGTCGCGGTCGGGGAAGTCTTCGTGGGCATGGGCGCCGCGGCTTTCCTTGCGCGCCTCGGCGGCGACCACGGTGGCCACGGCGTTGGGCATCAGGTTGGCCAGTTCCAGCGTCTCCATCAGGTCGGAGTTCCAGATCAGGGTGTTGTCGGTGACGGACAGGTCGTCGAGCTTGCCCGCAATCCCCTCCATCTTGTCTTTGCCCTGCTTGAGCGTGTCGGACGTGCGGAAGACGGCAGCGTCTTCCTGCATGGTCTTCTGCATTTCCAACCGCAACTCAGCCGTAGCAACTTCACCGCGAGCGTGGCGCAACCCGTCGAAGCGGGCCAGCGTCATCTCGACCGAGCGCATGTTGGGCGTCGGCACGGCACTTTCACGGTCCACGACTTCGCCTGCGCGGATGGCGGCAGCGCGACCGAAGACGACAAGGTCGATCAGTGAATTCGAGCCCAGGCGGTTCGCGCCATGGACCGACGCGCAACCGGCTTCCCCCACAGCCATAAGGCCCGGCGCGACGCGGTCGGGATGGTCCTTGGTGGGTGCCAGAACCTCACCCCAGTAATTCGTCGGGATGCCGCCCATATTATAGTGGACGGTCGGCAGAACCGGGATCGGCTCTTTCGTGACGTCGACGCCTGCGAAGATGCGCGCGGATTCCGAAATGCCCGGCAGACGCAGCGCCAGAGTTTCAGGCGGCAGGTGCGACAGGTTCAGATGGATATGGTCGCCGTCTTTGCCCACGCCGCGCCCTTCGCGGATTTCCATGGTCATGCAGCGAGACACCACATCGCGCGAGGCGAGGTCTTTGTAGGTGGGCGCATACCGCTCCATGAAGCGTTCGCCTTCACTGTTGGTCAGGAAGCCGCCTTCGCCGCGCGCACCTTCCGTGATCAGGCACCCGGCCCCATAGATGCCGGTCGGGTGGAACTGCACGAATTCCATATCCTGCAGTGGCAATCCGGCCCGCGCGACCATGCCGCCGCCGTCACCGGTGCAGGTATGAGCCGATGTCGCGCTGAAATAGGCGCGGCCATAGCCGCCCGTGGCCAGCACCGTCATCTTGGCAGAAAACAGGTGCAGCGACCCGTCATCCAGCTTCCAGCACAGCACGCCCTGGCATTCGCCGTCTTCCGACATGATCAGATCGACCGCGAAGTATTCGATGAAGAACTCGGCCTTCTGCTTCAGGCTTTGGCCATAAAGCGTGTGCAAAATGGCGTGGCCTGTCCGGTCGGCGGCGGCACAGGTGCGCTGCACGGGCGGGCCTTCGCCGTATTCGGTCGTGTGACCGCCGAAGGGGCGCTGATAGATCTTGCCTTCTTCGGTGCGCGAAAACGGAACGCCATAATGCTCCAACTCATAGACCGCCTTCGGTGCCTCGCGCGCCAGGTATTCCATGGCATCCGTGTCGCCCAGCCAGTCCGACCCTTTGACGGTGTCGTACATGTGCCATTGCCAGCTATCGGGCCCCATATTGCCCAAGCTGGCCGCGATGCCGCCCTGGGCCGCAACCGTGTGCGACCGGGTCGGGAAGACCTTGGTCACGCAGGCCGTGCGCAGACCCTGTTCCGCCATGCCGAGCGTGGCGCGCAGACCCGCACCGCCAGCGCCAACCACAACGACGTCATATTCATGCGTCTCGTATTCGTAAGCAGCCATGTGTCGTTCTCCTTACAGCGCCAGGCGGGCCAAAGCGTAAACGCTGGCCAAAGCCGCGCCGTAGCTCAGACAGGTCGTCGCGATGATCGCGACCTTGCGGGCGGTGCCGTGGACATAATCTTCGATCAGGACCTGGACGCCCTTGGCGAAATGCACCCAACCGACGACCAGGGTCAGAATGGCGACAAGCGCCGGAAACGGGCGGGAATAATAGGCGACGATCTCTTCGTAAGGTGCACCAAGGATCGTCCCGAAGGTGAAGACGAAAAGCGGGACAAGCACCACGAGGGCCGAAGACAGAAGGGTCTGGTGCCAGTGATGGGTTGTGCCGGCACCTGCGGCGCCAAGGCCGGAGACGCGCTTGCGGTCGGTCAGATAAGCCATGTCGCCCCCTCAGACCGCGATCAGCGTGACAAGCGTCAAGAAGACCGAGCCGCCAATGACGGCCCACCCCATCTTTTCCGCCGTTTCCAGGTCCAGGCCGTGGCCCGCATCCCAGATCAGGTGCCGGATGCCTGCCAGCGTGTGATACCAAAGCGCCCAGATCGACCCCAGGAACACGAGCTTCCCGAACCACGATGTCAGGAACGCATCGGCTGTGGCGAAGGCTTCGGGGCCCGCAGCCGCGGCGACGAACCACCAGGTGATCATCAGCCCCGCCAGGATCAGCGCGTTGCCCGTGATCCGCGTCAGGATCGAGGTGATTGACGTCAGTTGCGGGCGGTAGATCTGCAAATGGGGGCTGAGCGGGCGGTTGCCGCGGTTCACGTCGGCCATGCGACGCTCCTTTTCGGTCTGACTTTCGGTTCCGGTCGTCTTGACGCGATTGATAGCGATTGTGACGCGCGTGTCACGGGGTCCGACCGTCGCACTCGTTCAAAATACAGTGCATCTTAGCCCGTCGTGATCACAAGCGCCGCGCCCGTGATCACATCTGGATAGCCCCAGCGTAACCTTGCCGATTCGCCGCGGTGCTGCTTTGCACCGCGCAGACCTGATATCGCGCTTGGCATTGTGCCCGCGTCAACGGCGGGCTGCACGCAGTAAAAGCGCGTCGGTCATCTCATCGCAGAACGCGATCCGCTCATCGATGTGGTAGTAATAGGCGTTGTCCTCGCCACAGCGCTCGGCCACGACGGGGACAGGGCGCGGCAGTTGGATCGCCTGGTTCACCGCGTCGATATCCTTCGCCAGAAGCCGCAGCGCCTTGCTGGACCTGTCAGCCCGGAAGGTGGGCGCGGCATTCGGGGTCTCGGGCGCAAGTTCGGCAAGAATGGGCCGCCATGCGGCGTCCAGCATCGCGCCCGCTTCGGTGCAGGCACGCTTGCTGTCTGAGGGCATGCCCAAGGCGCGCGCCAAGGGCCCGCGGTCATCGGGCGCGAGCCCGTAGTAAAGGCAAACGGCCCAGGCCAATCGCTGCGACCCCGGCATGTATTCCGCCCAAGGGTCGAACAAGATTTCATCCGCCTCATCGCGCGCAAGCCACGTCATGTCCGAGATCATCTCAGCCATGTCGCCCTCCGATAGCAGCAGATGGCCAAGATAGATGCCGAACCCATCGGCGGCGGTTTCCTCAGGGCCAAACAGACGCACCTGACGTTGGTCGATCACCGCATGTCCCACCTCGTGGAACAGAGTGAACCGCAGATTGCTCTGCACAAAATCCGCCCGGGCGGGGGATGCAAACAGAAGCAAGCAAATGACAAACATGCGAACCATGACCCTTATCAAGGCAGCCTTTGGGTTCTGCGCAAGGGCCGTGCGCCCCGATGCCGCCGATCCGTTGCCAATACGGTGCACATGCCTGGCCGCCGCTGCTTAGTGTCGACCCAACGCCGCGTGCGACCGGTCTCCGATCCAGCAACGCAAAGGTTTGGAGCAAATCGGCATGACGCGGCAAGCGGCCCTTACCGCCAGAGACAGATCGCGGTCGCCAGACGGGCGATCAACCCCGACGAAAATGACCGCGAAGGGGGATCGTCAACCAAAAAAGCGCGAGCGCGTTGCCAGAGGCAAGGATGATGCTGCGGGACGTCAGGACCGCAAGAGCCAGAGCGCCAGCGGCCAGATTTCTGGCATCCAGACGCCGTGGGCGACCGGCCTCCAGATCGGCCAGGGCATCTTGGAACAGGCGGGCGGCGTATCGAGCCCGCAGCTTGGATCGAAAATCCTTCAAGCCGGCATTAGCGCCCAGTAGTCGAGGTCCAACAGCACATCCGGCAGGTATTTGCCGTCGTCGCCCTTCAACGCGAACGCCTCTCCCCGCGTGGCCACCAGACGAAGGCGAACCGCCGCCATATCCTCCCTCAGCGGCGCGACATCCAAAACTTCGGACCACGCCCGCACCGTGTCGCCCGCAAAGCAAGGATTGGCATGGGCGCCCGCATTGATCGCGGCGATGCATTGCGCATTGGCCAGCCCGTTGAACGACAAAGCCCGGGCCAAGCTGATAACGTGGCCGCCATAGATCAGCCGCTTGCCATCGTCCCGATTGGTGGCGTCGAAATGCACCTTGGCCGTGTTCTGCCACAGCCGCGTAGCCAGCATGTGTTCTGCTTCTTCAATGGTGGTGCCGTCCACATGGTCGACCCGCTCCCCCACTTCGTAATCGCGGGCGCGGTGCGGCTCTCCGGCGAGGGTGAAATCGTAGGCGTCAAAATGCAGGCCCTCGGGAATATGCAAGTCGTTGGCCGCCACGACCTCCGACAATTGGGGCAAGACCGTCTCGGGCGCGGGGGTATTCACATCCCGCTTACGCACCATGACCCACCGCACATAGCTCAGCACCGGCTGGTCGGTCTGGTCGAGCCCGGTGGTCCGCACCCAGACCACACCGCTCTTGCCGTTGGAGTTCTGCTTGAGCCCGATCACCTCGCTCTCGGCGCGAAGGGTATCGCCGGGATAGACCGAACGCAGGAAGCGCCCTTCGGCATAACCCAGATTGGCCACCGCGTTCAGCGAGATATCCGGCACCGTCTTCCCAAATACCGTGTGGAACACGAGCAGATCATCCAAAGGCGCCCCGTCAAGCCCGCAATCGGCAGCAAACGCATCCGCGGAATGGAGCGCGAACCGCTGCGGGTAGAGCGCGTGGTAAAGCGCCCGTTCCCCTTCGGCGATGGTGCGGGGGACGGCATGGCGGATGGCTTCGCCCAGCCGGTAATCTTCGAAGAACCGGCCTCGATTGGTCTTGGTCATTGCGCCCCCAGCTTCATGTCAGCGGAATAGTCAGCGTCGACATCCTTGGTAATAGCCTGCGCGCAGCGCATTTGGCCCGAGGCCGCGTCGAACGCATAGGCGGGCGCGCCATGCAGAACCCAACCCTTGGCCAGCGCATCGCTGACCTTGTGGCAAAAGGCGGAATCATCCGCACCCGTCAGCAACCTATAAAGCGTGGTCATGGCCGCGTGCCCGCAAAGGGCCAGACACCCAGCCAGACATGGATGGCCATCACGATCACCATTAGAACAAGACCGATCACCAATGCCTTCACGTCGCCCAAGGCCGACACCTCGGCCGGACGATCCCATGGTTCGGCGCGGTTGATGACCACCACTTCGGCCACGGCCCAGGCCAACAGCCCGCCGAACAGGATGACCGAAGCAACGTCGCCATTCACCAGAAGGTGCGCGACAGCCCAGATCTTGACCGCGGTCAGTTGCGGATGCCGCAGACGTGCGGATAGCAATCCTTTGGTCGCACCCACGCCATAGACATAGAAAGCAAGCACCATCAGAAGGTTATTGAGGTGCACAAGCGCGCCCGGCGTGTACCAGAGCGGGATAAATTCCGCCCGACGGTAGCCCATGACCATCAGCACGATGGAGCCCACAATCAGCACGGCAACCAGCCCCTTGCCGGGGTCCCCCATCGGTGCCCGCATATCCGGCGCCACGCGCTTGAACATGTGCGCCGCGACCCACAACAGCAATCCTGCGATCAATAACATCATAGTTCAGCCCCCAAGCTCGGATATCGCATCCAGCTTTGCCAAGGTCTTGCGGGCGGTGTCCACATGAAGGTTCTCAACGATGCGACCGTCCAGAACCGCCACACCCTGACCAGCGGCGACGGCCTCTTCGTATGCTGCAATCTGGCGACGGGCCAGCTCGGCCTCCGCCTCGGTCGGGGCGAACACCTCATTGGCGACGGCGACTTGGGCGGGATGGATCAATGTCTTGCCGTCCATGCCGAGATCACGGCCTTGCTTGCACTCGACGCGCAGGCCCTCTTCGTCTTTGAAGGCGTTGTAGACCCCATCGATACATGGGATATCCGCGGCCCGCGCCGCCAATACGCAGGTTTGCAGCGACGTCATCAGTGGCAATCGGTCTGTGCCAGGGCGGCACGCCAGGTCTTTCGCCAAGTCGTTTGTCCCCAGCACGAGCCCGCCCATCCGGGGCGCATCGGCGATAGCGGCGGCGTTCTGAATGCCACGGGGCGATTCCATCATGGCCCAGATGGTCGCGCCCTCGGACACGTGCGTTGCGGCGGCTGCGACGTCTTGGGGACCGGCGACTTTGGGCAGCAAGATCGCATGGGCGCCGGCATACCCAAACGCTGCAAGGTCGTCCGCGCCCCACTCCGTATCGGCACCGTTCACACGCACGATCAGGTATCGGGGGCCGAAACCGCCTGCCTCCAATGCCCCGGCGACAGCCTGGCGCGCGGTCGCCTTTTCGGAGGGCGCTACGGCGTCTTCCAGATCCAGGATGATCGCATCCACCGCCAGTCCCTTGGCCTTTTCCATGGCTCGTGGGCGGGAGCCGGGGATGTAGAGGACGGAGCGGAAAGGGCGATCCTGGGCAGTCATGTCGTGTCTCCTGTTCGCGGCGTTGCAGCATCGAAAGAAACGATTGGCAAGTCGAAAGGCGAATTTCCGCATGAATATGTCGAATGAGCCCGCTGCTTCGCAGCAAGTTCTTAGCTTCCGTTCCGTTAACGGTTTTTTCGCACCTTTGAGGCAGGGTGCTTCTCATCACTTCGGACCCGGCACCCACCGGCTCCGATGGGAGGGAGCCGGTTGCAGCGTCCTTCCCGTCGTGCCCGGCCCGCCATTCTCGAAAGGATCGTGCCATGACGAAGACGAATATTCTGAATGCCTTCTTTGCCACGCTGACCGCGCTGGCCCTTACCCTTCTGGCCCTGCCCGCTGCGGCTGCTGGCCCGTCGTGCGGCGTGCGTGACGCCATTTTGGACCGCCTGGCCAGCCAGTTCGGCGAAACGCGTCGCGGTGTGGGCCTCGGCACGCAAAACCGTGTGGTCGAAGTGTTCGCCTCTGAGGCGACGGGCACCTGGACGATTACCGTAACCCTGCCCGATGGCCGCATGTGCCTGGTGGCGTCGGGCCAGAATTGGGAAGATCAGATGGACGATCTGGCCTATCTTTCCGACATCGAAGCCTGACAGTTCACGTAGTGCGAGAACACGATCCCAAAGGCGCCCATTCAGGCGCCTTTTCGCATGTTTAGCTGGCAACTTGCCAAGCGAAGACTTCCAGCGTGCAAGGGCATCGACACCGATGAATTCACGCCGTCCCAATCTGCATCTCGTTTCCAGCGATTTGGGAGCCGTAGTCGCGAGGCCGGGCCGGCGCGCCGCAATATGCCTGAGCTGCCGCACGAAGACGAAGGTCTTGCGCACCGGGCGCGGCATCCGATACGCCTCCGGCCCACGACATAGACCCAACGACCGACCAAATCGGAGACGGACATGGCCCGACCCAAGATCGCCCTCATCGGCGCCGGACAGATCGGCGGCACGCTTGCCCACCTCGCCGCCATCAAGGAATTGGGGGATGTCATCCTCTTCGACATCACCGATGGCATTCCGCAGGGCAAGGCGCTCGACATCGCCGAATCCGGCCCTGTTGAAGGCTTTGATGTCAGCCTGAAGGGCACCGGGGACTACGCCGATATCGCCGGTGCCGATGTCTGCATCGTCACCGCTGGCGTGCCGCGCAAACCGGGGATGAGCCGCGATGACCTGCTAGGCATTAACCTGAAGGTCATGAAAGCCGTGGGCGAAGGCATCCGCGACAACGCGCCCGATGCGTTCGTGATCTGCATCACGAACCCGCTGGACGCGATGGTCTGGGCCTTGCGCGAGTTTTCGGGAATGCCGCACGAGAAAGTCGTCGGCATGGCAGGCGTGCTCGATTCGGCGCGATTCCGGCACTTCCTGGCCGAAGAATTCAACGTCTCCATGCGCGATGTGACCGCCTTTGTGCTTGGCGGCCACGGCGACACGATGGTGCCGCTGGTGCGCTATTCCACCGTCGGTGGCATCCCCCTGCCCGATCTGGTGGAAATGGGTTGGACGACGCAGGAAAATCTGGATGCCATCGTCCAGCGCACGCGGGATGGCGGCGCTGAGATCGTGGGGCTTCTGAAGACCGGATCAGCCTTCTATGCGCCCGCAACCTCTGCCATCGAGATGGCCGAAGCCTACCTGAAAGACCAGAAGCGCCTATTGCCTTGCGCCGCCTACGTGGACGGCGCCCTGGGCCTGAACGGTATGTATGTGGGCGTGCCCACGGTTATCGGCGCCGGCGGGATCGAGCGGATCGTCGATATCAAGCTGGGCCGGGACGAACAGGCCATGTTCGATAAGTCCGTGGATGCTGTGAAGGGTTTGGTGGAGGCCTGTAAAGGCATCGATACAAGCCTTTCCTAAGATACCATCCAGCGGGGTGCGTTTTCGCGTACCCCGCCCCTATTATTCCGCCTTCTCCAACCTTTGAAACGCCGTCTCCCAACTGCCGAGGCGTCTGCGCGCGTCGCTAACAAAAGCACTGCGGCGTATGCTCTCCATAAAGACCCAAGCAACGAGCGACGCGGGAAAGCGCAGCGGCCGGTCGAATTGAACCAGCAGGATCACCCGGTCATCGCTGGTACGATTCCAAGTCTCATGCTCGCGCGTGTCGTCGAAGACAAATGCCTCACCCTCTTTCCAATGCTGCACGTCCGTGCCGACACGTATCGCACAATTCGCGCTGTCCCGTGGAACCTTGAGCCCCAGATGAAGGATGCACATGCTCGCCGTGACACCTTTGTGCGGGGGGATGGCCATGCCAGGCTCATGAATGGAAAAGAGCACAGTCCTGACGCCAGGAATGCGCTCGACCAGCCGCGCCGTCGCAGGGCAGCGCGCGCAGTTCTGATCCATCCGAAATCCATACCCCCACAGAAAGAAGGAGCGCCATTTTCGCTGGTCATCCAAGCGACCGTGATCCGGTGAAAGTTCTGCCAGCGGCGGTATCGCTTCTCGGTGGCGCAGGACGGCCAACGCCTCGTCCCGGATCGCCTCCCACTCCTCCTCCAGTCGGGAAATCCATGGGAAATGCTGCCGATCAAGAAAGGCATCGTCACCAACTTTCGAATGACGCTTTAGGTAGGGGTTGATACGCTTTCTCAGACGTTTCCCAAATCGGACGATCCACGATCTGTTCAAGTCTTTTCCCTGACGGCCGACGATATTGGCCATATCTGCACTCCGAAAACTTACTGAAGCGAAGTTACCAGAGAATCGTCCGGAGACGAAAACGGTACAAGCCAAATTTCGCCACATCAGCGTGCATGCTTCAAATGTGATCACACTCCGATAAAGTGTGATCACAGATTTCGGAATATCCCACTCAATCGTTCAAATAGACTTGATTCCTATTTGCAGGCCCATCTGCCCATGCCAAGCCGGGCGGTGACGCATAACGACCAGACGGGGACCTTCCCATGAACATCCATGAATACCAGGCCAAAGCCCTTTTGCGCGACTATGGGGCTCCGGTCAGCGATGGGGTGCCTGTCACCAAAGCCGCCGATGCCAAGGATGCGGCCGGTCAGTTGGACGGGCCGCTTTGGGTGGTGAAAGCACAAATCCATGCGGGCGGGCGCGGCAAGGGGAAGTTCAAGGAACCCGATGCCGGCGACAAAGGCGGCGTGCGCCTGGCCAAGTCGGTGGAAGAGGCCGCCGAGGAAGCCAAGAAGATGTTGGGCCGCACGCTGGTCACGCACCAGACCGGGCCCGCAGGCAAGGTCGTGAACCGTATCTATATCGAAGACGGCTCGGGCATTGCGCGCGAACTTTATCTGGCGCTTTTGGTAGACCGCCAGTCCAGCCGAATCGGCTTCGTCTGCTCGACCGAAGGCGGGATGGACATCGAAGAGGTCGCGGCCTCGACCCCCGAAAAGATCGTCAGCTTCGACGTGGACCCAGCCACGGGCTATCAACCTTGGCACGGTCGCCGCGTGGCCTTTGCACTGGGTCTGGAAGGCGCGCAGATCAAGCAATGTGTCGCGCTGATGGGCAAACTTTACCGAGCCTTCACCGAGAAGGACATGGAGATGCTGGAGATCAACCCGCTGATCGTGACCGATGCGGGCGATCTAAAGGTGCTCGACGCCAAGGTGGGCTTCGACGGCAACGCCATCTACCGCCACAAGGATATCGCCGAGCTGCGCGACGAGACCGAGGAAGACCCGAAGGAGCTCGCCGCGTCCAAGTTCGACCTGAACTACATCGCGCTCGACGGCGAGATCGGGTGCATGGTGAACGGCGCGGGTCTCGCCATGGCGACCATGGATATCATCAAGCTTTACGGGGCCGAGCCCGCCAACTTCCTGGATGTGGGCGGCGGCGCCACGAAGGAAAAGGTGACCGAGGCTTTCAAGATCATCACGTCCGACGACAACGTCAAAGGCATCCTGGTCAACATCTTCGGCGGCATCATGCGCTGCGACGTCATCGCCGAAGGCGTGGTGGCCGCCGTCAAAGAAGTGGGCCTCCAAGTGCCACTGGTGGTCCGGCTGGAGGGCACGAATGTCGAGAAGGGCAAGGAAATCATCAACACATCGGGCCTGAACGTCATCGCCGCCGACGACTTGAAAGACGGCGCACAGAAGATCGTGCAGGCGGTGAAGGGGTGAGGTGAGGTGCGCCTTTGCTTTACACTTCTGACAGTTCTGTGTTCCTGCACGCCAGCAGATCCGTCGCCGATATCCGCTAAGGATATGGTCCGCATTTTCGAAGCTGCTAGAGCCGATCTCCCGTGTCTCTCCAACATCGAAGCCGTCGCTCGGCAGTTTTCTCTAAGCCAAACGAATGGGGGGGAAGATCGTCCCGACTACACGCTCAGAGAATATGCATCAGCTTCCAACGAGGTTTTTATGGTCGTATCCGATGAGGTGGTCGACGGAAGACGGCAACGGGCAGTTTCGGTAAGCCAGTACGAAGTAGGTTCAGACTTTGGTCCGGCACTGGAATTAGCCTACTCAGGTATCTGGAACCTGCCTCGCGCGACGCCGGACCGAGAGACCAGGGATGTGGTCGACTTCTTCTGGGATATTGCATTTCCAAACGGTGAAATGCGCGTAACCCTTTCAGTGGTCGGAGACGGGCGCCTTGCTCAAATACACGGACGCACAGCGAAAATTCAGACAATGGACGTCTCAGAATGCCCACTCTAACTCCGACGATTGAGCGCGCCGCAGCGAGTCTTGAGCGCATAGAGCCTTGTTTCGCTATCATGAAAATGGTGGCGGCGATGGCGATGCTCACTGCCCTCTCCGCCTGCAACTTCCACAACGCTGGAACTGTCGATGGCCCGACCCCGGAACAAGGCTGGTCGCTTGACCTTGACCCCTTTGGCGGCCCGCCCGTTAGCCAGCCGGAAGACCAAGACGCGTCATGAGCCCAGCCCCCAAAGCACGCGCCTCGCGGCTCTGCCGGTCCGTCGCCCCGCCGCTTGCGGGAATGGTGGCGCTGGCTGGGTGCGTGACGGAAGCCGGGGGCCCGGTGGTCAGCCTATCGATGGACCGGGCCGTGGCGCTTTTCGATGGGGTCTGCGGCGCAAGTCTGCCGGGTTTCGCGACGGCGCCGGATCTGGCGCAGGCCAACGGCTTTCGCCCTGCAGGCGAGGGCACCTTCGACCTGCCGGACGGAGGGGCAACCCTTCGTCTCGGGCGCGCGGCGGACGGGGAGCCGATCTGCGCGCTCGATGTGGTGACACGCGACGATGGAGCCACAGTCGACGCGGCACTGGCGCAGATCGCCACATACCGATCAGTCGCGCCGGGGGAACGGGTCGGCCGCGCCCGTGGCTCCGTCACCCGTGTGGTGGGGCCCGAGCCGGTTGGCGGCGACGCCCAGCGCTACAGCCTCGAATTCCGGCCGGAGGGATGACGATGTATACGCACCTCCCCTTTACCTTGGCGCTGGCTGCGACGCCCTGCCTTGCGGAAGATGCCGCGATAAAGGCTTTCACGGCGAATTGCTTTTCGCCCTTCTTGACCGCTGAAACGGCGAGGTCGGCCTTTGAGTCGATCCGGGCACGGCACGACTTTTACGACCTCAATCCAGTGTCCGATGTGCCACCCTCGCCCGCATCCTTTACGGCAACGCCGAACACGGACCGCCGTTGCGCCGTCGCGTTTAACGGTGACCGGGGGGACATCGCCGCGCAACGTGCCATTGCCGCTCTGGAGGCAGAGGGCATCGAAAAGGACGCTCCTCTACCATTTTCGCACGAAAACGCCCGCCTGCCCGGCACCACACTGCTGGCCGCGCGGTTCCTGAACCCCGGCCGTATTGCCGTGGTCCACACCGGCACACGGCCCGGCGCCGATGGCCCCGAGACGTTCCTGAGCGTCGAACGCCTCAACCCCGAGGCCACCCGCCGTGAGGTCGCGCAATGATCCGGATGTTCATCGCTGCCCTAGCGGCCACCATCGGTTTGGGCGCCTGCGTCCCCGCAACCGAGACAGGCTTTAGCCGGGGCGCGACCGACATCGCCGCCCAGCGGATGCGTTTCGCGACCGAGGCTGTGTGCCTCAACAACCGGACGCGCACGTCGCAAGATCGCGCGGCGCGGTCGCTCAACTTCCCTGTGCGGGAGCGCGAGGGCAATGCCATCGTCTACGTGAACCCCGGTACGCTGACCTTTCTGCGCATCGGACCAGCCCCCGACCAGGCCGTCTTCGACGAGGCAGGCAATCGCACCGTGGTCAGTGGCAGCGGCTGTTCCGTGGGCTCTCCCGCCGTTGGCACGCGGCTGGCCAACCGCTTGGCCGGTGAAATCTTGGCGCCCCTGTTGGTGGATGGCAGTGATACCCTTCTGTCCCCCATCGGGGCTGGCACCAACCGCGATGGCGGCGCGGGTTTCTTCTTCGACAACCTGGCCGTGACCCTCCCACTGGCCCGAACCACCTTCACCGACCCCGCGACAGGCGACGACGTGATCTTCGATCATCCCGTCATCCTGATCGTGCACAATTAGATCGACCACTACCCGGAGACGACATGTCCATCCTCATCGACAAAGATACCAAGGTCATCTGCCAGGGGCTCACCGGCTCTCAGGGCACGTTCCACAGCGAACAGGCCATCGCCTATGGCACCCAGATGGTGGGCGGCGTCACACCGGGCAAAGGTGGCATGACCCATCTGGACCTGCCGGTCTTCGATAGCTGCCATGAGGCCGTCGCCAAGACCGGCGCCGATGCCAGCGTGATCTATGTCCCGCCGCCCTTCGCTGCCGACAGCATTCTGGAAGCCATCGACGCCGAGATCCCGCTTGTCGTCTGCATCACCGAAGGCATTCCGGTTCTGGACATGATGAAGGTGAAGCGCGCGCTGGACGGCTCGGCGACGCAACTTATCGGCCCGAATTGCCCCGGCGTGATCACGCCGGATGCCTGCAAGATCGGGATCATGCCGGGGCACATCCACAAGCGCGGCTCGGTCGGGGTGGTCAGCCGCTCGGGTACGCTGACCTATGAGGCCGTCAAGCAGACCACAGATATGGGGCTGGGCCAATCGACTGCCGTCGGCATCGGGGGCGACCCGATCAAGGGGACCGAACATATCGACGTGCTGGAGATGTTCCTGGCCGATGACGAAACCCAGTCGATCATCATGATCGGTGAAATCGGCGGGACCGCCGAAGAAGAGGCCGCCGAGTTCCTGGCCTCTGAAAAGAAAAAGGGCCGCTGGAAGCCTACCGCCGGGTTCATCGCCGGACGCACCGCCCCTCCGGGCCGCCGCATGGGCCATGCCGGCGCCATCGTTGCAGGCGGCAAGGGCGACGCAGAGAGCAAGATCGAGGCCATGCGGTCCGCCGGGATCGTCGTCGCCGACAGCCCGGCCACGCTGGGCGAGGCAGTGAAGGAAGCGATTGGGTGATGTGATGGCGTGGCCAAATCAGACTGACAGGGAAGGGGAGGGTCGGGTTGCCCAGGGAGAGGCTCGGCTCGGAAGACGTGACTTCTGGCGCCTCGCCCCCCTCGGCCTTGCGCTTCAGGCTGCCGGCATCTTCGCGGTTTGCGCTCTCGGCTTCGAATTCTTCGAGCAACTGCTCCTTTGCATCGGAATACTCTTCCTTTCCAGTCTACCGCTCGCCATGGCAATTCAGCGACGCCTCCTTGACGCCAGAGAGGATGCGTCTCTGGCCTTCGCGCCTTACGCGCCCGCGCTCATAGGGTCCCTGCTCTTGGCCTACGGAGTTTACATCCTGATCGGCGCGCTGTTTGCCGCTCTATCCGCATCGCTCTTGGGAAGCGCTGTCGGCCTTTTCGCTTTCGCGGCAGCAGGGCTGCTCTTGCTGATCGGGTTCTTCGCTTATTGGCTGGCTATCGCAATACTCCCATTCATCACCGCGATGATGATCGCGCATGTCGCAGGACTCCGCCTGATGAAATCCCACTCCAACGGCGCTAAGGCATGATGGGATGGTGATGCGCGACCTCAGAACACGATCACGTCGAAGGCATTCCAATAGTGTTCGAAGCCGGGTTGTGAGAGCTGGTCGCTCTTATCTCACTGACCTCAATGGGCAGACGCGGCGTTGCCGACGGTTTGGCGACTTTGGGCGAGGCGGTGAAGGAAGCAATCTCAGTCGACCGAGTTGGTCATTACCAAGGAGGACAGCAGGATGAGAACCACGGGATCTAAAGCAGGGCTGCTGGCAGTGATGCTTGCGGCATTTGGCGCACCCGCCGCAGCGCAGACCGCGCCGCAAGCCTGCTTGGCCGACGAGCGCGACTTCGACGTGCTGTTGGCCTCGCTTGAGGCCGAGGGCTGGATGCCCCTCGAACCCGGCGCCCCCGTCCCCGCGGACGCGGCCGAGCGGATCGCGCTTGCGCGGACGATCTTCTATGCCTCCACCGACCGGGGCGGATCGACCCTGCCCGAGATCATGGACCTGCAACGCCGGACCGTGCCCGGGCTCGCGCGGCGGGTCGACACGGACCTTGCCAAGCAGCGTGTCCTGACCCGCGGCGACGCCGCGATGACCTTCAACTGGGGGCTGCCACAGCAAGGCAGGCTCGGCATCGTCGAGGTCATCTGCCGCATCGCGACCCCCGAGGGTGAGACGACCACCGGCACCGACGAGGGCTTCGGCCCATCCACCTTCGAGGTCCTTGCCGAGGAACCCCTGCGCCGCTTGATGGCCATCGCGCTTGAGCCTGCCCTGCTGTCGGACCTGACGACCGATACCGCGACCGTTTCCATCGTCGAGACCGTATCCGTCCTGAACCCGGAAGAAGATCAATGACCGACCAATCCCCCAACGACGCGTTCCGCTCCACCAGCTTCATGCAGGGGCACAATGCGGAATACCTCGAACAGATGTATGCCCGCTATGCCAACGACCCGTCGGCGGTCGACGATAGCTGGCGGCAATTCTTCGAGGCCCTTGCCGATGAGCCGGGGGCAGCCCGTGCCGAAGCAGAAGGCCCGTCCTGGGCGCGGAATGATTGGCCGCCTGTGCCCGCCGACGACCTGACAGCCGCGCTGACGGGCGAATGGCCCCTGCCTGCCGCCGACCCCAAGGAAGCCAAAGCCGCGGGTCAGAAGATTGCCGCCAAAGCCGCCGAAAAGGGCATCGCCGTCACAGATGAGCAGATCCGCCGTGCCGTGCTCGATTCCATCCGCGCGCTCATGCTGATCCGGGCGCACCGCATCCGGGGGCACCTGGCGGCCGAACTTGACCCGCTAGGCATGCGTAACCCCGAACCCCATCCGGAGTTGGAGCCCACATCTTACGGCTTCACCGCCGCGGACATGAACCGGCCCATCTTCATCGACAACGTCCTGGGGCTGGAAGTCGCGACGCTGGGCCAGATCGTCGACATCTTGAAACGAACGTATTGTGGCACGTTCGCCCTGCAATACATGCACATTTCCGACCCCGAGCAATCCGCTTGGCTAAAGGAACGGATCGAGGGGTTCGGCAAGGAAATCCACTTCACGCAGAATGGCCGCCGCGCCATCCTCAACAAGCTGGTCGAGGCCGAGGGCTTCGAGAAGTATCTGCATGTGAAGTATATGGGCACCAAACGCTTTGGCCTGGATGGGGGCGAAGCGCTCATCCCCGCGATGGAGCAGATCATCAAGCGCGGCGGACAGTTGGGCTTGCAGGAAATCGTCATCGGCATGCCGCACCGCGGGCGGCTGAGTGTGCTGGCCAATGTGATGGGCAAGCCGTATCGCGCCATCTTCAACGAATTCCAGGGCGGCAGCTTCAAACCGGAGGAGGTCGATGGCTCGGGCGATGTGAAATACCATTTGGGCGCATCCTCGGACCGGGAATTTGACGGCAACACTGTCCATATCTCACTGACCGCGAACCCGTCGCACCTGGAAGCGGTGAACCCGGTGGTGTTGGGCAAGGTCCGCGCCAAGCAAGACCAGTTGGGCGATGCAGAACGCCAACAGGTTTGCGGCATCCTGCTGCACGGTGACGCGGCCTTTGCAGGCCAGGGCGTGGTGGCGGAATGCTTCGCGCTTTCAGGCGTGCGCGGTCACCGCACCGGCGGCACGATCCATATCGTGGTGAACAATCAGATCGGGTTCACCACGGCGCCGCACTTTTCACGCTCCAGCCCCTATCCGACCGACAACGCGCTGGTGGTGGAAGCCCCGATCTTCCACGTGAACGGCGACGACCCCGAAGCCGTCGTCCACGCCGCGCGCGTCGCGACGGAATACCGCCAGAAGTTCGGCAAGGACGTGGTCATCGACATCTTCTGTTATCGCCGCTTCGGCCATAACGAGGGCGATGAGCCCATGTTCACCAACCCGATCATGTACAAGCGCATCAAGGGTCATAAGACGACCCTGTCGCTTTATACCGAGCGGCTGGTGAAGGACGGGCTGATCCCTGAGGGCGAAATCGAAGATATGAAGGCCGCCTTTCAAGACCAACTGGCCCAGGAATTCGAGGCCGGGAAGGATTACAAGCCCAACAAGGCGGATTGGCTGGATGGGCGTTGGTCGCATTTGGATCGCCGCAATACCGACGAGTATATCCGGGGTGAGACGGCCATCGCGCCCGAGACACTGGCCGATGTCGGGCGCGCTCTGACCACGCCTCCCGCCGATTTCCCGCTGCACAAGACGGTGGGACGGCTTTTGGAAACCAAGACCAAGATGTTCGAGTCTGGCGAAGGTTTCGACTGGGCCACCGCCGAGGCCCTGGCCTTCGGGTCACTGCTGACCGAAGGCTATAAGGTCCGCCTGGCCGGGCAGGACAGCACTCGCGGCACCTTCAGCCAGCGCCATTCTGGGCTGATCAATCAGGACACCGAGGAACGCTACTACCCGCTCAACCACGTGCGGGAAGGTCAGGCCCATTATGAAGTAATCGATAGCGCCTTGTCGGAATACGCTGTGCTGGGTTTTGAGTATGGCTATTCGCTGGCCGAGCCCAACGCCCTGACCATGTGGGAAGCGCAGTTCGGCGATTTCGCCAATGGCGCCCAGATCATGTTCGACCAGTTCATCTCCTCGGGCGAAAGCAAATGGCTGCGCATGTCCGGCCTCGTGTGCCTGCTGCCGCATGGCTATGAGGGCCAGGGGCCCGAACACTCCTCTGCCCGGTTGGAACGGTTCCTCACGATGTGCGGCCAGGACAATTGGATCGTGGCCAATTGCTCCACCCCCGCCAACTACTTCCACATCCTGCGCAGACAGCTGCACCGCGACTTCCGAAAACCGCTGATCCTGATGACGCCGAAATCGCTTTTGCGCCACAAGATGGCGATCTCGAAGGCCGAGGAATTCACCACCGGCAGCAGCTTCCACCGTGTGTTGTGGGACGACGCGCAGCAGGGCAATTCGGACCTGACCCTGCAGCCCGACGACAAGATCAAGCGCGTCGTCATCTGCGCGGGCAAGGTGTATTACGACCTGCTCGAAAAGCGTGATGAGGCCGGTCGCGACGACACGTATATCCTGCGGCTCGAACAATTCTATCCGTTCCCCGCTTTGTCGATGGTCAATGAGCTCAGCCGCTTCAAGCAGGCCGAAATCGTCTGGTGTCAAGAAGAGCCCAAGAACCAGGGTGCCTGGACCTTCGTGGAACCCAATATCGAATGGGTGCTGACGCGCATCGGCGCCAAACACACAAGACCCGCCTATGCGGGTCGCGCCGCCGCCGCCTCGCCCGCCACGGGCCTGGCCAGCCAACACAAATCCCAACAGGCCGCGCTGGTGAACGAAGCGCTGGGAACGGAGTAACCAAGCAATGACCGTCGAAGTAAAAGTCCCCACCCTGGGCGAATCCGTGACCGAGGCCACCGTGGCCACCTGGTTCAAACAGCCCGGCGACGATGTGGCCGCAGATGAGATGCTGTGCGAGTTGGAAACCGACAAGGTGACGGTGGAAGTGCCCAGCCCTTCGGCGGGCAAACTGGCGGAAATCGTCGCCTCCGAAGGTCAGACCGTGGGGGTCGATGCCCTGCTGGCCACCATTTCGGAAGGCGCGGGCGCGGGGAACGGCGCCGCCAAACCCGCTGCCGCCACCGCCCCGGCCAAGGCCGAGGAGGCCCCTGCCCCCGCCGCCGACGCTCAACCGAGCGGAGAAGGCAGTGGCGCGGCGGTCGACGTCATGGTGCCCGCCTTGGGGGAATCCGTGACAGAAGCCACGGTGTCGACCTGGTTCAAGCAGCCCGGCGATGCTGTAGCCGCCGATGAAATGCTGTGCGAATTGGAGACCGACAAGGTCTCCGTCGAGGTGCCCGCGCCCGCCGCGGGTACCTTGGGCGACATCCTCGCCAAAGAAGGCGACACGGTCGCCGCGGGCGGCAAGCTTGCCATCATCAATGCGGGCGCAGCCCCGGCCCCCGCGGCGCAACCCGCCGCCACCGCGGCGCCCGCCACGACCAGCGGCGCCGATGTCGAAAACGCCCCCTCGGCCAACAAACTCATGGCGGAAAAGGGCCTGTCTGCCGACCAAGTCACCGGCACCGGCCGCGACGGTCGGGTCATGAAGGAAGACGTCCTTAAAGCCGCCGCCGCGCCCGCCCCGGCCCCTGCGCCCGCACCGGCGGCCCGCGCCCCCGTGCCCGCCGACCAGGCCGACCGCGAAGAACGGGTCAAGATGACCCGGCTGCGCCAGACCATCGCGCGGCGCTTGAAGGACGCCCAGAACACCGCCGCCATGCTCACCACCTATAATGAGGTGGACATGACCGAGGTCATGGCCTTGCGCAGCGAATACAAAGACCTGTTTGAAAAGAAGCACGGCGTCCGCCTGGGCTTCATGTCCTTCTTCACCAAGGCCTGCGTGCACGCCTTGCAGGAAGTCCCCGAGGTCAATGCCGAAATCGACGGGACCGACGTGGTTTACCACAACTATGTCAATATGGGCATCGCCGCGGGCACGCCCCAGGGCCTGGTCGTGCCGGTCATCCGCGACGTCGACCAAATGGGCTTCGCCGCAATCGAGAAAGCCATTTCCGAGAAAGGCCGCGCCGCGCGCGACGGCAAACTTTCGATGGCGGACATGCAGGGCGGCACCTTCACCATCTCCAACGGGGGCGTCTACGGCTCGCTCATGTCGTCGCCCATCCTCAACCCGCCGCAATCGGGCATCCTGGGTATGCACAAAATCCAAGACCGCCCCATGGTCATCGGCGGTGAGATCGTGGTGCGCCCGATGATGTATCTGGCACTGAGCTACGATCACCGGATCGTGGACGGCAAAGGCGCGGTGACGTTCCTGGTACGGGTGAAAGAAGCGCTGGAGGATCCGCGGCGACTATTGATGGATTTGTGATGCAATGCTCAGCAAAATGCGACTAGCTGGCATCAAAAATCGCGTTGGAGGGACGAACACGTCGAACTTGACCCCAAGGCGGAAAGAAATGTCATGCAAAAACTGGATAGGATTCGATGTCAGATTCTGCTGCCGAAATTTCACGCCTTGAGAGGTCGGATACCTTAGGCCTTGCATTTCTTCGAACGGTAATTCTGCTGAATTCTGGCGCCATCTTGGCGCTACTCACTTTCCTCGGGAATGCTGACGCTCAGGCAAATGTTTCTATCCCGCTCAACACCATTAAGTCATCAATGGGTGCATTTCTCATTGGGATAGTCGCTGTCCTCTTGGCCTTAATAGGGAGTTACGCATACACGGCTTCTGCCCCTGAAACATCATGGTCTCAATGGTGGGATACGTATGTGATCCGCATCAACTCAGCCTTGGCCATAACGTCCGTACTCGCGTTTGCTCTTGGCATTGTATTCATTCTTTACGGTGCGACAGAAATTTAGACCGCTAGGGTGGGCGAAACCCACCACGTCCGCAACCAAACTCACAGACGGTGGGTTCCATCCACCCTACGACCGAAACCCCACCCCCATGCCCAAAGGCTACTGGATCGTCCACGTCACCGTCACCAAACCCGACGCCTATGCCGAGTATATCCGCCTCGATACCCCGGTCGTGGAACGCTTCGGTGGCCGGTTCATCGTCCGCGGCGGGCAGCATGAAACGCCCGAGACGCCGCAGAAAGACCGTCACGTCGTTGTCGAATTCCCAGACTACGCAACCGCGCTCGCCTGCTACAAATCCGACGCCTACCGACAGGCCGCGGCCATCCGGCTCGCAAACGCGGACAGTGATATCGTCATCATCGAAGGTACGGCTTAAGTCCAAGGATGCGCGGCGCCACCCGACACGCCGGGCAGACGGGGGGTGCCGACCCTAGCAATTCCCGATGCGGCAGGCCTGTTGATGCTGTGCCGCGCGTCGGAGCCCGCACTGACCCGGATGCCCAGCCCATGCGCAAAGTCTTGAAACGCACCTTCCTGGCCCTCGCCGCAATCGTGATCGCGCTGCCCGTTTACACAATGGTCATGGCCCGGCTCGACCTTGTGACTGCGCCAGCGATGGCCCCGCCCGACGAACAAGCTGACTTCATCCATGTGAACAAGTCCGAACGGCGCCTGACCCTGCTGCGCGATGGTGCCCCCATCGCTACCTACCCGATCAGCCTAGGCGCGGCGGGCGATGACGGACATAAGCAGCGCGAAGGTGACGAACGCACGCCCGAGGGTCGCTACGCCATCGATTGGCGAAACGATGGCAGCTTCGCCCATCTGAGCCTACACATCTCTTACCCTAACGACGTCGACACCGCACGCGCCGCCGCCCAGGGTCAAGACCCGGGCGGCCTGATCATGATCCACGGCATCGCCAATGGCTGGGGCTGGCTTGGCGCGCTACACCGACTATGGGATTGGACCGATGGCTGCATTGCAGTCACCAACACCGAAATGCGTGACATCTGGGCCCGCGTGCCCAATGGCACCCCGATTGAGATCGAGGCATGATGCGGACAGCCACCCAACCCGCCGAGGTCAATCCGTGACACCCACCCGCCGCGCCCTCGCCTTCTGGGTCATTCGCGTCGCCATCGCAGCGCTTCTGGTCATCGCGCTTCAAGCCTGGCGCGGGCCGGACCCGATCCTGTGGTGGCTGGCGGGGGGCTATGCCTTGCTGTCGCTGTTGACGACGATCGTGCTGATCAGCCGAGACCGGGAATAAACTTCTTGGAGCGAGACGCAGCTTCGTTACGTGGCTTCTTTGGCTATTGATCTACCATCGGATAGTGCAGCGGACGAAAGCCGATGTCTGCGCAAAGAACTGAAGATAAGGCCCCATGACCCCTGAACTCACCGCCCTGACCCTCGCCATCATCCTGCAAGCGGTCCAATTCGTCCTCATGGCGATCCCCGCCAATCTGGAACTTGGCCCGGCCAAGACCATGTCGCCCCGCGACCGCGCGCGCCTGGGCGGCGCGTTGGAGGACCAACTCTCTGACCGCGCCGCACGTCTTTACCGCGCGTTGAACAACCATTTCGAAGGGCTGATCCTGTTCACCGCGGCTGTGGTCGTCGTCACATTGTCCGAACAATCGACCGGTTTCACGGCTGCCTGCGCGTGGGTCTACCTGGCCGCGCGCATCGTCTATGTGCCAGCCTATGCCTTTGGGTGGCGCCCCTGGCGGTCGTTCATTTGGTTTACCGGCTTCGCTGCCACGATCCTGATGGCCATCGCAGCATTGGTTTGACGAGGGTTCGACACACCAAGTTCGTGCGCCGTCAGCTGCGGCACGAGATATCAAACAGAGATGAGTGCGGGTGGTGGAGCCTAGGGGAGTCGAACCCCTGACCTCTTGCATGCCATGCAAGCGCTCTACCAACTGAGCTAAGGCCCCATAACGTGCCGCGTCCTACGGGAGCGGCTGGAATGGCGCAAGCGGAAAATCCGCTTGCCGCCGGTCGGCTTCAATCGTCGTCGTCCCCGTCGTCACCCACAGCGAGGTCATCAAGCGAGACGGTATCGTCCTCGTCATCGTCGAGCACGTCATCATCCGCTTCGGCAGCTTCGGCTTCGTCTTCCACATCGACGTCATCATCGTCGAGCAGCAGATCTTCGTCTTCTTTGGGCTTGGAATCGGCATCGTCCTTGTCGGCCACCAGAACACGGGTCTTTGTGCCGGTATCCACATTGACGACTTCGCCCGAATAGGGGCTGACGATTGGGTCACGGTTGAGGTCGTAGAAGCGCTTGCCAGTGGTTGGGCAAACCCGCTTGACGCCCCATTCTTCCTTGGGCATGTCGGTTCCTTCATCTCGTCCGGGGGCACCCCCGGGTCTCGGGAATTGGGGTCGGATGCCACAGGGGGCAAGGGGTGGCAAGTCCTTTGGCAAAGCTTTGACGGAGCGGTTGGAGGTTCCCGGCGCGCCCGGGATCGAGGTTCTGGTGCGCCGTTCGGCACGGGCGCGGCGGCTGTCGCTGCGCGTGGGCCGCGCCGATGGGCGGGTCACGCTGTCGCTGCCTGCGCGGATGCCGCTGGCGCGTGCCCGCGATTTTGTAGCCGAACAAGCTGGTTGGATCGCCCGCCAAGTGGCCGCTGCGCCCGCGCCGCGCGTGGCACGGGTGGGCGCAATCTTGCCGTTGTTAGGCGCCGATGTTCCCGTCGTGGAAGGCCCGGGCCGGTCTGCGCGCTGGACGGGCGAAGCGATTGCCGTGCCCGACGACGCCCGCGCGGGGCCCCGGATCAAGGCGCTTTTGCAGACCATGGCGCGCACGCATCTCATCCCCGCGGTGGACCGCTATGCAGAAGCCATTGATCGCGTGCCGTCAAAGGTGACGCTGCGCGATACCCGCTCCCGCTGGGGGTCTTGTTCGTCGCGGGGGGACCTGATGTTTTCCTGGCGCTTGATCATGGCGCCGCCGGACGTGCTGGCTTATGTGGCCGCCCACGAAGTCGCGCATTTGGTTCACATGGACCATTCCGCGCGGTTCTGGGCCCAGGTGGCCGCTTTGATGCCCGACTATGCCCCGCGCCGCGATTGGCTGCGATCCCATGGGGCGGCTTTGCACGCCATCGACTTCGCCGCGAGCTGACCTGCTACGCCAAGACGGGTTTTCAGGTTTTCCACCCCGCACTTTGCGGCAATAAAGGCGCCATGTTGCTCAACCCCCTTCCCGAAGGCGCGGGTGCCGCCCATGACCGGCTCTACCGCCTGCTGCGCACACGGATCATGCACGGCGAATTGGCGCCCGGCGAGGCATTGACCCTGCGGGGCATCGGGCGCGACTATGGCGTTTCGATGACCCCCGTGCGCGAAGCGCTGCGGCGGTTGGTGGCGGAAGGGGCGTTGTCGCTTTCGTCTTCGGGGCGTGTGACGACGCCCGCCTTGTCGAATGAACGGATCGAGGAGCTGGCCGCCCTGCGCTCACTGCTAGAGCCGGAGCTGGCTGTGCGCGCCCTGCCCCGCGCGCATTTGGCCCTGCTCGACCGGATGGAGACAATCAACACCGCCATCGCCGAACAGATCGTGAAGCACGACGCGTCTGGCTATATCCGGACCAATCTGGAATTTCACCGCACGCTTTACCTGCGCGCCCAGGCGCCCGCGATGCTGGCCATGGTCGAAACCGTCTGGCTGCAATTGGGACCGACGATGCGGTCGCTTTATGGGCGGCTCAACCGGACGGAATTGCCGAAAAACCATCGCCTGATCGTGGCAGCCCTGCGCGCCGGGGATGAACCCGGGTTGCGCCTAGCCGTCCGTGCCGATGTCACGCAGGGACTGCGGCTGCTCGCCGGCTGAGAACACGCTGGATGGCGGCATCCGTATCCGGCTGGGTCAGGCCAATGCCGATCACCATACGGTCCAGGAAGACCTTCTCGCGGCGATCCATCTCTCCGTCGGCCAGCACCACACTCAACACGCCTTCAAGGATCATGCTCTTCTGGCTGGGTGTCAGACCCTTGCCGAATTGCTGGAAATCCTTGGCGTGGCCTAGCTTATCAGCACGTTCGATCACGGCTTCCAAATGCTCATCCTGGAAATCCAGCTGCGTGAGTTCACGAGCTACATCGCGGATATAGGCGACTTCGGCGGGATCGCAGTGTCCATCGGCCTTGGCGGCGTGGCACATCGCGTCGATCATCTTGAAGACCGGGCCGTCCTCGATTCCGAGGATTTCAAGCCGCACGGAACGGCGGCGACCGCGCATGGCGGTGGCGATACCGCCGAAGGCAGCCAGCACACCGCCGATCACCAGGGCTGCATGGCCTTTCAGCCGCTCGACTGTCGTGAAACTTGGTGTCTCAGGCATATCGGCTGGCAATAGACCTGCGCCCTTGAGTTCGGAAATGGGGGCGGTGAAAGTACGGTAGCTGCCGTCCGCACAGCCGGTATCGGACAGCACATAGCCCTGCGACGTGATCCAATAGGGCACGTAGGCGATGCTTCGTTCCTCCACCAAGTGGCATACGGTCAGGCCCGATCCGTCCACAACTGACGCCACGGGCCAAAGCTCCTGCTCGGTTATGTGGGGAATACCCGCATAAGTCGGCGTCGCGCCCCAAAGCGTGAAGGCCGCTGCTGTCAGCATAAGACGGGATTTCATGGCGTGTCCTTTTTCGTTTTCAAGCCGGGATGAGCTTGCCCAGATTGCGCAATTCATGACGCCCCAAGCCAAGCCCACGGGCCATGATCTTCAAGAAGCGGCGGTCGTGTTTTGTAAGAGGTCCATCGGCCAGCAAGACCGAGAGCGTGGCGTTGAAGATCACCATCTTTTCGCCCTTGGTCAGACCGTCCCGCATCCACAGGAAGTTGGTCGGGATGATCAGCCTGTCCGCCCGAAGCGCCTGTTCGCGCATGTGTTCGGGCGTATAGTCCATCTCGACGGTGTCGCGGGCCAGTTCATGGGCGCGGTGAAGCCGAGCGTCGTTGATCTTTGCTCCGCGCCAAACGGCATGACACATGGCATCGACCACCCGGAAGCGTGGGCCATTGGGCAAGCCGGCAATGTCCTGGCGCATCTTGCGGCGGCGCAAGCGGAACCGGTGAATAGCAACGAAAGTGAAGGTGGAGATCGCCAGTGCGCCGCCCAGCCAAGGCAGCAATTGGACGTTATCGAGCCAATTCTGGATCGGGCCGGGCAATGTCCCGAGCATGGGCCTGTCGAAAAGTGGCTCAGCCGCGGCGGGCAGCGCCGCAAAGGGCGACAGTGCAACGACGAAGCGCAGTATTTTGAACGGTTTCGGCACGATGTGGCCTCGGAAACAAGTTAATTACGTTTCCGATTAACCAAGGAAAAACGGCAGGACTGGGGTGGCCCTGCCGCATCATCGTGAAATCTTCGCGTCTTTTGAGACAGATGTCAGGCGTGAATGGGTCCGTCATTGCAGGCTAACGCAGCCTCACGCATGGCCTCAGAATAGGTCGGATGCGCGTGGCAGGTGCGGGCCAGGTCTTCGGCAGCGGCGCCAAATTCCATGGCCACGCAGACTTCGTGGATCAGGTCACCCGCCATCGGGCCAATCACGTGGCAGCCCAGAATGCGGTCGGTTTCCTTGTCGGCCAGTATCTTGACGAAGCCGTCGGCCGCAAAATTCGCCTTTGCACGGCCATTGCCCATGAAGCTGAACTTGCCAACCTTATAGGCCCTGCCTTCCTGCTTCAGCGTCTCTTCCGTGGCCCCGACCGAGGCGACTTCGGGATGGGTATAGATGACGCCTGGAATGACCTCGTAGTTCACGTGACCGGCCTGATCCGCCAGGATTTCAGCGATGGCCATGCCCTCATCCTCGGCCTTATGGGCAAGCATGGGGCCTTCGATGACGTCGCCAATGGCATAAATGCCGGGCACATTGGTTCGGTAATGATCGTCGACGGCGATCTGGCCGCGTTTGGTCATCGCAATACCCAGCCCGTCGAGGTTCAGGCCCTCTGTGAATGGCTTGCGCCCCGTCGCCACAAGGACGGTGTCGGCCTTGAGCGTGTGCTCGCTGTCATCTTTGCGCAGCGTATAGGTCACGTCGGCCTTATTGCCCTTCGCTTCGACCTTCGAGACGGCAGCACCAGTGATGAACTTCAAACCCTGCTTTTGCAAAAGACGCTGGAATTGCTTGGCGATTTCGCCGTCTTGGCCCGGCGTGATCGCGTCGAGATATTCGATCACCGTCACATCGCTGCCAAGCCGAGTATAGACGCTGCCAAGCTCCAGCCCGATAACGCCGCCGCCGATGACGATCATGGTTTTCGGGATCGAGGATAGCTCCAACGCGCCCGTAGAAGTCACAACCACCTTTTCGTCGATTGTGACGTCCGCACCGGGCACATTGGCAGAGTCGGAACCGGACGCGATGATGATGTGCTTGGCCTCATGCACATCATCGCCCACGGCAACCTTCCCGGCCTCGGGGATGGAGCCCCAGCCCTTCAACCAGTCTATCTTGTTCTTCTTGAACAGGAACTCGATGCCCTTGGTATTGGCTTCGATGGTTTCGGACTTATAAGCCAGCATCTGCTTCCAATCGACCGAAGGCGACTTGCCCTTCAGACCCATCTTCGCAAAATTGTGTTCCGCTTCATGGAGTTGATGGCTCGCATGCAGCAGCGCCTTCGACGGGATACAGCCCACATTGAGGCAGGTGCCGCCCAGCGTGTCGCGCCCTTCGACCACCGCCGTCTTCAGCCCCAACTGCGCGCATCGGATAGCGCAGACATAGCCGCCGGGGCCGCTGCCGATAATGATTACGTCGTATTGGGCCATGGTCTTCTCCGGCGGATTTAGGCGTGTGAACCGACGCAGTACGGCGGTGCATACCAGGGTGTTGCGGGTACATGACGAGCAAAACGCTCGGGTTCAGGCACAGATACCCCCGCAGACCGCCGCCGTGAACCCCAAGCCACCCCCTACGAATGGGCAACAACAAAGCGGGTTGCGCGGTGGCAGTAGCCGCGGGTCGCGTGGCAACGCCCTGGCATCGAACCGGAGCACACAAGCGTGGCTTGGCCGCAGAAAGGACGATCAAGCCGGAAGCTTCGCCGCCCCGCCCTGCCCGATGCAAAAACCGGATCTGCACGCCGCCAAGCTTCGAAAAAACCCACGAAACGCAGCACCGCATGCCGGTCGCCCGCGATCGCGAGTATGTCGCTCGTTTGTGCGAGTTGACCGAAAGTGTTAATATTTCCCATATTATTGATTTTATTGGGAGACCTATCATGACCACGACATTTCAGCAGTTCGATTCAATTGGCAGCGGAACCCGCTTCGACTTTGCAGCGGCAGGTGACAGTTATTTTGTGTTGCCAGATGCGATTGTCGCCAACTCGGACGAGTTCTCACCAACCATCTTGAGCACGTTCGAGGACGTTTCGCTTGAGATAGACGGCTATGTTTACGGTTCGGACCGCGCCGTAAACCTGTCCGGTGGCGGCGCCTCCATGCGGGTGGGCTCTGATGGCGTAGTGGCGAGCACCAATCCACTATCCGGGGACGTCGCGGTCTGGCTTCAGGCCGGCGACAACATCCTGAACAATGCAGGCCAGATCAGTGGCGAGCGAACGATCGCATTACTTACATCTGGCGGTGACAATCTCGTTGTTAACACCGGTAGTATTTCTGGCGCGAGCGCTGTATTTTTGGGCCTGAACAGCGGCGCTGGCGATCAGTTGGTCAATTCGGGCTCGATCTCCGCAAATGGCTTTGGCGGTCAGACTCTTCGCTACACCAATGCCGTCCATGTCGAAGGCAACGATGCGCTGATCACCAACCTTGCAGGTGGTCAGTTGCTCGCCACCTCGGAGGGCGGCGCCGGTGTTCACATCGGGACCGGAAGCACCTCCAGCGGCGATGGCTCTGTCGTGACGAATTACGGTGAGATCACGTCGACCCAGAATTACGGCGTCGATTTCTTGGACATGGAAAGCAACGAAGTCGCCACACTGACGAATTACGGCACTATCTCTGGTGGCGCCGGGTCGTTCATTGGCAACGAAAGCGGTGAAAGCGTCACCAATGGCGGCGTGATGAACGGCAATGTCCTGCTGCGCCAAGGGGACGATACGTATCAGGGTCGCGGCGATGGCGTCGTTGTCGGTGAGGTCCGCGGTGCAGCAGGTGATGACACTTTGTACGGCGCCTCGGGTGAGGACCTGTTCGACGGTGGTACCGGCGCCGATGACCTGCGCGGGCGCGGCGGCGACGATATCCTGGAAGGCGACGACGGTGACGATTTGGTTGCAGGCAATACGGGTAATGATCGGGTCGACGGCAATCAGGGCGACGATACGCTTTTCGGCAATCGTGGCGACGATACGCTGCGCGGCGGCTCTGGCGACGATACGATTACTGGCGGGCGCGGAGATGACGTGCTGACGGGCAATTCCGGGTCCGACGTGTTCGTGTTCAACCGGCGCACCGATGACGATATCATCGTCGATTTCCGCAATAACGTTGACCAACTGGATCTGACGGCCCTCGACATCGCCAGCGTCGGCGCCTTTCGCAATGCGGGCGGTATTATTGAAAATGGCTCCGGCTCGATCATCGACCTGACGGTGGCGGGCGGCGACGGCGTGATTTACGTCGATGACATGGCCTTCGCCGATTGGACCGGGGTGGACTTCATCATCTGATACTCAGCGGAACAGATCGTCCGAAGACACGTCAGACCGGCAGACTCTGGCCTGACGTGTCGAATGCGTGAAGCGACGGGCGATCGAATTCCAAGGCGACGGATTGGCCCGGTACTAGACTTACATCGCCCACCACGCGGACGGTGATTTGTCCGGCATCGGCGCAATCCAGGATTACGAACGTGTCGGCGCCCAGATATTCCAGCACGTCGACCGTCCCCGGCAAAGCGCCCGCCTCGGGTGCGACGATGCGCAGGTCTTCGGGGCGCAGGCCGATATGGGTGGTGCCCGCTGGCGCATCGATGGCGGGCGCGGCCGAGGCGGGGAAGACATTCATCTTGGGCGACCCGATGAATTGCGCGACGAACAGATTTTCAGGCCGCTCGTACAGTTCTCGTGGCGTGCCCACCTGCGCAATGCGGCCTGCATCCAGCACCACGATGCGGTCGGCCAATGTCATCGCTTCGATCTGGTCATGGGTGACGTAGATCATGGTGGCCTTAAGCGCCTGGTGCAGTTTGGCAATTTCGTACCGCATTTCGACGCGCAGGGCGGCGTCCAGGTTCGACAGCGGTTCATCGAACAGAAAGGCCGTGGGGTCGCGCACGATGGAGCGGCCGATGGCCACGCGCTGGCGCTGCCCGCCCGACAGGTCCTTGGGGCGGCGGTCGAGATAGTCGTGCAACTTCAGGGTGCGCGCGGCCTCTTGCACCTTGGCCTCGATCTGGGCGGCCTCGACACCCGCAGCCTTAAGCGGGAAGCCCACGTTTTCGCGCACCGACAGGTGGGGATAGAGCGCGTAGGATTGGAAAACCATGGCAAGGCCGCGCTTGGACGGCGGCTCGGCCGTGGCGTCGCGGTCGCCCACCATGATCTGCCCGCGCGACGTTTCTTCAAGCCCTGCGATCATGCGCAAAAGGGTGGATTTCCCGCAGCCTGACGGGCCCACGAAGATGATGAACTCCCCTTCTTCGATGGCCAGGTCCACGCCCTTGATGACTTGGACATCACCAAACCATTTCTCGGCGCCGATCAGTTCGATGGATGCCATGTCAGCCTCCCCCTTTCGCTGCACCCCGGCCCGCCCAGGTAAGCCAGATGGCGGCGGTCCAGGTGAAATCCTTGCCGCCGCAAGGCGTCCCGTCGGTCGGGTCGAAATATTCGTTGAAGCCGCCCTGGCGGATCAGGTCGGCGGTCTCGGCCCGCAGACGCTCCGCCCAGTCGGGTCGGCCCGACAACGCAAAGCCGCGCGCAATCAGCGCGTTGAGGAAGGGCCAGGACGGGCCCCGCCAATAGCGGCGCGCATCGAAATGGGCTGCCTGCGGATCGGAGGACGGGATGCCGTAGCGCACCGCATCCCAGATGCGGGTCAGATGTGCGTCCAGTTCAGGGCGGGCGGCACCCGCACAATAGGCCAGAAACGCGCCGGAGCCCACGATACCGGCAAAGCGGCCAGAGCGCATGTCGCACGCATCATAGGCGCCCAGATCGGAGTTCCAGATTGTTTTGCATCCAGCACGGAGGATCGGCGCCCAAGCGTCGATTTCCGCGGTATCCTCACCCAAGGCACGGGCAATGGCGGCCAGGTCTTCGTTGGCGCGCATCAACAGGAAATGGGTGCCCGGGTCGGCCATCAAGAAAGGGCCGTCGGCCATGATGCGGTCGGCGTCCCACCCGGCGCCGCGACCCCATTCCAGGATGGCGACATAGCGGTCATATTCCGACTTCACCGGCCGCATGGAGGCATCCACATGGCCCGTGTCGCGCCGCGTATAGGGCGCCACGCCCGACGCATCGACGCCCGCCATGCCGATATCCCAATCGGGGCAATTGTCGCGACCCGATTCCCAAGGATGGGTGACGCAAACGGCGCCATCGCGCAGACGGTGCGCCATGAACCAGCGGTGCCAGGCAAGCAGCCTTGGGTAAAGTGCTGCGATGCGGGAACGCCCTGCCTCTGGGTCGGCTTCCAACACCAGGCGGGCCATGCTGGCCGCCACAGGCGGCTGGGTGATGCCGGAACTGGGTGGCGTAGTGCCACTGGCCCAGATGTCGGGCCCCGGGAAATAGCCCGGATCATCGGCGTGGAATAGAATATGCGGGACCATGCCGCTGGCCCATTGGCCCGAAAACAGGGTTTCCAACTCCATCCAAGCGCGGTCGATATCAAAAGTGGCGAAGCCCCAGGCAGCAAGGGCGGAATCCCAATTCCACTGATAGGGATAAAGCCCAGCCGTGGGGATGGTATAGCCGCCCCGATCATTGCCCGTCAGGATCGCGCGGGCCCGTTCATCCAGTGTCATCGTCATCCCTTGACCGATCCGGCGGTGAGGCCCTTCGTCATGAACCGCTCCAACCCCAAGAAGATGGCCATGATCGGCACCGTGGCGATGACCGATCCTGCCATAAGGTGCTGGCGCGGGATCTCGGAGGAGTTGAGCGAGGCGATGCCGCGGGTAAGCGTGAATTTGGAGGGGTCATCCAGCAGCATGAAGGCCAGCAGAAACTCGTTCCAGGCGATCATGAAGACATAAAGCGAGACGGAAGCCAGCGCCGGCAGCGATAGGGGCAGCGTGATCTTCCAGATCACTTGCAAGCGGTTCAGACCGTCCATCAAGCCCGCCTCCTCCACCTCGGCGGGAAGGCCGCGGAAGTACCCTTGCAGCATGTAGAGCGCCACGGGGATGGTGGTGACCGGGTAGATCATCAAGATGCCCGCGATGGAGTTGCGCAGGCCCGTCACCGAAAACGCGATATAGATCGGCAAAGCCAGCACGATCATGGGCACCATGTAGATGAGCAATATGCCCCGGCTGAACGCTTTCTGCCCCGAGAACCGCAACCGCGCGACGGCATAGGCCCCGGGGATAGCGAAGGCCAGGGTGACGACGACGGTCACGACCGAGATGAAGAAGCTGTTGACCAGATAGGTGCCGAAATTGAACTGGGTGAACAGCTCTTCGTAGGATCGGAACAACTCCCACCCCTTGGACAGGTCAATTGAAAAGTCGAGCGGATTGGCCGTCAGCTCCGCCCGGTTCTTGAACGAGGTCATCAGCATCACCCAGAACGGGATCGCGACGATGGCCGTGAAGAAGATGTAGCCGAAGCCCGTCAGGAACCGGATCACCGCCGCCTCGAAGGCGTGCCGGTCATTGGGCCCCGGCGCCAAGCCATCGAGCGTGCTCACCATGGCTTGTGCAAAAGCCGTGCCCAGGCCTGCCGCCATGAAAGACCACAGCCACCCATCTGTCGCCACCTGCAAGGGACCGAACCCCGATAAGATAGCGAAAATCATCAGGCCCATTGGCGCCGCGAAAGCCACGTTGCCGCGCCGATGCAGAAGCCCCGCGCCCAGGGCCGCCCCCCAAAGCAGAGACAGAGTGATATGGGGCCGCGTCGCTTCCCCCGTGGCGAAGGCCACGGCCACGGCGATGGTGACCGACAGCGTGACCATCCAGCCCGCCCCCAACAGGGCGGCAGCGGCGTAGCCCTGGCGAAGCGCGATCATAGCCCATCCTCCTTCGAGATGAAGCGGAAGAACAGCGCCGAAAAGATCAGCAGGCAGGCGAAAATGACCACCGCCACCGCCGCGCCCGCCCCGATATTCGAAATCGCGAAAGCCTGTTCATAGACATTCACGGTCAAGGTACGCGTGCCCGCATTGCCCCCCGTCAGCAGGAAAATGTCGTCGAATTTGTTGAACGTCCAAATGAAGCGCAGCAGGAACAGCACGCTCAGGATGCCCAGAAGCTGGGGCACCGAAAGCCAGGCGAATTGCTGGAAGGGCGACGCGCCGTCCATATCGGCGGCTTCGTACATATCCGACGGGATCGACTGCATCCGCGCCAGGATGAACAGGAAACTAAGCGGGAAGTAGCGCCAGATTTCAAACACCGTGACCATGATCAGGGCCAGGGGGCGTTCACCAAAGAAGTTTATGGCCTCGCTGGTGACGCCCATGCGGATCAAAAGCGCGTTGGCCGAACCTGAGAAAGGGTCGAACAGGATGATCCAGGCGAAGGCCACGGCGATGACGGGGGCCACATAGGGAAACAGGAACAGGCCGCGCAGGATGCCTTGGCCACGGAAGGACTTGTCGAGCAAAAGCGCAGCAAACAGACCCATGACGATGGCCCCGATCGTGCCGAAGACCGTGTAGAACATGGTCACGCCCAGCACGCCCCAAAACTCGTCGGCATCGAAGATGCGCACGAAGTTGTTGAACGTGAACGTCGTATCGGTCAGCACAGAAGACGCCGCCCCCGTGGTCGCGGGCTCCGTCGCGCCGACCTCGCCGATATCCCCCGTGACGGTGACGGGGATCTCCAAGCGTTCACGCCAGCCGCCCGGCACGTCGCCGAAATCACACGTCAAGGTGTTGGCATCGGCGGTGCAGGCTTCAGGCAACGGGCCGAGGGCCAATCCGGGCGGGATGGCATCGGTGAAGGATACGCCCCGGATTTCCCGGTCGGGTGATGAGTTTCGCAACCGGAAGCGCCATGTCCCTTCGTCGCCCACGGCTTCCGGCCCGCCGCGCAGGTCTTCGCGCAGCACCAGTTCCGGCGCCCGCAGGTCGGACAGCTGCACCGGCTTGAAGCTGATCCAGAAGATGGCCAGCAGCGGTAGGATCACGACCGCCGCCACAATGGCGATGGTCGGGGCCAGCAGGCCCCAGGCCAGCCGCGCCTCAACACGGGCCAAGGGGCCGCGGCCGCGGGGGGCGATGGAAGGCGTCGGTTGGATGTCGGTGGCGCGGTCGGTCATGGCATTGTCCGGTTCGCGAAAAAGGGGGGCCGCCCCCGAGGATGCTGGGGGCGGCTTCAGGGGCATTATTCGACCGAGGCGATGGCCTCGTTCAGCGCCGCAACGGCCGCCGCGCCCTCGATCTCGCCGTCGATATATTCCCGCACAACGCGGTTGATGCCCTGGCTGTTGATAATCTTGGACGCCAACGCCAGTTGGCCTTCATCCACGCCCCAACGCTGGGCCACGTCTAGGCCGCCGACGATCTCTTGGATCATCGACGCCTCGTATAGGTCACCCAACGGCGCCTTACGATCCACGCCCACGGGCAGCGTGGCCCAGAGGTCGGTGAAGGCGGTCGGGCTGTCGGCATTGCCGCGCCGCACCGGGAACTTGCCTTCGGGCGCGATGGACAGGGTCGACCCATAGCCTTCGTCCATGGAGAACTTCACGAATTCCATGGCCGCATCGGTGGACGCGTCCGAGGTAATCCCGAAGTAGCGGATGTCGCCCCAAGCCGCGCCATCGGGGTTCGATGGGCCCGAGAAATTGGTCACGATACCCGTTTTCGATGCCAGTTCCGACGAGGTCGGGTCGTCGTTGATGGTGGGCGGGGCGCTATCGCGCAGGCCGGCCAGTTCATCCAGGATGAAGGGCGACCAGATGATCATCGCGGCATTGCCCGAGAAGTAGAGCGTGCGCGACTGATCCCAGTAAAGCTCCCCCGGGGGCGAGGCTTCGGCGATGGCCTTGTAGAAATCCAGCACCTCAAGTGTCGGGCCTTCTTCCAAGGTGGCCACGCCGTCCTCAGAGACGATGGACACGCCATTGGCCAGGAAGACGTGCTCCAACACTTGGGACATGAAGTTTTCGTCCACCTTGGTGGCGGCCACGAAGCCATACATCTCAGGCGGGTTATGCAGCGCCTCGACGGCGGCCAACACGTCGGCGTAGCTGTCGGGGGCGTCCAGGCCCGCTTCGTCGAACAGGTCCTTGCGATAGACGATCATCTGCGTCCAGCCATCCACAGGAACGGACGCATAGCCGTCTTCGGTCGCAGCCATGGCCAGCGCGCCGGGGGCATAGGTGTCCGCGCCCAGATCTTCGATCACGTCCGTAGCGGCATCGATGTCCAGAATACCCGCCTCGGCCCATGGCAGGGCGTATTGCAGCGTGTGATAGATCACATCGGGCAGGTCGCCCGCGGCAAAGGCCGCCGTCGCACGCGTGCCCAGATCGCTTTCCGTGACCGGGATGACCTCGACCGCCGTGCCGGTGGCGGCCTCGAACGCGGCGGCCATTTCTTCCTGCTTGGCCAAACGCTCCGGCTGTTCTTCGGTCGTCCAGAAGCGCAGCGTTTCAGCATGCGCCGCACCTGCCAGAAGGGCCAGAGCCGTTCCGGTCGTCAGAAGTGTTTTCATATTCATTATCTTCCTCCCGTAAGTTGGATATTGCTCGCGCGGGCGGAGCCGCGGTCGAGATAAGTGGCCGGCGCGATTTCACGCAGATCAGCAGGGTCTTCGCCCCGCACGCGCCGGATAAGCAGGTCCGCCAAGCGCAATCCGGCAGTGCGGTTATCGACCACGAATGTGGCAAGCGGCGGCTCGGAATGGGCACCTTCAGGGATGCCATCATAGGAAATGACGGCGATGTCGCGCCCGATGGTCAGGCCCTTGTCACGGGCGGCAGACCAAAGGCCCAGGGCCGCAGCATCCACGGCGTAGATGAAGGCCGTTGGTGGGTCAGGCGCGTCCAGCAAGCACGCGGCGGCCTGCTGGCCCGCGGCGCGGTCCAGGGCGTCACGGGCGATCAGGGCCGGGTCCACCGGCAGACCCGCGACCGCCATGCCATCGCGGAAACCGACCTCGCGCAGATGGGCATATGTGTGGGCCTGACTGCCGCCTATAAAGGCGACGCGGCGATGGCCATCGCGGGCCAGACGGGCCACGGCATCGGCCATGGCGGCGGTCCCGTCGATGTCAAACCAAGCGCAGCCGGTGGGGTCATCATGACGCCCAAACAACACGAACGGCACGCCAGCCGCGCGCAGCACTTCAACCCGGCGATCTACCCGTCGTGTGCGTGGTAGGACGAAGCCATCGGCCTTCCGTTCATCAATCAGGCGGCGATAGGTGTCGATCGCGCCGCCTTCGGGCGCAGTGGCAACCGTGAGGGTCCAACCCTCGGTGGCGGCGCCTTCGGACAGGCCCGCCAGGAACTCCGCCAGGAAGGGGCGGTGGGCGTCGTGTTCGCCGGTTTCGATCACCAGACCAAGGGCGCGGCACCGGCCTGTGCGAATCGCCTGCGCTGACCCCAACGGTCGATACCCCAGCCGTTCGGCGGCCCGCAAAGCGCGGCTGCGCGTGGTGTCGGAGATATCGGGATGGCCGTTAAGCGCCTTGCTCACGGTGCCCTTGGTCACGCCAATGGCGGTCGCGACATCGGCAATTGTCGCGCGCCCAGTGCCCATCTTGTTGGCCAAAGCCTCTCCCATGGCGTGAGAGACTGATTTCAGAAACCGGTTTCTGCAACTATTTTCTCAACGGCGCCTTTGCCGCCACCCGATTTAGGCGAGAACACCGTGATAGCGCATCACACCGGCAGGATGGCCCGCCCCACCAGATCGAGCAGCGCATGTTCGGGAAGCGCAGCTTCCGCATCGCTGCGTTTTCCGTCCAAAACCAAGAAACTGTGACCGTGGACAAAGCACCAAAGCGCATAGGCCCGCAGCCGGACTTCATCGCTCCCAACGGGCAGGTCCAGATGATCTGAGACCACACCTTCCACCATCAGGTTCGCTTTTTCCCCCGCCTCCGTTAGTTCGGCATCTTCGGCGTGATCGCCGCTGAGCCCGAACATCAGCCGAAAAACCCCCGGTTCGCGGCGGGCGAAATCGACATAGGCCTGCCCCAACGCCACGACGCGTTCGGGGGTGCGCGGCGCGTGGGCATTCACGGCGTCCTGCATGTCAGCGCGCAGCCGGTCCATCGCCAGAAGCGCCACGCCACGCAGCATTTCACCCCGGTCACGAAAGTGCTTGTAGGGCGCAGCTGTGCTGACCCCGGCGATGCGACAGGCTTCGGCAATGGAAAACGAATCCGCACCTTCCCGTTCGATCAATTGCCGGATCGCTTCCAGAAGCGCGCCACGCAGATCGCCGTGATGATACTTTTTTTCATTTTTTTTCAAAGTAGTTGGTTCAGACACTCTTCCCTCACGTCAACAATGAGTTTGACAAAGTTAGCGACACATACATATGTGAGCAATGCTAACTTGGAGGCCGCGATGTCCAGACCCCACCCCATTCGACGTTTTGCGGCCCGTGTCCTGACGCTGTCAATGACCTCGGCCGTTCTGCTGGTTGCCGTCGGCACCGGCGCCGTGACCCACGGTGCCTTGGCCAGTCGTGCCGCGCTTTCCGACGCGCCTGCACCGGCACCCGCGCTGCCGGTGGAAATTGCGACCCTGGCACTCCAAGACAGCCACATTGTCCCCCGCCGCTTCGCCGGTCAGTTCGAAGCGCCCCAGCAAACGGCCCTGGGTTTCGAGGAAGGCGGCGCGATCCTGGACATCACCGTGCGCGAAGGCGACCGGGTCGCGGCTGGCGACGTGTTGGCGCGGCTCGACACGCGGCTCTTGGTGGCCGAACGGGCGCGCCTGGTGGCCGCGCGCGACGCGCTGGACGCCCAGGCGGAGCTGGCGCGCCGCACCAATGACCGCCAATCTGAACTTCGCGAACGGGGCTTCGCCACCGATCAGCGCGTGGACGACACGTCGCTGGCGCTGATGCAACTGCGCGCCCGCATTGCCGAGGCGGACGCCGCTATTGCGGCGCTGGATGTGCGGCTTTCCAAGGCCGAATTGCGCGCGCCCTACCCCGGTCAGATTGGAATGCGGATGCTCAATGCAGGCGCTGTGGTTTCCCCGGGCACCGCTGCGCTGACGCTGGTGGAAGACGGCCCCGCCCGCTTCCGCGTGGGCGTTGCGCCCCAACTTGCCAATGCCCTGACCTTAGGCGAGACGGCCACGATCAAAACGGAAACCGGGCGTCTGACCGCTGTTCTGGCCCAGATCGCACCGGAACTGGACCCGGCCACGCGCAGCCGCACGCTCTTCTTCGACGTGGGCGGCGCGGCCCCGCCCGCGCTCAGCACCGGGGAGATCACCCTGATGCGGCAGGTCGCTGGTCGGGGCGCTTGGGTGCCCCTCTCGGCCCTGCGCCAAGGTCCGCGCGGCACATGGCAGATCGTGACCGTGGCCGATGGGGCGGACGGCTTGGTGGCGGGTACGGAAGCGGTCGAAGTGCTGCGCCTCGACGCAGACCGCGCCTTCATTCGCGGCACCTTCTCGGATGGCATGCGCTATCTGCCAGACGGCATCCACCGCGTCGTCCCGGGCGAACGCCTCGCCGCGATCGAAGGAGCGTGATCATGGGTTGGAGCAATTGGACCTGGCGCCAACCCCGCGCCGTCGCCCTGGCGCTTCTGGTGGTCATCGCGGCGGGCGCCTCGGCGGTGGTCTCCATCGGGCGACAGGAAGACCCCACGATTACCAACCTCTTTGCCACGGTGACGACGCCCTATCCGGGCGCGGAGCCGGGCCGGGTCGAGGCGTTGGTCACCGCAGAGGTGGAAGAAGCACTCCGCGAAGTGGCCGAGGTCGATACCATCGATTCCGTGTCGGCCACCGGCATATCGGTGGTGCAGGTCGAACTGCTCGACACCTTGGAAGAGACCCGGATCGAGCAGGTCTGGTCCGAACTGCGCGATGCGCTGGCAGAGGCGGAAACACGCTTTCCCGCCGGGGCCCAGACGCCCGAGCTAGAGACCGAGGGCGCAGGGACCTACGCCGCCATCGTGGCCCTGACCCCGAGGGTCGGCGACCCGCAACTGACGCTCACCGCCCGCTATGCCGAGGCGCTGTCCGACATCTTGCGCAATGTGCCTGGCACCAAAAAAGTGGACCGCTTCGGTCAGCCGGAGGAGGAAATTACCGTCACGCTGGATGCACCACGCGCCGCCGCCCTTGGCCTGACCGCAGATGAAGTGGCCGACGCCATCACGCAAGCCGACGCCAAGGTGCGCGCGGGCCGTGTAACAGGCGCAGCCCAAGACATCGTACTGGAAGTCACGGGCGAAATCACCACGCTTGACCGCGTGCGCGACGTGCCGTTGCGCGAAGGGGCAGACGGCACGCTACTGCGCGTAGGCGACGTCGCCCAGGTCAGCCGCGGCGCCCGCACGCCGGTCGCCGAAGCCGCGCTGCATCAGGGCGCGCCCGCCATTCTGGTGGCCGCCAAACTGGAAGACGGCCTGAAGGTGGATGTCTGGGCCGACATGATCCGGGATGAGTTGGACGCCTTCACCGCCACCTTGCCGGGCGGCATCGCCGCCGACTTGGTTTTCGACCAATCCACCTACACCGCCGACCGGCTGTCAGAGGTCGGGGGAAACATGGCCCTGGGCGTGGCGCTGGTGGTAGCCGTCTTGCTGGTCACGCTTGGCCTACGGGCCGCCCTAATCGTGGCAACCATCTTGCCCGTGGTGAGCCTGGCCTCCATCGCAACAATGAACGCAATCGGCCTGCCCATCCACCAGATGAGCGTCACAGGACTGATCGTGGCCCTGGGCCTCCTGGTGGATGCGGGCATCGTGATGACCGATGAAATCGGCCGACGGTTGCGGCGCGGCACCCCCCGGGGCCAAGCCGTGGGCGCCACGGTGCAGCGCCTGGCCATGCCGCTTTTCGCCTCCACCGCGACGACGGCCTTGTCCTTCACACCGATGATCCTGCTGCCGGGGGCGGCAGGGGATTTCGTCGGCTCCATCGCCTTGGCCGTGGTCATCATGCTGTGCTGGTCGTTCATCGTGGCCGTGACGATCACCCCGGCTCTGACGGGCTGGCTGCTGAAGGACGGGTCCGGAGGCGGCATTCCCTCCGGTCCGCTGGGCCAGGCCTTCCGCGCGACGCTGACCCTGTCGGTGCGCAACCCGGTGCGGTCCATCGCCCTGGCGCTGGTGCTGCCGGTGGTTGGCTTTCTGTCCCTGCCATTGCTGACACAGCAATTCTTCCCCGGCGTGGACCGCGACCAATTTCATATCGAGGTCGACATGGCCCCCGGCACTGGCATCGCCCGCACGTCGGATGTGGTCGCTGCGCTGGATGCCGTTCTACGCGACGAGCCAGAGATCGAGCAAGTCACCTGGACGCTCGGCCGCTCCGCCCCGGCCTTCTACTACAACATCACCGGCGGCCGCGACAGCGCGCCCCGCTATGCCCAGGCCCTGGTGCGCACCACCTCGCCCGAGGCGACCGAGGCGTTGCTGCCCCGTCTGCAGCGTGACCTGCCCAGCCAATCACCGGGCGCACAGCTTCTCATCCGCGGGCTGGTCCAAGGCCCGCCGGTCAATGCCCCGGTGGAGTTGCGGATCGTCGGCGACGACGTCGCGGTGTTGCAGGCAGAAGGCGAACGGTTTCGCAAGCTCTTGGCCGCGCAGGATGCGATCACGCTGTCGCGCAGTTCGATCACCGGGGGCGCAGCCAAACTGTCGGTCGTTCTGAATGAAAACCGGGTCCGCCAATTGGGCCTCGATGCAGGCGCCGTGGGCCGCCAGTTGGAGGCCGCCTTGACCGGTGTGACCGGCGGCAGCCTATTGGAAGGCACCGAAGAACTGCCCGTCCGCGTGCGGCTGGGCGATGCGCGCCGCGCCGACCCTGCGCTGATCCGCGATATGCCCATCGTGGCCCCCGCAGCCCAAGGCGCGCCCTTCCCCGCCCTGCCCCTGTCCGCCGTGGCCGATATCGAACTGATCCCCGGTCAAGGCGTGATCACACGCCGCAATGGGGAACGCGCGAACACCATCCAAGGCTTCATCCAACGCGGCGTTCTGCCGTCCGAGGCCTTTGCCCAAGTCGAAACCGCCATGGAGGCCGAAGGCTTCGCCCTGGCCCCCGGTTTGACGCTGCAAATTGGCGGCGACAGCGATGCACGGTCATCGGTGCTCGACAACTTGCTGGCCCCGCTGGGCTTGATCGTGACCCTGTCCATCGCGGTCGTGGTCCTGACCTTCGGGTCATTCCGCCTGGCCGGCGTCGCGCTGGTCGTGGCGGGGCTGTCGGCGGGGCTATCCATGCTGGCCCTGGCCATCTTCGACTACCCGTTCGGGATCAACGCGATCATCGGGCTGATCGGCTCCATCGGGGTCAGCATCAATGCGGCGCTGATCCTCATGACGGCCTTGCAGGACAACGCCGCGGCCCGCACCGGCAACCCCGAGGCCATGGCCGATGTGATCATGGACAGCACGCGCCACATCGTCTCCACCACGATCACGACGGTCGGGGGGTTCCTGCCGCTCATCCTGGCGGGCGGCGGCTTCTGGCCGCCCTTCGCCATGGCGGTCGCGGGCGGCGTGGCGCTGTCCACCGTGGTCGCCTTCTACTTCACCCCCGCCGCCTTCCGCCTCGTCTATGCGCGCCCCGCCAAGGCACCGACGGAAGCGGCGCAAGACCCCGTCCCGCTCCGGCCGCTTCAGGCGGCTGAATGAAGACCACCAGCCGAAAGGAAAGAGTCCATGTCCCAACGCAAGAACAAGATCGCCTTCGTCTTCGTGCTGGTCGCGGCAAGCATCATCGGCACCGTAAGCCTGGCCAACAAGCTGGACCTGCCGCCATTTGCGGCCCCCAATAGCCACGCTTCGCCCGAAATGCAGGCGGCCTTCCCGGACCTTTTCTGACCCTCAGGGCGCAGGCACACCGCCTTGCAACACCTGCGCCATCTTGCCTGCGTCGATATTGCCGCCGCATTGGATGATGGCGACCTCGCGCCCCGCCATGGCCGCGCGTTCCTGCAGCAGACCAGCCAACGGCGCCGCCCCGGCCCCTTCGGCAGCATGGTGGGTCGCGCGCCAATGCAGGCGAATGGCTTCTGCGATTTCCGCGTCCGAGACGGTGATGATCCGCGCCGCCCCCTTGGCATAGATCTCCAACGCCTCGGGCACGGCCACGCGCACCGCCATCCCGTCGGCAAAGGTCGACCCCGCGTTGGTCGACATCGCCCGCCCCGCCTCGGCCGACAACTTCGCCACCGGCGCGTTCTCGGACACGACGCCGACGATCTCGGCCCCGTGGTCCAACGCATCGCGGGCCGCGATGCAGCCGCAAATGCCCGACCCGCAACCGATGGGCACGTAAAGCACCTCGATCCCAGGCTCCGCCGACAGCAATTCATAGGCATAGGTCGCGACGCCACGCACCAATTCCGGGTGGAAGGGCGGTACGATGGTCAACCCCTCCGCCTCGGCCACGCGAAACGCTTCCTCCCGCGCCTCATCGAAATCGTCGCCGTGGACGCGCAGATCGGCGCCCCAGGCCTCCATGGCTGCGTTCTTCTCGGGCGAGTTGCCCCGGGGGACATAGACAACCGCCCGGAGCCCGGCAGCCACCGCCGCGCGGGCCTGGCTTTGCCCATGATTGCCTCGCGTGGCAGTGATGATGCCCGGGCTGTCCGGCTGCGTGCGGCGTAACCAGTCGATGAACGTAACCCCGCCCCGCACTTTGAAGGCGCCGGTGGGGTTGGCATTTTCATGCTTGACCACGACCCGCGCGCCCGTTGCCGCGTCCAACATGGGCCAGCGCAATTGCGGTGAGGGCGGCACGCTACGATGCACCAGAGCCGCCGCCGCTTCCAATTCATCCCGCGTGAACATCTCACCCCCCTATCTTGGTGATACGGGCGCCCCACCGGGCACCCTTCTAGATCAAGAACAGCGTGATCGCAGGGAACGCCACCAGGATGGCCACACGCACGATGTCGGAGCCAATGAAGTAAAGCACTGCCCGATAGGTCTGCAACATGGGCGTCGATCGGTCCATGGCGTTGATGACGAACAGGTTCATCCCCACGGGCGGGGTGATCAACCCCACCTCCACCACGATCAGCGTCAGGATGCCGAACCAGATGGCCACCTCCTCTGCGCTCATCCCGAAATCGAGGACGGAGATCACCGGAAAGAAGATTGGGATGGTCAGCAAGATCATGGACAGCGAATCCATCAGGCAGCCGAAGATCAGGTAGAACACCAGGATCACGACCAGCACCGTCAGCGGCGCGAAACCCTGGCTAACCACCCAGTTGGACAGTTCCTGCGGCACCTGGGTCAGTGCCAGGAAGCCATTGTAGAAGGCCGCACCCAGGACGATGAAGAAGATCATGGCCGAGGATTTCGCCGTAACCGTGAAGCTTTCGATCAGCGTGCGGCCGTTCAGGCCCCCATTGGCCAATGCGATCAACCCGGTGCCAAGCGCGCCCACGGCTGCGCCTTCGGTGGGTGTGAAAATGCCGCCATAGATGCCGCCAACTACGGCGATGAAGACGATCAAGACTGGCCAAACGGCGGCCAGCAGGCGGAAGCGTTCGGCCATTGGGATGGGTTCGCGCGTGCCCGCCGAAGCGGGGTTCAGGCGCACATAGATCGAGATGGCGATGACATAGCCTATGGCCGCCAGGATGCCCGGGATGAAAGCCGCAAGGAACAGCTTGGCGATGTTCTGCTCGGTCAGGATCGCGTAGATGACCAGCACCACCGATGGCGGGATCAGGATACCCAGCGTCCCGCCCGCCGCCAGGGTGGCGGTGGAAAACCCGCCATCATAACCGTAGCGGCGTAGTTCCGGCAGGGCCACGCGACCCATCGTGGCCGCCGTCGCCAGGGACGACCCGCAGATGGCGCCAAAGCCCGCACAGGCACCCACGGCCGCCATGGCCACGCCGCCACGCCGGTGGCCCAGGAAGCCTTCGGCGGCACGGAACAAAGCCTGGCTCATGCCGCCCAGCGTCGCAAAATGGCCCATGAGCAGGAACATCGGGACGATGGACAGCGAATAGCTGGAAAAGGTGGAATAGGTCTCATTCTTCAGGCGGCTCAGCGCCATCAGATTCGACCCGTTCACGAGATAGAGGCCAACAAGCCCCGTCACGAACATGGCAAGCCCGATGGGCACCCGCAGGAAGATCATCAAAAGCAGCGCCGGGAAGGACCACAGGCCAATGGCGAGGTCGGTCAATGCTCCGCCCCTTCGGTGGGTAGGATGGCAGCGCCAGTCACGGCTTCTGCGATGCGGGCCAGGGCCACGAAGACAGCGGTGATCGCGGCGACACCGGCCCCCACCAGCGCCGCGGCATAGGCCCACCAAATGGGAAACTGGATCAGGTAAGTCGTTTCGCCGTAGCGCATCTTGTCCGACGTGCCGAGCCATAGCTGCCGCGCGATCAAGATAAGCACCGCGGCAAACAGCACAGCCCAAGCGACCGTCAGCCAGCGGTTCACGCCGTCCGGTAGGATACGGGTGAAGATGTCGACGCTGGCATGGCCGCCCGACAATTGTGTAAGGGGCAGGAAGGCGAAGATGACGAAAGCCATGCCCGCCTCCACCAACTCAAAATCACCGTTGATCGGGCCGATGCCCAAGGCCAGTAGCCATGCCGCCCAACCCGCGCCGTCCAAGGCATCGGCGTTCAGCATGCCGTTCAACCAGCGCCCCGTAATGGACAGGCAGGTCATCACGATCAGGCCGGTCAGGACGAGCCCACCCAGAATGGCCATGACCCGAGCCAGTGCCTCAATGATGCGTCGCAACATGGTGCCGTCCTCGAAAAGACGGGGCCGCGCCTGGCAAGGCGCGGCCCCGGATCCGTTATTCCAGGGTCAGGAGCCGTGGGCCGCCATCAACTCGCGCGCCCGGTCGATCAGGGCCTGACCGTCGATGCCTCTGCCTTCCATCTCGGCAACCCAAGCCTCATAGACGGGCTGGGCGGCGTCGCGCCAAACCTGTGCGTCATCGCCTGCGAGCGTCAGGATGGTGTTGCCCGCATCCACTGCCAATTGCCGCGACGGGCCGTCCGCGGCCGCCTGGGTGGAACCCGCGAAGACACTGAATTCCAGCCCGGAATTGTCGTCGATCACTTGGCGTAGATCATCGGGCAGGCTGTCATACTTGGCCTTGTTCATGGCCAGCACGAAGGTCACCGTATAAAGCATCGGGCCGTCGAATTCGGTGTGATAGGTCACCAGTTCAGGCACCTTGAGCGCTTCGGTCACTTCCCAGGGCATCGTTGTCGCGTCGATGACGCCCTTCGACAACGCCTCCGGCACGGCGGGGATGGGCATGCCCACGGGGGTGCCACCCAGGGTTTCCATCAACTGGTTCACCATACGCGATGCGCCGCGAACTTTCACGCCCTGCAAGTCGTCCGGCGTGCGGATTTCCTTGTCGGCATGGATCAGACCCTGGCCATGGACCCATGTGCCCAAGATCTGCACGTTGGAGAATTCCTCCTGCATATCGCTTTGAAAGATCTCCCAATAAGCGGCCGAAGCGGCGCCCGCATCTTCGACCATGAAGGGCAATTCAAAGACTTCGGTGCGCGGATATCGGCCCGGCGTGTAGCCGATGACGGTCCAGACCACATCGGCCACACCGTCGATGGCCTGGTCCATCAGTTGCGGCGGGCTGCCGCCGAGCTGCATGGACGGAAAGCGTTCCACCTCGATCCGCCCGCCCGAGGCTTCTTCGACATTGTCGGCCCAGACGTCGAGAATTTGCTTGGGCACATTGGCCTGCGCAGGCAGGAAATGGTGCAGCTTCAGCGTGACGTCCTGCGCGGCCGCGGGCAGCGCCCCCAGCGCCAGCGCGGCGCCGGATAGCAAGCCCACAAGGGTGCGGCGATGGATCATGGATCATCCTCCCAGAATGACATTGGTTAAGCGCGGACTCCCCGGCCGCTCTCTGGGGGGTACGATGCACGTTTTGTCACAGGATGCAAAACGTAAAACCGTCCAAGCGGTCAGATTTGTTGTCCCCGCTTAGCGGCGGCCTTCCCGCAACCAGGCGGCCACGGTCAATGCCGCCGCGAAAGCCAGGAAAAGCCAAGCCGGTACAAGCGACAGAAGACGCACATCCGTGGTCAGATACGCCTCCCGCGGCGTCCAGCCGAGCCATCCGCGGCCCGCGGCCTGACGCCCTTCGCGCACGGGGCGCAAGTCCGGGAAGCCGTCTTCCACGGCCACACTGCCCCCATCCCGCGCCTCGATGGCGGCAGCCAGCACGGTGTCTGTGGCGATGGTTTCCACAAATTCGCGCGGGGCCGCAGGGCCCAACCCGATCACCGCCTCGCGGTCGCCTTCGGCCAGGCGGTAAAGGCCCTGTTCGTCTCCGATCATTCGCGCCGTGAACCGGCCGGGGGTTTCTTCTTCCAGGTCCAGCGACGTCTCTGTTCCGTCAGGTGCCGTGATCGTGACCGCGCCGGGCGCGTCGCCCAACGTCCGCCGCGTCACGGTGATTTCCTGACCCAAGGCCGAAGCGATCAGCGCCTCCTCCTCCAACTCAGGCTCACCCATAAGCCAATGGGCCAGTCGGCGCAGCAGCTCTGCCTGGGGCCCGCCGCCTTCATAGCCGCGATCCCAGAGCCACACATGGTCGGAGCCCAGAAGCGCCACGCGCCCAGCCTTCACGCGATCCAGCACCAGAAGCGGTTCATCTTCCACCCCCGTCATGACCACTTCGGCATCCGGCCCGGCCTGAAGTTGGATTTGGCGGAACCAGCGGCCCCAGGGTTCCCCGTCAAGGCCGTAATCATCAGGCAAGGCCTCGGTCACCGGGTGCTTTTCACCCAGTTCCGGGATGCCTGGCGCAAAGGGTTCGTCAATGACGATGGCCGTGGGTGCGGCAGGCATGATGGAAGATAGGGGCGACCGGAAGATGCTGTCGGCGGAGGCGAAATCAGGGCCCGCCGCCACCAGCAAAGCCCCGCCCTGTTCGACATATTGGCGTACATTGTCGAGGTAGATGGACGGCAGAATGCCGCGCCGTTGGTAGCGGTCGAAGATGATGAGGTCGAACTCGTCGATCTTATCCGAAAACAGCTCGCGCGTGGGAAAGGCGATCAGCGAAAGCTCCGTCACCGGCACGCCATCCTGCTTGCCCGGCGGGCGCAGGATCGTGAAATGCACCAGATCGACCGAAGCATCGGCCTTCAGCAGGTTGCGCCACGTGCGCTGGCCGGGATGCGGCTCACCGGAAACCAGCAGGACGCGCAGCCGATCGCGGACACCGTTGATCTGGATGACGGCGGCATTGTTGCGCGTGGTCAACTCGCCCGGCGCTTCGGGCAGGCGGAATTCGATGACGTTGAGCCCGCCATGGTCCAGCGCCACGGGCAATTGCAAGTCTTGACCCACGGGAATGCGATAGGCCCGGGGTTGGCCGCCATCGATGGCCAGTTCGATATCGGCCTCGGCGGGCATGTCATCGGGCACATTGCCTTGGTCTTCCACGCGCAAGGTTATGGTGAACTCTTCATCCAAAATGGCAAAGGCGGGCGCGTTGGACACGATAAGGCGGCGGTCCCAATCCTCGGATCGACCGGTCTGCACCAGATGCAGTGGCGCGGGCAGGTCGGGCATCGCGTCGGCATCATGGACCCGCCCGTCCGAGATGATGACGGCCCCGGCCACGCGGTCGCGCGGCACCTCGGCCAACAACTCCGACAGGGCTGCGGCCACTTCGGTCCCTGCATCGCCCTCGCCGTCCGGCACGCGGGTGACGCGGGTGGCGAGGCCATCGGCTTCGGCCTGTTCCAACAGATCGGCGAGTGCGCCCTCCGTCTGCTCGGCCCGGTCAGACAGGCGCTGGCTGGCGCTGTCATCCACGGCGATCAGCAGGATGTCGGACAAAGGCTCTCGCTCTTCGGTCTGAAGCGACGGGTCAGCCAGGGCTATGGCCAACACAACAGCTGCCAGCGTCCGCAGCCACCAGCCAGGCAGGCCCCGCAAGGCTGCAAAAAGGCACGGCAAGATGACCAAAGCGGCCAGCGCAGCCACCACGGGCCAGGGGAAGAGCGGGTCGAAGACGATCTGGCGCATGTCAGGTCAATTCCCCAGCCGGTCCAGAAGGGCGGGCACATGGACTTGGTCGGATTTGTAGTTACCCGACAGCACATGCATCACCAGGTTCACGCCAAAGCGGTTGGCAATTTCGCGTTGCTGTTCACCCGCATAGCCACGACCCACGGGCAGAAGCGCGCGGCCGTTCTGGTCAACGGCCCAGGCTGCGGCCCAGTCATTGGCCCCGATGACCACGGGCGTGACCCCGTCATTGAGGTTGCGGAAGGGCATGCCTTCCACCTGTTCGACATTGGGGCTGGCCTCCACCCAGATCTCGGGTGAGTTGTAGCGGCCCGGAAAGTCTTGCAGCAGATAAAAGCTGCGTGTCACGACATGGTCCAAAGGCAACGGCTCCAACGGGGGGATATCGAGGGGCGCAGCCAGATCTCGAAGCCGCAAGCTGGCTGGGGAGTTTGACCCGAAGCCACCCAGATCGGCGTCGCGCGTGTCGAAAACGATCATGCCGCCGCCGCGCAGGTAGCGGTTTAGCTTGGCATAGGCATCTGAGGACGGAATGGGCTGGTTTTCCGAAATCGGCCAATAGAGCAGGGGGAAGAAGGCCAGTTCATCGCGTTCCAGGTCGACACCGCTGGGCGGCGATGGCTCGACCGAGGTACGGCGGGTGAGGACCTCGCTTAACCCCCGAAGCCCGGCTTCGGCCACTTCGTCGATGCGCGCATCGCCGGTGATGACATGGGCCAAGGACACTTCGTCAGAAACATAGGGGGGCGCATCCTGGGCCTGCGCTGGCAACGTCGCAGCCAACAGGATGGCCAAGACCCTAGCACGGCGAAGCACCACAAAGGCGGTAAGTACCAGGGCGGCCAGTGCAATCTCGACCCCACCTGGCACGCCTGCGGCATCGGGCAACGGACACAGATAGCAGGCCGCCGCCGGGTCCGGAATGGCGGCAACCAGGGGCAATCCCACCATTGCAGTGACGCCCCGCCGCAAACGTCCACCTAGCCAGAGCGACGCGATCAGGTCGACCGCCAAAAGCAGCAGCGCGAAGGCCAGCAGATATGGCATCAAGTCGGTCTCCTCAGCGGTGGTCAGCCCTTCAACGGTGGTCCCCGTAGGCCAGGACGCCGCAGACAGCGTGGCATCATTTCCCAACACGTTCACGGCCAGGGATTGCCCCGGCCCGTCGTAAAGCCCCGGTGGCAGGTCACGGGACGGCACAGGCTCCACCAGGTCTTCGCCCGGCACACCTGCCATCGTACCCGCATCGCGTATATCGCCGAAGCCATCGAGCACGGTGCGCGGCACCCAGGTCGTGCCCTCCAACGCGTCGGCGTCGGGGGCCGAGGGGCGCGTGGACACGGCCAGCCGCTCCAACATGCGCACGAACAGACCCGACAATGGCAACGACGACCATTCGGCATTGGCCGTGACATGGAACAATACCACCTGGCCCTGTCCCAGCGGCTTGCGCGTCACGAGCGGGGTGCCATCGGCCAAGGCCGCAATCACCCTGTCCGATAGGGTCGGGTCGGGCTGGGCGACAACCTGGCTGGTCACATCGACTTCGTCGGTCACATCCAACCCGAAGAAGGGCGAAGCGTCGTCGAAGGGCCGCAGCGTCTTCGGCTCCCCCCAGGATAGCGCACCACCCACCGTGCGCCCGCCCGAGCGCAAGCGCACCGGCATCAACGGGTCCTCGACGTCGCGCGAGAGGTCGGATGCCGCCACGCGTGGCCCTGCGAACCGCAGAAGCAGGCCACCCGCTTCGACCCATTCGATGACGGCTTCCGTCTCGGACGGGGCAAGCTGGGCCACATCGGCCAGCACCAGCACGTCAGGCGTTGCGGGCAGGATGGTTTCCAGGTCGCCTTCGATCAGGTCTGCCGTGGGTGCCAACGCCCGGCGCAGGTAATAGAGCGGCGACAGCAGATCTTCGGCCTCATCCCCCGCCGCCGTAAGCAACGCCACTTCGCGCCGCGCCAAGCTGTCATCGGTCAACGTCACCGCCCCGGCGGAGCGTTCGCCGCCGATTTCGAACCGGGTGACGCGGTTCCGCAGTTCTGGCGGTAGCGAAAGCTCAACCTCCGCCTCGGTGGCACCTGCAACAAAATCTGCGCTCACGACGCCCAGTTGCGCCAATGCCCCACTGGGGCCAGGCCCGATGGCGCGCAATTCCACGCTGCGTTCTGTATCGTCGCCAAGACGGACCGCGCGCAACGCGATCAGGCCGTCTTCATAGGTGGCGGGCGTCAGGCCCAGAACAGGCCGCGCGCTCTGGATGACGCGGGCCGATACAGCGTCGCGCCCCTCTCGCTCCAGCCCGTCGGAAAACCAGATCAGTTCCGCGCCGTTGGTCTCAAGCTCAGCCAAAGCGGCATAGTCCGGCGCCCAAGGTTGGGGCCGCAGGGATGGCAGCCGCTCGATCCAAGCGTTGGCGCCCTGATAGGGCACCTCATCCGGCAAAGGCTCCGTCAGGGGCAGCACTGCCGCCACGCGCCCGGCCCGCGCCGCGTCCCGCAGCAGGCTTTCCACCTTCGCCATGCGCGCGGGCCAGTCCCGGGCCGACGCCCAAGACGCATCCATCACAATCAGCAACGGGCCCGTCCCCGTCCCGGCAGAACGCGGGTTCAAGACCGGCCCCGAAAAGCCCACGATCACCGCCGCCACCGCCAGCATCCGCAACAAAAGCAACCACCACGGCGTTGTCGCCGTCTGGCTTTCGTCGTCCTTCAGACCCAGCAAAAGGACAATGCCGGGGAAGCGCCGCCGGATCGGAGCGGGCGGCACGGCGCGCAGCAACCACCACAGGATCGGCAACAGGATCAGGCCCAACAGCAACAGGGGCGCGGTGAAGGCGAGACCGCTCATCGCGTCCTCTCCAACGCGGTATACATTGGCAGAAGCGCGGATTCCGCTGGCATATCCGTGTGATGCAGCTGGAATCGCCAGCCTGTCCGGGCGCATAGGTCGCGCAGCGCCGCACGCCGCCCGGCCAAACGCTCCAGATAGTCTTCGCGCAGGCGGCCAGCCTTCAATGTCTCGAAGCGGACGGTGCCCGACATGCTTTCGAATATAGTGCGGCCATCATAGGGGAAGGCCTCTTCTTCAGGGTCTAACACTTGCAGCAGCACGCCGCGCACGCCGCGATCCGCCGCTGCGGTCAGGGCCGCGATGACAGCCTCGGGCTCCCCTAGAAAATCCGACACGAACACGGCGCGCGATCCGGGGGGCATCACCTTTGGCCGGGGGGTGCCGTAATCGGGCACGTCACCGCCTTCCATAAGCGCGTCCGCCATGCGGATAAGCTGGCCGCGCCCGCCGCGCGGCGGCTCGGCCAAGGCCGACAGGCCCGTTCGCTCGCCCGCACGCACCGCCAGAACGGCCAAAGCCAGCGCCAGGGTCTGCGCCCGGCGCAGCTTCGACGGCCGCTTATCCCCTGCAAACCGCATGGAAGCCGCGTCATCCACCCAAAGCGTCAGCGTCTGCGCCGCCTGCCATTCGGTTTCGCGCACGAAATGCCCGTCACCACGGGCCGATTGCCGCCAATCGATGGATCGGCGGGAATCGCCGGGTTGGGCTGGGCGGTATTGCCAGAAATTGTCCCCCGGCCCGGCCCGCTTGCGGCCATGTTCGCCCAGCAGAATGGTCGCGGCCAAACGCTGCGCATCCACCAGCAAGCCGGGCAAGCCGGCTGCAACGCCCTCGGACCGCGCGCGAAGCGAGGCGGGAGTATGAAGTGCCTCGCTCAAGCCGCCTGTTCGATATGGGTGACGCGGGCGGTCACTTCGTCGATCACGTCTTCAAGCGATATCCCTTCGGCCCGCGCCGCGAAGGACAGCGCCATCCGGTGGCCCAGCACCGCGCGTGCCAGCCGCGCCACGTCGGTGGGGTCAGGCGCCAAACGTCCGCTCAGCAAGGCTTCGGCGCGCACCAGCAGCATCATGGCTTGGGCCGCCCGCGGGCCCGGGCCCCAGGCCACGTGCTGGCGCACGATGTCGGGCGCGTCCGGGTCTTCGGGACGGCAGGCGCGCACCAGATCCAGGATCAACTCCACAACGCTGTCGCCCACCGGCATCCGGCGCACGACCGATTGCGCGGCCATCAGGGCCTCTGCTGAAAAGACGGTCTTGGCCTCGACTTCCTCGGCACCGGTGGTGGCCAGGACGATGGCGCGTTCCGTGTCGCGGTCGGGGTATTCCACATCCACCTTCACCAGAAAGCGGTCCAACTGCGCTTCGGGCAGCGGATAGGTGCCTTCCTGTTCAATGGGGTTCTGCGTGGCCAGCACATGGAACGGCGCAGGCAGGCGGTGGGTATGGCCCGCCACGGTCACTTCCCTTTCCTGCATCGCTTGAAGCAAGGCCGATTGCGTGCGAGGCGAGGCGCGGTTGATTTCGTCTGCCATCAGAAGTTGCGCGAAAATCGGCCCCTCGATATAGCGGAAGGCGCGCGACCCGTCCTGCGCAGTTTCGAGCACCTCAGAGCCCAGAATATCCGACGGCATCAGGTCTGGCGTGAATTGGATGCGGTTACCGGTAAGGCCCATGACGGTGGACAGCGTTTCCACCAGTCGTGTCTTACCCAGACCGGGCAGGCCCATCAGCAGCGCGTGGCCGCCGCCCAGCATTGCCGCAAGCGTCAACTCGACCACGCGGTCCTGGCCGATGATGCGCGTAGCAATCTGTGTCCGCGCGTCAGCCAGCGAGGTGCCAAGCTTCTCGATTTCATCCAGAAGCGCCTCTGCGCTGTCGGTCTCTGCCATTGCTTCGCTCCCTGCCGCCTTATCTAACCCCTAAGTATGGTGGAAGTGACCGAGGGCAAAGGGCAATGACCGGACAAACTGATGTGAAGACGTCTGCGACCTCACTTCTGACGGCGGCACGCAACGAAGGAAAACGCGGGAAACCGCCCGTTCACCTGTGGAACCCGCCCTATTGCGGAGAAATCGACATCGTGATCCGCCGGGACGGAACCTGGTTTCACGAAGGCACGCCCATCGGGCGGCCCGGTTTGGTGCAGCTTTTTGCGTCGATATTAAAGCGCGAGGGCGACAGATATTTTCTCGTCACGCCGGTCGAGAAAGTCGGCCTGCAAGTCGAAGATGCGCCCTTTGTGGCCATAGACTTCGAGGTCGCGGGCGGTGTGATCACCTTCACCACCAATGTGGACGACACCGTGGTTGCAGGGCCGGACAACCCCATCCGCGTCGAAATGTCTGAGGGGGGAGAGCCCGCGCCCTACGTCATGGTGCGCGCGGGGCTAGAGGCGCTGATCGACCGCAAGTCCTTCTATCGCCTCGTCGACATCGGGGAAGAAGAGGATGGCATGTTTGGCCTCCGCTCCTCCGGGATGTTCTTTCCGTTCATCGCCGCCGACGCGCTGCGCTGATCCCAGCGCAAGGCATCTGTGCATGGGTGCAGGTTCACGGCGCGTCTTTGCCATGCAAACTTGCGCCGATCCATGAGCGGAGACCCCCATGTCAAAAACCCACGCAATCATCATCGGGGCCGGCGCTGGCCTGTCGGCCAGCCTGGCCCGCCGCTTGGCGCCCCGCCACCAGGTGACCTTGGCAGCCCGCGACACATCCGACCTCGGCGCTTTGGTGGACGAGACCGGGGCGCGTACCGTCGACATGGATGGCAGCGACCCTGCAGCCATGGCAGCCTTGTTCGCAGGTCTCGACGTCCCGGTGGAGGTCGCCATCTACAACCCGTCGGCCCGCCAGCGCGGCCCTATCACGGAGCTTGACCCGGAACAGGTGCGCAAAGCCATGGAGGTCACGGCTTTCGGTGCGTTCCTCATGGGCCAGCAGGCCGCACGCGCCATGGCGCAGAATGACGGCCCCCACCGCGGCACGATCCTTTTCACGGGGGCCAGTGCGGGTGTGAAGGGCTTTCCGCAATCGGCCCCGTTCGCCATGGGGAAGTTCGCTCAACGCGGGCTCGCGCAATCCATGTCGCGGGAATTGCACCCCCAGGGAATTCACGTGGCCTGGGTCAATATCGACGGCGCCATCGGGGGACGTGATGAAACACCGGATCGCCTGAACCCCGATGCCATCGCCGACGCCTATCTGAGCCTGATCGACCAGCCGATTTCGGCGTGGTCCGAAGAACTGACACTCCGCCCGATGAACGAGAGGTTCTGACATGATCCCCGCCCGCTTCGCGCCGGTGATCTTTGGCCTGATCTTATCGGGTCTGATGTCACTTCTCGTATCCGGCATCGCAACGCTGCGGGCGGTCGGCTTGACCTCAGATTTCCCCTTCCTGTGGCTCGGGGCTTGGCTGTCGGGTTGGGCGGTGGCCTTCCCGGCGGTCTTGGTCGTCGCACCGCTCACGCGTCGATTGGTTGCGCGCTTGACGGCTCAGGAAACCAGCCAAGGGGACGTAGCCGAGCGGTAGCTTCTGGCGGTTACCTTAGCGGGACATCAGCGCCGAAACGGAGCCGGGCGAAGGCCCGCCGCGGCGCTGTCGACCACATCGGCGATGCGGCGGGCGCGGGTGGCGTCCGTCTTGGCAGTTTTGATCCATTCCAAGGTCCCGCGGATGACGCTGCGCGGCCAGCTATCCCAGACGCGGCGCAGGTCACCCAAGGCGCGGGCCAAGTCATCGGGAACGATGCCCGCTTCCACATCGTCCAGAAAGCTCCACATGCCGTTGGCCTGGGCCGCGGCGATGGTAGCCTCACCATGGGCAGTCATGGCGCCCGAGGCACGGGCCTTTTCCACCAGGCCCTTGTTCACCGCAGACCAGGCAGATCCAGGCTTGCGCGGCGCCACCAGATGGGCAGAGCGGTCTTCGTCCACGCGGCGGACCACCGCGTCGATCCAACCCCAGCATAGCAGTTCTTCCACCACCTCGACCCATGGCACATGGCTGGGATGATGCTTTTTGTAGGTGGCCAGATGGATGGCCTCAGACTGGCCGTGATGGTGCATGAGCCAGTCGCGCAATTCGGCACGGGACCGAAAGGTCACCATCTCGGTCATAGCTGCCGCCATTCCCCGGGGGCGAGACCGTCCAGCGTCCAGTCACCCACTGAGCAACGGATCAACCGCAACACGGGCAGGCCAACATGGGCACACATGCGGCGCACCTGTCGGTTGCGGCCTTCGGTGATGGTCAGCCGCAGCCAGGCATCAGGCACGGTCTTGCGGATGCGGACCGGCGGGTCGCGTGGCCAGAGCCAGTCCGGGGCGGCGACCTCCTCAACCCTGGCGGGTTTCGTCGGCCCATCCTTGAGCGGCACACCCCGGCAGAGCGCGGTGAGCGCGTCATTGCTGGGCGTACCTTCCACCTGGGCGAAGTAGGACTTCGCCGTCTTGGCCTTCGGGTCCGTGATCCGCGCTTGAAGCTTGCCATCATCGGTCAGCACCAACAGCCCCTCGCTATCCCGATCCAGGCGGCCAGCGGCGTAGACACCTTTGGGCAGACCTAGTGCCGCCAAGCTGAGCCAACCGCCTTCCGACGTGAACTGAGACAGCATGTTCATCGGTTTGTTGAGGAGGACGATCATGCCGCCTCCAACCTTGCGGTGACGCCTGCGGCAAGGGCATCGGCTGCGCGCGGGTCCGATACATCATGGACCTCAAAGCCGTAGGCACGCCCAGCATCGGCCAAGGCATCGTTCTCGCGAAGGCACCGTGTGGTGAAACGATCAATAGCGGCGCGGATCGGGCCATCATGGGTCTGCGCCTGGCTTTCACGCTGGATGCGCCGCTGAAGATGATCGGGGTCCAGCCACAACCCCAACACGATTGACCCGTCAAGTTGGATTTGGGCCAGCTTTTCGGGCCGCAGGGCCGCACCTTCCAAAATGCCTGTCTGCGCCGCGACCATCGCGTCGAGACGCGCCCGCAAGAGCGGCCAGATGTTGTCGTGGTGGACGCGCAGAAACCAATGCACGGCGTCGTCGGACAGGTTGGTGTAAAAGTCCAAAACCGCCTGCGGCACCCCTGTCCATGGCCGACCAAGATGACGCCCGAACTGATCGGTGGACAGCGGCTGCCATCCAAGCCCGCCCCCGACCTGCGCAGCCAGGGTCGACTTGCCCGCCAAAGACGTACCAAAGATGAATAGGGGCCCCGCCTTCAATGCGCCTCCGCCCAGTTTGCCCCCTGCCCCGCATCGACGGTGAGGGGGACCGATAGGTTCACCACGGGCATATTCGCGCCCTCCATCACGTCACGGGCGCGGGTGATGAGCGGATCCACATCGTCTTCGGCCACTTCGAACAGGAGTTCGTCATGGACCTGCAGCAGCATCTTAGCATCAAGCCCTTCGATCGCGGCCTCCATCCGCACCATGGCGCGGCGGATCACATCTGCCGCCGTCCCCTGGATGGGTGCGTTAATGGCGGCGCGTTTGGCAAAACCCGCGGCCGGGCCCTTGGCGTTGATCTCGGACGTATGGATGCGACGACCGAACAGTGTCTCAACGCGGTTATGTTTCTTCGCGAAGGCCACGGTGTCGTCCATGTAGTCGCGAATACCTGGGAAGCGTTCGAAATAGGTGTCGATGAAGGCCTGCGCCTCGTCACGCGGAATACGCAGGTTGCGCGCTAGGCCGAAGCCCGAAATGCCATAGATGACACCAAAATTGATGGCCTTTGCCTGGCGGCGCACCTCGGGCGTCATGTCTTCCAAGGGGACGCCGAACATCTGGCTTGCAGTAATGGCGTGGATGTCTTGGCCTTCCTTGAAGGCCTGCTTGAGTGCGTCGATATCGGCGATATGGGCCAGGATGCGCAGCTCGATCTGGGAGTAGTCGAGCGCCACGAGCACCCGCCCGTCGGGCGCCACGAAGGCTTCGCGGATGCGGCGGCCTTCTTCGGTGCGAATGGGGATGTTCTGCAAGTTCGGGTCGGTGGAGGCCAAGCGGCCGGTATTGGCCCCCGCGATGGAATACGACGTGTGAACGCGCCCTGTATGGGGGTTGATGTGGTCTTGCAGTGCGTCGGTATAAGTCGATTTCAGCTTGGAGATCTGGCGCCAATCGAGGATAAGGCGCGGCAATTCATGCTCCGTCGCCAGATCTTCTAGGACGTCGGCCCCGGTGGAATAGGCCCCGGTCTTGCCTTTCTTGCCGCCGGGCAGCGCCAATTCGTCGAACAGGATTTCCCCCAGTTGCTTGGGGCTGCCCACATTGAAGGGGCGGCCCGCCTTGGCGTGGATCTCCTCCTCCAAGCCGGCCATCTTCTGGGCAAAGGCACCCGACATGCGGCTGAGCACGTCGCGGTCCACTTTGATGCCCGTCCGCTCCATCCGGGCGAGGACGGGAACGAGGGGGCGTTCAAGGGTCTCATAAACCTGGGTGACGCGGGCCGTATGCAGGCGCGGCTTGAACAGCGCGTGCAGCCGCAGCGTCACGTCGGCATCTTCGGCGGCGTAGGGCGCGGCGCGGTCGATTTCGACGCGGTCAAACGTGACCTTCGATTTGCCCGTGCCGATCAACTCCTTGATCGGGATGCATTGGTGGTTGAGGTAGCGGTCGGCCAGCATGTCCATCCCGTGACCATGCAGGCCCCCATGCTGCGCGTAGCTCAGCAACATGGTGTCATCGATCGGGCCCACGTCGATGTCGTGCGCGCAGAAGATTTTCCAATCGTATTTCATGTTCTGCCCGACCTTCAGCACCGCCGGGTCTTCGAGCACGGGCTTGAGCATCGACAGCGCATCGGCAAAAGGCATCTGGCCCTCGGCATGGGCGTCGGCATCGAACAGATCGCCACCGCCGCTTCGATGGCCCAGCGGGATATAGCAGGCTTGGCCGGGCGCGGTGGCAAGGCTGATGCCCACCAATTCGGCCTGCATCTCGTCAAGCGAGGTCGTCTCCGTATCTACCGCCACGGTGCCCGTGTCGTTGATACGGTCGATCCAGGTTTGTAGCGCCGCGGCGTCGCGCACAATTTCATAAGTTGCATGGTCAATCGGTGGCACATCCACCGTCTGCGGTGCGTCCGCCGCGACAGCTGCCTCGGGCAAAGCAGGCGGTTCGCGGTCGAAGCGCGCGGCGATCTTGCGGGTGATCGTCCGCAATTCCATCCTGTTGAGGAAATCGAGTAACGCTTCGGGATCAGCTTCACGGATTTCCAACTCATCAAGCCCGAATTCCAGCGGTGTTTCACAATCAAGCTGCACGAGGCGCTTGGACAGCTCAATCTGCGCCCGGTTGTCGATCAATGTCTGGCGCCGTTTAGGCTGTTTGATCTCTTCGGCCCGGTCCAGAAGCTCCTCCAACGATCCATACTCGTCGATAAGCTGCGCCGCTATCTTCACGCCGATCCCGGGGGCACCAGGCACGTTATCTACGGAATCGCCCGCCAAGGCCTGCACATCCACCACTTGGTCGGGGTCGACGCCAAACTTGTCACGCACGCCATCCACATCGATGCGCACATTCTTCATAGGGTCAAGCATCTCGACCCCGTCGCCCACAAGCTGCATCAGGTCCTTGTCAGACGACAGGATCGTGACGCGCCCCCCCGCATCCCGCGCCATGCACGATAGCGTCGCGATGATATCGTCGGCCTCCCAGCCCTCGATCTCCTTGCAGGCAATGTTGAAGGCGGTGGTAGCTTCACGTGTCAGCGGGATCTGGGGGCGCAGATCCTCCGGCATTTCGGATCGGTTGGCCTTGTACTGGTCGTAAAGGTCGTTGCGAAACGTGTGGGAACCCTTGTCGAAAATCACCGCCACATGGGTCGCCGCGTCAGGCCCAGCATTTGTTTGAACGTAGCGGTCCAGCATGTTGCAGAAGCCACTGACCGCGCCGATGGGCAACCCGTCTGACTTGCGTGTCAGCGGCGGCAAGGCATGGAACGCGCGGAAGATGTAGGCCGATCCGTCGATCAGATGCAGGTGGCAGCCCTTGCCGAATGTCATCGCGCGTCCCTCCGTCGTTCTGGCGTTCCATGCCACGAACGACGCAAGTGCACCACTGCTGTGACGCCCCTTCATCCTGGTAGAAATACTCCGGGGGGTGCGGGGGGCCGACCCCCCGCTTGCGGCCTATAAGCCCTCGGGATTGCCGGGACGGATATGGTCGATGGCCCCCCGCGGCTCGCCAGAAGCCGCATCAACGATACGGATGGCCTCACCATCTTTCACCAGTCGCGAACAGGAGTTTCTCGGCCCATTGTCCCAATCGACGCAATACTGGTCGCCGTCGATCGTCCAGCTTCCCACCAGCGTGAGACCGGCCGGCAGCCTGGCTGAAGCAGTGCCGTCACCACCGTATTTGAACGGAGCCATTCCACCATTTTCGCCACCGGGTCCGCCCGGTGGCACAGCGATATAGACCGTATTTCCAGTCAGAAGCCCATCGAGCTGGGCCGCGTCCAGGGTCGTTTCCGCCGAAACCGCGCCTCCGGCAAGCCCACTAATCATGGTCACCATAGCAAGTCCTTTCATGATATTCTCCATTTGGTCATGTCGCCTGACTATATAAGGCACTATAAGTAGTCAAGTACTCTGACGATTGTGATTTGTGTTGAAACGAAATAGGTCCGACCCATGGTAAATGACGCGACGCGGGCCTTGATGCTTGTGGACCATGTGGGGGTGGACCTCTGGCGCGCATTCCGCGCCTTTGAAGAAGCCATGTTCTCTGCTTTGGTCGAAGCAGGCTATGCCGATGTCACCTTGGCCGACAGCGATGTACTCGCATTCGTGGGACCCGATGGCACCCGCTCCGTGGAACTCGCGAAGAACAGGCGGATTTCGAAGCAAGCCGCGCAGGAACAGGTAAAACGCCTGGTGGCCCGCGGTTACCTCGATTTAGCCCCTGACCCGATGGATCGGCGGGCCAAGCGTGTGACGCTTACAAAAAAAGGCGAAGCCTTGATGCGCGATCTGGTTGCGATCAAACGAGGCCTTCATGACAGTGTCGGCACGGAATTTGGGGAGGCGGGCTTTGCTGAACTGCGGGTGAACTTGGAACGCGTACGCCGCGCGTTAGACAATCGTCGTGGCGGCGAGATGCCAGGTGATCGCGACGAAGAAGACCAATGACGCGACCACAACGAATGCATGCCAGATCGCGTTGTGAAAACGCATATGACCCAACAACAAAAACGGTGTGCCCAAGGAATAAAGAATACCACCAGTCACCATGAGCCCGAAGACAGGCCAAGACGTGGCAGCAATCACATCGCCGCCAGCGAACAGCACAGCCCACCCCATGGCCAGCCCAATTCCGATCGAAAAGGCGCTGGATCTGCGCTTGCGCAAGAAAACGGTTGCAGTGGCCAGCACAGCCGCCGTCCACATGACTGCAACGAAGGTCGCCCCTGTGCCCGATAGGAGCGCGAAGGGCGTCACCGTGCCGGCGATCTTCAGGTAGATGGCTGACATGTCGATCTTGCGCAGCCGATCCGTCCACTCGGGGCGATAGATATGGTTGTAAGCGAGCGAGGCGGAGAGCATAGCGATGAGCGTCGCCCCATAGATCGACACACCGACGATGCCAGCGAGGTCATCGCGCCAGAATATTGCAAGCGTGATTAGGACGGGAACGGCAGCCAAGGCAAAGACCAGACCAGCCAAGTGGATAACAGCATCACTGACCAGTTCCGTTCGGTCATAAGAGCGGGACGTCCCGTGCACTATGCGTGTCCTTTGGTCTGCCATGCCAATAATCGTAGCATGAAAGTGTTAATTGTCAGGCTACAACCTATGGCGGAAACGGGTTGTAGACAATTTTCCACGAAACCGCCTGATCTCCGATTAAAACACTGATTTGAAAATGTTTTCCAGATAAACTTTGCGCTATGACACGAGTATTTCAAGCAAGTCACTCGATTTGATCGCACTTAATCAGAGCCGGTTTACCATCAACTTGGCCGCACGACTGCATACGATTCGGCACAATCCAAATCGCCGAAAAGTCAGCTTTCATGTGAGTTATGTGACCGATGGGGGCTTAGTGCGTCCAAGCCCCGCGCCGGTTGGTGGCAAAGTTCTCGCCATAGCCACCCGCCCGGAGGTTAGGCTTCCGCCCCTGTGGCCGCAGCACCACGTATTCGATCGCGTGATCTTGCGCGTAGTCTTCCGCTTCGGCCTGACTGTCAAAGCGAATTTGGACTTGGGCCTGCGTATCGCGCGAACCCGTCCATCCTGTCAGAGGGTCAAGCTCTCGCGGGGTTTCAGGCACGAATTCTAGCACCCAATCGCGGGTCTTGGCCGTACCCGACGACATCGCAGTCTTCGAGGGCTTGTAGATTCGTGCGCGCATGGAAAACTCCGCCGGATCGTTCACTTAGCAGGGGATATCCGTTCTCGGCACGGCCTGACAAGGGTCTCAGATGTGGCTGCTGGCAAGCCCCGGATAAAGAGGGGTGGGGTGGATACCCGGCACAAGTCAGCAGCCACGCCGCTGCATGGAGTTTGAGCGTATCGCCGCAGAAGCGATATAACAAGCGAAGTTATCACGTAAGTTGAAACACTTGGACTGTCAGGACGCTGACAACAGCAGGCTTGTGGCCTCCTGTCTCCAATATAGATACTGTCCTGAGCTCACATTGCGCGAGGGACCATGGCCCACAACAACACAAATCAGCCGCCCAAGGGCGCCGATATCGCGACGTTGGACGATGTGCCCATGACCTCCCGCGCACCAGCGGCGCGCCCCAAGCTGGAGGGTGGCAAGCGACTGCGGATGGAGACGACGTTTTCCCCCGCAGGCGACCAGCCAACCGCCATTCGGGAATTGACCCAAGGCGTGCTGGATGGCGAGCAGGATCAAGTCCTGCTAGGCGCCACTGGCACCGGCAAGACCTTCACCATGGCCAAGGTGATCGAGGAAACCCAGCGCCCCGCCATCATCCTAGCGCCCAACAAGACGCTCGCCGCTCAACTTTACGGCGAATTCAAGGGCTTCTTCCCCGACAATGCTGTCGAATACTTCGTCAGCTACTACGACTACTACCAGCCCGAGGCCTATGTGCCCCGGTCGGACACCTTCATCGAGAAGGAATCCCAGATCAACGAGCAGATCGACCGGATGCGCCATTCCGCCACGCGGGCGCTTCTGGAACGCGACGATGTGATCATCGTCGCCTCGGTGTCGTGTATCTACGGCATCGGTTCGGTCGAGACCTACGGCGCCATGACACAAGACCTCATCACCGGGCATGAATACGACCAACGCAAGGTCATGGCCGATTTGGTGGCGCAGCAATACCGCCGCAACGACGCCGCCTTCGCCCGCGGCTCGTTTCGGGTGCGCGGCGACAGCGTGGAGATCTGGCCCGCCCACTTGGAGGACCGTGCCTGGAAGCTCAGCTTTTTCGGAGAGGAACTCGAAAGCATCACCGAATTTGACCCGCTCACTGGCTCCAAGACTGCGGACATGGACAAGATCCGCGTCTACGCCAACAGCCACTACGTCACGCCGCGGCCCACTATGCAGCAAGCGATGAAGAACATTCGCGCCGAATTGCAGGTCCGCCTCGATCAACTGGTCGGGGAAGGCAAGCTGCTGGAAGCCCAACGCCTGGAACAGCGCACCAATTTCGACCTGGAGATGTTGGAGGCCACGGGCGTCTGCAACGGCATCGAGAACTATTCCCGCTACCTCACGGGTCGCGCCCCGGGTGAGCCACCCCCCACCCTGTTCGAATACATCCCCGACAACGCCATCGTCTTCGCCGACGAATCCCACGTCTCTGTGCCGCAGATCGGTGGCATGTATCGCGGCGACTACCGGCGCAAATTTACGCTGGCCGAACATGGCTTCCGCTTGCCCTCCTGCATGGACAACCGCCCCCTGAAATTCGAGGAATGGGACGCCATGCGCCCCCAATCCGTCTTCGTCTCCGCCACCCCCGCCGCCTGGGAGTTGGAACAAACCGGCGGCGTCTTCACCGAACAGGTCATCCGCCCCACTGGCCTTCTGGACCCAGAGGTCGAAATCCGCCCCGTGGACATGCAGGTGGACGACTTGCTGGACGAAATCCGCCGCGTCTCCGCCGATGGCTACCGCACCCTGGTCACCACACTGACCAAGCGCATGGCCGAGGACCTGACCGAATACCTGCACGAACAGGGCATCAAGGTCCGCTACATGCATTCCGACATCGATACGATCGAGCGGATCGAGATCCTCCGCGACCTGCGCCTTGGCGCGTTCGACGTTTTGGTGGGCATCAACCTGCTGCGCGAAGGCCTCGACATCCCCGAATGCGGGCTGGTGGCCATTCTGGATGCCGACAAGGAAGGCTTCCTGCGCTCAGAAACCTCCCTTGTCCAAACCATCGGCCGCGCCGCCCGCAACGCCGACGGCCGCGTCATCATGTATGCCGACCGCATGACCGGCTCCATGGAACGCGCCCTGGGCGAGACCAACCGACGCCGCGCCAAGCAGATCGCCTATAATGAGGAACACGGGATAACGCCTGAGACAGTGAAGAAGAACGTCGAGGACGTGCTGGCCGGGCTCTACCAAGGCGACGTGGATATGAACCGCGTGACCGCCAAGGTCGACAAGCCCATGGCGGGCGCAAACCTCATGGCCCATCTGGATGCCCTGCGCGAACAGATGCGCAAGGCCGCCGAGAACCTGGAATTCGAGGAAGCCGCGCGGTTGCGCGACGAGGTCAAACGGCTGGAACAGGTGGACTTGGTGGTGTCCGACGACCCCCTGGCGCGTCAGTCAGCGGTCGCCCAAGCGGTGGAGGATGCGCGCAAGGCCGAGGGGCGCTCGACGGCCGGGCGGCCTGGGCAACGTGGGGGGAATGTGAAACGGCGGAAGAAGCGCTAAACAAGGCAGCACTGCATATTCGGCAGATTGAAGGTCTTTGATTTACTCAGGAAGTCCGATGTCGAGCAGAGACTTCAAGACAGAATATGAGACAGCAATCGACCGTCTCGCGATCACTATGAACGGCAACCGGCGGTCAGACGAGATCTGATCGTCTCATCGGTCATGGCTGCCACCTTTATCGGCATTCTTGCCTATAGCGGTTCTCGAAAAACCTGAAGCATCAGCTTTTCGAGAAACGGTGCAACATCAGTGCGATGGCGGGACGTTTTTCGGAAATGCTGATTCAGGTTTTCCGAAAACCGCTTTAGTGGGCCTGGACGAGCATCCCAGTATCTATCTTCCCCGGCACGTCAGCAGTTGTCTTGATTGCGCTGGTGGATGGGCTGAGCCGTCTTGGCATTTATCACGAGATCGGCGACGTCATATTCTCATAACCCGGGAACCCCAAAGATCTATTTAAAGACAAGCACAAACACCACAAATTGGCACCAAGACGTGCCAGACGGCACTGCTATCTTGGTGAATAGTCGAAAATTGCTCTGACGATCTGCCCAACATGAACTAACAAAGCAGCAGCGGACGTATTACCTAAGAAAATTACCACCTGCTCCTACAACCGTCCCTCTCCCACGCTCAGGATCACAGGCACCACCAACTCTTCCTCATCGGTTAGATGCCGATCCAGGAAGGCGGTCATCTGCTCTAAGCTCTCTCCAAGCGAACCGACGCCCTCATCGCACAGCGCGGCATTGGCCGCAGCGGCAAAGCCGTCGAGGGCGTCGTGCAAGCGGTGGTGGTCCGCGTCTAGCAGCGCGAAACCTCGTTCCAGCTTTGGCGCCAGGACAGCGAGCTTGGGGAAGTAGACGTCATCTTCGATGCTGTGGTGCATGTGTAGCTCTTGCATGAAGATCCCGCCCAGCCGCGACAGACGTGGGGCATAGGCTTCGGGATCCAAACGGCCAGCCTGAAACTCGGCCAAATCGGCGGTCAGAGTGCCCAGAATCTGGCGAAAGCCGAGATGCCGCTCCAACCAGAATTGCGTCAGCGGGCCAAATTCCGGGTGCTGGGCCCAGCCCTCCCGAGGGTGGGTCGCGAAAAGCGTCCGTAAGGTATCCGGCAGACCGGTGCGGGTGGTTAGGTCAAGGTCCGCTTGATGCATGGCCTAGCATAGACCGGATCGAAAGCGCTGGCAGCCCAACTTCTGTCTCCGTCTTAAAGATACCCCTAGACGCACCGGTGAACAGTGTTTCTTCGGGCTGGAAACGGGAGAGAGCGCAAATTACCCAAGAATTCAAGACAGTGTTACAGAAATGGAAACACTGCTTTCGGAAAATCGCCCTACTGGCACTGGATGACGATTCGCAATCGGCGGTTTTAATCATGTCGAGGGCAAGGGTTGTTGGCAAAATATCCGACTAGGTAAGGTCGAATACTCCGAGGTGACGACTTCAAGTATCGACCGAATGCTACGGAAAACTACCGAAATCAAACATCGGAATAAAATTCGGCCCCACCTGGATGGGACCGAATTTCTGACACTCCTATTCAGACGAAATTCACATCGCCAAAATCGTCAAGGCTGAGACCCTGCAGCAAGATCGTCTCACCAGTCGCGCCGATTGTCAGCAGCAGTCCGTCGGCCGCATCAGAAGCCACAACACTGCTTGCCCGAATTCCGTCGAAATCGATGGAATCTTCGACCACATCGAAGTCCGTCACGACATTCTGGTCGACACCCGTCATCCCAGTGAAACGGAACACATCGGCGCCGTCGCCGCCGGTGATCGTCGCTTCGCCCGGAGCCGCGATGATCGTGTCATCGCCGGTGCCGCCGTAGATCTCGTCGTTGCCGGCTGCGCCGTTGATCAAGTCATCACCAGACCCGCCAAATATGGTGTCATCCCCGACGCCACCCAGCATGTAATCGTCGCCGGTACCGCCGAACATCAGGTCGTCGCCTTCGCCGCCGCCGCCACGCACAGTGTCGTTGCCGCTGTCACCATAAACCGTGTCGCTGCCGACACCGCCATTCACGTCGTCGTGGCCAGAGCCGCCGCGGACGAGATCATTGCCCCCGCCGCCGACGACGAAATCGTTGCCGTACTGACCAAAGACGCGGTCGTGACCTTCGCCCCCATGGAGGCTGTCGTGCCCGCGCCCACCGGTGAGCAGATCGTTACAATCGCCCCCGCCAACATAGTCGTTGCCGCTGCCACCATCGATCGTGTCGTTGCCAGCACCGCCGTCTAGGCTGTCATCGCCGCGACCACCGTAGATACGGTCAGCGCCTCCACCGCCATCAATGGTATCATCACCATTTCGGCCAAAGATCTTTTCATTGCGATGATCGCCCTGAATATGATCATCGGACCGACGACCATAAATCAGTTTCTCGACATGGGTCCCGTCGCACCCGCAATCATCACCACCAGACCCGGTCGGTCCGTCATTTTCCTTGTTCTGATGCCGGACGTGGTCCAACCACTTCCAAATCGCATCGTACAACCAATTCAGATTCGAAGAATGGCCCCCACCATCTCCGTAGCTGGAATTGCTCATGTTCATAAACCGCAAAAAGAACATAACGTTCCCCCTATGAAATAACTGCGCCAAATTATTTTGAAGAAAAATCTTGTCAACATGACCTAAAAGACAGGCTGACCATCAGGTACCGGACAGTCATATTATCCTGTCTGTCGCGGTACATTGTTTCGCGATCGCACCGGTGTCGCGGCGTTTTGGGAACCGGTTGCGCGTTACCAACCTTCCGTCCCAGCGGCACCTTTCACCCTGCCACGCAGGTTCGGCGTGACCCAGCCACCATAGAAATTACCTGGCTGTGGCTCCACCTCAACGCCACCAACTCGGCATTCGTCCATCGAATGGGCATAGATCGCGATATGGTTTCGTAGGGCAGCAAAGGACGGTGTCGGGGATGGATAATCCCAGGCGCACCTTGGCGCGACGGCATCCCCAGCATGCAAGGTCCAATAGCGCGCGCGCCCCTTCCATTCGCAAAAAGACGTCCCCCTGGCAGGCACCATGTCCGCCGTCACGGCGTCTCGCGGGATGTAGTAGGTCGGCGCGTGATGCGTCTCCAGCACACGCAGCGCATCTGTCGTCGATACGATTTCCTTACCGCCAAGCCAGACCTGTACGCGCGCTCCCACGCGCTCCAACGCGGGTGGGCGGGGATAATCTTGAACGTTTTCAATTGGGAGATCGGGCATCTTTCCTCCTGTAAACCAAGGTTAAGCTGACATTAACCAAGGCCGAGGCAGCTTTAGGCATGCGGCTTGCGGTGATTCTCTTCCTGCTTATCCCTTCTGTCGCCTTGGGCGGCGCTTGGCCACGCCAGCAGGGGCAAACATTCATCGCCGTTTCCCACGAAGGCGACGAAGATGGCTGGACGGGTTTCTATCTGGAACATGGCGGGCCGCGACGCCTGACCTTCGGGATCGATGCGGGGGGCCGGGTCGCGGGAACAGCCGCCGGTCTCGCGCGCGGGCAGGCAGACACCCCCCGCATGCAAGGACGCGCCATCGCCTTCGTCCGCATCCCGCTGCGCCCAGAAGATGGCCGTGTGCGCTACCCGCGGTGGGAAGCGGCGCTTGAGCTTGGCGCAGGCCTCGATTTCGATTTGGACGACGCCTCCGAGACCGGGCACCGCCTGCGCGTTGGCCTGTCGGTCGGCCGAGGATTAGAAACACCCTTCGGGAACGGATGGCTCAACTTAGATGCGCGCGTCGAACCCGGTGCGGGTGAGACACGCTACAGCATTGCGTCCGTCGTCGGCTTTCGCCCGTGGGACAGGGTGACATTCTCATTCGCCGTCGCGGGAGAAGCAGAAGACGAGATCACTGCCGCTATCAGTCCCGCAATTTCCATCGAAATTCCCATTCTGGGCGAAGCGCAAGTCGGTGTTCGCTTCAAATCAACGGGTGAGACACGGGTCTTCCTTGGCCTGGCGCGAACGTTCTAGTGCCGTCAACCACAGCAAAGAGGCTTAGACCGAGATGTGTTGCCTACTCCGCCGAGCCCGCGGGCTCGATGGTTTCCAACAATTGATTTGCCCAATCACCGATCACCGGGATGAAGTTGATTTGGCTCAGCGACCATACCACCAATGACAGGACCACGGTCGCGCCCAAAACCGTGCCCAGCCCAAAGGCCAAACCACGGGCGAGTTGAAAAAAGATCAACCTTGGCATAGAGTTATGGACTTGGATGAAGCGATGCTCATTCAGCCGCGCCACTTCGCGCCGTAGGCTTGCCACTTCGTCAGTAAGTTCATTTGGCATCATGCGCCGACCCTAACCCCCCGTGCAAGCGCGTCCAGTCAAAGTACGCCACGCAGCGCCTGATATGCAGCCGCCGTCGCCGCATTGGCGAGATTGAGCGACCGAATATGGGGCGACCGCATGGGCAGACGAATAAGGCGGTGCGCATGCGGCTCGACAATCTCGGGTGGCAACCCCGACGTCTCCTGCCCGAAGACGAGGTGAAAATCATTGGGGAAGTCTATGTCGTAGACGCTCTGCCCCCCGAACTCCTCAAATGGAAAAATGCTATCCATGGGCGGCGCCCGCCGCGTTAGGAAATCAGCCCAATCGTCGAATTCATGCAGGCTGACATGTTTCCAATAATCCAGCCCCGCGCGGCGCACATTACGGTCGGTAATCTCGAACCCATACGGCTTGACCAGGCACAGATCGAGGTCCAACGCGACACAGGTGCGCCCCACCGATCCGGTATTTCCAGCGATTTCAGGCTGGACCAGAACGATGGCCGGCCTCACGCGTGGACGACCGCCCAGCGCTCAATCAAGTCGAATTGCAGTGACCGTGCCCGACGCGACCAGGCACGCCCGCCCTGTGGACGCTCGCGCTCGGCCACCGACAGGCCGGCGCGGCGCTCGGTATCGGCGCAAAAGGTGGCAAAGGCCAATGGTCGGCCTGAGCGTGCATCGAAATAGCCCGCCAGTCCCGAAACGAAGTTCAGAGTTCCGGTCTTCGCCTGAACCGCTTGGCGCGGCGGCCCCTCAAGCGTCAGCTCCTTCAAGATCGGGCGCAGTCGCGACATGGCGCCTTGTGCCGTCAAAGCCTGCACCATGTCGCTGGCCGAAACGCGTGTCGTGCCGTTCAGGCCGGAATGGTCGTCGAAATCGGGGCGCCGAATGCCGCTCCGTTCCGCCAGCCAAGCGGCCATGGCCGCACCCGATGCATCCAAGGAACGCGGCAGCCCGACCCGCCGCTTGGATGCGGACAGGCCCAGAACCTCTGCCGTCAAGTTGTTGGAAAAGCGCAGCATTGCCCGGGCCACCCGGTCGAGCGTGGCGCTTTCCTCAACGGCGATTGTCGTGCCCTGCCCCGTGCCGCGCTGCGCTGCGGGCGCCGTAATGCCATTTGCGCGCAGCATCGTCCGCATCACATCACCCGCATAAAGCGCCGGGTTGCGCACCGGCAGCCACCGCGCACCTGACCCGCCAAGCTGGCGGCGCGCCACGGTCCAGGCATCCACATTGCCATCGCGTTCATAGGTATAGACGGGCAGCGACCGATCCGCGACGCGCATCCGCGCCGTGGTCACATCCGGGCGAAACCGACCGGTCCGGGCGTCGAGGGTCGTGGAATACCCATTTCCCCCGCGTTTCCAAGAAAAATGGACCCGGTTGAAGTTCAGGTTCAGCCCGCCCACGGCCGGATTGTATCCGACATGATCCGGTTGGCTTCTGTCGATCCGGTCAAAATTCGGCAAAGCACTGCCATCCACCAGAAGGCGACCGCCCACTTCAAGCAGACCCGCGGCTTTCGCCTGGATTGCCAGGCTGTGCAGCCCATCCGTATCCATGGCCGGGTCCCCCCCGCCCACGAGGATCAGATCGCCATCCAGCCGCCCGTTCCGAATGGGTCCCGTTGCCACCAGCCGGGTGCGAAACCTGTAATCGGGGCCCAGCGTTTCCAATGCATAAAGCGCGGTCACCGCCTTCGCGACTGACGCGGGCGGCAAGGGGCGAATGGGGTTGTATGTCTCTAAAATCTCACCGGTGCGCGCATCCGCTAGGGCAAAGCCCACGCGCCCGCCGAGCCCCGCTTCAGAAACCAGCCGGTCAGCGGCCGGAGCACTCCGAGCCATCGCATCGGCGGGCTTGAACATAGGGCGCGCGGATGTCTCAGGGGCATTGGCGCAAGCCGGAAGCGCCGCGGTGGAAAGGGCGCCGGACAGGAAAAAACGTCTTCGCATCAAATGGGTCTCCACAACGGGCACTTGATGCATCGGAGCAGCGCGATCGTAAAGCCCCACGAACGCTGTGCAGGGTGACGATCCGGTGATAGGCCCACCTGATGGATCGCCAATTGCTCGGATCGGTCGCGTTGGTCTGCGTGGCGATGTCGCTGATCCCGCTGGGGGATACGGCGGGCAAGTTGCTGACAAGCAGCCACGGGGTTGCCCCGGGTTTCGTCGCCTTCAGCCGTTTCGCCGTAGGCGCCGCCATGGTGGCGCTAATCTTGGGCGGGCGGGTGCACTGGTCGCTTTATCGTGACTGGCGCGTCTGGCTGCGTGCGGCCCTCATCGCCGCGGGTATCGCTTGTATCCTAACCGCCCTGCGCACTGAAGACATCGCCACCGTCTTCGGCGCCTTCTTCGTGGGTCCGATCTTCAGCTACGTCCTGTCCGTCTGGCTATTGGGGGAACGGGTGTCGCGCGCCCAATCGGCACTGCTGGGCTTGGGTTTCTGCGGCGTCCTGTTGGTGGTTCGACCCGGCTTCGGCATGACCACCGGCCTGGGCTTCGCGGTGGCGGCGGGCCTGTTCTACGGCGCCTTCCTGACCGCATCCCGCTGGTTGGTGGGCGTGGCACCGCCGCGCCAGTTGATGCTGTCCCAGACGGTCATGGGCACGGTGCTTCTGGCGCCCCTGGGCCTGGCCTCCATCCCCGACGTGACGGCGCCCATTGCATGGCTTGTCTTGCTCTCAGGCGTGGCCTCCGCCACAGGCAATCTTCTGTTGGTTCTGGCCTATCGCCGCGCCGACGCCACCACCGTGGCGCCCTTCGTTTATACACAACTCGTCTCGGCCACGTTGCTGGGCCTTCTGGTCTTCGGGACGTTCCCGGACACCCTGGCGCTGGCCGGGCTTGCGCTACTGCTGGTGGCGGGCTTTGCGACGCTGGCGGTGCGGCCGCGCTAATCCCAACCGCCGCCCGCGCGGATCGCGCTGGACGAAGCCGGATGCAGCGGCAAGTTCACAAAAGCCCAGGCAGGGGCGCGCCGCCGCCCCAACCCGTGGACGGCCTGTGCGGACAGCATAAACCGCCTGTAGATCGTCGCCGCAGGCGAGGTGCGCGCCGCGATGCGGTCGCCAGGTCGCGCCAAGACCCCGATGGGGACGGTGGACGCGATGCGGCGCCAGTCCTCCCACAGATGGAACTGCGCCAGATTGTCGGCACCCATCAGCCAGACGAACCGCACACCGGGATAGGCGGCGCGCAACGCTGCGATGGTCTGCGCGGTAAACCGCGTGCCCAGTCGTGCCTCGATATCGGTGACCACGACGCGCGGGTGGCGCATGATGCGCTGCGCTTGCGCCATCCGGCGGCCCAAGGGCGCGGGTCCATGCGCCTTCAGCGGGTTGCCAGGGCTCACCAGCCACCAGACCCGATGCAGGCCAAACCGTTTCAACGCCGCATGCGTGATATGGACATGCCCCCCATGGGCCGGATCGAACGAGCCGCCCAGCAGGCCCACGACCTGCCCCGGTCGCGCGATGGGAAGACCCGTTCTGTCCATGGCGCCATCAACACCGCCCCACACCGCAGGCGCAACCGGATTGTCGAACAGAGCCAGGCGCGCTATCGGATGAACCCTGTTCGACCGCGGGGATGACACGATGACAACCGCCGACCGCCGCGCTTCCCTGCGCGAAAACCTCATGGAGCTTGCCCGAAAGCAGATCGAGGCAGAGGGAACGGCCTCGCTGAAAGCCCGGAATCTGGCGCGAGCGGCGGGGTGTTCTGTGGGTTCAATCTACAATGTCTTCGGCGACATGAACGACCTCGTCATGGCGGTAAACGTCCAGACCTTCCGGGCACTCGGCCAAGCCGTGATGGGCGAAGTCCAGAAGGCGGGCACGGCGGACCCGACCGAACGGATGATCGCCATGGCCGAAGGCTACCTGCAATTCGCCATCGACCACCCATTGCTGTGGCGCGCGCTCTTCGACACGGAACTGACGGTCGAAACGGAGGTGCCCGATTGGTACCTGGAATCGCTGGACCGGTTGCTGGCCATCATCGACGCGCCGCTGAAAGAAACCTTCCCCGATCTGGACGACAGCGAAATTCGCGTGCGCACCCGTGCGCTTTTTTCCTCGGTCCACGGGATCGTCCTTCTGGGGATAGAGCGGCGCATCTCCGCCGTGGACCATGACCGCATGTCCGAAATGATCCAATTTATCCTAACGTCTGCCACGCGACGTAACGTCATTTGAACATCGTTCATTTTTGACTTGAACGGCGTTCACAAGTATAGCATCCCTATCTCATGAACATCGTTCAAGGAGAAACGGGGATGTTGAAAATCTTTTCGACCCTGCTACGCGGCGAAGCCGCCCGCCAGGAAGACGCCATGAAAGATCGCTACGCGATCGAGCTCATCGACCAGAAAATCCGCGAAGCGGATGCCCAACTCAAAGGTGCCAAGGCCACGCTCGCCACGCTGATCCAGCGCGAACGCTCGGAGCGTCGCCAGTTGGAGCAGTTGGAAACAAGCTTGGCCGACCTGACCGACCGCGCCCGCCAGGCGCTTGCCGCCGAACGTGAAGACCTGGCATCCGAGGCTGCCGCCGCCATCGCGGTGCAGGAAGACGAAGCCAAAATCCGCCGCGACACGTTGCGCGGCATGGAAAGCCGCATCCTGCGCTTGCGCCAAAGCGTCGAAGCCGGACACCGCCGTCTGATCGATTTGCGCCAAGGCGCACAGGCGGCGCGGACGGTGCGGCGGGAGCAGGAAATCCAGGCGAGGTTGCGCACCACCAATATGGGCGAATCGGCCACGGATGAAGCGGAAGAACTGATCGCCCGGGTGCTGCGCCGCGACGACCCCGCCGAACAGGCCGACATCCTGCGGGAAATCAACCGCGACCTGAACCATCAGGACCTGCCCGACCGCATGGCAGAGGCCGGGTTCGGGACACCGCTGAAAACCAGTGCCGCCGATGTTCTGGCACGCCTGAAATCTGAAACCAAAGACTAACCCGCAAACACTCCAGAACACTGACTTTGAAAGGATAAGACTATGGAACGCAACGACGACAACATGCTGATCACCCACTTCAACCTGCTGGGCGTGATCGTGGCCTATGTGATGCTGGCCATCTCGCTCTGGCTGTCCACCGACGTGCCGCTTTCGACCAAGGGCTATTGGGCCATCGGCATCCTGATGCTGACCGTCAGCTTGGTGAACTTCGTGAAATACCGCTTCGACGCCAAGCTGAGCACGGACCGGATTGCCCGGCTGGAAGAAGCCAAAAACGAGCGGCTGTTGGAGGAATACGTGACTGACAAGGACTGATCGGGTTTGAAAAAGGACAGGTTGGGGCGGCTATTTGAGCCGCCCTTTCCAGCTTGTACGATTTACCTCGCCGGCCGATGCTCAGTTGGATGTGTCCTGCCAGAGCGAATTGTCCCACACTTGCAACGGCCGCTCCGCCCGGACCTCGAAGGTGATCCGTTCGCTATATTCGCGCCCATCGGCCATGCGCGCAGTCACCTCCGCAATACGCGCGCCTTCCGGCAGATCTTCGGGCATGGCCACCCGCCACAGATGGATGGAGCTATCGGCCACAGGGGTCGAGGCCATGCCCTGCAGCGGGACGGGCCCAAGCTGGCGGCCCTGCCAGATCTCAAAACTTTGATGACGCGTCTCGCCCGAGCCCGATTGCCAAGCGTAGCGCCCGATCTGCATTTGCCGTTGGGCAGCGAAAGAGTTGGTAAGCCCATTCGGCGCCGACCAGCATGTCCTCGCCATTGCCAGGCCGCGTGCATTCCATGTGGGTAAGCGCGCCGCCATTGATCTGGACGCAGACCTCGGTGTTGCGATCCCCAATCCAGACATTGGCCGTCAGATAGACCGCCCCGCCGATCTTCGTGCGTCATCGGCTGCAGATCGGCCAGATCGTTCAGTGACACCGGCGGCACCGCATCTGCACCGCAGCACTGTTCATCCTGCCAAGTCCAAAGCGTGTCGAAGCAGTCGCGGAGGTACGTCTTGTTTTCCAGCACGCCCGCCATCCATTCCATATTCTAGTCGGAGGCGCGGCCGTTATGGACCACCCGTTCCGGGTCGATGCAGGCACCGCGCCCGCTAGACCAGTTGTCTTCGAGGCCGCAAGGATAAAGGTCACGTTCCCCTGTATGACGTCGAAAATTGCCCAACCGGGCCCGTTCAAGCTGATCGGGCATGTGAAAGATACATGCCCACCAAACGAAGGCTGCGCGACACCGCGCCCACGGTCAAAGGCCCGCCGATTGCGCCGATGATTGCACCAAGCTGGCGCGGCGCGTATCCCGCCTGGGAAACCTCATTTCGGACCGGAGCATTCCCATGGCCAGCTACCAGTACGTCTACCACATGGATGGCGTGTCCAAGACCTATCCCGGCGGCAAGAAAGTCTTCGAAAACATCCGCCTAAGCTTTCTGCCCGGCGTGAAGATCGGCGTGGTCGGCGTCAACGGCACCGGCAAGTCCACGCTGATGCGTATCATGGCGGGTATGGACCCCGATTTCAGTGGGGAGGCTTGGGCCGCTGAAGGCGCGAAAGTCGGTTATCTGCCGCAGGAACCCACCTTGGATGACAGCATGTCCGTGCGCGACAATGTCATGCTGGGGGTGGCCGAAAAGAAGGCCAAGCTGGACCGCTTCAATGAACTGGCGATGAACTATTCCGACGAAACCGCCGACGAAATGGCCGCCCTGCAGGACGAAATCGACAGCCAGAACCTGTGGGATCTGGACAGCCAGATCGACATCGCCATGGAGGCGCTGCGCTGCCCGCCCGACGATGCCAACCCCGCCAACCTGTCGGGTGGCGAACGTCGGCGCGTGGCGTTGTGCAAGCTACTTCTCGAAGCGCCCGACATGCTGCTGCTGGACGAGCCGACGAACCATCTGGATGCGGAGACGATTGCCTGGCTTCAACGGCACCTGATCGACTACGAGGGCACCTGCCTGATCGTGACCCACGACCGGTACTTCCTGGACGATATCACCGGTTGGATCCTGGAACTCGACCGGGGGCGCGGCATGCCCTACGAAGGCAATTATTCCGCGTGGTTGGAACAGAAGGCCAAGCGGTTGGAGCGGGAGGCCAAGGAAGACAAGTCCCGTCAGAAGACGTTGGAGCGGGAACTAGAATGGATCCGCGCGGGCGCCAAGGCCCGGCAAGCGAAGTCCAAGGCCCGGATCAACGCCTATGAGGAAATGGCCTCTCAGTCGGAGCGGGAGCGGGTTGGCCGCGCCCAGATCGTCATCCCCAACGGGCCGCGACTGGGCAACAAGGTGATCGAGGTGAACGGGCTAACAAAAGCCTATGGCGACAAGCTTCTGGTCGAAGATCTGAGCTTCGCGCTGCCACCCGGGGGCATCGTAGGCGTGATCGGGCCGAACGGCGCGGGGAAATCGACGCTCTTCCGGATGTTGACCGGGCAGGAACAGCCCGATGGCGGCACGGTGGAATACGGCGACACCGTCAAGCTGAGCTACGTCGACCAGTCCCGCGACGACCTAAATGCCGACGATACGGTGTGGGAGGCGATTTCCGGCGGGGCGGAGTTGATCAAGCTGGGCGATGCGGAGGTAAATTCGCGAGCCTATTGCGGGTCGTTCAACTTCAAGGGCGGCGACCAGCAGAAGAAGGTCGGGCTATTGTCCGGCGGCGAACGCAACCGCGTCCACATGGCGCGGCTTCTCAAGGAAGGCGGCAATGTGCTGCTGCTCGATGAACCCACCAACGATCTCGATGTTGAAACCCTGCGCGCGCTGGAAGACGCCATCGCTGATTTCGCGGGCTGCGCGGTGGTCATCAGCCACGACCGCTTCTTCCTGGACCGGCTTTGCACCCACATCCTGGCCTTCGAGGGTGACGCACATGTGGAATGGTTCGAAGGCAATTTCGAAGCCTACGAGGAAGACAAGGCCCGCCGTCTGGGCCCCGAAGCGTTGGAACCGACGCGCGTGAAATACAAGAAATTCACGCGCTGACCTTATGTCTTCCGGTGCCGGGGCGCGATCGCCCGGGCACCGGAGGCGACGCGGTCAAGGGCAGGATTGTTCCAACTGACGAAGCGCGCGATGCACGGCGCGCACTTGGCCACCCGGCAACCGGCGAAGCGCGGCAGCTTGTTCCAGGGATGTCTTGCCAGCCAGTGTTCGGGCAATGATTGCTGGATGCTCACGACCGATATCGGCCGGGTTGATGGCTTGTTCCATGATCTTGTCCATTTCCGCCGGGGCCACGCGGACCGGGGGCATCGGCGCCTCGGAGGCGGGCGCGCGCGGCACATGGGGTTCCGGCACCGTGAGCGTCAGGCGCGAGGACGGCTGGCGCGTCACGGCGGGCGGGGGAGGCGCGGCTGGCGGTGGCGCCTGAAGCGGCGCCGCCTTGCTGAAAACGCGGGCCGGTGGCTTGGCATAGGCGGTGGGCTGGGGCGCCTGGACAACGTCCGCCGCCGGCGCCGAGCGCGGCGCGCCCCCCGGCGCGGTGGGCGTTGCAGCCTTGCGCTGCTCCACCGTGTTCACCAGATCACGCGCCCAGGCGCGCAGCCGGTCGGGCGGCGGGGTCGCGCCGCCATTGCCATCCAGCATGGCCAGAAGTGCACGCGCCTTTTCGGCATTGCTCACCGCGGCCGCGTCTTGGCTTGGCGCGGGGGACCCTGTTTCTTTGGAAGCTCGGCGAAATCTCATCATATGTGCCTTTCAGAAAAGCCTAGAGATAGCTGCGCACCAACGCGCTGGAGACGAGCGTGAACCCATCCACCACCACGAAAAATGCCAGTTTGAACGGAAGCGAGACGATGGCAGGCGGCACCATCATCATCCCCATGGACATCAGCACCGCTGCCACAACCATGTCGATAATCAGGAACGGCATGAAGACAAGAAAGCCGATCTGAAACGCACGGCTGATTTCCGACAACAGAAACGATGGGACAAGCACGGACAGCGCACCTGGTTCCGTGCCCGGGCGCAAATCCTGCATGTGCAGCAACGTATCGGCGTCGACCCTCGCGGTCATGAATGCGCGGAATGGCTCGATGGCGGCAGTCATGGCGGCGCCGGCCTCCATCTCTCCGCGCGATAGCGGGCCGATGCCCAATTCCCACGCATCGCGGACGACGGGTTCCATCACGAAATAGGTAAGGAACATCGCCAGGCTGACGATGAGCATGTTGGGTGGCGAGGCCTGCAAGCCGATGGCCTGCCGCATGATCGACAGGACAGTGACGATAAATGGAAAGCAGGTGACCGTGATCGCGATGCCCGGTGCGAGGCTCAACACCGTTAGCAACGCGATCAGTTGGATCGAACGCAGCGTGAGCGATCCTTCATCGCCCAAGTCGATATCGAGTCCCTGCGCATGCAGGGCCCCTGGCAACAGGATCAGAACAAGGCAGAGCGCCAGCCGTTTCACACGGCACCGTCCGTTTCCGCCACTTCAGTCAGGCGCACGGCCAGGCGGCCACCTTCGCCTTCGACTTCCTGCAATTCGCCACGGGCGATCAGACGGTCGCCTGCATAAAGCTCCACTGGGTCGGACACAGCTCGGTCCAGCATAAGGACGGCATCCCGGCGCAGGCCGAGAAGTTCCGAAACCGTCGGATGGGCCCGGCCAACCGAGATCGTGATTTCGACCGGCACGCGCGACAGGGCGGATTGGGCGTCTTGAGACATGTCAGCCATTTGCGGCCTCCTGTGATGGGGAATCGGCCGCGTCTTCGCGGTCTAGGGTCGATAGGAACGTGTCGAGCGCTTCATCCAGGTCAGACAGCACTGTTTCGAAATCGAGCCGCCGTTCTCCGTCTTCCCAACGGATCAGTGCTTGCGACAAAGACAGAGCGGGCTCGGCGCGGACGGATACCCGACCATCGTCAAGCCCGGAGCGCGCCAGCAGCCGCAGAAGCCGTGTGGCATCTTCGGGCGAGACAACGACGGACAGCTTGGCCACGTCGTCGTTCAACACGTCGCCCAACTCTTCCATCAAAGTCGGCAAGAATGACCTTTCGGCGGCGCGGGGTAGGACCTTGTCGAATACATCACGCAAGATCGGCTCCAGCGACCGGAGCGCCGCCGCCATGGCGGCACCGCGGTCGATGCGAAGTTCTGAGACCCGCTCCCGCAGGGTCTCAGACGCGGCGGTTTGCTCGGTTTCGACTTGGGACATGGCATCGTCCCAGCCCGCGTTATAGCCGTCATCAAAGCGCGTATCCTGCGGGTCCGCCGCGCCTGCGGGCGCGCGCTGCAAAGGAGCACTGCGCGGCCCGAAATCCTCCAGTCGAAGGCCGCTCATCGCGCTTCACCCGGCTTTTCGTCCATCCAGCCGCGCAACACTTCGATGGTTTCCTCACGCCGGTCCGAGATCAACTGGCGCAGGCGTTCGACAGGGTCCTCGGGTTCCACCGACTCATCAAGGCCATTGCCCATGACGTTCGGCAAAGCCGAGAGGTCTGATAAATCGGGCAGATCGGGCAATTCGTCCATTGGGGCCAAGGCAGGAAGGTCATCGGTTGGGCCAGATTGATCCAGCGCCAGTTCCCTTGGGGCAGCCTCTGGCAAGTTTCCGGAGGCGGCTTCCGACTCGTTGGGCGTCGGCAGCGCGGCAGACATCATCACTTTGTTGAGCATGGGCCGCACGACAAAGGCCATCGCCCCCAGGCCCACCAACGCGAGAAGCGCCGCCGTGACCATCTGTGTCATCTGACCACCACTGAGCCATGGCAGGGACAGGCCGGGCGCAGTTTCAGGTGCAACGGGCGCTTCAAACTGCATGGTGTGCACCGTGACGACATCGCCGCGATCTTCGCGGAAGCCCACGGCCGACTGAACGAGGTCACGCAAGACCTGCAGTTCTTCGTCGCTGCGGGGGGACCAGGCGGCAGTGCCATCGGGCGACGTTTCCCGGACGCCGTCGACCATGACGGCGACGGTCACGCGGGAAATGGCGCCGGGCTCACGTTCGATCTGCCGCTGCACCATGGAAACGTCATAATTCACACGCTCTCGCGTTTCGGCATTGTTGCTTTCCGAGCCGCCCGCCTCGCCGCCTGCGTCGCCATCGGGCAGGTTGCTTGCAACGGTGACGCCTTGGCCCGCACCGCCCCGGTCGGACGAGGTGCGTTCTTCGGTATCGGTGCTGATCACCACACGGCTATCGGGGTCGAGCATCCGCTCGGTCACGGTTTCGCGATCCTTTGTCGTTTCAACCGCAAGCTCAACAACATAGCGGCCAGGTCCAACGCGGGCGGCAAGCAGATTTTCCACCGAAGAGCGCATTTCCGCCATCCGGGAATCGCGCGCTTCTGCTGCTGTGTCGACGGCACCGCCACCGACCACAGACCCGCTCGCCGCATCGATGACAGTGACGTCTTCGGGCGACAGGTTGCGCACGGCCCCGGCGACGAGCGACTGAATCGCACGTGCCAATGACACGCCCACGGCGCCCGACGTCATTTGGACCGTGACCGACGCAGTGGCGGAGCGGTCGCGAGCGAAGGGCGACGAATCGGCAGTGGCCAGATGCACACGCGCCTGCCGCACGCCCGGAGATGCAAGGATCGTGCGCGTCAGCTCTCCTTCGCGGGCGCGCCAGAAGGCCGCGTCGAACATCTGAGAGGTGGTGCCGAAGCCACTGAGGTTGTCGAGCAGTTCATAGCCCGCGCCATCCATCCGCGGCAGACCTTCGCCCGCAAGTTGCATGCGCAGCGCGTCGCGTTGGGTACCGTCAACATAAACGGCATCACCACGCACTTCGTAGGGCACACCGCGCGAATCAAGGCTGGCAACCACTTCCGCAGCGACTGCGGGCTCCAGCCGGGCAAAAAGAAGCTCCATGCTGGGGGCCGTTGCCAGACGGGTCAAAAACAGGACGGAACCGAACGCGATACTGGTCGCGAGGGCCAGGATAAACAGCCTGCGTTTGTCCTGCCCCTGCCAAAAGGCGGTGATATTCTCCACGTGCAATCCTCCGGGATGTGCTAGCCACCCGTTCTGGGCGTCGAGCCGGAAGATTCCCGAATTCCATTAACATTCGGTTAGTCAGCAGTCGCTAAGACCATCGGCAGTTCGAGAGGATGCACCGATGGCGGATGAAGCCCAAGAAACACCCGATGAAGAACAGGACACCCCCCGTCGTGGTCCGGGCCTGGTCGTTTGGTTGATAGCAGTCGTTGCTGCGCTCGTCTTCGGCGGCGGCGCGTTCTTCGCGACCTATAGCGGGATGGCTGATTCGTTACTTGGCGGCGGCGAGGCTGAAACGGAAGTTGCGCAACAAGTCAGTGACGACAGCCCGACCTTCTTAGAACTTGACCCATTGTTGGTTTCTGTTGGCGGCGCCTCATCGGTGCGGCAATTGCGGTTCCGAGCCTTTCTAGAGCTCGATGCCGAAAGTGGCAGTACTGTGAACACGCTCCAACCACGTATTCTCGACATCTTCGCGACGTATCTCCGGGCCGTTCCCGTGGACACATTACAAGACCCAACAGCTCTGCTGCGCCTTCGTGCGCAACTGCTTCGGCGCGTTCAGCTTCTCGCGGGACCAGAGGCAGTGCGCGATCTTCTCATCATCGATTTCGTGATCACCTGACATGCTTATTCTGGGCCATCTCTCCGATCTTCTTCTGCTTGGCGCAACAATCGGCTTGGCGATCTATTGTCGCCGGCTGACCTTACGTCTGCAAGCTTTCAACGATGTTGACCAGGGGCTCGGCGGAACGATCGCCGCGCTCAGTTTGCAAGTCGATGAGTTGAAAGAGTCGATCGCTGCCGCGACAGCGGAAACCGACGACCGGGCTGCGCGCCTGGAGGCCGTCAACACCGCATCCGATGATCGGATCGGTCGCATGGAAATGTTGCTGGCAAGCCTCGAAGAACTCGAACAAGGGCTTGGCCCTTCGCTTGAAGAGCCCATCGCAGAACCACCAGCGCAAGTTGCGGTGCCAAGCTTTCGTGCAGCTCGCGCACCAGGTTTCGGAGGAGCGACGCGATGACCAGCATAGGTAAGATCAAGACGTTTTTCCTGCGCCTATCCATCACGACCTTAACCATCATTTTGGTGGTCTCGGCCCTAACACGTGTCGTCTCGGCCAGTCTTGCCACCTTGGCGGACGAAGCTCCGATGGAAGTCGCCGCTGAGGACACACTGCTCTGTCAGCCATCTGACGAAGTCGCAAACCTTCTTGAACAGATTGCAGCGCGAGACCGTGTTCTTTCCGACCGGGAAAACGAACTTGCTTTGCGGGAACAAGATATTGAAATCGCGCGCCAGGAAATCACGGCCTCACTCGCCCGCATGGCAGAAGCCGAGGAACGGCTCGCAGCTCGTATGGAACAATCCGCCACTGCATCTGCCGAGGACGTCGCCCGCCTTGTTGCCGTCTATGAAGGTATGAAACCCAAAGACGCTGCTGTGCTTTTTGAAGCGATGGCACCCGACTTTGCCGCAGGCTTCTTAGCCCGGATGCGACCGGATGCCGCTTCTGCACTGTTTTCAAATCTGTCGCCCGAAAGAGCCTATGCGCTGAGCGTCATTATGGCCGGGCGCAACGCCAACGCCGCAACGGAGTAAGGTAAATGATTGGTATCGCCGGTATCGCCTGCGTATTCATCATGGTTTTCGGTGGCTATCTATTGGCTGGCGGAAAATTTGATATCATCATCAAGGCTTTGCCATTTGAAATGATGATGATCGGAGGCGCAGCCATCGGCGCCTTTCTGATTGGTAACAGTGTTTCTGAGGTGAAGCATACGCTCAAGGATTTCGGAAAGGTGTTTAGGGGGCCAAAATGGAAGGCTGATGATTATCGTGACCTCTTGTGCCTTCTATTCGAATTGGTACGTTTAGGGCGGCAAAATCCGGTAGCTCTCGAAGAACATATCGAAAACCCACCTGAGTCTGACATATTTCAAGCCTATCCGAAGATCTGCACTGATGCGGAAGCGATCGCGATGATCTGCGACACGCTTCGCGCCATTTCAATGAATTACGACGACCCTCATCAAGTTGAGGAGGTGCTAGAAGCACGGATCGAGGAAAACCTACACCACTCCCTACACCCGAGCCATGCTCTACAGACAATGGCAGACGCACTTCCAGCACTTGGGATTGTTGCGGCGGTACTCGGCGTGATCAAGACGATGGGGGCAATCGACCAACCGCCTGAAGTTCTCGGCAAGCTGATTGGCGGCGCTTTGGTCGGTACATTTCTGGGCGTTTTCTTGGCTTACGGTCTGGTCGGCCCTTTCGCCGTTAGGCTCAAGGCCGTGGGCGAGCAAGACAGCCAATTCTATGCTCTCATCCAAGAGGTCTTGGTAGCAAACCTGCACAACCATCCAACAAATATCTGCATTGAGGTTGGGCGCCAATCGACACCAACCCACATGCGCCCAAGTTACGCAGAGCTCGAAGAAGCACTCAAAGCGCGCAAGGCTGCCTGATCTATGCGATTCGTATCTGCAATTATTGGATTTAGCTTAGCAGCGGTGCTTCCTCTTGCAGCGCAGCAGCGCGATACCGTGATCGTTCGATCGGGCGAACATGCAGATTTTTCACGGCTAGTCTTTCCGGGTGCACAAGGTCAGTCCTGGAATGTGGTTCAATTGTCGGATAATGAAGTTCAGATTGTTTTTGCATCTTCGCTTCCAGATCTTGACCTATCATCTGTCTTCGATCTGATTCCGCGCGATAGACTCCGTGCCATCGAAACAGATGACCGGACGATAATAATGTCTTTGGCGTGCTCTTGCTCTGTTGACGTACAACAGATTCCGACCGGCCACATCGTAATCGACATCGAAGATCCAGAAGAAACCAACACAAGAGAGTTCAGAGCTTCCGATATCTTACCGCTCCGCCTCCCGCCACGCGCCATACCCTCGCAGGACGTGTTCGCTGTCGACCAGCCTGCAGAAACCTTGTTGGAACCGGATGAGAAAGCGCCAGAAGAAACGCCCGCAATTGCACAGGTTGCAATTCATCAAGAGGGCCAACGCCCGCTTGTCCCCCAAGCTACGGTACGGCAAGCAACGACACGCCGCAATGTCTGCCAAGGCGAATCACTCGCAGCCGACGTCCTATTAGCTTCTCCGATTGATGCACTGAACCTGTTGCCCGGCGCGATGGGGACGTTGGTCGACAACTTGGACCAATGGCAGCCCAATGCTGCCCGCGAGCTTGCTTTGCTGTATCTCAAAGTCGGCTGGGGAGCGGAGGCGATGGCCGCTCTTGAAGATGCAGAAGATGGCACTCCCATGATGGGATATCTGGCAGCCGCGTTTGATGAAACGCCAACCGAGGGGCCCGAAAAGCCAGATCCAAGTTGCGGTCCCGCGTCAACCGTCGTTGCGCTCTTGCTGTATGGACAGGATACTGAATTTGCCGACGTGAACACCGATGCCTTGGCAGAATTTCTCGATGGCCTCCCGTCAGAACGGGCCGTCGCGCTCGGAGAGCGGCTGCGAAACAGTCTCGAACATTTCGGTGCAGTCCAAGTAGCTGCAGTTCTCGACCCGATTGCCGCGCCGTCTATCCTTGAGTCTGCGCCTTCAACACCGGCGCCCCAGGTCGCCGCCGGAACGGACTTTGACGCCGTCCGGGCCTCAATCGGGCGACTCGACGCATCGACAGACAACGCCCAGGCGCCGGACAGCCTGGACATAGAAAACGCTTTGGCGCTGCGCGCGTCCGTTCCCCCTGGACCACTCGGACAGGAATTGGATATTTCCATCGCACGTGCACTCGTTTTGGCTGGACAACCCGCTGAAGCCGTTCGTTTGGTGGATCGCGGTGGCATGTCTGCAGACGACATGGCTGAATTGGCCATGGATACTTTGCAACCCGCCAAAGCGGCTGAATTCGTCATCAGATTGATGGATGACCTTGAGCCTGGAAGCAGCGCCGAACGTCGAGCAAGTGCCTTGTTCGACGCCTTCGGGCTGGAAGGTATTGTCAGTGCAAGACGCGTACTCAATCCTGACAGTCGTGCCGTTGATGGTACCGCCGCAGCATCCGACTTACGTGCGCCCGAAGCAATGTGGCTGCAACGAGACCTAGCGGCGCTTGCCAAAGCGGAGACACCCGATGTCTCACCGGCCCGAGCGGACATGGCGAGAGCGATTGTCGACAGCAACGCGCGACAGATACCAGAGGCAGACTTAGCCTATGCAGAAGACGCGCTCCAGCAGAGCCAGGAAATGGCCGCGCGTATCGAGGCTTTGGTCGCAGGCGGCGGGTCGTAACGACCCGTTAACCAACGGCAGATAGATCAGGGTTAATCCAATCCGTGCGAATGGGTCTACCTGATGAGATCGCTCTTCCAACCTACCGTCTTGCTTGCATTGGCGCTGATGGCCGTCATCTTGATGATGATCTTGCCGATGCCTTCCTGGGTGCTCGACATCGGGCTCGCCGCCAGCTTCGCCATTGCCATTCTAATCTTCACGACGACGCTCTTTGTTGAAAGGCCATTGGATTTCTCGGCTTTCCCGACGATCTTGCTGGCGTCCCTGATGCTGCGTCTCTCGCTGAACGTCTCATCAACCAAGCTGATCATTGCCGAAGGCCATACGGGCACCGACGCCGCGGGTCAGGTGATCGAAGGTTTTGCGAACTTCGTCATGGGGGGCAGCATTGCCCTGGGCCTCGTCGTGTTTGGCGTGCTGCTCATCGTGAACTTCGTGGTCATCACCAAGGGTGCGACGCGGATGGCCGAGGTTGGCGCAAGATTTGCGCTCGATGGGATGCCGGGCAAACAGCTTGCCATCGACAGCGACATGTCCGCCGGGGCAATCGACCACGAAGAAGCCAAGCAACGTCGGGAGTTGGAGCTGGCTGAGACGACCTTCTTCGGTTCGCTCGACGGCGCATCGAAATTCGTCAAGGGCGACGCGATTGCAGGTCTTCTGATCACGCTTCTCAACTTGGTTGTCGGATTGACGGCCGGCATGGTCGCGCATGGCATGCCAATTGGGGAAGCTGTTGAAACTTATGCTATACTGACGGTTGGGGATGGACTTGTTTCGCAGATACCGGCGGTCATTATCTCGATCGCATCCGGCCTGCTGCTTGCAAGGGGCGGCGGCAAGGGCGCGATCGACACTGAGATCATGAGCCAGATTGGCCGCCACCCCGCCGCCCTTCTGACGGTTGCGCTTATCATGGCGATTTTCGCGGTCGTTCCCGGTCTCCCGTTCCTGCCGTTTTTGCTTGGCGCCGTACTTCTGTTCACCGCGGCGATGATGATCAAACCAAAGAAAGCCGAAGATGAGACGGCGCCCGAACTCGATTCAGATGCGCCGCCTGAACGTGAGATCGGCGACGTGTTATCGCTCGATGATATCCGCGTGGAATTCGCGCTAGACCTTGTCGACTTGGCCCTTGACCCCAATAGCGGGCTTGAAACGCGCATTACCGGGCTGCGCGACCACATAGCCGAGAAATTCGGAATCATTCTGCCGGAAATTCGCTTGACCGACGATCAAGGATTGCCCGCCGGCACCTATGTTATCCGCATCCACGGGGTCGAAGCGGCCCGAGACCGGCTAGAGCGCGGGCATGTTCTGATGCTCACGGGCCCTGGCTCCCCGGCAGAACTTCCGGGACGATCCGTGAAGGAGCCCGTCTACGGCGCCCCCGCCCGTTGGATTCCAGCCGAAGCCGCCGATGACCTGTTCGGTGAGACAGTCGTCACGCCGGGTGAAGTGCTCGCCACGCATCTGCTGGAGGTGATCAAATCGAACTTTGGCCGATTGCTGGGCCTGAAGGAATTGCAGAAACTTCTGGACGCCTTCACGCGGGTGTCGTCGCAAGAAAAATCCATGGCAAATAGGCGATTGCTCGATGATTTGGTGCCGTCGAAGGTGTCCCATGACACGTTGCTGGCCGTCCTTCGACTGCTTCTGGCAGAACGGATATCGGTCCGAAACCTGCCGGTCATTCTAGAAGCAATTTCCGAGCGGCGCGAAACCGGCCTGGGCCCGGAAGAACTGACGGAACACGTGCGTCAACGTCTCGCAGCGCAAATCACGTCGGAGTTGAAACGCGGCGACGGGACCCTGCCTTTGATCCAACTGGCACCGGATTGGGAGGCAACTTTCGAGCGGCACCAACTTGACGGAGGCGCAACGGGCCGGGATATCGCCCTGCCCCCGGAGTTGTTCCAGAAACTCGCCGGTGGGCTAGCCGAAAGCATCGGCCGCGCAGCTGAACAAGGAAACCATGCCGCGATCGTCACCTCGGCACGGCGCCGCCGCTTCCTTCATGAAGTCATGTCGGCACGCGGCCTGCCGAACCCGGTTCTATCCTACGAAGAAATCGGCAACAACGCGACGCCGTCCATTCTGGGGTCAGTGGCAGCGTGATCCCCGCCGCACTTGCCCTTCATGACGCTATAGCGCCAGCCCTGGCACAACTTTTCGCGGTGTTCCTGCGGGTGGGGGGCGTCATGCTTTTGATGCCGGGCCTGGGCGACCGGATGATTCCGGCGCGGGTCCGCCTGGTGGCGGCTTTCGCACTGACGGTGGCCGTGGCGCCATCAGTTTCGTTGCCGGATGAAGTCGGCCCGCGCTTCATCGCCGTCGAAACCAGCGTCGGGATCGCACTGGGCACTGTTTTGCGTTTTATCGCCATGGCGTTGACGATGGCCGGCATGATGGCGGCACAATTAACGTCGCTGGCACAACTTTTTGGCTCGGTGGAACCCTCATCAGCCATCGGCAATGTGCTGAACCTCGCCGGTCTGGCCTTGCTGATGGCGTCCGGGCTGCCGCTTATGCTGATCGAATTGCTGATCCGCAGCTATGACGTTTTGCCCCAAGGCGCCCCCATGGCAGGTGCCGATCTGGCGCGTTGGGGTATTGACCGGGCCGGGCAGGCCTTTGCCCTGGCCTTCGCCATGGCCGCCCCATTCGCGCTCGCCGCCTTGGTCTACAATGCGGCCATGGGCGTCATCAACCGTGCCATGCCGCAGCTCATGGTCGCGCTGGTCGGCGCACCTGCAATCACTTGGGCCAGCGTGGTTTTGCTTGTCCTGTCGGCGCCCCTCCTCCTGCAAGTCTGGAAAGCGGCCATGGTAGCCGCCTTGGGCGACCCGATTTCCGGTGGCCTCCCATGAGCCAGGAGGACGGTGCCGAGCGCAGCCATGAGGCAACCCCAAAGAAACTGGAAGATGCCCGTCGAAAGGGCGAGCTAGTCAAATCGCAGGATGTCTCGGTTTTTGCAGGTTACCTGGGAACTCTGCTTTGCATCGTACTTTTGGCCCCGGGGATCGGCGAAAGAATTGCAGATCTGGGCGGCACGATGCTGGAACGGGCAGAGCCTTTGTCAGCCCCCCTGCGAACCGGCGGTGACAGTCAGGCGGGTGCGATAATTCGTGAAGCTCTAATGGTGACGCTGCTGCTGATCTTGCCGGCAGCGGTCCTCGTCATCGGGGCGCTTCTGGCCCAACAGGCCATCGTCGTTGCCCCGAACAAACTTGCGCCGAAATTGTCGCGCATCTCGCTTCTGGCGAACGCCAAGAACAAATTCGGCCCAACCGGGCTGTTCGAATTCGCGAAATCAGCCGTGAAGATGGTCGTTTTCTGCGGCTTGATGGGCTGGTTCCTATTGGGCGAAGCCGACCGGATCGTTGCCGCGGCAGCGGTAGACCCACGCGCCATTTCGGGCTTGATGCCAGAGCTGTTGGTGGAATTTCTGATTGCCGTGGTCATCGTTTCCGGGGCGATTGCTGTCGTAGACTATGCCTGGCAGCGCCACACGCATATGGCGAAGCAACGCATGACCCGGCAGGAGGTCTTGGACGAAACGAAGACATCCGAGGGTGACCCGATGCTCAAGCAGCAGCGGCGCCAGCGCGCCCAGGAAATTGCCATGAACAAGATGCTGCAGGACGTGCCTGAGGCAACGGTGATCATCGTGAACCCGACCCACTACGCTGTCGCGCTCAAGTGGTCGCCGATGGATCCGACGCCGCCGGTTTGCCTGGCCCAAGGCGTTGATGAAATTGCCCTGCGCATCCGGGAAGCTGCGACGGACGCCGACGTGCCGATCTACAGCGACCCGCCGACGGCGCGGGCCGTCTATGCCGCCACTGAAATCGGCGACCCGATCGAGCGCGACCACTTCGCTGCCGTCGCGGCTGCGATCCGTTTTGCTCGGGCCCTCGATAAGGAAAGCCAGGCGTGAAACCGGCGGAGCTAGAACAATTGCGACAGCTGGCGGCCCTGCGGGCCCAACGCTCTGGCGCGCAGCTGGCCCGCATTCAGCGGGCCATCAACATCGCGGAAGACCGGGCCGAAGCACTGCGCACAAACCCCGATAGCGCGCCCGGTTCCGTGTCTGAGGCTGTGTTCAGAGATCGCTGGAACAGATGGCGTAAGCAGGAGCTTCAGGTGCTCAATGGCAAGATCGCCCTGATGCAATCCGCTGCGCAGCCGCAGCGCGAAGCTCACGCGCGGGATCGCGCGCGTGAGTCTGTGATCGATGAATTGTCGAAGGGAGACGGGCGTCGCCGCTAGCCAAGGCGCCCGCGACTCAAATGCCGTCAAGCGATGTCGCTCAAATGGCATCACCACGAAGCAAACGGCGCGATACCTAAGCGCCGTCGCAAAGCCCTGTTCGGGCCCCGCGAACACGCTTCAGCCAGATTGCCGCGCCATCGACACGATCAAAACGCGCGCTGTCGGGTCGTCCAAGCGCTTCTGCAACACTTCATTTAGCCGCTTTCGCAGCCGGTTCATGGCCAGCGGCTCGGTAAAATCACCATCGAAGCCGCCCAAGCTGCCATGGCGGAACAGCACTTCATTCATACCGTCCCGCAAAACCGGCTCCTGCAGAAGCATGGTTTCCCGCGTGGTTCGATCCGCCTCGACGCCCAGGATGAGGACGACGTGGCTCCAAACCCGGCCGTCGCGTAGAATGGGGACGACGAAACCGTCCCGGAATGTCGCGACCGCCTGTGCTTCTTCGACGATTTCCGGTTCGGGCGCCTCATCTTCCGCAGGTTCGGGCGGCGGTGGGCGCAGAAACATCCCTGCGGCCCCGCCACCGATCAACGCGATGAGAACAATGAGTATGGGAAGAAGCTTGGCCATGGTCAGAACGGCAGCACAATGTCAGCGATCTGCTGGCCAAGGCGCGGCTGCTGGACATCCGTGATCTGCCCCCGCCCACCATAAGAAATCCGCGCCGAGGCGATCTTGTCATATGTGATCTCGTTCTGGCGCGAAATGTCGCCGGGCCGCACATAGCCGCTCACCAACATCTCCCTGAGTTCGAAGTTCACGCGGACCTCCTGTCTGCCCTCGATGCGGAGCGCGCCGTTCGGCTGCACCCCCACCACCGTCGCGGCAATGCGCAGCGTCAAACGCTCCTGCCGGCGCACACCGCCAGTGCCAGATGAGGAACTGGAAGAATTCGCTTCAACCGCGTTGCCCAACGTGGCTCCTTCGGGCAGGCGCGGATCAATCCTTTGGGGCAAACCCAGAAACTCTGGAATGGCCATCGATTCCGACCCGCTGCGGGATCGGTTGGTCGCATTGTCGATCTCGGCCCGTTCGTCGATTTCGATCACGACGGTCATGATATCGCCAACCTCGTGGGCCCTGCGGTCGCCAAACAGCGATTGCCGCCCGCCCGTCCAAAGCGAGGCCTGGGCCAGCGGGTCCGTTTCCACGACCAGCGTTTCGGCAGGGATGGCGGCCATGGCGGCATGTTCGTTGCCAAGCGACACAGGCGTCATCGTGGGGGCCCGGCCGATATGGTCAACGCGCCCACAGGCGGTGATGCCGATCAGCAGAAGAAGGGGAAGCAGGGGCGCGCGCATGGGCGATCTCCGATTGGGCGTTTATTGGACGACGACGGCGCCTTCGCCGGTGGCGATGCCTGTGACCGTGGAGCGGGAGGAAAGGTTCATGACCCGCACGGCCTCCCCCTCGCCCGCACGGCTCAGCGCGCGTCCTTCAAGCGTGATTTTCAGGCCGCCCCGCTCAAAGATGAGCGGCACGATGGCGTTGCGTTCCACGACCGTCGGCAAGCCGATATCGCGCGTCAGGATGGGGCGGCCTGGATACAGGTTCACCCTCGCCTCCAGTCCGATCATGTCGCGCGGGTCGGAAAAGCCATTGGCGTCGGTCCGCGTACCAAAGGCCAAATCGTCGGCACTGAGGGTCTCGCCCGCCCGAATGGGGCGCACGACCACCACGGATTGGGCCAGGACGGGTTCCGCCAGCATCATCAGGACAAGCGCGAGCCGGATCATCGGATTTGCGTCGTTGCCGACATCATCTGATCGGCCGCGGTGATGACCTTGGCGTTCATCTCATAGCCGCGCTGTGCCTCGATCAGGTCGGTGATCTGCCGCACCGCGTCGACAGAGCTATCCTCCAGATACCCCTGCTGAAAAAATCCTAGCCCATCCTCGCCCGCGAACCCGACCAAGGGCGCACCAGAGGCACCTGTTTCGCTGTAAAGGTTCGAGCCCAGGGCCTCGAGACCCTTCTCATTGGTGAAGCCCACAAGGGTCAATTGCCCGAGCAACTCGGGCTCGGCCTGGTCGGTGAAATAGGCGTAGACCTCCCCTTCCGGGTTGATCGAAACGGAACGGGAATCGTCCGGGATCGTAATGTCTGGCACTACTGGGTGGCCGTCAGATGTCACCAGAAGGCCGTCGCCGGTGCGCTTGAGCGCGCCGTCGCGCGTATAGGCCGACGCCCCCGATGGTAGTGTCACTTCGATATAGCCGCTGCCTTGGATGGCCACGTCCAGATCGCCACCCGTCTGCGCCAACGCGCCCTGCGCCACTTCCATCGAAACGGCGGTAGGTCGCACGCCCAGCCCCAGCTGGACCCCCGCGGGCACCACCGCCCCAGTGGAGGAGTTGATGGCCCCCGCGCGCGTTACCTGCTGATAATGCAGGTCGGCGAATTCGGCGCGGCGGGCGTTGTAGCCCGTCGTGTTCATGTTGGCCAAGTTGTTGGAGATCACCTCCACCCGGGTTTGCTGTGCGGCCATGCCGGTCGCTGCGATACTCAGTGCGCGCATTTCTTGCGGCCCTCCTTACTGTTCCATCAGGCGAAACATGGCGCGCAGGCGCTCATCTTCGCGATCCATGAAGCCCTGTCCCATCTCATAGGCATTCTGCACGGCCACCATCCGGGCGATCTCGGTGATCGGGTCGACGTTGGATGCCTCCAGGAAACCCTGAAGCATCCGTGGGTTTTCAACCGGCTGGTAAGCGTCGGCGGCGAACATGGTGCCCGCGCGGCGCGTCATGGCGCCTGGGTCTTCGGGGGCCACAATGCCGATGCGGGCAACGGGTTGGCCATCGGCGGACACGGTGCCATCGGGGGCCACGCGCAGGTCGCCGGCATTCTGCGGCACGAAGACGGGCGCCCCACCTTCATCAAGCACTGGGTAACCCTCAGCGGTGGATAGGGCACCGTCAGGCCCTGCAATGAAAGCACCGGCCCGCGTCAGATGCGGCTCACCCGCGACATCGACCAGAAAGTAACCGTCACCTTCGATTGCCAGGTCGAACGTGCCCCCCGTCTGTTCCAGGCCGCCTTGCAAAAAGCGCGTCTGCCGGCCGTGGCCGCTGGCAAATGACACCGACGGGGCGCCGTCGCCCCCGCGGATGACGTGCTCGGAAAAGATCAAGCCCTCAGCACGGTAGCCTGTCGTATTCGCATTCGCGATGTTCTGGGCGATCAGGTCCATTTCGCGCAGCAGACCGGTCTGGCGGCCCAGGGTCGGATAGATACCATCGGCCATATCAGAACCCCTGAATGATCGGGACGAGCGTGTCGGTGAAGTAGCGCGACAGCGTCAGGGTCATGAAACTCATCGACACCCAGAAGACGCCCAACATCGCCGCCATTTTTGGCACGAAGGTCAGCGTCATTTCCTGGATGGAGGTCAGCGCCTGCAGCAGACCGATCACCAGACCGACCAACAGCGCCACGCCCAATATTGGCGTTGAGATGAGCACAGCCACCCACAGCCCCTGGCGGAGCGTGTCGAAGAACATCAGTTCCGACATGGGTCAGACCGGCATCCGGAGGATTTCTTGATAGGCTTCGACGACACGGTCCCGGATGGTCACGACGGTATCGATGGCAAGCTTGCCCTCCGCCATGGCAGTCACCAAGGCGTGGGGGTCTGCGCCCGACGTGACGGCGGCTTCCGCCTGCATTTCGGCCTGGCGTAAGGCATCTGCAAAGCCTGCGGCAGCTTCGGCTGCAGGGTTCGCCTTGGGCGCGGGCGTTCCGCCGAGCCCGGTAAGGATCGGATTAAGGTCCATTCTGGCCTCCTCTAGATCGATCGGAATTTCTTAGCGTTTGAGCACGTCCATCAGCTGTGACGACATGCGCCGGACTTGCTCAAACATCTTTAAGTTGGCTTCGTAGCTGCGCTGCGCTTCCCGCGCATCCGCAAGCTCCGTCACCAGTTCGACATTTGAGCCATCGTAATAGCCCTGGCCATCCGCCATGGGATGATCGGGGTCATGGACGCGCGGAAGATCCGCGCGCGAAATCTGCACGGGGCCCATTTCGATAGCCCCGGTCCGCTGCCCTTCTTCGACAGCGGCACGAAATTCGACGGTCTTGCGACGATAGCCAGGGGTGTCGACATTGGCGATATTCTCGGCAATGTGGCGCAGACGTTGGCTTTGCCCTTTCATACCCGACGACAGAATGCCCAGAGCGTTCGAAAACTCAGCCATCCGTCAATTCCTTCCGATGCTGGCGCGCATGATGTCGAGCGCGTTCTTGTAGACAGTCACGGCGCGGGAATGGTGACGCGAGGCTTCGATGCCGCGCAGGATCTGGTCTTCCAAGATCACCGAATTGCCATTGGGGTCGGTCCCCATGCCGCGCAGTTCAAAGATGTTGCCAGCGGCGCGGTCGGACCCAGCCATATGGCCAGCATGGGTCCGGCGCAGGGCGAAATCGCTGCGATCAGGATTGAAAGCTTCCATATCGCGGGCGCGGTAGCCCGGCGTATCGGCATTAGCCACATTGGTGGCGATGACAGCCTGGCGGCTGGCCGCATGGCGTGCGGCCCCCGCCGCAAGGCGCATGAGGTCGGGCATCTCGTTCACGGGGCACATCCTCCGTTATCCGTGAAACGAAGCCTTAAGACTGATTCCTTTAGAAATCGTTTCAACCAGGACAGGAGTTGCCAGAATGTTCGATCTCGAAACCGACCCCTTCGCCCCGCTGCGCGCCCAGATTTCGCGGATCGAACGCAGCTATCCGCTGGGGCGGATCACACGCCTTGAGGCGTCTGGTTTCCTGGTCGAAGGGCTGTCCGATCACGCACAACTGGGCGATGAACTTATCTATGAAGATGTGGGCGCTACGCCCCACCGGGCCGAGGTTTCGCGGCTGGATCGCGACAGTCTCTGGGCCACGCCGTTCGGGCCAGCCACGGGCCTGCGCATCGGCTTACCGGTGCGTCCCGCGGGCCCACCCACGATCGGTCCCTGCGCCGCCTGGGTCGGGCGAATCGTCGACCCTTTTGGCAACCCATTGGATGACGCCCCCCTGCCTTCGGGGCCCGCGCTCCCACTTGATGGCCCCGCCCCGTCACCAGCCCGACGGCGCGGAATGGGCACGCGCCTGCGCACGGGGTTTGCCGTGCTCGACACCATGTTGCCCATCGTCTCAGGGCAGCGCATAGGGCTCTTTGCGGGTTCCGGCGTCGGAAAATCGACCCTTCTGGGCAGCCTTGCCCGCGATATGGAGGCCGATATCTGCGTTCTGGCGCTGGTGGGCGAACGAGGGCGTGAAGTATCTGATTTCGTGCGCAAAATCCTAGGCCCGCGGGGCATGGCGCGCACCGTCGTCGTTGCCGCAACCTCCGACATGCCCGCCAATACCCGGCGCCGCTGCGCCTTCGCGGCGCTGACCGTGGCCGAACATTTCCGAGACAAAGGCAAGCGCGTTCTCTTCCTATGCGACAGCGTCACCCGGCTCGCCGAAGCCCACCGCGAAGTCGCCACTGCGACAGGGGAGGAGCCCAGCTTGCGCGGCCATCCCCCCAGCCTGACGCCCGTTCTGGCGTCACTGTGTGAACGCACGGGGCCAGGTGAAGGCGGCCAAGGCGACATTACAGCGATCTTCTCGGTCCTGGTGGCCGGATCGGACATGGAAGAACCCGTCGCCGACATCGTCCGTGGCCAGCTTGATGGCCATATCGTGCTGTCGCGCGAAATCGCCGAAGGCGGGCGGTTCCCGGCGGTGGATGTCCTGCGCTCCGTCTCGCGGTCCCTGCCGGACGCCGCGACAGAGGCGGAAAACGCCACTATCGCCGACGTTCGCAAGGCGCTGAGCGTCTATGATCGCAATGCATTGATGGTGACATCCGGCCTCTACGAACGAGGCGCAAATCCCGAAATCGACCGCGCCGTCGCCATCATGCCGCGCCTAAACGATATCTTCGCCGCGCAAGGCCTGGATCGGATCGAGGATGGCTTCCGCCTGCTTTCAGGCTTGGCCGGTCGCTAAGCTGGCTTGAACGTCCGCTTCAACCGCCCTTGCGCGCCCTGTTTCGCCATGCGCCAGGCGGCATGCCCAAGCGTGAACGGAACTGCGTCGTGAAATGCGACTGGCTTGAAAAGCCGCAGGCATGGGCGATTTCCCCGATGGAAAGCTCGTCCGCCTCCAGCATTCGGCGCCCGGCATCTATTCGACGGCCGATGACGTAGGCATGGGGGGTTTCCCCAGTGGCCTCACGGAAGCGGCGCGCGAAGTGGAACGACGACAGGCAGGCAATGTCGGCCAACATGTCCACCGTCAAAGGCACGGCCAAGTTTTCTTCCACGTAGTCGGTCACCCGCTGCAAGCGGGTTGCATCAAGCGGCCTGTCGCCGCGGCCGTCGTCATCCATGGCACCTGCCTCGGCATGACCGACCAACGTGCCAAGCAGCGACAGAACCAGCCCATCGGAAATCAACCGATCCGACCGACCTTGCTGTGCAGAATGCGTCCAGATCTGGGACATCAACGCGGACACAGTAGGGCTGTGCAATTCTCGACCATAAAGGGACCCGAGCGGGTCGGGTTCGTCCTCGGCGCCAAGCATGGTCTGAACCCTGGCTTCTGGAATGGCCATGAGCATGATCCGGTGATCGCCCTCGCTCTCCCACTGGGCCACAGCGCGGGCGGGCGCCAGATAAAAGCTTCCGGGACGGCCGGTAAGGTCGATGTCGCCTTCTCCGAAATTCACCCGCGAATGGGACAACGCGCCCTCGACATTCAGCCGGAACACAACCGACGCGACCGCTGGATGCGTTTTTTCGTGCCCTTCCTGCGACACTTGCAGGATGGACAACCCGTTTGAGCCGACCACGCGGCGTTCCTGCGGAAAATGGCCATAGAGATCTCCGTAGAGTTGGCCATAATCCCGCTGCAAGAGCGTGTTGGGAGATTTGCTCATCTCTTCGCCCTCTCTCGGCGTCGCGACGACGGGATGCGAGGTCGCCGCTTGGCTGTCGCATCGCCCCACACTCAAGCCGGGTGGAAGCTGAACCCGGTTCCAAACCGGCCGACATTCCCCAATGCCATAGTGTTAAGATGCGTTGAAGTAAAGGGAATCCCGTCTGTCGCAAGCATGTCGAAGCAGCGTCTGCGGAACTCGGCAGCACCGATTGGATCGACATCCAGCATATACGTCACTTCCGGGTAGGCCATTTGCATGGGCCCGCAAATCATCGCATCGCTCAAGATCATGGCCTGCTGGCCACCTGAATCGAGCCGCACCACCATGTGGCCAGGCGTATGGCCCGGCGCGGGCTCCATGATGATCCCTTCGCCCAAGTCCACCTGGCCCGAATGCAGCATCACATCGTAATTCAGTGCTTTGGCAAGCTGAACGACCAAAACCGCCTCTGAAAGCTGGTTGCGCGGCACCTGCGTGGTGCGGCCCGGATCCATCCAAAACGCCCAGTCCGCCTCGGCGATGTGGACCGTTGCGTTGGGGAAGCGGGGCACACCGTTGACCATCAGACCACCGATATGGTCGGTATGCATATGGGTCAGTATGATATCGGTCACGTCCTGAGCAGAAACCCCGCCAGCCGTCAGACGGTCGGCCAAACGGCCGGTATCGGGGAAAAGCTGCTGCATCGCCGCGCCCGACCCGGCATCCACCAGGACAAGGCGTGTGGGCGTCTCGATCACCCAGGCATTGGCACCGACCCGGACAGGACGCCGGTCGACGATATCGGGGGCATTGGGAAACCGGGTCAGGGGCAGATCGAAATGACCATCAGACATCGTCGTCAGGCGCAATTCGCCCACGTCGCGGGTGCGAACCCCTGAGGCGGCCAGGGACGAATTCGTGGACAATCCGACAAGGGCTGCCGCAGAAAGCATGCAGAACCGCCGACGGGTCGTGGAGGACGCCACGGGGACGTTGGCATCGATGCCATGGGAGCGGGCGATCGACGGCCTATCACAAGCGGGGAGAGAATCGCGCATCTAGACGTTCCTTTCACTCCGGTACAGCGGTTCTACCGTCCCAAGATGCCATTTAGCGGACACCGAGTCTGTCAGACTTAAAAGACAACATGTCATGTTTCTGCGGTTTCAAGTTTCGAAAAACCTTTGAATTGTATGTTTTACGACATTTTCACCCCCTAACCCCTCAAAATCCTGAAAGTCAGACGATGCCAATTCGAAACCGATTCGCCGACCTCACCGCCGAGATCACGGCCTGGCGCCGTGACCTCCATGCCAACCCGGAACTGCTCTACGAAGTGCCGCGCACTGCGGCTTTCGTGGCGGACAAACTCCGCGCATTCGGCTGCGATGAAGTCGTCACCGGGGTCGGGCAGACCGGCGTCGTCGGTTTGATCCGCGGCAAGTTCAACCCAGGGGGTAACGCCCGCACCATCGGCCTACGCGCTGACATGGATGCGTTGCCTATCCATGAGGCCACGGGCGCGCCCTACGCTTCACGGGTGCCTGGCCACATGCATGCCTGTGGCCATGACGGCCACACCGCCATGCTTCTGGGCGCCGCGCAATACCTGGCAGAAGCGCGCAATTTCGCGGGCACCGTTGCAGTGATTTTCCAGCCCGCCGAAGAAGGCGGCGCCGGCGCCGAGGCCATGGTGCAAGACGGTCTGATGGATCGCTTCGATATTTCAGAAGTCTACGGGATGCACAATTCCCCGCTTTTGCCCGCAGGCCAATTCGCCATTCGGCCCGGGCCCTTCTATGCCGCCGTCGACAGTTTCCGCATCGACGTGCGCGGCAAGGGCGGCCATGCGGCGCGTCCCCATAACAGCGTCGACACAACGCTCGCCGCATCGGCCATCGTGATGGCGCTGCAATCTGTCGTCAGCCGCAACACCGACCCGCAGCAACCCCTGGTTGTTTCGGTCACCGCGTTTCACACCGACACCGAGGCGTTCAACGTCATCCCCAATGGCGCTACCCTGCGCGGCACCATCCGAAGCTTCGACGACGCCGCCCGTACCATCGCCGTCGAAAACATCAAACGCTTGGTTACCTCCACCGCCCAAGCCTACGGCGCCGATGCGTCCTTTCATTTTGAGGAAGAACCCTATCCTGTCATGGCGAACCACGCGGATGAAACCGTCTACGCCGCCAAAGCGGCCAAAGCCGTCCGGGGGGATGTCGATACCGAAGCGCCGCGCACCACGGGTGGCGAAGACTTCGCCTATATGCTCAAGGCCTGCCCCGGCGCCTATATCCAGATCGGGAACGGGCCGTCTGCGGGTCTCCACCACCCGGAATATGACTTCAATGACGACATCATTCCCACGGGCTGTTCCTACTGGGTGGAACTGGCCGAACAAAGGCTGGCGCCATGATCGTCGAGGCCGGGCCCGCCACCGCCCATTGGGGCTACTTCGATGCGACACTGCCCCCGGTGGCGCAGATTGACAGCGGGGCGGAGGTCACGATCCGCACCGTGTCCGGCTCCCCGGAAGTCCTGGACGCGCCGGAACTTGCGGATGGCGACTTCTTCATCCCGACGGCCCTGCGCGCCATCCACGCAGCCGGGCCACCGGCCCTGCCCGGCCACATCCTGACGGGGCCCGTGGCCGTGACGGGCGCGCGCCCGGGCCATGTTCTTCAGGTCGACATCCTCGACGTCACGCTGGCCCAGGATTGGGGCTACAATGTCATCCGCCCGCTTTCCGGCGCGCTGCCGCTCGAATTCGACACCACGACCCGCACCATCCTGCCGCTTGACCGGCACGCCATGACGGCGCGTTTGCCCTGGGGGCGCGACCTGCCGCTTGCCCCCTTCTTCGGCGTCATGGGCGTGGCCCCGCCGCCGGGCTGGGGCCGCATCTCCACCATCGAGCCGCGCGCCCATGGCGGCAATCTGGACTGCAAGGAATTGGTCGTAGGCACGACGCTTTACCTGCCCGTCCATACCAAGGGCGCGCTGTTTTCCGTGGGCGATGGCCACGGCGCCCAGGGCGACGGTGAAGTCTGCGTCACCGCCATCGAAACCGCACTCGATGGCCGCTTCCGCCTGACGCTGCGCGACGACCTGCCCGCCATGCTTCTGGCCGAGACGCCGACCCATTGGATCACCCTCGCCACCGATCCGAGCCTCGATATCTGCGCCCAGACCGCCACGCGCAACATGATCACCTGGGTGGAAGAGCGCATGGGGATATCGCGGAGCGAGGCCTACATGCTCTGCTCGCTCGCGGGGGACCTGCACGTCACGCAGACGGTGAACCGTGAAAAGGGCGTGCACATGATGCTGGCGAAAGCGCTTCTTTAGCGGGCAAGATCACCTGTGCCTCGACACCTCGCTTGCAACCGGTTGCAGCCACGGCCTCACTGTCACAGTCTTTCCCCAACCAAACCCAGAGCGGAGCCCCCATGCCCGTCACCCTTAAGGACGTTGCCCAGCGGGCGGGCGTGTCACGCTCGGCGGTGTCGCGCACCTACACGCAGGGCGCATCGGTCAGCCCTTTGACTCGTGCCAAGGTCGAAAAGGCCGCGGCAGAGTTGGGCTATGCCCCCTCTGCCCTAGCCTCGGCGCTTGCGACAGGGCGCACCAAGCTGATCGGGCTGGTGTCGTCCAACTTCCATAACCCCCTGTTCCTGGAAGTCTTCGACCGCTTCACCCGCGGCTTGCAGGAACGCGGGCTGCGACCCCTCCTGGTCAACCTTTCCGGTGAAACCGACCCCGACGCGTCGGTCCGCATGTTGCGGCAATATTCCGTTGATGGGGTCATCATCGCATCGTCCACCTTGCCCGCCAGTTTCGCGTTGGCCTTCAAGGAAGCCGGGCTACCCGTCGTCCATTCCTTCGGTCGATGGACAAGCGCGCCCGCGACCCACGTGGTAGGCATCGACAACGTGGAATGCGGTCGCATGGCCGCGCGCACGCTTTTGGACAAGGGCTATCGCCGCGTGGCATTCCTGGGTGGCCCATCCGACGCCACATCGACCCAAGACCGTCTGGCCGGGTTCCGCGACACGCTGCACGCCGCGCCCGGCGCCGAGATGTCCGCCAGCTTCGCCGCCGCCTATTCCTTTGACGCCGGCCGGGCCGAAATGACCCGCCTGCTGCGGGCCGCCGCACCGGCGCAAGCCTATTTCTGCGGCGACGACGTGTTGTCCATCGGGGCCATTTCAGCGCTGCAAGATACCGGGTTTGACGTGCCAAGCGATGTGGGCGTGATCGGCCTCAACGACATGGAAATCGCGGGCTGGGATAACATCGCACTGACGACAATTCATCAGCCCATCGAGGCGATTATAGAAGCCTCGATTGACCTGATCCTAAGCACCATCGACACCCCAGACAGACTTCCCGAGGCGCGCCTATTCCCCTGTCGCTTGGTCGAGCGGCGCACGTTGCGGGCGTAGCTCCAGGCTTCGCCCCGTTGCGAGTCGGCCCAGCAAGGACCCAAGACCTACCGAAACATCGGTGGCCGCGCTTCCACCCACTTGCCGTCGGCCGTGCCCGATTCCGCCACCGCGAAAACCGCTGCCATCGACCGCAACCCATCCTCCGCCCGGGGGTAAAGGTCCGCCACCGGGTCCATGGCCCGCCCCTCCTTCCCGGCGTGAATGGCTTCAGCCAAATCGGCGTAGATATTCGCAAAGGCCAAAGGCATCCCTTCCGCATGGCCCACAGTCACCCGGCTGGCGCGGTCCGCTTCGGGCGACAGATTGCCCTCGCCCCGTTCGATCACCTGCAAGCGGCCTCGCAGCGGCATGTAATACAATTGGTTGGGCTGTTCCTGCGACCAGCGCAACCCGCCCGTCTCCCCAAAGACCTGCAAGGTCAGACCATGCTGGCGCCCCAGCGCCACCGACGATGTCCAAAGTCGCCCGACCGCGCCGCCATCCATGCGAAAGTTCACCATCGCATCGTCTTCCAGCACCCGGCTTTCGATGGCAGACACCGTATCCGCCGACAGCTTCGTCACCTGCTGGCCCGTCACGAAACTGGCCATATGCATGGCGTGGATACCGCAATCGGCGAATTGCGCGCTGACCCCTGCCTGGGCCGGGTCATAGCGCCAGCGGACCCTGGGGTTATCGGCATCTTCGGCATCGGCATGGTGGCCATGGGAAAACTCCGCCACCACCACCCGGACCTTCCCGATATCGCCGCGCGCCACCATGGCCCGCATATGCCGCACCAACGCGTAGCCAGTATAGCCGTAATTCACCGCGCAAATGCGCCCGGTTTCGCGGCTCAAGGCCACGATCTCTTCGCCTTCCTCGACCGTCATGGTCATGGGCTTTTCACACAGCACATGAAACCCGGCCTTCAGCCAATCGCGCGCAATCTCGAAATGCGTGGCATTGGGCGTGGCGATAGTGACCAGGTCCAGCCGGTCCGGATGGTCGCGCTCCCCCTCCAACATTTCGCGCCAATCGCCATAGGCGCGGCCCGGCTCCAGCCCCAGGCGCAGACCATAATCGCGTCCCGCCTCAGGTCTGTAGTCCAACGCGCCCGCCACAAACGCGAACTGCCCATCCAGCCCCGCACCCAGCCGATGGGCCGGGCCGATCTGGCTGCCTTCACCACCGCCAATCAGGCCCCAATTCAGCTTTGCCATGGCTCAGAATCCTATGGATTGCAGGTAAGCACGGTTCGCCCGCGCGTCGCCCAGCGTGTCAGTGCCAAGCGTCGGGTCGCAGTCTTGCTCCACCGTGCACCAGCCCTCAAACCCGTGATCCAGCAGCAATTGCCGCACAGCGGGGAAATCCACGTCTCCCTTGCCCAGATTGCAGAAAATCCCCTGCCCGCAGGCATCATAGAACCCCGTGCGATTCTCGATCACGCGGGCCTTCACGCCCGGGTCGATATCCTTGAAGTGCATATAGCTGATGCGCCCCATATGCCGCCGCATGAAGGCCACGGGGTCATAACCGGCATAGGAATGGTGCCCGGTATCGAAGCAGATCTTCAGGATATCTTCGGGCACTTCATCCAACAGCCGCTCCAATTCCGGCTCGAAATCGATGAACCCTGCGGCATGGGCGTGCATCCCCACGGTCAGCCCGTATTCCTCCGCCCCCATCCGCGCCACCGTGGCGATGCGGTCGCGAAAGGCGGCCCATTCCGCGGCATCCATTTGCTCGGCTTCGCTGGCACGGCCCGCCGTGGGTGCGCGGCGGGGCGAAATGGAATCGATCAACACCAGATGCTGTGCCCCATGGGCCACCAGCGCCGCGCAGGTCCGGCGCGCCCCGTCCAACACATCGTCCCAGGCATCGGGGTCGTGGAAGGCGCGGAACACCACGCCGCCAATCAGCGTCAGGCCGTGTTCCGCCAAGGCGGGCGCCAACACCGCGGGGTCTTCGGGCATGAAACCCACCGGGCCCAGTTCGATCCCCGTATAACCCGCCTCGGCGCATTGCCGCAGCACATCGCGCCAGTCGGGGTTGCGCGGATCGCCCGCGAATTCCACGCCCCAGGAACAGGGCGCATTGCCGATGCGGATCGTCATGTCTCGTATCCCGTCTCAATCCATGTGCCGGTCTCGCTGGACGTCCATGCGGCCTCGACCACACGCGCCACTTCCAACCCTTCCTGGAAGGTGGGCCACACCGCGTGCCCCGTGTGGATCGCCTGCAAGAAATCGCGCGCTTCGATAACAATCTGCGCCAGATAGCCGGTGCCATGGCCCGGCCCCAGACAAAACGGCAGGTAATCGGGGTGCTCGGGCCCCGTCAGAATGGTGCGAAAGCCCCGCTCCGCCTCCGGGCCTTCGGCCACGTAAAGGTGAAGCGCGTTCTGGTCTTCGCCGTCAAACCGGATCGTGCCGCGCGTGCCATGGACCTCATAGGCGTAGCCCATCTTGCGGCCCTGGGCCACGCGGCTGCACATCAGATGGCCCGTCGCGCCCGAGGCGAAGCGCAGCATCATCTGCGCCTGGTCATCGTTTGGGTCCGCATGTTTGGGGCTGACCGTTTCGATCACCGCATTGACCGCCGCAATGGGCCCCATCAGCGCGCGGGCGCAGTTGATGGGATGGGGCGCCAGGTCGCCCATGGTGCCCTGCCCCCGCCCGGTGGACCGCCACGTGCCCGGCGTCTCATCGGTGCCCGCGAAGTCTTCGGTATGTTCAAGGCGGGCATAGACGGGCCGCCCGATCCGGCCGTCGGCAATCAATTGGCGGGCGAATTGCGTGGCGGGCGTGCGGACATAGTTGAAACCCGTCATATGGGCCACGCCGCTGGCCTTGGCGGCTTCTGTCATGGCGCGCGCATCCTCCAGCGAGGCGCCCAGGGGCTTTTCGCACAGCACTGGCTTGCCCGCGGCAAAGGCGGCTTCGGCGATGGCACGGTGCGTCGTCTGGGGTGACGCGATCACCACAGCTTCGACCCGGTCGTCGGCCACCAAAGCCCGCCAATCGGACGTTGCACGCGCAAAGCCATAGGCGGCGCGATAGCGATCAGCCGAGGCATCGGATGTCGCGCAGACCATCTCAAGCCGCGGGCGCAGAGCGGTATCGAAAATCGCCCCAACGGACGCCATGGCTACCGCATGGGCCTTGCCCATATAGCCGCCGCCGACGATCCCCATGCCAATCTCGGCCATGGTCCCTCCCTCCCGGAATTGCACTTGCAACCGGTTGCAACATCGGTAGGCTCAAGGCCTGAAACGCGCAAGCGATTTCATATCGGGGGGATGACATGACCAAGACCGTCCGGCTGACCCTGGCTCAAGCCATCGTGCGCTGGCTCATGGCCCAACACATCGACATCGATGGCAAGCGAACACGCATTTGCGGCGGCGGCTTCGGCATTTTCGGCCATGGCAACGTCCCCTGCTTGGGCGAAGCGCTCTATCCCGTCCACGAAGAGATGCCGCTTTACCGTGGCCAGAACGAACAAGGCATGGGCTTCGCCGCCGCGGCCTACGCCAAATACCACCTGCGCCGCCGCTTGATGTTCTGCACCGCCAGCGCCGGGCCCGGCACCGCCAATCTGCTGACCGCCGCCGCCCTGGCCCATGCCAACCGTTTGCCGATGCTGATGCTCTGCGGCGACACGTTCCTGACGCGCCTGCCTGACCCGGTGCTGCAACAGCTCGAACATTTCGGCAATCCGACGCTGGGCCTGAATGACGCGTTCAAATCCGTCACCCGCTATTGGGATCGCATCACCCACCCCGCGCAAATCGTGCAATCCCTGCCCGCCGCGCTCGCGACCATGTTGGACCCGGCCGATTGCGGCCCCGCCTTTCTGGCGCTGCCGCAGGATGTCCAAGGCTGGGCCTGGGACTATCCGTCGGACTTCTTCGAACCCCGCACCCACCGCATCCGCCGCCAAACCCCCGATGCCGACGAAGTCGCCGACGCGGCGGCCCTGCTGAACCAAGCAGACCGCCCCGTCCTCATCGCGGGCGGCGGCGTGCAGTATTCCGGCGCCGTGGATGAATTGCGCGACTTCGCCAATCTCCACGGGATCCCCGTGCTGGAAACCATCGCGGGCCGCGCCAACCTGACATCGGACGACGCGCTGAACATCGGCCCCATCGGCGTCACCGGCAGCGATAGCGCCAATTGGGCGGCGGAACGGGCAGATGTGGTGCTGGCCGTGGGCACGCGGCTGCAAGACTTCACCACCGGGTCGTGGACGGCCTTCGCCCCCGGCGCCAAATTCATCGGCCTGAACGCCGCGCGCCATGACGCGATCAAACATCTCAGCCTGCCGGTAGTGGGCGACGCCAAGCTGGGCCTCATGGCCTTGTCCGCCGCCATGGGCCGCCATTCCGCGCCCGGCACCTGGATGCAGTCTTGCCAGGCCGAACGGCGCAAATGGGACACCTACGTCGCCGACAACATCCGCCCCGGCAACCGGCCCAACAGCTATGCCCAGGCCATCGGCGTGGTGAACGACCTGGTTGATCCGTCCGACCGCATCGTGGCGGCGGCAGGCGGCTTGCCTGCCGAGGTCACGGCCAATTGGCGCACGCTGAAGGCGGGCACCGTGGATGTGGAATTTGGCTTTTCCTGCATGGGCTACGAAATCGCCGGGGCCTGGGGCGCCCGCATCGCCCAGGCGGAAGCCGAGCCCTACCGCGACACGATCAGCTTCTGCGGCGATGGCAGCTACCTTTTGATGAACTCCGACATCTATTCCAGCGTGCTGACGGCCAAGAAGATGATCGTTCTGGTGCTGGACAATGGCGGCTTCGCCGTCATCAACAAGCTGCAAAACAACACGGGCCAACTCAGCTTCAACAACCTGATCGCCGACACGCCCACCGCAGCCAACCCCTTCACCATCGACTTCGAAGCCCATGCCGCCGCCATGGGTGCCAACGCCGAAACGGTCTCCAACGCCGACGAATTGGCAGCCGCTTTCAAGCGCGCGCAGGCCGCCGACAAGACCTCGGTCATCGTGATGAAGGTCGACGCCTATGAAGGCTGGACCACCCAGGGCCACACCTGGTGGGAAATTGGCACGCCTGAGGTCAGCGAAAGCGACAGCGTTCGCACCGCCCATGACGACGTCGAAGCCACGCGCCGCGAAAAACAGCGGAGGGGCGTATGAAAACCTTCACCGCCGACAGCGCCGACCCCGACGCCATTCGCGAAGAACTACTGCACGGCAAAGGCGCCGTCCGCTTCACCGGGCTCTTCCCGGCAGACGACATCGCCCAAGCCCGCGCCATCATCATGGACCATTCCGAACGAGACGCCGCCAAGGTCACCCATTTCCAAGGCCGCGCTGGCGACCGGATCGACCTGCAACGCCGGGTCTGGAACCTGCTGGCCAAGGGTGACGTCTTCGCCCGTCTGGCCGCCCATCCGACCCTGATGGCAGTGCTGCGGCGCTTCCTGGGCTCCGAGTTCATCATGGGGTCCATCGCGGCCAATCGCATCCTGCCCGGCGGCCCGGGGCAGGAACCCCATATCGACTACCCCTATTGGGATTTCCATCAACCGGGCACACACCCGACCGGGCTGAACGCCAGCTTTCCCATGAACGCCCAGGTCACCATCCTACTCGACCCGTTCACCGAAGCCTCGGGCGCCACGGCCTATGCGCCCGGCACCCAGCGCGACTTGCGCTATCCGGGCCCAAACGACGATTTCGACGCGCGCGCCGAACGGATGCTGGGCGACCCGGGTGATGCGGTTCTGTTCTTCGGGGCCTGCTGGCACTGCGCCATGCCCAACCGATCGAACCACGACCGCAATGCCGTGCTGATCCAGTACCTGCCGAAATGGGTCAAACCGATGGAGGATATGCCCGCCGCCCTGCCCCAAACCGTGCTGGACAGTGCTTCGCCGGACCTGCGGCAACTGCTGGGCCTGAACTTCCCTTACCCGGAAATCCTCGACACCGCCGAAGCGGGCAACACCGAAGGCCGCGCATGAACCTGTCGGGCGACAATTTCCTGCTGGTGGGCCGCGCGGGGATGGATTTCTACCCCGACCCGCCCGGCACCCGCACCGAAGACGGCGCCACCTTCATCAGCGCCCTGGGCGGGTCCGCGGCCAACACCGCCGTCCAGATCGTCAAACTGGGCGGCCGGGCCAGCATGGTCACCTGCGTCAGCGACGATGCCGTGGGGCGCTTCGCGCTCAACCAACTCGACGCCTTCGGGGTGGACCGCAGACATATCCGCGCCGTGGGCGGCGAGGCGCGCACCTCACTCGCCGTGGTGGAAACGACGCTGGAAGATCACCAATCGGTCATCTACCGCAACGGCGCCGCCGATTTCGAGATGTCGGTCGCCGACGTCGAAGCCGTGGACTACACAGCCCACGACGCGCTCATCACCGCGGGCACTGTCTTCGCCGCCGAGCCTTCGCGCTCAGCCGCCTTCCGCGCGTTGGAGCTTGGGCGCATGGCCAAGCTGCCGCTCATCTTCGACATCGACTATCGCCCCTATTCCTGGCCCTCGCCCGATGTGGCCTCTGACGTCCTGTCGCGGGCCGGGGCGATGTGCGACGTGATCGTGGGCAACGATGTCGAATTCGGCTTCATGGCGGGCGACTATGCCAAAGGCCTCGACAAAGCCCGCGCGCTCATCGGCGACGGCGCGAAGCTGGTCATCTACAAGATGGGCGAGCTTGGCGCTGTCACGATCACGCCCGACGGCGAAACCCGCACCGGCATCTGGCAGGTCGACGCGCTCAAACCCACGGGCGCGGGCGACAGCTTCATGGGCGGTCTCGTCATGTCGCTGGCCCACGGCGCCAGCATCCGCGACGCCGTGCTGCGCGGCTCCGCCTGCGCCGCCGTCACCGTGACCCGGCCCACCTGTTCCAAGGCCCTGCCCAATTCCGCCGAATTGGCCGCGTTCATGGCCGACCATCCCGGCCCCACCACCCCGAAGGAATGACGCCATGCACATCCCCCCACACGACAATGCCAACACGCCCATCGTGGACGTCGACAACCCCACGGTGCCGCTGAATTACTTCAACATCGTCAAGCTGACCGAAGGCCAAAGCTTCGACTACCGCGTACCGGGCTATGAAACCTGCATCGTGCCCGCCACAGGCTCCGTCACCGTGGACGTCGCGGGCGAGACCTACAAAGATATCGGCGTGCGCACCGAAGACGTCTTCGACGGCGACCCCGAAGGCGTCTACGTCCCCACCGACACCGCCGCGCGCTTCACCTGCCGCACCGCCACGGCCGAGGTGTTCATCGCGGGTGCCAAATTCGCCGAGACGCTGAAACCCTTCGACGTGCGCACCAAAGACCTGGACCGCGTCCAATATGGCAGCGACGACACCAAAACCCACCGCCGCATCGCCCATATCCTGGGCGCCGGTTACCACGACCGCGTGGGCCGCCTGCTGGTGAGCGAGCTGTTCACCGTGGGCGAAGGCGGCTGGTCCGGCTTTCCCAGCCACAAGCACGACACCGACCGGTCGGAAAATGGCGAAATCATCGAAACCCGCCATGATGAGACCTACAATTTCCGCTTCAAGCCCAAGCACGGCTCGGGCGTGCAGATGTTGCAGCGCGTCGATAATGAGCCAGGCGATGCCTATCACATCATGGATGGCTCTACGATTTGTCTCGACAATGGCTATCACCCCTGCTGCGTGCTGCCCGGCTATCAGATGTATTACTTCACCATTCTGGGCGGGCTTAGCCAGCGGTCGCTAAAACAGTATTTTCAGCCCACCCATGCCGACCAGCTGCACACCATCCCCGGCATCATGGATATGGTGGCCAAGTTCAAATGACGCTGGCCGCGCTTGGCCCCGTCCTGCGAGCCGCCAATGCCGAAGGCCGCGCCGTGGGCGGCCTGGTCTGCCTGGGCTGGGAGGATGCCCGCGCCTATGCCCATGCGGCGCAGACGCTGGACGTGCCCGTCATCTTGCAAGCGGGCCCGTCCTGCCGCGACCACACACCGCTGCCGGTCTTGGGCGCCATGTTCCGGTCGCTGGCGGCGGATGTGGACGTGGACGTCGTCGCCCATCTTGATCACGGCTACACCGCCGAAGACTGCCGCGCCGCTATCGATGCGGGCTTTACCTCAATCATGTTCGATGGCTCTAAACTGCCCCTGGCGGATAATATTGCTCAGACCCGCGCCATCGCCGACATGGCCCACGACGCGGGTATCTCCTGCGAAGGCGAAATCGGCTTCGTGGGCTACGCGGCAGGCGCCGAAAGCCACGGCACCGACCCGGAGGAGGCCGCGCGCTTCGCTGCTGAGGCGGGGGTGGACGCCATGGCGATTTCCGTCGGCAACGTCCATCTGCAAACCGGCCCGGGCGCAGGCCTCGACGAGGCGCGCATCGCGGACATCGCCGCTCGCACCGATGTGCCCCTGGTCATCCATGGCGGCTCGGGCGTGCCAAACGCGCAGCGCGCCCACCTGGCCCGCACCACGCCCGTCGCCAAGTTCAACATCGGGACTGAATTGCGCCAGGCCTTCGGCGCCGCCCTGCGCGCCGCCGTGGCCGCTGACCCAGACCGCTTCGACCGCGTCCAAATCTTGCGCGACACCCATGAGCCGATGATGCAGGCCGCCACCCGCGCCCTGAAATCCCTACAAGGCTGACGTTACAGATTTACGGGTCACGTGAATTTTTGTAACGCCAAGCTTGCCCGACGCCCTCACTTCGCTTACCTTCAAAGCTCCAGACCCCGATCCGAGAGCGCCGCCATGTATGCCCAATTGGTCAAGTCCGACGCCGCCGATGACAGCCCCGAAGCCCGCGCCTTCCAGGCCCGCATCGACCGGGGCGAAAAGATCGAACCCAAGGATTGGATGCCCGACGGCTACCGCAAGACCCTGATCCGCCAGATCGGCCAGCACGCCCATTCCGAAATCGTGGGCCAGCTTCCCGAAGGCAATTGGATCACCCGCGCCCCAACTTTGGAACGCAAGGCCATCCTGCTGGCCAAGGTACAGGACGAAGCGGGCCACGGCCTTTACCTTTACTGCGCCGCCGAAACGCTGGGCGTCAGCCGGGATGAGCTGACGGAAATGCTGCTGGATGGCCGCATGAAGTATTCCTCCATCTTCAACTATCCCACGCTCACCTGGGCCGATATGGGCGCCGTGGGCTGGCTGGTGGATGGCGCCGCTATCATGAACCAAGTGCCACTCCAGCGCACATCCTATGGGCCTTACGCCCGCGCCATGGTGCGGATTTGCAAGGAAGAAAGCTTCCACCAACGCCAGGGCTTCGACATCATGATGAAGATGGCCAACGGGACCGAAGCGCAGCGCCGCATGGCGCAGAACGCGCTCGACCGGTTCTGGTATCCGTCGCTGATGATGTTCGGCCCGTCTGACAAGGACAGCGTCCATTCCGCGCAGAGCATGGCGTGGAAAATCAAGATGAACACCAATGACGAGTTGCGGCAGAAATTCGTCGACCAGACCGTGCCGCAGGCCGAATATCTGGGCCTGACCGTGCCCGACCCCGACCTGCGCTGGCACGATGAGACGGGGCATTACGAGTTCACCCAACCCGATTGGTCCGAGTTTATGGACGTGCTGCGCGGCAACGGCCCCTGCAACGCAGACCGCCTGGCGGCCCGCAACAAAGCCTGGGACGATGGCGCCTGGGTGCGCGAAGGGCTGATGGCCCATGCCGACAAGAAACGCGCCGCAAAGGTGGCAGCGGAATGAAGCTGGCCGAACTGAATGTGGGCTATGCCCGCTACCCCCTCGACGATCCACGGATCGCCGAGTTCATGGACAATCTCGACCGCGTCAACGCGCTCGCCGAACGCAGCCCTGGCTTCGTCTGGCGCCTGCAATCCGATGGCGGCAACGCCACCGATATCGCGGTGCCCGGCGATGCCGAAATGATCGCCAACCTGTCCGTCTGGGACGATGTGGCCGCCCTTGGCAATTACGTCTTCAACACGGTTCACGCCCGCTTCTACGACAAAGGCGCAAGCTGGTTCGAAGGCATGGCCAAGCCCCATTTCGTCATGTGGCACGTCCCCGATGGCCACAGGCCCAGCTTGACTGAGGCCATGGACCGTCTGACCCACCTGCAACAGCACGGCCCGACCGATCACGCCTTCGGCTGGGACGCCGTCGACACGACCGCCTGGCGCCGCTGCGCCCATGCCGCTGAGTGATCGGGTCCGATGCGCCTGCAACGCTCCATGACGGTCCTGCAAGTCGCGGATATGGAACGGGCCGTCGCCTTCTACCGGCGCGGCGGGTTTCGCGGCAACGGCTGGCCCGATGATAGCGGCGACATCGTCTTCACCATCCTGCAACGCGGTGATGTGACGTTGGCGCTGCAATTGTCCCGTGCCGACGAGATGCCCGTCAATTCCCACTGGGCCGCGTATCTCTATGTCTCAGACATCGACGCGATCCACGCGGAATTCGTAGCCGCCGACCTTTCCCCGACCCAGATCCGGCGCAACACGCATTACGGCTGCCACGATTTCGACCTCCGCGACCCGGACGGGCACCTTCTGGCCTTCGGCCAAGACCTAGAGCCGACCCCGGGCCCCGGACTCGCCCAAGAAAGGCATGCGACATGACCAATGCGGACAAAGCCGCCCGCCGCGAATGGCCCCTTTGGGAAGTCTTCATCCGCGGCCAACACGGGCTGAGCCACCGGCATGTGGGCTCGCTCCACGCGGCAGACGCGGAAATGGCCATGAAGAACGCCCGCGACGTCTATACCCGCCGCCACGAAGGCACGTCGATCTGGGTCGTACCCTCCGCGCAAATCACCGCCTCGGCCCCGTCCGACAAGGGCCCGATGTTCGACCCAGCGGATGACAAGACCTATCGCCACCCCACCTTCTTCGACATTCCCGACGATGTGGGGGCAATGTGAGCGATCTGTTCACCTTTCTAACCCGCATGGGGGACAACACGCTGGTTCTGGGCCACCGCCTGTCGGAATGGTGCGGCCATGCGCCCGTGCTGGAAGAAGACATCGCGCTGGCCAATACGGCGCTCGACCTGATCGGGCAGACCCAGATGTGGCTGGGCTTAGCCGCTCAGGTGGAAGGCGCGGGCCGCAGCGCCGATGATCTAGCCATGCTGCGCGATGCGTGGGATTTTCGGAACCTGCTGCTGGTGGAACGGCCCAATGGCGATTTCGGCGCCACGATCATGCGGCAATGCTTGTTCGATCGCTTCCATCTGCTGCTGCTCGACGCGCTGACCCATTCGACCGACACGCGCATCGCCGCCATCGCCGCCAAAGCCGTGAAGGAGGTACGCTACCACGCCGACCGCTCCGCCGAGTTGGTGATCGGCCTGGGCGATGGCACGGCGGAAAGCCACACCCGGATGCAAACCGCGCTGGATGCGCTCTGGCCTTACGTGGGTGAAATGTTCACGGACGATGCCACCGATACCGCGATGGCGGCGGCTGGCATCGCGCCCCTCCCCTCGACGCTGCGCGCGGCCTGGGACACGCAGATGACCGACATCCTGACCCAAGCCACGCTGACCCGACCCGATGGCGATTTCGCCCATCAAGGCGGCAAGAACGGCGCGCAGCATTCCGAACATCTGGGCCACATGCTCAGCCAAATGCAGTGGCTGCAACGCGCCTATCCGGGGGCGACATGGTAAAGCCCAGCCCCGCCCCCGTCCCTGGCAGCGCCGCCGACACCACGCCGCGCTACGATGGCCCCGTACCGCAGACCGAGGGCGAGGTCTGGGCCATCCTGTCGGCCATCCCAGACCCGGAAATCCCTGTGATCACAATTACCGATCTGGGCATCGTCCGCGACGTGACCCTAATCGGGGAGGAGGTCATCGTCGCCGTCACACCCACCTATTCCGGCTGCCCCGCCACCACCGTCATCGGGCTCGCCATTGAAACGGCTTTGCGCGATGCGCGCCTGATGCCCACCATCCTGACCCAGATCGACCCGCCCTGGACCACCGATTGGCTGACCGACGAAGCCCGCGAAAAGCTGCGCCGCTACGGCATTGCGCCGCCCTCGGCCACCGGGCCCGAAGCCTGCCCCCATTGCGGCGCCACCACGCTCACCAAGGTTAGCCAGTTCGGCTCGACCCCTTGCAAGGCGGCCTGGCGGTGCGACGCCTGTCTGGAACCCTTCGACTACTTCAAGTGCCACTGATGCAATTCCAGCCCCTCACCGTCACCGATGTCCAAAAGACCACGCGCGACGCCGTGGTCGTCACGCTGGATGCGCCCTTCGATTGGGTGCAGGGCCAGTACCTGACCTTCCGCCGCGACTTCGATGGGACCGAAATCCGGCGCAGCTATTCCATCTGCTCCGCCCCGGATGAGGCGTTGCAGGTCGGTATCAAGCGCGTCGATGGCGGCGCGTTCAGCACCTGGGCCAATGACGCGCTGGCCCCTGGCGACACGCTGGACACCATGCCGCCCATGGGCCGTTTCCACACCGATATCGCCCCCGATGCGGCGCGGCACTACCTGCTGGTCGCCGCCGGGTCCGGCATCACGCCCATCCTGTCTATCGCCAAAACCGTGCTGGCCCGCGAGCCCCAGTCGCGGGTAACGCTGCTTTACGCAAACCGGGCGGTGAATTCGATCATGTTCCATACGGAGCTGGACGATCTGAAGTCATGCTATCTGACACGGCTGGCCATCGCCCACATCCTCAAACATGACGCCCAGGACATCCCGCTGTTCACCGGGCGCATAGATGCGGACAAGCTATCGCAACTTTTCGCCCAATGGGTGCAGATCGACACCGTGGATGAAGCCTTCATCTGCGGCCCCCAGGGCCTGATGGAAACCGTGCGTGCGTCCCTGCAAGACCACGGGATGGCGCCGGACCACATCCATATCGAGCTTTTCGCCGCCGCCCAGACCGGTCGTCTGCCCCAGGCGGCACGTGCCGCCGTGGCCGCCAAACCGACCGAGGTCACCCTGCGCATAGACGGCGCCGCCCATGTCATCACCATGGAGCGGGACCAGAGCCTGCTGGACGCCGTCCGCGAAAACGCCATTGATGCGCCCTTTGCCTGCAAGGCGGGCGTCTGTTCCACCTGCATGTGCCGCGTGATCGAGGGCGAGGTGGAGATGATCCAGAACCACGCGCTGGAAGATTACGAGGTCGCGCGCGGCTATGTGCTATCCTGCCAATCCTACCCGCTGACCGAAAAGCTGGTCGTGGAGTACGACGTGGGGCATTAGGGGCATCGGCGCCCGGCGACTTGGGCAGCAAATGTTTCGCACGCGAAACGTCCGAAACGGCCCTTTAACCTACTGTTAGTAAATTGTTTCGCGTGCGAAACATCTGGCACTGCCACCCTTGCCCCCCGCGAAGAGGGACTGCCGCTCCAAAGGAGCGCAGCAGGACCGATGAGCGGCGCCGACAACCTTACCCGACCAATCGCCCCACCCCACCCTCCGCGATGGCGGCGATGGTACAGGCATAGGCCCGGCGCGCTTCGGCATCGGCGCCGGGGTTCCACATGTAAAACCAATTGAGCATGCCGAAGACGCTCATGGTTGCGTCCCGCAGCCGCGTGCGGTCCAGACCCGGCACCTGCCGTGCCAGCTCGCCAGACAAGGCGGCCACCATGTCCCGCTGATAGCCGCGCAGCACCTTTGCCTGGTCCGCAGGCAGCAGCGCCATGCCCTCGGCTTGGATGCGATGCTCATCATCCATGCCTTCATAGGCCAGCAGCGTCCTCGTCAGCATCGGCTCCAACCCGTCGGGCCCGTCGCAGATCACGTCGCGCAGTGATGACAGATAGCTGTCGAGAATGTCGAACAGCAGCGCATCCTTGCCGTCCCAGTAATGGTACAGGTTTCCCTTCGACACGCCCGCCTGCGCGGCCACCTGCGCCATGGAGGCCCGGGCCACCCCTTCGCGTGCGAAGACCTGGGCCGCGGCTTTCAGAATGGCCGCGCGCTTCGCGTCGTGGTCGCGCGCAACGCTACGCCCCACGGTTATCCACCACGCGCCGGGCCTTGCCCTGAGACCGTTCGACGCCGCCTTCGGGCGCCACGACCACATCGCAACTGACGCCGATCATCTGCTTTATGCCGCGGGCCAATGCCGCCTTCGGCGCGTCCGCCCCCACACCGGGCAGACATTCCACATGGACGCGCATGGCGTCGAGTTGGCCTTCGCGGACCAATTCGATCTGGAAATAGGGGGCGAGGCCTTCGACGGCGAGCACCTGTTCTTCCACCTGCGTCGGGAAGACGTTGACGCCGCGCAGGATGATCATGTCGTCGGACCGGCCCGTCACCTTTTCCATCCGCCGCATGGCCCGCGCCGTGCCGGGCATCAACCGCGTCAGGTCGCGCGTGCGGTAGCGGATGACCGGCATCCCGCGCTTGGTGAGCGTGGTGAACACCAATTCGCCCGGGCTGCCATCGGGCAGCACCTCGCCAGTTTCGGGGTCGATGATCTCGGGATAGAAGTGATCTTCCCAGATGTGCAGGCCGTCCTTGGTTTCCACGCATTCCTGCGCGACACCGGGGCCGATGACTTCGGACAGGCCGTATATATCGACCGCGTGCATGTCGAACGCGGCTTCAATCTCTGCGCGCATGGCAGGCGTCCAGGGTTCGGCCCCGAAGATGCCGACGTCCAGCGGGCATGCTTTGGGGTCGAGGCCCTGGCGAACGTATTCTTCCAGGATATTCAGCATGTAAGACGGCGTGACCATGATGGCCTTAGGCTGGAAATCTTCGATCAACTGGACCTGCCGCGCCGTCTGCCCCCCTGACATGGGGATGACCGTCGCGCCCAGTTTTTCGATGCCGTAATGGGCGCCCAGCCCGCCGGTGAACAGGCCATAGCCATAGGCATTGTGCACGATGTCCCCCGCCCGCACGCCCGCCGCGCGCAAGGACCGCGCCACGACCTCGGCCCAGATGTCGATATCTTCCGCCGTGTAGCCCACAACCGTGGGCTTGCCCGTCGTGCCCGAAGACGCATGGATGCGGGCGATTTGGTCGCGCGGCACGGCGAACATGTCGAACGGATAGGCCGCGCGCAGGTCGTTCTTCATGGTGAAGGGGAAACGGGCCAGGTCGGCGAGCGATGTCAGGTCGTCGGGGGTCACACCCGCCGCGTCGAACTTCGCGCGATAGGTGGGCACATTGGCGTAGGCATGGACCAGCGTGTCTTTCAGGCGCTGAAGCTGAAGCGCCTGTAAATCGGCGGGGTCCATCGTTTCGAACGCATCCAGATCGCTGGGGCGGGGGGACAGGTCTTTCATGCTTCCTCCTCCTCAAACAAATGGCCGGGGACGGCGCGGGACATGCCGCGAAACTCCGCCAGAACGGTGCCGTCGGCCCGGCGCACGGTGACGTCATAAAGGCCGCTGCGCCCGGTCAGGGACACTTCGCGCGCTTCGGCCTGCAAGACATCGCCTTGGCGCCCGGGCGCGGTGAAACTGATGGTGGCGTGCTGCGCCACGGTGGCCTGGTTGCGGCTGTTGCAGGCAAAGGCAAAGGCGCTGTCGGCCAGGCTGAACAGCACGCCGCCATGGCAGGTGCCATGGCCGTTGCAATGGTGGGCCTGCACGGTCAGTTGCAACACGGCGCGGCCTTCGGAGACGGCCACAAGCTCCATCCCCAGCCATTCCGAGGCCGCGTCATCGGCCCACATGGCCTGCGCCGCGCGGCGGGCCCGTTCATCCGCTTGCATTCGCGATCCTCCCTTGCGGCGACGCTTGCACAAACCCGACCAAGCGGTCAAGAATACGCATCGGAGGAGACCGCCATGACCCTGTTGCCCGTGAATTCATTCGTCGCCGGTCGTTGGGTCGGCCCGGGGGCCGATGCGCGGCCCATCGAAGATGCCGTGACCGGCCAGGTCTTTGCCGAAGCAGGCGGCGCGGCCCTGGACCCGGGCGAGATGTTGGATCACGCGCGTGCGGTCGGCGGCCCCGCTCTGCGGGCGATGACCTTCCATGACCGCGCCCGGATGCTCAAGGCGCTGGCCCTTCACCTTCGCGAGCACCGGCCCGAGCTTTATGAGTTGAGCTATCATTCTGGTGGCACGCTGGCCGACCACAAGATCGACATCGACGGCGGTATCGGCACCATGCTGGTCATCGCGTCCAAAGGACGGCGCGAAATGCCCGATGCCCATGTCTATGTGGACGGCGCCGTCGAGCAGCTTTCGCGCAATGGTACGTTTCTAGGCCAGCATATCTGCACGCCCCTGCGCGGCGTCGCCGTCCATATCAACGCCTTCAACTTCCCGGTCTGGGGGATGCTGGAAAAACTGGCGCCCACCCTATTGGCAGGCGTCCCCGCCATCGTGAAACCGGCCACCGCCACCAGCTATGTGGCGGAACGCGCGCTGCGGATCATGCTGGAGAGCGGGCTGCTGCCCGATGGTGCCGTGCAGATGGTGGCAGGCGGTTTGGGCGACATGTTGGACCGGCTGGGGCCGCAGGATGCCGTCGGGTTCACGGGCTCAGCGGCAACGGCGCTTAAGCTTCGGGGGAACGACAACATCCTGCGCCAATCGGTGCGCTTCGTGGCCGAGCAAGACAGCCTTAACGCGTCTATCCTGGGCCCGGATGCCGCCCCCGGCACCCCGGAATTCGACCTGTTCGCGTCGGAGGTCACGCGGGAAATCACCGCGAAGGCGGGCCAGAAATGCACCGCCATCCGCCGCATTTTCGTGCCCGAGGCGCAGATGGACGGCGTCGTGACCGCCTTGGGCGAACGGCTTTCCGCGATCACGTTCGGTGACCCCCGTGACAAAGCCAACGAGATGGGCGCGCTGGTGTCTTCGGACCAGAAACGCGACGTGCTGGACAAGCTTGCCACCCTGCGAGGTGAGGCGACGTTGGTCCAGGGCGACCCCGATGAGGGCCGCCCGGGCGCCTTCCTGCCGCCCATGCTGCTGCGCTGCGACGACCCCGACAGTGCCGCCCGCCTGCACGACACCGAGGCCTTCGGCCCCGTCGCGACCGTGCTGCCCTACCGCGACCTGGACCATGCCGCCGCCCTGACAAATCGCGGCGATGGCAGCCTGGTGGCGTCCGTCATCACCCATGATGGCGCCGTGGCCCGGGACATCACGCTGGCCATCGCGGCCCATCACGGGCGGCTTTACTTCAACGACCGCACCTCGATGGCAGAAGCCACCGGCCACGGCTCCCCCTTGCCGCATATGGTCCATGGCGGGCCCGGCCGGGCCGGTGGCGGCGAAGAACTGGGCGGCGTGCGCGGGGTGATGCATTACATGCAACGCACCGCCATTCAGGGCAGCCCCGACCACATCGCCGCCATCACCGGGCGCCATGTGGCCGGGGCCACCACCCATGCGGGCCCGGCCCATCCGTTCCGCCGCAGCTTCGACGCGCTTCGCCCTGGCGAGACCATCGTGACCGGGCCGCGCACCGTGACCCTGGACGATATCGCCCATTTTGCGGAGTTCACAGGCGACACCTTCTATGCCCACATGGACGCCGCCGCCGCCGCGCGGAACCCGTTCTTTCCGGGGCGCGTGGCCCATGGCTATCTGATCCTCAGCTTCGCGGCGGGTCTGTTCGTCGACCCCGATGAGGGGCCCGTTCTGGCCAATACAGGCCTGGACAACCTGCGTTTCCTCAAACCGGTCTCGCCCGGTGACACCATTCGCGTCCACCTGACGGTCAAGCACCGCACGCCACGCAATGAAGAATATGGCGAAGTCCGCTGGGATGTGCGCGTCGTGAACCAGGAGGAGGAGCCCGTTGCGGAATACGAGCTTCTGACCATGGTCGCCCGGGGCTGACGGAGCGCGGTGGAGACCTTATGTGCCGGGCATGGACCTGACCCCGTTCATCCGCGCCCTGACGGGCGATAGCCCGCCGCGCACGTGGTCCATGCTGGTCACCATCTTCGGGGACTTGGCGCTGCAAGACGGCGCGCGCCTGACGGGCACGGCGCTGAGCACCTTGACCGCGCCCATGGGCATCCGGCCCGAGGCGTTGCGCACCGCGCTTCACCGGCTGCGCAAGGAAGGCTGGGTCGAAAGCCGCCGCGTGGGCCGCGGCACCGATCACGGCCTGACGGCATGGGGGCGGGACGAAGTCCGCGCCGCTCATCCGCGTATCTACGACCCGCCGCCCGCTTTGCCCGCCTTCCTGATCGTGACCGAACCCGGGGCACCGCAGCCCCAAGGCGCCATCCCCGTGGGGCCGGGCCTTGGCGTTTCGACCACGCCCCAAGGTTTCGCCCTACCTTTGCAAAACCCGCCTGACTGGCTGCGCGCGCGCCTGATGCCAGCTTCGCTTTCCGACCAGACGCAGCGTTTGAACAAGGCCCTGGCGCGTTTCAGCGACGGCCCGCTGCCAGACCTGTCGGTCACCGACATCGCTATGCTGCGCGTCATGGTCGTCCATGATTGGCGCCGCATCGCCCTGCGCTTGCCGCCGCTGCCCTATGATCTGTTCCCCGATGGTTGGCCTGGCCATAGCTGTCGCGACCGCGTCATGGCGTTGCTATCCCGTCTGCCCCGACCCGACCCCGCCACGCTGACCTGAGCGGTCAGGCAAAGGAAATCTGCGTCTTCATCGCTTGGTTGCGATCCCCCGCCATCTCGAATGCTGCGACGGCGTCGTCCAGATCATAGGTATGGGTCACCAAGGCGCCCGCATCGATTAAGCCTTTCTGCATAAGACCCACGCCCGTCGCGAATTCTTCGTGAAATCGGAAAGAACCCTTGAGCGACAGCTCTTTCGCGGTCAGCGCCTGCATGGGCAATTGCATGTCGCCGCCCAGCCCCAATTGCACGATGGTGCCTCCGGGCCGCATGGCCGGGATGGCGGCCGCCAGGGCTGCCGCGGCGCCCGAACATTCATAAAGCACGTCGAACATGCCTTTGTCGGCGGTCCAGGCGGCCAGGCCGTCGGGGTTTTCCGCCATGTTGACGGTGACATCGGCGCCCATCTGCCGCGCCATGCCGAGGGTGAAAGCGCTCAGGTCCGTGGCCACGATGGTTTCGGCCCCCCCCCGTCGCGCGCAGAGGATCGATAGAAGCCCGATGGGGCCACACCCCGTCACCAACACCTGACGCCCGATATCTGCCCCGGCGCGGCGCGTGGCATGCAGGCAGACCGCCAACGGCTCCGCCATGGCCGCCTGGGCGGGTGTCAGGCCGTCGGCGGGCACGCATTGGGCCGCGTCGGCCACAAGGGTCTGGCGAAATGCCCCTTGGATGTGGGGGAACGGCATGGCGCTGCCGTAGAAGCGCATGTTCAGACAGTGGTTTTGCTGCCCGTTCAGGCAGAAGCGACAGGTTTGGCAGGGTCGGGACGGGGACACCGCCACAAGCTGCCCCATCGCCAGGCCAGATACGCCCGCACCCAGCGCGTCCACATGGCCTGCCACTTCGTGGCCCAGCACCATGGGCTGCCTCAGGCGGACGGCGCCGAAGCCGCCGTGTTGGTAGTAGTGCAAGTCCGACCCGCAGATGCCGCCCATGGCCATGCGCAACCGGACCTGGCCTGGACCGGGCACGGACGCCTCGCGCTCTTCGATGCGCAGGTCGCGGGCGGCATGGATGGTGATGGATTTCATGGGAGCGGCTCGCTATGCGGGGGCGTTCGGAATGTGATAGCCGGGGCGGCCCAGCCGGTCCAGCGGACGGAGGAGGCGCCATGTCCCTACAATTGTTCGACCTGACGGGGCGCCGTGCGCTGATTACCGGGTCATCCCAGGGTATCGGATTTGCATTGGCCCGCGGACTGGCAGATGCGGGGGCCGAGATCGTGCTGAATGGGCGCGACACCAGCCGGCTGGACGCTGCGGCCGCGCGCCTGCGCGACGGGGGCGCCACCGTTCATTCATTGGCTTTCGATGCCACCGATGCGAAAGCTGTCCGCACGGCCATCGATGGGTTCGAGGCGGCAGGGACCGCCATCGACATCCTGGTGAACAATGCCGGAATGCAGTACCGCGCGCCCCTTGAAGACTTCCCCGCCGATGCGTTCGAGCGCCTGCTGCAGACGAATGTCGCCAGCGTCTTCCATGTGGGCCAAGCGGTTGCCCGCCACATGATCGCGCGCGGCGCAGGCAAGATCGTGAACATCTGCTCGGTCCAGACGGCCCTGGCCCGGCCCGGGATCGCGCCCTACACCGCCACCAAGGGCGCCGTCGCCAACCTGACTAAGGGAATGGCCACCGATTGGGCACAGCACGGGCTGCAATGCAACGGCCTGGCGCCGGGGTATTTCGAGACGCCGCTCAATCAGGCCTTGGTGGACGACCCGGACTTCACCGCCTGGCTTGCCAAACGCACGCCAGCCGGGCGGTGGGGCAAGGTTGAGGAGCTTGTGGGCGCCTGCATCTTTCTGTCGTCTGACGCATCCAGCTTTGTGAACGGCACCACGTTGTTTGTGGATGGCGGGATCACCGCGTCGCTTTGACGTCAGAACCCACGAAGCAACACCAAAGCGGGCGAGGTGACATTTACCCCGCTGGACAGACCGGCCTGTGCCGTGAAGCGATCGAGGACGCGATCCAGAACGTCACCTTGGCCAATTTCGGACAGCTGGTCGGTGCCCAGCACGTCGCGGGCCCGTTCCTGGAAGGTTTCCAACTGTTTGTCGATCGGCAGCGTCGCGAAGGCCGCGGGAAGGTTCAGCGCCCCTTCCATCACGGTCCGCAATGGCGGCGTCCCCATGAGGGTGAACCACTTGGTTCGATTGGAACCCTCGCCCTCACCAAGTGCGGCCAGTTCCCGTTGAGCATTCAGGCCCAGACGCATCGTGTCATTGGTCCGCCCCATATCTTCTTGGAACTTCTGGTCACGATACCTTTCTTCGATGCCATCGGCGAAAGTCGTTAACACCGTGTTGGGCGTGTCGAAGTCTCCGAAGCCAAACGCGCGGGACATGTCGCGATATCGCTTGTCTGAAAGTCTGTTGGCCAGCGATTCCGGGTCTATGACACCCTCTTCCAACACCTTCTTGATAAGGAACTTGCTGTTGATATCCTCGCTCAGACCGAACGCGCCCAGCGCGACAGAGAGAAGCCGGAAATCACTCACCAACTCATCAGCAGAGGTCACGTTGCCGATGTTTTCGCGGAAGTAATCGAGGTCCCGCTCCAGAACAGGGCTCCGGCCGTGGGCTTCTTTCTGCGTTTCCAGCGTGTTTTGCAGGAAACGCCACCCTCCGAGGCCACCGACCGGGACGAAGGGTTGGAACGTCATGCAGCACGCGCGGCCAGCAAAACGGCCTCCTTCTTGCGCAATTTGCCAAGCTGCCGAAGCGCCTGATAGAACTGACCGTCATTCAAATACGCGCCGATGCGGTCAATGCAGGCACGATCTTCGTCGGACATGAAGGCGTTGCGCAGCGCAACTAGGTCAGACAGGACGGCTGGTACGGTTTCATCGGCCTTCGCTTCGCCGATCAAGACCATCTGGACAGCATGAGTCAGCCGCCCGACAGGTGTATTTGCGTGGTGCGGATCGATTGCGTCGCGCAGACGAAGGAGTTGCGTGTCCGGCGTCAAGAGGCGCAGCCGCGCTGAGCGACCAGCATTTTCGATCACCGCGCCGTTGATGACCAGTCGATCCCCGGCAGGGAGTTTCAACATCAAGCCAGCCATGTCAGCGCGCCCCCGCAGAAAGGCCGCCTGCAACGCGGCGATTGATTTCGAAAAGGATCTTCGGGTCGGATGACCCGCCCAGTACGGCGCTGGTATGGCGATCTACAAAGCCTGCAAGGCTGATAAGCCCGGCGCGCAATGTGTCGGACAATTCGTTACTATCGTCGGCCACGGCGCTGGCGGCGGCCATCCAGAGCCGGCGGTTATCGTGAAGTGCCGCGACGCGGGTTTCGTAGCTGGAGGTTTCGTCGGCGAAGACGGCTTCCAGGCGGCGGGTCACCTTCGCAAAGACCATGGCTTCGCCACGGCCTGGAGTGGTGAGGGATGGATCGAGCGACGCATAAGCGGACGCTGCGGTCTGAGCATGTCCCATGGTGCAGGTTTCTCACTTTCAGCGAGCTCCGCCAGCGGCGGAGTTCAGGCGGATTTCGCCTGAGGGAAAGGGGGTGTCGCCCCGGCCAAAGCCGGGGCGAGCGAGGGTGAAGATCAGCGGAACAGCGACAGGATCGACTGCGGCGCCTGGTTGGCGATCGACAGCGACTGGGTCGCGAGCTGCTGCTGGACCTGCAAGGCCTGCAGACGGGCCGAGGCCTCTTCCATGTTGGCATCGACCAGCGCCCCGATACCCGAGGTGAGCGAGTCAGACAGCTTCGAGATGAAGTCGGCCTGCGTTTCGATCCGACCCTGCGACGAACCGAAGGCCGCCGACGAGTCAATGGCCGTCTGGATCAGGCTTTCGATGTTTTCCAAGGCGGTTTCGGCACCGTCTTCCGTCGACACGTCCACATCGGCAAGCTTCTCAAGGCCGCCACCGATCGTGGTGTCGTCCGAGCCGTAGCTGTTCACGGCCACGCTGAAGTTGTCGGCGGTGTTCCCGGTGGCACCGACAATGGTCACTTCGCCTGTGTCGGTCACCGAAGCGGAAACGCCGGTATCATCGAAGCCCTTGTCCTTGATGTACTTGTTGAAGGAGTCAGCCAGACCCTGCGCCACATCGGTACGGGTATCACCATCACGGGCAACATACTTGATGTCATCGAGCGCAGCCGTGTTCAGAGCCGTGCCGCCAAAGGCACCGGCACCGGCGCTGATGGCGATGTTGTAGCCCTGACCGGCTTCCACCTCTGTTCCGACGGTGAACGTGGCATCATTTCGGGTCGTCGCGCTCGCTGCAATGGCGAAAGCTGCCGCGTCACCCTCACCGGTAACGTTGTTGTCCGCGGTCGCAACAGCCGTCGAACCGGCCGTGATCGCCGAAGCCTCGGTGCCCAGGTCCTGCTTGGTCACCTGGATCGAGCTGGACGACACGCCGGAGCCAGACCGGTCGAGCGAGGACAGCACATTGACCGTACCGCTGCCTTCTTCGACTTCCTTGTTGGACAGCAGGTTCAGGCCGTTGAACTGAGCGGCACCCACAACCGACGACACCTGGTCGCGCAGCGCCGCGATGTCGGCCTGGATCTTGTCGCGATCGACGTTGTCTTCCTGCGACGCGACGATCTTGCCTTTGATCTCTGTCAGAAGGTCGGTGACCGTTTCGGAGGCGTTCCGGGCAACGGCAACAGTGGATTCACCCAGGGCAAGGCTTTCCTGGATGGCTTTGAAGCCCTGCACGTCCGATTCCATCTGCTTGGAGATGGCCCAGACGGCCGAGTTGTCCTTGGCGGTGGCAACAGACTTACCGGTCGAGATTTCCGACTGGGTCATGCCGAGGTTCTTGTTGATCGATTGCAGCGTCTGCAGCGCAACCATTGCGCCGTTGTTGGTCAGAATGCTGGACATGTGTCTTCCTTTTGAATGCGTCCGCTTCGCGGATGATGGGTGTCCACTTTCGTGAACCGTTCGACATTCTGTCCTCGGGCCCGGAAGCAACTTCGCCCCGGGGATGGCCGTTTTTGGCCAGGCCCGTGCTAGGGCTCCTACGTTAAGAGGATCCTAATCCGCATCTCTGGAATACTTGGCATTTGAGAGGTATTGAAAACGCCTAGTCCGGCAGCGGCAGGGCGTGGCGTTCGACGACCGCTTCCATGACGGCATATGTGCGCGTTTCGCGCACGCCTGGCAGGGTCAGAAGCGTTTCCGACAGGAAGGCGCGATAGGCCGACATGTCGCGGTGGCGCGTCTTAACCAAATAGTCAAAACCTCCGGCCACCATGTGGCATTCCTCCACATCGGGCACGGCGCGGATGGCTTTGGCGAAGGAATCGAAGACCTCCGCATCGGTGCGGTCCAGCTTGACCTCCACGAAAGCGGTCAAACCGCGGTCCAGCGCTTGGGGCGACAGCACCGCACGGAAGCCTGTGATGACCCCGTCGCGCTGCAAGCGGCGCATCCGTTCAGCCGTGGCGTTGGGGGACAGGCCGACGCGTTCGGCCAGGCTGGTGACGGGGATTCGCCCATCTTCTTGCAAATTATCGAGGATACGGCGGTCAATTCGGTCAACTTGCATGATAATCCTCAGTCAGAGTGCCATCGACTACATATTTCCCCAAACATCACCAATCCGTAAGCCCCCTTTGGTGAGACCCACCAGCAGTGACACAGTATCCAGAAGGCACCCCTTACCGGAGCACGCCATGTCCTTCGCCGCCCCCTTCGCGCCCGCCGACGAAGCCCTGATCCCCACGCTGCTGCCCCACGCGCAGGCCAGCGCCGAGACGCGGGCCCGCGCTGCGCGCCTCATCGAAAGCATCCGCTCCGCCAGGACGCGCATCGGCGGGTTGGAGGATTTCCTCCGGGACTACGACCTGTCCACCCGCGAGGGTCTGGCGCTGATGGCCATGGCCGAGGCGCTGCTGCGCGTGCCCGATGAGGCCACCCAGGATGCGCTGATCGCAGACAAGATCGGCGCGGGCGATTGGGACGGGCACGGCGCGTCCGAGGCGTGGCTGGTGTCGGCCGCGACCTGGGGGCTGGGTCTGTCGAACCGGCTGCTGCGCCCGGGCGACACGGTGCCGGGCGTGCTGACGCAGTTGACGCGGCGCATCGGCGGCCCGGCGGTGCGCCAAGGCGTGCGCCAGGCCATGCGCTTCATGGGCCACCAATTCGTGCTGGGTGAAACCATCGAAGCCGCGTTGAAGCGCGCCCGCGACAATGAGGCGAGCGGCGCACTGCACAGCTATGACATGCTGGGCGAAGGCGCGCGCACCTGGGACGATGCAAGCCGCTATGCAAGCAGCTACGCCGACGCCATCGCCGCCATTGGGCGCGCGGCGGGCAACCGCCCCCTGCCCCACAGGCCCGGCATCTCGGTCAAGCTATCCGCCCTGCATCCGCGCTATGAGCCGCGCAACCGCGACGCCGTGCTGTCTGAGCTGACACCGGTGCTGCGTGATCTGGCCTGCGCCGCCCGCGCCCATGACCTAAACTTCACCGTCGATGCCGAAGAGCAGGACAGGTTGGAGCTTTCGCTCGCCGTCATCGAGGCCCTGGCCGAGGATGAGGCCCTGGCCGAGTGGGACGGGTTCGGCCTGGCCATCCAAGCCTATGGCAAGCGCGCGCTGCCCACGATCCACTGGATGGGCGACTTGGCCGAACGGCTAGACCGCCGTTTCATGGTGCGGCTGGTAAAGGGCGCCTATTGGGACACCGAGATCAAACACGCCCAGGTGGAAGGCCATGACGACTATCCCGTCTTCACCCGCAAGGCGGTGACCGATCTGAACTATCTGGCCTGCGCCCAGGCCATGCTGGACCGGCGTCCGCAGCTTTACCCGCAATTTGCCACCCACAACGCACTGAGCATCGCGCAGGTGTTGGACATGGCGGGGGATGAAGCGGGGTTCGAGTTTCAGCGCCTCCATGGGATGGGCGAGTCGCTTTACGGGGCTGTGACCGCGGAAACCGGGCTGCCCTGTCGCATCTATGCGCCGGTGGGCGGGCACCGGGATTTGCTGGCCTACCTAGTGCGGCGATTGCTGGAAAACGGAGCCTCCACCTCTTTCGTGGCGCAGGCGGGGGACAGTGCGGTGCCTTTGTCCCAAGTCTTGGACATGCCGCACGATATTGCGGAGACGCCGCGCCATCCGCGTATTCCTCGGCCTGCCATGCTGTTCGGCGCAAGGCGCAATTCCAATGGGGTGGAGTTGGGCCATCGCGACACGCTCGACGCGCTTGTCGCTGCCATGGAGGCTGCGCCGGAGGCCCCCGCCCCCGCTGAAAGCGACGTGCCTCAAGCCATGGCCCGCGCCCAAGCGGCCTTCCCCGCGTGGCGCGACACGCCGGTGACAGACCGCGCGGCCAGCCTGCGCCGCGCGGCAGATGCGCTGGAAGCCGACCGCCCCGCACTGCTGGCCACGCTCGCGCGCGAGGCAGGCAAGACGCTGGACGATGGCATTGCCGAACTGCGCGAAGCCGTGGATTTCCTGCGCTACTACGCGGATGAGGCGGAAGCGCTCTGCACCCCGCGCGACCTGCCGGGCCCTACGGGCGAGGCCAATCGCTGGTCCGTCCAAGGCCGGGGCGTCTTCGTGACGCTGTCGCCCTGGAACTTCCCGTTGGCCATCTTCCTGGGCCAGACCGCCGCTGCCCTGGCCGCGGGCAATGCGGTCGTCGCCAAGCCAGCCCCCCAGACCCCGCGCATCGCCGCCCAAGCCGTGGCACACCTGCACCGCGCGGGCGTGCCCGCAGATGCGCTGATCCTGGCGCCGGGCGGAGTGGAAACGGGCCGTGCCCTCATCGCCGACCCGCATCTGGCAGGCTTGGCCTTCACCGGCTCCACCGCGACGGCGAAGGCCATCAACCGCGCCCTGGCCGAGCGGGATGGGCCCATCCTGCCGCTCATCGCGGAAACGGGTGGCGCAAATGCGATGATCGTGGATGCCACCGCCCTGCCCGAACAAGTGACGCGGGATGTCATCGCCTCGGCCTTCCGGTCGGCGGGGCAACGCTGCTCGGCCTGCCGCATCCTTTATGTGCAGGACGACGTGGCAGACTGGATGCTGACGATGATCGAGGGGGCCGCCGCGACGCTGACGCTGGGCGACCCGATGGATCCGGCAACCGATGTGGGGCCCATCATCGACGAAGACGCCCTGGCCCGACTGCGCGCCCATGTGGACAAGCACCGCGCCCGCTTTCAGGGCGACGCACCGGAGGGCTGTTTCATGGCCCCCACGATCATTGAGCTTGGGCCAGATGAGGTGCTGCACGAAGAAGTCTTCGGCCCCATCCTGCATGTCAAACGCTGGAAGGCAGGACAGCTAGACCGCGTTCTGGATGAAATCGAGAGCTCGGGCTTCGGGCTAACCTTCGGGTTGCACAGTCGCATCGACGCAACCATCGCCAAAGTCACCGCGCGGGCCCCTGCGGGCAACGTCTATATCAACCGCAACCAGATCGGCGCCATCGTCGGCAGCCAACCCTTCGGCGGTCGTGGCCTTTCGGGCACCGGGCCCAAGGCGGGCGGGCCGCTTTACCTGACCCGCTTCGTGGAGGAGGTGGTGGTGTCCACCGACACCACAGCGGCAGGCGGCAATGCCAGCCTGATCGCCATGGGCGTTGCGTGAGCCGCTAGAGTTGGTGGCAGAGCCTGCGTGCAAGCCGATCCATTGACGGGGCGCGGCGCGGCGACCCGAGGGGCCTTCTAGAGTGCTTTATGTCAGCAAGGTCATTGCTTTGCCCAAGCGAAGCGCTGGTGGCGGCCAAATCGCCGGGCCGTGGGGGCGGCCCGTCGATGGACCGGCGGTCTTCGGCCTTGATTCCGGTCCGGAGTGCCGAGCGGGAATGTCGGGTTTGAGCCCAAAGTAACCAATGCTGCGCATTCCTCGAATGGCCGCTGCCTGACCCCGTCGTTGCCGAAGCCCCTCTGTGTACCAACTTCCACCCTCAGCGCATGAGTAATAACGTAGCGTAGCCCTGGACGTTTTCCTAAGAGTGCGTGGTAGATGATTTTTTGCCAAGGCCTTTGCGTTCAAGTCTCAGGTGCCAAAAGTAGTCATTATGACCCAAGAAGCAGTCGATCTATGGACCAAGCCCTATGAAGCGCTCGTATATGTATGAAGAAAGCCAATGAATTTGGTCATCAATAATAGGGACATTGACGGCACTGATGTTTGAAAAAATGTGATAAAAAAACGTTGCTAAGTCCTGTTCGATATCCACATTCAGCCTTTGACCGACCGCCAAAGTGAGCAAAATTGGGAACGCGGTATTAAAAACAAACGAAATAATTGACACAATGATATTGGACAGAGAATTAACAGCGAAATAATCAAATTCAAAGGACTTTCCATTTTGGGAAAGCTCCACCGCATCATATAGGCGCGCGATGATGTAATTGACCCAAAAGTACGTGAGAACCAATAGTATTAGCGCATGCAAGTCTTCGTTCGTACGCAATGCTTCTAGAGGAACTAGAGGGGCTAACTCATCAAGTAGATCCCTTTGGTCAAGGAGAAAAAAGATCAGTGTTATTAGATATATACTGTTCCGATACTTGGTGGAGGTAGCCCTAAGCCCATCACCGGTTACTAGGAAAAAAAATGTGGGCAGAGCTCCAAAGGATGCAGTCCATATAATTGCCATCAATGCAAGAGATCCAACGAACTGTAAAATGTACAGTAGTGCAAGGAGCGGGCTGATCCACTCCCAAAGAAAAGCAGAAAGAGTCAGGCTTGAAAAAATAAAGAAAATTGAACCGAAAAGTGCATAGCGAAAAACTATCCGCCTTTGTCGCTTTTTGTAGATTTTCTTTTTGGACGCCTTGACTGCTTCAATCCGCTCAATTGGAGGCGTGGCTCGTCGACGGAGTACTTTCTCACGGCGGACAGAGTATCGAATCTCTTTACCCAGCTTCTCCCAAAGAGGGGACAGAGAGCTTACTACAGTTTTCAGGATGGCTCGAAAATTCTGTCTCAAATACACTCAAATACACTCAAATACACTCAAATACGCTCAAATAGAAGACAAGAAATAAAGGCATGTTAAGGGACAAAGTGGTTCTGAAATCCGGGCGGTTTGCTCTAGCTGAGTTCCTACAACAGACTGATAGAGTTGAAAACAGGCTATCGACGAAGGACTGGCCGTATGCTCCATAACATACAAGCTATTGGTTGCGATGCACCCTGACTAGGAACGTCCCAATGATGATCGCTCTCGCTTCCGAAAGCAGCCATTGGCGCAAACGCAGCGAAAGCTCTCTTCGTCCCGCAAACCAAACGTTCGCCCAGAGACACCGGCCCCGACAACGCTCCGCCCCCAGAGCGCACCCGACTGGATCAAGCGACCACCAACTCTCCGCATCGCTGATCACTTCCCGCTGACACCACCCTCACCACACCCATAAAACGGTTTACCGATCGGCAACCCAAATACCGGAACACAGCGTTTCCGCGCCCAATCGGGGTAGAATCTGTGCCTTGAAGCCGCCATCATGCTGCCACAATTCACCGCCGGAGCGACCATGCCCGACCGTTACCCCCGTGACCTGCTAGGCCACGGCCCCACGCCGCCCGATGCACACTGGCCCGGTGGCGCGCGCCTGGCGCTCTCGCTCGTTCTGAATTTCGAGGAAGGGGGCGAAAACAACGTCCTCCATGGCGACCCCGCCTCGGAAGCCTTCCTGTCGGAAATCACCGGCGCGCAGCCTTGGCCTGGCCAGCGGCATTGGAACATGGAATCGATCTATGAATACGGGGCCCGCGCCGGGTTCTGGCGGCTGCACCGGATGCTGCGGGACCTGCCCGTCACGGTCTATGGCGTGGCCACCGCCCTGGCCCGCGCGCCCTTGCAGGTCGAGGCGATGCAGGGCGCAGGCTGGGAAATCGCGTCCCACGGGCTGAAATGGGTCGAACACAAGGATATGGACGAGGCGACGGAACGCGCCGCCATCCGCGCGGCTTTGGATTTGCATGAAGCCGTCACCGGTGCGCCGCCGCGGGGCTGGTATACGGGGCGCTGCTCCATGAACACGGTGCGGTTGGCTGCCGAAGAGGGCGAGTTGGCCTATATCTCGGACAGCTATGCCGACGATCTGCCTTACCGCGTGCGGCTGGGCGACCGAAGCCAGTTAATCTTGCCGTACACGCTAGATGCCAACGACATGCGCTTCGCCATCGCGGCGGGGCATCCCGATGGGGCATCCTGGGAACGCTACCTGATCGACAGCTTCGACTGCCTGATGGAAGAAGGCGGGCGCATGATGTCGGTGGGCCTCCATTGCCGCCTGGCCGGACGACCGGGGCGAGCCCAGGCTTTGCGGCGCTTTCTGGACCATGTGCGCGCGCAAGGCGAAAACGTCTGGATCGCCACGCGCGCCCAGATCGCCGACCATTGGGATCGGGTAAACCCGGAAGGCGACACGTCGGGGGCGCAATCGGCGGATATCGTGCGCGATGCCTTACCAGAATTGTCGGACGCGGCCGTGCCCACGGGCGACATGGCGCACGAATTGGACCGCGACGCCTTCATGGCCCGCTTCGGCGGCATCTTTGAGCATTCCCCCTGGGTGGCGGAGCGGGCTTGGGAGCAGGAATTGGGGCCAGCCCATCACCACCCCGCGGGCCTGCACGCCGCGATGAGAAGAGCCTTCCGCGAAGGCTCGCACGAAGAGCGGCTGGGCGTTTTGAAAGCCCATCCCGATCTGGCGGGCAAGCTGGCGGCGGCAGGGCGGCTGACCGATGACAGCACCGCCGAACAGGCCAGCGCCGGGCTAGACCTGCTCACCGACGCAGAACGCGCGACGTTCCAGCGGCGCAATACCGAATACATGGACCGCCACGGCTTTCCCTTCATCATCGCCGTCCGCGACCACGACAAGGCGGGCATCCTGGACGCCATGGAACGGCGCCGGGACAACGACACTGACACGGAATTTGCAGAGGCCTGCGCCCAAGTGGAGCGTATCGCCCGTCTGCGGCTGGAGGCATTGGAATGGTAATTCAAGCAGAACCCTTGACCCCCGAGGCCTTCGCGCCCTTCGGCACCGTCGTGGAGGCGGGCCAGGGCGAGCCGCGAGAGATCAATGCAGGCATGTGCATCCGCTGGCACGACCAGTGCCGCCCGGACGTTGTGGATGGCGAGGTCTCGATCTCTGTCTTCGAAGCCAAGCCGCGCCGCCTGCCCCATGTTCTAGACCTGATCGAACGGCACCCCGAAGGCAGCCAGGCCTTCCTGCCCATGGACGGCCAACCCTTCCTGGTGGTCGTGGCCGACGGGCCGGAGGCCGAGCCCAAAGCCTTCGTCACCGCGCCGCATCAGGGCGTGCAGTTCAACCGGGGCACCTGGCATGGAGTTTTGACCCCACTGCATGAGCCGGGCTTGTTCGCGGTGGTTGACCGGGTCGGGTCGGGGCAGAACCTGGAAGAGCACCATTTCGACACGCCCTGGCAGATTGAGGTGAAGCGCCACGGATAGGGTGGGCTTTTCCTGGGCGTTCTAGGGTTTGCGTAGAGCACCGTTGCCCTCTTTCGCCGTGCTCGAGCGTGCCTACGGCCCAAGTCGCAGCCGGAGGTCCAGCCGCTGGCGCCTGCCTTGTCACATATTGCGCCCGACGGACGCGCGCATGACCGACGTTCCGCAACGCAGCGTGTCTAAGGCTCGCGGCAAAACGCGCTAGTCTTCATCAGCCGGCGTCAACGGTGATTTGACCCAAGGCCAATGCGCCAAGATTTCATCCTCCATTGCGCCGAAATCAGCATGGAAGTGATGTGTATGTGGAGCAGGGATTTCGATTGTGCCTTCGCTATAGCCTGCGCGGGTCAGCCGCTCGAGATAGGCGTCGAGCGGGCCATAAGCGAAAACATAATTGTGCCGATCGAAGATGAACTGCCCCTCGCCATCTATGGAACCGACCCAAATAGCGTGGCGACCGTCTTGTTCGATAAATTCCTGAAAGCTGTACAAAAAAAGCTCCAACTCGTCGAAGCTCAACGGTTCAGGGCTCTGATAACGGGCAGGTTCGTTCCCTAGAGGCGAGACCAAAAGGACGAACAAAACGTAGAAAGGTCCCTCGAGGTCTTTGCATAAATCCAAGATCATCGGCACTTCTTTGTCGCGCGACCCGATTAAAAGGCGCGAAAAATCGGGGAACACTTCCCGTTGCCAGATATCTGAATAGGTAAATTCGCGGCTTTCATCGAGGCCGGAAAATTTGATTAGCGTTTCCATGACTGTATCCCTCGGGCGCGCCCGGGCATCTAAAGCTCCCGACCCAAAACCTGAATCGTGGTGGATTCCCCTGAGTGCTGATCTGTGATTCATCCTGTTTGGGAGGA